>NZ_JAJTWW010000001.1 GCF_021729135.1 Brevibacterium daeguense
GGCAGGATGGTGAGGTTGACCCCGAACGGCTTGTCGGTCAGCTCGCGGGTCTTGCGGATCTCATTCCGGAGGTCCTCAGGTGTGGGCTGGGTCAGGGCGGTGAGGATGCCCAGCCCGCCGGCGTTGGACACCGCGGCGGCCAGCGGGGCCAGGCCGACCCCCTGCATGCCGCCCTGGACGATGGGATGATCGATGCCGAGCAGATCAGTGAAACGTGTCGAGAGCACGGGAAATCTCCTTCGATGAGCCGTGATGGATGGACAACTGCCGCGCCCAGTCGAGAGATCAAAAGACCCTGATCGAACGAACGTACAGTGTTAACGCTAGACGCTACGGCACGACGTCCGGTATTTCAAGATGCAATCTCGCTGCGACCCTGCTCTCCTGCGGGCTCCTGAAGCTGGTCGATCGCACCTTCAGACCCGGCGGTCTCACGACTAAGCTGTGCCCTATGTCACCCACACAGGTGTCCGACCGCTTCGATCCGGACCGCATCACCCAACCCGCAGCCAGGCAGCCGGAAAACCTCGAGATCGCGGGAGCCGATCCGCGATCCCGCGGCCTGAGCCGAGGCGCCCTGGCCGGTCCCGGCCTCTCCCGGGCAATCGCCGGCTACTCCTCCCTGTTCTCGCGAACGGGCATCACCGCGGTCCGGCAGCAGGAGGCCGCCGAACGGTCCCTGGCCGCCCTCGCCGAATGGGATCCCGCCCAGCACGAGGAGCTCGCCGGGGTGGCCGAGGGGAGTGGCTGCCCGCTGTGGCAGATCGGGCTGGTCAACGCCCGCACCGAGATCCTGGCACTGGCCGGAGTCGAGCCGCTGGAGTGCTCGACTCTGGTCCACTCGGCGCCTGGCCGCTCGCTCGCGGTGCAGACCTGGGACTGGCACTCAGAGTTCGCCGACATCTGGCACTGTCAGCGAGTGACCGGACTGCCTGAAGCGGCGAGCGCGGTGGAGGCCGGCCCACGACCGCAGCCTGCGGCGACACTGTGGGAGTACGACCACGCTGGGTTCGCGGAGTACGGGATGCTCGGCAAGATCGGGCTCAACTCCGCCGGCGTGGGGGTCATGCTCAACATCCTCAGGAACGAGCGGGATGCGGTCGGCGGGGTGCCCATCCACTCCGTTCTGGCTGCGGTGCTCGCCCGCGCCGGTTCCATGGCCGAAGCCCTCGAGATCATCCATTCGGCCCCGACCTCCTCGTCGTCGGTGATCACCGTCTCCACGGCCGACGAGGTCGTGATGGTCGAGATCGGCCCCACCGGAAAGGCGGAGCTGCGCGGCTCCGGCTGGTTCGCCCACACCAACCACTTCCTCGCACAGGAACTGCAGGACGGCGTTCAGCCGCTGTCGGCCGCAAGCCGATCCGAGGAGCGACTCGAGCTGGTGCTTTCCAGGGTGGCGGACGCCTCGGCCCCGGCGAGCACCGCCGACATGCTCGAGCACATGTGCACCGGACCGAGCGACGTTCCGGTCTGCCGGATCGCCGAGGCGGGCGCCCCCTTCGGGGAGCGAGTGGCCACCCTCGTGACCGCCCAGTTCGATCCGGCGGCCGGAACCGCAGTGCTCAGCCCCGGCAGCCCGGTCGACCTCGCAGCCGGACGCGTGACTGCCATGGAATTCCGAGTGGCCCCAGCCCGGCCGTCCTGAGCCCTGCCGGGCGGATCCTCACCTGCGGAACCGAGCACTGCCGGGCGGATCCTCACCCGCGATGAACCGGCCGGACGCCAATCGCACCCAGCGGGCGATGAGGACTCCGACGAGCACCCCCACGCAGTCGGCGACGAAATCGAGGAGCTCACCGCTGCGGCGGGGGATCAGCGTGTGTTGGATGAGCTCGCTCAGCGCCGCGTGGGCTGCTGCGAGGACGCACACGAGCCGGGCCGGGAAGCCGAGCAGCAGCGCGGGAGCGACGACGACGGCGAAGATCGCCATGTGTCCCAGCTTGTCCTCACCCTCGAAGAATGCCGGGCCGCCGGTGCCGCCGGGCAGGTACAGTCCGAGCAGGTGGACCACAAGGGCAATGGCGAACAGGGTCCACAGCACCGCTCGGGCGGAGTCTCGACTGCGCTGGGGCATGGGGCCAGGCTACCGTCGCCGTACCGGTGCGGAGGCCGCGCGGTCGGCAGCGCAGAGTCGTCTGATGGCCCGCCCAGATCCGCGCGGTCGGCCGCCCAGATCCGCGCGGTCGGCCGCGGAGGCACTGCGGGCGGCGCAGGAGCGCTCAGCGGGCAGCGCGGACCGCCGCGATCGGGCGGTGGCGGGGCGTTGGCCGCCCCTCTCAGCGCGGAAGTCCGCACCTTTGGCAGAGACGTGCGAGTATTACAGGGACATGTACGTTTCCGAGGAGTACTCTGTGTGGATGCGGCGTCCGCCACGGCAGCCCTGAATCCTCCCCGCCGTGGTCTGCCCCGAGGGGTGCACGATGTCGCAGGGAAGGCGAGAACAATGAGCAGCGACATCAGCAGCCGCGAAACGGATCAGCCCGCACTCAAGAGAGTGATGGGCCCGAAGCTTCTGCTCCTCTTCATCGTCGGGGACATCCTCGGCACCGGCGTCTATGCCCTCACCGGGCAGGTGGCCGCCGAGGTCGGCGGAGCCGGCTGGGCTCCCATCCTGCTGGCGTTCGCCGTGGCCGCCGTCACTGCGTTCTCCTATCTGGAGCTGGTGACGAAGTATCCGCAGGCTGCGGGAGCGGCGCTGTACACCCACAAGGCGTTCGGCGTCCACTTCCTGACATTCATCGTCGCGTTCGCGGTGCTGTCCTCCGGCATCACCTCGGCCTCGACCGCCTCTCGGTTCTTCGCCGCCAACCTGGTGGAGGGCTTCCGCCTGGACTGGGGCACCACCGGCATCACGATCACCGCGGTGTGCTTCATGGCTCTGCTGGCGCTGATCAATCTGCGCGGCGTGGGCGAGAGCGTGAAGTTCAACGTCGTGCTCACCCTGGTGGAGCTGATCGGTCTGCTCCTGGTCATCTTCGTCGGCTTCTGGGCGATCGCGCAGGGCAACGCCGATTTCAGCCGGATCCTCATCTTCGAATCGAGTGAGGACAAGTCCGTCTTCCTCGCGCTGACCGGCGCGACGGCCCTGGCGTTCTTCTCGATGGTGGGCTTCGAGGACTCCGTCAACATGGTCGAGGAGGTCAAGAACCCCCTCAAGATCTTCCCCAAGGTCATGCTCACCGGCTTGAGCGCCGCGGCGGTCATCTACGTGCTGGTCTCGATCACCTCGGTGGCGCTGGTGCCGGTCGGGCTGCTGGCAGAGAGCGAGACCCCGCTGCTCGAGGTGGTGCGCACCGGCGCGCCGGGAGTGCCGATCGACATCATCTACCCGTTCATCTCGATGTTCGCCGTCGCCAACACGGCCCTCATCAACATGCTCATGGCCAGCCGGCTGCTCTACGGGATGGCCAGGCAGCGGGTGCTGCCGCCGGTGCTGGGCCGCGTGCTGCCGGGCCGTCGCTCGCCGTGGGTGTCGATCGTCTTCACCACCCTGATCGCCTTCGGCCTCATCATCGTCATCAGCCAGCTCATGGCCGAGGAGACCGCGAGCGCTCTCGGCGGCACCACGGCACTCCTGCTGCTGGCGGTCTTCGCCGTCGTCAACGTGGCTGTGCTGGTGCTGCGACGGGACAAGGTGGACACCGACCACTTCCGCTCGCCCAGATACCTGCCGTACCTTGGCGTTGTGACCTGCGCGTTCCTGCTGGGGCCGTGGGCCCAGGACCCGATCGAATACCAGATCGCCGGCGTCCTCATCGCGCTGGGCATCGTCCTGTGGGCGGGCACCTGGCTGTGGAATCGCAGCGTCAGCGGTGCCGAGACCAGGTTCCGGCACCCCGAGGATCTCGAAGGATGAGCATGAGTCTGGAGGCATTATGAGCATCGTGGTCGGCTACATCCCCACCCCGGAGGGCGAGGCCGCACTCGAGCGCGGCCTGGCAGAAGCGCGGAAGACCGGCGTGACGGTGGTCGTCGTCAACGGCTCCCGGGAGCAGGGTCGCTCGGACCGGCGGCGGTTGACCGGCGAGGCGCTCGCCGAGCTGCGACGGCGACTGGACGAGAGCGGCGTCGACCACCGTGTCGTGCAGCCGGCGAATGAGAACGAACCGGCCGAGCAGCTCCTCGACGCCGCGCAGGAGCACGACGCCGAGCTGATCGTGATCGGGCTGCGCCGGCGCACCCCCGTCGGCAAGTTCCTGCTCGGCAGTGCGGCCCAGCGCGTGCTGATCGAGGCGAGCTGCCCCGTGCTGGCAGTCAAGTCCGATCCCGGCCGGGAGGGCTGAGAGACACGAGTTCAGCGGGGGGAGCGGGTGGGCTGGCTGCGGTCCTCGGGCAGGGCTCGCCAGATCAGCCAGCCCAGGCCGATGCCCAGCAGGTTCGCCAGCAGGTCGCCGAACTCGCCGCTGCGGTGAGGCACTGCGAATGCCTGGATGAACTCGCTGAGCACCGCGTAGCCCGTCGCCGCCAACAGGGTCGAGCCGATGGGTGTGCCCAGGCACAGCAACGGCGCGACGAGGATCGCGAACATCGCCGTATGCCCCATCTTGTCCACCCCTGTGCTCGTGCTGTCGCCCGGGGTGCCGGGGGAGTAGAGCACGAGGACATGCAGCACCAGGGCCGCGGCGAAGACCAGCCGCAGACCCCAGCGGGTACCCGAGCCGGAGGGAGCCACTCAGGCAGGACCCGCCTCGCGTGCCATGCCGACTGCGACCGCCGCTCCCGTGTGCCACGGTTCGCCGTGGCCGGGCAGCAGGTGCCGGGCGTTCGTGGCCGCGATCGCATCCAGGGACTTCAGTGCCTGGACGCTGTCGGCCGTGGCTGCTCCGGCCACGATCCGGGGGCCGGTCCGCCCGGTGTAGGGATCCAGGGTGACGAGCGCGTCGCCGGTGATCACGGCATCACGCTCGGGCAGGTGGAGAGCACAGTGTCCATAGGTGTGACCGTCGGTCAGCAGCACTTGCGGGTCACCGGGGACGGGAATGGGCCGTCCGGGCAGGAGCGGCTCGCCGGGGTCGGTGCCGCGGACGGCGAAGGCGCCGCCGGACAGCACTCCGGCCAGGATCGGCAGTGCACGCGGGTGCCGGATCGGATACAGCGCGATCGGCTTCTCGTGGGCGTACCGGTAGGGATGCCGAGCGAGGAAGTGCTCCTTGGCGTGCGCGTACACGGGCAGGCCGAGCCGATCGACCAGCCTGCGGGCGACGCCGACATGGTCGAAGTGCGCGTGCGTGAGCACGAGGGCTTTGAGGTCCTCGGGACTGTGCCCGAGCTCGCGGATCGCCACGCCGATCGGGCGCCAGAAGTCGGGCAGGCCCGCATCGACCAGCGTCAGACCGTCGTCCCCCTCGATGAGATAGCAGTTGACGCTGTGACGAGTGATCAGATGGATGCCGGGTGCGACGTCGCGGTGGAGCATTCTTCCTCTTCTCCAATCAAGCTGGTGAAACTGCTGTGGTCGGTCGGATCGGACGTGAGGCTGCCGGCGCCTTACGCGCTCTCGGCCGGTCGGAGGATGTCGGTGCCGGCGATGAGCTCGCGAGCCAGGGTCTTGTAACCCTCCTGCTCGAAGAACACGGTGATGCGGTCGTCCTCGTGGGACATCACCGTGCCGGGGCCCCATTCGGCGTGGACGACGGCCGCCTGGAGAGGGAAGTGATCGTCGGCCTGCCCTGCGGCGCCCGCATCCGGTGGTGCGGCCTCCTGCTCCGCCTGCTCCTCCCGGGCCGCGGCCAGCGGTCCGTCCAGGTTGATGACCGAGTCACGCTCGCCCTCGGCGTCGTCGGCTCCGGTGCAGTTGTCGCAGTTCCCACACGGTCCTGCGAAGTCCTCGCCGAAGTACCCGATCAGCAGCTCGCGGCGGCAGTTCGGCGTCTCCGCGTAGGACCGGGCATACTCCAGCCGGGACTGCTCGATGTGCTCCCGGCTGACCGCCTCGGCGAGCGCGGCCTTCACGGCGGCACCGGGCGTGATGTCGTCGAGTGCCTCGAAGCCCTTGCGCCCGGTACGGAGGGACCCGCTGTCGGCCAGCAGGTTGAGGAGGCCCGTCACCTTGCGGGTGGACAGCTCGGCGAGCCCGGCGACCTTCTTGGGCCGGAGCGGGCCGTCGGCCTTCTGCACCGCTGCGAACACCTTCCGGACATCGTCCTCGTGCGGCTTCCGAGCGTTGAAGAAGCGGCGGAGCCCGAGGTCCTCCGGCCGATAGTGAAGGATCGCGACGGCCGGCTCGTCGTCGCGCCCGGCCCGGCCGATCTCCTGGTAGTAGCTGTCGAGGGAGTCGGGGATGTCGGCGTGGACGACGAACCGCACATTCGGCTTGTCGATGCCCATCCCGAATGCCGAGGTGGCAGCCACGACGTCGAGCTCGTCGTCCAGGAACCGCTCGTGGGTGCTGTGGCGGTCGGCGGCCTTCATCCCGGCGTGATACGCGGCGGTGCGCAGCCCGCGCTCGGCGAGTTCCGCGGCATAGCGCTCGGTGTCCTTCCGGGTGGCCACATAGAGCAGCCCGGGACCTGCCAGCTCGGCGACCATGTCGGTGACGGCCCTGCGCTTGTCCTCGTCCGAGCGGTGCCAGTTCACTCCCAGCTCGAGATTGGCGCGGTCGAAGCCGCGCACACTCACCCGCGGATCGGTCAGCCCGAGGCGTTCGATGATCTCGTGCTGCACCGGGGTCGAGGCGGTGGCCGTCAGCGCGAGCACCGGTGGGCGTCCCAGGCGTCGGACGGCGCCGTCCAAGCGGAGGTAGTCGGGCCGGAAGTCATGACCCCAGGAGGACACGCAGTGGGCCTCGTCGACGACGAACAGCGACACCTCGGCAGCGGCCAGCCGGTCCACCACCACGTCCTTGGCCAGCTGCTCGGGGCTGAGGAAGGCGAACGTGGCCGTCCCGCTGTCGATGGCCTGCCACGCGGCAGTCTCCTCGGCGGACCGCGCTGCCGAGTTGATCGCGAAGGCGCGCTCCTCGCCCAGAGTGTCGTTGAGGTTCTCGACCTGGTCGGCCTGGAGCGCGATGAGCGGGGACACCACGACGGTCAGACCCGGCCGGAGCACGGCCGGAAGCTGGTAGACGGCGGATTTCCCGTAGCCGGTGGCCATCACCACCAGCGCGTCACGATCGTCGAGCAGCGCCTGCATCGGTTCGAGTTGGCCCGGCCGGAGCTCATCCCAGCCGAAGCGCTCGGCGGCGATGTCCTGCAGGCGGGTTGCGGCAGCGGCCACAGTTGTCTCCTAGCGGAAGATGATGGGACAGATGGCTGATGCCAGCGGGTCGGAAAGGAAGGCGAATGGGGGGGGGACGAGCAGCAGGGGCGAAGCAGAAGGTCCCACCACCTCGGGGGGCGATGGGACCTGCGCAGACGGGAGGACCCTTACTTCTTGAAGGAGTCCTTGGCCTTCTCCCCGGCCTGCTTGAGATTCGCGGTCGTCTCCTGCGCGCGACCGTCGGCCTGGAGGTCCTTGTCGTCGGTGGCCCTGCCGGCTCCGGCCTTGGCCTTGCCCGCGACTTCTTCGGCCTTGTTCGAGATCTTGTCGCCGAGTCCCATTTCGATCTCCTTCGGGTGGGAAGGTCCGCCTGGCTGGTGGACCTGGTGCGTTCACGCTAACGCCGAAACATCAAGATATCTTGTGAGAACCGAGTTCATTTTCAGGGGACGGCGCCCAAGCGTTGACAGTCCGCTTCCGCCGAGCCGGTCGTGGTCGCGCTGCGGGCCGGGCGCCCCGCTCCGCTGGGCGGGCAGGCGAGTCGAATACAGTGTGAGTCGAATGATCGACCCGGAACGTATCTCTCGAAGGAGTCCGATGAGCGAGACAATCGACATCGCCCAGCTGCAGGAATGGACCGGTCGCACCCAGACCGTCGAGGACATCGCCACCGCGGCGAAGTCCGCCGGCCTGCGCGCGACACTCGACTACGACGCCGACCCCTGGGACGGGATGCTCTTCCCCGTGGGCCATTGGCTGCACTTCACCCCGGATGCCCCGCAGCACGAACTCGCCGCCGACGGTCACCCGCACAAGGGCGGCTTTCTGCCGCCGGTGCCGCTGCCGAGGCGGATGTGGGCGGCCTCCGACATCACCTTCCACCGCCCTGTTCGGGTGGGGGAGTCGCTGCGCGAGGTGCAGACGATCAAGGACGTCGCCCACAAGTCCGGTCGTTCCGGCCAGCTGGTGTTCCTCACCGTCGACCACGAGGTCTACGCCTCCGAGGAGCTCGCCGTCACCGACGTCCAGACCATCGTCTACCGGGAGGCGACCGCCGGTCAGCAGGCGCCGGCCCAGTCGGCGGCCGAGCGCGCCGCGCTCACCCCGGCCGACACCTCGGAATGGGACTACGCGCACGTCGTCCGCCCTGACGAGACCCAGCTGTTCCGGTATTCGGCACTGACCTTCAACGCCCACCGAATCCACTACGACCGGGACTACTGCATCAATGAGGAGGGCTATCCGGGCCTCGTGGTCCACGGGCCGCTGTCGGCGACCCTCATGGTCGACGCCTTCATGCGCCACAACCCGGGAGTCGCGCTCCAGCAGTTCAGCTTCCAGGCCCGCAGCCCGATCTTCGACAACACCGCTGTCGCCTACGTCGGCCGCAGGGTCGAGGACGGAGGCTTCGAGGTCGCCGCGCTCAACCCCGAGGGAACTGTCTGCCTGAAGGGCACGATCAGGATCTGAGCTGCACTGGGGCCGGGGCCGGCCGGCACGCGGGGACCGCTGCGAGGCTTCGACGTGGTCGGCCCCCTGCCCGGCATGAGCCGACTGCTCGGAACACCTGGCCCTCGCGCTGGATTCACCTGTTCAGCGGACCTGGATCTCGCTTATAGTTGAGGATGGCAGCCACCGAAGTCTGCCACTGTTCCTCCTGAGGAGACCGCCGTGATCTGGGCTCAGAGCACGTCTACGGACATCATCGGCATCGCCAACATCCCGGTCCTCTGGGTCCTGGCGCTCGCTGTCTTCGCCGTCATCATCCTGCAGTCGGTGATCTACCTGATCGCGGTCAAGCGCGCCGCCAGGGCCGCGGATATGACGCAGCGCGAGGTCAACCAGTCCTTCAGGGCCGGCGCGGTCGCGGCGATCGGACCCTCGCTGGCCGTCGTCCTCGTGTCGGTCGCGCTGCTGCCGCTGTTCGGCACCCCGCCCGTGCTCGTCCGCATCGGCCTCATCGGCTCGGCCGCGACCGAGGTGGCCTCGGCCTCGCTGGCGACCAACACCCTGGGCGTCGACCTCGGCGGCAGCGGCTACACGCAGGCGGTGTTCATCGTGGCCCTCATGGCGATGAGTCTGTCGGGGGCGATGTGGCAGATCTGCACGATGATCCTGACCCCTCTGCTGGGCAAGGGCACCGACGTGTTGCAACGGGTCAATCCGGCCCTGATGTCGATCGTGCCGTCGGCGGCGCTGCTGGCGGCGTTCGCCTCGCTCACCATCACCGAGATCCCGAAGTCCCTGGCGCACATCGCCGCCGTCGTCGCCTCGGCGCTCGTCATGGTCGCCTGCCTGCTCCTCGCCCGGGCACTCTCGCAGGCCTGGCTGCGCGAATGGGCGCTGGGATTCTCCATCATCGGCGGGCTGATCGTCGCGTACTTCGTCCACTACGCCGGCTACGGCGCGGCGGCCTGAGACAGCAAGGAGCGAAGACGATGTCGTCGAACACCACCGAACTGGCGGCCCTCGACCGCAGCTACCGGCGGACCATCTATCTGTGGGGCAACCTCACGATGGCCGCCTGTCTCATCCTGGCCACCGCAGTGCCCTTCTACCTCTTCTTCACCGTCGACGTCGATGTCCAGGTCTCCCAGATCGTCACCGCCTTCATCGCCGTCGCCGCCGTGTACGGCGTCTTCTGGGTGGTCGAACCCGTCACCTACTTCCCGATCCTCGGGCCGGCAGGGATGTACCAGGCCTTCATGATCGGCAACATCGCCAACAAACTCCTGCCCTCGGCGATCGTCGCCCAGTCGACGATCGGCGCGCTGCCCGGCACCAAGAAGGCATCCTTCGCCGCGACCGCCGCGATCTGCGGTGCGGCCGTCATCCACGTGGTGTCCATGCTCGTCCTCGTCGGGCTGCTGGGAACCTGGCTGGTGTCGATCACCCCGGACGAGATCACGCTGATCGCACAGCTGTACATCCTGCCGGCGATCCTCGGCGGCGTCACGGTCCAGCTCATCGCCACGCTCAAGCAGGTGCGGGCGACGATCATCGCCCTGGTGATCTCTGCGGTCGTCATCCTCGCCATCGTGCCGGTCACCCCGCCGATCATGAAGTCCTTCGCCGTGGCCATCGCGGTGATCGCCACGATCATCGCCACCTGGTTTCTGCGCGACCGGACGGAGGAGCGACGCCGGGCCGGCGCAGCCGCCCAGGGCTCTGCCGCCGGCAGCAGCACGCCGCCGGGCGCCGCAGGAGGCAGGGACGACGACAGCACCACGTGATCTGCCAGACTGAGAGCTCCGAAGGCGGACTGTGAACCTTGGAGCACCACCGAAGATTCCTGAAGTCGAGAAGAAGGAGATCCCATGGCGCTCGCGCCCCCGCTGAGTGAATCGCTCGCCGCCGACCTGCCCGGCCTCGTGTCCCTGTACGAGGACTTCCACCGCAGCCCGGAGCTGTCGATGCAGGAGCACCGGACCGCCACCGCGATCGAGGAGACGTTGAGCTCCTTCGGCCTGTCGCCCATCCGCCTCGGCGGCACCGGCGTGGTCGCGGTGATCGAGAACGGCGCAGGCCCGGTCGTCGCCTATCGCGCCGACACCGACGGGCTGCCGATCGAGGAGAAGACCGGCCTGCCCTACTCCTCCAGCGCCACCGGCACCCTCGGCGACGGCACCGAGGTCAGGGTCATGCACGGCTGCGGCCACGACACCCACATCACGGTGGGCCTGGAGACGGCCAAGCTGCTGGCCGAGCACCGCGGGCTGTGGAGCGGCACCGCGGTGATGATCTTCCAGCCCGGCGAGGAGGTCAGTGCCGGAGCCGCCGCGATGCTCGCGGACGGGATCTGGGACACCGTGCCGAAGCCGGAGGCGATCTACGGCCAGCACGTGTGGCCGGGGGTGGCCGGGACAGTCAACGTCTCCATCGGCACGGCCATGGCGATGGCCGACTCGATGGAGGTCATCATCCACGGCAGGCAGGCTCACGGCTCGCAGCCGGAGAACTCGATCGACCCGATCGTGCTGGGCGCCTACATGATCACCCGGCTGCAGTCGATCGTGTCGCGTGAGATCTCCGGCCGCGACATGGCAGTGCTCACGATCGGGCGCTTCAACGGCGGGCTCAAGGAGAACATCATCCCCGCGGAGGCACGCTTCACCATCAACCTGCGGACCTTCGAGGAGAAGATCCGCGAGCAGGTGCTGGAGGCCATCGTGCGGATCATCACCGCTGAGGCCGAAGCCTCCGGCGCTCCCGCCCCGGAGATCCGCAAGCTCTACGACTTCCCGCGCTGCTACAACGATCCGGCGCTGGCCCAGGCGCTCGTCGACAACCTCGGCGTCGAGCTCGGCAGCGAGAACGTCCACGAGACGCCGCCGGTGACCGGCTCCGAGGACTTCGGCCGGTTCGGCGACGCGATCGGAGTGCCGTACGTGTTCTGGTTCTTCGGCGGCTACTCCGCGGAGAAGTTCCACGGGGAGGAGCCGGTCCACGGCAATCACTCGCCGCACTTCGCCCCCGACTCGGTGCCCACCACCTTGGAGACCGGGGTGCGCGCGGCGCTGACTGCCCTGCTGAGCCACCTGGGCTCGCTCGACGAGGGATTCGCGGGGCACGCATGACGAGCGAACTCACATGGCTCTCGACCCGCGAGCTCGCCGACCAGATCGCCACCGGCCGGATCAGCGCGGTCGAAGCCGCCGATGACCACTTCGAGCGGATCGACGAGGTCAACGCGACTCTCAACGCGGTCGTGACGATGGACGCCGAGGCGGCACTCGCCCGGGCAGTCGAGGCGGACGCGGCATTCGCGAAGGGGGAGCGGCTCCGGCCGCTGCACGGGGTGCCGATGACGCACAAGGACACCCACAGCACCGCGGGCATGCGCACGACACTCGGCTCGCCGATCTTCGCAGAGACCGTTCCGCAGACCGATTCGCTCATCATCGCGCGTCTCAAGGCCGCCGGCGTCAACACGACCGGGAAGACGAACGTGCCCGAGTTCGCCGCGGGCTCGCACACCTTCAACCCGGTGTTCGGCACCACGGTCAACCCCTACGACTCCGGCAGGTCCGCGGGAGGGTCGTCCGGCGGAGTGGGAGCCGTGATCGCCGCCGGAGTCCAGGCGTCCGGGGACGGCTCGGACATGGGCGGTTCGCTGCGGATCCCCGGCTCGTTCAACAACGTCGTCGGGCTGCGGCCGTCCAATGGCCGAATTCCGCACGTGCCGCCGGAGAATCCCTGGTCGTGGCTGTCTCAGGGCGGCTTCATGGCGCGCACTGTCGGTGATATCGCGCTGCTCATGGAGCTGGTCGCGGGGCCGGCCCCGGACGGGCCGGGCTCGATCGTGGAATCCGGTCGGGTCTTCGACCTGCCCGAGTTCCGCCTCGGCGCCTGGTACGAACCCTCGCTCGACGGGGTGCGGGTGGCTTTCGCCCCCGATCTGGGCGGGATGATCCGCGTGGAGTCGGAGGTCCTCGACATCGTCCGGAAGGCGGCTCCGGTGTTCGAGGAGTTGGGCGCGCAGGTGTCGGATGAGTGCATGCGCCTCATCGACGCCGATGAGGTCTTCGATGTCCAGCGGGCCTACGACTTCCTCATGAGCTGGGGCGACCTCGTGCGGACTCGGCGCTCTGAGATCAAGGAATCGGTGGTCTGGAACACCGAGCGCGGGATGGCGCTGACGAGCGCCGACCTGGTGAGCAAGGACAATGCGCGGGCGCGGCTGCTGCAGGCGACGCAGGAGTTCTTCGCCGAGCACGACGTGCTGGTCACGACCACAGCGCAGGTGCTGCCCTTCGACGCGGCGATCGAGTATCCCACGGAGATCAACGGCCGGCCCCTGGACACGTATCTCGACTGGATGCGGTCGGCGACGCTGATCTCCGCCACCGGGTGCCCGGCGATCTCGGTTCCTGCCGGGTTCTCCGCGTCCGGACTGCCGGTGGGGATCCAAATCGTGGCCGCCCCCGGCCAGGACGTCAGGCTGCTCCAGATCGCCCATGCGTTCGAGGAGGCGACGGCGTTCCACCGCCGGCGTCCGCCGGTGTGAGAGCCGCCGGCGGCTGATCCGGCACCGCAGGGTGCCTCGCGGAGGCGGTCCTGCCCGGCGACGAGATGGGCTGATCCGGCACCGCAGGGACGCTGCGGGAACCCGCCACCCGCGGAGGGAAGAGCGCAGGTCTGAGCGGACCGGTGGCGTTCTCCCTCCGCGGCCGCGGAACATGATTCGCAGGAGGCCTGCCGACCGGCCGGCTTCTGATGCGAACACAGGAGCCGAAATGTCCTACCAGCCGCAGCCCCCGAATCCCGCCTCTCCGCAGCAGGGCCCTCCGGCAGGCTTCGGAGCACCTCCCGGAACCACGGCAGTGCCGCCCCCCGGAACTACGGGCCGGCGAGGAGCCAAGATGAAGAAGTGGGGGATCGCCCTGACCTTGATCGGGGCAGCCGTCCTCGTGCTGTCCGTGGTCCTCGCCGCCATCCTCGGCGCCGTCGGCCTCGGCGGATCGACCCCCGACGAGGGCGAGGTCGTCGCGATCTCCGGGCCGACCACCATCCCCGTCGCCGCAGACGAATCGATGTTCCTCTACCACGCGGAGACCGGCCCGAGCACGTCCTGCGGCATCTTCGATCCCAGCGGGCAGATGCTCACCGATGCTTCGTCGCTCGTCACGAGCAGCTTCACCCACGAGGGCGAGACCTACACCTCGTTCGCGGAGTTCGGCGGTTCCGGCATGCCGGCGGGCGACTATGTCGTCGAATGCGATCAGGACGGCATCATCGCGGCACCGGCAGTGGACGCGGCGGGCATCGTCGGCGGAGTGTTCGGGATCCTCGGCGGGGTGTTCGGCGGATTCCTCGGCTTCGCGCTCCTCGTCGTCGGCGTGGTCCTGTGGATCGTCGGTGCCAGGAGGATGCAGCGCTCCCATTGAGCCGGATCCGAGCTCGGGCGGAAGCACCGCCCGAGCCGATCCGGATCGGCGGGTCCCGTCAGGACCCGCCGGTCCGGCCGGCCTGACCGGCGGCTGCGACAGCGTGGTCGTAGGCGGCGGTCAGCGCTCCGTCACCAGTGAAGGTCCGGCGGAGGAGCTGCCAGGGCACGAAGTCGGCGCTGCGGGTGGATCCCTCGGCGTCGGCCGTGGTGCTGATCCGCACGAACGGTTGGCCGGCGCGCGGATCGTCGGGCTCCAGCTCGGCACCGTAGCGCCAGCTGCCGCTGCCCGCCCGGCGCAGCACTTCACCCACGAACCGCACGGCACCCGCAATGAAGAACTGCTCGCGCTCCGCGGAGAGTTCCGCGGCGTCGTCGAAGCGCGCTCGCAGCTGCCGTTCGAGGCGAGCCAGGGAGGCGCGATCGAACTGCCATTCGCCCGGGTTGGCCTGGTCGCCCACCCAGGCGGCGACTGCCGGCTCCACGGTCCCCAGGAAGGTGTCGAGAAACTCCTGCTCGCTCTGCGACGGACGGTCGGCCGAGGCGCCGGCCGGCTCCAATCCGGTGCTCCTGCGCGGGGGCATGCCGCCCTCGCCGAAGCCGGCCAGTGTCCGGGCCAGGGCGGTCACGAACACCTCGGCTCTGCGCTGCTCGAGCGCGGTCAGCAGCAGGCCGACGACCGAGACCGGCTCGCCCTGCGCCTGCCCGGCGGCGGAGTCCGGGCGGATGAAGGGCATTCCGTGCCCGCCCACCCCGCGCGGGTCGAAGTCCCATTCCCCTCCGACCGCGCGGAGGAACGTCTCGCCGACGTAGCGCATGACGCCCTCGGAGAACGTCTGGTTCTCCGGCATCGCCAGGGCTGAGGGCCCGGGCAGCCGAGTCAGCGCGTACGCCTCGACCCAGGGCAGGGAACCGGGTGAGAAGTCCTTGACGAACTCCTTCTCCCCGCCGTCCTCGACGGTGATCGTGTCCGGCAGCTCGATGTCGACGAAGGTGCGCAGCTTCACTGGCATGTTCGTGAGGAAGGCGCGGAATTCCGCGTGCTCGGCAGCGTCGGCGGGCTGCGGCGTGTCAGTGCTCATGTGCACCAGCCTAAGTGCACCCGGCCGTTCGCGGCTCTCCGCAGGGAGGATTCGGGAAGCCGCAGAACCACTGCTGATCCGGCTTCGAAGGCGGGGCGCGGTCACTAGCGTGATCCTCATTCCAGCACTCGGAGTGCCTCCGTTCGGACCGCCTCTGGGTGCGGACGTGCCGAGCACGTCCGGCAGACCGAAGGGGACCTTGATGGAGAAGATCGCGGAATCGGATTCCGGCGCTGCACGAAGCGCTGTCGTCTGGGACGAGCCGACTCAGGAGATACCGGTGGGACTCGGTTCGGCGAGCGCTCTGAGGGAGACGATGCTGCTGCGCTCTCACCACGATCAGAGCGTGCGGTGGACTCCGGGGGAGCGCCTCGCCTCGCTGTTCGAAGAGGTGTGCGACCGGCTGCGCGCCGGCGAAGCGGCAGACCGGCTGGCCGTGGATGCCGGCACCGTGAGGCTGTCCTACGAGGAGCTCGATGCGCGGGCCAATCAGCTCGCCCGCCATCTGCTGGCCGACGGCATCCGCCCCGGCGATCGGATCGCCCTGCTGTTCGACCAGGCCGTGTGGTCGTACATCTCCATTCTCGCGGTGCTGAAGATCCACGCGGCCTTTGTGCCCCTGGACGCCGGCTTCCCCGCGGACCGGATCGGCTACATCGTCGACGACGCAGAAGCATCCCGCGTGCTGACCCTGAGCCACCTGGCGCACCTGCTGCCCGGAAACGGCGTCCGCGCGCTCAAGCTGGACCTCGCCGCAGGGGAGATCGAGCACGCGTCGACGGACCGGCTCGGCGAGGACGAGCAGGGCGAACCGGTCTCGGACCTGGCCTACGTGATCTACACCTCCGGCTCCACCGGGCGGCCCAAGGGCGTCGCGATCGAGCACCACAGCATCTGCAACTTCGTCCGGGTGGCCAGTGAGGTCTACGGCTACCAGGCCGACGACCGGGTGTACCAGGGCCTGACGATCGCCTTCGACTTCTCCGTCGAGGAGATCTGGGTGCCGTGGATGGTCGGAGCCACCCTGGTGCCCAAGCCCTCGCCGACGAGCCTGCTGGGCGCCGACCTCGCAGAGTTCCTCATGGAGCAGCGCATCACCGCAATGTGCTGCGTGCCCACTCTGCTGGCCACCATCGAGGACGATCTGCCGGATCTCCGCTTCCTGCTCGTCTCCGGCGAGGCCTGTCCGCCGGATCTCGCCGAGCGCTGGCATCGGTCCGACCGCCGGTTCCTCAACGTCTACGGGCCCACCGAAGCCACTGTGACCGCCACCATGGACGTGGTCCGCCCCGGCAACCCGATCACCCTGGGCCAGCCCCTTCCGACCTACACGGTGATGATCCTCGATCCCGAGGAGCCGCGCGCATTGCAGCACGGGGAAACCGGCGAGATCGGAATCGCCGGCATCGGCGTGGCCGCCGGCTACATCAATCGGCCGGACAAGACCGACGAGGTCTTCATCGACGACTTCCTCGGCATCGACAACAACACCTCCGGACGCATCTACCGCAGCGGGGACCTGGGCCGGATCACCGAGGACGGGCTGATCGAGTACTTCGGCCGGATCGACACCCAGGTCAAGATCCGGGGGTACCGGATCGAGCTCTCGGAGATCGAGTCGGTGCTGTTGCAGGTGCCGGGCATCGCCCAGGCCGTGGTCGACACCTATGAGTCGGCCCCCGGGATGAAGGAGCTGGCGGCGTACTACACCCTGCGCAGCTCCGTCAGCGAGCTCGACCCGCGTGACGTCTGCGAACAGCTGCGCGAGCGGCTGCCGGCGTACATGGTCCCCACGTTCTACGAGCAGCTGGCGACGATGCCGATGCTGCCCAGCGACAAGGCCGACCGCAAGAGCCTGCCGATTCCGCGCAACCGCGTCAGCACCGGCAGCGAGGTCGAGTACGTCGCTCCGGAGACCGAGGTGGAAGCGGCCTTGGCAGAGAACCTGGGCCGCATCCTCAGTCTCGAGCGGGTTTCGGTCGAGGCCGACATCTTCGACGATCTGGGCGCCAACTCCCTCCTCATCGCCCATTTCTCCGCCGCTCTGCGCTCCCAGACGGAGCTGCCTCCGGTGGGAATCAAGGTCATCTACGAGAATCCGACGATTCGCGGGCTCGCAGCGGTGCTGCACACTGAGCCGGCTCCCTCTGCCTGGGCCGAGGACGATGTCCGACGCCTGCCGGGGCGCGCCTCTGCTCTCGAGCACGTGATCTGCGGCTTCCTGCAGACCGTCATCGCCGGAAGCTACTTCTTCCTCATGATGTTCGCCGTGGTGGCGGGTTACGAGTGGACCATCAGGGGAGCCGGACTGCTGGAGATCTGGGGACGGTCGCTCGTTGTCGGGGTGGCCTTCTTCATCGTCCTCTCCATCGCTCCGATCTGCCTCAAGTGGCTCATCATCGGCCGCTGGCGGGAGCAGGAGATCCGGATCTGGAGCCTGTCCTACGTCCGATTCTGGTTCGTCAAGACGCTGATCCGGATGAATCCCCTGGTCTTCTTCGTCGGCACCCCGATCCTGCCGCTGTACCTGCGTCTGCTCGGCGCGAAGATCGGCTCCGACGTCCTCATCCTGTCTCCGACGATTCCCGTCTGCGCCGACCTGCTGACCATCGGCTCCGGCACAGTGATCTGCAAGGACAGTCATATCCTGGGCTATCGCGCCCGGGACGGCTGGATCGAGACCGGTCCGGTGACGCTCGGAGTCGACGTCGTGGTGAGCGAGAAATCGGTTCTGGACATCGGCTCGACAATGGGCGACGGCGCTCAGCTGGGTCACGGCTCATCGCTCCAGAAGGGTCAGACCGTTCCCGCAGGCGAATCCTGGCACGGGTCGCCGGCAGTTCGGGCCGAGGTGGAGTACCGCCAGGTCGAGTCGGTCCGACCCAGCAGACTGCGCCGATTCCTCTACGGCGCGGCGGTCCTCATCGGGAGCAGTGTCTCGCTCGCACCGACGGGCCTGCTGCTCATCGCAGTGGTCGTGCCCTGGTACGTGGGAACGGGCCACATGAACTTCGCCGACCCCTGGTTCTACCTCGATCTGCTCCTCGTAGCGTTCGCGCTGCTGACCGCGGCGCTGCTGTTCGCGCTGATCACGGTGGCGACGGTGCCGCGAGTGCTCAATCGGCTGCTCGTTCCCGGCAAGGTGTACCCGGTCTACGGTCTGCATTACGCTGTCCATCGCCTGATCCTGACCATGACCAACTACTTCCCCCTCATGCACATCACCGCAGACAGCTCCCTGGTTGTGCATTACCTGCGCCTGCTGGGCTACAAGCAGCCGAACCTCGTGCAGACCGGATCGAACTTCGGACCTGAGGTCACGCACGAGAACCCGTATCTGACGACCATCGGATCGGGGACGATGGTGTCGGACGGGCTGTCCGTGATGAATTCCCATTACTCGAACAACTCGTTCCGGCTGAACCCGGTGGTCGTAGGCTCCAGCAACTTCTTCGGCAACGACGTGGCCTACCCGGCAGGTGCACGAACGGGTGAGAACGTGCTCTACGGGAGCAAGACCATGGTGCCGATCGACGGACCGGTCCGGAACGACATCGGTCTCCTCGGGTCGCCGGCGTTCGAGATCCCCCGCTCTGTCGACCGGGACGCCGCCTGGCAGCTCAGCGGTCCGCAGCTTGCCGCCGGCCTGCAGAGCAAGAACATCCACAATGCGGTGTCGATCGAGCTCTACCTGATCAGCCGCTGGATCCTCGTCTTCGCCGCGCTGCTGTCCTTCGCGTTGGCCCTGACCCTTCTTCCGGACGTCACCGGGTTCGGACTCTTCGTGGGGTGGCTGGTCTTCTCCACCTTCTCGATCTCCTTCGGCATCGCGCTGGAGTGGGCCACCCAGGGCTTCCGGCGGATGAGGCCGACTGTCTGCTCGATCTACGACGAGAGGTTCTGGCGGCACGAGCGCTTCTGGAGGTTCATCGAGTATCCGCCGCCGTTCCTCGACGGCACCCCGTTCAAACCGCTCGTGTGGCGTCTGCACGGCGTGAGGATGGGCAAGCGGGTCTTCGACGACGGCTGCGTCATCCCGGAGAAGACCCTGGTCACCATCGGCGACGACGCGACCCTCAACTTCTCCAGCATCGTCCAGTGCCACTCGATGGAGGACGGGGCCTTCAAGCTCGATACCATCAGAATCGGCAACGGCGTGACACTGGGCATCTACATCTATCTTCACTACGACGTCGAGATGGGTGATGGCTCGATCCTTGAGTCGGACTCCTTCCTGATGAAGGGTGCCCGAGTTCCGGCAGGTGCGCGGTACGGCGGGAATCCGGCCGAGGAGATCTCGACGTGAGCCAGGCGGACCACCGGACTGCCGAGCTCCGGCGGCCCGGTGGTGCCGGCGGCACAGGCTCGGGCGCACGCGCCGGAACCCGATTGATCGGAATCGATGCGGCGCGCGGGCTGGCTCTTGTCGGGCTGATCGCCGTTCACATCCTGCCGGCCGAGATCGACGAGACCGGTGACCCAACCGTTGCGTTCCATCTGTTCTACGGCAACTCCGCCGCCCTCTTCGCACTTCTCGCCGGGGTGGGACTGGCGCTGTCCTCTGGCGGGCGCAGCCCACATCAGGGGCGGCGGATGGTGGGGGATCGCCTGGGGCTCGCCGTGAGGGCAGCCCTGATCGGGACCATCGCACTGATCGCGGCGGCGATCATGCCGAACGGCGGTTCGGAGCCCGGCATTCTGCTCTATTACTCGGTGTTCTTCCTGCTCGCGATTCCGTTCCTGCACCTGGGTCCGCAGTCTCTCTTCCTCAGCGCAGCGCTCTTCGGGCTGGCGGGTCCGCTGCTCCTGCAGTACGTGGGCCCGCTGCTGCCGGAGTCGTCGGCCGACAACCACACCCTGGTGAATCTCGTCGGCGAACCCGCGGGCACAGCATCCGAACTGCTGCTGACCGGCATCTATCCGGCGCTGCCCTACATGTGCTTCATCCTGGCCGGCCTGGGCATCGGCCGCCTGGATCTGCGCAACACCTCGGTCGTGGCCCGGATTGCCGGAATCGGCGCCGCACTGGCTGTTGCGGCCACCGGAATCTCATCGATCCTGCTCTACGGCTTGGGCGGTTACGAGCGACTGCTCGAAACCCCCGGGATGACCGAGGACCTCCTGTACGAGGCGATCGCCTTCGGACCCGACACAGTTCCCAATGACTCCGCGTGGTGGTTCGCCCTGGTGACTCCCCACACGAACATGCCCTTGGCGATCGCCGACAGTCTCGGTCTCGCACTCCTGGTGACCGCGCTCTTCATTCTGGCCGGACGAAGATTCGTCCGCTGGTTGACGCCGCTGGCCGTCACGGGAACCATGACCCTGACCCTCTACACCACGCATCTGCTGGTGCTCAGCACCGAGATCCACGAGGGTCTGCCCGCAGTGTGGTTCGTCGTGCACCTTGCAGTCGCCGTGGCGTTTGCGATGTGCTGGAGCCATTGGCGGGGACAGGGTCCGCTGGAGCGACCCGTGACCGCGATCGTCAGGCGCTCGCGACAGCTCGTCGACCCTCCGAGTCCGGGCGACTCGACGGGCCCGATGGCGAAGCGCGATGCGATGAGCCGGTGAGCGTCGGAGCGGCGATGCGACGATCCATGCTCAGCGACGTGCTGCCTCCGGGCGCCTGCGGTGAGGAGTGCTGCGGGGATCTGGCACCGGTCGGAGCACCGGCCGCCGAGCTGGCGGTGGTGCAGACGGCCGCACCGGGGCGGCGCAGGGAGTACGGCACGGTCCGGGTGCTCGCGCGACGCGCACTGACAGCGCTTGCTCCGAACGACCGGCTGCTGGTCGCCTCCCACGCGCTGGTGCCCGGTGCCCGCGGCGCGCCGACCTGGCCCGAGGGTATCGTCGGGAGTATGACGCACTGTGCGGATTACCGTGCGTCAGTGGTGGCACGGTCGAGCCGGTATGCGACGATCGGTCTGGATGCCGAGCTCAATCACGAGCTGCCGGCGGCGGTGCAGGATCTCATCTGCCGGCCGGAGGAGCACGCGATGATCGCGGAGCTGCAGCGGCGGGACGCGCGCGTCGCGTGGTCAGCGGTGGTGTTCAGCGCGAAGGAATCGGTGTACAAGGCCTGGTATCCGCTGATGGGAACGTGGTTGGACTACGGTGACGTCGCAATCCGGATCGACCCGGAAAGGCGGACGTTCCGGGCCCGTCTGGAGGGACGCCTCGGCGCCGGTCACGTGCGCATGCTGCGCTCCCGCACGATGAGCAGCCTGACCGGAACCTGGTGCGCCGGTGAGTCGCTCATCCTCACATCCGCCAGTGTGCCCCGTCACAGGTGACTGACAGGTGCGAGTCTGTACACTTCACCTACTGCAAAGACGTCCCGTGTTGCAGCCCTGCTCGACTTCAGGAATGTCATGAGACTGCGAACTCGTCGGAAGACTCTCGTCATCGCCGCCGCAATCGGCGCGGTACTCGCGTTGCTCCTCGCGCTCATCCTTGCGCTCTTCGCGGTGGGAAACCTGGCTGGTGACTCCGACGTGCTCGTGGACGATTCCGACCCGACACCGGACGACCCGCCGCTGGTCCAGCATCTCAAGAAGTTCCAGGCACTGGCCGACGAGTACGGCGACCGGTCAGCACGGGGGCCCGGTTACGAGGCGGCTGCCGAGTATGTGGAGGAGCAGCTGGCAGCGGCCGGCTACGACACCGAACGCCAGTACTTCACGTTCGAACGGCGCGGCGAGGAGTACGAGACATTCAACGTCATCGCCGAGACTGACGGCGGCAGCGAGGACTCCGTCGTCATGCTCGGAGCCCACCTCGACGGAGTGCGCGGGAGTGCTGCGATGAACGACAATGCATCGGGTGTCTCGGCGCTGCTCGAGGCGGCGAAGGCCGTCCAAGCGCAGGGTGAGCCGACCAACACCGTGCGCTTCGTCTGGTGGGGCGCGGAGGAGTACCGGAACTCTCCGGGTTCGCGACACTACGTTGAGGACCTGGCGGAGAACGACCCGGACGAGCTCGACGCGATCGCGGCGTATCTCAACTTCGACATGATCGCGTCGCCGAACTACGTGATCGCGGTGTACGACGCACGGTCCGGCGAGGACGAGGCGCGGTTGGAGGTTCCCGACGGCTCGGTCGAGGTGATGGACATGTTCACGGACTACTTCGACTCGCAGGACCAGCCGTGGGTCGGCACCGGTTGGGACTTCGATTCCGATCAGGTGGCTTTCGCGCACGAGGGCGTGGCGGTGGGCGGCCTGTACTCGGGTTCCGATGAGCGGAAGACACCGCGCGAAGCGGCGCTGTTCGGCGGCACCCCCGGCAAGAACCGTGACCCCAACTATCACACCGACGACGACGACATCGAGAACATCAACATGGAAGCGCTGACGATCATGTCGGATGCGATCACCCACGCCGCGACGACTCTTGCCCGCGACGCCACCGCGCTCGAGTGAGCGGGTGTAGGGCGAGCGCGTTGGCCGCGAGCGTCAGTCGAACTCGACGAATGCGAGCAGGACCCGCAGCGCCGGCGTCGAATCGATGACCAGCGGACCGGTGCCGGAGTGCCTGGCGATCGCCCGCATCGCGGCATCCTCCGTCACAGTGGCCAGCAGGCTCACGAGCTCCTGCAGCGCGATCGTCGCCCGACCGCCGAGGCGCTCCAGCAGTGCCCCGATCACAGCTGCGAACTGCTGCCGGTGCGCCTGCACCAGTTCCTCGTACTTGTCCCGCAGCTCCGGGACGCGCATCGCGTGCAGGCTGATCTCCCGCTCTGCGAGGACCCAGTCGACGGTGTAGGCGTTCTCCGCGAAGTACTGCTGCACCGCATCGGCGACAGCGGTGTGCTTGTCCGCCATGTCGGCCGCCGAGTTGAAGGCCTCCTCCAAGCCGTCGTCGGCCACCGCGTGGATGCGGTCGACGGCCTCATGGATCGCCGAATCGCAGACCGCCAGCACGAGTTCGTCTCGCGAAGTGAAGTTCGAGTAGAAGGCTCCGCGGCTCAGCCCTGCCGCCTCGGTCAGCTCCTCGATCGACGTCCCGGCCACGCCCTTCGCTGCGAATACCGGGATCGCGGCGCTGATGAGCTTCTCCCGGGTGCGCTTCCGGCGGGGGGTGATGGGCACACTGCTGCACGCGTTCCCGCCGGTGACCGACTCCTCGCCAGCCTTCATTCGGTTCTCGACCTCTTCGCCTCTCGCGCTTTGCCGGACTCATGACACGGAGCAGGGGTGATTTGCCAAGCTTCGCGCGTCAACGAATAATACACAATTGTATTCAATACATCTTTGTATCGAGAGCGGTAGCGTGTCCACATTCCTGTACGAACTCGGGCGCAGCGCCTTCCGGCGGCGCAAGACCGTCGTTGCCATCTGGGTGGCTCTCCTCGTGGCCCTCGGCGCGCTCGCAGGGATCCTCGCCAAGGACTTCGACGATGAGTTCACGCTGCCGGGTTCCGAGTCGCAGCAGGCGCTCGACTCCCTGAACCTGACCTTCCCGGAGGTCAGCGGGACCGGCGCCTCGGTCATCGTCGTCGCCGCCGAAGGGGACGAGATCACCGGCGATCCCTACCGCGCCGAGATCGAGGAATTCGTCGAGGACGCCGAGGACTTCGCTGATGTCACCGCCGTGACCTCACCGTTCATGGCGGGACTCGAAGGCGTCGTCAACGCCGAGGAGACCGCCGCCATCGTCAACCTCCAGTACGACGGCGACCCGGCCGAGCTCGGTGACCCCGCCAAGCAGGTCCTCGTCGACGCTGTCGACGCGCTGGCCGCCCAGCTGCCGGCGGGAGCCGAGGCGTCCGCCGGCGGTGGACTCTTCTCCGTCACCGGGGTCCATATCTCCTGGGTCGAGGCCGTCGGCGTGGTGATCGCATTCTTCGTCCTGCTCTTCACCCTCGGTTCGCTGCGGGCGGCCGGGATGCCGCTGATCACCGCGCTGCTCGGGGTGGCCATCGGCATGATCCTGATCGTGCTGTCGACCGCAGTCGCCACGGTCAACTCGACGACCCCGATGCTGGCGCTCATGCTGGGTCTGGCCGTGGGCATCGACTACGCACTGTTCATCGTCTCCCGCGCCCGCGACCTGATGGCCGAGGGGCACTCGGCCGAGGAGGCGGCCGCCCGGGCGACCGCCACCTCGGGCTCGGCCGTCGTGTTCGCCGGCGTGACCGTCATCATCGCCCTCGTCGGACTGGGCGTGGCTCGGATGCCCTTCCTCACGGTGATGGGCGTCGCCGCTGCCGCCACGGTCGCGATCGCCGTGGTGATCGCCGTGACGATGGTGCCGGCGCTGCTGGGTCTCGCGGGGGACAAGGTGCGACCGAAGCCGGCGAAGAAGCGCGCCGACGGCACCGATCGCCCGCGGCCGGACCAGCGGTTCTTCGGCGCCTGGGAAACCGTCGCCACCAAGGTTCCGGCGCTGACGGTGGTCCTGGTCGTCGTCGGCCTGAGTCTGTTCGCGCTGCCCGCCTCGCGGCTCGAACTCGCCCTGCCGGACAACGGCAGCGCGGAGGAGGGGTCGCCTGCCAAGATCAACCACGACCTGACCGAGGAGCACTTCGGTCCCGGCTACAACGGGCCGCTCGTCATGACGGCGGGAATCCTCTCCTCGACCGATCCGTTGGGCGACATGCAGGCCCTCGGCGAGGACGTCGAAGCGGTGGACGGCGTCGAAGAGGTCGTGCTCGCCGTCCCCAACCCCACGGCCGACACGGGAATCGTGCAGATCATCCCTGAGTTCGCTCCTGACGACCAGCGCACCAACGACGTCGTCCACGAGCTGCGGGAGATGGCCCCGCAGATCGAGGACGAATACGGCTTCGAGACGGCAGTCACCGGCAGCACCGCCGTGGCGATCGACGTCTCCGAGCAGCTCGGGCGGGCGCTGCTGCCGTTCGGCATCTTCGTCGTCGGCCTCTCGGTGATCCTGCTGACCATGGTGTTCCGCTCCATCTGGGTGCCCGTCAAGGCGACCTTCGGCTATCTGCTCAGCGTCGTCACCGCCTTCGGCGCGGTCGTGCTCGTCTTCCACGACGGGCTGTTCGCCTCCGCCCTCGGACTGTCGGAGACCGGTCCGGTCATCAGCTTCCTGCCGATCATCCTCATGGGCATCCTGTTCGGCCTGGCCATGGACTACGAGGTGTTCCTGGTGTCCGGCATGCGCGAGGCCTACGTCCACGGAGCCGGTGCCCGCGGCGCCATCCGGAAGGGCTTCATGTCCTCGGCCCGGGTGGTCAGCGCGGCCGCGATCATCATGTTCTCGGTCTTCGCCGCGTTCGTGCCGGCCAGTGAATCGATCATCAAGTCGATCGCGCTGGGCCTGGCGGTCGGCATCTTCGTGGACGCGTTCATCGTCCGGATGACCCTGGTGCCGGCGGTGATGGCGCTGCTGGGGGACAGGGCCTGGTGGCTGCCGGGCTGGCTCGACCGCATCATGCCGCGCTTCGACGTCGAGGGCGAGGGCCTGTTCCACCAGGTCGAGCTGCGCGACTGGCCCGAGCCCGACTCCCCGTATCGCGCATATGGGGAGGGCCTCGGCGTGGGCGACCCGGCGAGTGCTCGACCGGGCGGACTGCGCTCGGGAGCTGGGGGCGCCTCGGGAGCACTGTTCGCCGGCGTCGACGTGGCGCTGCTGCCGGGCCAGGTGCTGACCGTCACCGGACACGGCACCGTCGCATTCCTCCTGACCCTGACCGGCCGGCTCAATGCGGACCGGGGCGAGCTCAAGATCGGCCGGTTCGTCATGCCCGAGCAGGCAGGCAAGGTGCGCGCCCGCACACCCCTGGTCGTGCTCGACTCCGCCGAGGACTCGCTCGTCTCCTCGGCGCGAGAGCTGGCGAAGCTCGCCCAGGAGCCGCCGGAGCTGCTGGTCGTCGACCGGGCCGACAGCCCCCGCGACGAGCGGACCGCGCGGCTGCTGACCGAACTGGTCCGGTCGGCGGTGGACTCCGGCTCGGCCGTGGTGCTCGGCGTCGACGATCCGGACGCCGATTGGATGATCCCGCCGCAGTCGACCTACACACTCCTCGACCTCGACATCCACCGGGGCGAGTCGGAGCCCGGCAGCGCGGATTCCGCGTCCGCGCCTGCTCCCGCGAGTCCAGAATCCGCTCCCGCGCAATTCCTTGGAGGACACCGCTGATGGCCCTGTTCGAACGCGCCGACTCCGGCCGCAGAGTCACCTGGTTCTCGATCCTCGGCCTCATCCTGATTCCCGTCGTCATCGCCGGCGGCTTCGTCTTCGCAACCTGGCAGGCCAACGACCGACTCGACTCCGTGCGCGCCGCGATCGTCAACAACGACGAAGGCGCCGAGGTCGACGGCCGGCAGGTCCCGCTGGGACGCCAGCTGACGGCCGGCCTCGTCGACACCGAGGAGGACAACTTCGACTGGGTGCTGTCCGATGACGAGGACGCGGCTTCGGGCCTGGCCGCCGGCGACTATGCCGTCGTCATCACCATTCCCGAGGGCTTCTCCCGCGCGGTCATGTCCTCGGCCGGGGACGACCCGCTCCAGGCGCGGCAGGCGACGATCGACGTGGAATCCTCGCAGGTGTCGCCCGTCGCCGACGCCACGATCGGGCAGGCGATCGCGAACGCGGCACGCAACCGGTTCAACACCGAATTCACCGCCCAGTACATGGACGGCATCTACCTGGGCTTCAATGAGATGGGCGAGCAGTTCCGCGACGTCGCCGACGCTGCCGGGCAGCTCGACGAGGGCACGTCCCAGCTCGCCGAGGGCACCGGTGCGGCCGCCGCGGGAGCGGGGGAGCTGGCCCGGGGCATCGAGGAGCTCGATGCGGGATCCGGCCAGCTGACCGACGGCGCGGAGGGCCTGGCGACGGGGGCGTCCGAACTCGCCGACGGGACTCGCGGGCTCTCGGACGGAGCCGGGGAGCTCGCCGATGGTCTCGGACAGCTGGCCGACGGCACCGCCGAGCTGCCCGACCAGACCCGGCAGCTGGCAGACGGCGCCGGGCAGCTCTCCGAGGGGGTCGACGAGTACACCCGGGGAATGGACGAGCTTGTCCGACAGCTGAGCTCCTTCGGCGAAGGTGGTTCGGGGGACGACGCCGGCGGTTCGCCTGACGAGCTGATCGACGGCGTCGACGAGCTCGCCGACGGCTCCTCGGCACTGGCCGAGGGCATCGAGGGGATCAAGACAGGGCTGGGCCGGTACCAGCAGGAGCTGGCGGACCAGGCCGACGGGGCCGAGCGGCTCGCCGGTGCGCAGCCGGACCTCGACGGACTCGTGGAGGCCGGTTTGATGACCTCCCAGGAGGCCGAGGCGACCCGCAGCCGGATCTGCACCGCACCGGACGCTGGCGGGCAGCTTCCGGCGGAACAGTGCGAGCCGCTCGAACGCGTCTTCGCCGCCGGGCTGCTCGCGGGCACCGCCGGCGGCCTGGGTGGTGCCGCGGCGGGCCTCGATGCCGAGGATCCGAACACGGGAGAGTCCCTCACCTCAGGTCTGACCGCCCTCGCCGACGGTGCGCAGGTCCTGGACGAGGGAGTGAGCCGGCTCCGCGACGGACTGCAGGAGGGCCTCGGCGGTCTCGGTGAGCTGATGGACGGACTGGGCCAGTTCTCCGACCAGGCCGACGAGCTGCTCGACGGCTCGCAGCAGCTGCGGGAGGGCGCCTCGGGCATGGCCGACGGGACGGACCAGCTGGCGGACGGAATGGGCGAGCTCAGCGAGGGGATCGGCGCCTCGGCCGACGGCGCGGATCAGCTGGCCGACGGCACCAGCCGGCTGGCCGACGGCGCCGACCAGCTTGCGACCGGCGCCGGGGAGTTCAGCACGGGGCTGAGCCAGTACACCGATGGCGTCGGCCAGGTGGCGACCGGCACGGGAGACTTCGCGCTCGGCCTGGAGGAGCTCGACTCCGGCACGCAGGAGCTCGTCGAAGGCACGAGCCAGCTGGCCGACGGGCTCGAGGAGGGCGCGGACCAGGTGCCGTCCTACACCGCGCCCGAGCGGGATTCGCTCACCGAGGCCGTCGCGCAGCCGATCGCCGAGGACGAAGACCTGCTCAGCTCGATCTCGACGGCCTCGACCATCGCACTGCTGCTCGTGATGACGCTCTGGCTGGGTGCGCTGATCACCTACACGGTGGTCCGGGCAGTGTCCGCCACCGCGCTGACCTCGTCGAAGTCCTCGTGGGCGATCCTGGCCCGGGGACTGCTCCCGGGCATCCTGGTGTCGCTCGTGCAGGCCGCAGGGCTGACGCTGCTGGCACAGATCGTGCTCGACCTGAACTTCTTCGACCTCAACGCGCTGCTCATGCTCGGGCTGTTCGCCGGGGTCGTGTTCACGGTGGTCAACTTCGCGCTGGTCGCGTGGTTCGGGGGTGTCGGACGGTTCATCTCGGTCATCCTTGTGGTGCTGGCCGTGGCAGGCCGGGCGCTGAGCGCGACTCCGGAGTTCTTCTCCGCGGTGCAGCCGTTGCTGCCGCTGACGCCGGCGTTCCAGGGGGCGACGGCGATCGTGACGGGAGTTCCGGGACTCGGCGGGGCGTGGGGCGGCCTGCTCGGCTGGCTGATCCTGGGCCTGGGCGCGTCGATTATCGCGGTGGCCCGGAACCGGGTGCTGAAGCCGGGCCAGGTCAGCCGCCTGGCGCGCGGGTAGGGCGCTTATTCGATCTTGCGGTTACTGATCGCTGAAATTCCTGCAACTCCCAGCGATCAGTAACCGCAACTTGGAGCTTATTCATGCGCTCGGCGGTCATCGCCGACCCCGACCCAAGTGTCTTCGGACGCTGTCGACCACATTGCGCGTCGGCGTTCTGCGAGTGACTCGGATGATGTGCCAGCCTGCTTCGGCCAGTGCCTCGTAGCGGCGAATATCGGTCTCCCACTGCCGCACATCAGTTCGATGGTGATCGCCCTCGTACTCCACCGCGAGCTTCTTCTCGACATAAGCCATGTCGGGGTGGACTGCGGAGCTGAGCCGCGGCAGCCAGACGGCCGGTTGAACTGATGGCTCCGGCAACCCGGCGTGAATCAACGCCCGGCGCAACTCGGTCTCCTTGGGCGAACCCGTGCCAGAGCGCGAGTCGACCAGCGCCCTGCGAAGAACACTCCGACCAGCGAAGTGCTTGGTTCTCTCCAGGAATCGTGCGAGGTCGACGTGTCGGGCGTGGGGGCCGCCGTGCCAGTCGCCCATCAGCGCTTCCAGCACGACGATCGCGTTCTCGTGGTCGAGGTCGGGAGCGATCTGCGCCAGTGTGAACGGGATCGGAGTGACTCTGATGTCGAGAAGTTCTTCACTGACCAGATGGCGGGACCTGTGTCCGCGAATCCCGGTGATTCGCACCTGCGAGCCACTATTGGGCGTGGTGACTTGGACAGCATCAGGCACACCTCGCGGAACCGGCAAGCCGTGCAGCACCGCCGCCGACCAGTGGCTGGCAACTGCGTCGGGGCGGAGGTCCTGGACGGCCGACACCGTCGTGTAGACCTCTTTCCACCTGGAGTCGGCCCAGCTCGGAACCGCGCGGGCTTCACCGTCCCCGACGTAAGCGCCGGTGATGATGCGCCGAGCGCGACTGTCCTTCCGAAGTGCGTGATCAGTCACCTGATGATCAGATCGATCCCCGTATCGGAAGGTCGTGGGCAGGTGCTCGTACTTCATGAGCCGTGACGATAATGTCCGCCGACTCGGCACAGGTGCGCCTGGCCGAAGCTGTGGACAGGGACACCTCATCCCCACCAGCAGGCTCCCGACGATTCCGGGCCGTCCACAGGTGCGGATGCTGCCGATTCTGGTGCGGCTGAAGGGGCGGCCGAACTTGAGGGGTGGCTGCGGAACTCTGCGGTTACTGATCGCTGAAAGGAGAGGATTTTCCGACGATCAGTAACCGCAAGTTGGTCCTGCCGCCCGCGGGCTATGTGACTGCCGCCCGCGGGCTACGTGGCTGCCGCCCGCGGTCTACGTTGCTGTGGCGCGGCCTTCGCGGGCAGCGGGGTCGGGCTCGACGACTCGGGAGCGCACCAACCCCAGCGCCCATACGCCCGCTGCTCCGATGGCCAGCAGCATGACTGCGTAGCCGATCGCCTGGGGGCTGGTCCAGCTGATCGCCTCGCCGTGCCGGAGCAGAGCGATCACCTGGAGCACGAAGAAGGCCACCGCGGTGAGTCCGACGGGGCGCACCGCGTCGGCATCACCGCTCAGCTGACCCTGTCCGGCCGCCCAGCCGAGTCCGACCAGCCACGCGCCGACAGCCCTGCCCGTGAGCTCAGTCAGCTCCCACGGCCACAGCACTGCTGCGCTCAGCGGCGCCACCAGGAGGGCGACTCCCAACACCATCAGCACGATGGCGATCGCCACCAGGAGCACCCGGAGGCCGGGGGGAAGCGGCAGCCGGACAATTGTCACGACCTCCGCTGCGGGCCGGCGCACCCGCGTCTGCACCCAGCTGAGGACCAGCATCGCGACCGGCACGAAAGCATAGATCCCCAACCAGATCCAGGTGGCGAGGTGAGCGAGCGGCGGGAACTCGCCGCCCACATGAAAGCGGTCGAGGTGGAGCAGGGTCACTCCGAGTATCAGAGTGGTGAAGACGAACACCGGCCAGACGGCCAACTGAGCCCGGTCCCAGCTCGCCGAGCGTGCACCCGCCACTTCCAGCACCGCGCTCGCCCAGTACGACGCGCCCAGGAAGACCGCGGTCATCGGCGGGTTGACCGTCCAGGCGAACCAGTCCGCCGTGCGCAGCGGGAACACGAACAGCTCCACTCCGGCGAGGAACACCAGCACAGCGGCGATGTACAGCAGCCAGCGCATCGGCGGGATCAGAGGGGTCAGCTCGATTCGGGTTGTCATCGTCCGTCGCCCCTCCGCTTTCGGCCCGGCGGTTCGTCGTGCCGTTCGCGGGCCGGATCGGCAGCTGAATCCGCGGCAAGGCGGCTGTGCAGCATCGAGACCACCGTGGCTCCGTCGCCGACCGCAGTCGCCACCCTCTTGAGCGACCCCTCGCGCACGTCGCCGATCGCGAACACGTTCGGAACGCTGGTCTCCAGCGGCAGCGGCATCCGGCTCGGCACCAGCGTTCCGATGCCCCGGTCTTCCCAGCCGGCGCCGGTGCAGATGAAGCCCGCATCGTCCCGATGCACGATCTCGGGCAGCCACGCGGTGCGCGGCACCGATCCGATCAGCACGAACAGGCCGCCGGCCGCAAGCTCTTCGTCGGCCGCCCCCGTCGTGGCCACGCGGACCGCGGCGAGGAACCCGTCCTCCTCGCGCACACCCGCGACCGAGGTGCTCACCCGGATCGTGACGTTCCGCGTCGCCTTGAGCTGGGCGATCAGGTAGTCGGACATGGTGACGACCAGCGTAGGCCCGCGCACCAGCAGCGTCACGTGCTTGGCGTAGCGAGCGAGGTGGAGCACCGCCTGCCCCGCCGAATTGCCACCGCCGACGACGCACACATCCTTGCCGATCATCGAGGGCGCCTCGGAGACGGTCGCGCCGTAGAAGACCCCGCGGCCGATCATCCCCTCAACCTCCGGAATCCCGAGGCGGCGATAGTTCACCCCGGTGGCGATGACGACGGTGCGGGCCCGCACCTCACTGCCGTCGGAGATGCGCAGGGTTCGGATGCCACCGTCGACCCCGAGCCCTTCCACCCTGCGCATGAACAGGAAGTCGGTGCCGAAGGTCCAGGCCTGCTGGAAGGCGCGGTACGCCAGATGAGCGCCGCTGACGCCTCGGGAGAAGCCCGGATAGTTGCGGATCAGCGAGCTGGTGCCGGCTTGGCCGCCCACGGCCTCCTCCTCGACCATGAGAGTCGAGATCCCCTCCGAGGCGGCGTAGACCGCGGTTGCCAGGCCGGCCGGACCGCCGCCGACGATCACCAGGTCGAAGACCTTGTCGGCCGGGGGCGGGCGGGTGACTGCCAGCGCCTGCGCCACCTCGAGGTCGCTGGGATTCTGGAGCACCGTCGGCGTCGGGGTGAACTCCAGCACCAGGACCGGCAGCTCGGGGTCGTGCAGTCCGAGGCTCCGCAGCGTCTGCTGGGCGTCCTCGGAATCGACCGGGTTGAACGCGACCGGGAAGTGGTTGCGGATCAGGGAGTCGCGCAGCAGGTGGGTGCGCTCGTCGCGCAGCTCGCCGATCAGGCGGACCGGCTGGTACTCGCCGCCCTGCGCGAGGTGCCAGTCGTCGAGGATGTCGGTGATGGCGCCGTGGAACTCCTCGTCGCGCGGACGCTCCGGCCGGATGGCCAGGAAATCGGCGTGGCCTTGGGCCAGGGCCCGGAAGATCGTGGGGGCGCTGGCAAAGTCTCCCCAGGTGGCGATGACCCCGCGCTTGGCCGCAGGGTGGTAGCCGTAGGCCCGCCGCAGGAAGTCGAGGCCCTCCCGGTCGCCCGGACCGTAGCAGCCGAGGATGAGCGCCACCGGCCTGCTCCAACGCCTGAGCCCTTCGAGCACCGCGCGCCCGTGGGCGCGGCTGGCGCACTCCAGGACCTCGTAGTCAGCACCGTATCTCCGACGCATCTCGTCGGCCAGAATGCGCCGCGAGGTCGGATCAGTCGTGGCCAGCAGGATGACCGGCACCGAGCGTTCCATGAGCTTCTTCCGAGCGAACCCCTAGTCGGGGTCGAGGACGATGAAGCGCATGGCGCGGTCGGATTCCTGGCCTTCCACAGCCATCTCACACCTCCGGTCTGACTGGGGGGCTGGGAGCCAAGGGGCTGGAGCCTTGAAGCTGAAGTCAGATGGCTGAAGCCGAGGAGCTGGAATCGTCTGCCACCATGATCCGCCCGGCGCGACGGCAGGTCAATAGAATTCCCGGTCCTTCCGCGCGGGCCTGTTCTCCTTTCCGCCCGCGCATGCCCTCCCTTCTGCCCGCACAGGCCCTCCCTTCCGCACGGGTGCGCATTCTGCCAGAATGGCGTCCCCGGGAGCCTCCGGGCGAGGGCACGCAGGGAGCTTCGATGGACGATCACATCCGCCGCGGCATCAGCCTCACCGCCGTGCCGAGCGGCACCGGCTGCGTGGAATGCCTGAGCGGCGCCGAACCGGGCTGGTGGTTCCACCTCCGCCGGTGCGCCGAGTGCGGTCACATCGGCTGCTGCGATTCGTCGCCGTCTCAGCACGCCAGCGCCCACGCGCTGACCGCTGGCCATCCCGTCATCACGTCGTTCGAGCCGGAGGAGGACTGGTTCTACGACTTGACGACCCAGCAGACCTTCGACGGTCCGCGGCTGCCGGATCCGCAGTCCCGACCGTGGAATCAGCCGTCGCCCGGTCCGGAGGGCAAGGTGCCGAAGGACTGGAAGCGCCACCTGCACCGTGCGTGACGATATGTGTCGTCCCGTGACAAGGATTGACACGCGCACGCTCCGGAGCTGCTCCCGCGTGTGATCCTCCTCGCATGAGCCCAGATTCCCGGAGCGCCGCCACGGCTGCACCGACAGACCTGACAGCCTCGACAACTCGGACAGCTTCGGCAAGCCCGCCTGCATCGACAGGCCCGACATCCCCTGATGCCACCTCCCAGCCCGACATCCGCACCCAGCGGCGGTCGATGCTCGCGAGCGTCACCGGCCAGCTCCTCGAGTGGTACGAGTGGAGCGCCTACGCGGTGTTCGCCCCCTTCATCGCCGGAGCGCTCTTCAACCCCGACAACCCGGTCTCCGCGCTGCTCGGCACCTTCGGCGTGTTCGCGATCGGCTTCCTGTTCCGACCGCTGGGTGGGATCGTGTTCGGCCGGATCGCCGATCGCCGTGGGCGCCGGTTCGTCCTCGTCACCACGATGCTGATGATGGCGGGCGGCTCCGTGCTGATCGGCCTGCTGCCGACATTCGAGTCGATCGGCGTCCTCGCCTCGATCCTGCTGCTGCTCGCCCGCGTGATCCAAGGCTTCGCCCACGGCGGCGAGTCGGCGACGGCGAACTCCTACATCGCGGAGATCGCCCCGGCTCGCAGCCGCGGCCTCTGGGGATCGACGGTGTTCATGACGATCTTCGCGGGCGCCTTCATCGCGTTCGTCGTCGGCGGCATCATCACGTCCTCCTTCTCCGAGGCGGAAGTCCAGTCGTGGGCCTGGCGGATCCCGTTCCTGCTCGGCGCGCTCCTCGCTCTCGTCGCCCTCTGGCTGCGGGTGGGAATGGTCGAGTCGCAGGTGTTCCAGCAGGACGAGGAGTCCCCGGCCGTCGCGGCCACCTCCGCCCACGGTGCCCTCGCCGAGGCGCCCGCCGGCCGGTCCGCCTCCGCGCCCGCTGGCCGGTCTGCCTCCGCGCCCGCCAACCGGTCGGCTCTCGCCGGGGCTCCCGCCGGCTCCTCGGGACCGGCTCGCATCCCGCATCGCGGACTCGGCGCCGAATCGTTTTCACCGGACACCCTCAAGCCGCTGAGCACGCCGCTGTCCATCGTGCTGATCTTCTTCCTCGTGTCCGGCGTGGCCGCGAGCAACTACACCTGGACCTCGTACGTCTCCACCTACGCCGTGACCCAGGAGGGTATGGACGCCTCCGGCGCCTACTGGGCCCTGGTCGCCGCGCTCGTCGTCGGGCTGGCGGCCCTGCCGTTCTGGGGTGCGGTGTCGGACCGGGTGGGTCGCAAGCCGGTGCTCATCACCTTCGCCGTCGGCGTCATGGTGACGCAGTTCCCGCTCATGTCCTTCATCGACGAGCGTCCGTGGACCCTGTTCGTCGCGACGTCCGTGGCACTGTTCGTGCTGTCGGCGGGTGCGGCACTGCTCGCCTCGGTGATGGCGGAGACCTTCCCGACTGCGGCGCGCACGGCCAACATCGGCCTGGCGTACTCGCTCGCGACTGCGGTCTTCGGCGGCACGACGCCCTACGTCAATCAGCTGGCGGCGTCCCAGGGTGTTCCCTGGGCTTCGAATCTGTTCATCGTGTTCGCGGCCGCGCTGGCCCTCTGGGCCGCGTTCCGCCTGCCCGAGCGGAAAGGCATCGACCTCACGATCGTGCGGTAGACAGCCGGCCCGCGCCTCGGCCGTCGGCCGACTCGCCCGCGCCGCGGATGTCGAGCGGTCCACGCTCGCCCGCGCCTCGGGTATCGAGCGATCCGCGCTCGCCCTCGGGCGCCAGACCGAGGATCGACTCCGCGATCCGGTGGGCGTCGATGAGGGACTGAGCACGTTTGCCCGGGTTGGCGGCGATCGCCAGGCCCAGCTGCACCGCGGACAGCTGGATGGACAGGCAGTGGCGGCGCGGGTGAGCATGCCCGCGGGCGTCGACCGTGCGATGGGCGGGGCCTTCGACGACGATGCCGCTCAGCGGCTGCTCGATCCCGTCGGGGCCGATGTGGGCGGCGACCGCCAGCTGGCCGCGCTCGAGCATTCCGGAGATCAGCTCGTCGGCGGCATAGCGCACCTGATTCGCCGGGGACGCCGCATCGACCAGGGCCGGAGCGCGCACCGGCTGAGGCACGGCGGGGGAGTCCGCGATGAATGCTGCGGGCTCTCCGGCGCGGGAGGTCGTGATGCGCACCTCCGGACCGACGAAGTCGACGAGCCCCGCCTCCGTCAGCGCGATGAGCTCGGCATAGCGCTGCGGGGGAGGGCCATCGCAGATGCCGGCCACGAAGTCCTCGAACCAGCCGCGGATCTCGGTGACCAGGCTGGCCTCCGCGATCCGCCCCGCCGCCACGAGCTCCTTGAGGTAGGCGCGCGCGGACCACAGGACCGCGAACAGCGACTTCTCCGGGGACCGCTCGGGTCCGAGCCTTGAGGCGGCGAGGTCGGCGCGCAGGAAGTCGAGCATCCATGCCGCCAGCGAACCCGCCCCGCCGCGTCGCTGAGCGAATTCCAGCCCTTCCAGGGGACGGAGGAACCGGCGCAGGTCGAGTCTGCGTGAGGAGTCGGCGACGACGTCCGCCTCGATCGCCGACCACGCCGGGGACTCGCGGGTGAGCCGGCCGGGTCGATGGTCGGTCTCCCGGGTCTCGGCCGCGGCGCGCCGGCTCAGGTGCCGGTCGACGCCCTCGACGAGGGCCTCCTTGAGGCGGCCCGGATCGGCGGCGAACGCCTCGCGCTCGGACAGTGCCAGCGCGGCGTACCAGCCATGCCGGACGTCGGCGAGGATCAGCGGCCACAGCTGGTCGTTGAAATGCAGCGGCTCGTCGTCACCTGCGAGCCGTTCGACGTTCTCCGGTGTGAAGTAGCGGAGACGGTGGTCGGTCAGCGGATGCTCCGGGGTGATCGGCTTGGTCCGGTAGGGCACCCCGCGGCGGGACGAGGGAGCGAGGATCGGCTCGTGCCCGCTGGGGTGGTAGGCGAGGCCGTCGGCGGTCTCCTCGAACCGGCCGCCTCTGCCGGTCGTCAGCAGGGTCTGGAGGTCGAAGAAGTTGAGCCCGAACCCGCGGAAGATCACCGGTTCGCCCGCTGGGAGGCGCTCCACCTGTGCTTCCGCGGGCAGTCCGGGCGGCAGATAGGTCAGGTGCGAGTCGGCGGCGAACCGCGCCCAGGCCGCTCGCTCGTCAGTGAGCTGGGCGGGAATGTGGCCGACGCTGAGGACGACCGCCTCGGCCTCGACGGTGGTGCCGTCGGACAGCCGGACGAGCTGGGCCTGATCGCGGGAGTCGATTCCGGTCGGCTCCACGATCGCCGTCGCCGAGGCGGGATGATGCACCGTGGTCACGTTCGCCGCTGCATGGGCGCGGATATGGTCGTGGGCCCAGCAGAGATAGCGGCCGTAGAGCGCTCGGCTGGCGAAGGTCGAGTCCGGCTTCGCAGTGCCGCCGCGGGTGCGATACCACTCGGCCATGTCCGGGCCGGTGTCGGCGAAGTCGACGCCGCAGCTGGCATCCGGGAAGACCGTCTGCTCCCCGAGCGTGGTGTTCATGAGCAGTTCCGGATGCTGATCCGTCCGCCACACCTGGCCCGCACCGGGCGGGTGCGGGTCGATGAGATGGATCTCGAGGTGGGATTCCACCCGCGGGGCCAGTGCGGTCAGCCGTTCGAAGACGCTCAGTCCGCGCGGGCCGACGCCGATGATCGCGATCCGCAGCCGGTCACCCGTCATCCCCGACCGGCCTCTGCTCCGGCACCTCCGGCAGCTCCGGCTCCGGTGTCAGCGCCGGTCCCGTCTGCGGCGCCGGCCGCGCCTGCTCCGGCACCTCCGGCAGCCCCGGCGTCGGTGGGTCCGGGGTAACCCGGCCACGGATCACCCGGCGTGTAGCCCTCGGGGAAGCACATGCCCTCGGTGTTCTCGATGCCCGGTGCCGGGTCCTCGCCGCCCTGACCGCCTTCGCCGCCTGCGTCCTCGGGGGCGGGTTCATCCGTCGGTGCCGCCGGGGACTCCTCGCCCGCGGCGCCCGCCTCGGTGGTCTCCTGCTGGGCCTCCTGCTCGGCCTGGCTGTCCACCTGCGGGTTCACCTGATCCTGCACCCACGTGTGGAGCGCCTCGAAGTCGGGGTTGGTGGTGTCCACGACGTCGTTGTTGATCTGAGCGGACTTGATCTCCGCGCTCTGCATGTCGACGGCGAGCTCGACGAATGCCGGCACCTCGTGCTGGGGAATGTCAGTGGCCACGTTCTTCCCGGCGCTGCCGGCGAGCTTCGGGTAGGCCATCGCGATCTCCTGCGGATCGACCTGGTCGAGCGTCGTCTTGATCATGCGCTGCTGGCGGCACATGCGGTCGTAGTTGTCGCTGCCCTCGCGGGAGCGGACGTACCACAGCGCTTCGTAGCCGTCGAGCGTCTGCGGGCCGGGATCGATCCAGCCGTGGATCTTGTTCTTCATCCCGGTGTTGAGGTTGGTGCCGCCGCCCATCGGGATGGGCCGCTCGACCACGATATCGACGCCGCCGATCGCGTCCACGACGTCCTCGAAGCCCTCCATGTCCACCGAGGCGAAGTAGTCGAGCTGCAGCCCGAGCGATCCCTCGACCGCCTGCATGGTGGCGAACATGCCCGGCTCGAGGCCGCCGGTGTCGCCGACCTGGTCCGGGTTCTGCTCCGCCCAGGTCCACACGGCGTTGATCATCGACTCCTGCGGGCCGAAGGCGTTGAAGCCGTAGGGGAAGACCGATGCGAGCTGGGAGCCCTCGGGGAAGATCGGCAGCGCCAGGTTGCGGGGAACGGAGATCAGCGTGGTCGCTCCGGTCCGGGTATCGATCGAGGCGACGAGCTGAGTGTCCGGCCGGGTGCCCTCGCGGCCCTCCCCGGTGTCACGGCCGATCAGGAACACATTGATGCGCGGCGTGTCCGCCCACAGATCCTGCTTGTCCTGCACCAGTCCACCCGAATTGCCGAACACCTGCGAGATCGTTGAACCCTGGACCCGTGCGTAGCCGGCGCCCACACCGAGGGGAACCGCGATGCAGATCATCAGCGACGCGACGAGCACCCCGCCGAGCAGCTTCTGCGAGCTCCGCAGGAGCTCGCCCCGCTTGAGGATCGCGTAGGTGCGCAGGATCACGAACAGCCACAGCAGGGTGCCCAGGATCAGCAGGATCGCCGTAGTGTTGAGGATCAGGGGGCTGGAGATGATGCGGCCGGCGGCGCGGACGGGTCCGCGGTAGATGACCCAGGCCATGACAGCCAGGATGCCGGCGAAGAAGCCGATGAGGAGGAACCAGCCGAGCCTCGAGTTCTTGCCCCGGATCATCCCCAGACCGGGGAAGGCCGTGCCCAGACTCGTCCAGCCCACGATGCCCGGGAAGCCGTCGCCCACGCGGGTCGATCGGCGAGGGCTGGGGTTCTCCTCCCGCGCGGCCTCCCGCAGCGAGGGCGAGGACAGTGCCGGCAGCGATCCGCCGCCGGAGCGATCGCGACCGCCGCGGCCGGACCTGCCTCCGGTGGCCGCGCCTTCGCGCTTCGGCGGCACCCAGCGCTTCCGGCTGCGGCGCCGGCGTTCGGCCTCGCGCGCCTCGGCCCGGGTCGAGGGGGAGTCCGCCGCGGCCGCGGCAGCCGCGCCGGCGCTCGCCGCTGCCGCCTTCCGTGGGTCCACGCCGCGGCGGGTTCCTGCGGAGGAGTCGCCGGCGTGACGCGGTCGAGCGCTCGCGCCGGGTTCGCGGCGATTCACATGCTGTTCGGCAGCCCGCGGCCGAGGCGCCGGCGGGTGGGGGCGATCCGCCGGCTGCGCGCGGCGCGGCGTCCGACCGGACTCGGCCCGGTCGGCGGCGTCCGCACGGGCGGACGCGCCCCGGCCCGGAACCGCCTGCTCGGGAAATGTGCGCTGGCTCGGGGGAGTGGGGCTCGACTGGCTGGGGGTGGACGTCTGCTGCTCGCCGCGGAGGCGGGGACGCTTGGATGCCCTGAAGGCAGCGCTGTTGGGCTGGCTGCCAGTTCCCGACTCAGGGTCCCCGTTCTCGTGCTGCGGCAATTCCTCACTCCTTGGGCTGCTTCAGCAGGTGTCAGAACACAACTGCGGGGTCGACGTGCGGCCCCGTCGCGCTCGTCGACGTACTTTCACAATGATCGGTGGTCGAGTCTACGGCGATTACATGTGGTTTCAGTGTAATTCGGGTGAGCGGCGGCTCCGCTTTGCCCGGACCGCGCCGAGTCGGTAGTCTTGTGCTGGTCGCGCTCGTCGTGACCTCTGGAGTCGTGGCTGAGCGGCCTAAAGCACCACCCTGCTAAGGTGGAGTCCTCTGAATTGGGGACCGTGGGTTCAAATCCCACCGGCTCCGCACCGGATCGAAGCCCTGAGAACCGCTAGAACAAGCGGCTCTCAGGGCTTTCTCGTTTCATCAGAATCGGTCCGTGAGCACATCTGATTTCAGACCGCCTCGGCGCGTGCCTTGTCGAGAGCATCGGCTACGACGTCGAGATCGTCATCGAAGAGGTCGCTGTACACGTCGAGCGTCATCGCCGCCGAGGCGTGCCCGAGCATCCTCTGCACGGCCTTCACGTTCGCCCCGGCTTGCACCGAGAGCGAGGCCGCAGTGTGGCGCAGCTCGTGCACCGTTAGCGACGGCAGACCGGAGACCCTGATCGCAGTCTTCAGCCATGACCGTTTCGTTTCACCGCTGTTCGGTCGGCGCAGGTGCCCACCCTCGCGGCCGGGAAACAGAATGTCGTCCGGTGTCTTGCCGGCGCACTGGGCGGCGATGTCGGCAGCGAGGAACGCCGGGTACACCACCTGCCGGCGCTCGTGATTCTTCGGTGTGCTGACGATGATCTTGGAGCCCACCTCGACGGCATTCTGAATGATACTGAACCGCCGACGTAGCGGGTTCACGTCTCGCACCCGGAGCCCCGACAGTTCGCCCCATCGCATCCCGCAGTAGGCCAATACGCGGATAATGAGAGCGTGCTCGCCGGACGCTACCGCGAGATCGTCAACCTGCTTGTGAGTCAGGTAGATGTGCTCCGAGCGACGCTTGCGCGGCAGGTTGTCGATGAGGCGGGCGGGGTTCGCATTAATCCGCCGATCCTTCACCGCGTCATCGAGGATGCCGGCCAGCACACCATAGGCGCGGATCGTAGTGGTGGGGGAGGCGTCGAAACCAGCAACCCAATCCGCGACTTCGCTGGTAGTGATCGTGCCGACCTTATAGGAGCCCCAACGTGGCTGCACTTGCACGCTCCATGCCGATTTCAGTGGCCGGAGCGAGGACGGCTTGAGGTGCGACTGTCGAGATAGCCATTCACTGCCGAGCGTGTCGATAGTGGCCCTTGTCAGCGCTGGATCAATGAAAGTGCCCCACGCCTGCGAAACCTCGTTGTCAGCAGCCCACAGTCGGGCATCCCGCTTGGTCTTGAATCCACGTTTCGTAGATTGCTTCCGGTCGGGCTTGCGATACCGCACCGCGTAACGTCTGCCGGCTTTTGTCTGGCATTCCTCAATCGTTGCCACGGTCCAGCTCTTCTCGAATCTCTGTCAGCAGTTTTCTTGTGACTTGGCCTTTCGCTTGGGCCGACGCCCCTGGAGGTGACCGCTTCTCGACCTCTACGGAGAGGATGTCTCCCCACAGCTTCACTGTGCGGATGCCGGATGAGGTGGAGCAGGGGAATGTGAAGGCGCAGCGGGCGGCGCAGGCTCATTGGAGGCGGGAGTCGAGGAGGCGTAATGGCTCGGTGGCGCAGTGACAGTGTTGGGGAGGTGTCTGGTCCGCGCCGGTTCACGGTTGGGGAGTTGGAGCGGATCAGTGAGCTGACGTGGGGTTTGACGACGTTTGATCGGGGCCGGTTTTGGGATTCGGATCATGTGGAGTTGCGGGAGTCGTGGCGTCGGGAGTTGGAGGGGTTGCATGAGGCTGCGGACCGGCGTCGAACGAGTCTGCATTCGCTGTGGGAGCTGTCGCGCGTGCTCGATCCTGAGGAGGCGTTCTACACGGAGGTGACGGGTGAAGTGTATGCGCCGGGATCGGGGCATTGCTTCGCCGCTGGGGAGCCGTGGAGTAGCGCTGCCGACTGATGTGGGGAGGGGGTGGCCGGCGTTTCTGCCCGAGCCGTGCCCATCCCTCTGCCCGACGCTGGTGCGGCTTAATCTGTAGACGCGGAATCGAGCCAGCCGGCGTCTCTGCTCTGCTCAATGAACTTGACCGTCTTGATGACGGTCTCGCGGATCATCGCTGAATCGTAAAGTCGGATCAGCAGAGCTTCGTTCTCGGGCAGACTCTTCAGTTCACGATACTTGTCAAAGTCGGCGTGCAGGAGGCGTCCATAGGCGAGCAACTTCCATGTGTGGCGGTACCCGATGTTCTTTCCGTTGGCTACCACCTTGCGGCCAGCTTCAGTGCCGGCATAGACGCGCTTATACGTTGCATCGGCCTCGTCCATCGCATTAGATGCATCAACGCCGACCGACCCTGCGAGAACTCGCAACGACTTGAATACTGCCGGAAGGTGGACGGTTTCCCCTTGCGTCAAGAATTTGCGCTCAAGCATCGTTCGCACGCTCAAGGCGATCCTCTCGGCGCGAGTGAACGGCCGACCTACCACGCGCGATTCGAACAGGCCGAGTTCGTCAACGAAGCTGAGATAATCGCGTGCAAGATCATGGAACATGTCGATACGTTGGCCGTCGCTCGGTTCTGTCGTCCCCTGGGTCATGCATCGAGGATATGTCACCACTCAACCGGCGAACAGCCGCACATCACCGACCTCATGGAGCCCGGTAACGGTCACCGCGACCTCATGGACGTTCAGCGTGTCGAGGCGGTAAACGCGATGTTGCCCGGTTCGGCGCTGCGGAGCGGTCGCCTTATTGTTCGTTTTTCGTATTGTTTACTTTTACAATTTGACAGTCGTGGCAGCTGGATCGTGATTGCAGGAAATCGACAAAGGGCGTTTTGTAGGGTGGGCTCGACTCGGATGCTGTCAGCCGAGCCTGTCTGCCCTGGTCGACTCGTCGAAACGGGCGACGACTCCTTCAAGGAACCCGATCAGCTGCCCGAGATCCCCAGCATCCACCGCGAATCTCTCCCGATCGTTGAACTGGAGAGAAACGAAAACGGGCTTGTTCGGGTCACCATCCCAGTCCAGCTGCTCGATGTTGGCGGTCACCGTCCACTCGCCGAGGTCTCGACGGAAGGAGCGGCCAGTGGTGTAGTCAGTCGACCGGTGATCGAACTCTCCGGGGGATACATTGCAGTTGTCGTGGACGCACCATTCCGGGTGCAGGGCTTCGCTGTTCAGCATCTCGACGGTCTCAGTGTTCGTGCGCATGATGTCCTCCCTAGGAATGATGTGGTGCGGTGAAAGGCTAGACAGAGGTGCTGACACGGTGTGTCATGTTCTCCGGCGCGGGGGAGGTCGGCGCGTAGTCCGTGAGCACATTTTGAGCACATTCTTCCGAGAAACCATCTGATCCAGCGTTATCCCGAATCACCCGTAGGCGCTTAAACGCTGGGGTCGGCGCTCTGACCAGCACGTATCCGGGGTTTCAAATCCCACCGGCTCCGCAGATCGAAAAGCCCCTGAAGATGCGCCTCGGTGAGGACGTGCTTCGGGGGTTTTCTCGTTGTCGCTCGCCGCGCCGGTCAGGACCTCGAGGAGCGCCCGGGGCCCGTGTTCGAGGGCTCTGCAGTCGCAGTCCCAAGTGCTATCTTCGGGTCATGACGCAGCTTCGCATCTCCGTCGCCGCCGGCCTGCTCGGGGTGTCCGATGACACGATGCGCCGCTGGGTCGACCAGGGTCGCGTCGCGGCCGCCACGGAGGAATCCGGCCGGCAGGTTGTCGATGGTGCTTCGCTGGCGAAGCTTGCCCAGCAGATCGCGGCGGAGAAGAACATCGACGCGCTGGACGCGGGGGCGGGACACCGCTCGGCTCGCAACCACCTCATCGGGCTGGTCACGAAAGTCACCTCGGACCCGGTGATGAGCCAGGTGGAGTTGCAGTGCGGACCGCACCGGATCGTCTCGCTGATCTCGACCGAAGCGGTCGAGGAGCTGGGACTTGAGGTGGGTTCGCTGGCCACGGCGGTGGTCAAGGCCACGAATGTGAGCATCGAGGGCCGGTAGGAGGGGTGGTACCGACCATAGCCCTCCCGAGGAGGCGATCACGACATGACCGAACCCACTGCGGCATCTCAACTGTCAGTCACCGTCGCCGAGATCTACGAGTCCCGGTTCGTCCCTTCCGTCTTCGCCGGCTGGGCCCGAGCGCTCGTCGACGCCGCTGATGTCGGTCCTGGAGACGCCGTCCTCGATGTGGGCTGCGGCACCGGAATAGTGGCTCGGACGGTCGCCGACCGAGTGCCGGGTCACGGGTGGATCGTCGGCGTGGACATCAGCGATGGAATGCTGAGCGTCGCCCGCAGGCTGCAGCCCGACGTGGAGTGGCAGCAGGGGGATGCAACGCGCCTGCTGTACGCGGACGAAGCGTTCGACGTCGTTTTGAGCCAGGCCATGCTGATGTTCGTGCCCGCGCCCATGGACGCGGTGCGGGAGATGGCACGCGTGGCCAAGGAAGGCGGGACGGTCGCCGTGCACGTGTGGGCGTCGCTCTCCCAGCAGCGAGGATGGGGGCCGTTCCACGAAGCGATCCGGCGGCATGCGGGGCCCGAGGCGCTCGACATGGTCTCCGGCTACTGGCGGATGGGGAACCGCGAAGCGGTCGTCAAGATGTGCACCCGGGCGGGACTGCGTGTCAAGCAGGCCAGCACGGTGGAGCGCGACGCGGTCTATCGGTCGGTCGAGCAGTTCGTCACCACGGAGATCGCAGGGACGCCGCTGGAGGCCGCCCTCGATCCCGGTGCACTGCAGCACATCATGGAGGACACCGCCGCCGGCCTCACGCGGTTCCAGCGCCCCGACGGCCGCCTTGCGGTGCCGCTCGCCGGGCACATCGTCGTCTGCCGGAAATGAGGCGCGACTGGTAGAATCTTCGCCATGTGCTCCCACCTCGGCATCGCCTCGATGAGGCTGCGCAGCCGCCGCTGACGGCGGCGCAGCGCTTCATCACCCTTCAGATTCCTGCGGCCGTCGTCCGAATGACCTTCCGGGCGGCCCCTTGAGGCGTGCCCGGCTCACATTCGAGCTTCGGAGCACACATTGTCTTCCAACATCAGCCACCACGGGCGATCCCTCACCGCTCACCCACCAGTTGCCCCCTCCCACAGTGGCACCGCCGGCAGCGCCCTGCCCGCCGGTGATCGCTCCCACATCCGTGCCGCCGGCATCCGCGTCGTCCTGGGCGGCCGGCCGATCCTCACCGACGTCGACCTCACCATCTCCGCCGGCACGCGGCTGGCGGTCGTCGGAGAGAACGGCCGCGGCAAGTCGACCCTGCTGCACGTGCTCTCCGGGGCGCTCACCCCGGACTCCGGCACCGTCATCCGCCTGGGCACCATCGGGGTCGTCGAGCAGGAGATGACCGCCGAACCCGGCGCAACCGTCGGTACCGTCGTCGCCGACGCGATCCGACCGTCGACCGCAGCACTGGAACAGCTCGACGCCGCAGGCGAGGCGCTGGCAGCGGGAACTCCGGGCGCCGACGACAGCTATGCCTCGGCCTTGGAAGCCGCCACCATGCTGGATGCCTGGGACGCGGAACGCCGGATCGACGTCGCGCTCGAGGCGCTGGGCGCATGCACCGATCGGTCCCGCCCGCTGGCCGAACTGTCGGTGGGCCAGCGCTACCGGGTGCGGCTGGCGTGCGTGCTCGGAGCGCGGCACGACATCCTGCTGCTGGACGAGCCGACCAATCACCTCGACGCCGGCAGTCTGACCTTCCTCACCGAGAAGCTGCGCGCGCAGCCCGGAGGGCTGGCGATCGTCACCCACGACCGGGCGCTGCTGCGCGCCGCGGCCGGCGAGTTCCTCGATCTCGACCCGTCGATCGACGGCCGACCGGTGCTGTACTCGGGCGGCTACCAGGAATGGCAGGCCGGACGTGCCCGTGCGCGGGAGCACTGGGAGCAGGAGCATGAGCGTCAGGTGACCGAGCAGGCGAAGCTCCAGGAGTCGCTGACGTCCGCGCAGAGCAGGCTGACCACCGGGTGGCGGCCGGACAAGGGCACCGGCAGACATCAGCGGCAGTCCCGGGCGCCGGGGATCGTGAGCCAGGTCAAGCGGCAGCAGGCCGCGCTCGAGGCGCATCGGATCACCGTCCCGCCCCCGCCGCAGCGGCTGCGGTGGCCGGAACCGGGCACCCGCCTCGGCGTCCCACTGCTGCGCGCCAGGGACGCGGTCGTTCCGGGCCGGCTGACCGCACCGGTGTCGGTGCACCTCAGCGGGGGCGACCGCCTGCTCGTCACCGGGCCCAACGGTGCAGGAAAGTCGACGCTGCTCAGCGCGCTGGCGGGGGAGTTCTCCGAGTGCGACGTGTGGCGGCTGTCAGGGGCGCGGGTCGGATACCTGCGCCAGGAGGTGGTGCAGTGGCCGCAGCGGCGAACGGCGGCGGAGGTGTTCGACATGCACGTCGGGAAGCTGGCGCTGGAGCGCGAGGCGACGGCAGGGAAGCACGAGGCGCGGGCCGGGGGGCACGAGGCGTGGGCTGGGAAGCATGGGGTGATGCCCGGTGAGCACGAGGCGACCTCGCTCAAGGCCACCGGGCTGCTCGGCGCCGATGCAGCCGGCACCCCGGTGGGGCGGCTGTCCGTCGGTCAGCAGCGCCGACTGGAGCTCGCGATGGTGCTCGCCGCTCGTCCCGACGTGCTGATCCTCGACGAGCCGACGAACCACCTGTCGGCGACTCTGGTCGACGAGCTCACCGAGGCGCTGCACACCACACGGGCGGCGGTCGTCGTCGCCACCCACGACCGGCAGATGCTCGCGGACTTCGCCGACTGGCCGGTGCTGGCGCTCACATCCGGAACAGCGTCCGGCAGTCCGGGACCCGACCGCGGCCGCCCAGACCGTCGAGCTCCAGGATGACGGCCGAGCCGACCAGCTCCCCGCCCAGCTCCGCTATGACGTCGTACGCCGCCCGCATGGTGCCGCCGGTGGCGAGCACGTCGTCGACGAGCAGAACTTGGCGGCCGCGCAGGTCTCCCGAGGCCTCCATCACCGCCGAGCCGTACTCCAGGTCGTACTCGACCCGCACGTCCGGGTTGGGGAGCTTGCCGGCCTTGCGCACGGCGAGCATGCCGGTCCCCGCCGCGGCAGCCAGCCCACCGGCGATGAGGAAGCCGCGCGCCTCGATCCCGGCGACGAGGTCGAACTGCCCGGCGAACGGGGCGGCGAGGCCGTCGAACACCACCCGCAGCGCCTCGGGGTCGGCGAGCATCGGGCTGATGTCGCGGAACTGCACGCCCGGCTCCGGGAAGTCGGGAGTCGTGGTGATGAGCGCCTGTGCCCTCTTGAGATCGGGGGAGCCTGCTGCGAGCGGGACGTGGGCGAGGAGTGATTCAGTCACGTCTCCAGCCTAGCCCTGTGAGCCACTTCACCCGGGCGGCGTCGAGTGCTAGGATTGTTCAACAATCCTTGGGGAGGGATCGACGGACATGGTCACCATCGACGTGAACTCGGATCTGGGCGAGACGACAGCCGGGAACCCCGTCAGCGATGACGCCGCCATCATCGAACTCGTGTCGAGCGCGAACGTGGCCTGCGGATTCCATGCGGGCGACCCGCACGAGATCGCCAAGACCGTGGAGGCCGCTGCCAGGCGCGGAGTCAGCGTGGGAGCCCACCCGGGCTATCGCGACATCTCCGGCTTCGGTCGCCGCTTCATCGACTACGCGCCAGACGAGCTCGCCGACGAGGTGCTCTACCAGATCGGCGCGCTCGACGCGCTGGCGCGGGCCAAGGGAACCCGGGTCAGCTACGTCAAGCCGCACGGCGCCCTCTACAACGCGATCGTCCACCACGAGGAGCAGGCACGCGCGGTCATCGACGGCATCAAGGCCTTCAGCGGAGACCTTCCGGTCCTGCTGCCCCCGGGTGCGGTCGCGATCGAGATCGCCGAGCGCGCCGGCCTCCGGACAGTCCGTGAGGCATTCGCCGACCGCCAGTACACCCCCGACGGCACCCTCGTGTCCCGCCGGGAGCCCGATGCGGTCGTCTCCGATCCCGACGTCGTCGCCCAGCGGGTGGTCAGGATCGCTGAGAGCGGCACCCTCATCGCCCGCGACGGGAGCGAGATCCGAATCCGCGCCGAATCGCTGTGCATTCATGGTGACTCGCCGGGCTCGGTCGAACTTGCCGGGCGCATCGTCGCCGCGCTGCGCGAAGCCGGCATCGAGATCCGCAGCTTCGCATGAGCCCCGCCCGCGCCGCTGCCCTCCACCGCGTCGGAACGCGGGGCGTCCTCGTGGATCTCGACAGCCTCGAGGACGTCCTGGCCTGGCATGCGGCGCTGACGGCGGATCCGCTGCCGGACCAGCGCGACGTGATCGCGGCAGCCCAGACGCTGCTCGTCACCCTGCAGACGCCGGCCGCGGCGCGACGCGCCTATGAGCGCCTGAGCGAGTTCGCGCCCGAATCGTCCCTGCCGTCCGGCGGTCGCGAGATCGTCATCGACGTCGTCTACGACGGTGAGGATCTGGACGCGGTGGCGGACGCCCTGGGGATCTCGGCGCAGGCGCTCATCGATCGCCATACGGAGGAGACCTGGGCGGCCGCGTTCGGCGGCTTCGCCCCCGGCTTCACGTACTGCGTTGCCACCGACGGCACCTGGGACATCGCGCGCAGGGACTCGCCGCGCACCGCGGTTCCGGCAGGATCGGTCGCCCTCGCCGGCCACTTCTCCGCCGTCTATCCGCGTGAGACTCCCGGTGGCTGGCAGCTCATCGGCCGGACCGAGGCGCCGATGTGGGACGAGTCCGCCGAGCCGCCGGCCAGAATCACCCCCGGCGACACCGTCCGCTACCGGGCGGTGCGCTCCCACGCCGAGGCGGCACCCGGCTCCAGGGCCGACCCGGCACCCGAGTTCGCGGCTGAACCGGCTCGCGCTTCCGCGGACGCCGGCAGTGCCGCTCGGCCGGTGCTCGACGTCGTCGACGCCGGCCTGCAGACCCTGTTCCAGGACATGGGGCGGCCCGGGTTCGGTGACCTCGGCGTCGCGTCGTCCGGCGTGGTCGACCGGGCATCGGCCTGGACCGCCAACCGACTGGTGGGCAACGGCCGGTCGGCAGCCGTGTTGGAGAACGTCGGCGGACTGCGCCTGCGCGCCCTCGTCGACACCGTCCTCGCGGTCACCGGCGCCGAGGCGCCCCTCACCGTCTCCGGGTCCGCGCCTCGGTCCTCCGCGTCCGTGCCGCGGTCGCATCCGCTGGCGCACCCCGTGCTGCTCAGGGCGGGGGAGGAGCTGCAGGTGGGCGCTGCCGGCGTCGGGATGCGCAGCTACGTCGCCGCGCGGGGCGGCTTCGCCGCCCGGGAGGTGCTCGGCTCGGCCGCCACCGATGTGCTGTCCGGGCTGGGCCCGGAGCCGGTGCAAAGCGGGGATCGGCTCAAGGTGCGGGTGCCGAAGGGAGTGGGCGCGGTCGAGCTGTCGGCACCCAACCCGCTGCGCATCATCGGGACCGAGGCCACGCTCCGGTGCGTGCCCGGTCCCCGCGAGGAATGGTTCGACCCCACGGAGCGTGCGCGCTTCGCCGCGGTGACGTGGTCGGTCACCGGGCAGTCGAACCGGATCGGGCTGCGCCTGGCCCCGTCCGGTGATGCCGAACCGCTCCGGCGCCGCGGCAACGGGGAGCTCGCGAGCGAGGGCATGATCTCCGGATCCGTGCAGGTCCCGCCCAACGGCAATCCGGTCCTGTTCCTCGCCGACCATCCGGTGACCGGCGGCTACCCGGTCATCGCGACGGTCGTCGCGGAAGACCTCGACATCGTCGGTCAGCTGCCACCGGGCTCGACCGTGCGCTTCCTGCCCGTCGATCCGCGCACGCTCCTGCCAGTCCACGACGTGCCCGCCGCGGTCGACGACGCGCCCGCCGTGGACGGCGGCCGATCTGCCACGGGCGACGACGCCCCGACCGACGAGACCAGCCACGACTCCCATCCGAACGAGGAAGCCGAGGACCGGACATGACCATCACGACAGTGCTCATCGCGAATCGGGGCGAGATCGCCGTGCGCATCGCGCGGGCCGCCCGCGACTTCGGCCTGCGCTCGATCGCGGTCTACTCCGAGGCCGACGCCGACGCCTTCCATCCCACCGTCGCGGACGAGGCCTATGCGCTGCGCGGCACGAGCGCCGCCGACACCTACCTGAACATCCCCGCGCTGCTCGACGTCGCGGCCCGCGCCGGTGCCGACTGCGTCCATCCCGGCTACGGGTTCCTGTCCGAGAACGCCGATTTCGCCCGTGCCGTCATCGACGCGGGCCTGACCTGGGTGGGTCCGAAGCCGGAGACCATCGACCTGCTGGGCAACAAGGTCGCCGCCCGCCGGCTGGCCGCCGAGGTGGGCGCTCCGCTGGCGCCCGGCACCGAGGACCCGATCGAGAGCTGGGAGGCGGCACGCGACTTCGCGCAGGAGCACGGTGTGCCGATCGCCATCAAGGCGGCGTTCGGCGGCGGCGGCCGCGGCCTCAAGGTCGTCCACGACATTGCCGACGTCGAGGAGGCCTTCGCCTCGGCGGGGCGGGAGTCGCAGGCGGCGTTCGGCCGGAGCGAGTGCTTCGTCGAGAAGTTCCTGGTGCATCCCCGGCACGTCGAGGCGCAGGTGCTCGCCGACACCCACGGCAACACCGTCGTGCTCGGGACCCGTGACTGCTCTCTGCAGCGGCGGCATCAGAAGCTCGTGGAGGAGGCGCCCGCCCCGTTCCTCACTCAGGAGCAGCATCTGAGCATCGTCGACGGATCACGGGCGATCTGCGAGCGCGCCGGCTACATCGGCGCCGGAACCGTCGAGTTCCTCCTCGCCGAGGACGGCACGATCTCCTTCCTCGAGGTCAACACCAGGGTGCAGGTCGAACATCCTGTCACCGAGGCGGTCACCCGCGTCGACATCGTCGTCGAGCAGTTCCGGATCGCCGCGGGTGAGAAGCTGTCGGTGATCGACGACCCCGACCCGGTGGGCCACGCACTCGAGTTCCGGATCAATGCCGAGGACGTCGCCAACGGCTTCGTGCCCGCGCCCGGCACCGTCACCGTGTTCGCCGCCCCGACCGGTCCCGGCATCCGGGTGGACTCCGGGGTGCGCAGCGGTTCGGTGGTGCCCGGATCCTACGACTCGCTGCTCGCCAAACTCATCGTCCACGGCGACACGCGTGACATCGCGCTCGCTCGGGCGCGCGACGCCTTGGCCGAACTCCGGATCGAGGGCGTCCGCACCGTCATCCCCTTCCACCGCGATGTCGTCTGCCACCCCGACTTCACCGGCGGAACGCTCGATGTCCACACCGGCTGGATCGAGGCCGAGTACCGGCCGGGGATGGCGGCTGCGGTGCCGGAGGCCGCCGAGGAGTACACGGAGCGGACACGATTCAGCATCGAGATCGATGGGCGGCGGCATGAGATCGCGGTGCCGGCCGATGTGCTCGCCCGCGCGGGAGGCGGCGCCTCGGGCGGGGCCGGCCGGGACGGCTCGGCAGGTGGGGGACCGGCCGGCGCCCCGGGCAGCGGCGACGGGGGCGGGGCGAATGCCGCGGCCGGCTCCGGGAGCGCCGCCGGTGCGGGGGACCCGGCGGACGCCTCGGCGGGATCCTCGGACGGCGCGGCGGGCGCCTCGGGGGGATCCTCGGACGGCGTCGCGGTGACGTGCAGCTACACGGGAACCCTTGTGCGGTTCAGCGTCGAGGACGGCGCCGAGGTCGACGCGGGGCAGGAGATCGCCGTGATCGAGGCGATGAAGATGGAATCGGCGGTGAACGCCGAGGCGCCGGGAATCGTCCGCCTGGCCTCGCTGGCTCCCGGCGACGCTGTCGAGCAGGGTCAGCAGCTTGCGACCATCGACTCCCGTGCGCACTGAGTCGGGAGTGCCGGCTCAGGCCGCCGAAGACGCATCGAGCCTGCGCCAGCGCGCCGTCGGCGCCGTGCGGGCGCGCATCTCCGCCGGTCGGCTGCGGCCGGGTCAGAAGCTCAACGAACAGGTGTTGGCCGGGGAGCTGCAGATCTCCCGCAACACGCTCCGGGAGGCCTTCGCGACGTTGGCCGAGGACGGCATCATTCTGCGGATCCCTCATCGCGGAGTCTTCATCAGCTCGCCCGGCGCCGCCGACATCACCGACATCTACGGCGCCCGCGCGGCTCTCGAGCCGGCGGCGCTGCTGTGGGGGTCCCAGCGCGATCTCCCGCGGCTGGCCGAGGTGGTCGCCGTCGCCGAGGCGGCCCGTGCCCGGGGAGATGACTCGGCTGTCGCCGACGCCAACCAGGAGTTCCACCGGCGGGTCGTCGCCGGGGTGGGCTCGCCGACCCTCGACGAGACGATGGAGCGGCTGCTCGCCCGGATGCGGCTGGTCTTCGTGCGGGTGCTGGAGCGCGAGCCGGAGTTCCACGGCCCCTTCGTCGACGAGAACCGCGCGGTCGTCGAGCTGCTCGCCGAGGGCAGGACGGAAGAAGCCGCGGACCGGCTGCGCAGGTCGATCGAGTGCACAGGGCGGGAGCTGGTCCGAATCTTCGACTGATCGCGGAGCCGGTCATGGGATCATCGGGGCTGTGCGTCGGATCGGCGGCTGTGCGGCGGATCGTCGATCTTCAGGGTACGGGTCAGGGCACCTGGTACTCGAGATCCCGCGCATCGGTGACGAGCATGTGACCCGGGGCGTGGGCGATGGCCAGGGGCGGCTTGGACTCCATGACCGCGGCCTGGGGTGTGACGCCGCAGGCCCAGAACACCGGGATCGTCCCCGGCGCCACGTCCACGGGAGTGCCGAAATCGGGAGTCATCAGATCCGCGATGCCCAATGCCGCCGGGTCGCCGATGTGGACCGGGGCGCCGTGCACCGCCGGATAGCGGGAGGTGATGCGCACGGCGTCGGCGACACGGTCCGCGGCGATCGGGCGCATGGACACCACGAGCGGTCCGGAGAACCGGCCGGCGCGCTCGGCCGGCAGCGCGGTGCGATACATCGGGACGTTCACGCCCTGCTCGATGTGGGCGACCGCGATCCCGTTGTCGACCAGCGCCGACTCGAAGGTGAATGAGCAGCCGATGAGGAACGCCACCAGATCCTCGCGCCAGTGCGGGCGCACGTCGGGCGTCTCCTCGGTGAGTGCGCCATCGCGATACACGCGATAGAGCGGCACGTCGGTGCGGATGTCCCCGCCGGCGAGCAGCTCGGATTCGAGCTGCCCCGACTCGAGCACGCCGAGCACCGGACAGGACTTGGGGTTGCGCTGCGCGAACAGCAGGAAGTCGAATGCGCAGTCCTCGGGGACGGCGAGGAGGTTGGCCTGGGCGAAGCCCCGGCTGAAGCCGGATGTCGGCCGGACGAGCCCGCCTCGGAACAGGGCCCGCGCCTCGGCAGGGGAGAGAGCACCGGGATCCGCCGGCGGGTGCGTCATCATGTCAGCTCCAGAGGGCGGCGATGCCGGCGAGCGAATTCCACCCGAGGTAGATCGTCAGCAGCCAGGTGATGGTGCCGATGATCGCCAGCCACTTGGGATATCTGTAGCCCTGCAGCAGGTCCCGGCGAGTCCACGCGACCCACAGGACCAGGGCGAAGCCGATGGGCAGGATCAGTCCGTTGACTGCGCCTGCGAAGATCAGCAGGGTCTGGGGTGCCTGATTGAGCGTCAGGAACAGGACGGTGCACACCACGATGAACGCGACGGTGAGTCCGCCGCGCAGCCGGCGTGAGGCCGTCTGCCTGGTGATGAAGGTGATCGAGGTGTACGAGGCGCCGATCACCGAGGTGAGCCCGGCCGCCCACAGGACGACGCCGAAGACCCGCAGGCCGATGTCACCGGCGGCGGCCTGGAACGCGTCGGCGGCGATGTTGTCCCCGGCGAGGGTGACGCCGCCGGCGACGACGCCGAGGATCGCGAGGAAGAGGAGCACGCGCATCACGCCGGTGACGATGATGCCGAGCACGGACGCCTCGGTGATCACGCGGACGTTCCCCGGACTCGTGATGCCGGAGTCGATGAGACGATGGCCGCCGGCGAAGGTGATGTAGCCGCCGACCGTGCCGCCGATCAGGGTGGTGATGACGAGGAAGTCGACCTGCTCCGGCATCACGGTGTTCTTCAGCGCCTCGCCGATCGGCGGCTGCGAGACGACGGCGACGTAGATCATCAGCAGGATCATGAGCGCGCCGAGCAGCACGACGATCCGGTCGAGGGCGAGTCCGGCGCGCTTCGACAGGAAGACGAGGACGGCGATTGCGGCGGAGATCGCGCCGCCGATGCGCGGGTCCAGGCCGACCATCGCGTTGAGCCCGAGCCCCGTGCCGCCGATGTTGCCGATGTTGAAGATCATGCCGCCGATGAACACGAATGCGGCCAGCACCCAGCCCAGACCGGGAAGCACCGTGTTGCCGAGCTCGTTCGCGCGCATTCCCGAGACGCCCAGCACCCGCCACACATTGAGCTGAATGGCGATGTCGACGAGGATCGACACGAGGATCGCGAACGCGAAGGCCGCTCCGAGCTGGACGGTGAACACGCTGGTCTGGGTGATGAACCCCGGGCCGATCGAGCTGGTCGCCATGAGGAACATCGCGCCCAGCACAGCGGTGCGCCGGGCGCGGTCCGAGCGCAGGGTCGACGCCCCCTGAGTGCCGCCGCCCGAGGTGCGACTGTGCTGGGCGTCGGAAGAGCCGGATGAGCTGGATGGGCTGGATGAGCCGGTGTCGTTCATGATCAGCCTTTCACCGTGGTGCCCATCACTGTAAGGATTGTTCAACAACGTGTAAAGGGTCCTCCTCCGGCGCCGCAGGTCGGCCTGCGAGCGGACGAGAGGGTCGCCGGCATTTCTGGCATGCTGGGGAACATGACTACAGACGAGTCCCTCATCACCCCTGAACAGGCACGAGCAGCTCGAACGCTGGTGCAGATCTCACCCGAATACCTCGCCGGCGAGATCGGCGTGGAGACCTCAGCGCTGCGCGGCTTCGAATACGGCCTGAGTGATATCGATCCCGCGCAGAACGGCCGACTGCGCGAAGTCCTCGAAGCCTACGGCGCGGTCTTCATTCCGGAGGATGACGAGGGCGGCTGCGGCGTGCGCCTGAAGTTCAACCGGAGCAAGGTGCGCTCGCTCAACCGCTGGGAGAACGAAGGCGGCCCGGCGTACGAGGACGACGTCTGAGAGCTCGACGCTCGGAACACGCTCGACGCTCGGCGCTCGCTTTGCGCCGAGCGCAGGAGATGGGCGATCGGATGCCCTGAGCGATGAATGGAGAAGCGGGCACCACCCCGGCTCAAGGATGGTGCCCGCTTCGGTCGTGTCCGGCCGTAGGGTCAGGCCAGGCCGAGCCGCCGGCGCAGCTGGTCGACCTCGGTGCGGAGCGCCTCGGGAACGTGGTCGCCGAGCTGCTCGTACCACTCTTCGATGGACTCGATCTCGTCGGCCCACTCCTGCGGCTTGATCGCCAGCGCCTTCTGGAGCTGCTCCGGAGTGACGTCGAGGCCGTCGAGGTCGAGAGCCCCCTCTGCGGGAGTCATGCCGAGTGGGGTCTCGACTGCCTCGGTCGTGCCGTCGACGCGTTCGAAGACCCACTTGAGAACGCGCGAGTTCTCGGTGAAGCCCGGCCACAGGAAGGAGTTGTCCTCGTCGCGGCGGAACCAGTTGACGTAGAAGATCTTCGGCAGCTGCGCACCCTCGGTCTGTCCGATGTCGAGCCAGTGCTGGAGGTAGTCGCCGACGTTGTAGCCGATGAACGGACGCATCGCCATCGGGTCGCGGCGGACGACGCCGACCTTGCCGGTGGCGGCGGCGGTGGTCTCCGAGGACAGGATCGAGCCCATGAAGACGCCGTGGTTCCAGTCGGAGGTCTGGGTCACCAGGGGCATGGTCGTCTTGCGACGGCCGCCGAACAGGATCGCCGAGATCGGCACGCCGTCCGGGTTCTGCCACTCCGGGGCGAGCGTCGGCACGTTCTCCAGCGGGGTGCAGAAGCGCGAGTTCGGGTGCGCGGCCGTGTTCTCCGATTCCGGAGTCCAATCGTTGCCGCGCCAGTCGGTCAGGTGAGCCGGCTCATCCTCGGTCATTCCCTCCCACCAGATGTCGCCGTCGTCGGTGAGCGCCACGTTGGTGAAGATGTTGCTGCCGGCCTCGACAGCCGCCATCGCGGTCGGGTTGGTGTGGTATCCGGTGCCCGGCGCAACACCGAACAGTCCGAACTCGGGGTTGACGGCGTAGAGGCGGCCGTCCTCGCCGAAGCGCATCCACGCGATGTCGTCACCGAGGGTCTCGGCCTTCCAGCCGGGGATCGTCGGCTCGATCATGGCCAGGTTGGTCTTGCCGCAGCCGCTCGGGAACGCGGCGGCGATGAACTTCGACTCGCCCTCGGGGTTGGTGAGCTTGAGGATGACCATGTGCTCGGCCAGCCAGCCCTCATCGCGTGCCATGGCCGAGGCGATACGCAGGGCGTAGCACTTCTTGCCCAGCAGGGCATTGCCGCCGTAGCCGGAGCCGAACGACCAGATCGCACGCTCTTCGGGGAAGTGGGTGATGTACTTGGTGGAGTTGTGCGGCCACGGCACGTCCGTGTCGCCCTCCTCGAGCGGGGCGCCCACGGAGTGGACGCAGTCGACGAATTCGCCGCCGTTGGCGTCGATCGCCTCGAGCACCTGGTTGCCGCAGCGGGCCATGATGAGCATGGACAGCACCACGTAGGGGGAGTCGGTGATCTCGATGCCGAACTTCGGGTCCTTCGCATCGATGTGGCCCATGACGAACGGGATGACGTACATCGTCCGGCCCTTCATCGCGCCGGCGAAGAGGCCGTCCAGAATCCCCTTCATCTCCTGCGGGTCCATCCAGTTGTTCAGAGGGCCGGCGTCGGCCTCCTCCTTCGAGCAGATGAACGTCCGGTCCTCGACGCGAGCAACATCCTCGGGGTCGGAGGCCGCATAGTAGGAGTCCTTCTTCTTGCTCAGCTTCACCAGTGTGCCGGCTTCGACCAGCTGGTCGGCGATTGCCTGTCGCTGATCGTCTTCGCCAGTGACCCATTCGATGCGGTCAGGGGTGGTCAGCTCCGCGATCTCGCGGACGAACTTGAGCACCTTCGCGTTCGAGGTCGGTGCAGTCTTGAGCTGGTCATCGACAGAGCCACGGTCGAGGACGGTCATGGACTTCTCCTAGGTTTTCGGGGATCTTCCCGTCGATGCTGCTGACAGGGAAAAACTGATGCTTCAACCGTAGGAAGTTCGGAAGCGCCGGATGCGCGAAAAGCCACGGCGCACTCCTGTGCATTGACTCACAAACTCAGAAGTAGTGAACGGGCTACGTCATTTGAATGACGGCTTTTACCATATGAGAGACGAGTCTTGTCACGACTGTCGAGTCGGAGATTCCGTTTCGATTCTATGCCTTGCGGTTCAGCCGCTTTGGCTGCGGGCCGAGGCTTGGGGAGGCCTCGCGGAGGTCCTGCCGAGCGATTTTTGAATCGGTTGGGACCTGTGTATAGTTGATTCGGTCATCGCGACCTGCGCCACTAGCTCAACGGATAGAGCATCTGACTACGGATCAGAAGGTTGGGGGTTCGAATCCCTCGTGGCGCACATCAGGAAAAGGCCCTCGCCAGCGAAAAGCTGAACGAGGGCCTTTTCGGTTCCCGATTCCGGATGCACCACAGTCCACTGCGCGGGGCACCGGGAATCGCTGTCCAGACCGGGAGCTGTCCAGAGGGCCTGAAGTCTCTGTGCGGGGCGCATCGAAATGCTGCGCAGGGCGCCTCGAGTCATCTCGAGGCGCCCTGCGAACACAGTCCCGGGGGACCACCGGCCCCGGGGAACTACCGTCGCGCTCTGCCCATCAGCACGGCTGCCGCTCCGCCGAGGAGCAGCAGGAGGCCGGTGACGGCGAGTCCTGTCATTGCCACGCCCGTGCGCGGCAGGCTTCCACTCTCGCTGCCGCCGGAGGCGCTGTTGTCGGACCGATCGCCGCCCGAGGCGCCCTTGTCGGATTCGTCGCGGTCGGAGTCATTCCCCTTGCCGGGTGACTGATCGTCGGTGCCGTCGTCACTGGCACCCTCGCCGTCGGTCCGACCGTCACCGGCGCCATCGTCACCGGCTTCGTCCTCACCGGTGTCATCGTCACCGGTCGGCGCTTCGTCCTCACCCGGCGCTTCGTCCTCACCGGGCGCCTCGTCCTCACCCGGCGCCTCGTCGTCTTCCGCCACCGGCAGGTCGACGCCGACGAGCAGCGGGTCGTGGTCGGAGGAGCGGAAAGGGCTCTCGTCATGCAGGTTCGTCACGTTGCTGTTGAACCGGCTGTACTCGAGTCCGATCGACTCCACGGAGTTGATGTTCCAGATGTCTGCCCCGGTGATGTCGTCGAACAGCGCCTCGGTCGCCAGGGCGTGGTCGAGGCTGCCGGTCAGGCCGTCGAACAGGTAGGTGCTCTCGTCAGTCATCTCCTTGCCGATGTTGCGGTAGCCGGCCTCGTAGAGGACGTGCATCGGGTCCTCTTCGGTGTAGGAGTTGAGGTCGCCGAGGAGGAAGACACTGTCCGTGTCGTGCTCGGACTGCTGCGCATCAGCGAAATCGACGAGCGCCTCCGCCTGTGACACACGGTCCGCATTCGAGTGCCCCTGCCCGTCGCCCGAGTCCACGTTGCCCGGCCCTTCGCCGGAGCCCTTGGACTTGAAATGGTTGACGATTGCGACGAAGGTCGAGTCCTCGGCGCCGTTCGCCGGAGCGAACGCCTGGGCGAGCGGCGCACGTGCGTTGTCGAAGGCGATGTCATCCAGCAGCTCGGATTCGCCGACGGTCTCGACCTCGGAGGGCTGGTAGATGAAGGCCGTGCGGATTGCGTCCTCGCCGTAGGTGGGCAGCTCCTCCGGCGATTCGGCGAACGCCCACTTCTCGGTGCCGGCCTCGGCGTTGAGCTTCTCGACCAGATCCAGCACTGCGGCATCCCGGTCCTTGCCGAACCGCGCAGAGTTCTCGATCTCCTCCAGGGAGACGACGGAGGCGTCCAGGGCGTTGATCGCGGCGACGATCTTCGGCCACTGCCGGTCGAAGCTCGCCTGGTCGTAGGCCCCGCGCACGTCGCAGGAGTTCGCGGTCGTCGGATTGCCCTCGCGGTCCTCGTAGTAGTCGCAGCCCTCCTCGTCCTCGCCGAGCGTGATGAAGTAGTTGAGCACATTGAAACTGGCGACGCTCACGTTGCCGCCCACCTCGCGAGGAGCATCCTCGCGAGTGTTCTCGAACGTCACCGGCTGGACCTCTCCGGCGTTCTCGCCGGTGAGGTGGGTGAGCGGCTGCAGCCGCCAGGAGTCGAACCCGAACCCGAGCACTACCGGCGAGGTGAAGGTCGCGGGCGCTCCCACGCGCACCGGGTCCTCGGTCGACACGTACGGCAGCGGCACGTCCGAGGCGCCGCGGGTGTAGTCGCCGGTGGAGCCGTCGTCGAGCAGGTAGCCGCGCTCGGCATTCGAGGCGGCCAGCGCCTCGGCCTCGTCCGTGCCCGGCCGGTGGACGTCGGTGGGCTGGACCAGCGTCTCGGTGCCGTTGGCGAGCCCGAGCTCGCCGTAGCGGTTGGTGGGGTACGTGTCGGTCACCGTGATCGGTCCGGCGGGATGCAGGAGCATGCCTTCGAGGGATTCGCGCGCATCGTCACCGTCGGGCAGGACACCCTCGACCGGCTTGGGCGCCTCGGCGGGTTCCTCCAGGTGGCGGAGCCCTTCGGCGGCGACGGTGAGCTGGGTCTGCTCGTAGTACTCGGAGACCCGACCGGTGAGTTCGACGTGGTCGCCGATCCGCACCTCATCCGCCGTGTCCCGCGAGTACACGAAGATCCCGTGCGAGGCGTCCTCGTCTGCGTGCGCGTCCCCGCCGGTGCCTGCGGTCTGCACGAAGTAGCCGTTGAGGCCGCCGGTCGGGTAGGCGGCGGTGACGACACCGCGGGTGGTCACGTCCTGTCCTGCCAGTGGGCTCTCCGCGCTGGTGCCCTGGATGTCGGCGATGGGAGTGACGTCGGCTGGGTCGACCGGGGCCGGTTCTCCCGGAGCGTCCGGGTCCGGATCGCCCGGGTCGGCAGGAGCGTCCGCATCATTCGCGATTCCCGGGGTGGGGTCGCCGGCAGTCCAGGAGCCGTCGGTCCAGGCGATCGACTGGCCGTTCGGGGCGGTGGCACCGGTGGGGGTGGCCGTCTGCCCGCGCAGCGCCTCCGGCACCGTGCCGCCGGACTCCGCGGTGACTCCCCGCCCGCCGACGACTCCGCCGATCTGGTCGAAGTCGACGACAGTTCCCGCTGCGTCAATGAGGAAGACCGAGGAGCCGTAGCTGCCGTCGGCGCGCGAGCCGGTGTTGACCGAGTTGGTGATCGGCAGCTCCACGACGAGCACGCCGGACTCGTCGACGACCGAGCCTGCCGGCAGGGTCGTCCAGTGATCCGGTGACTGCGGGCTGCCGCCGCGCGTCACCGAGCCGACGACGTAGCCCGACAGGTCGACTCCCGGTTCGGCCTTGACCTCGATGAAATCGGTGTCGTCGGGGCCCGCGTAGGCGATCTCGGAGATCTCCGTCGGGCCTGCGGCCAGCGCGGGGCTGAACCCGGGGAGGACGGTCAGGGACAGTGTGACGGCGGCGGCGAGGGCGCCTGCGGCCGTCCTCCTGCCCGGGAGGGAGAGTGAGCGCATGGGACTCCTTGTTCGGTTCGGTCGTGGTTGCCGGGGATGGCGCGCCGGGGCGGGCATCCTCGGGGCAATGGTGAGAACCGTACTCAGCGAACGCACAGCTGGGGTTTCCCGTTGCGCAATAGAAGTTGAATTCCGGGCCAACGGAACGAGGTGCCGGAGGACCGAGCGGCGGGGCGCAGCGCGCGCCGGCACCCCGTGCCCGTCTACACTGAGCGGGATTGTCATCCGACAAGCCGGCCTGCGGGAAACGGTCGGTCGACGGTGGTGATTTCAGCAATCGGCCGGGCTGCGGTTCAGTGAACGCGCCGGCTGCGGTCCCGGCGAACCGGCCGACGATTGTCGGCCACACGAGTGGAGGTCTCGGTGCACGCACTGCACGCACGACGAACACGATCCGCCAGGCGGCGCATCACGGCGGCATCTTCGGCTGTGGTGCTGCTGGCGGGAATCGCGGCCTGCTCGCCCGGCGGGCAGGACCATCGGGTGGAGTTCGTCGATGAGGCACCCGCCTCCGAGGTGATCGAGGGTGACGACCCGACGGCCACGGCCCTCGCCACGAGCTCGGCCCTCTTCGAATCCGCCGACGTCGCCGTCGTCGCCGCCGCCGACTCCGCCGAGGCGCTCGGCAGCCTCAGTGCCGAAGCCCGGCTGCCGCTGCTGGTGGGCACGGACTCCGCAGTCACCGAGGAGCTCGACCGCCTAGGTGCCGACATCCTGGTGACGGCCGCCGGCACCGACCTCGGGGAGCTCGCCGAGGGCCGGGAGGTCATCGAAGTCGATCCCGCCTCGGACGATGCGGCAGACTCCCTGCCAGAGGTGGCTGTCGATGAGGAGCCCGCCGGCGCCTCGGCATTCGTCGACCCGGACGACCCGGCAGCCGCTCAGGCGGTTGCCATGGCCAACGTCGAGGCGGCCGGCGGCACGGTCGTCGAGGTGTCCGGCGGCGACCCGCGCTTCAACGGCGACACCGTCGCCGCCACCCGCGATGCGCTCGGCGAGGACGGTTCGGGCACCGGCGGACTGCTCGCAGTCGGCGCGGGGTTCGGCAGCGCAGAGGAGTTCGCGGGCAACGTCCAGACCGCGCTCACGGTGCCGGAGCTGCCCGGCGGCGGCCAGGTGGCGTTCCCCGGCCGGCGGATGGTCGCTGCGTACGGCTCGCCGGGAGTCCCGTCCCTGGGGATCCTCGGCGAGCAGGACCTCGAATCGACGATCGAGCGCGTCACGGAACTGGCCGAGGACTACGAGCCGCACTCCGAGGTGCCGGTGGTGCCGGCATTCGAGATCATCACCACTGTCGCCTCGGCCTCGCCCGGGCCGGACGGCAACTACTCGACCGAGCTCGACGCGGAGCTGATCAGGGAATGGGTGGACGCCGCGGGAGAGGCCGGCGTCTACGTGGTGCTCGACCTGCAGCCCGGGCACACGGACTTCCTCACCCAGGCGAAGCTGTACGAGGATCTGCTCAGGGAACCGCACGTCGGCCTGGCGCTGGATCCCGAGTGGCGGCTGAAGCCCGGGCAGCGGCACATGGCGCAGATCGGATCGGTGCCCGCGGCCGAGATCAACGAGACCGCGGACTGGCTGGCCCAGCTGACTGCGGAGAACGGCCTGCCGCAGAAGGTGTTCATCCTCCATCAGTTCTCACACGGCATGATCACCGATCGACAGGACGTCGACACGTCCCATCCCGAGCTGGCCATGCTGCTGCACGCCGACGGCCACGGCACGCCCGACCTGAAGATGGGCACATGGAACGCCCTGCAGGAGGGACTGCCCGAGGGGATCCGGATGGCGTGGAAGAACTTCTACGACGAGGACACACCGACCTTCACCCCGGAGCAGACCTACGAGGTCGAGCCGCGCCCGTGGTTCGTGTCGTACCAGTAGCGGCGGCGCGTCGGCCGGACCACCGAGCGGCGGCGGGGCTTACTCCGCCAGGTGGGCGCGCCGGCCGGGGCAGAGCTCCTCGGCGCGGCTCACTCCGTCAGGTGGGCTCACTCCGTCAGGTGGTCATACTCCGCCAGGTGGGCGCGCCGGCCGGGGCAGAGCTCCTCGGCGAGCCGATGGAAGTCGCGGCTGGGATTGCCGAACCGATGCAGGGTCATGGAGATCGCCTGCTCCAGCACGAAGTACCGCATCTCCACCCGGCCCGAGGCGGTCACCGGGTCATCGATGACGGTGACCTCGGGGCGCGCTGCCGCGGCCGTCCTGAGCTCCGGTTCGGCCCGCCCGATGACGCGGATGCGGGCGCCAACCATGTCGTCGCAGTCGCCGCGCTCCACCCGGGCCGCGAACTCCGCGGCGGTCTCCGTGGTCGGCTGGGCCTCACGAGCCGCGGACTGTGAAACCTCACGAGCCGCGGACTGTGCGTCCGCTGCCGGTTCCCCCGACGCCGGCGCGTGTTGGGCGTCGGCTGCCGCCTCCGCGGCGTCGCGCACCTCGATGGGAACGTCGGGCGCCAGCGAGTAGCGCAGAGGAGCCCCCATCACCTCGGCCGCGTGGGCGGTGCGCGTCACGGCGTGGGGCGAGGCGTCGGCGGTGACGCGCACCGTCACCGGGCGCGGCCGGCAGCGGAAGATGTTGGCTTCGGCGCGCAGTCCGGTCGGATCCGCCGGCCTGCCGAAGACCTCGCGATGCACGGCGATGTCGTCGGCTGCCGCCCGCTCGAGCCACCCCGCCGGGGATTCGGCGGTCCGGCCGCCGGCCGCCTCGCTGCCGGCCGCCGCCTCGGCGTCGTGAGACCCTTTGCCCTGGCGGGGAGCGTCGGCCCACGTGCCGAACTGCATGAGGTAGTTCGGCCCGCCCGCCTTCGATCCGAGCCCGACCGAGGATTTCTTCCAGCCGCCGAAGGGCTGACGGCGCACGATCGCGCCGGTGATGCCGCGGTTGACGTAGACGTTGCCGGCCTGCACCTGGTCGAGCCAGGCGGCGACCTCCCGGGTGTCGAGCGATTGGATGCCGGCTGTCAGCCCGAAGTCGACCTGGTTCTGCAGCCGGATCGCCTCCGCCAGTGAGTCCGCTCGCATCAGTCCGAGCACGGGTCCGAAGCATTCGGTGAGGTGGAAGAAGGAGCCCGGCTGCACACCGTCCTTGATGCCCGGGGACCACAGCCGGCCGGAGTCATCGAGCTGCCGCGGTTCGACCAACCAGCTCTCGCCCGGCTCGAGCGTCGTCAGCGCTCGGTGCAGCTTGTCGGAGGGCTGTTCGGTCAGAGGGCCGACCGTAGCTGACAAGTTCTGCGGCCAGTCGACGACGAGGGAGGACGCCGCGTCGACCAGCTGCCTGCGGAAGCGCGGGGAGTCGTAGACGGAGCCGACCATGATCGCCAGCGACGCCGCTGAGCACTTCTGCCCGGCGTGACCGAATGCGGACTGGACGAGCTCGGTCATCGCCAGGTCACGGTCGGCTGCGGGGGTGATGACCATGGCGTTCTTGCCGGAGGTCTCGGCGCTGATGCGCAGTCCGGGGTTGAACCGGGCGAACAGCTTCGCCGTCTCCGAGGCGCCCGTGAGCACCACTCGATCGACTCCGGGATGGGCCACCAGCGCCCGGCCGATCGCTCCCTCGGTGGGCTTGACCAGCTGCAGCACCGCGCGCGGCACTCCGGCCTGCCACAGGCAGTCGACGAGGAGCGCCGAGCAGTGCGGGGTGGGCGAAGAGGGCTTGTGGATCACCGAGGCGCCCACCGCCAGGGCGGAGACCGTGGAGCCGGTCGGGATCGCGACAGGGAAGTTCCACGGCGGGGTGACCAGAACCAGCGCATCGGGGGTGAACTCCGCTCCGGGAATCGCCTCCAGCTCGAGGGCCTGGCCGGCGTAGTAGCGGATGAAGTCGATCGCCTCGGACACCTCCGGGTCGGACTGGGCAAGCGTCTTGCCGGCCTCGACGGCCATCGTGGCCAGGAACTCCCCGCGGCGGGCGGCGAAGACGTCCGCGGCGCGCATGAGGATCTCCCCGCGCGCCCGGGCGCCGAGCGCTCGCCAGGCGGCGGCCGCCTCGCGCCCGGTGGTCACTGCGGCATCGACCGCCTCGGGCGAGGGGAGCGGTGCGGGGGTGGGCCGAGTGTCGAGCCAGCCCGGAGTGAAGGCCTCGGTGATGAGTGCCGCCGCCCACCGCTGATTGGCGGGCAGGGACGGGTCGGTGTCGGGCTCGTTGACGAATTCGCCCAGTCGTGCGTTCGACGTGCAGGGTGCGCTGCGGTCCTGCCGGCGGCGCGGGACCGGTGCAGACTCGCCCTGGGCCACGAGGATCGCGCCCAGGTCCTCGACCGAGGCGCGGAACCGGTCCTCCTCACGGCGGAACACGGCATTGCCGTTGCGGAGCTCGAAGATGCCCGACATGAAATTCTGATCCGCGGAGTTCTCCTCCAGCCGCCTCACGAGATAGGAGATCGCGACATCGAACTCCCTGGGGTGAACGGCGGGCACGTACAGCAGCAGTCGGCCGACGTCGGCGCTGACGGCTGCCGCCTGCTCCGTCGCCATGCCCTGCAGCATCTCGAACTCGACGCGGTCGGCGACCTCGCGGATCTTCGACAGCTCGTGGGCGAAGGCGATGTCGAACAGGTTGTGGCCGGCCACCCCGATCCGCAGGCCCCGCATCCGTTCGGGGGTGAACAGCCAGTGCAGCACGCGCTTGTAGTTGGCGTCGGTTGCCTGCTTGGAGGGGCAGACGGCCGGCTCCCAGCCGGCGATCTCCGCGTGCACGGTCTCCATCGCGAGGTTGGCACCCTTGACCAGCCGGACCTTGATGCCGGCACCGCCGTCGGCCACGCGCTGCTCGGCGAACGCGGCGAGGCGCTGCATCGCCCCCAGCGCGTCGGGCAGGTAGGCCTGGAGCACGATCCCCGCTTCCAGACCCTTCAGCTCCGGTTCGGCGAGCAGGCGCATGAATACCTCCAGCGTCAGCTCCAGATCCCCGTACTCCTCCATGTCCAGATTGATGAACCGGCTCCCGCGGTCGGCTCGGGCGGCTTCCCGGTAGAGCGGGCGCAGCCGCTCGAGCACGTACTCGACCGAGTCCGCGAAGGCCCACATCGACACCTGTGAGGCGATCGAGGAGACCTTGATCGACACATAGTCGACGTCGTCGCGGTCCAGCAGCCGCCGGGTCTCTGCCAGATGGCGGTCGGCCTCCTCCTCGCCGAGCACCGCCTCGCCCAGCAGGTTGATGTTGAGGCGGTGCCCGTCGGCGCTGAGTCGGGCAACGGCTGCGCCGAAGGGTTGGTCGCGGGCGTCGATGATCATGTGCCCGACCATCGAGCGGAGCCGAGCGCGCGCCGCTGGGACCACGATCCGGGGCAGCACGGGCGCGAGGGCGGCGCCGGCGCGGATCTGAGCACGGTCGAGCGCCGACATCGTCTCCGGGGTGAGCTCTGCGATGTCGGTCAGCGCCTCGGCGGCTGCGTGGATGTCGTCCGTGCCCACGACCCGATCGACGAAGCCGACCGTGAAGTCGAGCCCGTTGGGATCGGAGAGGACGGCGGCCAGGCGGGCGGCCGAGGGATGCCGGTGGTTCTTCTGCCCGGCTGAGGCCGCCGAGATCCGCAGCCAGCGGCGGACGGTTGCGACCGCGGTGTCGACGACCTGCTGCAGTTCATCGGTGGTGCGGGCGGAACCGGGGTTGACGAGCATGGGAGCCTCCGTGACGGCGGGACCGGCATTCGCAGCGGCGATCGGTGAGACGGCGTGCGCCGTTGTCGACCAGTGTCCTCCGAACTGCCGGCCGGAGGGAGGGCGCGAGTGACTTACACCACATACAATGATTCGGAAGTGATGTTCGAGGCCTGGGGAGGTTGGGTGCCGATGGCGGGGCGGCGTGTCAGCACCGAGCTGAGAGAGAATGCCTGTGCTCGAGTGCGGGAAGGGAGCGCTCCCGCCGAGGTGGCCGTGAGCCTGGGCGTCTCAGTGGCCTCGGTGCGGCGCTGGGTCGCTCGCGCCGCGGTGGGCGAATCCCTGGGGGACCGCCCGCGACAGGGGCGGCCTCGGATCCAGGACACGGCTGATCAGGTCGTGTCCGCCGTGCTGGCGACGGCCGGGCCGAGGATCGACTCGTCCGACTACTCGACACGAGCTGTTGCGCTCGCCACCGGTCTGAGTCAGAGCGTCGTCGCCCGGTCCATGAAGTCGCTGTCGGTCCCGCCCGCCCCTCCGACCGCCGAACTCAGGCTCATCGCAGCCTGGTTCCCGGTCCTCGTGGTGGGAACGGCGGAGCTTCCCGCTGCTTCCGGGCTGCGGCACGACGTCGCGCGGGAGCGGGCCCGCTCGGCGAGGTCGTTCAGCCGTCGCGGTGCTGGCGTCGTGTCCGCGCTCCGGAGCGGAGGACTCGCCCGGTGGGAGCAGCGCTCGAGCGATCCCGACGGCCGCGAGATCCCGCGGATGATCGAGGAGCTCGGGACACGGTCGCGAGCCGAGCGCGTCATCGCCTTCGACCCGCACCGCCTGCTCGCCCCGGGCGCGCAGCAGCGGCCGCGCCACGACCGGGAGGGGCGCCGGGTGCCCGCGGAGTCGGACCTCGGCGGGACCATCGAGTGGAGGCTGCACAGCGGCTGGGAGGGGTTTCTCGCCGAAGTGCGCGAGGAGCTGAGCACGACGCTCGACATTCCGGGATCGCTGCTGAGGACCCTGTCGTCAGATGTGCCCCGTGGGCTGGAGCGACTGGCGTGGCCCGTCGGGATGTCGGATCGGCCGTCCACCGGATTCAAGAGTTCTGACTCGGCAGGCCCGGTGCCCGATTCCCGCTGGCTGCCGCGGGAGAACCTGTCCTTGACGGAGCAGCTCGCCCTCGCGCTGCGCCAGGAGATCATCGACTCCGGGTACCGTGCCGGTGATCGGATCCGAGCCTCGCACCTCGCTTCACGCCTGGAGCTGCCCCGGGCGGCGATCGAGGCGGCCCTGCGGCGGATGATCGACGATGAGCTCCTGGACGGATCGCGCGAAAGTGTCCGCATCCCGACCGTGACGGCGGCGGACGTGATCGACCTCTACGCTGCACGCCAGGCACTCGGCATCGTGCTGCTGCGCGCGCTCGCGGCGCGCCCCAGACGTCATCTCGTGCCGGTGCGGCAGGCGCTGCACCGCGTCGAGACGGTTGTCCGGAGCCGCCGGGGCACCGAGGTCGACGACGCCGACCTGCGGTTCCAGCAGGAGCTGGCGCGTGCCTCGGGGCTGGAGCAGACCGCACGCTCCTTCGAGTCGCTGACCCTCCGTCTGCGGATGTACATCTCGGTGCTGCTCCTCGACTACACCCCTGCCGCCGAGCGCATCGTCCTCGACGACCGGCGCATCGTCCGCGCTCTCGAATCAGGGGATTCCGCGGCCGCCGAGGAGGCATGGCGGGGCAAGCTCGACAACGCAGTCCGGCACATGGCGGGAATCGCCCAGCACCGGGGATTCGACGTGGCGCTGTGGACCCGTCTGACCGCCGGCTGATGCACGTGACCGAGCCACGAGCCCGACGATCAGCGAAGGTGGCGCGGAGCGCGGGATCGTCTGCTAGAACTGTTCTCGAACAGACCTGTTCCCCAACAGAACTGTTTCCGGACAGGCCTGTTTCGGGACAGACTTGTTTCCGGACAGCCCTGTTTCCCGCGGCGGTGCGACCGGCCCCGCGGGGCCCGGCCCAGCACTTCCCGACGACGTGAAGGAACCTTCCATGACCGAGCGAACCGTTCTCTGGACCCCACCGCCGGAGAGGGTCGAGCACAGCGAACTCCGGCGCTATCAGCAGTGGCTCGAGCGCGAGCACGGGGTTCGGACGACCACTTACCAGGACCTGCTCGACTGGTCGGTGGAGAACATCGAGCAGTTCTGGGAGACGATGTGGACGTTCTTCGGCGTCGTCGGCGACCGCGGCACGGGACCCGCGCTGGTGGGCGACACCATGCCGGACGTCCGCTGGTTCCCCGGCGCGAGCTGCAACTACGCCGAGAATGTCCTACGACACGCCATCACCCGGCCCCACGCAGAGGCGATCGTCGGTCTGCACGAGGACGACCGCCGGGAATCCTTCTCCTGGAAGGAGCTCAACGGCCGGGTGGGCGCGCTTGCGGACTGGCTGCGCGACCACGGCGTCGAACCCGGCGACACCGTGTGCGCCGTGCTGCCGAACATCCCGCAGGCCGCGGAGGCCCTGCTGGCCTGTGCCGCCGTCGGTGCCGTCTGGTCCGTCGTGAGCCCGGACTTCGGCGTCCAGGGAATCGCCGACCGGTTCGCCCAGATCGAGCCGAAGGTGCTGCTGACGGTCGACGGCTACCGCTTCAACGGCCGACTGCTGGAGATGACCGGCACCGTCCCCGAGCTGCTGACAGCGCTGCCCACTGTCGAGCACCACATCCTCGTCGATCAGCTGCCCGTCGCCGCAGACGGCATTCGCCCGGGCAGCTCGACCACGCTGTACTCCGAGATCGTCGCCCGGCACATCGACCCGGTCTTCGAGGACGTCGAGTTCTCCCACCCCCTCTGGGTCCTCTACTCCTCCGGCACCACTGGACGGCCCAAGGGGATCGTCCATGGACACGGCGGGGTCGTGCTCGAAGCGCTCAAAGCCAACGCCCTGCAGCAGGAGGCACGCGAGGGCGGCCGGCACTACTCGGCGGTGTCGACGACATGGGTGGTGTGGAACCTCCTCGTCAACTCGCTGCTGGTCGGCGCGACGATCGTGACCTACGACGGCTCGCCCGTGTTCGAGGTGCCCGACAAGCAGCTCGAGATCTGCGCCCAGGAGAAGGTGACCAATTTCGGGACCGGAGCGGCGATCCTGTCGATGATCGAGAAGTCCGGGGTGTCGCCCGCAGCGCGCTACAATTTCTCTCACCTGCAGTCGATCCTCTCGACCGGCTCCCCGCTTCCCGATTCGACGTGGGACTGGGTCTACGCCAACGTCAAGGAGGACCTCCACCTGGGCTCGGACTCCGGGGGCACGGACATCGCCACCGGGTTCATCGGCTCGAACCCCTTCGACCCGATCGTGCGCGGTGAGCTCCAGGGCGCCTATCTGGCCGTCGCCGCGGAGGCATTCGACTCCGACGGCCGGCCGGTGGTCGGTGAGCTCGGCGAATTCGTCGTCACCAAGCCGATGCCGTCGATGCCGGTGAAGTTCTGGGACGACCCCACCGGGGAGCGCTACCGGTCGGCCTACTTCGATGTGTTCCCGGGAGTCTGGCGCCACGGCGACTGGGTGACGAAGCTGCCCGGTGGGCAGTATGTCATCCACGGCCGCTCCGACTCCACCATCAACCGCGGCGGGATCCGAATGGGCTCCGCCGATATCACCCAGGCTGTCGACACCGTTGCAGGGGTGCAGGCCTCGATGGTGATCGGAGCCGAGCTGCCCGGGGGTGACTACTACATGCCGCTCTTCGTGGTTCCGAAGCCCGGCATCGAGGTCGACGACGAGCTCCGCGCCGCGATCGTGGCGCGCATTCGGGAGCGTCTCTCGCCGCGCTACGTTCCCGACGAGATCATCGCTGCTCCCGCAGTGCCGACCACCCGCACCGGCAAGCTCATGGAGATCCCGATCAAGCAGATCTTCCAGGGAGCTCCGAGCGACAGCGTCAACCGGGGGACCGCTGCCGACCCGGACGTCCTCGACTGGTACGTGGACCTCGCCCGTTCCTTCGCCGAGACCCGATCGCCGGAGAAGAGCCCCGCAGACCGAGAGCACTCGTGATCAGGTCCCGTCGCTGCGACGCGAGCTGAACACGAGGGCGCCGATCCCGGTGCCGATCAGCACGAGCGCCAGGCCCACCATGCCGGCCGCACGCGGACCCGTGCGCGGCAGCGCCTCCGAGCTCGTGCCGCTCGCCGGCCGCGCCGGCGAACCGGACTCGGACGACGGCGGCGCAATCACCGGGCCGGGCTCGGAACCGGGGTCGGAATCCGCAGGGCCGACCGGGGGAGCCGGGGACCCGGGAGTCGTCTCCGCAGGCGCCGTCGGGGCCGGTGTCGCGTCCCGGATCGGCAGCGCGTCGAGGCTCGGCTGCGCCGTCGGATCGTCCGCCGGGTCGCCCGGCGGCGGTCCCGGATCCTCCGGAGCGGTCGACTCATCCGGAGCGGCTGGGACTTCGGGGAGCTCGACGGTCTCCTCGGGCACGCCCCAGTCGGACTGCCAGCCGGCAGAGGCCTCAGCGGCGGCTATCGACACGACCCAGGTCACCCAGCCCGACGAGACGGGAATCGACACCGGCTCCGTGGCGAGGTCGGCGGCGCCGTCGGCGTCGACGTCGACCTCGAGGCTCTCGGTGCCGAGCTTCTCACCCCGCGGCTCCTGACCGCGGACCGGCTTCTCCGCAACGTGATAGGCCGTCGCCGTCACCGAGAGGCGGGAGCCCGGTTGGGCGCTGGTGATCCGGATGGTGTCCACGGTGGTGCCCGCCTCGCTGTCGAGCAGGGCCCGGGTGGTCGCCGACGGGGTCCAGGCGACCAACCCGGTCTCTGTCGGCAGACCGTGCTCGGAGCGCCATGGGCGGGTCGCCTCGTCCTCGGAGATCGTCTCCGTCCAATACACCCAGCCCCGATAGTCCTCGGGGACCAGCACTCCGTCGGAGGTGTGAGTCCCGTTGCCGACGTCGGTCGAGCTGACGCGACCGATCTCGAAGGCCTCCTGGTGCGGTTCGGTCCGCACCTCGGGCTGGTGCGGCGAGGCCCACAGCACATGCTCGACGTCGACGGTCTGGTCCGGTGCGAGCCCGCTGATGGTGAACTCGTCGGTGACTTCCGAACCGGGTGCCGGCGAGTCGTCGGTGATCGTCGTGTCCACCGTCGGGTGCGAAGGCAGGGTGTACTCCCGCTCTGCGCTGCCGCGCACTGTTGAGGGCGGGCTCACGGTGACGACGTTCTGCACCCGCTTCGAGCCGGAGCCGGTGGCCTCGTGGAACCGCACCTGCGTCGCAGGCAGCCCTTCCGCGCGAGCCTCGACGCGCACCGTGCCGGAAGCGCTCACTGTCAGGGGGACGCTGACGGGGGTCTCGGCGGTGCTGACGGTCGCCTCGCCGAGATCGGCTCCTTCGGCGATGAGATCCACCGCGATGCCGGGCAGCAGCTCACCGGCGGCGCTCTCGATGCTCACGGCGAGCTCGGCGCTCTCCGCGGCCGGATCGAGCTCGTTCAGGTGGAGCTGCAGGGTGTACGGACCGGCTTTCGCCTTCGCTTCCGCGCTGATCTCGGAGAACCGCTCCGCAGCACCGGCGAAGCCCTTCCCGAGATCGGCCGGCACCCGGGGGGCGATGGCATGCCGGTGAGGCACCGCGTCGTCGAGCTTGACGATCGCGGACAGCGCCGAGTGGACGTCGCGCTTGTCGGAACCGCTGTGGGTGTGCAGCGCCCACGCAGTCTGCGGGCTGTCGATCAGCTGTCCCTCCGAACCCTGGAAGTAGCGCGGATAGGGAGTGCCGAGCCCCGCGTCCACGCAGTAGGCGAGCGAGTCGGTGAGCGACCGGTAGGCGCCGTACCAGGTCTTGTCGCCGTCGGACTTGTGCCAGCGGCCGGGGCCGAGCACGTCCTCGGGACTGCCCACGCTCGGAGCCGAGCCCAGCGGGGCGGCGAGCACACGCGGCGGCTGGCTGCCGGGCAGGAGAACGAGCGCGGCGATGCTCAACGCGGTCAGGAGGATGGAGACGAGGGTCCGGAGAGGGGATTCGGAACGGCTGCGAGAAGTCATGTGCCCATGTCACTGCGGGCCTGGGCGGCCCGTCAGCCCGAGTTCGAAGCCTGTGGATGAGGCAGCGCTGTCCACAGCCGGATCGGCGCATCCGCAGGCCGTTGCTCCACAGTCCTCGGCGCCTCAGTCCGCGGCCTGCAGCGGTCGGCCCGAGTTCGGCTCCCTGCGCGGTCGGGAGTAAAGTCGGTGCAGGAAGCGGCGCCGACCAGTGGCGTCCGTCTGCAGACTGATCCGAGGGATTTATGACGTACACCAAGGAAAGCGTTGACGTGGTCCTGATCGGCGGCGGCATCATGAGCGCGACGCTCGGTGCCATGCTCGCCGAACTTCAGCCCGAATGGGAGATCCGCCTGTACGAGCGGCTCGACTACGTGGCACGGGAGAGCTCCGATCCCTGGAACAACGCGGGCACCGGGCATGCCGCTCTGTGTGAGCTCAACTATTCCCCGGCCGACGCGCAGGGCAACGTCGACATCACCAAGGCCGTCAACATCAACGAGCAGTTCCACGTGTCCAGGCAGTTCTGGTCCTATCTCGTCGATGAAGGCGTCATCACCGATCCCAAGACCTTCATCAGCCAGGTGCCCCACATCTCGTACGGGCGTGGCGAGAAGGGCCGCGACTACATCAGGGCCCGCTACGAGACGATGGTCCGCAACCCGCTGTTCGCGGACATGGAGTACAGCGATGACCCGGCGCAGCACGCCGAATGGCTGCCCCTGATGTTCGAGAACCGGGGACCCGGACAGGTCAACGGCATCTCTCGCTTCGAGCTCGGCACCGACGTGGACTTCGGCTCCCTGTCCCGTCAGCTGCTGACCCACATCAGCAGCAAGGGCGCACAGATCCGGACCGGCCACTCCGTGACGGACCTGAACCGCAATGCCGACGGCTGGCGCGTCACGGTGAAGGACTCCACGGCGGCCGACAGCTTCAACGTCAACGCCAAGTTCGTCTTCATCGGCGCCGGCGGCGGGGCGCTGCAGCTTCTTCAGAAGTCGGGCATCGCCGAGGGCAAGGGCTACGGCGGCTTCCCGGTCTCCGGTCTCTTCCTCCGAACCTCGAACCCGGACCTGGTGTCCCGACACCATGCGAAGGTCTATGGCCAGGCCGCGATCGGCGCTCCGCCGATGTCTGTCCCGCACCTGGACACCCGGGTGGTGGCGGGCAAGGAATACCTGATGTTCGGGCCGTACGCCGGCTTCTCGCCGAAGTTCCTCAAATCGGGCCGGATCACCGACCTGCCGTTCTCGGTGCGCGGCAACAACCTGCCGGTCATGCTCAACGTCGCCAAGGACAACTTCGACCTGGTCCGCTACCTGGTCGGGGAACTCGCCTCCTCGAAGAAGTCGCGGTACTCCGCGCTTGCCGACTTCACCCCCGAGGTGGACCCGGCCGACTGGGAGTTCATCACCGCCGGGCAGCGCGTCCAGGTCATGAAGCGCGACCCCGAGAAGGGCGGCGTCCTCGGATTCGGAACCGAACTCATCTCGGCCGCAGACGGTTCGATCGCCGCGCTGCTGGGAGCATCACCCGGCGCCTCGACAGCGGCCCCGATCATGCTCAATCTGCTGGCCACCTGCTTCCCGCAGCAGTACGCGGGCTGGGAATCGAAGCTCAAGACCATGGTGCCGTCGCTGGGGCGCAAACTCCACGAGGACGAGACGCTCCTCCACGAGCTCTCGGAATACACCGCGCGCACGCTGCAGCTGACGTGATGGGCTGACCAGCAGGCGCGCACCCGGAGGGGTCGGTCGGACGGGGAACCGTCGGCCGGCCCCTCTCGGGCGCCAGGAGTGCTGCAGGACCTTGACCGCATGCTCCAGGACGCGTCCGCGGCGATGGCTACACTTGAGCGAACGCATCTCCACAGAGGCAGGCATGTCCCAGAATCCGAACGCAGACCGCTTCCGGCCCCCGCAGCGCCCGCCGGTCGACCACCGCAATCAGCCCGGCCCGGACCAGCAGTCGAACTCGGGCCATGGCCGGCTCGGCGCGCCCCAGCGACCTGCGCACGGTCCGGTTCAGCAGCAGTCGCAGCCTCCGGGCGCGATGCCTCGATCCTGGGATTCGGGCGGCCGTCCGGTCCCGCCCGCACGGCACCAGCCGGGACTGCCCGGTCATCCCGGTCCCGGCCACCCTGCACTTGTGGGTCCGCCTGACCAGCGCATGTACTCGCAGCCGCGCTTCTCTCCGACCGTCACTCAGGAAATGCGCCTCCGGGCTCAGGTGCAGCAGCATTCGGGCGGCCCGGCGCAGGCGTCCTGGGCGGCGCAGGCAGCCCAGCGCCTCCCGCGCCAGGATCCGACGGCCGGGGCCGACATCGCCCGCATCATCGTCGCCTCGATCGTCGGCGCCGTCCTCGCTCTCGGCCTGCTCGTCATCGTGGTGATAGCCGCTCTCTCATTCGAGGGAGTGGGCGCTCTCATCGTGGGGCTGTCGGCCATCCCGCTGGCATTCATCATCCTCATGGTGATGTGGTTCGACCGTTGGAAGCCCCAGCCCAAGCTGCTGCTTCTGGTGTGCCTGCTGTGGGGCGCAGTCGCGTCCGTGATCATGACGCTGATCGCGAGCCTCCTCGGCATCGTCGCCCTGGCTGTCGTGGGCATCGACGCGACCGGCGACGTGATCGGCGCAGTCATCATGGCTCCCGTCACCGAGGAGATCACGAAGGGGATCCTCCTCGTCGTCATCGTGCTGACGGCCAGGAGACACTTCGAAGGACCGCTGGACGGCTGGGTGTACGGCTCACTGATCGGCGCCGGCTTCGCTTTCACGGAGAACCTTCTCTATCTCAGCGCGGCCTATGCCGAAGCCGCCGAGGTGGGCCTGTGGATGACCTTCGTCATGCGCTGCCTGCTCAGCCCGCTGCTGCACTCGGCCTTCGTCGCGTGCGCGGGAGTGTCGATCGGCCTGGCCGCTCGTCGCGGCGCGTGGTGGCTGACGGTCGTCATGTGGATCCCCGGACTTATCGCCGGGATGTTCCTGCACGGACTGTGGAACGGCGTGGCCACGCTGACCGCGGGGCTCGAGAACGCGATCCTCACCTTCGTCATCGTGATCGCGCTGTCGGGACTCATCGCAGTCGGGTGGTTCGCCGTCGGACTCGTGCTTCGCTTCAACGAATCGAAGCACACGCGACAATCGCTCGGCGACTACGCGAATGCCGGCTGGATGACGCACGCCGAGGTCGACATGCTCGGCACCTGGAAGGGCCGGCGAGCGGGAAAGTCGTGGGCCTCCCAGTTCCCCGGCGCCAAGGACCAGATAAAGAAGATGATCAGGACCGCGGCCGACCTCGCAGCCACTCGCACCAGGGTGCTCGCCGGGGTCGGCGGAAGCACCGAACGCGAGGTCGAGCTGTACCTGCTCGAGCGATTCACCCGTGAGCGTGCGGGATTGATGGCTGCAGCGAGCCGCCGTCCCGCCTACGGCAGCGGTGCGTCCTTCGGCAGCTCACCGGTCGCCGGCAGGATGTGATGAGCCCCGTCGATCTCGTCCTGCTGCTGCTCGTCCTCGCAGCGGCAGCCGCTGGTTGGCAGCAGGGGTTCCTCGCCGGCGTCGGAGCCGTCGTCGGGTTTCTCCTCGGACTCGTAGGGGGCCGCTTCCTCGGTCCCTGGGCCGGGGACCGGATGATGGCGCTCGGCTGGGTCGACGAATCCGTGGTCCCCGCGCTCACCGTCGCACTCCCGCTCGTGCTCGGGGTGCTGTTCTCCGGGATCGGCGGCTTCCTCGCGGCGTCGCTGCGCGATCGGATCACCAACCCCCTCGGACGGGGTGCTGATGCCCTGGGCGGGAGCATCTCGGGGATCGTCGCCTTCCTGCTGCTGGTGTGGCTGGGAGCAGGGTGGGTGACGACCACTCCGCTGCTCACCCTGAATCGCTGGGCAGCGGAATCAGCTGTCGTAGCCACCTTGAACAGACTCGCTCCCGTCACCTCGACCGAGGCGCTGGGCAGCATCGGGTCCGCGCTCGCTGACAACGGATTCCCGCAGGTGTTCGCCGGGCAGCGCGAACAGATCCGCGGTGTGGGCGAACCGAGCACCGCGATGGTCGACGTCGGGCGCACTGCCGACGACTCGGTGGTCAAGATCGTCACCACCGAGACCGAGTGCGGGCGCCTGCAGGAGGGCACCGGCTGGGTGTTCGACTCCGGATTGGTGGCCACCAACGCCCACGTGGTCGCAGGAGCCCGGTCGCTGAGCGTCCAGGTCGGCGGTACGGGGGAGCCCTACTCCGGCGAGGTGGTCGCGTTCGACCCCGATACCGACGTCGCGGTGGTTCGGGTGCCCGAGCTCGGCGCTCCGGCACTGCCGCTGGGCGGAGTCCTGAATGTCGGTGCCGACTCGGTGGTCGTCGGATTCCCCGAGAACGGTCCCTACACCATCTCACCCACCCGCGTGCGCGACCGGCTCGAGGCGCGCGGCCTCGACATCTACAACGATGACTCCGTCGTGCGCGAGGTCTACTCGCTGCGCGGCATCATCCGGCCGGGCAACTCTGGCGGGCCGGTCCTCGACGCCGAGGGTCAGGTCGTCGGCATGGTCTTCGCCAAGTCCGCCTCGGACCCCGAAACCGGCTATGCCCTGACTCTCGACGAATTCGACGAAGTGCTTCGCACAGCCGATGAGAGGACGACGCCGGTGCCGACGAGCGCGTGCGCCTCACAGTCGCCGACAGGCTGAACCTGCCCGGTCCGGTGACAGCCGCGTAGGGCCGGGAGCCGGGGAGCCAGCTACTCGATGTTGAGATGGCCGAGTACCGCGCGGTGGTCGCTGGTTCCCCGATCGAGCACTTCATCGCCCACGGGCTCGAGCCCCCGAACCATGATGTGATCGAGTCTGACGACGGGGAACAGCGACGGCCACGTGAAGCCGAAGCCTCCGCCCACTGCTTCGCGGGTGCCGACCAATTGCTCGTCGAGCTGTTCGAAGTACCGGTCGGTGGAACTCGCGTTGAAATCGCCGGCCACGATCACCCGGTCGGCGTCATCGGCCGCGATCGACTCGCTCAGCCTGCTGAGGGCGCTGTTGCGCAGCGATTCCTCTCCCGGCCGCACCGAAGGCAGGTGCACGGAGTAGAAGCTGACGTCCCCGTGATCGGTGCTGATGGTGGTCACGAATGCCCGGGGCCACTGGATCCCCAGATCGATCTCCCTGGGCTCGCTCATCGGCCACTTCGACCAGACTCCGATCGTGTCGGCGACCGTGGCGTGCGGATAGTGTCCCGAGAGCTGCTCGGAGATGATCTCGCCGGACAGCGACTCGATCTCCTGCATCGCGACGATGTCGGGATCGGCCGCGATCAGGTTCTTGGCGGTGGCGGTCGGCTGCGGCATGCGCGCGCCGACGTTCTGGGTCGCGACGGTGATATCCGCCTCAGCAGGTGTCTGCGCCGGGCGCAGATAGCCACCGAACATCGTCAGCCACACGATCGCGGGAAGGAGCACGCCGACAATGCTGAATGCTGAGAACCGGAACAGCGCCACGATGAAGATCAGGACGATGATGACCCAAGTCCACGGCAGCATCGATTCGACGGCGAGAGCGAGACCGTAGGACGTGGGAACGAGTTCGTGCATCGCCAGCAGGGCAGCCAGCAGGGCACCGACCACGAAGGTCATGATTCCCTTGCTGTAGGTGCTTCGAGTAGCAGACATCGCGGTCGAGTCTAGAACCAGAATCTGACTGAAGCCTGGAGGACGCCCGGCAGCTTCCGGGGTCTGTCGTCACGGGATGAGAAGCCGGCGTCAATGAGAAGCGGTCGCGTCATCGGGAGGCGGTCGCGCGCCACACGATCACATCGGGGTGCTCGTCGAATCGGTAGCCGCCGCCCCGGATCGTGCGCACAACCGAGGAGAAGGGGCCGAGCCGCTTGCGCAGCCGGCGAATGTGGACATCGACCGTGCGTTCATCGGGCGCCTCCCCGCTGTGACCCCAGAGACTTTCGATGAGCTCGAGGCGGGACAGCGTCGTACCGGGCTGGGAGACCAACGTCGCGAGAAGGTCGAATTCCTTCGTCGTCACGCTGACCAATTCGCCGTTGACAAGGACTTCGCGGCGCGGAAGGTCGATCCGGAGCTGATGATCGGACCCGGCAGCAGAGTCGAGGTCCTCACGGGCAGCCGGCGGATGGAGTCGGGCGGGTATCCGCGATCGCACGGGGCCGTGCCGACCGGCCGGAGAGCCAGTGGCGGCAGGGGACCCGGTGGCGACAGCACGGACCGCATCGAGGTCCCTGCCCGGTCCTTCCGGGGCGAGGGCGATCACAGCCTGGGTCTCCGCGTGCGAAGCGAGCTCCTTCGCGTATTCCTGCAGCGCCTGGGCGACAGCTGCGAGGTTGGTTCCGTCAGCCGCGGCCTTCGCTTCGTCGAGGCCGATGTAGAGGACGATGCCGCGGGCGGCGCGGGGGGAGGAGCGCACACCTGCGGGACCGAAAGTGCGGGGCGCGGATTGCGGATCCACAGGGGTCAAACGTGCTCCCTGGCGACGAGTGGCAGCGGCGCTGCGCGGGTGGACGGGGCCGGACTGGGGTTCGGGAACTGACATTCCTGCTCTTTCCTGAGTGCGAACGGACGCGCCACTGGGTTCTGCGTTCGCGACGGGTGGCGTCAGATCAGCGAGGATCGCGAACGCGCGGCATGCAATGCAGCGCAGAGGTGCGACAGGGACAGCAGAGGAGAGCAAGCATGGCTGTCATTATTCTTCACGCCGTGAAGCGGAATCAAACCCCGGAGTCATTTCTCGACGGAATGTGACGTTTTGTTACGTGAGTCGGCTCGCTGATCTCAGACGACGCCGTACATGCGGTCGCCGGCGTCGCCGAGTCCGGGCACGATGTAGCCGTTCTCGTCCAGCCGCTCGTCCAGCGCGGCCGTGTAGACGGTGACCTCCGCCCGTCCGGCGTAGGTCTCCTCGATCCGAGCGACGCCCTCGGGTGCACTCACGAGGCAGATCGCGGTGACTTCCGAGGCGCCGCGCTCCAGCAGGAAGTCGATGGCCATCACCAGCGTGCCTCCCGTGGCGAGCATCGGGTCGATGACGAAGATCTGACGACCCTGCAGGTCCGCCGGCAGGCGCTCGGCATACGTCGTCGCCTCGAGCGTCTCCTCGTCACGCACCATGCCCAGGAATCCGACCTCGGCCGTGGGGAGCATCCGGATGAGTCCCTCGAGCATTCCCAGTCCGGCTCGCAGAATCGGCACGACGACCGGACGCGGATTCGACAGGGCCGTGCCGGTGAACTCACTGACGGGAGTGTTCACGAGCTTGTCCTCGATCCGGATCCCGCGGGTGGCCTCGTAGGCCAGCAGCATGACGAGCTCCTCGGTGAGCAGGCGGAAGCGCGAGGAATCGGTCCGCTCGTCTCGGAGAACGGTGAGCTTATGGGCAATCAGCGGATGGTCGACCACGTGAAGGTGCATGGTCCGACACTACCGGAGACTCGGTGCCCCACAGAGGCCATCGGCTCCCCGCGAGGGTGTCGATCCGGTGGTGTCGAAACCGCAGAGAGGCCACAATGGGACCATGGCTTACTTCACCGCGGTGCTGGCAGAATCCGACGACGGCTACCGGGCTCTCGACATCGATGTGCGCGATGCCGCCGACCTCGACGACCTGGTCGACATGATGCGCAATGCAGGTGATGCCGAGGGCGAGGCGGTGGCAGTCGTCGAACACGAGGACGAGTGGTTCGCGATCGTCCGGGTCACCGTCGAAGACGATGTGAAAGTCTTCCTCTCGGATGTGCATGCCGTCGCCGAGAGCCCCTTCGCCGAGCTCTTCGTCGACTACCTCGACTCCCGCCCCGATGAGTACGAGACGGAGGACGGAGTCCCGGATGCCGAGCCGGAGCTCGACGAAGACGCCGAGGTCGAGGACGCGGACGAGGACGAAGTCGAGATGCTCGACTTCGATGCGGATGCCGAATGGGGTGGCGACGCGGACATCTTCGAGGACCAGGGTGTCGCCTCTGGTGAGCTGCTGGAGCAGACGAAGACCCACGCATCGGACCCGGCTCGCGTGGTGGCCCACATCGGTGAGACCGTCGGATTCGCCGATCAGCTCGAGGCGACGCGCTGAAGCACCACCCGGAGCACGAGGTGTGGATGCGCGCAGCGCTTGCGCAGGCGGCACGTGCCGGCTCGGCAGAAGACGTCCCCGTCGGCGCGGTGGTGGTCTCCGGCTCAGGTGAGGTGCTCGGCGCAGGTTTCAACCGGCGCGAAGTCGACTCCGATCCCACCGCTCATGCGGAGGTGGTCGCTCTGCGCGAAGCGGGCCGGCGCCTGGGCAGCTGGCGGCTCGAGCGAGCATCCCTGATCGTCACGCTCGAGCCCTGCGTGATGTGTGCCGGTGCCGCGGTGGCTGCCCGTGTCGAACGAATCGTATTCGGCGCCTTCGACGAGAAGGCCGGGGCCTGCGGATCGGTGTGGGATCTGCCGCGGGACCGGGCGAGCCTGCATCGGCCCGAGGTGTATGCCGGCGTGCTCGCGGCGGAATGCACTCGGATGCTCTCCGACTTCTTCGGCAGGCGCCGCTGAGTCGACGGCGTACTCAGGGTCGGCTCGTGGCGATCGAGTGCTCGACGTCACCGACTCGCGGTTTGGGTGAGAGACCACCACCGGGTAGAGTGTTCCGCGGTAGCGTGTCCGAGCGGCCGAAGGTGCAACACTCGAAATGTTGTGTACGGCAACCCCGTACCGTGGGTTCAAATCCCACCGCTACCGCTCGCGGAATGGGCCGCGGCATCCATCGGGTGCCGCGGCTTTTCCTGTCTCCCGGGGCACCGCTCAGCGCATCGCCTTCGCGGGTGCGGCACTCTTCGAGTTCGGAAGTCGGGTAATGCGGTTCCCCCCGGACCAAGTGCGGTACCAACCCGGGGCGCGGCACTCAGCGGGCGGTTTGCCGCAGATTCCGAGCCTGCGTTGGTTCCTGCAACGTTATCGATCCGTTGCATTCCTGTGACCCGGACTCGAACTTCTATTCGAAGACTCCCGCATTTTCCCAACTTCGGCGTCCGTTGAGATGGACTTGCACCAACATCACGAATTTCGAACAGTTGTGGATTCATCCATCGCGGAGCAGGTCTGGCCGGCGCTCCATTGCGGGACTGCGCATGTTTCCGGACTGTTGAGGTGGCGCTCCATCTCCTGTACACCGGAGTGAGATTCAACTCGAAACTCCTTCGGAGGCCAGGAATGCGATCATCTAGCCGCCGCAGCGATCTGACTCGTCTGCGCTCACTCGTCGACGATCACATCAACGCGGCTGTGGTCGGCAAGCACGGAACCGGGAAGACCTCCCTGCTCCAGGCTCTGGCCGAGGAGAGCGAGGCACGCACCGTCTTCGTTCCAGTCAACCCGACCGAATCCGGACTCGCGAACTCAGGGCTCGCCGTCCTCGCCGCCTCCCTGAGGCCGGTGGAGGGAGGGCTCCTGTCGAGGGAGGTCGAGGAGCTGCTCTCCGATGACGGCCCCGCTTCCGTCATTGCTGAGAGCCTGATCGCCGCGATCCGAGCCGTCGACGCCTCGGAGAACGTGCTGATCCTGGTCGACGGTGCCGATCAGCTCGACGGCCGCTCACAGCTTGTGCTGGGGTACCTGCTGCGGCGCGTGACGAGCGGACCCCTGCGCTTCGTGATCAGCATCGACGGCGTCGATCCGAGCGGCGCGTTCGTCGGGGTGCAGACAGTCGAGCTCAAGCCGCTGGAGCTGGTCGAGATGGTTGACCTCGCTCAGCGCCAGCACCCGGGCCTGTCGGACGAAGCCGCGTACTGTGCTGCACGGGCCTCGTCCGGGCACCTGCTCGCCCTGGAGCACATCCTCGAGCTGATGAACGAGCGCCAGCGCAGCGGCAGCGCGCCCTTGGCCCAGCCGCTGCGCACCAGTCGGGCGATCGACGGGCTCGTCTTCGACTGCCTGGGCGACATCTCGGAGGACTCCCGAAAGCTGCTCAAGTGTCTCGCCGTGGCGCCCCGCACCTCGATCCGACCGCTGCTGAAGATCGTCCCGAGCCTGTGGGAGGAGCTCGAGGAGCTCGAATCGCGGGACATCATCGATCGGGTCGGCCCTCATGTCCACATCCAGGACCAGTTGGTGCGCTGCAGCATCTACTGGTCGATGACAGCCGGGGAGAGGTCCGAGCTCCACTCCCAGATGGAGCGGAACTGCTCCTCATTCGACCGTTCGATGTCCATCTGGCACGGCAGCTTCGTCGGTGATGAGGACGACACTCCGGCGACGCTCCTCGAGATCGCCCGCGACATCGTCATCGAAGGGAAGCCGCATATCGCAGTGGAGTTCGCCGAGCGGGCACTGGTGCTGTCGCCGGATGCTTCGGCCATCGCCGCACCGCTGCTCGAACTTGCCGAATCGCTGCTCGTCCACGGAGACTTCGTCTTCACGCGCCGCTACATCCGGCTGGCCCGCCGGTCCGCCCGATCGGCCGACATCCGGCTGCGAGCGGCCCGGCTGGCGCTCGAGATCGAGTTCCTCGAGACTCAGTCCATCTCTTCGGAAGCCGTGACGTCCTGGCGGGGAGGCGACACGGGCGCCAGCCCTGCGCAGGCTGCTGCGCTGCGCCTGCAGCTGAGCGCTTGCCATGCTGAGCGCTGGGAGCTGGCAGAGGCGGAGGAGGACTGGAAGGCCGCACACCAGATCTTCGAGCAGACGGGCGTTCCTGCGACCCCGGCCGCGGAGAGTGTGCGCGCACTCATCGACGGCTTCCAGGGTCGCGCGGATTCGGCACTCAAGCTCTATTCGTCGCAGTCGAACACCGGTTCACGACAGGATGAGATGTTCGGAGCCCTGGCAGTTGCCCGGAACCTCATCTACACCGAGCACTACGAGGAAGCACGATTCGCTCTGAGCGCGCTCGAGCTGGCGGCGCCGCCGCCGACCATCTTCCACGAGTCGGCCCGGCTGAGCCGAGTCGAACTGGAGTTCCGGGCCGGCAACATTCACCGAGCAGCGCTCATTCTTGCGCAACCGCGCCAGTTCGGCACCGAGCACCAGGTGCGAGGCGATCTCGAGCTGCTGCTCCGATGCTGGCTGATGCTGCACGAGGGTCGGGCTGTGGAGGTCGAGCCGATGGAGCAGGAACTCGTCAGGCTCGCCGGCCGCGGCGGCAACCGCAGCCTCACCGCACGCCTGAGCGCGCTGCAGGGAACGTTCCTGCTCCGCCACGGTCTGGCGGCGGAGGCGCTGCGTCACCTGCAGCGCTGCGAGGAACTCGGCGGCGGCGGACAGCCGAATCCCAACCTCTACCGACATGAGCCCGAGCTGATCGAAGCCCTGCTCAAGGTCGGCCGCCGGGAGCACGCTGTGCTGGTCCTGCAGCGGTTCCGGAAGCGCCTCGAACGGTGCCCCTCACGCTGGGGTGAGCTCGCTGCGCTGCGCTGCGACGCTCTGGTCGCCGTCGGGGAGAAATCGGTCGAGCCGTTCCGGCGCGCCCTGCGCGCCTTCCGGCTGGGCGATTCCGATCACGAGAAGGCCCGCACCCTGGCTGCCTTCGCCCAGCGGCTGAGCGAGCTCGGGATGAAGGCCGAGAGCAGGGAGCAGATGCTGAATGCGGCGGCGCTCTACCGGGAGACCGGTGACCACGCCACCGCCGATCTGCTGACTCCCGCCGCTCCGGCCCTGGCCGCCGCCCCGGCTCGCCCGCACCCGCTGCTCAGCCAGCTCAGCGAGGAGGAGCAGGCCGTCGTGGAGCTCGTGCGCGAGGGGTATCGCAACCGGGAGATCGCGGAGAAGATCTTCGTCTCCCTGCGCACCGTGGAAATCCGGCTGACCGGTGTGTACCGCAAGTTCGGCGTGCGCTCACGCACGGAGCTCATCGCGCGTCTGTCTGAAGCGGACGTCGTGGCGACCGGCTGAGGACCGGCTCACATCTGAACTGCAACGGCCCCAAGGCTTTCTGCCTTGGGGCTGTGTCGTTCCTGGATTGAGTGGCGCTTCCGATGCTGCTATCGGCGACATTCATATTGCAGACCTGACGATCCTCGCGGTGGCTTGCCGCATCTCCGCTGTGGTGCACCGCAGCCGCCCCGCACAGGCGACGGATTCCCGGTCCGCCGAAATTAGCGTGGCTGCTACCTCGCATCCAGCGCGGCTCCAGCTCGTCGATGAGGGACATCTGCGGCCCGTCTGCGTCGATGACCCACGGAAGGCACAGGCCATTCAGGGGGGACGATGGCGCTCATCACCAGAGATCTTCCGGCACGCTCTGGCGTGTCGGGCACTATCGCACAGCGAATCGCGACAGGAGCCTGGAACAGGCGGTTCCGCGTCCAGGGGTGCCTGGACAGTGGAGCGTGGGCCGCAGGCTTCATGTGCTCCTGGCTGCTGCTGGGCGCTGGGTCGGCCTCTCCGACCGGAATCACGCTGCTGGTCGTGGTGGCGATGCTGCTGCAGGCCCTCGTCGGGTGGACCTTCCGGCTGTACCATCATTGCTATCAGTTCGGCAGCTTCGCCGAGTTCGGCATCGTGGGCAGCTCGGCCTTCCTGATCGTGCTGGCACTGGTGCTCGTCACCGCGGAGCGCCCAGTGCTCACGCTGCTCGCATCGCTTATCGCTGTCGCGATGATGGCCGCCAGCCGTTACTGCATCCGGTTGGGCCACGACACCGTCACCCGCCCGTGTCCGGTGAATCGGTCGTGCTCGGCTCCGCAGTCGGCTCGCCCTGCCCAGCAGTTCGGTGCTCGCCGACCATGACTTGGTGCGGATCGAAGATGCGATCCGGCATCTCGCGATCCGGCATCTCGTGGACGGCAGTTCTCCGGGCAGCGGCGCCCGAGCACAGATCCGACGATCAGCCCTGCAGCCCATTTCATCAATCAGCCCTGCGAAATACGAAGAGCGGCAGGTATGATGACCAGAAATCGCACGGCTGCTCGCGTTCGGTCGGAATCACCGTCGACTCGCTCGGCCGCGCCGCCGTGAAGAAGCGGGATTGAGCCATATGAAGCACGCACGGGGATTCTCCGATCGCAGCTCGTTCGCGGAGCGACAGCGCGCAGAAGTGGCACGCCTGCGCCTGCCTGCCGGAAGGGTTCGTCGGGATGCTCTGCTGCGTCGGCTCGATCGGCTCGAACCACTGACGTTCCTGCACTCGCTGCCGGGAACCGGCAAGACCACCCTGTTGGCGGATTGGGCGATCCACCGGATGGACGCCGGCGATGCCGTGATCTGGATCAGCGCCACAGCAGCCCACAACAGCCTGGGTGAGTTCGGCGCGGCGATCGCGGACATCGTGCTCGGGCGGTCGGCAGCAGATGCGGAATCAGCGGAGCCGAAAGCTGAGGAAGCCGCAGAGCGGCGGGAGTGCCTGGGGCGGCTCTGCGCAGAGCAGCCGAACCGGAAAGTCATCGTCCTCATCGACAATGCCGAGCACATCACGAGCGCCGAGTTGCGCTCCTGGATTCTGGCACTGCTCCGCGAGCATCCCAATCTCTATTTCGCCGGAGCCTTCGACCGGGTGCAGCCCTCGGGGGAGCTGGCGCGGGAGGCGGGCATGTCGATTCACATGATCTCTGGTCAGCACCTCATGATCCCGCGCACCCACGCGGCGAGTTTCGCCTCGTCCTGGGGACACGACACCACGCCGGAGGAAATCGACCGGCTGCACTCGATGGCGGGCGGCTGGCTGCTGCTCATGCGCACCATTCTCGACACCCCTTCCGACTTCATTGGCACCAACGTGGTCAGCGGGATGGAGCGTTTCCGTGATGACCACCTCCGGGAGAAGCTCAACGGCCGACTGGTGGCGAGTGCTGTTCCCATGTCGCTGCTGGAAGAGGTATCGGTCGAGCTCGTGGATGTCCTCTACCGCGAAGTGCACGAACTCGCTCGGGAAGCAGCCGGGGCCACCGCGCACGAGAGCGTGCGGATGCTGGTGGACAGCGGGATGCTGCGGCCGTCCGGATCCGGCTCGGCCGATTCCGGCCCGCTCGGATCCGGCCCAGCCGATGCCGGCCCGCCCATCTCCGGTCCGGCCGAGGACGGGCTGTGCTTCCCGGGAGTGGTGCGCGCGTACCTGGCATACCTCGTCGAGACGCTGGATCCCCGCACCGCGAAGGCGACGCATGCTGCTGCCGCCGACCACTATGAGCGCAGAGGTCGTCCGGAGGACGTCCGGCGCCTGCTGCGGCACGCCCGGCGCGCAGAGGACTGGGAGCTGCTCAATCGCACTGTCGCCCGTCACGGGTGGTGGCTGGCGGTCCGCCATCAGGCGGACGCATACTCCGCGCTCAGTGACATTCCGGAGGCGGCGAGGCGCCGCCACCCAGTGCTCTCGATGGCCTACGCCCTGTCGCACGCCCTGCCGGTCGCGACGATCGACCCCAGTCCTCGCTCGCCCATGGTGCACCGAGTGCTGGCGAGCGTCAGCGACCTCACGCTCGACCTGATCAACGGCACGGGTGACCCCGACGAGATGGCATTCCTCACCTCGGCGGCGATGCACGGTCTGCGTCAGCGAGGCGAGTTCGTCGCAGCGCTGCAGCGCAGCGAGCACTTCCGCAACGCAGTCCTGAGAGGAAGCTCCAACGGGCTCTCGGCTCTCAACAGCGCGATGTACTACCTGCAGTCGGGATTGTCGGAGCTGTCGACGGGTGACCTTGAGCGGGCCGTGCGCCGGTTCACCCGCTCCTACGAGGAGAGCACCAGCACCCAGGCCCAGTTCGTCGGGGTGTCCGCTGCCGGTCACAACGCCCTGATCTTCGCCTACGAGGGCCGACGCGCAGTTGCGGAGCAGTGGTTCGAGCGGGCCGAACAGGGACTCGAGCGCGTGCCCTGGGTTCGCCCGCTGGTCCAGACTCCGCTCGTGCTGGCGGCGGCCGACCTCGCAATGGACTCATTCGACGCCGAGCAGGCGCGCAGGAACCTGGAGGAGGCGGGCAGTCTGCTGGACTATTCCGAGGTGTGGGCCTTCAACGCCCATGCTCAGACACGCTTCGCGCTGCTGTTCGGCAGTACCGCGAGCACTCTGAGTTCGATCGAGCACGCGGAGGAGCTGCGGTCCGAGAGGTCGCCGCTGGGCCCCCTCGGCGACGCGCTGCTCACCCGCGCCCGCGTCGACCTGCTGATCGCGGAGGGCGAACTCAACCGCGCGGAGCGCCTGATCCTCGAGGCACTCGGCGATGATCCGCTGCGGGGACTGGAGACGGAGTGCACCATTGCGCGACGCACTCTCTTCATCGCATATGCGCGGTTGTGTCTGATCTCGGGCAGCTTCGCGGATGCCCGACAGGCGGTCTCGATTGCACTGGCTCGGAAGCTGACCCAGCGGAAGGTGATCGATCTGCTACTCATCGACGCTGCGGCCGCCCATGCGATGGGCAGTGATTCCGATGCGGTCAAGAGCTTTCGCCGTGCGCTCGCCCTGACCAAGCGCGCGGGTATTCTCTCCCCTCTGCTGTCCATCGATCGAGTGACGCGTCAGGCGCTGCTCGACCTCGTCGATGAGGCGGTCACCGAAGAGGGGGAGACGGCTCAGCAGATCATCGACAGTCCGGGAGTGTTCCCGGCGCACGGTGAGCTGGTGGTGCTCACCGAGCGGGAGCGGTCGGTGCTCAACGAACTGGTGGGCGGAGCATCGATCCCGGACATCGCCCGCACGCACGTGCTGTCCGTCAACACCGTGAAGAAGCAGACCGTCAGCCTCTATCGGAAGCTCGGGGCCGACAACCGCACGGACGCCGTGCGGAGAGCCTACGAACTCCGTCTGATCGGCTGAACCGCCGCCGAGGCACAGTCATCCCGGCGGCCGAGGCACAGTCATCCCGGCGGACGGCCGCGCAGTGCGGCCCTCCGCAGTGCAATTGCGGTTTGCCTCTCTCCGTGATGCTCAGACCGGCGTTGGGGCTGAATTCCGCGCGGTCGACAGCGCTGAGAACCGCAGGCGCCGGCAGACAGTGCACCGTGCCTGCGCCCGCGAACCGCGTGCAGGCCGCCGGCGCTCCGGAGATCGGCCGACGGGCGATCCGGCGCGGATAGCATGAGCGGCACGCTCCCCGCGAATCGTCTCGGGGAGCGGCCGACTGCCCTGACGGACTGCCGTCGGGCCGAACCGGAGGATCGAATTGGCTGCGGTGCACGGGATGTTCCGAGTGGCTGGGACAGCGGCCCAGCGCCGACGCTGTGTCCTGCGCCGCTCCGCAATCGGCGACGAGACCGACTGGCTGCTCTCGCACAGCTCCGACTCACAGATGGAACAACCATGGACCTGAAGAACTGCCTGCGCGTTCTGCGACGGAACGTCGTTCTGATCATCGCGGCTGCTCTTGTCGGCGCCCTCGGTGGCCTGGCCGTTGCGCTGCTGGCCCCGACGACGTACACCGCGCAGACGGAGCTGTTCGTCTCGATTCCGAACGCCGGAAGCACCGCGGACCTGCAGCAGGGCTCGGCGTTCACTCAGGATCGACTGCAGACCTACGTCAAGATGACCGAGGGCAGGTCGGTGCTGCAGCCGGTCATCGACGAGCTCGGGCTGGACGAGACCACGCAGGAACTCGCGGAGCGGATCAAGGCGAAGAGCGATCCGGACACCGTGCTCATCTCCATCGAGGTGACCGACCGGGAGCCGGCGGAGGCGGCGCGGATCGCGGAGGCAGTCGCGGCCAGCCTGGTCGATGTCATCGCCGAGCTCGAGAACCCGCAGTCCGAAGGGTCTTCCCCGGTGCGGCTGTCGGTGGCCAACCCCGCCGCGGTGCCCACCGAGCCGAGCAGTCTTGGGCTCGGTCTGGAGACCGCTCTCGGCGCGCTGGTGGGAATCGTCCTCGGAATCGGGGTCGCGCTGGCGCGGTCCGCCTTCGACAGCCGGCTGCGCAGCAGGGAGGATCTGCGCCGGATCACACAGGCACCGGTGCTCAGCGCCATCCCGGCTGATCCGTCGACCACTCGGACGCCCTTGATCACCGATCTTCCGGCGCACAGTCCGCGGGCAGAGGCATTCCGACGGCTCCGCACGAATCTGCGCTTCGTCCAGGTCGACGACCCGGTGAACTCGGTGCTCGTCACCTCGGCGGTGGCCGGTGAGGGCAAGACCACCACCAGCATCAACCTCGCGCTCGTGATGGCGCAGGCCGGGAAGCGGATCGCGCTGGTCGACGCTGACCTGCGCCGCCCCCGAGTCGCTGAGACACTGGGATTGGAGAACTCGGCGGGTCTGACCACCGCCCTGATCGGAGCAGCCGACGTGTTCGACCTCCTGCAGCCGTGGGGTCAGGACGAGCTGTACGTGCTGACCGCCGGTGAGATCCCGCCCAATCCTGCTGAACTGCTCGACTCGCGCGCCATGCAGCGCCTGCTCGGGGCGCTGACGGCGGACTTCGACCTGGTCATCATCGACGGACCGCCAATGCTGCCGGTGGCAGACAGCCTGATCCTGGCCCAGCGCGTGGGCCGGGTGCTGTTGGTCACCGGCACGGGACAGGTGAACATCGGAGAGGTCCGGGAGACCTTGACGTCGCTGCAGCTGGTCGATGTCACCCGAGTCGACATCGTGTTCAACAAGGTCTCGGCGTCGGGCGGCGCGGGCGGGTGCTGCGGTGCCCGCGCGGACGCGCCCTCCGAGGCCGGATCCGACGGGCACGGCCGGCCACGGCAGCAGCAGGAGCCCCCGGGGGAGCGTCAGGCGTCGGACGACTGGGAGGCTCCGCTCGAGCGCTGGGCCGCCTCGCGCCGGGAGCGCACGGGCAGAGTGCGCGAGGACGAACCGGCCGAGGACGACCACAGGGGATACCTGGGGGCACAGCAATGAGAATCGGCGACCTGACGACGCTGGTCTCGATGACGCGAATTCTGAGCACGGTGCGATGAGCGGCACGTGGGACGTGCTGGACTCGCCATTCCAGATACTGACCGTATGCACCGGGAACGTCTGCCGCTCGCCCCTGGCCGAACGGCTGCTGCAGTCGGGCCTCGACGAACTCGCCGCCGGCCATTTCCGGGTGCAGAGCGCTGGCACGCATGCGCTCGTCGGGGAGCCGGTCACACCCCAGACCGCCGTGATCGCCGAGCAGCTGGGCGTGGAGATCGGCAGCTTCCGCGCGCGGCAGCTCGAGACTGCTCAGATCCGGCAGGCCGACCTGGTGTTGGCGCTGGACAGAACCCACCGGGCGGCAGTCGTCGAGCTGGTCCCGCAGGCGGTGCGGAAGACGTTCACGCTGCGCGAGCTCGCCCGGTTCCTGCCGCTCGTGACGCCCGAACGCGAGGCGCGGCCGGATCAGCGCTGGCGCTCGGCGGTGGCGCTGGCCCAGCGACAGCGGCGCCCTCCGACGGACGACCCCGGCTCGGTCGACGTCGTCGATCCCTTCCGGCAGTCGGATGAGGTGTACCGGCAGATGGTCGGTCAGCTGGTGCCGGCTGTCGACGCGCTGCTGGTGTGGGAGGCCCGGGCCGGCCGTCCTCAGCGCTGACGGAACCGGTCGATCGCGCGCGCCAGCCGGCGGACGCCCTCGGCCATCCGGTCGGGTGAGGTTCGAGAGAAGGACAGCCGGAGGTTCGGGCTGCTGACCGGATCGGCGAAGAACGGTGCACCCGGGACGAAGGCCACTCCGGCGTCCACGGCGACCGCGGCCAGTGCGCGGGTGTCGACGTCGGGCACGTCCAGCCAGGTGAAGAATCCTCCTTCGGGCACGGTCCAGGTGGCCCCTCCGGCCAGCTCCGCGTCGAGAGCGCTGAGCAGGGCCCGGGCTCGCTCGGCGTACCCGGCTCGCAGCCGAGGCAGCGCTGCGACGTAGTGGCCCTCCCGGATCATCGCCTCGAGGATGCACTGGCCCAGCGCTCCTGCGCACTGGTCGGTGTTGGTCTTGGCCTGGGCCATCGCATCGATGACGGTGGCGGGTCCGCATGCCCAGCCGAGCCGGGTGCCCGGAGTGAAGGTCTTGGAGAAGGTGCCCAGCTGCACCGTGACGTCCGGGCCGAGCTCGTAGAGCGAACGAGTGTAGGAGCCGTCGAATGCGAGGTCTCGGTAGGCGACGTCCTCGACGATCAGCAGACCCAGCCGGCGGCAGATCTCCACCAGTCGGATCCTGCGCTCCTCGCTGAGGCGCAGCCCCGAGGGGTTCTGGAAGTCGGGAATGACGTAGACGAGCTTCGGAGTGATCGACCGGACCTGCGCGTCCTCGACCACCTCGATCACCGATTCGGGGATCAGGCCGTGCTCGTCATTGCGCATCGACAGGCAGACGCCCTCGTGGGTGCGGAACACGCTGAAGGCACCGAGATACGATGGCGCCTCGACGAGGACGCCGTCCCCGACGTCGAGCATCGCCTTCGAGATCATGGTGAGACCATCCACTCCGCCCGAGTCCACGATGAGCTCGTCCTCGGCCGGAGTCACGCCCTGGGTGCGGGCGACATCCTCGCGCAGCGCCTCGCGCAGCCCCGGCAGGCCCAGGTTCGACGCGTACTGGAGCGCTACCTCGGGCCGGGTCTCGATGACCTTCGCGGAGGTCTGGGCCAGCAGCTGGGTGTCGAACAGCCCGGGATCGGGAAAGCCGCCGGAGAAATCGACGAGGTCGCCGCCGGAGGCCGCGAGCGCGAGCACCGCCGACAGTTCGCTGGGGCCTGCCTGCGCACGCTCGGCCAGCCGGGAGAACCACGGGTCCTGAGTTGTCGTCATGGCGTCATGCTAGCGGCCGACGCGCCAGGTCCGGGAAGTCGGGCGGGATCGGCCGGGGCCGTCACAGGAGCCCGGCCGTCACAGGTACCCGGCGAGGAAGCGGTCGATGCCGGCGAAGGCGGCGCCCTGCACGTGCCTGCTCGACAGGAACACGTCGTGCATGGCGCCCTTGATCCGGTGGATGACGACTTCCGAGCCGAGCGAGGGCGCTCGCTGGGCGAGCAGGTCGACGTTGAGGACGATGTCGGCGGTCGACATCTCCTCGGTGTAGGTCGACTGGCGCATGCTCATCGTCGACATCTGCACGAGCACGGGAACATCGATCGACAGCCCCTGCTCGACGGCCTCGTGCCCGGCGAAGACCGCTGCCAGCCAGGCGGGGTAGACCGGGAAGCTCTCCGCCGGCTTGAGCCTGATGTCGTAGGGGAGCCGGCCGTGTGATTGGAACACCGACTGCGAGTAGAAGTTCGGCAGGTTGACCTTGAGCGGGGAGTCGGCAGATCTGCGCGAACGCCACTGCAGCAGGGGGGTGATGAACTTCCGGGTGGCGGAGCTGAGCTGGAACTCCAGCCACGGCGAGTTCAGCACCAGCGCCGAGATCCGGCCGGGATGGCGATCCGCCCACAGGGACACGATGAGGCCGCCGGTCGAATGTCCCGCCAGAATCAGCCGGCTGCCGGGATGCTCCGCCTCGATGATCGCCATCGCGGCCTCGAGCTCGTCATCGTATTCGGTGAGATCCTCGATGTATCCGGGTCTCACCTCCGGGTCGTCGAAGTCGATGCTGCGGCCGTAGCCGCGTAGATCGACCGCGTAGAAGGCGGCGCCGTGATCGGCCCAGAACTGTGCCACGTGCGACTGGAAGAAGTAGTCCGACCAGCCGTGGATGTAGAGCACGACGCAGTCGTCGGCGAGTCCGATCTCCGCCCGGCCCTCGCGGTGCGCGATCAGGGTGGCGCGGTCTCCGCCGGGCAGCGGGAGCACCGCCGACTCGAACCCCTCGCCGAGCAGGTCGGCATCCCACCGGACCGGCGGGTCCTGGGCATCCCACCGGACCGGCGGGTCCTGGGCATCCCAGCGGACCTGCGGGTCCTCGGCTGAGCTGCTCGGAGTCGTCGGCATGGGGCCAGTATTGCAGAGCGCGGAACTGTCCCCTCGGCTGCTTCGGACCCGCCGGACCGGCTGTGGCAAGATCGGCTCATGACCGAGAAGTTCGCCGTTCGTCCCGCCCTCTCCACAACCCCCGCCTACATTCCGGGCAAGCCTCCGGCCGCGGTCGAGGGCATCGAGTCGTACAAGCTGTCCTCGAACGAGAACCATCTGCCGCCGCTGCCCGGCGTCGTCGAGGCGGCAGCACGGGCAGCCGGCACTCCGTCCCATTACCCGGATCCGGCCGCGGTGGCGCTCACCGAGCAGCTCGCGAACCACCTCGGCGTCCCGGCCGAGCGGATCCTGTTCTCGGCAGGCGCCTCGGAGATGCTGGCCTCGCTGGCTCGCATCACTTTGGAAGCCGGCACCGAGGTCGTCTACCCATGGCCGTCCTTCGAGATGTATCCGCAGGTCACCGCCTTGGCCGGGGCCACCCAGCACGCAGTCGCGCTGACCGCCGACTTCCGCCATGACCTCGATGCGATGGCGGCGGCGATCACGGAGAGCACCCGGCTCGTCCTGCTGTGCTCGCCGAACAATCCGACCGGCTCCGTCATCCGCCGGGCCGAGTTCGACGCCTTCATGGCGCGCGTGCCGTCCCGCGTCCTCGTCGTCCTCGACGAGGCCTACTGGGAGTTCGGCACCGATCCCGAGGCGGTCGACGGCCTGGCCGCCCAGCGCACCCACCCGAACCTGGTAGTGGTGCGGACCTTCTCCAAGGCCCACGGTCTGGCCGGCCTGCGGATCGGCTTCGCGGTCGCGGATCCCGAGATCATCCTCGAGCTGCGCAAGGCCGTGCTGCCGTTCTCGGTCACCGCAATGGCGCAGGCCGCTGCTCGGGAGTCGCTGAGCCGGGTCTCCGAGGTCGAGGTGCGGGCCAAGGAGATCGCCGGACTCCGCGACGAGCTGATCTCCGGGCTGCGCGAGCAGGGCTGGCAGGTGCCGGAATCCCATGGCAACTACGTCTGGCTGCCGCTGACCGCCGGCGCCGCCGACTTCGAGGCGCAGGCGCTGGCAGCCGGCGTCGCCGTGCGCAACCTCAAGGACGGGGTGCGGATCAGCGTGGGTCCCGAGGCGGCGATGAGTCGCGTGCTCGAGGTGGCCGGTCGTTTCCGTGCCGCGGTGGAACGCTGAGCACCCGCTCCGCTTCGAGAGCGACCGCGACCAGTATGCGGTGACCGGCCTCGAACAGTTCCCGACCGAGCAGCGCCCCGCGCTGTCCGGACGCACCTCGGCGACCGTCCGCGGCGGTAGTGTGCTGGTCAACACCGGATTCTCGAGGAAGGACCGAGATGAGCGAGGATGTCACTCCCTGGGGCCAGCAGGACGCTTCCGTGATCCCCCGATTCGCAGGGCCGCCGACCTTCGGCCTGCTGCCCCGTCTCGACCAGGTCGAGGGGAGGTCGGGACCGGGCAGCGCGGATGTCAAGATCGTCGGCATCCCGTTCGACTCCGGGGTGAGCTACCGCCCCGGAGCGCGCTTCGGGCCGGCCCACATCCGGCAGTCCTCACGGCTGCTGCGCCCGTACAACCAGGCGACCGGGAGCTATCCCTTCGACGACCAGCAGGTCGCCGACTGCGGGGACATCGGGGTGAGTCCCTTCGACATCGAGCGCGCCATCCGGGAGATCGAAGCCTCCGCCGACGAGCTTCGGGCCGACGGCGCCCGCCTGCTCACCCTGGGCGGGGACCACACGATCGCCCTGCCGAACATCCGCTCCGTCGCCCGCACCCACGGGCCGATCGCGGTGCTGCACTTCGACGCCCACCTCGACACCTGGGACACCTACATGGATGCGCCCTACACGCACGGCACACCGTTCCGCCGAGCCAGCGAGGAAGGCCTGCTCGACCTGGAGCGGTGCATGCACGTCGGGATCCGCGGGCCGCTGTACGGCCGTGAGGACCTGATGGACGACGCGGTCCTCGGATTCCAGATCCTGCGCAGCGACGACTACCAGTTCTCCTCCGTTCCCGAGGTGGTCGCCGCCATCCGCCGCCGCCTGGGCAAGGCGCCGGTGTACCTGTCGATCGACATCGACGTGCTCGACCCGCAGGCAGCACCCGGCACCGGAACCCCGGAGGCGGGCGGGCTGACCAGCCGGGAGCTGCTCAACTCGCTGCGGGGACAGCAGGGCCTCGACATCGTGGGGGCGGAGATCGTCGAGGTCTCGCCGGCGTACGACCACGCCGAGATCACCGGCCTGGCGGCAGCCCAGGTCGGCTACGAGATCCTCTCCCTGTGGGCCGGTGACGCGCGCGGCGCGACCGGGCCGACCGGACGTGCTGCCGACGATTTCGGCATCGAGGCCGGCACGGTGGGCACGGTCGGCACAGCGGGCACGGTCGGCACGGCGGAGCGCCCGGAAGGCGCCTCGACCTCATCGCCGGCTGCCTCGCGGCCGGCCGAGCACGCAGCCGGCGAGGACCGGTGACGAGCACGTCCGGCCGCGGACGCCCCCTCCCGGGCGGTCACCGCGCGGCGACGGGACCGACTGCAGCGGGGAATAGACTGTGCGGGTGATGTACCCGAATCTGTCCGAGGCCGCCACCGCGCTCGACCTGGCTCCGCTGGAAGCCGAACTGTCCCCGGGAGCGCTGGTGACGGAGCCGGACGTCGTCGCCGCCCACTCCACCGACCGCGCGCTGTTCTGCGCGGTCGGCACGGCCCGGGGTCTGGTGCGGGCGGTCACCGTCGAAGACGTGCAGGCCACCCTGCGATTCGCGCACGAGCACCGGGTCCCGGTCGTCCCGCAGGGCGCCCGGACGGGGCTGTCGGGGGCCGCGAACGCGGTCGACGGCGCGCTCCTGCTGAGCGTGGCCAAGCTCGACCGGGTGCTGGAGGTCGACACGGTCGAGATGACCTGCACCGTGGAGCCGGGCATCCTCAACCAGGACCTCAAGGACCACCTGAAGTCGTTCCGGCTGGCCTATCCGCCGGACCCCGGCTCGGTGGCGATCTCGACCATCGGCGGCAACGTCGCCACGAATGCCGGTGGGCTGTGCTGCGTGAAGTACGGGGTGACGCGGGACTACGTCCGGAGCCTCACGGTCGTGCTCGCCGACGGCAGGATCACCACGGTGGGCCGGCCGACGGCCAAGGGCGTGGCCGGGTTCGACCTGTCCCAGCTGTTCATCGGCTCCGAGGGATCCCTGGGCGTCATCGTCGGCATCACCCTCGAGCTGGTCCCGGAGCTGCCCGAGGCGATCACCGCCATCGCGCTGTTCCCGGACGTGGTGAGCGCCTCCGGAGCGGTGACGGACTTCATGGCCACCGGTGCCCGGCCCTCGCTGCTGGAGTTCCTCGACCGGCAGTCGCTGAGGATGCTCAACGCATACGGCGACTTCGGCCTGCCCGCCGACTCCGGCGCGATGCTGCTCGCCCAGTCCAACGGCGACGGCAGCCCGGAGGCCGCCGTCCGCGAGCTCGAATCCTTCACCGAGGTCGCCCGGGCCTGCGGAGCCGACGAGGTGATGTTCTCCGACGACCCGAACGACTCCGATCTCCTGATCGCGGCACGGCGGGCGGTCTCCCCGGCCGCGGAGAAGTACGCGATGGCCCACGGCGGCGGCGAGCTCATCGACGACGTGTGCGTGCCGCGGGGCCGGCTGCGCGAGTTCTTCGCCCGGGTCGTCGAGATCGGCGAGCGCCATCAGGACATCGTGGTGTCGACCGCCGGTCACGCCGGCGACGGCAACATGCATCCGACGGTGTTCTTCGACGCCTCGGATCCGGGATCGGTCGCCCGTGCACAGCAGGTCTTCGACGAGATCATGGCCGCCGGCCTCGAACTGGGCGGGACGATCACCGGTGAGCACGGCGTCGGCTACCTCAAGCGCGAATGGCTCGCACGCGAGCTCGACCCGGTCTCCCGGGAGCTGCATATGAGCGTGAAGAGGGCGCTGGACCCGCACGGGATCCTCAACCCGGGGAAGATGCTCGCCGCGCTGTGAGGCCGGCATCGGTCGGACGCCGCTGCTGAGGCCGAACGCCCCGGCCGGCCGGCCGGAATCGGTCGGTCGACTCGGCATCGGCGACCTGGCCTGGCCTAGACTTGTGCGGATGACTTCCACCCAGCAGGACCCCCAGCTCGACGGCGGCGATCAGCAGCTGCGAGACGGCGACCGACAAGGACCCGCCGAGGGCAGGATCAACGACCGCTCGCGCTTCGGCTTCGAGATCGAGGCGCGGTTGGCGACCGGCGGGAGGGCCGGCACCATCCGGACCCCGCACGGCGACATCCGGACGCCCGCGTTCGTCCCGGTCGGCACCAAGGCGACGGTCAAGGCCGTCCGCCCGGACGACGTCGCCGCGCTCGGCGCGCAGGCCGTGCTCGCCAACGCCTATCACCTCTACCTGCAGCCCGGCGCCGACATCATCGACGAGGCCGGGGGGCTGGGCGCGTTCATGGGCTGGTCCGGGCCGACGTTCACCGACTCCGGCGGCTTCCAGGTCATGAGCCTGGGATCGGGCTTCAAGAAGGTCATCCCGATGGCGGCAACCGGCGAGCAGAACGACGATGCGATCGCCGTCGGCAAGGAGCGGATGTCGAACGTCGACGAGGACGGCGTGACATTCAAGTCCCACCTCGACGGGACGATGCACCGCTTCACCGCGGAGGTGTCGATGCAGGTCCAGCATCAGCTCGGGGCCGACATCATCTTCGCGTTCGACGAGCTCACGACGCTGATGAACACGCGCGGCTATCAGGAGGAATCCCTCGAGCGGACCCGGCGCTGGGCGCTGCGCTGCGCAGCCGAGCACCAGCGGCTCACCGAGGAGCGCTCGCACCGCCCGTATCAGGCGCTGTTCGGGGTGCTTCAGGGCGCTCAGTACGAGGATCTGCGCCGCAAGGCGGCCCGTGACCTCGGTGCCATGGACTTCGACGGATTCGGGATCGGCGGCGCGCTGGAGAAGGAGAACCTCGGCACCATCATCGGCTGGGTCGCCGACGAGCTGCCGGAGCTCAAGCCGCGTCACCTGCTGGGGATCTCGGAGCCGGACGACCTGTTCACCGCGATCGCCGCAGGCGCCGACACCTTCGACTGCGTGTCGCCGTCCCGCGTGGCGCGCAACGCGGCCGTCTACACCCGCGACGGGCGGTTCAACATCTCCGGGGCGAGGTACCGCCGGGACTTCGGGCCGATCGACCCCGAGTGCGGCTGCCACACCTGCCAGAACTTCTCGCGCGCCTACCTGCGCCACCTGTTCAAGGCCAAGGAGATGCTGTTCTCCACGCTGTGCACCATCCACAACGAGTACTTCATCGTCAACCTCGTCGCCGAGATCAGACAGTCGATCCTCGACGGCCGATTCCGGGAGCTCGAAGCCGAGGTGCTCGGCCGGTACTACGCCTGAGCACCGGCCGAGGCGCCCGCGAGCCGCGCTGCCGGCTGCTCCCCGGCCTCGGCGCCCCGGCGGTCGAGGAAGGAGCGGGCGACGGCCTCCCAGATCGCGTCCGCCCACACCCGGTAGCCGCGCTCGTTGGGGTGGAAGAAGTCGCCGGCCACATGGAAGAAGTACTTGATCGGCCACAGGGCATAGGTCGCGGAGTAGAGGTCGGCGAGGTAGAGCCCGTGGTCGTGGGCGTAGGCGCGGATGAGCTGATTGGCCGCCCGGACCTTCTTCTCGAACGGGGGAAGCCCGAAGCTGGGAATGGTCGACACCACCGTTCCCCGGGGCAGCCGGGGGAACAGGCGCACCAGGGTCCACTCGAAGCCCTCGATGGTGAACTTCGGGTCGATCATGTCGTTGCCGCCGATGATGCAGGTGACGACATCCGGCTCGGGCAGCTGCTCGAACAGCGGCAGCTGGTCCTCCAGGAGCAGCCAGGTACTCGCGCCGGGCACCGAGAGATTGGCGGTGCGCACACCCTGCCCGGACAGCTCGCCCAGCCGCTGCTCGATCCGGGACACGTAGCCGCTCTCCGGGTCGTCGACGCCGACGCCGGACGCCGCCGAATCGCCCAGCGCCACGTAGCTGAGAGTGCTGCGCTGCGAGGGCATGTCGGCGACGATTCGGGAGGCCCAGAAGCGGGGATGCTCGCTGGACTGGCGCCGGATGGTGCGCAGGGACAGACCGTAGTGCACGCCCCCTGCCACCAGTGCTCCGCCAAGAGTCGCGCTGGCAGCGGTCAGCAGGGGGCGTGTTCTCATGGTGTCCTTCTCGCGGGGGTCGTGGCCGTCGCGGATCTCATCAGACCCGGGCGGCGCGGCGGGCGAGATCGGTGTCGACGGAGTAGGTGTGCTCGTGCTTCTTGAATACCTTAATCACCCGGTATGTGACCGGCATGAGGATCACCTCAACGGCGACCTTGTAGACGAAGCCGAAGATCACGTAGCCCAGGAAGTCCCAGCCCGGAATCACCCCGGCGAAGGCCACGGTGCAGAAGATGACGGTGTCGGCGGCCTCGCCGACTCCTGTCGAGGTGAGCAGTCGGACCCACAGGCGCTTCTCTCCCATCGCCCGCTTGATGCGGACGAGCACGAAGGAGTTGAGGAGCTGGCCGACCACGTAGCCGAGCATGGACGCCAGCACGATCCGGGGATAGAAGCCGATGACGGCCTCGAAGGCATCCTGGTTCTCGTAGCCGGGGCCGGGCGGGGAGACCTGGACCAGGAAGAAGACGGCAGTCGCGAGCAGCTGCATCGCGAAGCCGGTGATCACGGCCTTGCGGGCGGCGGCGAAGCCGTACACCTCGCTGATGACGTCGCCCAGGATGTAGGCGATCGGGAACAGGAACGCGCCGCCGTCGGTGACGATCGGTCCGAAGCCGATGACCTTGGTGGCGGCGATGTTGGAGATCAGGAGGATGCAGCAGAAGAGCGCGAGGACGACGGCGTAGTACCTGCCGCGGGTCGAGGCGAAGGCGGCGACTCGGGAGCTGTCGGTCCGGGAGTCGGCGAGGCCTACACCGGCAGGAGCGGTGCTGGGGGTTTCGGCCGGATCGGAGAGCCGATCCGGCTGCCCAGATGCGGGGTCAGTCGGGTTCAACAGGGATTTCCCTTCCATCGGTGAGTGCGAGCAGTTGGTCGTAGCGCAGCGGGAACAGCGAATCCGCGGTTCCGCCGGCGGCCCAGATTACCGGAAACTCGGCGAGCGCGATGTCGACGTAGGTCTCCACCGGGGCCGGATGACCGCATGGGGCGACCCCGCCGATGACCTGTCCGGTCGCTGCCCGCACCATTGCGGGATCCGCCCGGCGCAGCTTTCCGCGGCCGATGCGGTCCGCCACGAACTCCGTGTCCACCCGGTGGGCGCCCGAGGTCATGATGAGCACCGGCTCGCCGTCGGCGGAGAACACCAGGCTGTTGGCGATCGCCCCGAGCGCGACGCCCAGGTGCTCCGCCGCGGCCTTGGCGGTGTGCGTCTCCGCATCGAGGAACCGCATCTCCGTCTCGATCCCGGCCGCGGCCAGATCCCGGGCGACCGCCGCGTTGCGCTCATGTCTCATCCGGGTCCTCCTGCTGGCGTTGCTCGTGGGCTGCTGCGGTCTGTCCCGGCTCCGATTCCGGGTGCTCGTGAGTGATCGTCGGCCGTGCCGGATCCGATTCCGCCTCCGGTGGGGCGGAGGTGACCTCCTCCCGAGGCGCCAGCCCCCGTCTGCGCAGCAGCGCGCCGGTCTCCGGGCCGCCGCCGAAGAAGTCGGTGAAGACCGCCAGCGGATCCGCGGAGTTGCCCAGGGCCAGGACATTCTCCCGGAAGGCCTGGCCGGCTTCGGGGGCCAGTCCGCCCTGGGAATCGAACCATTCGGCGGCCTGCGCTGCGAAGACCTCGGACCAGAGATAGGAGTAGTAGCCCGCGGCGTAGTCACCGCTGAAGACGTGGGCGAAATAGGTCGAGCGGTAGCGCGGCGGCACCAGCGGATCGAGACCGGCCGCGGAGAGCACCGCATCCTCGAAGGAGAGCACATCGTCGACCTGCTCTCCCGCTTCCAGCGAGTGCCAGCCCAGGTCCAGCAGCGCCGCGGCGAGGTATTCGGCGGTGGCGAATCCCTGCCCGAAGGTCAGCGCCTGCCGGATCCGGTCCGCCAGCTCGTCCGGCAGGCCCTCTCCCGTGTCGACGTGGACGGCGTAGTTCGGCAGCACCTTGGGATGGAACGCCCACACCTCGTTGAGCTGGGACGGGAACTCGACGTAGTCCCGGGGAACCGCGGTCCCTGCCAGCGACGGGTAGGTCACGTCGGAGACCAGGGCGTGCAGCACGTGACCGAACTCGTGGAACAGCGTGCTCGTCTCCTCGAGGGTGAGGAGTGTGGGCTCCTCGGGTCCGGGTGCAGGCAGGTTCAGGGACATCGTGATGATCGGGCGCTCTCCGGTCAGCCGGGCGGGGCTGACCAGCTGGTCCATCCACGCCCCACCGCCCTTGGCGTCCCGCTGGTACGGGTCGACGCAGATCAGGCCGATGGTCCGATCGTCCTCGTGGGCGGCGAAGACGCGGACATCCGGATGCCACCCCTGTGCCTCGGGCAGCTCCGTGAACTCGATTCCGTAGAGCCCGGTCGCAGCGTAGAAGACCCCCTCGCTCAGGACGCGCTCGAACTCGAAGTGCTTCGACAGCTCCTCGGGGTCGAAGGCGAAGGTGTCGGCCGTCAGGCGGTTGAGGTAGTGCACGAGGTCCGCGGAGCGCACCTCCGAAAGCCCGTACCGCTCGCGGATCAGCGAGATCTCCTCGGCCAGCCGAGCCCGGGCCGGGGCGATGAGGTCGGCCAGCAGATCGCCGGCCTCGTCCGGGCTGCCCGCAGTCTGGTTGTCGATCGCATAGTCGGAGTAGGACTTGTATCCGAGCAGGTTCGCCAGCGCGGCGCGCAGCGCCGTCAGATCCGACACGATCTCCCGAACGTCACCGGGACCGCCTCGGGAGCCGCGCTCCATCGACTGCGCCAGCAGCGCCTCGCGAACGGCCGGGTTCGTGAGTTGGGCCAGCGCCGACTGCTGGGTGGTGTTGTCCAGGCTCAGCACGTATCCCTGGAGTCCGCGAGCGGCAGCCCTCCGGGCGGCGGCACTCAGTGCGGAGTCGCCGAGCCCGGCAAGCGCCTCGACGTCGGTGAGGTGCAGGGCCAGATCCTTCGCCTCCCTCGGGAGGAGGCGAGTGAACTCGGTCTGCAGCCGCTCGATCTCCACGGTGATCGCAGCCGCGCGGCCGCGGGCCTCCGAGTCGAGCCGGACGCCGGTGCGGACGAAATCCTCCATGAGCAGCTCGTGGTGGCGCTTGTCCTCCGGATTGAGGAGGTTGGTCGGCACTGCCTCCACGCGGGCGAACAGCTCGGCGTCGAGCCGGGAGTCCAGCCGCGCGCTCGTGAGGACGGCGGACACCTCGGCGAGCGTGTCGGCCAGCTCGTCCGTGAGGACGTTCGCCTGCAGCACTCTGACGAGCGCAGTGAGGCGGAAGGCGGGGTAGCACGCCCAGCCGATCCCGAGCGTGGTGTTGGGGAAGTCGGGGTCCTCGGTCGAGTCGAGGATCGCCTCGATCCGGCGCTGCTGGTATCGCACGACTCGGTCGGCGGCGTCCGCCAGCAGCTCAGGGGTGAAGGAGGAGAAGTCGGGCAGTCGCAGGTCGACCTTCTCCGCGATGAAATCCCACACGGGGTTCGGGGTCGAATCGGTCTGCACTGCGGACTCCTCGGATCAGCGACGTCACGTATCAGTAGTGTTGATGGCTATGAGCGGATTCGAGGGCTACCGCAAGGGTGACCCCGTGACGAAGAGGATTGAGATCGGCCTGCTGATGGCCGGGCTCGCAACCTTCACTCTGCTCTACAACACTCAAGCCATACTGCCGTATTTCACCCGCGACTACAGCATCAGCCCGGCGACGGCTGCGCTGTCGGTGTCGGCCGCCACCGCGGGTCTGGGACTGGGTCTCCTGGTCGCGGTGCCGATCAGCGAGCGGATCGGCCGCGTCCGGCTGATCCGGTGGTCCATGACGCTCTCTGCCCTGCTGGGGATCGGGGTGGCGCTGGTCGACAGCTGGGAGCTGTTCCTGGTCACCCGGTTCGTCATGGGCTTCGTGCTGGCGGGGCTGCCGGCGACGGCCGCGGTCTACCTCAGGGAGGAGATCCACCGGTCGTACGCGACCTCTGCCACCGGCGTCTACATCTTCGGCACCACTCTGGGCGGTCTGGCCGGCCGCATCGTGTCGACCGGGATCATCGACCTGCTCGACCGGACAGGGCTGGGGGAGCGGGTGCCGTTCAGCGCCTCGCACGCCGCTATGCTCGGCACCGCAGTGATCGCCCTGGTGTGCGCCGGTGCCTGCTGGGTCCTGCTCCCGGAATCGCGCGGGTTCTCCCCGCAGCGGGATTCGGCCGGCGAGCTGGTGCGGAAGTTCGGCCGCGCGTTCAGGGATCCCGTCCTGCTGGCCCTCTACGTCACCGGCGGACTGGGGATGGGGACGTTCGTGGGCGCCTTCAACGTCCTGGGCTTCCGGCTCGAGGCCCCGCCCTACAGCCTCGGGATCGGCGCCATCGGACTGCTCTACCTCATCTACCCGGTCGCCGGGTATGCGAGTGTGCTCGCCGGCCGGGCGGCCGACCGCTACTCGCTGCGCGCAGTCCTGCCCTTCGGATCGGTCATCGGGCTGGTGGGCGTGCTCGTGCTCGCGGCACGCCCGCTGGTGCTCGTGGTGCTGGGGATGGCGATCATGGCGATGGGCTTCTTCATCATGCACTCGCTGGCCTCGGCCTGGGTGGCGGTGCGCGCCACCGCGACGGTCCAGGTGCCCGCGCAGGCGGCATCGATGTACATGCTGTTCTACTACGCGGGCTCATCGATCAACGGCAACCTCGCGCCCCTGGCCTGGGAGAGCTTCGCGTGGCCCGGGGTGACGGTGCTCTGCGGGTCGATGATGGCCAGCGCGTTCGTGCTGGCTCTGCTGCTGCACCGCTCCAAACCCGCGGTCACATGAGGGCGGCCGACCTCGTCGCGGCTGCGGTGGACCGACCGCCGCCGCGCCGGTGGGACGCGGTGATCCTGCGCATAGACTGACACTGTGGCAGCCGACAAGGCCGGCGAACGTGAGACGCCGGTGCTCTCTCCGACAGTCCGCATCCCGGCGTTCTGGATCGGATTCGTCGGGATGCTCGGAGCCGGGCTGGCGTGGGCCCTGCTCAACAGCGTCAACTCGATCAGCACGGTCCTCACCTATGTCGGCCTCGCACTGTTCCTGGCGCTCGGGCTCGAGCCGATCATCCTGTGGCTGGTGCGCCATCGGATCGTCCGTCCCTGGGCAGTCACCATCGTGGTGCTGGTGGGCCTGCTCGTGGTCTCCGGAGTGGTGGTGCTCATCGTCCCGACGGTGATCCGCCAGGTGCAGGACTTCGTCGCCGAGCTGCCGGACATCATCGCCCGGGTCTCGCTCTCGGGCTGGGCGCGGGACCTGGAGGAGCAGTTCGTCGGGGTCGTCGACATCGACGCACTGTTCAATTCGGCCGGGGCCTGGGTCTCCGACCCGGCCAATCTGGTCTCGGTCGGGGGCGGCGTCGTCGCGGTCGGGGCAGGGATCGCCGGCTTCGCCACCGGCGCCCTGATCGTGGGCATCCTCACGATCTACTTCGCTGCGACCCTGCCGGGCATCAAGGCCGCCGCCTATTCGCTCGTCCCCGCCAGCCGCCGACCGCGGGTGCGGTCGGTCACCGAGGAGATCACGCGCTCAGTGGGCCGCTACGTGCTGGGGCAGGCTAGCCTCGCGGCGATCAACGGCGTCGGATCCTTCATCTTCCTCACCCTCATCGGCGCCCCGCTGCCGGCGCTGCTGGCATTCGTGGCGTTCCTCGGGTCGCTCATTCCCCTCGTCGGCACGATCAGCGCATCGATCGTCATCGTGCTCGCGTGCCTGGCGGCGTCTCCCGGCCTGGCCGTCGTGGTCGGCGTCTACTACCTGATCTACATGCAGGTGGAGGCGTACCTCTTCAGCCCCCGCATCATGAATGCTGCGGTGAATATCCCCGGATCGCTCGTCATCATCGCCGCGGTCACGGGCGGCACCCTGGGCGGGGTGCTCGGCGCCATCGTGTCCGTCCCGCTCGCGGCGAGCATCCTCATCATCGTCCGCCGCGTCGTCATTCCGCGCCAGGCAGGTCGCTGACGGCGCACGTTCACCTCGGCGGCGCCTCGGTCTGATAGGACGTGGGGAATGAACACTCAGCTCTCCCGCTCTCTCGGTCTCTCGGATGCCGTCATCATCGGGCTCGGCTCGATGATCGGCGCCGGGATCTTCGCCGCTCTGGCGCCGGCCGCAGCCGAGGCGGGCAGCTGGCTGTTCCTCGGCCTCGCCCTGGCCGCCCTCGTCGCCTACTGCAACGCCACGGCCTCCGCCCAGCTCGCCGCGCAGTATCCGACCTCCGGCGGCACCTATGCGTACGCCCGCGCGCAGGTCAGCCCCTGGCTCGGGCTCGTCGCCGGCTGGGGGTATGTGATCGGGAAGACCGCCTCGACCGCTGCGATGGCGCTCACCTTCGCAGCGTATGCCGCCCCAGCCGGGTGGCAGCAGCCGCTCGCGGTCGCGGCCCTGATCGCCCTGACGGTCGTCAACTCGCTGGGCATCTCCCGGACCGCTGCGATGACCCGGGTCATCGTCATCGCCGTGCTGGCGATCCTGACGGTCTTCCTCGTCGTCATCGCCGCCGGCGGGCAGTTCAGCCTGTCCTCGCTCTGGGCGCCTGAGGCGGTCGGTGCGGCCGGCGCGGTCGGTGGGCCAGGCGCGGTCGGTGGGGCAGGCGACTCCGGAGTGCCGAACGGCTTCGATCTGCTCGGTGTGCTGCAGGCCGCGGGGATCCTCTTCTTCGCCTTCGCCGGCTATGCCCGCATCGCCACTCTCGGCGAGGAGGTCAAGGACCCGCAGCGCACCATTCCCAGGGCGATCATCCTGGCCCTGGGCATCACCACGACCGTCTATGCCGTCGTCGCCGTCGCGGTCATGGGGGTGCTCGGCCCGGTCGGACTCGCGCAGAGCCAGGTGCCCCTCGCCGATGCGGTGGGCAGCTCTGCCTGGGCGCAGGCGCTGGTCCGGGTCGGCGCTGCCCTCGCCTGCCTGGGCGCCCTGCTGGGCCTCGTCGCAGGCATCGGGCGGACCTTCTTCGCGATGGCCCGCGACTCCCGACACTTCCAGTTCTTCGCCCAGGTCAGTCGATTCGGGACTCCGGCGCGGGCGGAATTCCTGGTCTGCGCAGTCGCCATCGTGCTCGTGCTCCTCGGCGACATCCGCACCGCGATCGGCTTCTCGTCCTTCGGTGTGCTGATCTACTACTCGATCACCAACATCACCGCGTTCACGCAGACCGCCGAGCGACGGCGCTACCCGCGGGCACTCCAAGTGCTCGGTGTGATCCTGTGCGTGGTGCTGGCATTCACCGTGTCGCTGGAGGCGGTGATCGTCGGGGCGATCCTGTTCGCGGTGATCGGTGCGGTCGTGCTCCTGCTGCAGCGGCGGGGCTGATCCCCTGGTCTCGGCCGCGGGCTGCGCCGGGACCGAACGGCCATCCGGTCGACTGCGGCGACGAAGCTCACAGGGCAGCCGGCGCCGGCTTCAGAGCACCCAGCGGCGCCACGTGCCGGGCAGCCGGCCGTCGGTGGTGATCACGACGCCGGGGTAGTCGGCGACAAGGGCGTCGACCCGCGCCCGGGCCGCGTGATCGAGCGTCTCGAGCAGACGGTCGATGACGAGCACCTCGGGGGAGCCGAACGCCGCCCGCGCCAGGTGCACGAGACCGCGCTGGGAACCCGTGAGCGGTTCGCCGCCGCGTTTGAGCGGCGTCTTCTCCTGCCGGGGCAGCTGTGCGATGACCTCGTCGAGGCCCAGCTGCCGGACGATTCGCTCCGCGTCATCGGGACCGGAGCTGGGGTCCCGATACCGGATCGCGCGGTCGATCGTGCCGCGCGGCAGCAGATCCGAGCCGCGCGCCACGCCGAGCACGCGGCGGCGCACCGCCCCCTCGGCTCGCGACATGTCGATCCCCGCGATCCGCACGACCCCTGCCCGGTTGCGGCCGATGCCGGCGACCGCCTCCAGCAGCGCGGACACCGCCTCGGGATCCTCGGACTCGATGCGGATCCGGTTCCCCGCCCGGGCGAGCAGAGTGGGCACCCGCCGGTCGTCGGCGAAGACCAGGTTCCGAGCTTCGAAGGTGTAGCAGCCGTCCTCATCGGCCCGGTCGAGCGCGACGTCGAACTCCCGGGTCCGCTCGTCGACCGGTGCCTGTTCGAGCGCCGGCAGCAGGACGCGGCGGGCGGCCTTGAAGTTCTGCCGGTACTCGACCACCCGCCCCAGATCATTCAGGGGAGTGGCGATGATGCCGACGACGAGCAGCGCGGCGGTCACCTGCGCGACCGACACCGTGCCGAACACCCCGAGCACCACCACAACCGCCGTGGCCAGCGCGCCCGCCGTGGCGGCAGTCCCCCGCAGCACGCCGGTGGCCCGGGAGCGGTGGATCGCTGCTTCCACGACCTTCGAGCCGATCCTGTCGATGTGGTTGCGCTCGCGGTTCTCGCCGCCGTTGGTCCGGATCGAGTCGAGCGCGTTCACGGTGTCCGCGGTGGTGGCGGCGAGCCGTCCGCGCATTCGCCGCACGGCGCGGGCGCGCTCGAACACCACCCCGGAGACGGCTGCGAAGACCGCGACCATGAGGCTGCACACCATCAGCAGTGCGAAGGCCAATGCGGGATGGATGAGGGCGAGCACGACCACCACGCCGAGGACGAGCGGGACGGTGACGATGAGGGGGGCGATCCCCAGGGCGACCCAGTTCCGCACAGCGGTGAGGTCGTTCGTCGTCCGCGCGATGATGACCCCTGGGGAGGTCTTCTCGTTCCCGCGGAGCGCGGAGCCGATGAGCAGCACCCGGATCCGGTGGATGTAGTGCTGCCCGAGGCGTTCGGCCAGCACCCGCTCCAGTGCCCGGACAGCGCCGATGCCCAGCGCCGCGCCGAGGATCACGAAGACGAGTGACTGCCTGCTCGTGCTCATCGCGGTGTGCGTGGCCCAGGCGCTCGCCCCGGCAAGCGCCGCCGTCAGCAGACCGCAGGCGAGCAGGCCGGCCAGATGCCACCGCCGGGCGCCGGCGGCGAGCTTAGGGAGCCGGACGGTCGACCGGACGGCCTCGGCCTCATCGGCAGGAGCCGCGGCGGTCATGCCGCGCGCCTCGAGGAGGGGCTTCACCGATCCTCACTCCTCCCGGCCAGCCCGGTGATCTGCAGTGCAAGCTCCGGCTGGGCGAGCTCGAAGGTCGGGGCGACGGGCACGTCGAGAGCCGCGCGCGCCTCGGCGGCGGCCAGTGGCGAGGCGGTCAGGACGCCGGACACGCAGGCGACATCGACGCCGCGGGCGGTGAGGAAGTCGACGCCGGCGACTGCTCCGAGGGCATCCGTCGCCGCGAACACGACGGTGTCGACCGCGGCGGCGAACACCGGATCCTCGAGCAGCCGGCGGGTCTCGGCCTGGTAGAGCCCGTCGGCGATCTCGAGGACGATGACCTCGGAGTCGGCGCTGGTGAGCGCCCGGATCTGAGCGGTGAGCAGGGCTTTGATGAACGGGTAGTCAAGCTTGAAGGTGGTCGGGTAGCCGAAGTCGGTGAAGTCGAGGACCGCGGCCGCGCCCGCGTCGCGGAACTGGCCGGGGTCGTTGCCCGCCCCGGTGCCGGTGACCTTGACCGCGCCCACCTGCCGGCCGGCGGCGGTGAGGCCGTGGATGAGCTGGGCCGCGGTGGTGGACTTTCCGGAGTTCATCGAGGTGCCGAAGACGGCGATGACCGGCGGCCTGCCGGGCGTGGACTCGTCGACGATGTCGACGGAGAGATCCGCCAGACCGGCCATGGTGAGGCGCTGCGTCTTCGTCGACAGCAGGCCGAGCGGTTCGATGACCGTGGCGTCCTCGACCGCCGCGTGCTGGTCGATGACGAGTCCCGCCACGCCGCCCGCGGCGACCATGCTGCACGGCCCGAGGCCGTCGGGGACGACGGCGTGGAACTGGTCGGCGGCATAGCGGTTGCCGTAGGCGAGGACGACCTCGTCGCCCGCGAACAGGCCGGCGCGGCGGGACGTCGGAGTCTCGATCCGCTTGTGCTTGCCCAGGGTGACGACCCTCGCGAGCAGGATGTCGCCGGGCAGCGGCCGGACCGAGTCGCCGGACAGCAGGTAGAGCCCCGCCTGGCCGTCATGCGCGAGCTGGGCGGCGCGGCGGGTGGTGTAGGAGAACTTGGCACGCCGCAGTCGCGCCGGGGCGAGCGCTTCGAGACGGACCTGCTCGTCGACCGCGGCGATCGGATTGAGAGCCGACGGGGTGTGGGGGAGGGCGGGGATCTGAAGGGTGTCGGAGACCTGTTCCATGAGCGTGCCTTTCGCGGGGGGCGGGGGGAGCGGTGCCGGGTGTCCGGCGCATCCTGTTCGGTTGCGCCGGCATCAGTCTCCGGGTCACGGATGAGCGGGGGATGAATCGCTGATGAGAGAGTTCTCAGCTACTCCTGAACTGTGCCTCCAGCCCTCTCGTCAGCCGCTGGACCGAGCCTCCAGCCCCCCGGCGGCTGTTGGGCCGAGCCGCGGTCGCTACGCAGCCACCCGCCCCACTGCTGACAGCAGAATCCCACTGCTGACAGCGGAGCCGGGCTGTGCGGCGATCGGAGTCCGGGCACTGTGGTCGTCATGAATGCTCCGACCTCAGACCCCCACGACTTCCGAACCGCCGCTCGCCTCGATACGCTGCGCGAACTCCACTCCCGCCGGGTCGTCGTCTTCAACGGCGAGCTCGACGACGACAGCGGGATGGAGATCATCTCCCGCCTGCTCCTCCTGTCGGAGGAGAATCCGGCCGACGACATCCACCTGTGGATCAACTCGCCGGGCGGGTCAGTCCCGATGCGCTACATCACCGCTCCGGTGAGCACGATGTGCGTGAGACAGGCGGTCGCCGATGCCGCGCTGCTGCTGGCAGCCGGCTCCCGGGGGACGCGAGCCATGCTGCCGCACGCCCGGCCGTGCTGCGGCAGCCGCAGATCGAGGGCGGCCGAGCATCGATCCCGGACCTCATCGTCGCCGCGGACGAAGTCATCCGGCAGCGAGACGAAGTCGAGCAGATCCTCGCTGCAGGCACCGGTTGCAGCAGCGAGCAGCTGCGGCAGGATCTTGATCGGGACTTGGTGCTGACCGCGGAGCAGGCGCTGGCCTACTGCCTGATCGACAGAGTCGCCGCCTCCCGCCGAACTCCCTAGGCGGCGAGCAGCACGGCCCTGCCGTGTGATGTCCGAGCAGGTGGAGAGCTCGAAGCGGAGCCGCGAGCGGTTCCCAGGTGCACGACGCCGAGGTTCTGGCGAATCTCGGGAGCCGGTGGAGTTCGGCGCCTGCCCGGATGATCGCGGTCTGCCGCGACGGAGGGCAGTGAGGTGACGATGATGACGAGGAGTTCGCGCAGCTGCAACCCCAGCGCGGCGCTGATCGCCGCGAGCATCTCCGAGGACGGATCCTTCATCCCGCGCTCGACCTCGGACAGGCACTGCGCGGAGATGCCCGCCCGGTCCGCCACCTCGGCCAGAGTCAGCCGCCGCACTGCACGCTGGACGCGCAGGGCCGGGCCGAGGTGCTCTCGCAGAAGTGCGGAGGAGGCGACGGGGGCAGGACTCATGGCACAACGGTAAAGCGGCGCGCTCGAACAGTGGAAGGCCTCTCCGCTGTCAGCAGAACAGGGCTCAGAGGGCGCTGAGGTCCTGCCACTCGTCCCACTCGTACACCCAGTCGGAGACGTCCCCCGACTCTGGCGTCAGCGAGACCGAGGACCCCGTGATCTCCACGGGATCACCGTAGAGCGCCGACTCGTAGTACTCCCGTGCGCGCTCCGTGCTCAGGTTGATGCAGCCGTGGGAGACGTTCCGAGCGCCCTGGGCGCTGACGGACCAGGGGGCGGCGTGGATGAACTCGCCGTTGTTGTGGATCCGCACGGCCCAGTTGACCGGGGTGGAGTAGCCCCACGTCTCCGAGGTCATCGTGTAGCTCTCGGCCTTCGACATCACGATGTGGGTGCCGTTGAAGGACGGCGCCCGGGGCATGCCGAGCGAGGCGGGGAAATCCCAGATCTCCTCGCCGTCGCGGGTGACGACCATGCGGTGGGATTCCGCGTCCGCCTCGACGAGCTGCTCCCGCCCGATCTCGAAGTCGAGAGTCATGTCCCGGCCGCCGTGGCTCGAGTCGGAGAACCGCACCCCCTCGAAGGGCAGATCGACGGAGATCTGCGAATGTGCGGGCCAGAACTCCTTGGGTCGGTAGTGCACGCGGGAGTGGCCGGCGATGTCGGGCAGCCAGGCCCAGCCGCCGTCGACCTCTCGGAGCGATCCGTCCTCGTCGGTGACCTCGACGCTGAGCCGGTGCTCGACGTCGTCCCGGTACTCCTCCGTCACGGTGCCGGCGAAGTTGATGATGATCGGCGCTGCCACACCCACCGTCTCGTCGTCGGCGATCACCGAGCGGGCGCGCAGCGGGCTGCCCGTCGCGGAGGCGGTCTCGATCGTGCCCGAGGTTTCGTGCCGCTGCCCGTCCGTGCTCACTGTTCTCGCCCGCCACTCGTAGGCGGCGCCGCCGGCCAGCCCGGCAGAAGCCTGCCAGTGCGTTCCGCCAGCCGCCACCGAGCCCGCGTCCGGAGCAACCCGATCGTGGTCGAGGTCCACGAGCTCGACCGACTCGAACTCTCCGCCGTCGACCTCCAGCGCCAGCGTGTCGCCGGCGACGAATTCGATGCCCGCCGGGTCGGCGGATGCGGAGCTCGCCTCTTCCGAAGTCGCTGTTCCCGGAGCCTCCGCGCCGGGTGAGTCGGTTCCCGAGGCGCTCGCCGCCTCGGCGTCCGGGCTGACCACGGTGACCTCCGGCGCGACGGCGGTGGTTGCCTGACCGGCGCTGTCGGCGTCCGGGGAAGGTGCGGCGTCCGGCTGACGCACGGCGCAGCCGCCGAGCAGCATCGTGGAGACCGTCAGCGCGATGCAGGGAACAAGGATGCGACGCGTCACGCGCAGGCCTTTCGTCGTGGAGGTGGGGGCGAGTCAAGAATAGGCCGCTCGCTGCCACAGATCTCCGGTATTCGGCGTCATCGTTGTGCGATTGTGCCGAGGGACGCGGGTGACCAGCGGATTTGGCGACCACGCAGGTTGCAGGATTGTGACAGCCCGTTCTACTCCGCGTGCTGCCCGAGCAGGCGGGAGGCGACGGCGGCGAAGGCCAGCGAGCACACGATCGACGCGCACACGACGAGCCCGAAGGCGGTATGGACCGGCAGGAGCGCGATGAGCACGGTGAACATGCTCGACAGCGTGGCCACGCCGATGCCCATCCCGGCCTGCTGCGCGGTCGCGATGAGGCCGCCGGTGAGCCCGGCCACGCGATTCGGGACATGGTTCATCACCACGGAGATGAGCGGACCGAACATCAGGCCCTGACCGCCGCCGATGAGGACGGCGGTGAGCTGGAACCACAGGATGAATGGCTGCAGGTCCGCGAAGGCGAACACCGCGAGGACGCTCAGGCCCGTCGCCTGGAAGACCGCGCCGACGATCAGCACTCGGGGCCCGAATGCCGCCAGCAGCCGAGTGGCGAACGTCGACACCAGCACGAAGGAGGCCGCCAGTACCAGCAGTGACAGCCCGGAGGCCAGCGGATTCCAGCCGAATCCCTGCTGAGTCAGGATGGCGTAGTTGTACATGAACGACGACAGCATGAGGAAGAACAACGCGGCGAGCACCATGCCGACTCTGACCGCGGGTTCGGTGATGACGTGCAGCGGAAGCACCGAGGGCAGCTTCGACAGCTCGCGATTGAGCAGGTGGCGTGCCAGCAGGAAGAAGCCCACCGCCGAGGCGAGGAGCAGCCCCAGCGTCATCGCCAGCATGCCCGGAGTCCGCAGGGGATTGATGGGGTCGAGCGCGGAGGCGTTCGTCAGCCCGGTGATCAGGCACAGGAGTGAGGCGGCGACCAGGCCCGAGCCCGGGAAGTCGAATCCTTCCGGGGCGTTCGACTTCGATTCGGCGAGATAGCCGGTGCCGGCCCATGCGATCGCCGCGATCACCGCGATGCTCAGCAGCGATGCCCGCCAGCCGTATTCGACCGGGAACATGCTGTTGATGGTGCCGCCGACGATGTTGCCCCCGATCGTGCCGACGCCGGCGAAGATGCTGTAGCCGCTGATCGCGCGGATGCGCGCCCGGCCCCTCAGCGTGGCCTGGATGCTCGAGAGGATCTGCGGGGTCGTCAGCGCTGCTGCGCAGCCCTGGAGGAGTCGGCCCAGGACGAGGAAGCCCAAGGTCGGTGCGAGCGCGGTGAGCACCGACGTGACCAGGATCGACAGCGTGCCGATCCGGAAGAGGCGGCGGCGTCCGAAGTTGTCGCCCAGCCGCCCGCAGATGATCAGCCCGGCCGCGAAGGACACGGAATAGGCGCCGATGACCAGCGTCGTGCGCGATCCCGGGATATCGAGAGCGGCCTGCATTCCGGGCACGGAGATGTTCGCGACGGCGAAGATGTACGTCGACAGGAAGGTCGCGATGTACAAGGGCCAGATCCGAGGTGAAAGCGCCTGTGCTTCCATGAACTGCACCCTAGCGCACGTTCAGGACCTTTGAAATCCGAGAGCGGCGCTTTCGCGCCCCTGAATCGAAAGGACTCTCCGTGCACCCGCCAGAGCCTGCTTACCCTTGCTGTCTTCCGACCCTGGGGGAGTTCGCAGGATGACGCCGCACGGAGAGCCAACGTCCAGTGTAGTCCACAACCCTCAGCGGGATGAAATCACCGCATCGCAGGTTCGGGCTCAGCTCAGAGCATCGACGACTGCGGAATTGAAGGCGTCGAGGTCGCCCGGATTGCGGGAGGTGATCAGCTTGCCGTCGACCACGACCTCCGAGTCGACCCAGTCGGCTCCCGCGTTGCCCAGGTCGACCTTGAGCGACCGGTAGGACGTCATCCGACGGCCCTTCACGAGGTCGGCCTCGGCGAGGATCCACGGTCCGTGGCAGATCGCCGCGACCGGCTTGTCTGCGGCGAAGAACTCCTTCACCAGGGCCACGGCACTCTCATCGGTGCGCAGCGCATCCGCGTTGAGGGTGCCGCCGGGCAGGACGAGCGCGTCATAGTCCTCGGCCTTGGCCTGCGCGACGGGCACGTCGACATCGAAGACATCGCCGTGGTCCCAGTCGTTGTTCATGGCCTGCAGCGTGCCTTCGGAAGGCGAGATGATCGTGGTGGTGGCGCCGGCCTCGCGGAGCGCTTCAACTGGGCTGGTGAGTTCGACCTGCTCGACTCCGCGGGTGAGCAGGAATGCAACCTTCTTGTCAGAAACCGCCATGGGTGTGCCTCCGTTTCGGATTGGATGCTGTCATACCGCACAGCGAACTCGCGCGGCGGATTATTCCGTGGCGGGTCCACACTGCGGTTCCTCGTCGCCGATCGCTGCGCCCGGCGGTCGCGGATCGTCTCAGGCCAGCGAGAGCGCGTACGCCGTGACGAACCCTGCGGAGGTGCTCAGGGCGACGGCAGGCCCGCCCGTCTCGTACGCCTCGGGCATGAGCGTATCCGCGAGCGAGGCGATCACGGCGCCGGCGGCGACCGCCAGCGGGATGGAGATCACCGCCGGGCTGCTGGCGGCCAGCGGGCCCGCTCCCAGCATCACGGCGAGGACGAGCACGACTGCGCAGACGGTCCAGACCGTGATGGTCCATGCAGTCGAGCGTCCCTGCTCGCGCATGGACGAGGCACCGACGATCGACTCGGGCAGATTCGACGCGAAGATCGCGGCGAGCAGCGCGATTCCGCCGGTCCCCTCGGTCAGGGACACTCCGAGTGCGATGTTCTCCGGCGCGCCGTCGAGAGTCACGGCCGCCAGCAGCGCCAGCCCCGCTGTCCCCCGCACCGACGCAGAGGAGGCGGATCTGTCCGACGCCGCGGCGTCGAGGTCGAGCTTGGCGCTGCCGGGGTAGTCGTGTGCCGCCTCTTCCCGACCTTCCGGTTGGGCGGCCCGGTCGAGCAGAGCGCTGAGGATCGTGAAGGCGAGAGCACCGGCGAGCAGGCCGATGATCGCGGGCACCAGCCCGGCGCGATCGTGGGCGTGCGCGAACAGCTCGAAGCTCAGCGCGGTGATCAGCGCGCCTGCGGCGAAGGACAGGAGGATGGCCAGGACGCGTTTGGGCAGCTCGAACCGCGCTCCGATGAACGCCCCGATGACGAGCGGGCTCGAGGCGATCACTCCGAACAGCACTGCGGTCAGCATGGGATCAGAGTACGGCGCGGGGGTGCCTGCCGCCAGAGACGTGCCGGTGTCGGGAACCAGAGGCGTGCCGGTGCCGGAGGCGAGAGGACGGCTGCGTGGGATTTCGCGGTTCATCCGCCGTTCGGGTACAGTTGCCTGCGGAGGATTCGCCTAGCGGCCTATGGCGCACGCCTGGAACGCGTGTTGGGTTAACGCCCTCAGGGGTTCAAATCCCCTATCCTCCGCGCGAGCAAGGCCCCTGACCCCGTGAATGGTGTCAGGGGCCTTCGCGGTGTTCGGGCATCGTGCCGAGTGCAGCGATCGTTTCATCGGAAGCGCTGGCTCCCAGGAAGACCTGGTGGTGAACCGGGTGGCGCGCATCGATTCGGAGACAACGCGACTTGCCGGAAATGCGGAGCGCCTCTGCTGGTCAATCGGCGATCGGCAGGACTAGAGTGGACGGCAGTCGATCGTTGTCGAGAAGTGCTCCAGGGGGAGTGATGACCGAGAATTCCGGTGATGCATTCGAAGAGGCCCGTGCGGGAGTCTCCGACCAGGAGCTGCAGGCGGAGACCTCCGCCGCGCCGCTGTCGCAGGAGTCAGAGATCTCGACCGAGCAGGTCGAGCAGTGGGAGGACGATCAGGCGCTGGCAGAGCCCGACAGCGCGATCGATCCCGTGCCGATGGACGGGCGCGACGGGCAGGCCGTGGTCGGCGGCTCCGATGATCCTGAGCTCATCGACGCCTCGGATCCGCTCAAGGACCCGCTCCGGTATTCCGATGAGACGGGCGAGCTCCTCGCGGAGATTCCCACTCCGGACTCGCCGGAGGGCGAGGAGATGCGCTGAGGCGGCTCCCGCCTCGGGCGCGGCCCGTACCGACCGGCTCCGGCGAACTCGCCGGGGCCGGTCTGCCGTCCGAGCTTTCGACCGTGCAGGACTGTGCAGGACTGTGCTCGACCGGGGCAGGTCTATGACTGCGCGAGGCGGCCGAGGAGAGCGGGGTCGCTGACCACCACTGTCCGGGCGTCCGGAGTGGTGATCGCACCGGCCTCGGCCAGGCGCGACAGGCTCCGGCTGAGGGATTCGGGGGTGGTGCTCAGCAGGGAGGCGATGTCCTTCTTGGGCAGCGGCAGGGCGATCCGGTAGCCGTCCGGAGTCCTCGCGCCCGGCAGTCCGCTGAGGTACTCGGCCAGCCTGGTGTCGACGCTGGACGAGGTGACCGAGGTCAGACGCTGCTCGGTCTCGGCGAGCCGGCGGGAGACATCCGAGAGCATCGCCAGCCCGATCTCCGGGCGTCTGGCGATCAGCTGCGACAGGTCCGAATGGCGGAAGACGCACAGCCGGGACGTCTCCGCGGCAGTGGCGTCGTGATCGGGGCGGGATCCCGTGAGGAATGAGTTCTCGCCGACGTAGTCGCCCGGTTCGAGAACCCGCAGCAGGTGCTCTCTGCCGTCCGCGGTGATCGAGGATGTGGTGACCAGCCCCTCGTGGAGGACCATGAGCTGGGAGACGTCGTCCCCGCTCGAGTACAGGCGCTCATGGCGGGTGACGGTGGTCGGCCGCGCGATTGCGGTGACCTCCTGCTGCTGCTCTGCGGTGAGGTGGGCGAAGATCGGGACCCGGCTCACGCAGGAGTGGACTGGGCTCATGCTCGTACGGTAGCAGGCCCGCTGATCACCGGGCGCAGGCGTGCGCCGGTCCCGCTGTCGGCCCGCCGCCTCGGCACGGCTCGGCGTGCTTCCCGCTCCCCGGGCCGCGGCGGTAGTATTGGCGAGGCAGTCACTCGTCGATCCACCCCAACCCCATTCGTCCCCAGAATTCGTCGGGCCCGCTTCGGTGTCCGCAAGAAGGAGGTCGCCATGAGCGATCAATACGGTTCTCAGCCGCCTCAGTACGGCCAGCAGCAGTACGGCCAGCCCCAGTACGGTCAGCCTCAGTACGGTCAGCCGTACTCCTCCGGTCCCGGCGGAGGTCAGCAGGATCCGGGTCAGACGCTCGGCATCGTGTCGCTGGTGGCTTCGATCGCCTCGTTCTTCATCCTGCCGCTGATCGGATCCATCGTGGGCATCATCTGCGGCCGGATGGCCCGCACGAAGTCGCGCGAAGCCGGGTTCGGCGACAATGCGCTCGGCAAGTGGGGCTTCATCATCGGCATCATCTCGCTGATCCTGGCCGTGCTGGGCATCATCATCGGCATCATCGTCGTGATCATCGGCGTCTCGTCGGCCGGGATGTCGGCGGGCTACTGAGTCCGCTCCGCCGAAAGCGGTCGGCAGCCGGACTGTCGTGTCGGGCCGGAAGGATCTGCGGGTCCCTCCGGCCCTTCTGCTATGCGGCGACGGCCGTGAGACTGTCCGTGAGCCGGCGCCTCGGCTACCGTGAGAACAGCGCCGTGAGAACAGCGGCCGCGACGGACAGCGAGGCGGGCGACCCGAGGAGAACCAGCCATGAGCGAAGTCATCGTCATCGGAGCCGGACCGGCGGGATTGCGCACAGCAGCGCTCGTCGCTGACGCCGGTCACACGGTGACGGTCCTCGAGGCGACCGGCCGCATCGGAGGCCGAGTGGGCAGCCGCCGGGTGGGCGAGTACCAGCTCGACACCGGGTTTCAGCTGGTCAATCCCGGCTACCCGGCGCTCCGCGACGCCCTGGACATCGCGGCGCTCGACCTCAGACCGTTCGCGGCGGGGGTCTTCGTGCGCACCGCCCGCGGACGGAGGATCGTCGCCGATCCCGCTCGGGAGCCGCAGCTGGCATTCCGCACCCTCCGCTCCGGACTGCTGTCCCCGCGCGAAATTCCCAGGCTGCTGGCGCTGATCGGTCGGGTCCCCAGCATCGACAAGCCCTTCGGCGAATGGCTCGACGAGCACCGGATCATGGGCCCGCTGCGCCACGCCGTCATCGAACCCTTCGCGGCGGGCCTGGTCGCGCAGGATGCAGCCACCGCGAGCACCCAGTACCTGCTGTGGCTGTTCAAGCTGTTCGTCTCGGCCACCCCTTCGGTGCCGGCAGGCGGAATGCAATCCGTCGCCGAGGCGCTCGCCGCCTCCGCCCGTGCGTCCGGGGCGCGCATTCGGCTGGACACGGAAGTCGTCGGCATCGAACGCCTCGGCTCGGGGGTCCGGGTGCGGACCGACGAGGAGACGCATGAGGCGGGTGCGGTGGTGCTGGCCGCGGGTCTGACAACCGACCTGGGCCTGGCGGTGCCGCCCGTGCGCACCCTCGGGGTCACGACCTGGTGGTTCGGTGCCGAGGTGCCCCCGCAGCGCCAGGGACTGCTGGCGCTCGACGGGCGTGCACCTGTCGGGATCGTCAACACGGCCGCGGAGATCACTGCGGCAGCCCCCGAGTACGCTCCCGCCGGTCGCCACCTCGTCGCCGCCAACACGCCGATTCGGCGAGGCGCAGGCGGTGGCGATCCGCAGGAATCCGAAGTCCGCCGGGCGATCGCCGATCTGTACGGAGTGAGCACCCAGCGCTGGGAGCTGCTGGCGGTCGACGTCTGGGAGGATGCCCTGCCGACCTCCGGTGTCGGTGTGACCGACCGCAGGGAGCCGGTTGTCGACGGGCCGGTGTTCGTCGCGGGTGACCGGTACCGGACGAGCTCGCTCAACGGCGCGCTGGAGTCCGGTGCGGCGGCGGCGCGACGGGTCAACTACCACCTGGCTTCGGGGCGCAGCCTGAGATCCTGAGGCTCACGTCAGGGACGACCGGGTCAGGACAGCGCCGGGACGAGCGGGCGTAGGCAGGGGCCAGCCTCTTCCAGCCGGTTCAGGACAGCGTCGCGGCGGCGACGGTGGCTGCCATCTCGGTCAGGGCGCTCCGGTGGTCATCGGTGACCTCGCCGGTGAAGATGACGGGGTCGCTGGCCAGCCGCCAGCCGAGCCCGGTGGTGATCGACTCCATGGCGCGCTCGGCACCCGTCGTGTCGTAGCCGCCGTGGATCCAGTACGAGAACGGCCGCTTGGCGGTCTGCTCGCGGACATCGTAGTAGGTGGTGTCGAAGAAGTGCTTGAGCGCTCCGGAGATATAGCCGAAGTTCGCCGTTGTGCCGAGCACGTAGGCGTCGGCGGCCAGCACGTCGTCCACCGTGGCTTCGAGCGCCTGCCGCTCGACGAACTCCACGCCCTCGAGCTCGGGCATCGAGAGGCCTTCCCGCGCGGCTTCTGCCAGCTGCGCAGTCGCCGGCGAGGGGGAGTGGTGGACCAGAAGCACTGTGGTCATGCCGCCAGCTTAGGGAAGACGAACGGATCCGTCGAGGGTTCGGACGCGGTCGGATCTGTCGACCGGTCAGTAGCCGACCCAGGCGCCGCGCTGCTGGTCGATCACTCGGGGGTGCAGGAGCGATGAGGGCTCGACCTCTCCCACCGAGTCGCGGTCCCGGTCCGGCGGGAAGACGAGCGCGGCGGCGAGCACCTCGGGCGTGGCGAAGCGGAGGTCAGCGGGCGCGGCGGCGGGCAGCTCGACGGCCGGCGCCTCCCCCTTCGCGGCCAGGAAGTATCCCCAGTCCCCGAAGCTCGGAACGTCGACGTGATAAGGCGTGGTCCGGAAGCCGGCCCGGGCGACACTCTCTCCGATGCCCCAGTACGCCTCGGGCGCGAAGTAGGGCGATCCCGCCTGGACCACGAGCCGGGCGTCGGGCTTCATCGCCCGGTCGACGAGGCCGTAGAACTCGATGCTGTAGAGCTTCGAGGTCCCGACGTCATCCGGGTCCGGCAGATCCGCGATCACCACGTCGTAGGCCTCCGAGTTCTCCTCGCGCAGCCAGGTGAAGGCGTCGGCGGGGACGTACTCCACCCGGGGGTCGTCGAAGGCGCTGTCGTTGAACTCGGTGAAGTGCTCGTCGGTGCGGGCCAGCTCGACGACCGCGGGATCGAGGTCGACCAGGGTCACCTGCTCGACATCGGGGTATCTGAGGACTTCGCGGATCGCCATGCCATCACCGCCGCCGAGCACGAGCACCCGATCGCGGGAGCCGTTCAGGGCCGGATGGACCAGGGTCTCGTGGTAGCGGTACTCGTCATTCGATGCGAACTGCAGGTCCCCGTTGAGGAACAGCCGCGTGTCCTGCGTCCGCGGGTGCCGGGTGACGACGATGTCCTGGTACTGGCTGCGCTCGGCGGTGACGATCGGGTCGCGGTAGATCCGCTGCCGCGAGGTGATCTCGATGGCGTCGGTGTAGATCCACGCGAAGGTCAGGAGCGCGAGGATCACAGCCAGCCCCGCAGCGAGGCCCGCGCGCAGCCGTCGGTTCAGCCGGCGGCGGAAGAGCCACAGGACGATCACGATCCCGGTCGTCGCATTGATCATCCCGACCGCCAGCACCCCGCGCGGCAGCCCGAGGAGCGGCAGGAGCAGGAAGGGGAATGCCAGCCCACCGATGAGCCCGCCGACATAGTCGGCGGCGAACAGATCCGCGACGGCGGTCGAGGCGCGCTGGGCCCGGATCCGCTGGATGAGCTCCATGAGCAGCGGGATCTCGGCGCCGATCAGCGCGCCGATGACGAAGGCGAGCAGCACCATCGCCGTGGTGTACATGTTGATGTAGGCGAACGCCAGGTAGAGCAGGAGGATCGACAGGCCGCCGATGACCCCGAGGGCCGCCTCGATGACGGCGAACGACAGCGCGGCGTGGGACGTCAGCCGCTTGGCGAGCAGAGACCCCACACCCATCGCGAAGACCATGACGGACAGCACGATCGAGGCCTGGACGATGGTGTCGCCGAGCAGGTAGGAGCCCAGCGCCACGAGTGCGAGTTCGTAGACCATGCCGCACGACGCACACACGAAGACGGCGAACATCACGAAGAAGCGCGCCGGTCCGGGGCGAACGGGCAGGTTGAGCGGGGCGTCGTCCGCGGTGGGACCCGTGGTGGCGGTGGGCGAGGTCACAAGCGGTTCAGGTTGGGAATCAGAGCAGTGCCGACGCCATGATGATGGCGATGCCGATGTGCGTGGAGGCGTTGACCCACACGGCGGGGTGGATATTCTCCGCGTGCACGAGGTCGCCGAGCCTGCCCGGTGTCAGCGCATCGACGATGAGGAAGCTCAGCGCCATCACGATGATCCCGACGAGCCCGTAGACGATCGTCGAGACGATGCCCCAGAACAGGTCGGCAGCGCTGGCGCGGATCGCGGCGGCGACGATGATCGACACGCCGAGCAGGTTCGAGGCCACGAGGATCGCGGCATTGCGGGACTTCTCCTTCCACAGGAGCTCGTGCAGCTTGCCCGGGGTGATCAGATCGACCACGCCGTAGCCGACGAGCATCAGCAGCAGACCGGAGAACGCGAAGGCGAGGACGATGCCGGATTCGATGAGCAGGGCAGTGAACATGGTGGGCCTTTCGTGCGCACTGAGAGGTCAGGGGGATGGGTGCTACTTGCCGGAGCCGGATCCTCCGCCGCGGTAGCCGGAGCCCCCGCCGTAGTTGGACCCGGAGTCGGACCCGCCGCCGGTGAAGAACGGCAGGAACCAGATGCCGCCGCCGCCGGATCGGTTGGAGGTGTCGCAGCCCACGTAGCGGTAGTCGGCGCCCTCCTTGACGTAGTCCCCGCGGTCCGGGTTCGACACGTATTGTCCGTCCCGCAGGTCGTAGTCCCCGCAGTTGTACGAACCCGACCGGTTGGAGCACGAGCCGATGAGGGTGAGCAGCACGAAGACGAGGATGAGCAGACCCACGATGCAGCCGCAGCCCTTGCCGGCTCGCTTGCCGCCCTCGTTCCCCCCGAAGTTCTGGGGGTTGCTGAACTGATGGGAGCCCGGGCGTTCGTGCTCGTCGTCGGAGTTCTGCGCCCTGTCGAAGTCGAAGGAGCCGCCGCTCATCGAGACGCGGGGGTCCCGCGGCTCTCGGGAGCCTCCCGCGCGCTGACCGTCGGAGTCGAAGGGAGAGCTCATGCGGGTACCTCACAGAGACCGTGCTCGTCAGCGTGCAGGGACCATGGGAGGTCCGCGACGCGGGTGCGGGTGTGCACGATCTCGCCGTGCTGCGGATAGCAGTGCCAGGTGCGCCAGCGGAGTCCGCCCGCTTCAGGACGCTCGAGCGCCAGCGCGGTGACGGCTGCGGGATGGCCGGGGAACCGGGCGATGCAGTGGAAAGGACGAGCCTGTGCCGTGTCGACGATGCGGTCGACGGCCCGGCGGAAGCCCCTCGGCTCGGCGCGCTCGACCCGGGAGCGGAAGCTGTGACCGGCCCCGGCAGTGGTCTCGTCGCTGCGGCTGTCGGAAGCCGGCAGATCGGGTGGTGTCCCAGGCAGGCAGGCGAGGGTTTCGACGAGGACGTCGCGAGCGCCGTCGACGATGATGACCTGGTGTGAGCAGCCGAGCACATTGAGCTCCAGCCGCACGTTCGGCGCCAGCGGCACCACGGTGCTGCTGACCGCGGGCAGCCGCGGGAGTGTGCGCGCGAACGTCAGCTCAGCGGCCGAGGTGTCCGCGAACGGAAGCGACAGGCTCTCGATCATCAGCTGCCCGGGTAGATGGTGAAGGAGCCAGGGGCGATCGGCTCGCCGGTGCTGACCTCCCACCGGCCGTGGTCGTAGCGTTCGAAGGACAGGTGCCGCCCATCTGCGGCCTCGTAGTCGACGTAGTCGAGCGCACCGGTCGGCTTGAGTCCGGTGGTGCCTTCGGAGCGATAGGACGCGGTGCCGTGCTCAACGAGCTCATAGGCGGTTCCGTCGATCTCGATCCGATTGGACTTCGGCTCGATGTCGAGCTCCGGCCGGTCCTGCCAGATCGACAGCTGGAGATCAGGATCCTCCTCGACGGTGAGCCAGCGCCGCTGGGCGGAGGAATCGGCCTGGAAGAAGTGCTCGGTCCAGGTGTAGCCGCCCTCGGAGATCCGCAGGCTGCCACGCACGAAGTACTTGTCGTTGCCGAACTCCAGGAGATCGCCCGCATGGATCTTCAGCGGGTCGCCTCCGGTGTCCTGGCCGGGTGCGAAGGGGTCGTGCGCGCGCGGGCCGGCGTCGACGTGAACCGGTTGGCCGGCGGCACGGCGCCGGCGGACCACGAGGACCACGATGATGACGACCGCGACGATGAGTGCGATGACGAGAAGTGTGAGGATGCCGTCACCCATGGGAGCCTCCCGGCCTAGATCCGCCAGTTACTTCGCCAACTGTACAGAAGGGGGCGGGCCGGCACGTCATGGGCAGGATCAGAACTCGACGTCGAAGGTCGCCGAGCGCAGTCCCAGGGCAGTGCGCAGCTGCGGGCCGGTCCGCGTCGACGCGGCGCCGGTCGAGGAGACCGCGCGGATGGACTTGACCATTCCGGACCCCGTGCGGGTGATCTGCAGGTCGGCGACGTCCGCCAGGCCGAACGCGGTGCGCATCCGCGCCTGGGTCACCGAGGTCGTCCATGAGGAGTACGGATTCCCGGCCGCCTGCGAGTGGGCTGCCGCATCGTCGCGCTCCTGCAGGTAGGGCACATCGCTGCCCCAGACGTCAGCGGCCCGATTGGTGGTGCCGCCCGAGGACGAGGAGTACACCGCGTCGATCAGGGCGCCGTTGTGCCGCACGACCTGCGCGTTGGTGACGTTCGAGCCGGAGACGGTCTGGGTGGCGGCGACCGCCGAGGTCCAGTTGCTGCCGCCGGAGCCGTTCTCGTGCGTCCAGCCGGCGAACACCTGCGACCGGACCTCGTCGTAGACGTGACAGCTGCAGTCCGCCTTGAGCGAGCTGAGATTGCGGTAGGCGTAGGTGCGGGCGGCGATCGCCTGCGCGCGGAGCGCCTGCGGATTCCAGCTCGTCGGCATCTCCGCGATTCCCCGCATGTACTCCGTATTGACTCGGAGCACATTGACCGCGTTGAGCGAATTGTTCAGCACCCCGACCTCGATCCGCCCATGTCGGTACTGACCGGTGGAACCGGCCCGCGCCCCATCGACGGACACCGTCGTCGGCTGGGTCCCGCCGGGCCAGTACCGGGTGTTCTGCCATTCGACGGAGATCCAGGAGGCCGTGTAGGTCTGGTCGCCGACCTGAGCTTTCACCCGGTTGTCCGAAGTGCGCGTCAGGGTGATCGGGTGCCAGTGATCGTCGACGGCAGGGCCGGCCTTCACCCGCAGCATCCCGCTGTTGGGGGAGATCGTGACGCTCTGGGTGCCCGTGAGGAGCTGCACCCGGATGTCCGCGTTGGCGTTCGCGCTGATCGACTCGACCTTGGCAGGCCGGTAGTAGTGCTCGAGGATCTCGGTGGCGGACTTCCCGGCCGCCGCCATCCCGCGGGCACCGTACTGGCTCATGCCGACACCGTGACCGAAGCCCGAGCCGGTCAGCTCGAAGGAGCTCGGCACAGCCGTGAGCTGAACGGTTGTGCCCTGGCCGGGCTTCCAGGTGATCCGGCCGAACTCGAAGTCCTGCGCCATTCCCCCGGAAATGCTGTATTCGTCGGACTTCGGGTATCCGAGTCGCCCCTTCTCCCAGCCGTTGTCCCGCCAGGTGCTTCGGATCGCACCCCAGGTGGGGTGCGCTCCGGTGTTCGGTGACCAGTGGATCGATCCGCCCTGGAACGGCTGGTAGCAGCCGGAGTTGCGCAGTCCGCAGCGCTCGTTCGTCGTCGGGTAGCGCCGCTTGCCGTTCTCCCAGCCGGTCCTGCTCCACGCGGAGCGGATGCCGCCCCAGGTGGCGTGCGCACCGCTCGCGCGGGACCAGTGGATCGATCCGCCCTGGAACGTCTGGTAGCAGCCGGAGTTGCGCAATCCGCAGCGCTCGTTCGTCGTCGGGTAGCGCAGCTTGCCGTTCTCCCAGCCGGTCCTGCTCCACGCGGAGCGGATGCCGCCCCAGGTGGCGTGCGCCCCGCTCGCGGGGGACCAGTGGATCGATCCGCCCTGGAAAGTCTGGTAGCAGCCGGAGTCCCGCAGTCCGCAGCGCTCGTTCGTCGTCGGGTAGCGCAGCTTGCCGTTCTCCCAGCCGGTGTCGCGCCAGGCATTCCGGATGGCACCCCACGTGGCGTGGGCTCCGCTGGCGCGGGTCCAGTGGATCGATCCGCCCTGGAAGCTCTGGTAGCAGCCGGAGTCCCGCAGCCCGCAGCGCTCATTGCTGGTCGGAGCGCCCAGCCTGCCGGCTGCTCCTCCCAGTGCCTGGTAGTGATTGCCGATGGCGCCCTTGACGGTGTAGGCGGATGCCGGGGGAGCAGAGGAGAAGACGATGACCAGTGCCGTGCAGATGACCGTGAGGGCAGCCCCGAGGGCGCGCAATCCTGCAGGAGGGGTTCGCATGCGCCGATTGTAAGCTTGAGAAGGACGCCGGTCCGGCTTCTGGCGCCGCCGATGCCGAACCGATACCGGACCGATCCCTGAACCGTGACCTGCAGCGCGAGGAGGAATGTCATGGCGGTCGTGAGAGACCCCCTCCGCGGGCGGTCCCGTCCTCTGCAGACGCAGCCGGATGAGGAGATCATCGACAGGATGCTCGAGCTGCCCCCGGAGCGGTGGGTGACACTGACCGGGGCCGGGATGAGCACGGATTCGGGGATTCCGGACTACCGCGGCCCCGACGCGGCTCCCCGGTCCCCGATGACGTTCCAGACGTTCCTGTCCCATCCCGCTCACCGCTCGCGGTACTGGGCGCGCAGCTGGCTGGGATGGAAGCACATGACACAGGCGGCTCCCAACTCCGGGCATGTGAGCCTGGCGGCCCTGAATCCCCGGGGCGTGATCACTCAGAACGTGGACGGGCTGCACCAGGTGGCGGGCTCGGAGCCGGTGATCGATCTGCACGGGCGCCTGGACCGCGTGCGCTGCCTCAACTGCGGGCTGATGCTCGACCGCGACGAGGTGCAGGCCGCGCTCGATGCGCTCAATCCTGATTTCATCGACTCTCTGTCGGTCTCCCCGGAGACGCTCGAGACCGCCCCCGACGGCGACGTCGAACTGGAGGAGACGGCCGGCTTCCGCGTGCTGGACTGTCCGCGATGCGGCGGGATCATCAAGCCCGACGTGGTCTTCTTCGGCGAGTCGGTGCCCAAGGATCGGGTTGCCGAGGCGCACGCCCTGGTGGATTCCGCTTCCGGTCTTGTGGTGCTCGGCTCGTCCCTGGCCGTCCACTCGGGGCTCCGGTACGTGCGCGCGGCGGTCAAGGAAGGACGTCCGGTCGTGATCGTCACGGATGGTCCGACGCGTGCTGACGACCTGGGGGTGGTGCGCTCCGTGAGCCGAGTGGCCGATTTCCTCTCCGCCTGGCAGGCCCGGGTGGAGCAGTCGACACAGCCGCCCGGCACGGTCAGACTGGAGCCATGACGAATCACGCGCGCACCGAACGTCTGGCACTGGCCGCACTGCTGCGGGAGCTCGGTCCTGATCAGCCCACGCTCTGCGAGGGCTGGGACACGCGCGATCTGGCGGTCCACCTGGTGATCCGCGACCGGAAGCCGCTGGCATCGATCGGCAATATCGCTCCGGAGGTCGCCGGTCGGATCCCCGCTCTCGGACGCCGCGCCCAGCAGGCTGAGGACGAGCTTCACGCGTTGCCGTGGGCGCAGCTGGTCGGCCTGGTCGCCGAGGGCTCGCCGAAGTGGAATCCGATGGCGTGGGGTCCGATCGATCGTCTGATGAACACCTCCGAGCTCCTCGTTCATCACGAGGACGTGCGGCGGGCGCAGCTGGAGTGGCAGCCGCGCGAGCTCAGCTGGGAGCTGCACGGGGAGTGCTTCAGGATGCTGCAGGCGATGATCCTGCCCTTCAGTCTCCGCGCCGGTCGCCGCTACCTGCTCGAAGCCCCCGGCTTCGGCACGGTCTCGGCCGGGCCGACGGCCCGCGGCACCGTTCGGCTGCACGGCTCGCCGGTCGAGCTGCTGCTCTACCTCTTCGGGCGCGAGGACCACGCCCGGGTGGAGGTCAGCGAGGAGTCGCAGGTGCACATCGACGCGGAGTGATCTAGCTCCGCTCGCCGTCGCCGTCCTCCGAGCCGAGGTCGGGCGGGAGGCCGGTTTCGGCGGAGGGCTCGAACGACTCGTCCATGGGCAGTCGCGCACCGATGTGACTGTTGGGCCTGGTCATCGTGCGGTGGATCAGGAATCCGCCGAGGGCCAGCACGACTGCGAAGAAGCCGATGATGATGAGGATCGCAAGGAGCTGCGGCTCGTTCACGTCACTTCTCCAGGCGTTTCCGCTCGAAGTAGCCGGCATGGCGAGCGACGAAGCTCGCCATGCCTACCGAACCGTGGACGCGGATCAGGGGTCGTCCCTGCGCCGGCACCGCCGGCACGCGTGACTTCACCGCGCCCCAGCTCGAGGACAGGCGATCGATGTTCACGCCCCAGTCCTCGGGAATGACCACAGCGGCGGTTCCAGCGCCTGCGGTGACCTCCACGTCGATCACCTCGAGGTCGGTGACGGCTTCGAGGAAATTCGCCTCTGCGGTGGCCGCCACCGGTTCGAGGCGGATGAAGGGAGGCGGACTCCACCGCCCGGTGCGCTTCGCGTTCTCCCAGGACGCGCGCAGCACCAGAGGATCGAGCGGGTGCTGGCCAGGTTCGGTGTGCACATTCGGCCGCATCAGCGCCTGAGCAGGCCTGGGTCGGATCTTGTCCGAAGGCGGGGGCGTGGGGAGGTCGGCGACGATCTCGTCGAGTTCGGCGAAGAAGCGGGCTTTCGTCGTGGCCTCGATCCGCTCGGTGAGCTCCTCGGTGGTCAGGCGCCCCTCGGCTGCGGCGTCGCGGAGGACCTCGATGACCTCGTCCCGGTCGGCGTGGCCGATCCGAAGGGTGAGCGAGGGATCAGAGGGAGGGTTCTCCGCTGGTTGTGTCATGCCCCATATCCTGCCCGACCTGTCCGCAGGCGCTCAATGCAGCGGGCCGACGGTGGGATCAGCCGCAGCTCGGCTCCCCTTCCGAGAGCGGGCGAACAGCGGTCTCCCGGCCGGAGGATCAGCAGCCGGCGCCCGTGTCCGCGACGGGCAGTAAGGTAGTTCCGTGTCCACCGCACTGTATCGCCGCTATCGCCCGGATACCTTCGACGAGGTCATCGGGCAGGATCACGTCACCGGTCCCCTCAAGGCCGCCATCGCCAACGGGCGCATCAATCATGCCTACCTGTTCTCGGGGCCGCGCGGCTGCGGGAAGACGACTTCGGCACGCATCCTCGCGCGCTGCCTCAACTGCGAGCAGGGGCCCACACCCCAGCCGTGCGGTGAGTGCCCCAGCTGTCGGGATCTCGCCAACGGAGGGCCGGGCTCGCTCGACGTGGTGGAGATCGACGCCGCCAGCCACAATGGTGTGGACGATGCGCGGGATCTGCGCGAGCGGGCGGTCTACGCTCCGGCGCGCGACCGCTTCAAGGTCTTCATCCTCGACGAGGCCCATATGGTCACGACTCAGGGCTTCAACGCGCTGCTCAAGCTCGTGGAGGAGCCGCCGGAGCATGTGAAGTTCGTGTTCGCCACGACCGAGCCGGAGAAGGTCATCGGGACCATCCGCTCGCGGACCCACCACTACCCGTTCCGGCTCGTCCCGCCCGAAGGACTGACCCGCTATCTGGAGGAGCTCTGCGACCGGGAGCAGGTGCCCGTGAGCAAGGGTGTGCTCCCGCTGGTGGTCCGAGCAGGAGGCGGCTCGGTTCGCGACACGCTGTCCGTGCTGGACCAGCTGATGGCCGGGGCCACCGCTGACGGCATCGACTACCAGACTGCGGTCGCGCTGCTGGGCTACACACCGGATTCCCTGCTGGGGGACATCGTGGACGCCTTCTCGGCCGGTGACGGCGCAGGGGTGTTCCGCGTCGTCGACAGGGTGATCGAATCGGGTCAGGATCCGCGCCGGTTCGTCGAGGATCTGCTGGAGCGATTCCGCGATCTCATCATCATCGGCGCCGCTCCGAGCGACGCCGCGGCGTTCATGCCCGAAGTCCCGGCGGATCGGCTCGAGCGGCTGATCCAGCAGGCGCGGTCCTACGGGCAGGCGGAGCTGTCCCGCGCCGCGGACCTCTTGAACACCGGGCTGACGGAGATGTCCGGGGCGACCTCACCCCGGCTGCAGCTCGAACTCATCTGCGCGCGGATCCTCCTCCCGGGAGCGGAAAACTCTCGGCGATCGGCGCTGACCCGCCTGGAGCGGCTGGAGCGCCGGATCGGAATGGGCGCCACCGGTTCTGTACCGCAGGGACAGAGCGCGGCTGCGAGCACAGGCATCGGGGGAGCAGCCCCCGGAGCTCCCGCAGCCGCTTCTACGGCCGTTTCCGCCGGCCCAGTCGCAGATCAGGACGATCCTCGGCCTGCGGCGACTCCGCCGGCTCGCCCGGATGCGGCCGATCGCAGCATGGACGACGACCTGGACGACTTCGCGGCCGCCGCCGCGGCTGCCGAATCACTTCTCGGCGAATCCGAATCGCCTGCCCGATCACAGCCACCTGCACCGCCGGAGGCGCCCGCTCAGCCACACGTGGCCGCACGGCCGGAGGCGCCCGCTCAGCCACCCGTGGCCGCACGGCCGGAGGCACCTGCTCAACCACACGCGGCTGCCTCGCCCCCTGCCCCCCGCGCATCGGCTGCCCAGCCGGAGGAGGGCCGTCCCGCCCGGTCGCAAGCGCCTCAGGCTTCACCTGCCGGATCCGCTGTCGGAGCCGAGATCGATGCCATCCGCCGATCGTGGCCGGACATCCTGGAAGCACTCGGCAGACGCAGCAAGCTCGCTCGCGCCATCGTGAGCTCGAATGCGGTGCCGCAGTCGTTCACGGCAGGCGTGCTGCTCCTGGGCTTCAACAACCAGGGCTCCGTCGCCGGGTTCGCCCGCGGCGGCAACGCGCAGAAGCTGGCCGAGTCCATCAGCGAAGTGCTCGGAATCCAGACGCGCGTGGAAGCCGGCATCGCCGGAGACCCGGTCAATCGGACTCCGGCAGCGACAGGTGGGGGTGCCCCTCCGTCAGGATCCCGGCCCGCCCCCGGCCCCTCGGGTCCCCGCAGACCCACTCAGGACGAGGTCGATTCCGTTGTCGGACCTCGCGAGGCCGACCGTGCACCGGTCGACCACGAGAAGTTCTGGCAGGCGCCCCCCGCCGGCGGCCCGTGGGGTGCCGACGACGGCGGCGACGACGATGCGGAGGACGACCGGCGTGCCTCTCTGAGCGCACCTCCCGACCAGACGCCTGAGGCGCCGACAGCGCCGGCAAGCTCGACTGCTGACTCGACACGCGCCTCGGATCCGGGCGACCGCCGCACCGAATTCGGGGGCTACGCCCCGGCCCCGTACGGGGAAGCGCTCACCAGCGCCGGCAGCGGTGCCGTCGACGTTCCATTCGTGGCGGTGCCGCCGCCCGCGGACATCCCGGAGCCGGACTACGCGGATGAGTTCGAGCCGGACAGCGGAGGCGCCCGGGAGCCGGGCGACGAGGCACCCCCGGAGCCGGACAGCGAGGCAGGGCCCGAACAGGACCACGCGGAAGCTCCCCGGCCGGACACTTCGGAAGCCTCGGAACCCGCGGACGGGAGCGATCATCAGGCGGCCCGGGACGAAGCCGGCGGCTACGACGACCTTGACTTCCTCGGGGCCTACGCGGACCCGGATATCTCGTTCACCGACAATCACGAGCTCCCGGCAGCTCCCGCTGCGGAGACGCAGACCGGTGCGGCGGATCCCTTCGCCGCGATCGCCGCGCGTCACGCGCGCGGCGTCGTCCCGACGGGCCCGCAGGCCGGTCGGGCGGCGGCGGTCCCGGAGCCGGATCCCGTGGAGAACTACGTCGACTACGACCCGGAGGGTGACATCGACATCTCCGAAGCACCCGAGTTCGGAGTGCCGGTGGTCGAGCGGCTGCTGGGTGGCGTTGTGATCGAGGAGAAGAACGAATGAGCATGCTCTACGAAGGCGCCCTCCAGGACCTCGTCGAGGAATTCGGCAAGCTGCCCGGCATCGGGCCGAAATCCGCGCAGCGCCTGGCCTTCCACATCCTGCAGAGCCCGCTGGAGGAGGTGGAGGCGCTCAGCTCCGCTCTGACCGAGGTCAAGAAGAGGGTGCGGTTCTGCGAGATCTGCGGCAACGTGGCAGAGGACGAGCGCTGCGTGATCTGCAAGGACGGCAGGCGGGATCAGAGCATCATCTGCGTGGTCGAGGAGCCCAAGGACGTTGTCGCGATCGAGCGGACACGCGAGTACCGCGGCCTGTACCACGTGCTCGGCGGTTCCATCGACCCGATGGCGGGAGTGGGACCTGATGACCTGCGGGTCAAGGAGCTGCTGCCTCGGCTGCAGTCCGGCGAGGTCGCCGAATGCGTGATCGCGACCGATCCCAATCTGGAAGGCGAGGCGACCGCCACCTACCTGGTGCGGCTGCTGTCCTCCGTCGGGGTCACCGTGAGCCGGCTCGCCTCCGGGCTGCCGGTCGGCGGCGACCTCGAATACGCCGACGAGGTCACCCTCGGCCGGGCCTTCGAGGGGCGGCGGCCCGTCACCGGCTGACACGCAGGCTCCGTCTGCGGCAGGCCCGCAGGATCGGTCGGTGCGGAGTACCGCATCACGTCCGCACTGCGCACCGCACCGACTGCGGGCTACTGATTCCGCGAATCGGACGCCCCGTACAATGGAGCCGAATCAACGCCTACGAAAGTGACTGCTGTGAGCCTAGTCGTCCAGAAATACGGTGGTTCGTCCGTTGCCGATGCCGCTTCCGTCAAGCGAGTCGCGCACCGCATCGTCGAATACCGCAAGGCCGGACACGATGTCGTGGTCGTCGTCTCCGCGATGGGCGACAGCACCGACGATCTCATCGACCTGGCGCAGGAGGTCTCACCGGTCCCGCCGGCCCGCGAGCTCGACATGCTGCTGACTGCCGGGGAGCGGATCTCGATGGCAGTGCTCGCGATGGCCATCGCCAACCTCGGCTACGAAGCGCAGTCCTTCACCGGCTCCCAGGCCGGCGTCATCACCGACGAGTCCTTCGGCAAGGCACGCATCATCGACGTCACCCCGGGCCGCATCCGGTCAGCGCTCGACGACGGCAACGTCGCCATCGTGGCGGGATTCCAGGGCGTGAGCCAGACGACCAAGAACATCACCACGCTCGGCCGCGGCGGCTCGGACACCACAGCCGTTGCGCTCGCGGCGGCCCTGGGCGCTGATGTCTGCGAGATCTACTCCGACGTCGACGGCGTCTTCACCGCTGATCCCCGGATCGTTCCCTCAGCACGCAAGATCGACAGCATCAGCTACGAGGAGATGCTCGAGATGGCGGCCTCGGGGGCCAAGATCCTCATGCTGCGCTGCGTGGAGTACGCCCGGCGCTATCGGGTTCCCGTGCATGTCAGGTCCTCCTTCTCTCAGCTCCAGGGCACCTGGGTGACCGACTCTCCCATTCCGGCCGAATTCCGCACTACGAGCCAAGAAACGGAAGAATCCATGGAACAGGCAATCATCTCCGGGGTCGCCCATGACCGCTCCGAAGCCAAGCTCACGATCGTCGGGGTGCCCGATGTGCCCGGCAAGGCTGCGGAGATCTTCAAGACGGTCGCCGACCAGGAGATCGACATCGACATGATCGTCCAGAACATCTCCACTCGTGATCCCGGCCGGACCGATATCTCCTTCACCCTGCCCATGGACGACGGGGCGAAGGCGATCGAGGCGCTGGAGGCGATCAAGGAGACGGTCGGGTTCGACCATCTGCAGTACGACGACCAGATCGGCAAGCTCTCGGTGATCGGCGCCGGAATGCGCTCTCACCCGGGCGTGACCGCGAGGCTGTTCGAAGCACTGTCGAAGGCCCACATCAACATCGACATGATCTCCACCTCGGAGATCCGCATCAGCGTCGTGACTCATGTGGACCTGCTCGACGACGCGGTCAGGGCCGCTCACGCGGCCTATGGGCTCGACTCGGAGGAAACCCAGGCAGTCGTCTACGGAGGGACAGGACGATGACGGCATTGAACGTCGGAGTGGTCGGCGCGACCGGGCAGGTCGGCGGCGTGATGCGCGACCTGCTGGCCGAGGATCCCGGATTCGAGATCGGCGACATCCGCTTCTTCGCCTCGGCCCGGTCGGCCGGCACCACCCTGGATTTCAAGGGCCGGGAGATCACGGTGGAGGACGCGGCGACGGCCGACCCCACCGGTCTGGACGTGGCGCTGTTCTCCGCCGGCGGCTCCACCTCCCGGGCACAGGCCGAGCGGTTCGCCGCCGCCGGCGTCACGGTCATCGACAACTCCTCCGCGTGGCGGCTGGATTCCGAGGTCCCGCTGATCGTCAGCGAGGTCAACCCGGAGGAGATCGACAACGCGCGCAAGGGCATCATCGCCAACCCGAACTGCACCACGATGGCTGCGATGCCGGTGCTCAAGGCACTCCACGACGAGGCCGGGCTGAGCCGACTCACCGTCAGCACGTATCAGGCGGTATCGGGATCGGGTCTGGCAGGCGTCGACGAACTCTACGGCCAGGCCGAATCGGCACTGCCGAATGCTCGGGAGCTCGTCCGGGACGGTGCGTCCATCGCAGCGCAGCCCAAGGTCTACGTGGAGCCCATCGCCTTCAACGTGCTGCCGATGGCCGGCTCGGTCGTCGATGACGGCGAGAACGAGACCGATGAGGAGAAGAAGCTCCGCAACGAGAGCCGGAAGATCCTCGGACTGCCCGACCTCAGGGTGGCGGGAACCTGTGTTCGGGTGCCGGTGTTCACCGGGCACAGCCTGAGCATCCACGCCGAATTCGACGGTGACATCTCCCCGGAGCGGGCTCGCGAGGTGCTCGGAGCGGCTCCCGGGGTGGAACTCGACGAGGTCCCCACTCCGCTCAAGGCCGCTGGACGCAACGCCAGCTTCGTCGGACGGATCCGCGCCGACCAGTCGGCGCCGGAGGGCAGAGGCCTCGTGCTCTTCGTGTCCAACGACAACCTGCGCAAGGGCGCGGCGCTCAACACCGTCCAGATCGCCGGTCTCATCGCCGCGCGGAAGGGCTGAGCGCTTGGCCAATCCGCTCCTCGCCGGCCTCGGCGCCCTCGCCGCAGTCGGCGCGGCCGGCGGGGTGTGGGCGGCCGGCATCGAGCCCCATCTGTTCCGGGTGCGCCGCCACCGGCTGACCGTGCTCCCGGCCGGTGCGCCCGTGCTGCGGGTTCTTCACGTGTCCGACCTGCATCTGGCTTCCTGGCAGCACCACAAGAAGCGGTGGGTGCACGGCCTTCGCTCACTGGAGCCGGACCTCGTCGTCAACACCGGTGACAATATGTCAGCTGATCTGCTCGACGATCTGCTCGACACCTATGGTGATCTGCTCGATCTGCCCGGAGTCTTCGTGCTCGGGTCCAACGACTTCCACGCCGCGGAGATGAAGAACCCCGCGCGCTATCTCTTCGCCCCGTCCGAAGCCGGCGGAGAGCGCTCGAAACCGGGTCTGCCGACACGGGAGATGGTGGACGCATTCACGGCACGCAGCTGGTTGCAGCTCGACAACCGAGACGCCGAGCTCACGGTGAAGGGGGTCCGCATCTCCTTCTCCGGCCTCGGCGACGCGCACATGGACGCCGATCGGATCACCGCCGGACACCCCGCATTCGCCTCGGGCGCCGGTGTGCGCATCGGGGTGACCCATGCACCGTACCTACGCACGCTGGACGCATTCGCCGAGGCGGGGGCCGACGTCGTCTTCGCCGGCCATACTCATGGCGGCCAGCTGCGCATTCCCTTCTGGGGAGCACCGGTGACGAACTGCGACCTGGATCGGTCACGTGCGCGCGGCGTCTTCGATCATCGAGGGACAGCCGTCGAGATCTCTGCCGGACTGGGCTTCTCGCCGTATGCCCCGGTCCGCTTCGCCTGCCCTCCCGAGGTCTCCCTGGTGGAGCTGGCGCCGCGCACGGCCTGATCCGGCGAGAGCGGGACGACAGGCGGCGGTGTCGTAACGATTCAGCCGAGCTTGCGCGCTGTCTGACAGTCGGGGCGCGGGCCCTTCGCTATCATTGCGGCCATGGTGTCTCCTGCGTCCGATTCCCACCAGGGCAAGCTTCAGGCCTGGTTCCAGTTCATCGCCGTCAGCGTGATCGCCGGCGTTGTCGGCGCCGGTCTGGCAATCCCGTCGGTCGGCGTGGCCTCTGCCGGCGCCGAAAGCGCGGTCGACATCTTCCAGGCGCTGCCCGCCGAGCTCGAGGAGCGGCCGCTTGCCGAACAGTCGCGGATGTTGGCCGCCGACGGCTCGGAGATCGCGACCTTCTACTGGCAGAACCGCAGGGAGGTCCCGCTCGAGGAGATCTCCCAGGAGATGCAGGATGCCACCATCGCAGTGGAGGACGCTCGGTTCTACGATCATGGCGGAGTCGATCTGCAGGGCATCGCCCGCGCCGTCGTGCACAATGTGCTGTCCGACCAGACGCAGGGCGGATCAACGCTCACCCAGCAGTACGTCAAGAACGTGCTCGCCGACAACGCGCATGCGGCCGGAAACCGGGAAGGCGTCGAAGCCGCCACCGAGAGCGAGGGGACTGCCGGCTATGCGCGCAAGCTGCGCGAGGCCAAGCTCGCCGTGGCGGTGGAGAACAAGTACAGCAAGGACGAGATCCTCAACCGCTACCTCAACATCAACAACTACTCCGGATCGCCCAACGTCTACGGAGTGGAGGCCGCCGCCTACCGGTACTGGGGCAAGTCAGCCGCGGACCTGAGCATCGCCGAAGCCGCCATGCTGGCGGGCATCGTGAAGAACCCATCGGCCTTCAACCCGGAGCGCTTCCCGGAGCAGACTCTCGAACGGCGCAATGTGGTGCTCGGGCTGATGCTGCAGCACGAGAAGATCAGCCAGGAGGAGTACGACGAGGCGGTGAAGACCGACCTCGCACTCGACATCCACACCACCCCGAACGGCTGTGCGGCCGCCGGGAACATGGCCTACTTCTGCGACTACGTGCAGCGGGTGATCGAGAACGATGCCGCGTTCGGTGAGACGAAGGAGGCGCGCCAGGACTTCCTCCAGCGCGGCGGCCTGACGATCAAGACGAGCATCGTGCCGGACATCCAGAAGGCCGCCGACAAAGAGGTCAAGAAGCGGGTTCCCGTCGGTGATCCCTCAGGCGCCGGCCACGCCGCCGTGACTGTGGAGCCGGGCACCGGCAAGGTGATCGCGATGGCCCAGAACCGCAACTACGCGGTCGCTGAGGGGGAGAAGGGATCAGACACCCAGATCAACTTCAACGTCGACAACGCCCACAACGGAGCCAACGGCTTCCAGGTGGGCTCGACCTGGAAGCCCTTCGTGCTCACGGAATGGCTGAAATCCGGGCGTGGGCTCGACGACAAGGTCAACGCCACCAAGCGCGGCTACCCGGCCAGTTCGTGGAGATACGAGGGATGTGAGGGCTACCCCGCGGCCTGGGCACCGAGCAACGCCGGTGACGGCAAGGGGTCGAGCTCGATGAGCGTGCTGCAGGCGACGAAGAGCTCGGTGAACACCGGCTACGCGGCGATGGCCAATCAGCTCAACATGTGCGGCATCGTGGAGACGGCGATGGACCTCGGTCTCAAGCAGGGGACCGGGGAATCGCTGGACGAACCCGACAAGGACACCGGACTTGTGCCTGCGCTGATGCCCTCCTCGGTGCTCGGCACCAATGAGGTGGCACCGATCGACCTGGCCAGCGCGTACGCGGTCTTCGCCTCCGGCGGCACCTACTGCCGGCCCAGCCCGATCACGGAGATCACCGATCGCGACGGTGAGAAGGCTCAGCTGCCGGACGCGGGCTGCACGCGCGTCCTCGACGAGAAGATCGCCGACACCGTCGCCTACGCGCTGTCGCAGACCTTCAACGGCGGCACCACCAGCTCCTTGAAGATCAGCGCCCCCGCAGCCGCGAAGACCGGTACGACGAACTTCGAAGTCGGTCACACCTGGCTCGTCGGGTTCACCAAGACCCTGTCGACCGCCGTGTGGACCGGGCACCCGGACAAGAGCATGGACTGGCGCACCAACTCCAAGGGCACCGTGCGCGGCTTCGTCTACGGCGCAACCTACTCGGGCAAGACCTGGCAGGCCTACATGGACAAGGCCGTGAAGCACACGAAGGGCAACACCGGATTCCCCCGCCCGAGCGGGACCTCCGGCGGCTCCGCGGGTGGGTCCTCCGGCGGCTCGGACGATCCTGCCCCGGCACGCGAGCAGGACGGCGGCAATGAGCCCGACGCACGCGGCGCAGGTCAAGACGCCCGTGAACCCGCAGCTCCGGCCCAGGAGCAGGCGACAGGCGACGACGGCGGCGCAGAGGACAGCGCTCCGGCTCGCGAACCCGAGAACGAAGGCGACGGAGCCACCGGTGCTCCGGGCCTCGGCGGCTGACACCAGCCGGACAGATCAGCCCGACAGAAAGGCGGACGATCCATGCAGAAGTGGGAATACGTCACCGTGCCCCTCATCGTGCACGCGACCAAGCAGATCCTCGATCAGTGGGGTGAGGACGGCTACGAACTCGTCCAGGTCGTTCCCGGTCCCGACAACACCGGACTCGTGGCCTACCTCAAGCGGCCCAAGCAGTAACGCGGAGAGGAGCAGAACGTGACGCGCATCGAAGCGCAACTGGCCGAACTCGGCTACACCCTCCCCGAAACCGCGGCTCCCGCGGGCGCCTACGTGCCGGCCGTGCGAGCCGGGGAGTTCGTCTACACCTCCGGCCAGCTGCCGCTGGTCAGCGGTGAGCTCGCGGCGAAGGGAAAGCTCGGAGCGGAAGTGGATCTGGAAACCGGCTACGCGGTGGCGCGCATCGCCGCGCTCAACGCGCTGGCCGCCGTCAAATCGGTGATCGGGGATCTCGACGAAGTCGAGCAGGTTGTCAAAGTCGTCGGATTCGTGAACTCGACCCCCGACTTCACCGCGCAGCCCAAGGTGATCAACGGCGCATCCGAATTCCTCCATGAGGTGTTCGGGCAGCGGGGAGCGCACGCTCGCAGCGCTGTCGGAGTGGCTGCGCTTCCGATGAACACCCCGGTCGAGGTCGAACTCGTGGTCAAGGTCCGTGCACTGAGTGTCCCCTCCAGCTAGGGAGTTCGCCGCCTCACGTGAGCTGTCGCGGCTGCTGACGATGTTCGCAGGCGCGGAGCGGCCGCTGCACCCCGACCGCCCCGCCCCGGCGGCCGCTCTCGTGCTCCTGCGGGAAGCGGCGGCCGGGGTGGAGGTCTTCGTGACGCGGCAGTCCGACGCGCGCGGCAACGCCGAGCGCAACCGTTGGGCTTTTCCGACCACGGAGCTGATCGCCTCGGACCTCCGCCGCCTCCGCACCGCCGGCTGGAGTGCTGAGCAGTGCGCCGCGGCTCTCCGGATCGACAGCCCCAGCAGAGCGCTGGCCCTCTACACCGCCGCGGCCCGGATCGGTCTCGTGACGATGGGGATCCTGCTTGCCGAGGACATCGACGGGCGGGTGGTGACTACGGCGGGGATACCCGTCGAGCGCAGCACCCGGGAACTGGTGGCCGCCAAGCGGCTGTCGTTCCCGCAGGTGCTCGATGATCGCGACCTGCGGTTCCGGCCCGACCTGCTCCGCCCCTGGCTGCGCTGGATCAACACCCCGTGGCAGCTGCGGCGCTTCGACACGGTCTACTTCACGGCTGCGCTGCCTCACGTCCAGCACGTGGACTTCCTCTCGCACAACGACGCCTGGGGCGGGTGGAAGGCGCCGGCCGAGGTGCTCGCCGCGAGCGATCCCGATCGCTCCGAGCACATCTCGGTGGCCACGCGTCTCGTGTGCGAGAGTCTGGCCGAGATGCCCTCGATCGGCAGCGCGATGACCCGAATCCGCGATCTGCGTCCGATCATTCCGGAGATCGCGCAGCGCGGCGACCGATGGTGGGTGACGGTGAGCCCGCCCGCGGATCCGTCTCAGCGGGGAGCGCTGCGCGATTCGGGCACGGTCGAATCGGGGGAGGACGACGCGGATTCGCCCCCGCTCGTCGCCGAAACCGAGGAGGAATCGGAGATCGACCCGCGGGCGGAATGACCGGGCTGCGTCGGTAGACTGGAGTCGACCCACCCCTCGACGACGAGAGTGACCATGCGGATCCAAGCTGACAATCCCTCACCCATGACCCTGGACGGGACCAACTCCTATGTTCTGGACAGTGCCGGTGGCAGCACCGCCCTGCTCATCGATCCCGGTCCGGAGCTGGCCGAGCACCGCAGCGCACTCCTGGCGGCGGTGGGCGATCGGGACCTGCGCGGCATCATCCTGACGCATCAGCATGCCGACCATTCCGAGATGCTGGGATCGATCGAAGCCTGGGCCCCCGAGGTGCCGGTCCACGCGGTCCTGGAGCGGTTCGCACGGCATTCCGAACCGGTGCACGACGGCCAGCGCATCAGCTTCGGCTCCGCCGCGGAGGATGTGGTGGAGGTGATCGCCACCCCCGGGCACACCGCAGACAGCATCAGCGTGCTGCACGGCACCACCCTCTATTCGGGGGACACCGTCCTCGGCAGGGGAACAACAGTCATCACCCACCCGGAGGGGTCGGTGGGCGACTACCTCAACAGTCTGGAGACCCTGCGCAGCCTGGTCTCCGTCGGTCGCATCGAGACTATCGAGCCCGCGCACGGCCCCCGAATCGAGAATCCTGCCGCGGTGCTGGACTACTACCGCACCCACCGGGCGGAGCGGATCGAGCAGGTTCGGCAGGCGCTGGCCGCTGGGGCTTCGGGAGCCGAGGAAGTCCGGGACATCGTGTATCGCGATGTCCCGGACAACGTGCGCGAAGCGGCGCTGCAGATCGTGCGGGCGCAGCTGGAGTACGTCAGCGCAGACTGACCTCGGCGCCTCGCCGCAGGGCGGTCCGGCGGGGGCGAGCGCCGCCGCGCCGGGGACGTCGGCTGCGTGTCGAATCAGTGGGCGCGGTTGCGCAGCCGTTCGATGTCGAGAATGACGACGGCGCGGGCCTCGAGCCGGATCCACCCACGGGCGGCGAAGTCTGCGAGCGCCTTGTTGACGGTCTCGCGGGACGCGCCGACGAGCTGCGCGAGTTCCTCCTGGGTCAGATCGTGGGCGACGAGCATGCCGTCCGGGGCCGGTTTGCCGAATCGGGTGGACAGATCCAGGATCGCCTTCGCCACCCGGCCCGGCACATCGGAGAACACCAGGTCGCCGACGATGTCGTTGGTGCGACGCAGCCGCTGAGCCAGTGCCTTGAGGAGATTCATTGCCGCCTGCGGGCGCTCCCGCAGCCAGGACATGAGGTCCTCGTGCTTGAGGCTGAGGAGCTCGGTCTGCGACACGGCAGTGACCGTGGTGGACCGAGCGCCCGGATCGAAGAGGGTCAGCTCGCCGATGATCTCGCCGGGACCGATGACCGACAAGAGGTTCTCCCGGCCGTCCGGGGACTCCCGGCCGATCTTGAGCTTGCCGCTGGAGACGATGTAGAGCTCATCGCCCGGATCCCCCTCGGTGAAGAGCACAGTGCCGCGGCGCAGACTGCGCGGCTTCATGAACTTGACGAGGGCGCTGGTCGCCTCATTGTCCAGTCCTGCGAATAGGGTGGCGTTCCGCACTACCTCGATGTCCACTGAAGTCCTCCTGTCGTTGAAAGTTCGCCCCCCAATCTACCTGCTCAGTGTGGTTTCGCACACGTCCCGCCCTGGGGAAGCGGGCCCGGGCCGACCGCCGCGGAGGAGACCCCTCGGATAAGCTGGAACGCGTGTTGACGACTGCCGAGAAGAGCGCGCGCAGATTCGCGAGGGAGACACCGCTGGGCAGGACCCGGCGGGCACGGAAGATCGACCGGATCCTCACGGAGGTCTATCCGCACGCGCGGTGCGAGCTGGACTTCGAGAACCCGTTCCAGCTGCTGGTGGCGACGGTGCTGTCGGCGCAGACCACCGACATCCGGGTCAATCTGGTCACGCCCGAACTGTTCGCCGCGTTTCCCGATTCCCGTGCGCTGGCGGCTGCCCCTGTCGAGGAAGTGGAGCAGATCATCCGCTCGACCGGGTTCTATCGCGCCAAGGCCCGCAACATCGTCGCGCTCGCCCAGGAGCTCGTCGAGCGCTTCGACGGCGAGGTGCCGGACCGGATGGCCGATCTCATCACCCTGCCCGGCACCGGTCGCAAGACCGCCCACGTCGTGCTCGGCAACGCCTTCGACCAGCCCGGAGTCACCGTCGACACCCATGTCAGCCGCCTCGCGCAGAGATTCGCCTTCACCGGGGCGACGGATCCTGTGAAGATCGAACACGATATCGCGGCACTGTTCCCGCGCAGGGACCTGACGATGCTGTCGCATCGGCTGATCTTCCATGGGCGGCGGATCTGCCACGCGCGCAGGCCCGCCTGCGGCGCGTGTCCGGTGGCAGCTCTGTGCCCGAGCTTCGGGATCGGCGAACTCGATCCCGACGCGGCGCGCAGCCTGCTCAAGTACGAGATGGCGCCCGGCGCCGCGAAGCAGGGGCAATCACCCACGGAGCCAGGAGTGCAGCGATGAACGTCTCGGACACTGGGGCAGAGGCGATGGGAGCGGTCACCGATCCGGCGCGCCACGCCCTGGACCGCCTGCCGCGGTCGATCGGCCATGAGCAGTGGCTGCGACGTCACCACGCGGAGCCGGACGAACGCGTGCGCGACGCGGCGGTCCTCATGCTCTTCGGCCGCGGTCAGAAGCCGCGCACCCGAGCAGGTGCGGATGAGGTCGAGCGGCTGGAGGGCATGAATGCCGCTGATGTCGACGTGCTGCTGCTGCAGCGTGCTTCGACGCTGCGCCACCACCCCGGGCAGGTGGCCTTCCCCGGCGGCGGACAGGACCCGGAGGACGCAGACGCGGTCGCCGCAGCGCTGCGGGAGGCCGAGGAGGAGACCGGCGTGGACCGCTCCGGCATCGAGATCGTCGGGACGATGGATTCGCTCTACATTCCGGTCAGCCGCTTCGACGTCACGCCGGTGATCGGCTGGTGGCAGCGCCCGTCCGCTGTGCGCGTGATGGATCGGGCGGAATCGGCCCGCGTCTACCGCGTGCCGATCGCGGACCTCGTCGCGCCGGCCAACCGGGGGACCTTCACGCCGCCGAACCGCGCCTACTCCACCCCGGCCTTCGACGTCGGAGTGCTGCGCGTATGGGGATTCACGGCAGGGCTCCTGGAGTTTGCGCTCGAGGAGCTCGGCTGGGCCCGCGACTGGGACCGGGAGACCCATATCGAGATCCAGATCTGAGCCGAGACCTCAGCCGCTGACGAATCACCGCTCTGCATGGCATGAGCCCGAGGACGAGATGTCCTCGGGCTCATGCCATCTCACTGCTCCGGGTGCTCCGAGCGGATCAGACGCGCGGTCCGCTGGGGTTGCGCAGGGCGCGGGTGATCGCCTCGAGCGCAGACTTGCCGCCGTTGATCGCCGCAGTCGGAGTCGGGTTGCCCTTCTTGAACAGCGGAATGGCGACCGCAACCAGGATCAGCGCGATGACCACGAGGATGCCGAACACCATGAGGAAGCTGCCCCACCACGGCCAGCCGAGCCCTTCGTGGAATCCCGCGGCGGCCGCGAAGATCGCCATGATGCTGCCGAGGAACAGCAGGAACAATCCGGCACCGGCAAGCCCGGCGCCGATTCCGAGGTTCTTGGCGCCGACCTGGATCTCCGACTTGGCGAGCGCGGTCTCTTCCTGGGCCAGGGCCCGGGAATCCGCCTTGATGTCCTGGATCAGCTGGGAAATCGACCGCTCGGGCATGGAGGCTCCTCTGTATGTATGCGAACAGCTGTCTCTGAGTTCCAGCCTAATCCCTCCCGGCGCTCCCACGGGAACGGCGCGGCGTTCGAGGTCCTCACTCGTCAGCGCCTGACTTCTCGGCCGCCACCGAGGCGGAGATGACATCCATCACCGAGGCGTCGGCCAGGGTGGTGGCATCCCCGACCTTGCGGTGCTCGGCAACGTCCTTGAGCAGCCGACGCATGATCTTGCCCGAACGGGTCTTCGGCAGGTCAGCGACGATGTGGATCCGCTTGGGCTTGGCGATCGGGCCGATCTCCCGGCCGACGTGCGCCCGCAGCTCCTCGACCGTGCCCTCGGTCTCCTCGATGCCGCCGCGCAGGATGACGAAGGCCACGACTGCCTGTCCGGATGTCTCGTCCTCGGCGCCGACGACCGCCGCCTCCGCGACGGCCTCGTGCGAGACGAGTGCTGACTCGATCTCCGTGGTCGAGAGCCGGTGGCCCGAGACGTTCATCACGTCATCGACGCGGCCGAGGAACCAGATGTCGCCGTCCTCGTCGTAGCGGGCCCCGTCGCCGGCGAAGTACATGTTCTCGAACCGGGACCAGTAGGTGTCCTTGAACCGCTGCGGATCGCCGTAGATTCCGCGCAGCATCGCCGGCCAGGGCTCGGTGATGACCAGGTAGCCGGCGGTGTTCCTGTCGACCGGCTTGCCCGAGTCGTCGACCACGTCGACGACGATTCCGGGCAGCGCCCGCTGGGAGGAGCCGGGCTTGGTCGCCATCGCGCCGGGCAGGGGCGCGATCATATGGGCGCCCGTCTCCGTCTGCCACCACGTGTCCACGACCGGGCACCGGTCCGCGCCGATGACCCGCCGGTACCACATCCACGCCTCGGGATTGATCGGCTCGCCCACGCTGCCCAGCAGGCGCAGGCTCGACAGGTCGTGCTCGGCCGGGATGTCGTCGCCCCATTTCATCGCGGTGCGCAGGGCGGTGGGGGAGGAGTAGAAGGTCGTGACGCCGTGCTTGGCGATGATCTCCCACCAGCGACCGCGGTGCGGGGTGTCCGGGGTGCCCTCGTACATGATCTGAGTGGCGCCCATGGCCATCGGGCCGTAGACGATGTAGGAGTGCCCGGTGACCCAGCCGACGTCGGCCGTGCACCAGAAGACGTCGCTCTCCGGTTTGAGGTCGAACACCGTCTGCATCGCGAAGGCGTTCTGCACGAGGTAGCCGCCGGACGTGTGCAGGATTCCCTTGGGCTTGCCGGTGGTGCCCGAGGTGTACAGGATGAAGAGCGGATTCTCGGCGTCGAAGGACTCCCACCGGTGTTCGGCAGGCTGCTCGGCGACCACATCGTCCCACCACAGGTCGCGGCCGTCGACCATGTCGACGTCCTCTCCTGTGCGCTTGACGACCAGGACCTTCTCCACCGGGGTGTCGCCCTTGGCCAGCGCATCGTCGACCGCCGGCTTGAGAGAAGACGGCTTGCCGCGCCGGTAGCCCCCGTCGGCGGTGATCACGACCCGCGCCTCGGCGTCGATGATGCGGGAGTGGAGAGCGTCGGATGAGAACCCGCCGAAGACCACGGAATGGGCTGCGCCGAGGCGCGCGCAGGCGAGCATCGAGATGGCCGCCTCGGGAATCATCGGGAGGTAGATCGCCACGCGATCGCCCTGCCCCACCCCGAGGGAGGCCAGCGCGTTGGCTGCGCGGCTCACCTCCGCGGTGAGCTCAGCATAGGTGAGCGACCGAGTGTCACCGGGCTCGCCTTCGAAGTGGATCGCGACCCGGTCACCGTTTCCGGCCTCCACATGACGGTCCAGGCAGTTGTAGGCCACGTTGAGGCGTCCGCCGACGAACCACTTGGCGAACGGCGGGTCCGACCAGTCGAGCGTGTCGGTGAAGTCGGTCTCCCAGGAGATGAGTTCCCGAGCCTGCTTGGCCCAGAACCCGAGACGATCAGCTTGCGCCGCAGCGTAGAGATCGGCGCTCGCGTTGGCCTGCGCGGCGAACTCCGGGCTGGGATCGAAAGTCCGGCCCTCGTGATGCAGGCTTTCCATGGCTGTCTCGTCCGACATGTCGTCCTCCGGCTTCATCGATGGAGTTTCTCAAGGGTGCGGCAGGTGGTGGTCGGGCCTCCGCCTGGTTCCGTTCGAACTCTACAACGATTGCCGGTTCCGGTTAAGGGAATCGTGGGCTCCGCTCGGCCCTGAGCCGGGCTGCTGGAACGGCAGAATCGAGCGCATGAATCAGGTGCGGGGTGTGAAAGACTCGGTGTGGTTTGTCAAGATGAATGCCGTAAATCCCCTGCTCCGGCGACCGTCGGGGCGTCCCAAGGAGAAATTGAGCACATGAGCACTCTGAATCAGCCCTCCGGCGGAGGTCCCCACTGGGGGCAGACACCCCAGGGGGAGCAGGCCCCTGGGCAGCAGGGACTTCGCGCCGAGGATTCCCACCCGGGGCCGTTCGGCTCGCAGCAGACGCCTGACGGCGGCCAGTCGGCGCCCCACGGCGCGCACGCGGTCGGTCAATTCGGCGGGCCTCCGGGGCAGCCGGGTCCCTTCGGGGGACAGCAGGGCCAGTTCGGTGGCCAACCGGGACCTCAGTTCGGACAGTCCGGTGACTTCGGCCGGGGGCCCCAGCAGCCCACGCCTTACGGCTCGCAGCCTGGCGCCTATGGCTCCCAGCCTGGTGCCTATGGCTCGCAGCCTGGCGCCTATGGCTCGCAGCCTGGTGCCTATGGCTCGCAGCCTGGTGCCTACGGCTCGCAGCCGGTTCCGTACGGCGGTCCGGGTTCCCCTCAGCAGCCCGGCTTCGTCGCGACACCAGCCCATCGTCAGGGTCCGGCAGCGCAGCGCAGGCCCGGAGCCGGGGTGCTCGGCCCACTGACCGTCCGGGACATCCTGCTGCTCGTGGGCGCTCTCTTCGCGCTGGTCGGCATGGTCGCTCCGGTCTATCGGTTCGACGCGCCGTTCGGCGACGGCGGCGCGAATCTGTGGGTGTGGAACTGGGCCGGCGGCTCGCTGGCCTGGGCACTGATGGGAATGCTCACCGTCGTCGCCGCCGGAGTCATCTCCCTGCTCAACAAGCTCATCGCGGGCTTCCCGCAGCGGATCGGCTCACTGAGCCCGGACCAGCTGATCGCGGTGCTCACCACTGTCGGCTTCGCGACGAACTTCCTGTTCCTGATCACCGCCGTGCCCAGTTTTCACGTCGGCGGGTACTTCGCGTTCTTCGGCTCTCTCATTGCGTGCTTCGCCGGCGTCTTCACCATGATCCCGTTCCTCGGAGCGGAGTTCGCCCAGCGCGACGAGGTGACCGCCCACCCGAAGGCCCGGCCGGTCAAGCGCATGTCCAAGCAGGCGCAGACCATGCAGCCCGCCCCGTTCGGCAGCGCACCCCAGGGCTACGGGCCCGGCCCCCAGGCGTTCGGCGGTGCTCCGCAGGCTCACGGCTCGGGCCCCCAGGCGTTCGGCAGTGCTCCGCACGGCTATGGCTCGGCGCCGCAGGGATACGGTTCCGGTCCCCAGGCCTCCCGGGCGGCTCAGGCCGATGGCACTGCGCAGGGCTACGGAACGGCACCGCAGGGCTACGGGTCGGACATGCAGGGCTACGGCTCGGCACCGCAGGGCTACGGCTCGGGTCCGCACGATTTCGGGTCAGCGCCGCAGAGCTATGAGCCCGCGCCGCAGGAGCCGCAGCAGACCTCCACCGACGACCGGACGTATCTGGGAACCCGCTCCGTCGATTCGCCGGAGTTTGCGCAGAGTGAACCGACGCAGGCGTTCATGGCGGGCTCCTTCGGGCGTAACGATGCCGGGGTCGAGTCCAGCGCAGCGCCGGAGACCCCGGACGTCAATTCTCCGGCCTCCGAATCCGAGGCACGCGATCCCGAACCCCAGGAATCCGCAGCAGCCGGGACCGCAGTCTCCCAACTCGCAGATCAGACCCTGCCGGCCGCCAGGGCAGACGAATCCGCCGACGCCACCGGACTCGCAGTCTCTCGCAGCGCAGACAGCGCGGAGAATGCCGACGCGGGAGGGTCGACCACGTCCGTCACCGGCTCCTCCGAGTCTGATTCCTCGACGCCTGCACCGGCAGACCACGATGGCGAAGCCGGCCTGGGAGACACCATGCGCTTCGATCCCATGTGGGGAGATGACGTTCCGTCGTCGGACTCGGCGGCACGGACGGACACGGGATCTGAGCTTCAGGCCGGCGGCTCGACGAGAGCGGACATCAGCAACGAGGACGGCACCGCCGTGATTCCGGCCATCGGCCGGGAGGACGGCACGGCTGTGATGCCCGCAATCGGTTCCGGGGAGAACGCGTTCCAGGGCGACCACCCGCAGAGTGCGCAGGCTGCCGGTGACCCCGACGAGCCCACCCAGTGGTTCAGGGCATTCGACCACTCCGGTCGGGAATCGGGAGAAGCAGAGGGGCAGGTAGGGCAGCAGGCTCAGCCGCCGATCCAGCAGGCGTTCTGGTTCGCTGTGCCCGAGCCGCGCGACGCGGTCGATCCCTCCACCGGCGCCGCCGCCTTCACCATCACCCCGGGCGAATGGTTCCTGGCACTGGCCGATCACGGCACCAGCTTCACCGTCCGCAATTCCGATGGTCGAGAGGGAGTCCTGCACAACGTCGAGGGAATCCAGCGGGGCTGACGATGAGCGAGCTGAGTTCGGCATTGCGCATCCTCGCAGCGCTCGATCCCGTCGAGGAGGCCGTCGCCCGAGCCCGTGCCGCCTGCACGGACCTGCGATGGCACAACGCGCTGCGCAAGCGGATGTCGGAATGCAGGGCCGAGGCGACCGTCCGCGCCGCCCGGTCATCGGCGGCACTGGAGGGAGCGCGATTCCCCATCGCATTCGTCCGCGAAGTCATCGCAGGAGCACGTGAGGTGCCCGACGACCTCTCGGGCACCCAGCTCTCCGCCGCGATCAGGGTGGCGGCAGTCGCCCAGGAGCTGTCGGAGAAGCCCGATGCGCTGCGCGGCGGACTTGCCCACGTGATGTCGAAGCTCTCGCTGGCGGCCGGGGCCGGACTGGTCCCCGACGAGCAGCTCGGTCGGCCCAGGCTGGCCGGAGAGGAGCCCGGAGACCTCGGCGGACTGCCGCAGGCCCCGGGGCCGGCGGAGGTGGCCGACCGGATCGGTCAGCTCGACGAACTCCTCGCCGACCCGACCCTGCCCGGTCTGGTGGTGGCGGCGATCCTGCAGGGAGAAGTCATCGCCCTGCGTCCTTTCGTGGTCGGCAACGGGCTGATCGCACGGGCGCTGTTCCGGATCCAGCTCGTCTCCGCAGGTGTCGACCCGACCGGCGTCGGCGTGCCGGAGGCCGCCTTCCTGTCAGATGTCCAGGGCTACGGCCAGGCAGGAGCAGCCTACACCTCGGGCGCAGATGTCCCCGGCTGGATCGTCTCGTGCGCGACAGCTGTGGAGAAGGGCGCCGGAGAGGGCCGCACCGTCTGCCAGGCGGTGCAGGCCGGAAAGCTGCCGAAGACGGCCTGACCAGGTGCGGGATCCTCTCACCGGATCCCAGGTCACAGGGCCGGCACCGGTGGTCACACCGGGGCCGGCCCTCGTCGGCTGTCCCCAGTGCGATGCCCGCGATGCACAGGTGACCTTCCGATGGACAGGGTTGCACCATGGCCCGCATCGCTCTGCTCACCCAACTGACCAGCCTCGTCGAACATTGTGCGGCGATCGCCGACAGCATCGGCATCGCCCTCGACGTCCTCGCCCCGCAGTCGGGCGGCTGGCAGGACGCCGTTCTGATCCTGCTCGGCGAGGACGTCGTCGACCCGCCCAACGCCGTCGGCGTCCCCACCGTCCTCATCGCCCCCGCCGAGGCGCACAACGCCTGGGTCAACGCCGCCCGGCTGGGCGTGGATCACGTCGCCCTCCTGCCGGCGGCCGCCGAATGGCTCACCCAGCGCATGATCACCGCGGTCGAGCCCCCGTCGACCCCGGCCACGACGGTGGGCATCGTCGGCGGATCCGGCGGGGCGGGCGCCTCGGTGCTCGCCTGCGCGATCGCCCGCCACGCTGCCGGAACGAACACCTCGACCGTGCTGCTCGACGCCGACCCGCTCGGTGGGGGCCTCGATCTGGTGCTCGGCTGCGAGGACATCGCAGGGCTGCGCTGGCCGGCCCTGACCGCGTCGAAGGGCAGGCTGCGACCGTCGACGCTGACACAGGCGCTGCCCCGGTTCCACGATCTGGCAGTCCTGTCCTGGGACCGGGAGGGGCGTGAAGAGCTCTCCGGGGACGTGTTCGACGCGGTGCTCACCGCCGCTCAGCAGGCATTCGACCTCGTCGTCGTGGATCTGCCGCGGCACGCGCCCGCCGACTGGGCACGGGCCTGCCACCATCTCGTGCTCGTGACCCCCGCGCGGGTCAGAGCCGCTGTCGCGGCGGCGCGGGTCGCGCGGCGGCTGGCCGACGTCCATCCCGGGGTCAGGCTCGTGGTGCGCGAAACCGACCGCTTCGGACTCGACCCCGAACTCGTCGCAGAGACGATCGGCCTGGACCTGATCGGGACACTGCACGACGACGGCAGCCTGGCAGCGCGCATCGACCGCGGGGAGGGAATCCCGGCAGGCCGCACCCACCTGAGCAGGTTCGCCGAGCTCGTGCTGACGGGCCTCGCGTCGTGAGCGAGTGGATCGAACCGGCGCTGATCTCCGAGGTCCGGGACTACCTGCTGGAGAATCCCGGCCCCGTGACCGCCTCGGCCGTCGCGACCGCTGTGCAGCGCACCGGTCGAGTGCTCGGTGCCGGTGCGCTGCTGGAGCTCGTCTCCAGAATCTCGGCGCAGCTCGCCGGTGCCGGTCCGGTGCAGCCGCTGCTCGACGAACCCGGCACCACCGACGTGTTCGTCAACGGCCCGCGCGACATCTGGGCCGACCGCGGACACGGCCTGCAGCCGGTGCCGATCTCGCTGGGCAGCGAATCCGACGTGCGCGCCCTCGCCGTGCGGCTGGCAGGGCTGGGTGGTCGCCGCCTGGACGATTCGAGCCCGCTCGTCGACGTCCGCCTGCCGGACGGGGTGCGACTCAATGCGGTCATCCCCCCGCTGTCGGGGGAGCAGACGGTGATGTCCTTCCGCGTCCCGCGCCCCACCGGCTTCCGGCTCGCCGAGCTGCTGGCGACGGACTTCGTGCCCCGGGAGATCCACGAGCTCCTCACCGAAGTGCTCGAACGACGGGCGAACTTCCTGATCTCCGGCGGGACAGGATCGGGCAAGACGGTGCTGCTCGGAGCTCTGCTGTCCGAGGTGGCCGCTGACCAGCGCATCATCGTCGTCGAGGACTCGCGGGAACTGCTCATCGACCATTCGCATGTGGTGCAGCTGGCCGCCCGGCAGAGCAATGTCGAAGGCGTCGGCGAGGTGGGCATGTCGGACCTGGTCCGCAATGCCCTCCGCATGCGCCCGGACCGCCTCGTCGTCGGCGAATGCCGCGGCTCGGAGGTGCGGGACATGCTCACCGCGCTCAACACGGGACACGAAGGCGGCTGCGCGACCATCCACGCGAACACGGCACAGGCGGTGACCGCGCGGCTGGAGGCGCTCGGAGCGCTGGCCGGGATGACCCCGGCGGCAGTGAGGTCCCAGATGAGCACCGCCATCGACCTCGTCATCCACGTGCGCAGGGAGGGCGGCCGCCGGGGAATCGCGCAGGTCGCCGTGCCGGCTCCCGAGGGCGGCGATCGCATCGAGATGTCGACCGTCTGGGAGCGCGCCACCGGCTTCGCCTCTGCAGGAGTCGAGGCGGCCCGGCGGCTGCTCGAGCAGCGCGGCGCGTCATGAGCTGGCTGATCGGTCTGCTGGTCGGCCTGGGATTCTGGCTGCTCGCAGAGTCCTCCGCCGCAGCCCGGCTGACCAGCCTCAGCGCTGCCGCGCAGCCGGCGGCCAAGCGGGCGCGGAAGCGGACGGACGAGGACCGTCAGTCAACGGCGGTGGCCGTCATCGACCGGGCCGCCGAGCTGCTCCGTGTGGGCATGCCGCCGTCGACCGTGATGGCGCAGCTGTCCGCCCTGGCCGAGGACGAGGACCTCGGGCAGGCGCTCATGCGCATCAGCCGCTCGCTCGAGCTCGGGGACCCGCCGCAGGACGCGCTCCGGCGCCACACCAGCGAACTCAGCGCACCCGTCGCCGAGGTGTTCGAAGGCATGGCAGCCGTGTGGTACGTGGCGGAGACGGCAGGTGCGCCGGCCGCCGACATGCTCTCCCGGTACGCCGAGACCTGTCGGGAGAAGGCCGACTCCAGCCGGGAGCGGGCCGTGGCGCTGGCCGGGCCGGCCTCCACCGTCACGGTCCTCACCTGGCTGCCGATCCTCTCGCTCGGACTCGGGCTGCTGATCGGTACCGACCTCGGAAAGCTGCTCGCATCGGTGCCGGGAGTGCTGAGCCTGGGGCTCGGCGCCCTGCTGCTCATCGGCGGCCGGCTGTGGATGCGCGCACTGCTCAGGAGGGCCGCATGATCGAGATCATCGTGGGAGCGCTGGCCGGGGGGCTGGTGGGGTTCGGCTGGTGGCTGCTCGGCGGGGGAGTGGGCCATCGGCTGCGCGAGCTGACCCGGGTCGGCGCGCAGCGCTCCGGGGCCGTGACTTGCGCCGCAGACATTCGATCCGGAGCGCCGAGTGAGCGCGGTGGGGCAGCCATTGCGGGAACCAGCCGGGTCGACGCGCTCGCCTTCGACCTCGATCTCGTCTCGATCTGTCTGCAATCCGGGCTCCCGACGGAGCGCGCCCTGTCGCTGGCGGCCTCGGCGGGCGGCGATCGGACCGGGCTCGACCGGCTCGGCCGTTCGCTGGCGCTCGGCGAGGTCGACGGCTCGAACGAGGAGCTGGCCGCGGTCGGCCGCCTGGTGCTGTTCTCCCGGTCGACCGGCGTCGCGCTTGCGCCGCTGCTGCGCGGCCTGGCTGGGGACCTGCGCCGCGCCGAGCACCGACGCCGGCAGGTCGCGGCGGCTCGGCTGGGAGTCGAGCTCGTGATTCCCCTGGGCGTCTGCATTCTGCCGGCGTTCATCCTGCTCGGAGTGGTGCCGGTCGTGCTGAGTCTGGTCGACGACATGGGCATCCTCTTCGGCTGATGGGTCCTCCGGTCACAGCTCCGTCCTCCGTCGCTGCAGAGCCGCTGTGGACGAACGCAGGCCATCCACAGACCGCGCGTGGTGGTGGTCGGGGCCGGCGGCGGAGCGCAGGATCGAATCACCATCGCTCGACACGGAAAGGATTCACGATGGCAACGACAGATCTCAACACCCGGAACACGCCCTCGACCATCATCACCGACCTGCAGGACGACACAGGAGCCACCACTGCCGAGTACGCGATCACCACGCTGGCCGCCTGCGGCTTCGCGGCGGTGCTCGTCCTCGTCCTCAAATCCGACGGAATCCGCGAACTCGTGACCGGCGTGATCTCCAGCGCACTCGGTCTGGGAGTGTGACCTGATGTCCGCGTCCCGCGATGACCGCGGTGCTGCAACTGCGGAGTTCGCCATGATCATGCCGGCGCTCGTATTGCTCATCGCGCTCATTGCGGGCGCGGGCACCATCGGCCTGTCCCAGCTGCGCGCACACGACGCGGCGAGGGCGGCCGCGCGGGAAGCCGCACGCGGCGAGCCGGAGAACGACATCCGCCGGGAGGCCCGGGAGCGCGCCGGGACCGGCGCGGTCGTGGAGATTCGGCACGAGGGCGGCTACACCGCCGTCGAGGTCTCCGTGCCGCTGCCGGAATCCCTGCACCCGATCCGCGACTCCGTCGCCGCCACCGCCACAGCTCGCACGGAGGGGATCCGATGACCGACATCCTTCAGCGGGTCACCGCACGGGTGCGGCGCATCGGCGTGGACGACCGAGGCTCGTCCACGGTGGTCTCCGTCGCCGTGGGAGCAGCCGCACTCGGGCTGACGGTCGGTCTCGGCCTGGGTGCTCAGGCCTTTCTCGCACATGCCCGAGTCGACAGTGCTGCGGACCTCGCAGCGCTCGCCGCCGCCGACGCCGCCCGCGGCATCACTCCGGGCGAGCCCTGCGCGGTCGCGCAGGAGACGGCCGAACACGGCGGAGCAGAGATCACCGAGTGCATCGCCAGGCCGGATCTTGGCACGGCCAAAGTCGTCGCCGAGATCGACCTGCCGTCCCCACTCGGATCGGTCAGCGCCACGGCGGTGGCCGGAACGCCGACCGCTCGCAGCGGCTGATGGCACAGGGCGTCGTAGGCAGCCCACCCGGCCCCTCAGCTCAGCAGAGCACGCAGGATCCTGACTGCTCCGTCCTTGTCCAGCGGCTCGTTGCCGTTGCCGCATTTGGGCGACTGGATGCAGGAGGGGCAGCCGGTCAGGCATTCGCAGGCCTCGATCGCCTCCAGCGTGGCCCGATGCCAGGAGTCGAAGCAGTCGAAGCCGCGCTCGGCGAACCCGGCTCCGCCCGGATGCCCGTCGTAGACGAACACCGTCGTCATTCCGGTATCGGCATGCATCGCCGTCGACACTCCGCCGATGTCCCACCGGTCGCATCCGGCGAACAGCGGCAGCAGCCCGATCGCCGCATGCTCGGCCGCGTGGACGGTGCCCGGCACATCGACCTTCGTCAGCTCCGCCTCGGCCAGCAGATCAGTCGGAGCCGTCCACCAGACAGCGGCGGTGCGCAGCGTGCGGGCCGGCAGGTCGAGCGGATGCTCGCCCAGCACCACCCCGGTGCGCTGCTGGCGCAGCTGGTACGCCACGACCTGGTCGGTGACCTCCACCGTTCCCTGGAGCACTCGCGCCCCGGAGGGAAGAGTGCGCGAGCGGGCTGTCGACTCGACTCGGATCTCCGTGACCGACTTCGCCTGAGTCGTGTAGTCGACGATCGCCTCCTCGACGAGGGCGACCCTGGACTCCAGGTCGAGGTCGCCGACGGCGAAGGTCCGTCCCTGGTGGATGTAGATCGCCCCGGGGTGGCTCTGCGTGTGGGCACCGGCCTCGTCGATCGTGCCCAGGAGCGTGCCGGTCGATCCCTCGACGATCCGGACCTGCCCACCGCCGGATCCTCTGATGTCCGTGAGATCGGCCGCCGACTCCGCCTTCGCCCAGAACCAGCCGGTCGGCCGCTTCCGCAGCATCTTCGCGGCCGTCAGCGAGTCCACCACCTGTCGGGCAGTGTCGCCGAAGCCGGACAGATCGGCAGCGGTCAGCGGCACCTCGGCCGCGGCCGCGCACAGATGACCGGCCAGCACATAGGGATTGCCCGGGTCGATCACCCCGGCATCGACCGGTGCCCCGAAGATCGCCTCCGGATGATTGACGACGTAGGTGTCGAGCGGATTGTCCCGGGCGATGAGAACCGCCGCCCACTGCTGCCCCGCTCTGCCCGCACGGCCGGCCTGCTGCCACAGGGAGGCGAGCGTGCCGGGCCAGCCGGCCATCACCACCACATCGAGGCCGGCGATGTCGATGCCGAGCTCGAGGGCGTTCGTCGAGGCGACCGTGCGCAGCCGGCCGTTGCGCAGTCCCGACTCGAGCATCCGCCGCTCCTCCGGCAGGTATCCCCCGCGATACGCGGCGACCTGCCGGGGAAGGGTGTCATCGATCAGTCCGACCTCCCGCCGGACCGCCTCGGCCAGGGTCTCCGCGCCCCGTCGGGATCCGATGAATGCGATCGACCGGCGGCCGGCGCAGGTGAGATCGGTGAGCACATCGGCAGTCTCCGCGAGGGTGCTTCTGCGGGTGGAGTCGGCCACCTCGGTCTCCGGAAGGAACGGCGGCTCCCACAGGATGAACTCGCCGGCCGCGCGGGGGGAGGCGTCCTCGGTGACCGCCGTGCACTCCCGACCGGTCAGGCGGGCGAAGGTCTCGGCCGGGGCCGCCATCGTCGCCGAGGCCGCGATCACCACCGGATCCGCACCATGGTGCCGGGCCAGGCGCACCAGTCTCCGCAGCACCAGGGCCACATGCGAGCCGAACACTCCGCGGTACCGATGGGCCTCATCGACCACCACGAAGCGCAGCGTCCGCAGCCAGCGGCTGAACAGGGAGTGCCGCGGCAGCACCGAGCGGTGCAGCATGTCCGGATTCGTGAACAGCACGTTGGCATGCGAACGCGCCCAGGCCTTGTCCGCCTGCGAGGTGTCCCCGTCATAGGTGCCCGGTCGCAGCCCGCGCAGCACCAGCGACCGCAGCTTCGAGAACTGGTCGGCGGCCAGCGCCTTCGTCGGCGACAGGTAGATCGTGGTGGCCTGCCGCAGCGGGACCTCGTCCCGGGTTCGGGCGACGGAATCGAGCACCGGCAGCAGGAAGCCGAGGGACTTGCCCGAGGCGGTGCCGGTCGAGATCACGGTGTCGGCGCCCCGGTGCGCGGACTCGGCTGCTGCCGCCTGGTGAGCCCAGGGCCGCTCGATGCCGGAGGAGCGCAGCGCTTCGACGACCTCGGCGTGGACCCAGTCCGGCCATGCCACCGGCCTGCCCGTCCGTGCCGGGAAGCGCTCGATGTGGCGGATCCGGTCGGCACGGCGCCCGAAGTCGCCGATGAGATCCACGAGCACGGAGGGGGAGTCGACCATGCCGGACATTCTCCCATCTACGCTGGGCGGGTGACGGATACACCTCAAGCTCCTGCCCCCGGAGCGGACAGCCTGCGCGCGCTCGCGGAGATCCTCGTGGGCAGCCAGTACACCCCCGCCGGGCTGCGAGGGCTGTGGGGGATCGACGCCGACGCCGCCCTGCAGCGCAGCAACGCCGCGCCGGCGCGCTGGCAGATCCGCCGGAGCCGCGATCCCCGCGCGGTGCTCGCAGGCCTGTTCCTGCTCGAGGTGCCGCAGCCGCGCACGCGGGTCGACGCCGTGCTCGGTCCCGTGCTCGTCGAGCGCCTCATCACCGCCGGACTGCTCTCCGTCGCCGAGGCGACCGTCACCTCGCGCCTGGCGCTGACTCCCTGGGCGGTTCCCACCGGGGTGCCCCGCGGCGCCCGGCCCGGTGACGAGACCCTCTTCCTGCTGGCCGACCACGGCACTCTCGCCCGGCCCGTGCCAGTGCCGGGAGACTTCGTGCTCGGGCTCGGCGGTGCCGGGCGGACCCTGGCCGACATCACTCCGCGCCACGCCGTCGGAACGGCCGTCGACATCGGAACCGGCTGCGGGATCCAAGCGCTCCTGCTGGCCCGGCACGCGGACCATGTGGTGGCCACTGATGTCTCGGAGCGCGCGCTGCGGATCGCCGCCCTCAATGCGCACCTCAACCACGCCCCGAACATCGAGTTCCGGCAGGGCTCGCTGTTCGAGCCGACCCCCGAGGCATTCGACCTCGTGGTGTCCAACCCACCCTTCGTCATCACGCCGCAGGGCCGGACGCCGGCCTTGGAGTACCGCGACGGGGGCATGACCGGCGACGGGGTCATGCGCCGCCTCCTGGAGCAGACACCCGCCCACCTCACCGCTGACGGCCACGCGGCCTTCCTCGGCAACTGGGAGTACGGGCCGGGGCGCACGGAGCCGAGCAGCTGGAGCGACGCCGCCGACACCTCGGTGATGGTGATCGAACGGGAGCGGCTGGACCCGGCCGCCTACTCCGAGACCTGGATCCGCGACGGCGGAGTGCAGCGGGCCGGCGAGCGCTTCGAGCGCGACACTGCCGCATGGCTGTCGGACTTCGCCGCCCGCGGCGTCGAGGAGATCGGCTTCGGCTGGGTGCGGATGCATCGGGGCGAGCCCGAGGCGGGCGCCGGCGTGAGGCATTTCGAGCGGCTGGCCGGCCCGCTGGGCGCCAACCCCGTCGGCACCGGCGCACACCTCGACACCCGATTGGCTATGCTGGAATGGCTGCACACCGCCGACGACGATGAGCTTGCGACCACTGCATTCGTCCGCTCCGGCGACGTCACCGAACACCGGCACCACACCCCGGGCTCCGAGGCGCCGACCATGCTCACGATCGAGCAGGGCATCGGCTTCGGGCAGACGTTCGCCTCGGACCCGGCGCTGTCGGGCTTCCTCGGAGTGGCCGACGGCAGCCTGAGCCTGGGGGCGATCAGCGGTGCGCTGGCCAGTCTGCTGGACATCGAGGAGCCCGCCCTGCGGACCCAGCTGATCGGCCAGGTCCGGAGCCTCGTGCCGGCCGGTGTGATGTATCCCGCTGTGTCGGAGCCCTCCGAACACTAGTGTTAGATTCTTATGAGTTCCCTCGGGGGATGTGCTCGGCGCAGCACCGAGCAGCCCTGGGACTGTACCCGTTGAAAGGAACGCAGTGGCATCAACTGCTACGCAGCCGCGGCGCCTCGTCATCGTCGAGTCGCCGACCAAGGCCCGCACCATCGTGGGCTATCTGGGCGAGGGCTACGATGTCGAAGCCTCCGTCGGCCACATCCGCGATCTGCCGCAGCCCTCGGAGCTGCCCGCGGATATGAAGAAGGGTCCTTTCGGGAAGTTCGCGGTCGACGTCGACCACGGCTTCGAGCCGTACTACCGGGTCGATCCCGGCAAGAAGAAGAAGGTCGCCGAGCTCCGCGCGCTGCTCAAGGATGCCGACGAGCTCTACCTGGCGACAGATGAGGACCGCGAGGGAGAGGCCATCGCCTGGCACCTGCTGGAGGTCCTCAAGCCGAAGATCCCCGTCAAGCGGATGGTGTTCCACGAGATCACGCCCGAGGCGATCTCCCGGGCGCTGGAGAACACCCGCGAGCTCGACACGAACCTCGTCGACGCGCAGGAGACCCGGCGCATCCTCGACCGGCTGTACGGCTATGAGGTCTCGCCGGTGCTGTGGCGCAAGGTCAACCGCGGCCTGTCCGCCGGACGCGTGCAGTCCGTGGCGACCCGGCTCGTGGTCGAGCGCGAACGCGAGCGGATGACGTTCGTTCCCGCCAGCTACTGGGATCTCGACATCGAGCTCGCGGCACCCGGGAACGGGAACGCCTTCGCTGCCAGGCTCACCGCCTATCACGGCACCAAGGTCGCCTCCGGCCGCGACTTCGACGACCGGGGACAGCTCAAGTCCGGTGCCGACGTCGTCGTCCTCGACGAGGCCATGGCCACCGAGCTGGCGGAGACTCTCAACACCACGGCCAGGGAGGCGCTCACCGTCTCCAGCCTGGAGACGAAGCCGTACTCGCGCCGGCCCGCCGCTCCGTTCACCACCTCCACGCTGCAGCAGGAGGCCGGCCGCAAGCTGCGGATGTCGTCCCGGCACGCGATGCGGGTGGCGCAGTCGCTCTACGAGAACGGCTATATCACCTACATGCGAACCGACTCCTCGTCACTGTCCGCGCAGGCCATCAGCGCCGCCCGCCGCCAGGTGTCCGAGCTCTACGGTCCCGAGTACGTGCCCGACTCCCCGCGCCTGTACGCGAGCAAGCAGAAGTCCGCGCAGGAGGCCCACGAGGCGATCCGACCCGCCGGTGACTCCTTCCGGACCCCGGCGCAGGTCTCCAACAAGCTCTCCGGGGACGAGTTCCGGCTCTACGACCTGATCTGGAAGCGCACGGTCGCCTCGCAGATGGCCGACGCCAAGGGCAGCACCGCGACCATGCGGATCACAGCGGACCTGGGGGACTCGCAGACGGCCGGCCTGACCGCCTCGGGAACGGTGATCACGTTCCGGGGCTTCCTCGCCGCCTACGAGGAGGGCAGGGACGTCGACCGCTACGACACCGCCGGCGGCGAATCGCGCCTGCCTCAGGTGTCCGAGGGCCAGCAGCTGCGGGTCGACCGGGCCGAGGCGGACGGCCACACCACCGCGCCGCCGCCGCGCTACACGGAGGCCAGCCTGGTCAAGACGATGGAGGAGCTCGGCATCGGCCGGCCCTCCACCTACGCCGCGATCATCTCGACGATCCAGGACCGCGGCTATGTGCGGACGCGCGGCAACGCGCTCGTGCCGACCTGGGTGGCCTTCGCAGTGGTGCGCCTGCTCGAGCTGCACTTCGCCGGACTCATCGACTACCAGTTCACCGCCGCGATGGAGTCGGACCTGGACCGGGTCGCCGCCGGTGACGAGGACGGGTCCGAGTGGCTGTCGACCTTCTACTTCGGCGACGAGTCGGAAGACCACCCCGGTCTCAAGCCGACGGTCGACGACCTGGGCGACATCGACGCCCGGGAGATCAACACGATCCCGATCACCGAGGGCATCGATCTGCGCGTCGGCCGGTACGGGCCGTACCTGGAAGTCGCGCAGGAAGAGGGCGAGGAGCCCAAGCGCGTCTCGGTGCCCGACGAACTGGCGCCGGACGAGCTCACCGCCGACAAGGCCCGCGAGCTCGTCGAGACCTACGGCAACGGTGACCGGGAGCTCGGCACCGACCCGGAGACCGGCCACACCGTGGTCGTGAAATCGGGTCGCTACGGCCCCTATGTCACCGAGGTCCTCCCGGAGGAGGAGCAGACCAAGGGCAGCAAGAAGGTCAAGCCGCGGACTGCGTCCCTGTTCAAGTCGATGGAGCCGGCGAGCGTCACCCTGGAGCAGGCGCTCAAGCTGCTCAGCCTCCCGCGCGAGGTGGGCACGGATGCCGACGGCACGGCGATCACCGTGCAGAACGGCCGCTACGGCCCGTACCTCAAGAAGGGCACGGACTCCCGATCACTGACCGACGAGGAGCAGATCTTCACGATCACCCTCGAGGAGGCACAGGAGATCTACGCCCAGCCCAAGCAGCACGGACGCAGGGCAGCAGCCCCGCCGCTGCGGGAGTTCGGCGAGGACCCCGAGTCGAAGAAGCCGGTGGTCGTCAAGGATGGGCGGTTCGGCCCCTACGTCACCGACGGGGAGACGAACGCGACCCTGCGCAAGGACGACTCCCCGGAGGCGATCACCGAGGCGCGCGCCTTCGAGCTGCTGGCGGAGAAGCGGGCGAAGGGCCCGGCCAAGAAGCGCACCACCACCCGCAAGACGCCTGCGAAGTCGACGACCAAGCGCACGACCGCCGCGAAGAAGACGACGACTCCCAAGAAGGCGCCGGCGAAGACCGGTGCAACCGGGAAGTCGGCGTCGGGCACGACGCGCACGTCGACCAGCGGCGCGACCGGGAAGTCGGCGTCAGGCACCGCGGAGACGTCCGGCTCCTCCGACTCGAGCACGTCCTGATCCGACCGAGCCCAGCTCGAGCGAGACCAGCCCGAACACAGCTTGAGAATGAGACCAGCCCGAACGCTTCCGCCGCTCCCACTTCGAATCGAGGATCGATGCAGGACCCGTCACGCAGCCGAGCCGCCCACCAGTCCGCAGAGCCGTTCGTCCGCTGGTCCCGCCCCGAATCCGAGCGGGCGGGCAGCGCCCTGCTGGTGGTGCTGCACGGGCTGGGGGCCGACGAGAACGACCTGTTCGGCATCGTGCCGGAGCTGCCGGAGAAGTTCACGGTGGCGTCCGTGCGCGCGCCGCTGGCCCTCGACTACGGCGGGTTCAGCTGGTTCCCCGTGACCCCGCAGCTCGCAGCCGATCCGCACGAGGTGCGGTCCTCGGTCGAGGGCCTGCAGCGATGGGTGGCCTCGCAGCGCGAGCAGTTCGCGAGCACCTCGCTGCTCGGGTTCTCCATGGGAATGGCCATGGCGACCTCGCTGCTGCGCATCGAGCCGGAGGCGTACGCCTGCACCGTCGGGCTGTCCGGCTTCGCCATCGACCCGGGCGAGAGCCCGCTGGCGGGCGTCTTCGACGATGACGCCGTCACCGCCGTCCGGCCGAAGGTGTTCTGGGGCCGCGACCAGCACGACCCGATGATCGATCCGCAGATGATCGCCTACACCCGCAGTTGGGCCTCCGACCGCGTGCAGCTCACGGAGCAGCTCTACACCGGGGTCGGCCACGGCATCAGCCCGCGCGAAGTCAGGGACGTCAGCGAATTCCTCGGCGCCGCAGTCGGCTGAGCGAGCCGGACGCTGATCGCTCCCCGGCTACAGCACGTGCCTGTCGCGCTGCTGGGAGGCGGCGCGCGCCTCGTCGGCAGTGAGCTTCCCGGGAATCAGGCGGCAGCGCTCTGCGAAGGCATTCGTGAACGCCTCCGTGGCCTGGTCGACGGTGATCTCCGGGTGGATCTCCGAGATCGCCCCGCCCGTGGCCGGATCCCACGTGACGCCCAGGGCGGACTCGATGTCGATGAGCACCGCGCGGATGGGATCCGGATCGGTGATGATGATCGAGGAGGAGAACAGCCAGCCGCGGCTCGTCACCCGCTGCGCTGTGCCGATGGCCTTGATCCGCCCCGCGACATTGACACTGTGCTCTCCGGGGCAGTACTCGCCGGGGATCTCACCGAGGCGTGCGTCGACGCCGATCCCGCGCAGCACCTGGGTGTAGAACTCGCCGAAGCTCGAGAACCGCTGCTGGGTCCCGCTGAGCAGGTCGTCAGCGGGCTCCAGATGGTCAATCACCAGGCTGCCCGGATGATAGACGGCGACCCGACCGCCCAGGGAGCGCAGCACAGGAGTGAAGCCGTGGTCCCGCGCCGCGTCGACCGCCTGGGAGAAGCCAGGCAGGAAGCGATCGCGTCCGCCGAAGGCCGCAGTCGGCTGCGGACGATAGATGCGCAGCACCCCGGCGCGGCGTCCCGCCTTGACCTCGTCGAGGAGGACGAGTGCCTCGGCCAGGGCCGTGGCGGGGTCGTCGGAGGCGGAATCCAGGAGGGTGAGCGGGACTGACACTCCAACAGGATAGGCCGAGCCGGCCGGGAGCAGGTGCCCGCGCCGGTGTCCCGGTGTCAGCGCCGCGAAGTAGAGTTGAAGGCGTGAATAGCACCGTCCGACCCTCAGCGCCCCCGCCGACTGCCGCTGCCGCCTCTCGGTCCCCGGTCTTCGGTCCGACCGCGATGGAGATCGCCTGCTGGATGGTCGGGCTTGCTCTTGCCGCCCTCTCCTCGGGCATCGCGGGTGTTGTCGGCTTCACCGAGGTCCTCGAGCCGACCGCCATGCGGGACATCTTCCTCGAAGTCGAGGGCACCACCTTCGACGTTCGGCAGGCCGTGCTGGCGCTGCTGCTGGTCTTCGTGCTCACCGCCGCCGGGGTCTTCCTTCCGCACCGGGTGCTGGGCGGGCTCGCCCCTCCGGCGCGCCGGACTGTCCTGGGCGTGACATCGGTCGCCACCGCGGTGGCGGCGCTGGCGCTGTTCTTCTTCCCGGTGGTGTGGCTGTCGTGGCTGGTGGCCCTGCTGCTGGGCGTCGCGGTGGCGGTGATGGTGCTGCAGTCGCCGGATGCCAACCAGAAGCCCTGGCGCACTGCCGGTGTCGCGGCCGGCCTGCTGCTGTTCGTGACCTATGCCTTCCAGATCGTCGGCGGAGTGGAGGCCGGAGCGCTCGGAGTTCGCTGGTTCCTGCTGCTCGGCGCGGTGCTGCTGCTCGTCGCCGCCGTGCTCGTGCTGCTGGGACCCGCCCAGCCCCAGGCGCCGCCGGAGACCGGGACATTCCCCCAGGCGAGCGCGGCCCTGCGCGCTCCGGAGGAGATCGCTCGGCCGTGGGCCTGCCACCTCCTCTTCGGAGTCCTGGGTGCAGTCTTCGCATTGGCCCAGCCCGCAGTGATCGACGAGGGCTTCGGGCAGGCCGGATTCGCCGTCATCGTGTGCAGTGCTCTGCTCGGCTGGGCGATCGGCTACGAGGTCGGCCCCACGTTCGCGCCGGGAATGACTCGACCGCGACTGACCTCCTTCGCGCTGCTGGGATCCGGCGTGCTGATGGGTGCTGCGGGGATCATCGAGGAGCTGTCGGGCAAGGCAGTCCTGTCAGGCGCTGTGGCGTTCGCGGTCGGAGTGGGTGTGCGCGCCCAGCCCTACGTCTTCTCCCGCCGGGTCGGTGTCACGCTCGGGGGCGTGCTCGCGCTCCTGCTGGCCTCCGCCGGCTTCCGCGCAGAGGTCCCGCTGAGCACCTACGCACACTGGTCGGTGTCGTCCATCGGAATCGGGTACGGAGCAGTGGGACTCGCAGCGCTCATCGCCGGGGTGGTCGCGCTGTTCACCTTCTCGCCCCAGGGGCTGCAGGGACTCGCCGTCGACGTCGTGCATGCCTTCCGGTCGCCGGCTGCGGTCCCGGAGGGGCACAGCCGCGGCCTCCCATCCGGAGGGGCGCTCGGTCCAGCCGGTGATCATGCTGCCGCCACCGGGGTCTTCGTGGCCTTCGAAGGCGCAGACGGCTCCGGCAAGTCGACGCAGGCGAGTCTGCTGGCTGAGCATCTGCGCTCCCGCGGACTCGGCCCGGTCACCGTGACCCGCGAGCCCGGCGGCACCGAGGCCGGTCGGGCGATGCGCTCAGTGCTCCTCGACGGAGAGGGCGTCGCCGCGCGCAGCGAGGCGCTGCTGTTCGCTGCGGACCGCGCCCACCACGTCGCCGCCCTCGTGGGTCCCGCACTGGAGCGCGGTGAGGTTGTCATCACCGACCGCTACATCGACTCCTCCCTGAGCTATCAGGCAGCAGGTCGGGAACTGCCGCGCGACGAGATCGCCCAGCTGTCGCGGTGGGCGACCGAAGGGCTGGTCCCGCACCTGACGATCGTGCTCGACATCGATCCGCAGACCGCGGCCGCGCGAACTGCATCCCGGGGTGAGCAGAACCATCTCGACAGCGCGGACATCGAGTTCCGCCGGAGGGTGCGTGAGTCCTTCCTCGACCTGGCCGCCAAGGAGCCCTCGCGCTACATCGTGATCGACGCCGACAGGACAGCGGCGCAGATCGCTGCGGATGTCCACGCCGCGGTGGACCGGCTGCTGAGCACGCGCGCCGCACCGCAGGTGCGTCCCGACCAGGCCCGGTCGGCGCCCGTCCCGCCCGGCGTGCCTGGCTCTGCTGTCCCTGCTGACCACTCGGGGGAGGCGGTGACCACGGTGCTGGACCGGGGTGGGGCAGCACAGTCCGCTCACCCGCCCGCCGACCGGTCGACCCCGGACCGGTCGACCCCGGACCGGTCGTCGGCGACCCCGCACCCAGCGCCGGCGACCCCGAACCTAGCGCAGGCTCCGAAGCAGACTGGTCCGGTGCTGCCGACCGACCAGGGAGAGGCTGCCACCACCGTGATCCCGACCCGCGGAAGTGAGTCGGCGGCGGTCCGCCCGGACGAGGAGCCGACCACGGTGCTGCCGGGCCGGCCGGCTGCTGAGGAGCCGCAGTTCAGGCAGACGAAGAGCCGTGAGCGTCTGCAGGCCCAGGCCGAGATCGAGCGCAGGGCGCGGGAGCGGCTGCGCCAGGCCCGGATGCGATCCTCCGGACGTGAGCGGCCGCAGAACTCGGGACCGCAGAACTCGGGACCGCAGGGTCCAGGACCGCAGGAGCCGGGATCGCAGGAGCCGGGACCGCGGGACGACGGCCCGGGACGGCGGCGGTGAGCGTCTGGCGCGAGCTCGTCGGCCAGGACCGCGCCGTCGAGCAGCTTAGGAACGCGGCTCGCGCAGCCGGGACCGGAGCCGCAGCGATGACACATGCCTGGCTCATCACCGGCCCGCCCGGATCCGGGCGCTCGAATGCCGCCCGTGCCTTCGCCGCTGCCCTGTTGAGCGGGGACGCCGGGGAGACCACGAGCCCGGCTGCCGTGCGTGCTCTGGCCGGCACCCACGAATCGATGACGGTGATGTCCACACAGAAGTCGCTGATCTCCATCGACGAGGTCCGCGATCTGGTCTCCCGCGCGCAGAGCGCGCCCGTCAATGCGGAGTGGCGCGTGGTGATCATCGAAGATGCAGACCGGATGGCCGAACGCACGTCCAACGTGCTGCTCAAGGCGATCGAGGAGCCCCCGCCGGCCACCGTCTGGATCCTGTGCGCTCCGAGCCCGCAGGACGTGCTGACGACGATCCGCTCCCGCTGCCGCAACGTCAATCTGCGGATCCCGCCCACGGAAGCGATCGCGGAGCTGCTTCACGTGCGTGACGGAGTGGACCGGGACACGGCCATCTGGGCGGCGGCCGCGGCCCAGAACCACATCGGACGCGCCAAGTACCTGGCCACCAGCGGCACCGCTCGCGCTGAGCGCGCCCGTGTCCTCGACATTCCGGAGAAGCTGACCTCGCTCGGCGCCACAGTGCGGCTGGCCGGCCGGATCGCAGACGAGGCGGCCGAGCGGGCGAAGACGCGCACGGAGGAGCGCAACGCCCGTGAACGCGAGCACCTCCTCGAGACCTTGGGTGTCGAACCGGGCAGAAGCGTTCCCCCGGCCGTGCGCGCGCAGGTCAGACGACTCGAGGAGGAGCAGAAGCGCAAGAGCGTGCGCGCCCGCAACGACGAGATCGACGCCATCCTGCTCGAGCTGCTCTCGCTCTACCGGGATGTGCTGCTGTGTCAGCTGGGGCTCAGCGACGGCTGGATCAACCGGGGCGAAGAGGAGCGGATCCGGGCTCAGGCATCGGCCTCGGACGCGGCGAGCACCCTGCGCCGGATCGATCTGATCGGACAGGCACGCGACAGGCTCGCCACGAATATGACGCCGCAGCTCATCGTCGAAGCGGCGTTCATCGGCCTGTCGAACCCCTGGCTCACCGCCGACTGAGCTGCAGCTCCCGCGCGCTCAGCCGAGGAGATCCGCGACCAGCGCAGCCACCAGCTCGATGCGCCGCGGAATCCATGCCTTGACAGCGTGCTCGCTGTCGGCGTGTGATCCCCCTCCGACTGTGCCCAAGCCGTCGAGGGTCGGCACTCCCAGGCCGGCAGTGAAGTTGCCGTCCGAGCCGCCGCCGACTCCGATCGACCGCAGCGGCGGATGCCCCAGCCGAGCGGCGATCCGCTGCGCGCGACCGTACAGCCCGAGAGACTGCTCGGTCTCGAACGGCGGCCGGTTGATGCCGCCGTGCAGCAGCAGCCGCGAACCCGGATGGACCGGTCGCAGAGTGCGCAGCGCGACATCGACGCGCTGCTGCTCGGCGACGGTCTTCGCCCGGGAATCGATGCCCACGCGGGCGGTCGCGGGAACTGTGTTCGTCGTGGTGCCCGAGTTCAGCACCGTCGGGACCACGGAGGTGCCCGCCTGGGCGTTGCCGAGCTCGGCGATCCGCAGCACCTGGGAGGCGACCTCGATCGTGGCATTGATGCCGCGCTCGGGTTCCACCCCGGCATGGGATGCCCGCCCGCGGACCTCCAGCTGGTAGATCGCCACTCCCTTGCGCGCGATCTTGACGGCGCCGTCGGTCCCGCCGCTCTCGAAGACGAGGGCGGCATCCGCGCCTCGCGCCTCGTCCTCGATGAGGCGCTGGGAGGTGATCGACCCGAGTTCCTCGTCGCCCGTGACCAGCAGGCTGACTCCGTCGAGATTCCCGCGCCTGTCCTGGGCAGCCGCCAACCCGTGCAGCGCGATCAGGACTCCGCCCTTCATGTCGTCGGTGCCCGGTCCGCGGATGATGCCGTCGACATCCGAGAACGGCAGTCGGCGGATGGTGCCCAGCGGCCACACCGTGTCGTGATGGCCGATGAGGACGACGCGCCGCGGCCCGTCGCCGAACCGCCACAGCACATGCGGATAGCCTTCGGGAGCGAGAATCCGCGGTCGGACGCCGAGCAGGTCGGTGCCGACGGTGGAGACGAGCGCTGCGCTGCGCGCCAGAGATTGCAGATCCGCGGAGGGCGATTCGCATTCGACGAGCTGCTCGAACTCGCGCATGAAGCGATCCATGTCTGCTGACACCGCGGCATTCCTTTCCTGGTGGGACAGTTGTCCACTGTACCCGCGGCGGACGGCGGCCCTGCGATCGACAATGGCTACGGCAGTGCCCCGAGGCGCCGTGCAGCGGACACCGCGGCGTATCCCGTGGACGCGTCGAGCTTGGCCATCGCGGCGTTGAGGTAGCTCTTCACCGTCGACTCCTTGAGCCCCAGCGCTGTGGCCACACCCGCGTTGCTCAGCCCGAGGGCGACGTGGGCGAGCACGTCGAGCTCGCGCGGAGCCAGCCGGGGCTCGCGGCCCCCGGACGCCGCGGCCACCGGTCCCTCGTGCAGGGCTTCCGCCAGCCGGTTCTCCAGGGAGCGGATCCGCTCCGCCGACTCCGGTTCCCGCCACCCCGCACGGATGCCGCGCAGCTCGGCGAAGACGCTTCGCAGGAGCTCGCGGTGCGCTCCGGTCCGATCCGTGTGTCCCTCCGCCCCGGCCGCTGTCGTCGAAGACATCGTCGTCATCGGGTTTCCTTACCAACTTCGGATGGTATTCCGGCTATTTCGGCTCCGCTAAGTTTACCCGTGGAGTGACGCGGGTCACCTGTAACGCCTGATTCCGCCCGAATCCGATGTGAGGATGCAATGGAGCAGAACACCACTCACGCAGTGGACTACCCGGGAGTGCAGCAGTCGGAGAAGTTCACGCGACTGCGCAGGCGACATCGATCGTTCGTGGTGCCGGTGAGCATCGCCTTCCTGGCCTGGTACTTCCTCTACGTCCTGCTCGGCGCCTACGCCCACGACCTCATGGCCCAGCCGGTGCTGGGGAACATCAACGTCGGCGTGGTGCTCGGGCTCGGGCAGTTCGTCACCACCTTCGCCATCACCATGGCGTACGTGTCCTACGCCAATCGTCGCCTGGACCCGCTCGCGGCCGAGCTGCGCGACGACCTGGAGCAGATCGAGGCACAGGCCGCCGCTGACAGCACCGCCGGATCCGCTCGGACCACGACCGGAACCACCGGGACCGCTGCCGGGAGTGCCGGTGCTGCCGGCACCGAGACCGCCGAAGGAAGGGAATCCCAGTGAACCAGCTCGACGTGCTGTCACAGCCCGGGGCAGCGGAGAACAACCCCGTCCTCAACATCTCGATCTTCCTGGCCTTCGTCATCGTCACCCTGGTGATCGTGTTCCGGGCCAGCCGCAACAACCGCTCGGCCGCTGACTACTATGCCGCCGGGCGCTCGTTCACCGGCCCCCAGAACGGCTTCGCGATCTCCGGCGACTACCTCTCAGCCGCTTCGTTCCTCGGAATCGTCGGCGCGATCGCGGTCAACGGCTACGACGGGTTCCTCTACTCGATCGGCTTCCTCGTGGCCTGGCTGGTCGCGCTGCTGCTGGTCGCGGAGCTCATGCGCAACACCGGCAAGTTCACCATGGCCGACGTGCTGGCCTTCCGTCTCAAGCAGCGACCCGTCCGCCTGGCCGCGGCCACCACCACCCTCGCCGTGTGTTTCTTCTACCTGCTCGCGCAGATGGCGGGCGCCGGTGGACTGGTGTCGCTGCTCATCGGCATCGACTCCGAACTCGGCCAGTCACTGGTCGTCGCCGTCGTCGGCGCGGTGATGATCGTCTATGTCCTGGTCGGCGGGATGAAGGGCACCACGTGGGTGCAGATCATCAAAGCGATCCTCCTGATCAGCGGTGTCGCAGCGATGACGCTGTGGGTGCTCGCCCTGTACGGCTTCAACTTCTCCGCAGTCCTCGGCGATGCGGTGGCCCGTTCGGTGTCCGACCCGCCCGAGGCGATCCTCGCTCCCGGACTGCAGTACGGGGCCATGCCCATCGACTTCATCTCACTGGCGCTGGCCCTCGTCCTCGGCACCGCAGAGCTGCCGCATGTGCTCATGCGGTTCTACACCGTGCCGACGGCCAAGGAGGCCCGGCGCTCGGTGGTGTGGGCGATCTGGCTGATCGGCATCTTCTATCTGTTCACGCTGGTCCTCGGCTACGGGGCCGCAGCGCTCGTCGGATCGGACACGATCTCGGCCGCGCCGGGTGGGGTGAATTCCGCGGCCCCGCTGCTCGCCCTCGAGCTCGGCGGACCGCTGCTCCTGGGCTTCATCTCGGCCGTCGCCTTCGCCACCATCCTCGCGGTCGTCGCGGGGCTGACCATCACGGCGGCCGCCTCCTTCGCCCACGACATCTACTCGAACGTCGTCAAGAAGGGGAAGTCCGACCCGGACGCGGAGGTCAAGATCGCCCGCCGGACCGTGATCTTCATCGGGATCGCCTCGATCATCGGCGGCATCGGCGTGCAGGGGCAGAACATCGCCTTCCTGGTGGCGCTCGCCTTCGCGGTCGCCGCCAGCGCCAACCTGCCGACCATCCTGTACTCGCTGTTCTGGAGCAGGTTCAGCACCCGGGGAGCGGTGTGGTCGATGTACGGCGGCCTCGGCACCGCGGTCGTCCTCATCGCGCTGTCGCCGGTTGTCTCCGGCAACGAGACAGCAATGCTCGGCGCGGCTGTCGACTTCGCGATCTTCCCGCTGAAGAACCCCGGGATCATCTCCATCCCGGTCGGCTTCCTGCTGGGCTGGCTGGGCTCGGTGACCTCGCCCGTCAAGGAGGACCCGCGCATCGCCGCGGAGATGGAGGTCCGCTCGCTGACCGGTCACGGCGCAGAGAAGGCCGTGGAGCACTGACTCCTGCATTTTGACCGCTTCGCGCGTGCTCGGTATCCTGAGTCGGTGTTGCCTCTTTAGCTCAGTCGGCAGAGCGTCTTACTCGTAATAAGAAGGTCGCCGGTTCGATTCCGGCAAGAGGCTCGTCACGGCGGCTCCGGTGCTTCACCGGAGCCGTTCTCGTTCTCCAGCCGCAGTGCGGCGACTACCGCCGGTGCGCAGAGTTCTCTACGATCGAGAAGTACGCGTGCGTCGTCGGCGCGAAGCCGGCGAACAGACAACAAGGTGGGTTACATGCAGATCAGCGGCGACATCATCGTCGGCATCGATGGGTCCCGGTCCTGCAGGGAGGCCGCGGCCTGGGCGCTGAAGGAGGCACGGCACCACGACTGCGGCCTCCGGCTGATCTCGGTCGTCTCCCCGGAGAACCGCAAGTTCGGCTCCCTCGGCGAGGCGCAGGACGCCAGTGCGAACGCGCTCGCCACGATCTCCGAGCAGCTGCGCGCACTCGTGCCCGAGGCCGAGTTCGAGACCGTGATCGAACAAGGGGATCCCGCCGAGGTGCTCGCCGCCAGGTCCGAGAAGGCCGGACTCGTCGTGATCGGCCATCACGGCTCCGATCAGGAGGTCGGCGGCAGGATCGGCACCATCAGCTTCGGGTTGCCCGGCCACGCGCTCAGCCCCGTGCTCGTCTACCGCGAGTCGGAGGACAGCGAGTTCGATTCCGCCGATTCCCACGTGCTCCGCGGCGGGGGAGTGGTCGTCGGCCATGACACCTCCGACTACGCAGGCGTGGCTGCGCTGGACGCCGCCGACTATGCCTCCCGGACCGGTGCGGCCCTGCGCATGGTCGTCGCGACCCAGGCCGACGGCGACGAGCGCGACCGCGCCCAGACCGATCTCGACATGGCCTGGCTGCGCTCCCAGTACCCCGGACTCACGGTGAGCGCCGAATACCACGAAGGTGACGCGGCGGCGGTGCTCGCCGCACGCTCGGCCGATGCCGACCTGCTCGTGATCGGCAAGCGCGGTCTGGGGCGCTTCGCCAGCATGCGCGTCCAGCTGGGCCGGACCGCCTCACGGGTGCTCCACGACGCGCAGTGCTCTCTCCTGCTCGTCCCGTTCCGCGAGGACCCCGCCCTGGCCCTGCGGCGGTTCGTCGACTGAGGCGGCCCGGGCCGGAACCCCAGTGCGCAACCCCTCTGATCTCACGGACTACCCGCGGCCGTCGCTCGCGGTCGACACGGCGACCTTCACCGTCGCCGACGACGTGCTCCACCTCGTGCTGGTCAGGGATCGGCACGGGCGGCTGCTGCTGCCGGGCACCTTCGTCCACGAGCGCGAACGGCTGGCCGACGCCGTACTGCGATCGCAGGCGCAGAAGGCCGGCATCTCCGGCCGCGAACCCCAGCAGCTCAAGGTGTTCGACGATCCGGACCGGGACCCCCGCGGCTGGGTGGTCACGGTCGCCCACCTCGACGTGGTCGAGTCCGAGGTGGTGCGCGCCGGCATCGCCGCGGGCCGGATCTCGCTCGTGCCGGTGGTCGAGGTGGGCCCCGGCGGATCGGTCGTCCTGCCCTACGATCAGCCGCGGGTCGTCGCCGAGGCGCTCGCGCGGGTCCGCGCCGACTACGCCGACCGGCCCGACCCCTGGGGGCTGCTGGCCGAGCCATTCACCCTCAGCGATCTGCGTCTGCTCCATGAAGCAGTCGCGGGCGAGGAACTCCAGCGTGACGCGTTCCGCCGCAGAATGCAGCCTCAGCTGGTGCCCACGGGACAGATGACGGACGGGCGACGCGGCCGTCCCTCACGCCTGTTCGTCCACCGCGACTGACGCCCGCCCGGCCCTGCGCCCCGCAAGGCGGGTTGCTCCGCTCCCTGGCAGGCGGTCTCCGCCGCCCTGCTTCGAGCCGCGCACGCCCAGTGCGGCCAGGGCCGCATTGCGCAGCTGCGCGGCCACCACCTCGCCGGGGATCCGGCGGACCACGTACGGCGTCGAGTTGACCATCCCGAACAGCGCATGGACGGAGACGGTTGCGGCATCGGCGGACAGGCCCGGATCGTGCGCTCGCAGCGCGCCCGCCCAGCCCGTCACATAGCTGCGCTGCAGACGCCTGACCTGTCGACGCGCCTCAGCGGGCAGCGAAGCGAGGTCCCGGTCCTGGATCCGGATGAGCTCCGGCTCGCCCAGCGCGAAGTCGAGATGGAAGTCCACGAGCGTGCGGAGGGTCTCCTCGGGGCCGAGGCCCGCTGCCAGGATGGCGCCGCCGCCCGCGTGCAGGTATGCGGAGATCCCGAGCAGCAGCTCTTCCAGGATCTCCTCCTTGGAGGCGAAGTGGCGGTACACGGCCGGGCCCGACACCCCTGCCCCGGCACCGATGTCTTCGATCGAGACTGCCCGGAAGCCCTGTGCGGCGAACAGCGCCTTGGCGCTGTCGAGGATCGCCTGCCGGCGCTGCGCCTTCGCCGCCGACCTGCTGTTCGGTCCAGCGCTGTTGTCCAGCTCACTCATGCTGGGTATGCTAGCACTTGAGTTAGCGACTATTAACTGAGATGGGGTTGGTCCATGAAGGTGATCGGTTCGCCACCGCCGGCGGACTCCGTGCACGCCGCCGTTCACGCCGAGCTCATCGCCGAGCTGCGCGAGCGGGTCGAGCGGACAGCGGTGGGAGGTTCGGAGCAGTCACGCCGGCGGCACGTCGAGCGGGGCAAGCTCCTGCCGCGCGACCGCCTCGAACTTCTTCTCGACCCCGGCTCGCCGTTCCTCGAGCTGTCCCCGCTGGCCGCGAACGGAATGTACGACGACGCCTCGCCGGCGGCCGGGATCATCACCGGCATCGGACGAGTTGCCGGACGGGAGTGCGTGATCGTCGTCAACGATGCGACCGTCAAGGGGGGCACCTACTACCCGATCACGGTCAAGAAGCACCTGCGGGCCCAGGAGGTCGCCGCGCAGAACCGGCTGCCCTGCATCTACCTCGTCGACTCCGGCGGGGCGAACCTGCCCAACCAGGACGAGGTGTTCCCCGACCGCGAGCACTTCGGCCGGATCTTCTACAACCAGGCGACCCTGTCGGCGGCCGGGATCCCGCAGCTGGCAGCAGTGCTCGGCTCGTCCACCGCCGGCGGCGCCTACGTCCCTGCGATGGCCGACGAATCGATCATCGTGCACGAGCAGGGCACGATCTTCCTGGGCGGCCCGCCCCTGGTCAAGGCCGCCACCGGCGAGGTCGTCACGGCCGAGGAGCTCGGCGGCGGCGCGCTGCACTCCCGCACCTCCGGCGTCACCGACCACCTCGCAGCCAACGACTCGCATGCCCTTCAGATCATGCGCGACATCGTCTCCACCCTTGCGCCCCCGGACGCCCCTGCCTGGGAGACAGCCCCTCCCGAGGCGCCCGCCTGGGACCCGGCGGAGCTCACCTCGGTCGTGCCGGTGGACTCGAAGGTCCCCTACGACGTCCGGGAGGTCATCGCCCGGCTGGTCGACGGCTCCCGATTCCATGAGTTCAAGGCCGAGTACGGCAGCACCCTGGTCACGGGCTTCGCCCGGCTCGACGGGCATCCCGTGGGGATCGTCGCCAACAACGGCGTGCTGTTCGGGGAGTCGGCGATGAAGGGCGCCCACTTCATCCAGCTGTGCGATCAGCGGCAGACGCCCCTGCTGTTCCTGCAGAACATCTCCGGCTTCATGGTCGGCCGGGACTACGAGGCCGGCGGCATCGCCAAGCACGGCGCGAAGATGGTCAACGCCGTCGCCACCGCCCGGGTGCCCAAGTTCACCGTGGTGATCGGCGGCTCCTACGGCGCCGGCAACTACTCGATGTGCGGTCGGGCCTATTCGCCGCGCTTCCTGTGGATGTGGCCGAACGCGCGGATCTCGGTGATGGGCGGGGAGCAGGCCGCCAGCGTGCTCGCCACCGTCAAGCGCGACCAGCTCGCAGCCCGCGGCGAGGAGTGGCCGGCCGAGGAGGAGGCCGCGTTCAAGGCCCCGATCCTCGACCAGTACGAAGCTCAGGGCAATCCCTACTACTCCACCGCCAGGCTGTGGGACGACGGCATCATCGAGCCCGGCGACACCCGGCGGGTCCTGGCACTCGCCCTCGAGGCCTGCCGCCGCTCACCGCTCACCCGACCGTACGATGCGCCCGGCTACGGCGTCTTCAGGATGTGACATGTACTTCGACACCGTACTCATCGCCAACCGGGGAGAGATCGCCCTGCGCGTCATGCGCACCTGCCGGCGCCTCGGGATCTCCACCGTGGCCGTGTACTCCGACGCCGACGCGCACGCCCCGCACGTCAGGGAAGCGGACCGGGCAGTCCGCCTGGGCCCCGCCTCGGCCGCGAAGTCCTACCTCGACATCGAGAAGGTGATCGCGGCGGCCCGGGCCACCGGCGCGCAGGCGATCCATCCCGGCTATGGCTTCCTGTCCGAGAATGCAGCGTTCGCACGCGCCTGCGAGGAGGCCGGGATCGTGTTCCTGGGGCCGGGCTCGCAGGCGATCACCACGATGGGCGACAAGATCACCGCGAAGCAGGCGGTGGCAGGCCACGGCGTCCCCCTCGTGCCGGGCATCGCCCAGGCCGGGCTCAGCGATGAGCAGCTGGTGTCCGCGGCCGGAGACATCGGGTACCCGGTCCTCGTGAAGCCCTCGGCCGGCGGCGGCGGCAAGGGCATGCGCGCCGTCCACGATCCGGCCGAGCTGCCGGCGGCGCTCGCCTCGGCACGGCGGGAAGCGGCGGCCTCCTTCGGCGACGACACCCTGTTCCTCGAGCGGCTGATCGACACCCCCAGGCACATCGAGGTGCAGATCCTGGCCGACAACCACGGCACCGTGGTGCACCTGGGCGAGCGCGAATGCTCGCTGCAGCGCCGGCACCAGAAGGTCGTCGAGGAGGCGCCGTCGGCGCTGCTCGACGCGGCGACGCGGACGCGGATCGGCGAGGCGGCATGCGCGACGGCCCGCGCAGTCGACTACTCCGGGGCCGGCACCGTGGAGTTCATCGTCTCCGCCGACAACCCGGAGGAGTTCTTCTTCATGGAGATGAACACCCGGCTGCAGGTCGAGCACCCGGTCACCGAGGAGGCCTACGGGATCGACCTCGTGGAGTGGCAGCTGCGGATCGGCGCAGGGGAGCGGCTCGACCTCGTGCAGTCCGAGCTCGTGCCGCGCAGGCACTCGATCGAATGCCGGATCTACGCCGAGGACCCCGCACGCGGCTTCCTGCCGACCGGCGGCACCGCCCTCGACGTGGTCTTCCCCGCAGGCGAGGGCATCCGGGTCGATTCCGGCGTCGCGGCCGGACAGGCGATCGTCAGCGAGTACGACCCGATGATCGCCAAGCTCATCACCACCGCCCCGACCCGGGCCGAGGCGCTCGTCCGGATGGCCGGAGCGCTGCGGAATTCGGCAGTGCCCGGGATCGTGACCAACATCGACTTCCTCAGCACGCTCATCGATCGGCCCGAGGTGCGCGCAGGAGACCTCGACACCGGGCTCATCGACCGGATGGCCGAGGCCGCCGAGCTCACGGGCGGACCCGCCATGGCAGCGCCGCCGGCGGACCTCGACTGGCGGTTCGCCGCCGCGGCGCTCGTGCAGCAGGCCGCCGGCCCGAACGGCTCGGCCTGGGGGAGCCCGAGCGCCTGGCGGAGCTCCCGGCCGGCGGTCACGCGGATCGCGCTCGTGCACGAGGGCGAGCAGCGCATCGTCGACCTCGACATGTCGGCCTGGCTCGGCGCGTCGGTCGGTGCGTCCGCTCCGGCCGCGGCCGGGGCGCAGGCGAACGGACAGCACCCGGCGGCCCGCGCCTCGGGAGCGGAGCACACCCTCCGTGAGGCCGGAGTGGATCACCGCGCCCGGGTCTGGGTGGGCAGCGTGTTCGACACCCGGGCCCACCGGCACACCGCCGAGGTCTGGGTCCGCTCGCCCCGCGGCGTGTTCCGGTTTACCCGCGCCGTCGCCGATCCCACCCTCGATCCCGGCGCGGCAGGGGCGGAGATCACCGCGCCCATGCCGGGAGCCGTGCTCGAGGTCCGGGCCGACGACGGCGAACGCGTCGAGGCCGGGCAGGCGGTGCTCGTGGTCGAGGCGATGAAGATGGAGCACGTGCTCACCGCGCCGATCAGCGGCATCCTGCACCTGCAGACCGCGGCAGGCGCCCAGGTGGCGCTTGACGAACTCCTGGCAGCTGTCACAGACGACGAAGAGAACGGAGACTGACATGGCCACCACCACGACCACGACGACCGGCTTCACCCCCGGGATGCTTCCCGACGAGTACGAATCCCTGCGCAGGCAGGTCGCCAAGTTCGCCGACACCGAGGTCGCCCCGGTCAGCGCGGAGCTCGACGCCGCCCACCGGTTCCCCTACGAGCTCGTGGCCCGGATGGGAGCGATGGGCCTGTTCGGGCTGCCATTCGACGAGGAGCACGGCGGGATGGGCGGCGACTACTTCGCGCTCTGCCTGGCGATCGAGGAGATCGCGCGGGTCAACCAGTCCCTGGCGATCACCCTCGAAGCGGGAGTGTCGCTGGGGGCGATGCCGATCCACCGCTTCGGCACCGAGGAGCAGAAGCGCGAGTGGCTGCCGCAGCTCACCGACGGCTCCGGACTGGCCGCGTTCGGGCTCACGGAACCGGAGGCCGGCTCCGATGCCGGCGGCACCAGGACGAAGGCGGTGCTGGAGGACGGCACCTGGACCATCAACGGGTCCAAGTCCTTCATCACCAACTCCGGCACCGACATCACCCGCCTCGTGACGGCGACCGCGGTGACCGGCACGCGGATCGGCGGCGACGGGCAGGAGAAGCCGGAGATCTCCACCATCATGATCCCGGCAGGCACTCCCGGCTTCACCGCCGAGCCCGCCTACGACAAGGTCGGCTGGAACTCCTCCGACACCCACCCGCTGACCTTCGACAATGTGCGCGTTCCGGAGGAGAACCTGCTCGGCGAGCGCGGTCGCGGCTACGCCAACTTCCTGCGGATCCTCGACGAGGGCCGGATCGCGGTCGCCGCCCTGTCCGTGGGAGCCGCCCAGGGCTGTGTGGACGAGTCCGTGAAGTACGCCGGGGAGCGCACCTCCTTCGGCAGGCCGATCGCCGAATACCAGGGGATCTCCTTCAAGATCGCTCGGATGGAGGCCCGGGTGGTCGCCGCCCGCACCGCCTACTACCTTGCCGCCTCCCGGATGCTCGCGGGCCTGCCGTTCAAGAAGGAGGCGGCGATCGCCAAGCTGGTGGCGGGAGAGGCGGCGATGGACAACGCCCGCGACGCCACCCAGATCCACGGCGGCTACGGCTTCATGAACGAGTACCTCGTCGCCCGCCACTACCGCGACTCGAAGATCCTGGAGGTCGGCGAGGGCACGACCGAGGTGCAGCTCATGCTCATCGCCCGCGAACTCGGGATCTGAGGCCGTGCGACCGACCCGCTGTCCGGTCGGCGAGCGCGTCGTGACAGGATTCTGCTGAGAGACAGTACGAGGAGGTACCACGGTGAAGGATGAGCAGACCGAGCCCGCGGAGACGGTCGTGGCCCAGCGGGGCCTGTGGTTCGACGAGATGCAGGTCGGAACGGTGTACCGGCACGCGCCCGGCCGGACGATCACGGAGGCCGACAACACCTGGTTCACCGCGGTGACGATGAACACCCAGGCCCTTCACCTCGACGCCGCGTTCGCCGCCACGGAGCCGTTCGGCCAGCGGCTGGTCAACTCGATGTTCACCCTGGCGACCCTGGTCGGACTGTCGGTCTCGCAGCTGACCCAGGGAACGATCGTCGGCAACCTCGGATTCTCGGAGGTGGCGTTCCCGAAGCCGCTGTTCCACGGAGACACCCTGTACGCGGAGACGCGGATCCTGGACAAGCGCCCATCCAGGTCGCGTCCCGGGCAGGGCATCGTGACCTTCGAGCACATCGGGCGCAATCAGCACGGGGTGGTCGTCGCGAAGGCCGTCCGCCAGACCATGGTCTTTCATTCCGAGCACGACAAGAAGAACCCGGAGGTACAGGTATGAGCTTCGAGCTCGCACCGGCATGGCTGTTCGTCCCGGCGGACCGGCCCGACCGCTACGCCAAGGCCGCGGAGCGATCCGACATCGTCATCGTCGATCTCGAGGACGCGGTGGCAGAGGGAGACAAGGACGCGGCACGCCAGGCGCTGCGCGCCAACCCGCTCGACCCCGCCCGCACCGTGGTGCGGATCAACGCCCGTGACACCGAGCACTTCGAAGCCGATCTCGAGCTCATCCGCTCGCTGCCGTACACCCACATCATGGTGCCGAAGGCCGAATCCGCCGAGGACCCGGCGGCGCTGTCCGGCTTCTCGGTGATCGCCCTCATCGAAACCGCCCGAGGCGCCTTCAAGCTCGCGGAGATCGCCTCGGCCTGTGAAGTCGTCGGACTCATGTGGGGTGCCGAGGACCTCATCGCGGACCTCGGCGGAGGCTCCTCGCGCGGTCCCGGGGGAACCTATCGGGACGTCGCCCAGCATGTGCGCTCGCAGACGCTGCTGGCAGGTCGGGCCCACGGCAAGTGGGTGCTCGACGCGATCTGGACGAACATCGACGACCTCGCCGGATTGGCCGAGGAGGCCGAGGACGCCGTGGAGAGCGGCTTCGCGGGCAAGGTGTCGATCCACCCCAAGCACATCGCTGTGGTGCGGGAGGCCTATTCCCCCTCGGGGGAGCAGCTCGACTGGGCGCGGCAGGTGCTCAAGCTCGCCGAGACCTCCAATGGAGCCTTCAGCTTCGAGGGAAAGATGGTCGACGCCCCGCTGCTCAAGCACGCGGAGCACATCGTCGCCAGGGCCCGCTGACGCCGGCCGCCTCGGGCGTGCCGCGCTGACCGCGGAGCGTGGTTCGGGTGTCGCCCTGAGGGCGGCACCCGAACCGCATTCACGGCAGCTCCCGCAGGGGACCCGGCCACCGCGCCGCGAGTACCAGTGAACCGAAGGTGAATCGGGAGCGGAAGGGGTCGCCGTGCACCCCCGGGCGGGCGGCGTCCGGTGAAGCCTGTGTGAACAACGCCGGCTCGACTCGCGCCTGCGTTGAATGCCGCCGACCGGTGTCCGAGAGTAGGACTGCACCACCCCTCTCGTACCCACCATCCCCATGCGGAGGCTTCACCATGGCACTGCCGGCCTGCCTGGAAGATCCTGACGGCGACGCGCCCCTGCTCCAATCGTCCGGCCAGACGCTCAAGTCCAAGGCCGCCACCATCGGCGGCACGGTCGGGGACTACATGTCGACCTCGTCCGAGGCCATGGACGCCATCGACGGCCCGCGTGCCCAGCAGCTCTACTACTACGTCGGCAAGGGCAAGTCGCTGCTGGTCAACGCGGAGGATTCGGCGCGGACCTCCGGCGACGCCATCAGCCGGTACGGCGATGAGCTCGCGGACATCAAGCGCATCATCGGCACGGAGCGGACCGAATGGCTGCTGCTCGAATCGCAGAAGGCCGCCGCCCTGCTGTCGAACAACCCAGCTGAGATCGCGCGCATCGAGGCTCAGCAGGCCGCCTGCGAGGCAGAGGGGGTCGAACAGAACCTGCGGCTGCTGGCCGCCCGCTCCGGGGCCGCCGAGCAGCTCGCCGCGATCTACCTCGAGCTCGACCCCATGGCTGTCTCCATGGAGGGCAAGGCGTACGAGGCGGAGCTGTTCGAGATCCGCGACGGCATGACGCTCCACGATCTCGGCTATCCGACACCGGAGGCCGTTGCCGAGTGGTTCATCGGCGAGGGGATAGCGCTCAAAGAGCACGAGATGACGTACAGCGAAGTCGCCCAGAGCGGCTTCGGGACGATGAGCGAAGCCGACATGGTCGCCGCCGGGATCATCTCCCAGGACGCGCTCGACGACGGATACTTCACTCCGGGTGCCATCCCGGGCTACTACCGGAAGGAGGAATGGCAGGGCATCGTCGAGCAGTACCTGGGCCATGAGCGGGTGGGCCAGCTCGATGCGATGTTCCCCGGGCTGTTCCACTCGACGGGCTCGCCGCTGACCGAACCCTACGTCCCCAGCGATGCGCAGGCGCAGACTCCGACTGCGCCCCAGAGCTCCGGTGGTCCCGGTGGTCAGCAGATCGACCCGAACGCCCCGACCTCCAATGCGGCGCACTCCCACTTCGTGCCGCAGGAGGTCACTCAGTGGGCCGGCTACGCCAGCGCCGCCCGTCACGTCTGGCGGTACTACCTCGACACGGACGGGCGCGCGCGACGGCTGGTGCGTCACTTCTCCGACGTGGCGAAGAACTACCAGGACTGGTCGCCGCAGTCGCGGGCCGAGGGCGGCCGGCTCCGGGTGCCCTATGACGACCTGCGGCCGTTGGACGGTGCGCACCGGACGAAGTTCTACAACCCCTTCGACGGCGACAACGGCTTCAAGCACGTCGGCGGCGGCAGGTCGGCGCTGTATCACGCCCTCGTCGACGGCAAGCGGGGCGTCGTGAAGTTCGATGGTCGAAGCGGGCACATCGCACACCTGCAGGAGGGGGTGGGCTCGACGTCCGCGTGGAAGCCGGACAAGTGGTCCGCCCGGTTCGAGGGGCTCGGCATCAACCCGAGGACCGCCGGCTGGATGGCCGACGCCTGGAGCTCGATCGATCTCAATGCGGCGCGGGGGCTCGGGATCCTCGGCGTCGCCGGCGATGCGCAGACGCTTTTCGGCGGATCGCAGTACGAGGGAGCGCGGGGCACGGTCGACCATGCGATGGCCGGCGTCGGACTTGCCTCCGGCGCTGCGGGACTCGCCTCCACGGCGGGGCTCGTCACACTCGGCACGGTGGCCGCTCCGGTCACGATCACGGCCGGCGTGGTCGCAGGCGCGTGGGGCATCGGCAACATGCTCTACGACAACGCGGACAGCTGGTCGGGAAGCCTCGACAATGCCGGCGCAGCGGCCGACCAGTGGCTCGGCGACAATCTGGGCGTGGTCGGCGAGGGTCTCGGCTGGGTGACCGACGGGGTGCTCAGCGGAACCGGAACAGCGCTCGGCGGCTACAAAGACGCGATCGACGGCATCGGGAATGCCTGGGACGACCTGTGGAACTAGCGACACGACGGCAGTCCGAACACTGACCAGAAGGGAAGACACATGACAGTCGGCGGCGACTACAGCGCGCTTGAGAGCTGCGCGGCCCGGTATCCCGGCCTGCGCACCGACTACGAAGGAGCCAACAGCGATGTCCGGGCAGCTCTGCAGGAGGCGTCCGGCGCCTCGGGAGATCCCGGAGTCGCGATGTCGATCGACGCGGTCGACGAGCGGGTCTTCTTCACCCTGGCGACCCTGCCCGAAGTCATCTCGGTGACCGGCGGAATCGTCCAGGCCAACGCGAACAACCTGCGCGGTGCCTTCGGCTGAGCTCGAGCCCCGAGCAGCCCTCTCCCACCCCGCCTCCCATTCGCCACTCGTGAAAGAGAACCTCCGTGGACTTCGTCTCACCCGCCACTGCCCTGCCCCTCGCCGAGGAGTTCCGCGCCCCCGTCGACCCGACGGCCGCCCTCTTCCAGGTGCTCGAATCCGGTCTCGAAGACGCCGTTCCGCTCGTCCAGCTCATCGATGAGGAGCTCGAGGTCCTGCTCGCCAATTCGCACCACCGCGGCGGATTCCCGTACCTGGAGAAGCTGACGGCCGAACGGCGGGCGCAGGCGGTGGAATCCGGCGCGCGCCATCTGCTCAACCGCCGGCTCATCCACCCGTACACCCGACCCGACGGGACGACGGGCACACAGGCCACGGCCGAGCTGCAGGGCACCGTGATGGCGATCCGCACCGCGCCGCAGACCGTGCTGGCCCGGCGCGTGACCGCCGACACCGAGATGACCCTCGTCCACTACCAGTTCGACTACGCCGGCGTCGCGGTCGAGGAGACGGTCTTCGCCGATGGCACCCACGTCTTCGCCGTCTGCCCGCTGCGGGCGTCCGCAGCGCGCCTGGCAGCGTTCGCCGATCCCTTCGGAGTCGCCGACAGCCGCGGGGAGATCGACCGTGTCAACCTCGCCGAGGTGATCCGCGGCAACGAAGACCTCGGTGACGTGCACAGCAGGTCGAAGATCGTCACCGTGATCGACGGGACGAGCATGCACCAGTGGTTCCCCGACGACGTCGACGAGGACTACCGCCCCGGCGACATGCACCGCTTCATCAAGGAGGAGTTCCTCGACAAGGGCAGGAAGCTGCCCGCCTTCATCAACCGTCGAGTCTCCGTGTACGTCACCGACGACGGTCTGACCGTCGCGGAAGCCGACTGGGACGGTCCTGTGCTGCGGATGCGGGAGGCGACCAAGGAGATGTTCGCCGGTCTCATGCTCGACTTCACCGTCCCGAGGATGAATCTGCCTGACCAGATCATCGAGAAGCAGCAGCGGGAGAACGCGATGGACCCGGAGGTCTTCGTCCGGGAGACCGCCTACCGGCAGCCGAAGCCTGCGAGCAGGACCCAGCACTCGGCCTAGCGCCGACCGGGCAGCGCGAGGAGAAGCATGGCCATCGCACCAGCAGTCCGGTCCGCCCCGGCGAGCCTGACGGAACCTGCCGGCGATCCCGAGGCACTGCGGGATGCGAGCTCGAACCTGCGGGCAGGGGCCGGCGCGATCGGCGCCGCCGAGGCGACCTACAGCACCACCTCGGCCCAGGCGATGGACGCCATCAGCGGTCCGCGCGCGCAGCAGCTGTACTACTACGTCGGCAAGGGCCGAGCACTGCTGAAGAACGCGCAGTCCGCAGCAGAGGGCTCCGGCCAGGACGTCGGCGATTACGCCGCGGAGCTCGCCGAAGCCGCTGAAGTCGTGCGCGCTCAGCGACGGGAATGGCTCGCGCTCGAAGAGGAGAGGGCCTCCCTCGCCACCCGGCAGTCGCTGCTGGCGCTGCCGGGCGGCGCCATCACAGCACTGGGCGTCCTCGGGGCCGATCCAGCGGTCCGGCGGCTCGGCGAGATCGAGCAGCACCAGGCGGAATGCGAGCGTGCCGGTGAGGACCAGCAGAGCCGCGTGCGGACCGCACGATCCCGGATCTCCGAACGGATGTCCGAAGTGTTCGTCGAACTCGACCCGCTCGAGGTGTCGATGGAGGGCAAGGCATACGAGGCGGAGCTGTTCGAGGTCCGCGACGGCCTGACGATGCAGCAGTTGGGCTACGACTCCCCGGAAGCTCTCATCGACTGGTTCACCGGAGAGGGACTGGCACTGCAGGCCCACCAGCTCAGGTACAGCGAGGTGGTGCGGAGCGGATTCGCCTCGAGGTCCGAGGAAGAACTCGCAGCCGACGGTGAGATCCCGCAGGACGCACTCGGCGACGGGTACTTCACTCCGGGCGCGCGGCCCGGATACGAGCGGGACGAACCGTGGCAGGGGATCGTCGAGAAGCACCTCGGCGATCACATCATCGGGGAGCTCGACGCACGTCATCCCGGACTCTTCTCCGGCACGGGCTCACCGCTGACCGCACCCTATGCGCCGCAGGCCGGGGATGCGCGGCAGTTCCCGCGCGAGTTCGAACCCCTCCCGCTGCGGGTGCCGTTCCCGAGCACCGCGCAGCCCCAGCAGCCGGTCGACTCATCGCCGAGCTTCATCGATCGGATGCTCGAGGTCAGAGGCAGCCTGAGCACGCTGCGCTCGATCTGGCGCAACTGGACCCACCAGGACGCGAAGATCAAGCGGATGCTCCGGCTGTTCGACGATTGGGCGGCTCTGCGGAACGGGGACTTCGTGGACCCCCGGCACCTGGACGCCCTGCATGACGTCGCGCGGACGACCTTCTACAACCCCCTGCGCGGCGACAGCGCGTGGAAGCACATCCCGGGATCCGAATCACCGTGGTACAGGGCGCTGGTCACCGGCAAGAAGGCGGTGCCGGAGTTCACGGACGCCACCGGCAGGACGGTCAAGCATCATCTGGCCCACATCCAGGAAGGCGTCGGCTCCCCGACGGCCTTCGACCCGGAGACCGTCGCGAAGTTCCTCGGCAGGTTCGATGTCGACCCCGCGGCGGCGAAGAAGGCCGGCCAGTTCGCCTCCTTCAGCGATCTGTGGTTCTCGCGCATCTCGACCGGCCTGAGCATGGTCGGGGACGCCCAGATCCTGCTCGGCGGATCGCCCTATCAGGGGCTGCGCGGAGACATCGATCAGGGAATGGCCGCGATCGGCCTGGCCGGCAGCACGGCGACCGCACTGTCGAGCGCCGGCCTCATCGCGCTCGGCCCGGTGGCGGCTCCCATCGTGATGGGAGCGGGCCTGGTCACGAGCGCCTGGGGTCTGGGCAACCTCGTCTACGACAACGCGGATGACTGGGCGCAGAACTTCGACAGCTGGGGCAATGCGGCAGACCAGTGGCTCGGCGACAACCTCGGCGCCGTCGGCGAACTCGCGGGAGGAGTGCTCGACACCGCCGGCGATGCGGCAGGCGGCGCGCTCCACCTGTACACGGACACGATCGACGCCATCGGCGCAGCATGGAACGACCTCTGGAGCTGATGTGGTTCCGGTGGCGGCGTGAATGGCGGGTAAAGTCCACACGCAGGTGGAAGGCGAGCTGCCGGCCGCCGTCCTGAGCCGATGAATCCTCGATGAACTCGGAGCACCTGCGCTGCTGCCTCGATTGTGATCGCCGCGATCCTGACAGAGGCTGGGGACAGTCGGACCGGACGCCAGGGGCAGAACGCCTGCAGACACCCCAACCGCTCCACCCCGCCCGACCCGTCCAACAGCACCACCGAAGCGCAGGAGAGGAGGCCTTGTGGTCGTCGGAGGCAACCCGCAGTTCCTGCGCGAGGTGGGAGCCCGAGTCCGGGCCGAGTCGCGCGCCGAGTCCCAGGCCTGCAGCGATTTCAGCGCCGCTCTGGCCCAGGCCGAGGCCGGCAGCGGTGACGCGGAAGTCTCCGCGGCGCTCGGGGACCTGCTCGCAGTCCTCACGGACTCGATGGGTCTGGCTGTCGACCTCGTCGAAGAAGCCGGATCAGCTGTCGAAGCGAACGCCCTGGCCCTCGACCGGGCATTCGGAGGGGGAGCGCAGTGAGGCCCGTGCCGTCGTGCTTCGACGCTCCGGCCGGTGACCCTGCGCGGCTCGACGAGGCCGCCTCGGGCATCCTGCGCACCACGGCCGTGCTCGGCCGCACCGCAGACGAGTTCGGGGCCGCCACTGCGTCGGCACTCGAACAGCTCGACGGCCTGCGCGGCGCCGAGCTGTTCACCTTCTCCCGAGGCGCTCTGCCCCTCCTCCGGCAGCTCGCCGACTCCGCCCATCGGAGCGGACTCGCGCTGCGCTCCCATGCCGGGGCTCTCGCCTCGGCTCAGCGGGAGATCGCAGCCCTGCGAGAGCAGTGGCTGAGCGCGGACTCGGAGCGGCTGACGTCCGGTGGAGCGGTCCCGTTTGCGGTTCCCGAACAGCTCGAACTCCGAGCAGAAGACCTGCGGACCGAGCTGGGCGAGCACGCTCGAGGCGTCGCGCGCTCCCTCCACGCGGCGGCGGTGGAGCTGGAGCAGGCGCGGCGCAAGGCGGATCGCGCCGGTCTGATCCAGGGGCTGCGCAGCGCGCTGCCTCCGGCGATCCGCCGTGTGCTGCAGGACCTTCCGGGACTCGGCGACGCCCTGGTCGGGGCGGCCGGGGCCGGCGCGGCCTCCGATCAGGGTGGGGCGGGAGCGGAACGGGCAGGGGCAGCGCGGGCCGCAGGCTCGATCGCGCAGGACCACCCCGGTTCCCGGGTCCATCCGGGCGAACTGCTCTCGGCTGCCGACGCGTGGGCGACACGGGAGCAGCACGGTGTTGAGCTTGCGGCGATGGCAGGTCGGATCGCGGCGATTTCGGCAGCGGAATCCGGTGCCCTGCCCGCGGCGACCTCGCAGGCCGAACCCGGCCGCATCGATGCTGTGGCGGCACAGCTGAGGATCTATCCGGATGGCGCCGCGGCTCGGAGTGACCGGGAAGCCGTGGCAGGGGAGGCCGCGCGGGCAGCGGCACTCGCCACCGGCTCCTGGGGCAGTGTGGCCTGAAGCCGCTGTGCCCGCCGGTGTCCATTGAACGTCGTGCGAACTTCAGCGGAACTCTTCCGGTATCTCCTGGAGATGCCGTCGCTGACAGGCACTCGGAGCAGTGACCGTGGAATACCATGAAGCGATCGCACGGAGTCGTTGACGAATAGGGGAGCAGTGGTCGGACCAGGGGCACAGGCCGGTCGGCCCGTCGATCCCGTCGCCGCGTTCCTTGCCGTTCTGGAGCTCGGCGCGGTCGAAAGCCATCAGCTGATGACGCTCACCGACGAGGAGCTGTACGCGCTGACCGGTGAGTACCCGCAGTTCGGCGGCTTCCCCCACCTCGACAGTCTGCCGCCGGACCAGCGCGTGCTGGCCCGCGACACCGCCTACCGCTCGATGCTCGCCCGTGATGTGATCCGTCCCGCCGGCTCCAGCTGGTGCCCGGTCGTCGACGTGTGCACCCGCCCCGACATCGTCGGCACCCTGCAGGTGCGACGGCTGGCGCCGCAGGCGGTCTCCGCCCGCCGGACCACGGTCGGGGAAGCGGAGACGCTGGTGGCGCACATCCTCGACTACGCCCAGGCCGCGCTGCTGGAGACCATCGATGCACGAGGCGCCCACACCTTCACGGTGATGCCGCTGGCGCACGCCTTCGACGCGCTCGGGGGCTTCTGCGACCCCGATCGAGTCGCGGAGCCGGATCTCGTGAAATCCGCCGAGCACCGACGCGCGGTGAATACCGCAGAGGTGCTGCGCGGGGTGGAGTCCTTGGGCGACATCGAACACGACGCCCGCGCGGTGACGGTGCTCCACGGCTTCTCCAAGCACGAGTGGATGCACCCGGCCGACAGCATCGAGGCCCTCACCGGCAGCCCATCGGCCGTGCTGGACTCCGACGGCGCACCACTCCTGGAGCGGCGTTCCACCGTCTACGCCGCCGCAGACCGGGTGGAGGTGGCCACACCCCGCTGGAAGGGACCGATTCTCGACCTCGTTCGAGTGGATCGGAGCCAGCTGCTGGAGCACATCCAGGCCTACCTCACCCCGCGGCTGGGCTTGAGCGAAGAGCTGATCGCCAAGCACTACGCTGCGGCCACGGCACGGCTGCACGGTCCCGCGCCGCGCCCTGCCGGCCGCCGATAGAGGTCCAGAGTGTGCACACTGCGGAATATTCCGTGACCGAACCGTGTCGTTAAGGATATGCAGACTCTGACTTTGGCCGCCGGGTGCTTCTGGTGCCTCGACGCGGTCTACCGCAGGACCACCGGCGTTCACGAGGTCCTCTCCGGCTACACCGGCGGCAGCATGCCCGATCCCGACTACTACTCGGTGTGCTCCGGCACGACCGGGCATGCCGAGGCGCTGCAGGTGACCTTCGACGAGACCGCCGTGCCCGAGAGCGTCATCCTCGGGCTGTTCTTCACCGGACACGACCCGACGAGCCTCAACCGGCAGGGCAACGACGTCGGCACCCAGTACCGGTCGGCGATGTTCTACCGGGACGATTCCGAGCAGGAGAAGTTCGCCCGGGCCATCGAACAGGCCCAGGAGCACTTCGACAAGCCGATCGTGACGACGCTGGAGCCGTTGGAGACGTTCTACCCCGCGGAGGAGGTCCACCAGGACTTCTATACCCGCAACCCCTTCAACGGCTACTGCACCTTCATCATCGACCCCAAGGTCGCGCGGGCGCGCGCACAGTATGCAGAATGGGTCGCATGAAGTTCTTCTCCGATCCCGTGCTGGAGGCCATGGCCACCCGGCGGTCGGTGTCGAAGGTGGGGCCGGAGACGCCCAGCGACGCCGAGATCGCCGAGCTGCTCGCGGCCGTCACCCCGGTCGCCGACCACAAGGCGCTGCGACCGTGGCGACTCATCCTGCTGCGCGGCGACGACCGGGCGCGCCTCGGGGCCGCCCTCGACGCCGCGGCGGGGACGGAGCGCGAACCCGGCGAGCTCAACCCGAAGCCGTTCCGTGCGGAGCTGCTGATCGCGGTTGTCGCGAGCCCGAAGCCGCATCCGAAGGTGCCGGAGTGGGAGCAGCACGCCACTGCCGCCGGCGCCGCCCACCTGCTCGAGCTGGCGCTGTGGCAGACCGGCTGGGGCGTGATGTGGCGCTCGGGCCTGCTCGCCAATGCCCCCGAGGTGCGGGCGGTGCACGGGCTGGCCGAATCCGAGCACCTGATGGGCTGGCTCTACGTGGGCAGCATCGACGAATCCTTCCGTGCCCGGATGCGGGAATCCAACCGCCCGGCCCTGGACCCGCAGCAGTTCCTGGGCCGGATGCCCCGGTGAGCCGGATCGGGCAGCGTCGGGCCGCCTCCGCCATCCCCGCCGACATCTGGGTGATGGTGGCGGCGGCCTTCATCGTCGCCATCGGCTACGGGATCATCGCGCCGGTGCTGCCCCAGTTCGCCGAGTCCTTCGGCCTGGGAGTCACTGCCGCCACCATCGTGGTCAGCTCCTTCGCATTCTTCCGGCTGATCTCCGCGCCCGCCGGCGGCAGCCTGGTCAATCGCCTCGGCGAGCGTCCCGTCTACGTGACGGGGCTGCTCATCGTGGCTGCCTCGACGTTCGCCGTGGCGCTGGCACAGAGCTACTGGCAGCTGCTGCTGTTCCGCGCTCTCGGCGGGCTCGGCTCGACGATGTTCACGGTGTCGGCGATGGCCCTCATCGTCCGCCTGGCTCCCGAGAACGCGCGCGCCCGCGCCTCGGGACTCTATGCGACGGCATTCCTGCTCGGCAACATCGCAGGCCCGGTGGTCGGGGGGATGATGGCCGGCTTCGGCATGCGCGTGCCCTTCGTCGTCTACGCCGTCGCGCTCGTGATCGCTGCCGCCGTCGTGCACCTCCGGCTGGGCCGCAACGAGCAGGTGGTGGCAGCCGAGGAGTCGAGCGCTGATCCCGACGGCACCGATGCCGATCGCACTGCTTTCGATGGCACCGATGCCGACGGCACCGATCCCGAGGCGCCCGCCGGCGAGTCGACCGCGCCCGCCGCTGTGCCCACAACGCTCGCAGATGAGCCCGGGGCACGTCCCGTGATGCGCTTCCGCGAGGCCTGGCAGGACTCGGCGTACCGGGCAGCGCTGTTCTCCGGAGCGGTCCACGGCTGGACCTCCATGGGCATCCGGGTGGCGCTCTACCCGCTGTTCGCGCTCCACGTGCTCGGCGCCGGCGCTGCGGTGTCCGGACTGGCCCTGACCGTGTTCGCCGCGGGCAACGCGGTGGCCGTGATGGTCGTCGGCCGCTTCGCCGACGTCCGCGGGCGCCGGCCGTTCATCCTCATGGGCCTGGTGATCCTCGGCCTGTCCACCATCGCGCTCGGCTTCTCCACGTCGATCCCGGTGTTCTTCGCCCTCTCGGTCGTCGCCGGTGTGGGCGCCGGCCTGCTCAACCCGGCGCAGCAGGCGACGGTCGCCGACGTCGTCGGGTCGCGGCGCTCCGGCGGCATCGTCCTGTCGCGGTACCAGATGGCCATCGACACCGGAGCGATCTTCGGGCCCGTCATCGCCGGCGCCCTGGCAGAGGGCTTCGGCTACTCGATGGCCTTCGTCGTCTCCGGAGCCCTCCCGCTGGTCGCCTTCGCGATCTGGCTCACCGGGAGGGAGACCCTGCCGCAGGCCGCTGAACCCGTGCGCTGAGCGCGCGGGGCAGCCCAGAGCCGACGGTGGGGAAAACCCGAGCGGAAGAGTGGGGGCAGTCGCGCGTCGGGCCGCCTTCCGACTCCGTAGGATGGAGCCCGTCGCCTCGCTCTCGCAGAAGGATCCCCGCCATTGATCTCGCTGACACGCCTCAGCCTCAAGAACCGTGCCCTCATCGCCCTGATCTCGGTCTGCGCGGTGATCTTCGGCGTGATCGGCGCAGGCGCCCTCAAGCAGGAGCTCTTCCCATCCTTCCAGCTGCCCCAGGCAGTCGTGATCTCCCAGTACGAAGGTGCCTCCCCGGAAGCCGTTGAATCCGAGGTCACCGACCCGCTCGAAGCCGCGCTGACCGGCGTGGAGGAGGTGGAGTCGGTGTCGTCGGTCTCGACCACCGGCTCCTCGCAGATCACGGTGGACACGGCGTACGGCAATGACTCCGACGACATCGTCCGGGCGCTCCAGCGCGCGGTCTCGCAGGTCGAGTCCCAGCTGCCCGACGGCGTCGAGCCCTCGGTCACCGCGGGCAGCCTCGACGACTTCCCGGTCGTCGTGATGTCGGCGACCGGCCGGGCGGACACCGAGCAGCTCGCCGCGGACCTCGAGGACATCGCGCTGCCGGAGCTGGAGGACGTCGAGGGCGTGCGCCAGGCCGCTGTCAGCGGCGACCCGGTGTTCGAGGTCGCCGTCGCCGTCAGAGAGGACGACCTCGAGGACGAGGGCGTGTCGGTGGACCAGCTGGCGTCCATCCTGCAGGCCAACGGCATCCCGACCTCCGCCGGCGCGCTGCGCACCGGAGAGGGCATTGCGCCGGTCGAGGTCGGCACCCGCCTGCGCAGCGTCGAGGACATCGCGAACATCGCTGTCACCGGCGCGGACGGCCCGGTGCTCGTCAGGGACGTGGCCGATGTCGAGCTGCGCGAAGCCGAGGCGACGTCGATCTCGCGCACGGACGGCAAGCCGTCACTGACCCTGTCCGTGACGAAGAAGCCCGACGCCAACACCGTGGACGTCTCCCACGGCGTGACGGCGGCACTGCCGCAGATCGAGCAGGCGCTGGGCGGCGACGTCGAGTTCTCCACCGTGTTCGACCAGGCGCCGTTCATCGAGCAGTCGATCGAGGACCTGATGGTCGAAGGCCTGCTCGGTCTGGTCTTCGCCGTCCTCATCATCCTCGTGTTCCTGCTGAGCGTGCGGGCCACGCTCATCACCGCGATCTCCATCCCGCTGTCGCTGCTCGTGACCTTCGTCGGGCTGTGGATGGGCGGCTACACCCTGAACATGCTCACGCTCGGGGCGCTGACGATCTCGATCGGACGCGTGGTCGACGACTCGATCGTGGTGATCGAGTCGATCCGCCGCAGGCATTCGCTGGGCGGCACGAAGTTCTCCAACATCCTCGCCGCGGTCGGCGAAGTGGCCGGTGCGATCACCGCATCCACTCTGACTTCCGTGGCGGTGTTCCTGCCCCTGGTCTTCGTCTCCGGCCAGACCGGGGAGCTGTTCCGACCCTTCGCGCTGACCGCGACGATCGCGCTGCTGAGCTCCCTCTTCGTGGCACTCACGATCGTCCCCGTCCTGGCCTACTGGTTCCTCCGGAATCGCGAGAGCCGGGTCAAGCTCACCGCCGAGCAGAAGGCCCGAGCCCGCCGCGATCGCGATTCGGCGCTGCGGCAGTGGAAGGCGGAGCGCCGGGCTGCCCGGCGCGCGGACGTGGACGTCGAGAACCCGACCGGTCGCCATGCGACGGACGAGCTGCCGATCGTCGGGACCGAGGCGCCGGAAGAGGCCGTCGAGATCGACGAGCTGGCGAGCCTCCGCTCCCCGGTCACCCGCCTGCAGAAGACCTACATCCCGGTCATCAACTGGACGACCAAACACCCGGTGCTCACAGTGATCGCCTCGGCCCTGGTGCTGATCGCGACCTTCGCCATGACGCCGCTGCTGAAGACGGAGCTGTTCGGCGACACGGGGCAGGACACCGTGCAGGCGATCCAGACCTTCGAGCCGGGGACGAGCCTCGAAGAGGCCGGCACGCTGGCAGAGCCGGTCGAGGACGTACTCGCCGAGCGACCCGAGATCGAGTCCTACCAGATGAGCGTCGGCAACGACCCGCTGCTGAGCGGCTCGGCCGAACTGTCGGCCAACTACCTCATCAACCTCGGGCCCGATGTCGACACCGCGGCCATCAGCGCGGACCTGCAGGCCGAGTTCGACGAGCTCGCCGACGTCGGGGACCTCGAGGTGCTCTCCGGAGGGGCGATTCCCGGCGGGGAGACGATCGACGTCACCCTGACCGCCAACGACACCGAGGAGCTCCACCAGGGCGCCGAGGAGCTCGCGGCCGAGTTCGAGGGGCTCGACGTCGTGCAGTCGGTCACGACGGACCTCGAAGCCGTGCAGCCGATCATCGAGGTCGACATCGATCGGGAGGAGGCCGCCGAGCGCGGTCTGTCGGAGACCGAGATCGGCAGCATCGTCTCCCGCGCAATGCGCGGGCAGCAGCTCGGCGAGGTCATCATCGACAACGTGTCGCACCGCGTGCTGCTCTTCAACGGCAGCGTGGAGACCGTCGAGGAGCTGCGCGAACTGGAGATCACCGTGCCCGCGCAGACCGCAGGCGCGGGAGCCGGTGCCGGTGCCTCGGGTGCCGCCGGTCCGGAAGGGCCGGCCGCGGCTCCGTCGGCCCCTGGCGGACTCGGGCCTGCCGCTCCGCAGACCGAGACGATCGAGCTCGACGAGGTCGCGGACGTCAGGGAGGAGCTGACACCGCCGAGCATCACCCACTCGGACGGCCTGCGCTCGGCCACGGTCAGCGTCACTCCCGGCGGGGACGACCTGGGTGCGGCGAGTGCGGAGGTCAGCGCAACGCTGGCCGGGGCAGAGCTGCCCGAAGCGGTCAGCGCCGAGATCGGCGGTGCATCCGCCGAGCAGCAGGAGTCGTTCCAGCAGCTCGGACTGGCGATGCTCGCCGCGATCCTCATCGTGTTCGTGATCCTGGTGGCGACCTTCAAGTCGCTGCTTCAGCCGCTCATCCTGCTGGTGTCGATTCCCTTCGCGGCCACCGGCTCGATCGGCCTGCTGCTGCTGACCGACACTCCGCTGGGGCTCACCGCGATGATCGGGCTGCTCATGCTCATCGGCATCGTGGTGACGAACGCGATCGTCCTCATCGACCTCATCAACCGCTTCCGCGCTCGCGGGGTGCCGCTGCGGACAGCCGTCGTGCACGGTGCGCGGCTGCGGTACCGCCCGATCCTGATGACCGCGGCCGCGACGATCTTCGCGCTCGTGCCGATGGCGCTGGGGCTCACCGGCGGCGGCGTGTTCATCTCCAAGCCGCTGGCGATCACCGTGATCGGCGGTCTGCTCAGCTCGACGCTGCTCACCCTGATCCTCGTGCCGGTGCTCTACCAGCTGCTCGAGGGAGTCAAGGAGCGGCGGGCCGAGCGGCAGGTGATCACGGAGATGGCCCGCGGTCGCGTGATCGACGAAGCCGAGGCGGCTGCCGGGTGACCGGCGACCGCCTCGGCCCCGGACCTGCCGCGGGGGACCGGCATCCCGCGTGGGGCTGGGAGCTGGCCCTGGTGGCCGGCGTCTCGCTCGCGCAGTCGGCGGTGTACGCCGTTGTCAACCTCATCGAGATCGCCACTCGGGCACCGCTGAGCGAGGCGCAGGCGCGGCTCAACGTCGAGCAGTCGACGCGGCCCTGGTTCGACCTGGTCTACCAGCTGCTGGGGATCGGCTTCGCGCTCGTGCCGGTCGCGCTCGCACTGTTCCTCATGAGTCGCGACCGGGTCTGGCAGGCGGCAGGGGCCGAGGTCGGTGACGTCCGCCCCGCAGCCCGCCGGATGGGATTCGACTTCGCCCGCCCCGGCAGGGACCTGTCACAGGGTCTCGCCCTGTTCGCCGTCATCGGGCTGGGCACGCTTGCGGTCTACTGGGCCGGCCGCGGACTGGGGCTGACTGCGGAGATCCTGCCGAACAACCTCAGCGCCCACTGGTGGACCGTGCCGGTCCTGGTGCTGGCGGCGGCGAAGAACGGAATCCTCGAAGAGGTGCTGCTGCTGGGCTACGGCGTCGACAGGCTGGAGAAGCTGCGGGTCTCGCCGTGGCTGATCATCATCGGCCTGGCGCTGTTCCGCGGCACCTATCACCTGTACCAGGGCATCGGCCCGTTCATCGGCAATGTGCTCATGGGCCTGCTGTTCGGCTTCCTGTACCTGCGCCATCGCAGGGTGATGCCGTTCGTGGTCGCCCACACGGTGATCGACGCGGTCGGCTTCCTGGCCCCCGGGATCCTCGCGGCCGTCGACCCGCTCAGATCGTGACGGGCCCCTTCGGGGTCTCGAAGGTCACCGACAGGAGGCCGGGCGTGCCGTGCGGCGCTGTCCAATCGATGTTGACCTCCGGGATGGGCTTGGGCTCATCGGTGCCGAGCCAGTCGCGCAGCCGGTCGCGGTCGCCGGCGATCTCCAGCGCCGAGATCGCGACTCCGGAGTTCGCGCCGCGGGCCGAGGGGTGGCGCTCGGCGGGGGAGATCCAGTGGATGAAGAACGGCAGCTGCGGGTCCGCGATCAAACCCTTGACACCGATCTGCTTCCACAGGATCTCGATGCCGTCGTCGGGCGTGCGGTTGCCGTCGACGGCCTTCCGCTCGAGGCGCTCCTCGACCGGTGCGAGCTCGTCCACGGAGACGCACCAGCCCATCCAGCCGCCGCCGAGCGCGCTGCGGGCGCGGACGGCCTGGCCGAACGGCGTGCTCAGCGCCGCGGGGTGCTCGAGCGCTTCGACGACCTCGACGTAATGCCCGTCGGCAAGCGGGAAGATGAGATTTCGGGTCCCGAACCTGGGATGGACACCGCCGTTGTAGGGCTGGATGCCGAGCTGCTCGGCCAGCCGTGCAGCAGTGGCCTCATAGCCGTCGGGTTCGCTGGCGAATGAGACATGATCGAGATACATGGTCAGAGAATTGCACATTGCCCGGGCACCCGCTCATAAGGGATGCCTTACTTGAAAAATGTGATTTCTGTCTCATCTGCTGCGCTGGGCGGACGACTGAGGCGGGAAGCCTCGGCTCCCCGCCTCAGTCGGTGATCGCCGCGGCGCCCGGACGCCGCCGCTGCGCTCAGCCCACTCGCCTCATGCCGCGCGGCTCGCCTACGCGTCGCGGCCCTGCCGGCCCTCGCGGTCATCGCCGCCGGCACCGGTCGGCTGCTCGTCCACACCGCGCCCCTGGCGTCCCTCGCGGTCCTCTTCCTCGCCGGTGGGCTGCCCTGCGGCCTTGAACCGCTCGACCGAGGCCCGCACCTCGGCCTCCGCCTCCTCGCGGCTCGCCCAGGTGGACCCCTTCACGTACTTGCCGGGTTCGAGGTCCTTGTAGTGCACGAAGAAGTGCTCGATCGCGTCGAGGGTGAACTTGTCGACGTCGGCGATGTCCTGCACCTCGTCCCAGCGCGGATCGCCTGCGACCACGGCCAGCACCTTGTCGTCGCCGCCGGCCTCGTCCTCCATGCGGAACATGCCGACCGGACGGACGTCGACATCGCAGCCGGGGAACACGGATTCGGTGAGGAGCAGCAGCACGTCGAGCGGATCGCCGTCCAGGCCGAGCGTGTCGTCCAGGTAGCCGTAGTCCGCGGGGTACGCCATCGAGGTGTAGAGATAGCGGTCGAGCTTCACCCGGCCGGTCTCGTGATCCACCTCGTACTTGTTGCGCGAACCCTTCGGGATTTCGATCGTGGCCAAGAGCTCCATGGATTCTCCTTGTGGATGAGTGCAGTTCGGGTCTCCATTAGCATAATGAAGGTGCGGACGCCGCCCGCAATCGGCGCAGGACCGGCGGATCGGCACTCGGCCGAGGACAGGACGGATTGTGGAGCAGAGCAGACGCGAAGCGCGGAGACGGCAGCGCAGCCGGTCGCGCCGCGGCGGCCTCATCGCCGGCGGTCTGGCGGTTCTGCTCGTCGGCTACGGAACCGCCGACGCGCTCGACGCCGTGCCCGGCATCCTCACCTTCGAAGCGCCCATCGAGGTCCAGCCCCTGCCCCAGCCGGTTGCCCGTGCGGTGCCGGCGGACGCCGCCGCACCGCTGCCCTCCGATGCGCCGATCCCGCAGTCGCTCGGCTCCCGCCTGCAGCCTGTCCTCGACCAGGACGGCATGACCGGTGCGCTGGGCGTCGACATCCGCGACGCGGCCACCGGCGAGGTCCTCTACGCCGTGGACGAGGCCGCCGCCCGGACGCCGGCCTCGGTGACCAAGGTGCTCACCGCGGCCGCGGCTCTCGGCGCCGTGGGTGCGGACACGCGGTTCACGACTGCGGCACGGCTGTCGCCGACCGAGGGAACCACCGGTACGGTCCACCTCGTCGGCGGCGGGGACGTGCTGCTGGGCGCGGGCGCCTCGGACCCGGATGCCGTGATCGGGCACGCCGGCCTCGCCTCGCTCGCCGAGCAGACGGCCTCGGGCCTGCGCGCGGCCGGCGTGGACACGGTCACGGTCGCAGCGGACCTGTCCCGCTACCCCGGCCCGAGCTTCAACGCCGGCTGGGACCAGGTCGACGTCGCCAACGGCTACATCGCCCCGATCGTGCCGCTCATGGTCAACTCCGCCCTGACCTCCGACGCTCCGGGCAGCGCGCGCCAGGACGACCCCGCCGGCGCGGCCGTCGCCGCCTTCGCCGCGGCCCTGGAGGACCGGGGCATCGCCGCGGCCACCGCTGATCCCGGCGCGGCGCCGGCGGACTCGGCGCTGCTGGGCACGGTGGAATCCGCGCCGGTCTCCGCTGTGGTGCGGCACCTGCTGCTCGCCAGTGACAATGTCGTGTCCGAGGTGATGGGCCGGGAGGTCGCGCTGGCACTGGACCGGCCCGGCTCCGCGGCCGAGGCTCCGGCCGCCGTCATCGCAGCGCTCGCCGCCCAGCAGCTCGACACCGGTTCGATCGAGCTGGCCGACACCTCCGGGCTCGACTACGCCAATCGGATCTCTGCCCACGACCTGACGACGATCCTGCAGGCGGCGGCCACCTCGGACGGGGATCTGTCCCTGCTGCTGCCGAGCCTTCCCGTCGGCGGACTGTCCGGCACGCTGTTCGACCGCTACCTCGACGAGGACACTGACGATGCCGCAGGTCGCGTGAGCGCCAAGACCGGCTCCCTGCGCACCGTGTCCTCCCTGGCAGGCTCGGTGCTCACGCAGGACGGGCGCCTCGTCGTGTTCTCCCTGCTGTCCGACGGGCTCGCCCCGGGCAGCGCGGGGGCGGCTCGGCAGGTCATCGATGAGGCCGTCACGGTGATCGCGGAGTGCGGCTGCTGATGAGCCTGATCTCCGAACGCATCGTCACCGCGACCGCCCGCGAGCTCATGCCCGCAGGTCCGATGCCCGCGCCGGCCGACGCCGCAGCGCTCGTCGAGAACCTGCACGATGCCGCTGAGACGGCCATCGACCTCGTGCTCGATGTGATGAGGCTGCAGCCGGACGTGGAGGACGGCGCGCGCGGCCGCCTGGCCGCCGGGCAGACGCGCGTGGTCGACCGACTCGGCTGGGTCGGCGCGAATGCGCGCACCTTCTCCCGGCTCCTCGACGACGCGTCCCCACCCGGCCGCGGCGGGATCGCGGACCGGATCCGGGACCGTGCGGCACGGACCGGCGCCTCGGTCGAGCTCGGCGGCGCGCTGGCGCTCGTCGGGAGCCGGGTGCTCGGCCAGTTCGACCCGTTCGCCGGTCCGGCCGGCACCCTCTATCTGGTCGCACCCACCGTGCTCGAGGTGGAGACGGCCATCCGTGCCCGGCCGCGGGACTTCCGGCTCTGGGTCGCGCTCCACGAGCAGACCCATCATGTGCAGTTCGCGGCCGCGCCCTGGCTGGCCGACCATCTGCGCGAGCGCATCGGCGCCCTCCTCGAGCCGATGCTCGACGCGTCCGGACTGGACGGCCTGCAGGACACGCTGCGGTCGCTGCCCGCGGCGCTGCGCAATCGGGAGAGCCTGCTGGATGCGGTGGTGGCTCCCTCGCAGCGGGCCCTCGTCGACGAGGTCGGCGCACTCATGAGCCTGCTGGAAGGGCATGCCGACTTCGTGATGGACGCGGTCGGCCCGCGGGTGATCCCCACTGTCCGCTCGATCCGCCGCTCGTTCGATGTCCGGCGGCACGAGGCCGCCGGCCTGCGCTCCCTGGTGTCCACGCTGCTGGGGGTCGACGAGAAGCTCGCCCAGTACCGGCGGGGCGCCGAGTTCGTGCGCGCGGTGGTCGCCGAGCGCGGCCACGGTGGGCTCGCCCCCGTCTGGCACGGCGCGGAGAACCTGCCCACGGCAGCGGAGATCGCCGCTCCCCGGCTGTGGCTGGACCGGACGGGCCCGACCCGGTGACGCAGCCGTCCGCCGGCCGGCTTCCGCGCCTCGACCCCGCCACGGCGCGGATCCGCAATGCGCTGCGCGAACTCCTCCCTGCGACTCCGGCCCGATTCGTCGTCGCGGTATCCGGGGGCGCGGACTCCATGGCACTGGCGGCGGCATGCGCGTTCTTCGCCGAGCGGACCGCCCACCGCTTCACCGCTGTCACGGTCGACCACGGCCTGCAGCCGGGTTCCGACTCCGTCGCGGCGGCAGTCGGGGTGCGGGTCCGGGATCTCGGGCTGGCCCATCGGGTCGTCGCGCGGACAGTCGAACCCGGCACCGCCGGCGTCGAGGCGGCCGCCCGGGATGTCCGCTACCGCGCCCTGGAGGAGGCGCGCGAGGAGCTCGGTGCCGTCGCGGTGCTCACCGGACATACGCGCGACGACCAGGCGGAGACCGTGCTGCTCGGGCTGGTGCGGGGATCGGGAGCCCGCTCCCTGGCCGGGATGCGACCGCGGTCCGGCACTGTGTGGCGTCCCCTGCTGGACGTCCGCCGGGAGGAGACCGCCGCCTCGTGCGCAGCTCGGGGGATCGCAGTCTGGCACGACCCGATGAACGCCGATCCCCAGTTCACCCGGGTGCGCGTGCGGACCCGGGTGCTGCCGGTGCTCGAGGAGCAGCTGGGGCCGGGGGTCGCGACGGCACTGGCACGGACCGCCTCGCGCCTGGCTCAGGACTCCGATGCGCTCGAGGAGCTTGCTGTGCGGCAGTCGGCCGCACACGTGAGCGGCACCGAGATCCGCGCTGCAGTCCGCGAGCTGCCGGCCGCCCTGCGCACCCGGATGATCCGTGACTGGCTGCGTGACCTGTCGGGCACCGCGCAGGAGGTCGGCTTCCACCACGTGTCCGAGGTCGATGCGCTGCTGTGCGGACGCCGCAGCGGTGCCGTGTCCGTTCCCGGCGGTGCTGAGGTGCGCCGCGCAGCAGGCGGAGGCGTCCGGTTCCACCGCTCGTGACCGCTGCGTCCTGCGTTAGTGTAGAGCGAGATCACCGAGCATCGAGGAGCTGAAGCAGTGGATCAGAACGACCTGGGCACCGACATCGAGAAGGTCCTGGTTACCGAAGCACAGATCAAGCACCGGCTGATGGAGCTCGCCTCCGACATCGACCGGGACTACCACGATCGGGAGATCCTGCTGGTCGGCGTCCTCAAGGGTGCCGTCATGGTGATGGCCGACCTCGCCCGCGCTCTGCACAACCCCGTCCGGATGGACTGGATGGCGGTGTCCTCCTACGGGTCGGGCACCAAGTCCTCCGGGGTGGTGCGCATCCTCAAGGACCTCGACACCGACCTCAAGGACCAGCACGTCCTCATCGTCGAGGACATCATCGACTCCGGGCTGACGCTGTCCTGGCTGCTGTCGAACCTGCGCTCCCGCGGTGCCGCCTCCGTCGAGGTCTGCACGCTGCTGCGCAAGCCGGAAGCGCTCAAGGTCGACCTCGATGTGCGGTACGTCGGCTTCGATGTGCCCAACGAGTTCGTGATCGGCTACGGGCTCGACTACGCGGAGAAGTACCGGAACGTGCCGTTCGTGGCCACGCTGGCCCCGCACGTCTACCGCTGAGGCGTCGGCACCGAACCGGCCGGCACCGACCCAGCCGTCCGAGGTCGGGGTGAGAAGCGGCATCGGGAACAGTTTCGGTCCCGGTGCCGCTGCTCACTCCGGACAGCCGACTCCCACCTTGCGCGGGTAGGCTGTCGGAGCCTTCATCGAACAGTTCTTCCTGAGAGGACCCATGGCCGAGACCAAGAAAAGCCGCACCGACATGAAGAAGCTGTCACGCGGACCGCTGGTGTGGATCGTGCTGGCGCTCATCATCGTGTCGATCGGCACGCTGCTGCTGTCCGGCGGCGGGTTCCAGCGGATCGACACCAACCAGGGCCTCCAGCTGCTGGCCGACGGCAAGGTCGAGCAGGCCAAGATCGTCGACAACGATCAGCGGGTCGACCTCGTGCTCAGTGAGGACTTCTCCTACGAGGACCGCGAATACGGCAAGCAGGTGCAGTTCTACTACGTGCAGCCGCGCGGCGACGAGGTCGTCGAAGCCGTCACCACGGCCGCGCCGGCCCAGGGCTTCACCGATGAGGTGCCCCGGCAGTCCTGGCTGACCAGTCTGCTGCTCAACCTGATCCCGTTCGTCATCATCTTCGTCGTCTTCTGGTTCCTGCTGTCGCAGATGGCCGGCGGCGGCAAGATCATGAACTTCGGCAAGTCCCGAGCCAAGCTCGTCAACAAGGAGAACCCGGACGTCACCTTCGCCGACGTCGCCGGCGTCGACGAGGCGCTCGAGGAGCTCGAGGAGATCAAGGAGTTCCTCGCGGAGCCCAAGAAGTTCCAGGACGTCGGCGCCAAGATCCCCAAGGGCGTTCTCCTGTACGGTGCCCCCGGCACCGGCAAGACCCTGCTCGCCCGAGCGGTGGCGGGTGAGGCGGGTGTGCCGTTCTACTCGATCTCCGGCTCGGACTTCGTCGAGATGTACGTCGGCGTGGGCGCCTCGCGCGTGCGCGACCTGTTCGAGCAGGCCAAGAACAACTCGCCGTGCATCATCTTCATCGACGAGATCGACGCGGTCGGCCGGCAGCGCGGCGCCGGCATGGGCGGCGGCCACGACGAGCGCGAGCAGACCCTCAACCAGCTGCTGGTGGAGATGGACGGCTTCGATGCCACCACCAACGTCATCCTCATCGCGGCGACGAACCGTCCCGATGTGCTCGATCCGGCGCTGCTGCGGCCCGGCCGCTTCGACCGGCAGATCTCCGTCGAGGCGCCCGACATGAAGGGGCGTCAGCACATCCTCGAAGTCCACGCGCGCAACAAGCCGCTGGCCCCGGATGTGGACCTGGCGATGGTCGCCAAGCGCACCCCCGGCTTCTCCGGCGCGGACCTCGCCAATGTGCTCAACGAGGCCGCCCTGCTGACCGCCCGGCACAACCAGGTGGTGATCGACAGGCACAACATCGACGAGGCGATCGACCGTGTGATCGCCGGGCCGCAGAAGCGCACCCGGCTGATGAATGACAAGGAGCGCCTGATCACGGCCTATCACGAGGGCGGGCATGCGCTGGTGGCGGCGGCCATGAACGACACCGACCCGGTCACCAAGATCACCATCCTGCCGCGCGGCCGCGCGCTCGGTTACACCATGGTGCTGCCGAGCGAGGACAAGTACTCGACCACCCGCAACGAGCTGCTCGACCAGCTCGCCTACGCGATGGGCGGCCGCGTCGCCGAGGAGATCGTGTTCCACGATCCGACCACCGGCGCCAGCAACGACATCGAGAAGGCCACGGCGATCGCGCGGAAGATGGTCACCCAGTACGGGATGAGCGAGAAGGTCGGCATGGTCAAGGTCGGCGACATCTCCTCCGAACCGTTCGCCGGCAAGGGCTATGGTCACGACGAGGCGTACGCGGACGAGACGATGCGCACCATCGACTCCGAGGTCCGGACGCTCATCGACGCCGCCCACGCCGACGCCTACTGGGCGCTGACCACCAACCGCGACGTCCTCGACACCCTGGCCCGTGAGCTGCTGGAGAAGGAGACGCTCGACCAGCACCAGCTCGCCGAGCTCTTCGCCCCGGTGACCAAGCGCCCCGTTCGCGAGGTGTGGCTGGCCAGCGACGACCGTCCCGTGTCCGAGCGCGGCCCGATCGCGGTCCCGACGCGAGCCGTGGTCTCCGAGGCCGAGGACCGGCAGCGCGCCGGAGGCAACGGCCTGGGTCCGGCGCCCACCGGCGGACTCCGACCGCCGGACGGCCCGCCCCCGGCGCCCACCGGCGGATTCCGACCGCCGGACGGCCCGCCCCCGGTTCCGCCGCAGAGCCCCGGTTTCTGACATGATCGACCACGCGCGGATCGAAGCCGCTGTGCGGGAGGTGCTGCTGGCGATCGGCGAGGATCCCGACCGCGACGGCCTGCGGGACACCCCCGCCCGGGTCGCCCGGTCCTTCGACGAGATGTTCTCCGGCGTCGGCCGGGACGCCTCGGAGGTGCTCGGGACCCACTTCGACGTCGGGTACGAGGAGATGGTGCTGGTGCGCAACATCGCCATGTACTCCACGTGCGAGCATCACCTCGTGCCGTTCCACGGAGTCGCCCACATCGGTTACATCCCGGGCAGGTCCGGCATCGTGACCGGGCTGTCCAAGCTGGCGCGCCTCGTCGAGATCTACGCCCGCCGCCCCCAGGTCCAGGAGCGGCTGACGAGCGAGATCGCCGACGGTCTGGTCGAGCACCTGCACCCGGCCGGCGCCATCGTCGTCGTCGAGGCCGAGCACCTGTGCATGTCCATGCGCGGAGTGCAGAAGCCCGGCGCCACCACCATCACCTCCGCGGTGCGCGGGCAGCTGCGGGACTCGGCTTCTCGCGCGGAGGCGATGAGCCTGATCATGGGGAAGTGAGCATGCGGACGAAGGTCATGGGCATCCTCAACGTCACCGCGGATTCGTTCTCGGACGGCGGCCGCTGGCTCGACTTCGACGCCGCGGTGTCCCACGGGCTGGCGCTGCTCGAAGCCGGCGCCGACATCCTCGACGTCGGCGGCGAGTCCACCCGCCCGGGCTCGGTCCGCGTGCCCGAGGACGAGGAACTGCGCAGGATCGTGCCGGTCGTGCGCGAACTCGCCCGGCAGGGAGCCGTCATCAGCGTCGACACGATGCGCGCGAGAGTCGCGTCGGCCGCCCTCGATGCCGGCGCGCAGATCCTCAACGACGTCTCCGCCGGGCAGAGCGAGCCGGAGATGCTGGAGGTCGCGGCGGCCGGCTCCGCCCCGATCGTGCTCATGCATTGGCGCGGCCACCTCGAGCGAGCCTCGGCGACGTTCGAGTACGAGGACGTCGTCGCAGAGGTGAGATCCGAGCTCGGCGTCCGCATCGAGGCGGCGCAGTCCGCCGGTGTGGCGGATCGGGACATCATCATCGACCCCGGGCTGGGCTTCTCGAAGAACGCCGAGCACAACTGGCAGCTCATGGCCGGCATCGAGACGTTCGCGCAGATGGGCTACCGCCTGCTCGTCGCCGGCTCCCGCAAGCGCTTCCTCGCCTCCCTGCTCGACCCGGACAACCCTGCCGGCGTCGACATCGCCGACCGCGACGCCGCCACCGCCGCGCTCAGCGCCGTGTCCGCCCGCGCGGGAGCCTGGGCGGTGCGGGTGCACGAGCCGCGCAGCTCCCGAATCGCGGTGCAGGTCGTCGAGGCCATCGCCGAGTGCGCCGCGCCGCAGCTGCCGCTCCCGGAGGCGCGATGACCGACTCGATCCGGCTGACCGGCCTGCGCGCGTACGGCCGCCACGGGGTGTTCGACCACGAGCGCCGCGACGGGCAGGAATTCCTCGTCGACCTCGAAGTCCATGCCGATCTGCGCACCCCGGGCCGGACCGACGAGCTCGCCGACACCGTCGACTACGGAGCCCTGGCGGCCGAGGCGGTCGCCGTCATCACCGGTCCCGCCCACAACCTCATCGAGACGGTCGCCGACGAGATCGCCGAACGCTGCCTGGCCCACTGCGCGAGCCTCACCGTGACCGTGCACAAACCCCACGCGCCGATCGCGCACGAGTTCGCCGACGCCTCGGTCACCGTCCACCGCAGCCGCCGGGCCGCCAGCGGGGCCGGACAGGAGCGGGCGGGCACCGCTGAGCCGGGGGATGCGCCGGAACCCGCCGCCCGGCCGGAAGATGACCGGGAGCCGACGGTCGAACACCCCGCGACGGCGGTGGTGGCGCTCGGCTCCAACCTCGGCGAATCGCTGCAGACCCTGCGCGATGCTGCCGCCGCGCTCGACCGTCATCCACGGATCCGCCTGACCGCCGCCTCCCGAGTGTACCGCACCGCACCCGTTAGCGGCGTGGCGCAGCCGGACTTCCTCAATGCGGCCGTGACCGTGTCGACCACCCTCCCGCCGCTGGAGCTGCTGGCCGTCTGCCAGGGGATCGAGGTCGCCGCCGGCCGCACGCGCACCGTGCACTGGGGGCCGCGCACCCTCGACATCGACCTCATCCGCTACACCCCGTCCGGCGGCGACCCCGACGGCCCGGAGGACGAGGTGCGCTATGACTCCGAGAAGCTGCGACTGCCGCACCCGCTGGCGGCCCGGCGCGCCTTCGTGCTGGCCCCGTGGCTGGACCTCGCACCGAACGCGCGGGTGAGCAGCGGGGCGGGCGCTGTGCCCGTCGAGCTGGCGCTGTCGCAGGCTGGGGACGCCGCAGGACTGACGGTGACGGAAGAGCCGCTGACATGACCCAGACCAGGCCTCCGCAGCTCTTCACCTGGGGCATCATCGGGCTCATCCTGTCCTTCGGCTTCCACTACATCTGGGAAGCCAGCGGCGGAGCGCTGCCGGGAATTCCGTGGCCGGCGATCCTCGGCATGGTGATCCTGTCGATCGTGCTGCTGGTCCTCGGCTGGCCGATCAAGAAGTGGAATGACGGGGACCGCACTCGCGACATCGACCCGGTGCGGGCGGCGCGGGTCGCGATGATGGCCAAGGCCGCCGCCCTCGCCGGAGCACTGCTCACCGGCTGGTACCTGGGCGCGGCCCTCTACCTCGTGCTCAGCGCCGGCGGAATCCGCGCGCAGTCGGCGTCGGGCATGCTGGTGGCGGTGGGCGCCTCTGCTATCGTCATGGTCGTCGGGCTCATCGTCGAGTCCTACTGCAAACTGCCGCCCGATGACTCCGCCGGAGCAGATGCCGCATGACTGCTGTCGACTTCGTTCCCGTCAGCCCCGCGCTGGCCCGGGTCCACCTGCTGACGCTGGCGCTCTTCATGATTCCCGTCCTGGCCGCGATCATCGTCGGGGGCATCCTGCTGGACTCGCTGGTTCTCTGGATCGGGCTGCCGGTGTGGCTGCTCGCCGGAATTTGGATCGCGGTGGTGGTGGTGCGCCAGGTCAAGCGCCTCGGCTATGCCGAACGCGGCGATGACCTGCTGATCCGGCGCGGCATCCTCTTCCGCTCGACCACGGTCGTGCCGTTCGGGCGCATGCAGTTCGTCGACGTCAGCTCCGGACCCGTCGAGCGGATGTTCGGGCTGGCCACGGTCAAGCTCCACACCGCCTCGGCGGCCACCGATGCCACGATCCCCGGCCTGCCCAAGGACGAGGCCGACCGGCTTCGGGACATCCTCGCCGCGCGCGGGGAGGCCCAGCTGGCTGGACTGTGAGGTCGAGCCCCTGATGCCGGAGGAGAGCTCAGCAGAGTCGTTCAGCCGATGGCATCGCGTTCATCCGATGACCCCGGCGCTGAAGACCTGGATCATCCTGCTGGCCATCGTCGGAGCCCTGCTCGCCCAGAGCCAGCAGCTCTTCGAAGGCGTCGTCGAGCGGGCGCTCACGGGCAGCGGCGGCGAGGAGACGGACTGGATCCTGGCCCGCCCGTGGGTGCTCGCCGCGATCCTGGGCGGACTGGTCGTCACCATCGGCGTCATCGTGCTGCTCAACTGGCTGGTCTGGCGGGTGATGGGCTATCGGATCGACGACGATGCCGTGTATCTGCGCAAGGGCGTCCTCAGCAAGCAGCTGCGCAAGGCTCGGCTCGACCGGGTGCAGTCGATCGACATCAGCCAGCCCCTGGTGCCGCGGCTGTTCGGGCTGGCCGCGCTGAAATTCGACGTCGCCGGCGGTGAGGGCTCCTCCGTCGACATCGAATACCTCAAGCGCGGCCGCGCCGAGGCGCTGCGCGACGAGATGCTCGCCCGGGTCCGGTCTGCCCGCGACGCGACCCGCACCGAGCAGGCACCGTCACCCGACCCGACCGGACCGGCCGGAGCCGGCGAGTCGGAACAGCCGGCTCACACGGCGAGCGCCGCAGACCTCGCGCCGGTCGGCCCGGCACCGACCGCCTCGGCCGGGGCCGATCGCGCTGGGGCCGAGGCGGTCCGCCGAAACGTCGTCGCCCGCCGGGTCGGCTCCAATCTCGGCACCCGGCTGCTCGCCGCCATCGACAGCACCTCCGAGGATGTCGTCAGCGACATCGGGCACACACTCACCGATGTGCTGGCCCCGTACCGGGTGACGGCGCGCGCCGAACACGACGGACGCATCCTGCGCGTGCCCGCCCACCGCGTCCTGCTGGCCGCGCTGCTGTCGACCGGCACACTGTTCGGCGTGCTGATCGGGCTGGTGGTCCTCGTCGGCCTCGTGGTGCTCGCGGCCTTCGGCATCTGGGAGGCGGTGACCGGGATCCTGTTCGGGATCATCCCCGCCATCGCCGCCGTCGCCACGATGGCCAAGGGCGCGCTGGACGAGGCGAACTTCTCGGTGCGGATCACGCCGGATGGCCTCTCGGTGACTCACGGACTGTTCACCACCACCCGCAAGATCATCCCGCTGCAGCGGATCCAGGCGGTGAAGCTGAGCCAGCCCCTGCTCTGGCGGCTGACCGGCTGGTGGCGGGTCGAGTACAACATCGCCGGCCAGAAGTCGGACCAGCTGACCTCCAGCACGGTCCTGCTGCCGGTCGGCGACATCGACCAGACCCTCATGATGCTCGGGCTCGTCCTGCCCGACCCCAGAGTCCCCGCCGGGGTCAGCGGCCGGGCGCTGATCACCTCGGCGATGCTCGCCCGGAAGTCCCCCGACCCCGAGGCGCCGGCCGCCGAGGGCCTGTTCGTGGACCAGGCTCCCGCCTCCAGATGGCTGGACTGGATGACCTGGAACCGCAATGCCTGGGCGGTGACGGGCACGATGCTCGTCATCCGCTCGGGCTGGACGACGCGTGCGGTCGAGTGCGTTCCGCATGCGCGGGTGCAGTCGATGAAGCTGCGCTCCGGACCGCTGCAGCGCGCGCTCGGGCTCGCAGAGGTGGAGCTCCACTCGACCGAGGGGCCGGCCAAGCCGGTGCTCCGGCACCAGGCGGCCGAGCGGGCCGAGGAGTTCTTCTTCACCCATGCCGACACGACCCGCAGAGCGCGCGCCGAACTCGACGCGTAGCCTGGTCCACATCCGTCGAGAGGGAGTGCGATGAATCACGAGGACGAGACGCGGCTGGGCGTGGGAATCATCGGGTGCGGTCGGGTGGGCGCGGTGATGGGGCGAGCCCTGCGGGAGGCCGGCCACGCCCTGATCGGGGTGACGGCCACCTCGGAGGCCAGTCTGGACCGGGCCGAGGCGATGCTGCCGGGCGTCCCGGTGCTCGACATCGAGACCGTGGTCGAGCGCGCCGAACTCGTGCTGTTCACCGTCAGCGACGACGTTCTGCCGGAGCTCGTCAGCGGCCTGGCGCAGCTCGGCCGGTTCAAGGCCGGACAGATCATCATGCACTGCGCCGGCCGGTACGGCACCGAGGTGCTGGCGCCCGCGGCCGGCTCCGGTGCGATCCCGATCGCACTGCATCCCGCGCTGTCCTTCACCGGCACCAGCATCGACCTGCCCCGCCTGCGCGAGGCCACGATCGCCGTCACCGCCGCGCGGACGGTCCTGCCGATCGGCCAGGCCCTCGTGGTGGAGATCGGCGCCGAGCCGATCGTGGTGCCCGAGGCCGACCGCGCCCTGTACCACGCGGCACTGGCCCACGCCTCCAACCACACGGTGACGATCCTGTCCCAGTCGCTGGAGATGCTCACCGGCCTGGGGGTGGAGAATCCGGCCCGCGTGCTCACCGCCCTCGTCGAGGCCAGCGTGGGCAACACGCTGCAGGCCGGGCCGTCAGCGCTCACCGGACCCGTCAGCCGGGGCGACATCGACACCGTCACGGCACATCTCGATGCGCTGGGTGAGCTGGCTGTCGAGCAGGGTTCGACGGAGGTGCGGGACGCCTATCGCTGCCTGGCGAAGGCAACTGCAGCGCGGGCTGTTCGCAACGGCACCATCAGCGACGCTCAGGCGCTGGCGCTGATCGAGCTGCTCGGCTCCTGATTCCATCGCCTCGGGAGCCAGGCGGTAGCCTTGACCCATGCCCGTGAACGAATCATCCAACCCTGCCGTCGACCTTGACGAGACCCCGGAGCACCTGGACCCCGAGCAGCTGCGGATCCGCAAGGACAAGCGCGCCCGGCTGCTGGAGGAGGGGCACGAGCCCTACCCGGTCAAGGTCGAGCGCACCCACACTCTCGCCGAGGTGAGGGCGTCCTACCCGAGCCTGGAGCCCGGCGAGGAGACGCAGGATGTGGTGGGCGTGGCCGGCCGCGTCGTGTTCTTCCGCAACACCGGCAAGCTGTGCTTCGTCACCCTGCAGTCCGGTGACGGCACGCGGCTGCAGGGGATGCTCTCGGAGAAGGAAGTCGGCAAGGAGCGCCTCGACGCCTGGAAGTCAGACGTCGACCTCGGCGACCACATCTGGCTGCGGGGACGTGTGATCTCCTCGCGGCGGGGCGAGCTGTCGGTGATGGCGGAGGAATGGCGGCTGGCGGCCAAGGCGCTGCGGCCCCTGCCTGCGCTGCACACGGAGCTGACGGACGAGACCCGGATCCGGCAGCGCTACATCGACCTGATCACCCGCGAGGAGGCGCGCCGGACGGTGAGGCTGCGGTCCGAGGTCAATGCCTCGCTGCGCCGCTCCTTCGCGGAGGTCGGCTTCATGGAGATCGAGACTCCGATGCTGCAGACGCTGCACGGCGGCGCCTCGGCCCGGCCCTTCTCGACCCATATGAATGCCTACGACATCGAGCTGTACCTGCGGATCGCCCCGGAGCTGTTCCTCAAGCGGGCGGTCGTCGGAGGGCTCGAGAACATCTTCGAGATCAACCGGAACTTCCGCAACGAGGGCGCTGATTCCACCCATTCCCCGGAATTCGCGATGCTCGAGGCATATCAGGCTTATGGCGATTACCATTCGATTGCAGAAATCACGAAGATGCTCGTGCAGAATGCGGCGAAGGATGCGGTTGGATCGCTGCAGGTGACCCTGGCGGACGGCACGGAATACGATTTCGGCGGCGAATGGCCCGTCATCAGCATGTACGAATCCCTGTCGGCGGAAGTCGGCGAGGAGATCACGCCGGACACGGGCGTCGACGAATTGGCCGCCCTGGCGAAGCGATTCGATATCGATCTGGAAGGGGTATTCCGAGGGCACGGCAAATACGTCGAGGAGATGTGGGAGCATTTCCATTCCGACAGGCTGTGGGGGCCGACCTTCGTCGTCGACTTCCCCGTCGACACCTCGCCGCTGACACGGGAGCACCGGACCAAGCCCGGCGTCGTGGAGAAGTGGGACCTCTACGTGCGCGGCTTCGAACTGGCCACCGGCTATTCGGAGCTGGTCGATCCGGTCGTGCAGCGCGAGCGGTTCGAAGCCCAGGCCGGGGACGCCGCCCGAGGCGACGATGAGGCAATGCAGGTCGACGAGGAATTCCTCATGGCGATGGAATACGGAATGCCGCCGTCGGGTGGAATGGGCATGGGAATCGACCGACTGCTGATGGCGCTGACCGGCCTGGGAATCCGCGAGACCGTGCTGTTCCCATTGGTCAAGCCGATCGAGAATTGAGCAGCGGAAGGCTTTCCGCCGGGAAGAGAGATGCTGATCCGGATTTCCCAGCGGGAAGTATTTCTGTTCGCGGGTATTCATCAGTAAAGTGAGTGAGGAAACTCAGTGGAATACATCAAGGTTCTTCTTCCGTCGATCGGTGTCGCGCTGATCTTCTGGTACGTCATCCGAGCGGTCGTGAGATCCGACAGCATCGAACGGCGGGAAATGGACCGCTACTACGCAGAGATCGCGGATGCGAAGGCTGCCGGGAAACCCATTCCCCGCCCCGCATCCGCCGCTGCAGATCGGGACGGCGCTGGTGGTCAAGGAGATGAGACTCGTTCTGACTGACGACCTGGACGGCAGTCCGGGTGCGGAGACCGTCAGCTTCGCTCTCGACGGGAGCGCCTACGAGATCGAACTGTCGGAGAAGAACGCCGCCGCTCTGCGCGAGGCGTTGGCGCCGTACATCGCGAAGGCCCGCAGTGCGAACCGCCCTGCCCGCACGGCGTCGCGACGCAGCAGCGGGCCGAAGACGGACACTGCCGCGGTGAGGGCATGGGCCAAGGACAGCGGGTACGAGATCTCGGAGCGGGGACGGATTCCCTCGGCAGTCCTCGAAGCCTACGAAGCCGCCCACTGATCGACGTTCGCGCAGCCTTCTCCCAGGAGTCTCGAAGAGGATTTCGCCCTCAGCCGAATCGGGTTCGGCTGAGGGCGAAACCGCAATAAAACCACCCATCCCTTGGTTAGAGTCATAGGAATCAATTGACCGAGGAGGGCAAATGTTCGAACGGTTCACAGATCGTGCCCGTCGCGTAGTGGTCTTGGCGCAGGAAGAGGCCAAGCTGCTCAAGCACAACTACATCGGCACGGAGCACATCCTGCTCGGGCTCATCCATGAGGGCGAGGGGGTCGCCGCCAAGGCGCTTGAGGGAATGGACATCTCCCTCGATCAGGTGCGTGAACAGGTCACGGAGATCATCGGACAGGGACAGCAGGCTCCCAGCGGCCACATCCCCTTCACTCCGCGGGCCAAGAAGGTGCTCGAGCTCAGCCTCCGCGAAGCCCTGCAGCTGGGCCACACCTACATCGGTACCGAGCACATCCTGCTCGGCCTGATCCGCGAGGGCGAGGGCGTCGCAGCCCAGGTGCTCGTCAAGCTCGGGGCAGATCTGTCGCGCGTCCGGCAGGAGGTCATCAAGCTGATCTCCGGGTACCAGGGCAAGGAGCCCGTCGCCGCCGGCGGACGCGAGGAGGGCACCCCGTCGGGGTCGCTCGTGCTGGACCAGTTCGGACGCAATCTCACCGCCGCTGCGCGCGAGGGAAAGCTCGACCCGGTGATCGGCCGGAAGGACCAGATGCAGCGGGTCATGCAGGTGCTGTCCCGCCGCACCAAGAACAACCCGGTGCTGATCGGCGAGCCGGGCGTCGGCAAGACTGCAGTGGTCGAGGGACTCGCTGCCATGATCGTCAACGACGAGGTGCCGGAGACGCTCAAGGACAAGCAGCTCTACACGCTCGACCTCGGATCCCTGGTGGCCGGATCCCGGTACCGCGGTGACTTCGAGGAGCGCCTGAAGAAGGTGCTCAAGGAGATCCGCACGCGCGGCGACATCATCCTGTTCATCGACGAGATCCACACCCTGGTCGGTGCGGGTGCCGCCGAGGGTGCGATCGACGCCGCCTCGATCCTCAAGCCGATGCTCGCCCGGGGTGAGCTCCAGACCATCGGAGCCACGACCCTGGACGAGTACCGCAAGAACATCGAGAAGGACGCTGCCCTGGAACGGCGGTTCCAGCCCATCCAGGTGCCGGAGCCCACGCTGTCGGACTCCATCGAGATCCTCAAGGGACTGCGCGACCGCTACGAATCGCACCACAAGGTCACCATCACCGATGGTGCGCTGGCAGCGGCCGTCAACCTGTCGGATCGGTATGTCAACGACCGCTTCCTGCCGGACAAGGCGATCGACCTGATCGACGAGGCGGGCGCCAAGCTGCGCATCTCCCGGATGTCGATGCCGCCGGAGATCAAGGAGCTCGAGGAGCAGATCCTCGCGGCTCGGCAGCGCAAGGAATCCGCTATCGACGCGCAGGACTTCGAGCTCGCAGCCAACGAGCGGGACGCGGAGATGAAGCTGCAGGCGCAGAAGGACCAGGCCGAGAAGGACTGGCGCTCGGGTGCCAAGAGCGGATCCGCTGTGGTCGATGACGAGGTCATCGCCGATGTCCTCGCGGCGGCCACGGGCATCCCGATCTTCAAGCTCACGGAGGAGGAGTCCTCGAGGCTGCTGCGGATGGAAGATGAGCTGCACAAGCGGATCATCGGCCAGGAGGACGCAATCAAGTCGGTGTCCCGAGCGATCCGCCGCACGCGCGCCGGCCTCAAGGACCCCAAGCGGCCGTCGGGCTCGTTCATCTTCGCCGGACCCACCGGTGTCGGCAAGACCGAGCTGGCCAAGGCGCTGGCGGAGTTCCTGTTCGGCGACGAGAATGCGCTGATCTCGCTGGACATGAGCGAGTACTCCGAGAAGCACACGGTCTCGCGGCTGTTCGGCTCGCCCCCGGGCTATGTCGGGTACGAGGAGGGCGGCCAGCTGACCGAGAAGGTGCGGCGCAAGCCGTTCTCCGTGGTGCTGTTCGACGAGGTGGAGAAGGCCCACGCGGACATCTTCAACTCGCTGCTGCAGATCCTCGAAGACGGGCGGCTGACCGATTCGCAGGGTCGTGAGGTGGACTTCAAGAACACCATCATCATCATGACCACGAACCTGGGCACCCGCGACATCTCCAAGGGCCAGCAGCTGGGCTTCCAGGTCGAGGGCGACACCGGCACGACCTACGAGCGGATGAAGCAGCGGGTCAACGACGAGCTCAAGCAGCACTTCCGGCCTGAGTTCCTCAACCGTGTCGACGACACGATCGTCTTCCCGCAGCTGAGCAAGGACGAGATCATCAAGATCGTCGATCTCTTCGTCGTCCGGCTCGAAGATCGCCTGGCCGACCAGGGCATGGCGATCGATCTGACCCAGGAGGCCAAGAACCTGCTGGCGGATCGAGGCTACGATCCGGTCCTCGGAGCACGTCCGCTGCGCCGCACCATCCAGCACGAGATCGAGGATCAGCTCTCCGAGCGGATCCTGTTCGACGAGCTGAAGTCGGGCCAGACCGTGTACGTCGATGTCGAGGGAGAGGGACCGGACGCCAAGTTCACCTTCCGCGGCGTCGAGACCGAGCGGGTCCCGGTGTCAGTCGGGGCCGACGATTCCGATGACGACGCCAGTGGCGCGATCCCCGAGGCCGGCGGCGCCAACGCCGCTGCCTCGTCGCACTCCGACTCCGGCCGCAGCGGCGGCGGGGAATCCGGTGGGAGCAGCGCCGAGCGCACGGCCTGATATTCACCCCTGACTCCGCTCAGGACACACCGATCGGGTCCCGCAGGAACAATTCCTGCGGGACCCGATTGGTGTTGAATGGGGAGCATGGAATCCCAGCCCGCCCCTCAGTCGATCTACGCACCACGCGAGCTCCGCGGAGGGCTGCGCATCCGGCGCGCCCGCACGCCCGATGTCCTGGCCATCAAGGAGCTCGTCGATCCGCTGGCGGAGCAGCGGATCCTGGTCGCCAAGGACACGGTGAACTACTTCGAGGGGCTGCAGGAGTTCCAGGTCGTGGTCGACCCCCAGCCGGACGGAACCGAGCGGGTGGTCGGCTGCGCGGCACTGCACGTGCTGTGGGAAGACCTGGCGGAGGCCAGGACAGTGGCGACACATCCCGATTACCGAGGCCGGGGAGTCGGACGGGCCCTGCTGGAGCAGCTGCTGTTCGACGCGCGGGAGATCGGCGTGACGCGGGTGTTCTGCCTGACCTTCGAAACCCAGTTCTTCGGCTCACTGGGCTTCGAGGAGATCAGCGGCACGCCGGTTTCGCCGGAAGTCTACGTCGAGCTGCTCCACTCCCAGGACGAGGGCACCGCCGAGTTCCTCGATCTGGCCCGGGTCAAGCCGAACACTCTCGGCAACAGCCGGATGCTCAAGCACCTCTGATCAGCCCGGCAGCCGCAGGCGGTTCCCTGCGGCGCGCTCGGCCAGACCGTCGTCGATGAGGTCGGCGATCAGCCGGGCGACGCGTTCGGAGGATCCGAGCTCGCGGACCCGGGCGATCGCCTGCTGCACCGGGTCGGGAAGAGCGGCGAGCGCCTCGGCGTCGAGCTCCCGGGCGCTCGCAGTGAGGAGATCGGTCCGGACGCCGGCGGGTCCGCAGCTCCGCAGCACCGCCATCACGGCGCCGCGCAGCTGCCTGTCGGTGCCGTTCCACGCCTGCGTGGTGGGCTTCCGCTGCGGGTCGATCGGCTTGCCCGCGGCCAGCCAGCGGCAGTGCTCGGCCACCGGGCACTCCTCACATGCCGGTCTGCGGGAGGTGCACACGAGGGCGCCGAGCTCCATCGTTCCGGCATTCCACTCGACGTGCGAGCGCTGCGGGACGAAAGCGGAGGCCCATGCGCGCTCTCGCGTGCTCGGCGCGGGCGCGGGGTGGGACCGGCCGGCGAAGATGCGGTGGAGGACTCGGCGGATGTTGACGTCGAGCACCGTGGTGCGGGTGCCATGGGCGAATGACGTCACCGCTGCCGCGGTGTAGGGGCCGATCCCGGGAAGGCTGCGGAGGACCTCCTCACCGACGGGCACGACGTTGTCGTGGTCGGCGGCGATGGCGGCGGCGGCCTCGCGGAGCCGGAGCGCGCGCCTCGGGTAGCCGAGGGAATCCCAGGCCAGGAGCACCTCGGCGGGGGAGGCGGCGGCGAGATCGGCCGGAGTCGGCCAGCGGTGAAGCCACTCCTCCCAGCGGGGAGCGACCCGTGACATCGGCGTCTGCTGCGACATCACCTCGCTGACGAGGACGCCCCATGCGCTGGTGCCGGGACGCCGCCACGGAAGATCGCGGGCGCTCTCCGCGAACCAGTCGACGACGGCCCGCTGCACGGGGGATGCGCGAGGTGTTTCGGAGGGAGTTCGGAGTGTCACGTCGATGTCGGCACTCGAGCGATCTAGGCTCGAGGCGATGTCTCCTTCCCGTCGTCCTGCTCCGAGCTCGCAGCGCTCACGCCCCGCGGGGCGCAGCGGCGCTCCTCGGCCTGCCTCCGGGAAGTCTACTCAGAACCAGCAGCAGCGGAAGCAGAAGAAGAAGGCGGTGTACCGACGCCGCCGGCTGGTGGTCGGCGCGCTGGCGCTGGCCGTGGCCGCGGCTGCCGTGGTCGGGATCATCCTCCTCGTGCAGGCCGTCGGTGATCTCGCGACTGCGGGCGACGCGGATCCGGTGGCGGCGCCGACGGAGTCGGCCGAGCCGACCGCTCCGGTGCCCACCGGTGACGCCGCCAGCGGAGCCTGTCCGCCGGAGGCGGTGGTCGTCGGCGCCGCAGTCGAGAAGAAGTCGTTCGAGCCCGGCGATTCCGCACTCCTCGAGCTGGTGGTGAAGAACACCCACCACGCCGCCTGCATGATCCCGGTGGGCACCAGCCTCCAGACCTTCGAGGTCCGCAGGGACGGCGACACGGTCTGGAGCTCCGAATACTGTGCCGATCCGGAAGCGGACGCCGATGCCGCCGAGGCCAGCATCGTCTTCGCCCCTGGAGCCGAGAAGCGCTCGGCTCTGCGCTGGACGATCGAACCGGTCACCGAGGACTGCCGGCGCAGCGATGAGGCGCTGGCAGGGGGGAAGTACCAACTGGTGACGAAACTCGGCGAGGCCGAGAGCACGCCGGCCGAGTTCGAGATCGACGTTCCGGAGCCGCCCTCCGAGCCGCCGTCGGAAGAGCCGCCGTCCGAGCAGCCGACTTCGGACGAGTCGTCGGATGAGGCGGACGAGGACACTCCCGAGGAGCAGTCGGATGAGGACCAGCAGTCGGATGAGGCGACCGGCGGTGGGGACGGGAACTGAGCTCAGTTCTCCGTGGCCTCCTCGACGATCCGATTGAGCCCCTCGCGGACGATCCGTGCCCGATGCTGGCCCACTCCCTCGATCGAGACCAGTTCGTCGATGTCGGCGGCGAGGAGCTCGCTGAAGCGCCCGAAATGCGTCGCGAGCCGCTCGACGACGAGCGAGGGAACCCGGCGAATCGAGGACAGGACCCGATAGCCGAGCGGATAGACGTGCCTGTCGAGCGCTTCGCTGGAGGCAGAGGTGCCGATCGAGCGGGCGACAAGATCGATGTCGATGAGCTCGGTGCCGGAGAGCAGCGCCAGGTTGCGGAGCACGTCGTCGATCTCGGCGTGCTCCGGGATCGCATCGATGTAGTCGCGCAGCAGGTTGAGCTGGGCATTCCCGTAGGAGCCCATGAGCTCCTCATGCTGCAGAGTGACCAGCCGGCCATCCTGGCCGAGCTCGAGGATGTAGGTGGAGATCTCCGCCGAGATCCGTCGTACCATCTCCTGGCGCTGCAGCACGACGAGGACATCCGCCATCGTCGCCCGGTCGACGACCTCGAGGTAGGTCAGGGTCGCCGTGACCTCGTCCAGCCGGGACTTGTAGCGCTCGAGCGTGTCCAGCGCCTGATTGGCGTGGGAGAGGATCCGGTCGGACGCTTCCAGGACGTGGCGGATGTTGTGCACATAGAGCTGGATGATCTGCATCGACTGACTCACGGAGATCACCGGGAAGCCGGTCTGCTTGGCGACGCGCTCGGCGGTGCGGTGCCGGGTGCCCGACTCCGTGGTCTCGATCGCGGGGTTCGGCAGCAGCTGCACTCCCGCCGAGTGGATGCGCCGGGCATCGCGGTCGAGGACGATCGCGCCGTCCATCTTGGCCAGCTCGCGCAGGCGGGTCGCCGAGAACTCGATCTCGATGGAGAACCCGCCGGTCGAGATGCTGTTGACAGTCCGTGAGCTGCCCAGGACGATGAGCGCGCCGGTGCGGCCGCGCAGGATCCGCTCGAGTCCGTCGCGCAGCTCGGTGCCCGGAGCCGCCGCGGCCAGAGTCGACAGCAGCAGCTCGCTGCTGGCCCGATTCGCCGCCGCCTGAGGGTCGAGCGAGTGCAGATTCGAGGGGGAGCGCACTGGAACCGCCTTTCCGAAGACGCGTTGTGACGTCTCACTCACATTATCGGCCGGGGTCCGCGTGTGCCCAACGCCCTGCGGGAAGACCGCTCCTTCACGAGCTGACGCGCGGCTTGAGCACCACGTCGACGGCTTCGCGCACCGTCTCGCACTCCCGGACCCGCATGGTGGGCGGCACCTTCACATTCTCCAATGCGCCGCGGGCGACCACCGCATTGGTGACGCCGAGCCTGGCCGCCTCCGCCAGTCGCAGCCCGAGGTTGGGCACCTTCCGGATCTCCCCGGAGAGGCTGATCTCGCCGATCCCCACCAGCCGCGAATACAGGGAGGCGTCCGCAGCGGCCGAGGCGAGGGCCAGGCTGACTGCCAGGTCTGCGGCCGGTTCGATGACGCGGACTCCGCCGACAGTCGCGACGAAGACGTCGTGGCTGCCGACGTTCGTGACCTTCGACAGCACCGCGAGGATCATCGCCACCCGATTGCCGTCGACCCCGCTGACAGTTCGCCGCGGCGACCCGCCGTTCGACCGGTCCACCAGAGCCTGGATCTCCACCACCATCGGCCGGCGTCCCTCCTGCACGACGGTCAGGCAGGAGCCGGGAGCCTGGGCCGAGGAGCGGGAGAGGAACAGCCCCGAGGGGTCGGCCAGGCTCTCGATCCCGTTCTCGGTCATGTCGAAGCATCCGACCTCATCCGTGGGGCCGAACCTGTTCTTGACCGCGCGCAGCAGGCGCAGCCGGGAATGGCGGTCGCCCTCGAACGAGCACACCACGTCGACGAGGTGTTCGAGCAGGCGGGGCCCTGCGACGGTGCCCTCCTTGGTGATGTGCCCGACGAGGACCGTGGGGATGCCGTTGTCCTTGGCCGCCCGGATGATGCCGGCGGCGACCTCCCTGACCTGGGTGACGCCGCCGGGGACGCCCTCCACCTCCGTCGAGGCGAGGGTCTGGACAGAGTCGATGACGAGGAGGTCGGGCGCCTCGGATGTGATCATCCCGAGGACCACGCCGAGGTCGGTCTCGGCCGCCAGCAGCAGGGATTCCTCGAGGGCGCCGATCCGCTCGGCGCGCAGCCGAACCTGACCGGCGGACTCCTCACCCGTGACGTAGAGGACGCGGGCCGAGCTGCGGGCGGTCCGGGCGGCGACGTCGAGCAGCAGGGTCGACTTGCCCACTCCCGGCTCTCCTGCCAGCAGCACGACGGCACCGGGGACCAGCCCGCCGCCGAGCACCCGATCGAATTCGCCGATCCCGGTCGGGCGCGCCTGCGCTGTCGTCCCGTCGACTCCGGTGATCGGCGCAGCCTTCCGGCCCGCGGGCGCAGGCTTGGCCTTGGTGCGCACGGCGGCGGTGTCTCCCGCTGCCTCCTCGAGGGTGCCCCAGGAGTGGCACTGGGGGCACCTGCCCAGCCACTTGGGACTCGAGTAACCGCAATCAGTGCACGAATAGGCCATGGCTATCAGTCTCGCACGAGCCACGGACTGCCCTCCTGCGGATCCCGCTTCTCGGTGCCGTGCGGTCCTGGCCTCAGATGAACTCCACGCCCTGGGCCAGCGGCAGCTCGCCGGAGTAGTTGATGGTGTTCGTCGCCTGGCGCATGTAGGCCTGCCAGGAGTCGGTGCCGGACTCACGGCCCCCGCCGGTCTCCTTGTTGCCGCCGAACGCGCCGCCGATCTCCGCTCCCGAGGTGCCGATGTTGACGTTGGCGATGCCCGTATCCGAGGTGGCGATGAAGCGTTCCGCCTCGGCCAGGTCGGAGGTGAAGACCGCCGAGGACAGGCCCTGGGGGACGGCGTTGTTGAGCTCCACGCCCGCGTCGAAGTCCGTGTACTCCATGACGTAGAGGATCGGAGCGAAGGTCTCCTCCTCGACGATCGGAGTCTGCCCCGGCATCCGGACGACCGCGGGCTCGACGTAGTAGGCCTCCGGCGCGGCCTCGGCAAGCACCCTGCCGCCGCCGCAGAGCACCTCCCCGCCCTGGGCGACCGCGGCCTCGAGCGATTCCTGCATCTTCCGGAAGCCGGCCTCGTTGATCAGCGGACCGACGAGCACGCCCTCGGCGGTCGGCGAACCGATGCTCAGCGTGCGGTAGGCGGCGACGATCCGCTCGGTGAGCTCCTCGGCGATGTCGGAGTGGACGATGAGCCGACGCAGTGTGGTGCATCGCTGGCCGGCTGTCCCGGCGGCGGCGAAGACGACCCCGCGCAGGGCCAGGTCGAGGTCGGCGCTCGGGGCGACGATGGCGGCGTTGTTGCCGCCGAGCTCCAGCAGGGACCGCCCGAAGCGCTGAGCGACCCGGGGTCCGACCTCACGGCCCATCCGCACCGAGCCGGTCGCCGACAGCAGCGCGATCCGGGGGTCGTCGACGAGCAGCTCGCCGATGCCGCGGTCGCCGACGAGCACTGTGGCCAGGTCTGCGGGGGCGCCCTGCTCCTCTGCCGCACGCCGGAGCAGGGCGCTGGCTCCGATCGCCGACAGCGTCGACAGCTCCGACGGCTTCCACACCACGGTGTCCCCGCAGACCAGCGCGAGAGCGGTGTTCCAGGAGTACACGGCCACCGGGAAGTTGAAGGCGGAGATCACACCGACCACGCCGAGGGGATGCCAGGTCTCCATGAGGCGGTGGCCGGGCCGCTCACTGGGAAGGGTCTTGCCGTAGAGCTGCCGCGACTGGCCGAGCGCGAGCTCGCAGATGTCGATCATCTCCTGCACCTCGCCGGCTGCCTCCGACGGAGTCTTGCCCGCCTCGACGGTGACGAGTCCAGCCAGCTCCTCCTTGTGCTCCGTCAGCAGCCGGCCCCAGCGCTGGACGACCCTGCCGCGGACCGGAGCCGGCACCTCGCGCCACTGCTCGAACGCCGCCTGGGCGGCTGCGATCTTCCGGCTCACCGAGTCGGGCGTGTCACCGGGGAGATGGCCGAGGGTCTGTCCGGTGATGGGGGAGCGCACGGGCAGCGTCCCGGAGGACTCCGCGCTCAGCAGGGAGTCGAAGTCGACGCCGCAGGCGGACAGGCCGGTGCGGACCAGCTCCTGGATCTCCTCGGGCCGGGGCAGCTGCGTCTGCGCGGTGGCGGTCTGCGGATCGGTCGATGCTGGATTCACTGTGGACTCCCTGTCGTTGTCGTGCGGTCCGGTGGACGTGGGGTGATCGTTCGCGATTGCTGCTCGGATCCCATCGTGGCATGCGTGCGATCACACGATGTTGAGTTCGACGCGCAGCTCGTCGGTGTCGAAGCGCTCGGTGCTCATGCCGCTGACGTCGACGAACGGTTCCACCCCGAGGAAGAGGTCGCGCATCACCTCGCCGACGGCCGGTCCCTGGAGGAAGCCGTGGCCGGAGAAGCCGCAGGCGTAGAGGAAGCCGGGGACTTCCGGCGAGCGGCCGATCAGCGCGTTGTGGTCCGGGGTGCACTCGTACAGCCCGGCCCAGCCGCGGCGGATGCACACGTTCTCCAGGGCCGGGGTGCGGCGGCTGATGAGCTGGGAGAGGTGTTCGGGCCAGCGGGGGTCGAAGTGGGTGTCGAATTCCCGCACATCGTGCTCCTCCGGCGCACCGAACAGCAGGCCGTCTCCTTCGGAGTGGAAGTAGTACGACGTGGAGAAGTCGATGGTGAAGGGCAGCCGGCGGGCATCGAAGTCGACCGGCTCGGAGACCACGATGTGCCGGCGCAGCGGGGTCACCGGCAGGTCGACGCCGGCCATCCGTCCGATCGCCTGCGACCACGCCCCTGCCGCGCACACGACCGTGTCGGTCGCGACCGGCCCGGCGGTGGTCTCCACCCCGGTGATCCGGCCATCCGCCACCACGATGTTCGTGACCTCGGTGTGCTGGACGATCGACACGCCTCGGGCGCGGGCGGCGCGGGCGAACCCGGCCACCGTGCCCTCGGGCGTGCAGTGGGCGTCGTCGGGGTTGAAGACGCCGGCCACGAGTCCCTCGGTGCTGATGACGGGGGAGAGCTCGTGCGCCTCCGCCGGGGTGATCATCCGCGAGTTCTGGCCCAGCGATCGCTGCAGCGCCACGTTCGCCTCGAAGGCGGCGGCGTCGGCGTCGTTGTCGAGCAGGAACAGGTAGCCGCTGGCGACGAAGTCGATGTCCTGGGCGAACAGCGACTCGAATGACCGGAACACCTCCAGGGAGCGCGCTCCGAGCTGGATGTTGACCGCGTCGGAGAACTGCGAGCGCAGTCCGCCCGCGGCACGCGAGGTCGAACCGGCCCCGAGCTCATCGCGCTCGATCACGACGACGTCCTCGACACCGGCGGCGGCGAGCCAGTAGGCCGTTGCAGTGCCCATGATGCCGCCGCCGATGATGACGACCGACGCCGTGGCAGGCAGGGGTGTCCTCATTGACCCTCCCGATCTCATGCGAACCTGTGACGAAGATCACCTGGTTCAATAGTGGGCTCGGTGGTCGTTTCAGACAAGCGATATTCCGTTAACGCCTCTGTCAGGAAGACTGAATGCTCGCTAGGCTCGGCTCATGCAGTGGACCCTGATTCAGCTGCGGACATTCGTCGCGGTCGCGGAGCACTCGACCATGACCGCCGCAGCGGCCTCCCTCGGCTACACGCCCGGTGCGGTGAGCCAGCACATGAGCGCGCTGCGCCGGGTCGTCGGCAGCGATCTGTTCGTATCGACCGGGCGGCGCCTGCAGCTGACCCAGGCCGGGCGGCTGCTCCACGCCCGTGCCCGGGCCGTGCTCGCCGCTGAGGCGCAGGCCGCCGAGGCGGTGCGCGGCCGTTCCTTCGACAGCACCCAGCGCGTCACCCTCGGGGTGTTCGGCTCGGCATCGGTCGTCGCCTTCGGGCCGGCCGTCGGCAAGCTCGCCGGTTCGGGGATCACGCTGCAGGCCCGCGAGATCGATGTCGAGTACATGCAGGCCGCGGTCCTCGACGGCCGGATCGACGTCGGCATCGGCATCGACTACCCGTCGTCCCCGCTCGCGCCTCAGCGCGGGCTTCGCATGGAGCCGATGCGCGAGGAGCCATTCGGCGTCGTCGTCGCGGCGGAGCGTCCCGACCCCTCTCCGGACGAGCTCGCCGCCGAATCCTGGATCCTGCCGGCCAATGACTCGACCTTCGGACGGGCGGTGCGGTTCGCGTGCGCCGAACTCGGCTTCGCCCCGCGCGAGACCCACATCGTCGTCGACTCCGCGGTCGCGCTCGCCATGGTCGGCAGCGGGATGGGGCTGAGCCTGGCCACTCCGATCATGATGTCGCTGGCTCCGCGCAGCGCGCGACTGGTCGACGGGACCGCGGCCGGCGGGCGCAGGATCGTCGCGATGGTCCGGGAGGGCATGGCCGAGCAGCCCGCGATCGCCCACGTCGTCGACGTGCTCGGCGAGGTCTTCGCGGAGCTGAGATTGTCCGTAGGATGACTGCCATGAGCTATTCGCACCTGTGGGACCGGCTGCGGGAGCAGGATCCGGACCATTCCGTCCGCTACGCGCAGCGCTGGCGGGACCTGGCCGCCCAGGGCCACGATCTCGATGGGGAGGCGCGCTTCGTCGACGCAATGGCACCTCGGGGATCGCGGATCCTCGATGCGGGCTGCGGCACCGGGCGGGTCGGCGGCTATCTCGCGGCCGCCGGCCATGACGTGGTCGGGGTCGACCTCGACGACTACCTGATCGCCGATGCCCGGGAGACCTACCCGAGTGCCGACTGGCATGTCGGCGACCTCGCCCGATTCGACTTCTCGACAGTCGGCGCCGGCTTCGACATCATCGTCTCCGCCGGCAACGTGATGACATTCCTGGACCCGCACAGCCGCCATCGGGTGATGGCGAACCTGGCCGGCGCGCTGGCGGCCGACGGGCGCCTCGTGAGCGGCTTCGGCGCCGGGCGCGGCTACGAGTTCGCCGACTACGAGGCCGACCTCCGGGCCGCCGGCCTTCAGCCGGCGATCAGCTTCTCCACCTGGAACCTCCACCCATTCACCCCGGGCTCGGGCTTCCTCGTCTGCGTGGCGCAGCGGGCGGGAGCGCAGCAGGAGGAGCGATGACGGCGCGCTCGGCGAACATCCCGGCGATCGAGAAGGCGACGGGCCTGTCGTGGGAAGCCGTGACCGCTGTCCTCGAGGAGGCAGGCGGCAAGGACCTCGCCCATCCGGTCCTGGCGGAGACCGCGCACGAGCTGTTCCGCGGCAGGGTCGACAATGCCGGTTGGTGGGCCCAGGGCGCGGCGGTCGCCTACGAGCAGCAGATCGGCAGGCGAGTGCCGGGGCAGCGCGGCGACGGCTCATTCCAGACCTCGGTCTCGAAGACCTTCGCCGGCGACCCGGACGCGGCGCTCGCCGCGGTCGCTGCGCTGCTGTCCGGCCGCGAGGAGCTCGCCGGAGTGCCCTATGCGGAGGCGCCCCGCACCTCGGCGACGGAGAAGTGGCGGTACTGGCGGTCGACGATGGCGGACGGAAGCCGGGTCGGCATCACGATCGGCGCCAAGGCCGCGCGGCGATCCGAGGACCCGGAGAAGTCCACGATCGGGATCCAGGTCGACCGGCTCCCCGACGAGGATTCGGCCGCCCGCTGGCGAGCGTGGTTCAGGGAGCTGGTGAAGGAGCTGTGAGCTACACCCACGGCTACGACGAGTCGGTGCTGCGCTCGCACTCCTGGCGCACGGCGCAGCGCTGCGCCCCGGACCTGCTGGCTCGCCTGGATTCCGGGATGCACATCCTCGACATCGGCTCGGGGGTCGGCACTATCACCTGCGATCTGGCCGAGGCAGTCGAGCGCGTGACGGCCGTGGAGGTCGGCGAGGACAGCGCGCGGCTGACTCGCGAGGAGGCGCAGCGGAGGGGGCGGGACAACATCGAGGTCGAGATCGCCGACTGCCACGAGCTGCCGTTCGAGGACGGAGAGTTCGACGCCGTCCACATCCACCAGGTCCTCCAGCACGTGGCAGACCCCCGCCGTGCGCTCGCCGAGGCGGTGCGCGTGGTGAGGTCCGGGTCTCTCGTCTCCGTGACGGAATCCGACTACGGCGGGTTCCGCTGGCATCCGCAGGCGCCGGGCCTGGGGCGGTGGCTGGCGCTCTACCGTGCGACAGCCCGGCGCAACGGCGGTGAGCCGGACGCGGGCATCCACCTGCGCGCCTGGGTGGCCGATCTGCCCGAGCAGCCGGCCGGTGTGGAGTACCTGTCCCGTCCTTGGGTCTTCGCGACTCCGGAGGACTGCGGGTGGTGGGGCGACACCTGGGCCGACCGCATCTCCCGCTCGAAGCTCGCGGCGGACGTCGTGGGCTTCGGGCTGGCGGACGCCTCGGAGCTCGAGGGGATCGCCGCCTCCTGGCGGGGCTGGTCCGCCCACCCGGACGCCTGGTTCACGGTCGCCCACAGCACGGCGCTGATCACGAGATAGCGGTGTCGAGGGGTGCGGGGACTTCGAGGGGTGCGGGGACTTCGACGGCCGGCATCTCAGGGGAGCAGGTCGAGATAGGCCAGCGCGCTCTTCACGATGTGCTCCTGACCGTGGATCATCTCGGCGACGATGTCCTGCCGCAGTGTCTCCGCAGGCGTCAGCCAGTCCAGGCTCAGCGCATCCTGGCGGGGCGTGCACTCGCCCCGCACCGGCAGCACATAGCACAGTGCGACCGCGTGCTGGCGCGGGTCGTAGTACTTCGACTCGCCCTCGGTGGGGAAGTACTCGGCCACGTGGAAGGGAACCAGCGACGGCGGCAGCGTGGGGAACGCCATGGGCCCCAGGTCCTTCTCGGCATGCCGCAGCAGTGCGGCCCGGATGGGCTCGTGGAAGCGCACGCGGCCACCGACGAGCTCCCGGCCCAGCGTTCCGTCTCCCAGCGTCCGCAGCAGCAGGCCGATCTTCTCCGGCAGCCCGCTGTCGCCGAGCTTCACCGGCACCGCATGCACGTAGGTGATCGGCATCCGCCGTCGCAGCGACTTCAGCTCGTCCGGATCGAGCCAGTTCTCGTCGAAGTCCAGTGCGGTGCGAGTCATGATCCGTGTCTACCACAGACAGCCCTGCGGATGCAGAATCGAGTATCGGCGGCTGCGCTTCGGTATGTGGGTTGCGGGCGGCTTTCGGGACCAAGTATCTTGATATCGAGATAAAATGTTGGCCACAGCACATGGGCGTCAGACCAGACGCCTAGAGTGGATTCGAACCCGCTCGCATCCCGCCTGAGGGACTGCCGGCGGTCAATGACGACACAAGGAGACTCTTCTTCATGATCAACCACGAAGTCCGCACTTACCGCAGCTCGGAGCACCTTCCCCGTGAAGAGCAGCTCGCTTGGAAGATCGCCGAAGTCGCGGCTGATCCGGTCGACATCGACCCGGCAGTGACCGACATGGTCATCAACCGCATCATCGACAACGCCGCAGTGGCCGCCGCCTCCGTGCGCCGCTCGGCTCCGACCCACGCCCGCGAGCAGGCGCAGCCGCACACGACGGAGCCCGGTGCGACGGTGTTCGGACTCCCGCTCCAGGACACAGTCTCCCCGGAGTGGGCCGCATGGGCCAACGGAGTGGCGGTCCGCGAGCTCGACTTCCACGACACGTTCCTCGCCCAGGACTACTCGCACCCCGGCGACAACATCCCGGCGATCCAGGCCGTGGCCCAGCACCTGGGCATCGGCGGCAAGGACCTCATCAACGGCATCGCGACCGGGTACGAGATCCAGGTCGACCTCGTCAAGGGCATCTGCCTCCACGAGCACAAGATCGACCACGTCGCCCACCTGGGCCCCTCGGCGGCCGCGGGCATCGGCGCGCTGCTGAAGCTGCCGACCGAGGTCATCTACCAGGCCGTCGGCCAGGCCCTGCACGTCACCACCGCCACCCGCCAGTCGCGCAAGGGCGAGATCTCCTCGTGGAAGGCCCACGCTCCGGCATTCGCCGGCAAGATGGCCGTGGAGGCAGTGGATCGCGCGATGCGCGGAGAAGGTGCACCGTCGCCCATCTACGAGGGCGAGGACGGCTTCATCGCGTGGATCCTGTCCGGCCCGGAGGCGCGCTACACCGTGCCGCTGCCGGAGAAGGGCGAGGCCAAGCTCGCGATCCTCGACACCTACACCAAGGAGCACTCGGCCGAGTACCAGGCCCAGGCCCTGATCGACCTCGCCCGCAAGCTCGGCGGGCAGATCGAGGACAAGTCGCAGATCCGCAGGATCACCATCCACACCTCGCACCACACCCACAACGTCATCGGCACCGGCGCCAACGACCCGCAGAAGATGGACCCGAAGGCCTCGCGTGAGACCCTCGACCACTCGATCATGTACATCTTCGCGGTCGCCATGGAGGACCAGGGCTGGCACCACGAGCGCTCCTACGCCCCTGAGCGCGCTGCTCGCCCGGAGACCGTGGAGCTGTGGCACAAGATCGAGACCCGCGAGGATCCCGAGTGGACCCGCCGCTACCACTCGACGGACCCGAACGAGAAGGCCTTCGGCGGCCGCGTCGTCATCGAGATGAACGACGGCTCGGTCATCGAGGACGAGATCGCCGTCGCCGACGCCCACCCGCTGGGTGCTCGTCCGTTCGTCCGCGAGAACTACGTCCAGAAGTTCCGCACCCTGGCCGAGGGCATCCTCTCCGACGCGGAGCAGAACCGCTTCCTCGACCTGGCGCAGAACCTCGAGAACCTCAGCCCGGCCGAGGTCTCCCAGCTCAGCTTCGCCGTCGACGGCCTGGAGCACTCCGGATCGAAGGGAATCTTCTGACATGCTCGGCGCCACCACCACCGCGGCCGACCGCCGCAAGCGGTTCCGAGAGCTGCTGGGCGGAAGCGACATCGTCCAGTTCCCCGGAGCCATCAACCCGATCAACGCACAGATCATCGAGCAGACCGGGTTCGAGGGCGTCTACATCTCCGGCGGCGCGTTCTCCGCGTCGCTGGGGCTGCCCGACATCGGCCTGACCACCCTCTCCGAGGTCGCCGACCACGGCCGCGCGATCTCGCGGGTGACGAACCTGCCGACCTTCATCGACGCGGACACCGGCTGGGGCGAGGCGATGAACGTCGCCCGCACCGTGCAGGAGTTCGAGGACGCCGGCATCGCCGGGATGCACCTGGAGGACCAGGTCAACCCCAAGCGCTGCGGACACCTCGACGGCAAGGAGGTCGTTCCCACCTCGGAGATGGTCAAGCGGATCTCGGCCGCGGCGAAGGGCCGGCGGGATGACAACTTCGTCATCTGCGCCCGCACCGACTCCCGCGCCGGCGAGGGGCTGGACGCCGCGATCGAGCGTGCCAAGGCCTATGTCGACGCCGGTGCCGACATGATCTTCCCCGAGGCGATGCGGGACCTCGGCGAGTTCGAGGCCTTCGCCACGTCCGTGGACGTGCCGATCCTGGCCAACATGACCGAGTTCGGCAAGAGCGAGCTGTTCACCACCGAGCAGCTGGCCGGTGCCGGCGTCCGCCTCGTGATCTACCCGGTCACGACCCTGCGGATCGCGATGGGCGCGATCAAGCGGGGACTGGAGACGATCCGGTCGACGGGCACCCAGGCCGATCTCGTGGACGGCATGCAGACACGGGCGGATCTGTACGAGACAATCGACTACGCCGCCTACAGCGACTTCGATTCCGATGTCTTCAACTTCTCTCAGGAGGGTCACCAGTGACCGAGCAGGAAATCAAGAAGGGGCTGGCCGGTGTCGTCGTCGACACCACCGCCGTGTCCAAAGTCGTCCAGGAGACCAACTCCCTGACCTACCGGGGCTACCCGGTGCAGGAGCTGGCCGCCAACTGCAGCTTCGAAGAGGTCGCCTACCTGATCTGGCACGGCGAGCTGCCGACGCCTGAGCAGCTCGCGGAATTCACCGCCAAGGAGCGCTCGCAGCGGGCCATCGACCAGCAGCTCATCGATCTCGTCCGCTCCATGCCCGAGGACTGCCACCCGATGCACGTCGTGCAGACGGCCGTGGCCTACCTGGGCGGCGTGGACCCGGAGGCCGAGGTGGAGACCCCGGAGGCGAACCAGGCCAAGGCCGAGCGCCTCTACGCGCAGCTGCCGACCATCGTGGCGATCGACCACCGTCGCCGCCACGGGCTCGACCCGGTCGCGCCCACCGAGGACCTCGGCTACGCCGCCAACTTCTTCAAGATGGTGTTCGACGAGGTGCCGGCCGAGGAGGTCGTGCGCTGCTTCGACGTGTCGATGATCCTCTACGCCGAGCACTCCTTCAACGCCTCGACCTTCACCGCCCGCGTCATCACCTCGACCACCTCGGACATGTACTCCGCGGTGGCCGGCGCGGTCGGCGCGCTCAAGGGCCCTCTGCACGGCGGCGCCAATGAAGCCGTCATGGCGATGCTCGAGGAGGTCGGCACCGCCGACAGGGCCTCGGCGTGGATCGACCAGGCGCTGAGCGAGAAGAAGAAGATCATGGGCTTCGGACACCGGGTCTACAAGAACGGCGACTCCCGGGTGCCGACCATGCGCAAGGCATTCGAGGACATGGTCAGGGCCAAGGGCGCCGACGACCTGCTGAACCTCTACAACACCTTCGAAGAGGACTTCGTCGGCCGCAAGGGGATCTACCCGAACCTCGACTACCCGTCCGGTCCCGCCTATCACCTGATGGGCTTCGACACCCCGCAGTTCACCCCGATCTTCGTGATGAGCCGCATCACGGGATGGACCGCGCACATCATGGAGCAGCAGGCGTCGAACGCTCTGATCCGTCCGCTGAGCGCGTACAACGGGCCCGAACAGCGCGAAGTGCCGGTCAAGAACGGCTGAGATGACCGAGCACAACCTCGTCGAGGGTTTCGACCTGACCGTCAGCGGCCGGGTCGGAACCCTCGTCATCGATCGGCCGGAGAAGCGCAACGCGCTCTCCCGGGACATGTGGCTGGCCCTGCCGGACATCGTCTCCGGCATCGATGAGGACCCGGCGATCGACGTCCTCATCCTGACCGGGGCGGGCGGGCATTTCTCCGCCGGCTCCGATATCGCAGACCTGCGCGTGCCGCTGGCGGACTTCTGGGAGACGAATGCGACCGCCGAGGCCGCCCTCGCCTCGGTCGACATCCCCACCATCGCCGCGATCGAGGGCAACTGCATCGGCGGCGGCACGGAGCTGTCGGCGGCGTGCGACATCCGGGTCGCCGCGCCGGGTGCCAAGTTCGGGATCACCGCCGCCAAGCTCGGCCTGGTCTATCCGCCCGGACCCACTCGGCGGCTGGCCGAGATCATCGGCCCCACCTGGACCCGCTATCTGCTGCTCACCGCCGAGGTCATCGACACCGAACGCGCCGATTCCCTCGGCTTCCTGCACCGAGTGAGCGACACTCCGCTGGATACCGCCCGGGAGCTCGCCGAGCTCATGATGCGGCGCTCGCCGCTGAGCCAGACCGGCGCCAAGCGGATCCTCGTCGGCGAGGACCCTGATCCGGCGGCCGGCGGCTGGCTCGACCAGGCCTACCAGCAGGAGATCAGCACTGGTCAGGAGGCCTTCTTCGCCAAGCGCCAGCCCGAGTTCGGCTTCCGCCGACTGGACTGGCGGTAGAGCCCGCCCGTGCTGGCAGTAGACTGGGTGCCGTGCGCTTAGCAGTTCTCGACATCGGATCCAACAGCATTCACCTGCTCGTGGTGGACGCCCATGTGGGCGCCCCGCCGATGCCGGCGACCTCCCACAAGGAAGTGCTGCGGCTGGCCGAGCACCTCAAGGAGGACGGCTCGATCACGAGCTACGGGCAGAACCGGCTGGTGGAATTCTGCAAGGAGTCCATCAGCATCGCCGAGGAGCAGGGATCGGAGCAGATCCTCGCGTTCGCCACCTCCGCACTGCGGGAGGCGCCCAACGGGCTGGCCACCGTCGAGCGGATCTCGCAGGAATCCGGGATCAACCTCAACGTCATGACCGGCGAGGAGGAAGCGCGCATCACCTTCCTCGCCGCCCGCCGGTGGTTCGGCTGGTCGGCGGGCCGGATCCTGCTGCTGGACATCGGCGGCGGTTCGCTCGAACTGGCCGCCGGCAGCGATGAGTACCCGGATGCGGCGCTGTCGGTGCCGCTGGGCGCGGGGCGCATGCACAAGCGCTTCCTCAGCGATGATCGCCCCAGCCAGGACGACATCGACGCCCTGCGCAAGCACGCCCGTCACACCATCGGCCGTGTCGCCGGAGCGATCAATCGGGTGGGCAAGCCGGAGAAGATCGTCGGCTCGTCCAAGACCTTCCGCTCGCTGGCTCGGATCGGCGGTGCGGCCGCCAGCAGCCAGGGCATCTTCGTCCCGCGCCAGCTGCAGCGCAAAGACCTGTCGCGGATCATCGGAGAACTGGCCAGCCGCAGCCCGAAGGAGCGCTCGGAGCTGCCGGGCGTCTCCGAAGCGCGCGGGGGACAGGTGCTCGCCGGCGCCATCGTCGCCGAAGCCGCATTCACGATCTTCGACATCGAGTCGATGCATGTGTCGCCATGGGCTCTCCGGGAGGGGATCATCATGCGCAAGCTCGACCTCCTCGACTCCTCGGAGGAGATCTCGATTCCGCGGTGGGGAGCCCCTGAACCGCAGACCTCGGTCATGCTGCGGAGCTGAGAGTTGTTCCCCAGGAAGAAACCCGAGCGGAAGGTCCTCACCTCCAAGAACGCCGCCCGTGCCAATGCCCGCAGGCACCGCGAGGAGCTGGAGCAGAACCCGCTGTACGAGCACGACATCGTCCATTCCTCCGAGAACGTCATCCGGGTCGGGCTGTCGACCTCCTCGGTGTACCCGATGACGGTCTCCGAGTGCTTCTCGACAGCGGCCCGTCTGGGCTACGACGGGGTCGAGGTGATGGTGACCAACAACGCCGAGACCCAGGACGCGGATCTGATGCGCGACCTCGTGCAGGAGACGGGTCTTCCCGTGATGTCGCTGCACGCACCCACGCTGCTGTTCATGCCGCGGGTGCTCGACCGCGACCACTGGCAGAAGCTGCGGCGCACGTGCGATCTGGCCGAGACGGTCGGCGCGCGCACGGTGGTCCTGCATCCGCCGTTCCGATGGCAGGGCGAGTACGCCAAGAACTTCGCCGCCGGAGTCAAGGCGATCTCCGAGGAGACCGGGATCACGCTGGCCGTCGAGAACATGTATCCGTGGCGGGCAGGGATCCGCGAAGTGCTCGTGTACCTGCCGCATTGGAACCCCGTCGGCCAGGACTACGATGCGGTGACCTTCGACTTCTCCCATGCCTCGACGGCGGGGATGAACGCGATCGACACCGTCAAGGAGCTCTTCGACGTCCTCCAGCACGTCCATCTGACCGACGGATCCGGATCCCTGCAGGACGAGCACCTGGTGCCCGGCCGCGGCCGGATGCCGGTTGCGGAGACGCTGCAGCACCTCGCCAAGCACGACTGGGAGGGCGACGTCGTCGTCGAGGTCAACACCCGGTTCGTGGCCAAGAAGTCCACCCGGGACGAGATGCTGGTCGAATCGCTCGAGTTCGCCCGGCGCCATCTCGGACTCGAAGATCTCTAGGAGCCTCATGACACTCGCATTCCTCGGAACCGGATCGATGGGATCGGCGTTGCTGGCAGGGATGATCGGCGGCGGTGTCGCCGCCGGCGACGTGGTCGCGACCACCCGCTCGCGGGAGTCGGCGGCTGCGGTGCGCGAGCGCCTCGGCGTGACGGCGCTGTCGCTCGAGGAGGACGAGACCGCCAATCGGACCGCGGTCACCGGAGCCGATTTCGTGTTCGTCGGCGTGGAGCCGGTGCATGTGCGGGACACCCTCGCCGAGGTGGCAGGAGCCCTCGAGCCGGACGCGGTGCTGGTGTCGATGGCGGCCGGAGTGTCGATCGAGCAGCTGGCGGTGGCCGCGGGCAGCTCCCGGATCATCCGGATCATGCCGAACACACCCGCCGCGATCGGGCACGGTGTGGTCTCGATCTCGGCCGGTCGCGAGGTGCCCGCTCAGGCGGTGCGCACGGTGTCCGAACTCCTCGCCGGTGCCGGCGATGTCGTGGAGATGCCGGAATCGGACATCCACGCGATGACCGCGGTGGCAGGCTCCGGTGCCGCATACTTCTACCTGCTCGCGGATGCGCTCGTCACCGCGGGCGTGGAGCAGGGCCTGAGCAGCGAGGTCGCCACCCGGCTGGTGGTCGGAACCGCGAACGGCGCAGGTCGCATGCTGGCCCAGCGGCCGGAGTCGCCGGCCGAGCTGCGTGAGTCCGTCACGAGCACCGGCGGAACGACTGCCGCGGCGATGGCGGTCTTCGAATCCGAGGGGTTTCGGGACGCGGTCGTCCGGGCTGTCGGAGCGGCGACGGCGCGCTCGCGGGAGATCGAGGCCGGAGGGTGATCAGGGCCGGCCGGCGAAGCGCCCGAGCAGCTCGACGTGCCCTGCGACGATCAGCAGGTCCTGGCTGCCGATCCGGCTGGAGGGCTCCGCGTAGGTGAAGTCGCGGCCTGGACTCTTGATCCCGACCACGGTGACGCCGTAGGCATCCCGGATTCCCGCCTCGGCGAGGGTGAATCCCTGGACCTCCTTGGGCGGACGCATCTTCACGACGGCGAAATGACCCTCGTCGAACTCGAGGTAGTCGAGCATCCGGGAGGAGACGAGGTGCGCCACGCGTGCGCCGGCCTCGGATTCGGGGTACATCACGTGCTCGACGCCGATCCGGCGCAGGATCTTGCCGTGGGCGTTCGAGATCGCCTTGGCCCAGATCTGCTCGATCCCGAGGTCGACGAGGTTGACGGTGGTGAGAACGCTGGCCTCGATCGAGGTGCCGATGCCGACGACCGCCGTCGAGAAGTCGCCCACTCCGAGTTGGCGCAGCGCCTCCATGTTGGTGGTGTCGGCCTCGACGACGTGAGTGAGCCGCCCGGACCATTCCTGGACCATCTCCGGGTTGCGCTCGATGGCCATCACCTCGCGGCCGAGCTTCGTGAGGTTGAGCGCCGTGGAGGAGCCGAAGCGGCCGAGGCCGATGACGAGGATCGCCGAGGACGACTGCTGCGACGACTTCTTAGCCAATGATCGGCCTCTCTTCCGGGTACCGGAACATTCTTCGGGTGCTCTGCTGGGACAGCGCTGCGGCAAGCGTAATCGTACCGAGGCGGCCGAGGAACATCATCCCGCTGAGCACGTAGAGCCCGGCATCCGGTGCCGCGACACTGACTCCGGAGCTGAGACCGCACGTGGCGAAGGCCGAGATGACCTCGAACAGCACCAGGTCCAGCGGCATGCGCGTGATCTGCAGCATCACCAAGGTGCCGGTGATGACGGCTGCACCGCCGGCGAGCGTCACCGAGATCGCGAGCTTGATCGAGGAAGGTTCGATGCGGCGCCGGAAGGCGGAGACATCGGTCATCCCGCGGGCTTCGGAGAGGGCCGCCAGAACCAGCACGGCCAGTGTGGTGACCTTGATGCCGCCGGCCGTGGACGAGGAGCCGCCGCCGATGAACATCAGCACGTCCAGCAGGAGATGGCTCGTCTGGTTCATGTCGTCGATGGACATCGTGGCGAAGCCGCCCGAGCGGGGCATGACGGCCATGAAGAGGACCTCGAGGGCTGTGGGCCCGGCGCTCTCGTCGCCGAGCGTGCGCGGATTGCTCGCTTCGAAGAACAGCAGCAGGACGAAGCCGACGAGCACCAGCACAGCGGATGTGGTCAGCGTCAGCTTCGTATGGAGGTCCCAGCTGCGGGGCCGGTTCCAGGCGATGGCGATCATGAGGATGACGGGGAAGCCGAGCGAGCCGATGAAGACGGCGACCATGATGACGGTGAGGATCCAGGGATCGTCGGCGAAGTGCTCCATGCCGCCGGGGTGAATCGTGAAGCCGCCGTTGTTGAAGGCGGAGATCGAGTAGAACACCGAGAACCAGGCTGCGTCGCCGACGGACTCCCCCCGCGACAGGAAGCGGGGCAGGAGCAGCGTGAACACGACGAGCTCGGCGATGACGATCGTGGAGATCACGGCGCGCAGCAGGGTGCCGACCTGGCCGAGCTTCCACGTGTTGGTCGCCTGCGCCGCGATCAGCCGCTGGCGCACCCCCAGCTTCTTCGACACGGCCATGCCCAGCACCGAGGCAAGCGTCAGGATGCCCAGACCGCCCACCTGGATGCCGGCTGCGATGACCCCGACGCCGAAGTCCGACCAGTGCTCTTCGGTCACCTCGGTCGTCAAACCGGTCACCGTGACCGCCGAGGTCGCTGTGAACAGGCTGGTGGCGAAGCTCCAGGACTCGGGATCTCGGTGAGAGATCGGCAGACACAGGAGCACCGTGATGATGCCGATGAAGGCGAGGAACGACACCATAGCCAGGCGCGCCGGAGAGGAGTCGGCAAGATGGTCGACGAAATCGCGCAGCCTGGGACCCGGACTGCGGGCCGGTGGGCGCACCGGCGCGTGCGCCGTCGCCTCTGGCCGGCCGCTGGGCCCCGGCGCTGGGCCGAGAGGGCGTTCCGATGCCCGCCGTCGAATCACAGGGACAGTCTAGACAGTGGCAACGCTGCGGCGGACGTCCTCGCACCGGTGAGCCGGACGTCTCATCACTGCGGTCGGTGGGGGAGTGCGACCTCTTCGAAGAGTCGCTCACCGAGCGGCGTGAAGTCCGTCTCCCCGTGCTCCCACCACTCGTCGAGGTCTTCGAAGCTTCCCTGATCCTCGAGCCCGAGCTCCTCAGCGGCGGCCGACCACTTCTCCGAGGATTCGCGCACCCGCGCACTGATGTCGTCCCCAAGCAGCCCGCTGTCTTCCACAGCCTGGACCTGGGATTCGTTCTCCTGGCCGATGAGCTGCTCCGTCTCCGGATCGAACGGCGCGATCGTGCCCCCGGCGGCCTTGGCCTGACGGACGCTTTCGGCGTTGCCGTCGGCGACGATGCCCACGATTCCGCCATAGGTCGCGGAGGCCGCATCGAAGATGATCTGCTGGTAGGCCAGCGGGAGCTGCCCGAAGCTCGCACCGGCAAGTTCCGCACCCACTGCGCGCGAGGACATGCTGTGATCGTCGGTGCTGTAGCTGATGTGCGGTGCGACTTCGAGGATCCCGCCCTCCGCGGACGGCAGGAGCTGGGCGAAGGTGCAGTCGACGGTGCCCCGCTGCAGGGCCTCGAACACCTCGACGTACTCCATGGACACCGGGGAAGCGCCGAGGGCCTCGACGACTCCCAGGTGGGAGGTGCTGGCGACGCGGATCTGCCGCCCCTTCCAGTCGTCGGGTTCGGATCCCGGGTCGGCGCACACGGAGTAGTAGCCGCCGGAGCTGATGATGGGCGTCAGCGGCACCACGCCCTGGGCCTCGTACTCATCGAGCAGGCTCTCGGTCGACCAGCCGATGTCACTGGACACCGCGTTGTAGATCGCCTCACCGACAACCGGGGAGATCGGCAGTCCCGACAGGGAAGTCGCCGCCGCATCGAACGAGGGGTAGTCGCTGGGGTTGTAGATCGGCAGGTTGTAGGCCAGGTCGAGTCGCCCGTCGGCCAGCGCGTCATCGATCTCGGCGTAGCCGGCGATGGCCTGACCCCAGACCAGCTCGATCGTGATCTTGCCGCCGGAGCGCTCCTCGATGTACTCCTTGTAGGCCTGCGCGGCGGGAGCCATGATGGAATTCGGCGAGGCAGCAGGTGGCTGGTAGTTGAGCGTCACCGGTTCAAGATCCGCGAGTGCCGCGTCGACCTCTTCCTGGGGCGCTGCGTGCTCGAATCCTTCTCCGCCGCCGGATCCGTCCCCCGTACCGGCCGAGCCGGCACATCCGCTCAGCGCCAGCGCTGTGCCCGAAGCCAGCGCGACGGCCGGCAGGAAGTTCCTCTTCGTCATACTCGACACCTTTGTCCGGAGTAGTCGTGCATTGTGTTCCACGTTCCGCCCGGCGTCAGCGCCGCACCCAATGGAACTTATCCAATGTTCGATAGGAGTACAACAGAGTGGGACATGGGGGAGGGGCGCCCGTAGGCGACGGGAGCCCGTACGCGACGGGAGTCACGCCAGCAGATACAGTGGTGGGATGAGCAGGCGTGAGACGGACGTTTTCGTTGTCTGGGACGAGTCCTTCACCGAATACAACTTCGGTCCGAACCATCCGATGAACCCGTTGCGCCTGGACCTGACCGCCAAGCTCGCATCGGATTTCGGACTCTTCGATCACCCTCGCGTGCAGATCGGAGAAGCTCCCCGCGTCGACGAGGACGAGCTGGCTGTCCTCCACAAGCCCGAGTTCATCGCGGCGGTGAAGGCCGCCGAATCGACCGAGGAGCTCGACGAGAAGACCGTCAGCACCTACGGCGTCGGCACCGAGGACGTGCCGCGGTTCGAGAAGATCCACGAGGCCTCCGGCCGCATCTTCCAGGGAAGTGTCGAAGCGGCGCGCGCGATCAGCAGCAAGAGGTTCGAGCGCGCCGTCAATTTCTGCGGTGGAATGCACCATGCGATGCCGGGCCGCGCCTCGGGGTTCTGCGTCTACAACGATGTCGCCGGAGCGATCAGGCATTTCCTCGACAACGGCTATGAGCGGGTGGTCTACATCGACCTCGACGCCCACCACGGTGACGGCACCGAGAACTTCTTCTGGGACGACCCCCGGGTCCTGACGATCTCGATCCACGAGAACGGGCGATTCCTGTTCCCCGGCACCGGCTTCGCCAATGACATCGGCGGCATGTCGGCTGCCGCGTCCGCGATCAACATCGCACTGCCGCCGCGCGCCGGCGACCCGGAATGGCTGCGCGCCATCGACGCCGTCGTCCCACCCGTGCTGCGCGAGTTCGGACCGCAGGTCATCGTCTCCCAGCACGGCTGCGACGGACACCGCCTCGACCCTCTCACCCACCTGCGCCTCAGCGTGGATGCGATGCGGGTGGCAGCCGAATGGGTCCGCGACCTGGCCGACGAGTTCGCCGAGGGGCGCTGGCTGGCGACCGGCGGCGGAGGATACGCCCTCGTCGATGTGGTGCCGCGCGCCTGGGTGAACCTGGTCGCGATCGCCGCAGGAGCCGACATCGCTCCCGGTGCCGAGGTGCCGGAGCGCTGGCGCGACTACGTCCAGGCGAAGGCCGGCCTGACGGCGCCCATGCTGATGACCGACGGCCACGACGGAACCTTCGACTCCTGGAAGAACGGATTCGACCCGGAGTCCGACCTGGACCGGACGGTGATGGCCACCCGGAAGAACATCTTCCCCTTCTACGGGCTCGACGCCTACTACGACTGAGGACGGTCCCCTGGCAACTGCGTTGGGAGCGCCGGCCCGCGAGACCTTCCTCACGCCCCCGCCCACCAGGTGTCCCAGTTTTTGGGATCTCGGCGGAAAGAGATAGAATCGAGCGGTTAGTTCAGTCGGCGGGCACTCCGTGTTCACCGAGATTTCGACTCCGTGAGGATGCACATGGGTTCAGTCATCAAGAAGCGCCGCAAGCGTATGGCCAAGAAGAAGCACCGCAAGCTGCTTCGCAAGACCCGCCATCAGCGCCGCAACAAGAAGTAGGGCGCTTCACGGCTTCGGACCCCCGCCGGATGGCCGGCGGGGTTTCGTCTGCGCTCGAGCATGACTCGCCGAACATGACTGTCGAACTGACGTTTCTCACCCGCTCCGACTGCCACCTGTGCGCTCAGGCGCGGGAGGACGTCGCAGCCGCTGTCGGTGAGAGGGATGTCGTCATCGCGGAGATCGACATCGATGCGGACGAAGAACTCCGCGACAAATATGATTGGGATGTGCCGGTGGTGCTGCTGAACGGCAGGCAGCACAGTTTTCACCGCGTCGATCGTGGGCGGCTCGCCCAGGCGCTCGACGCGCTGCTGGCGCGTCGCACGTGACCGGCGGCGGAAGGCCGCGGAACAGGAGTGACAACGGTGGTTGAGACCGTGTCCGGTCCGGACCTGTCGGCCGCCCTGCCCGCACGCTCCGTCCCCGCACCCGTCGTGGCGCGCCTGCCCGGATACCTCCAGGCTCTCGAATCCCTCCGTGCCGGCGGACGCTCGACCGTCTCCAGCGAGGAGCTCGCAGGGATGTGCGCAGTGGGCTCGGCGATCCTCAGACGCGACCTCAGCCACCTGTCCGCGGCCGGCCGGCGCGGAGTCGGCTACGACTGTGCAGGGCTGGCGGCCAACATCCGGTCGTTCCTGGGCCTGGACCGCGTGCGCCGCATCGGCATCATCGGCGCGGGCCGGCTCGGTTCCGCGCTGGCCGACTACGCCGGAATCGCCGCCAGCGGCTTCGCCCTGGCCGGCGTCTTCGACACCAGCCCGCGCGTGGTCGGCACCTCGGTCGGCGGTCTCACCGTCTCTCCGATGGGCGACTTCGCCGAGCGCAGCGCCGAGGCGGGGATCGAGCTCGCAGTGATCGCAGTCCCGGCCCCCGCAGCTCAATCCGCCGCCGATGCGGCCGTCGCCGCCGGCATTCGCGGCATCCTCAACTTCGCCCCCGTAGTACTCACCGTTCCCCCCGCAGTCCACGTCCGTCACGTGGATCTCGCAACTGAATTACAGGTCCTGGCCCATTACACGGCCGCCGAAGCAAGGGAGCAGCAGCAGTGACACTCCTCGTCCTGGGAATCTCGCACCGGTCAGCGCCGATCTCCGTCCTCGACGTCCTCTCGCTCGACAGCGCGGGCATCGAGACGCTGGTCAACGGCGCGCTGGAGGGGGAGTACGTCTCAGGCATCACCGTGCTCTCGACCTGCAACCGCCTCGAAGTCGTCGCCGACGTCTCCGCCTTCCACGGTGGCCTCGCCGACATCGGCTCGGCGCTGGTCGATGCCGTCGGCATCGAATGGAACATCCTCGCGCAGCACCTCTACGTGCACTTCGAGACGAAGGCCATGGAGCATCTGCTCAATCTGGCCACGGGGCTGGACTCGATGGCACTCGGCGAGTCACAGATCCTCGGGCAGCTTCGACAGGCATTCATCGCCTCTCAGGAGGAGAACCGCCTGACCGGCGACCTGTCGCACGCCATCCAGCAGGCGCTGCGCGTCGGCAAGCGGGCGCACTCCGAGACCGCGCTCGACAATGTCTCCCAGTCGCTGCTCGACACCGCGCTCGATTCCGCTGTCGCCCACATCGGCCCGCTCGATCAGGCGAAGGCACTGGTCGTCGGTGCGGGTGCGATGTCCGGGCTCACGGTTGCCACGCTGCAGCGGGTGGGGGTGGCCAGGATCACCGTCATCAACCGCACCCTGGAGAAGGCCGAGCGGCTGGTGGCCCCGGTCGGCGGGCGCGCGGTCGCGTTCGACGACGAGGCGCTCGTGCACGAGATCGCCGACGCGGACCTCATCATCTCGGTGACCGGAGCCCGCGGAGTCGTCCTCGGCCGCGATGAGATCGTCGCCGGCATGCAGCATGATTTCGACTCGCAGCCGCGGAAGTTCCTCGTCGACCTCGCGTTGCCCCACGACATCGCTCCCGACGTCGAGGAGCTGCCGTTCGTCCAGCTCATCGGCCTCGAAGACCTGTCGACGAAGTTCGCCGAGGCGGATCACCACAGCGATTCGAGCGTCATCTCGGTCATCTCCGAGGTCCGCTCGATCATCAAGTCGGAGATGAAGACCCTGACCGCCGGGAAGAAGGCGCGCAGCATCGCGCCGACGGTGACGGCGCTGCGGGCGCAGGCCGAGGAGACCGTCGCGCTGGAGTTCGAGCGGCTGGAGAAGAAGCTCGCCGGCAAGGTCGACGACAAGGCGCTCAGCGAGGTCCGCAAGTCGATGGCCCGAGCGGTCGACAAGATCATCCACACGCCCACCGTCCGGGTCAAGGAGCTCTCCGCCTCGGACACCGGTGTCGACTACGCCGCCGCACTCACCACCCTCTTCAACCTGTCATCGGCGCAGTCGCCGACCGCCGCGGCCATCGACCGCACGAAGATCGCGGTCACCGCACCCGGCGCCAACCAGGTGCAGGCCAGCGACAACCATCACGTCGCGGCGGACGGGCTCAAGCCCGTCGCCGACCACACTCTCGACGTCGTCGAGCCGGAGCGCTTCACCGGCAGGGAGATCAGGCTGGGCACCCGTCGGTCCCAGCTGGCACGCTCCCAGTCGACGGCGATCGCCCAGCAGATCGCGGCGCAGACCGGCTGGCGGGTCAAGATCGTCGAAGTGGTCACCGAAGGCGACGTCAACATGACACCGCTGGCGCAGATGGGCGGCACCGGGGTGTTCGTCTCCGCCGTGCGCACTGCGCTGCTGACCGGCAAGATCGACGTCGCCGTCCACTCGCTCAAGGATCTGCCCACCGCTCCCGCCGCCGGCATCGCGTTGGCCGCCATCCCGCCCCGGGTGGACCCCTCGGACGTTCTCATCGCCCGTGACGGTCTGACTCTGGCGGACCTGCCTGCCGGCTCCGTCGTCGGCACCGGCTCACCTCGCCGCGCCGCCCAGCTGCGCGCTGTCCGGCCCGATATCGAGGTGACCGGAGTGCGCGGCAACGTCGGCACCCGCATCAGCCACGTCTACGAGGGCCGGCTCGACGCTGTGGTGCTCGCCGCCGCCGGCGTCCGCCGCCTCGGCCGGCTGGCCGAGGTCACCGATGTGCTCGAACCGCCGCGCATGCTCCCGGCTCCCGGCCAGGGCGCGCTGGCCGTCGAGACGCGCTCTGCCGCCGCCCAGCTCAGCGAGCTCGACAGCGAACTGCGCCGAGCCCTCGAAGCCATTCACGACGAGACCACCGCGCTGGCAGTCATGTGCGAGCGCTCCGTGCTGTCCCGCTCCGAGGCCGGCTGCTCGGCGCCCATCGGCGCGCTGGCCGAGGTCGAGGGGCAGACGCTCACCGTCACCGGTGTGATGGCCGACGACGACGGTCGGCTGACCCGAGTGACCCGCCGTCGCAGGCTGCCCGCCTCCACCGAGGCGTCCCGCGAGGAGGTGCGCCACTCGGCCCTCGAGCTCGGCGCGGAGGCGGCCGACGAGATGCTCGCCGCGCTCGGCATCACCATCGGCGGGAACGCCGAGGCGAACGCCCCCGAATCCCAGCTCGATCCGCGCCGGGCGCTGGGTCCGGTGCAGGCGAAGGAGGTCGACGGCAGTGGTCGACGATGAACAGCTGCGGGCCGCGGTGAACCCGTCCGGTCCGCGTGGGGAGACCGCTGCCGGAGCGCTGCGCCGCACCCAGCTGGTGCCTCAGCGCCCCATGGTGTATTTCCTGGGCGCCGGTCCGGGTGACCCCGGACTCATGACCTACCGGGGCTCGGAGCTGCTCGAGCGCGCCTCGCTGGTCGTCAGCGACACCCGCGTGCACGATGACATCCTGGAAGCCTACGTGCGCGCCTCGGTGCCCCGGATCGACTCCGCGGAACTCGGCCAGGCCGCCTCGACCCGCGGCCGGAAGCTCGCCGAGCTCGCACGGGAGCACGGAGTCGTCGTGCGGCTGGTGCCGCACGACGGCGTCCTGTTCTCGACGACCACGGACGAGGCGGCCGCCTGCCGCCGCCATGACGTGGACTTCGAGATCGTGCCGGGAGTGGGGCAGAGCTCCTCGATGTCCGCCTACACCGGAACCCCGGTGACCACCAATCGGGTGCGCTCGGTCCGGTTCATCGAGGCCGGCCCGCAGACCCACGTCGACGTCTCCAAGCACCGCAATACCGGACACGTCATCAGCGGCTCCGTCGAGGAGATCGTCACCGCTCTCGAATCGCTCCTGGCCGACGGCTGGGACGGGGACACCCCGGTGCTCATGGCCAACGAGGTCTCGACGGTGCACCAGGTGACGATCGAGGCGACCATGGCGACCGCCGTCGGCAAGCTGCTCGCCGAGGCCTCGCCCGGCGACCATGTGATGATGCTCATGGGCCAGGGGATCGAGAAGCGCGCGGACCTGTCGTGGTTCGAATCGAAGCCGCTGTTCGGCTGGCGGGTGCTGATCCCGCGCACCCGGGAACAGGGCGCCTCGACGGCAGACCTGCTCACCGAGTACGGCGCCGAGGGGACGATCGTCCCGACGATCGCGATCCAGCCGCCGCGCACGCCGAACCAGATGGAGAAGGCGATCAAGGCCCTGGTCACCGGCGACTACCAGTGGGTGGGCTTCACCTCGGTCAACGCCGTGCGCGCGGTTCGGATGTGGCTGTCCGACCTCGGCCTGGACGCGCGCAGCCTGGCCGGAGTGAAGGTCGCCGCCGTCGGCGGTCCCACCGCCGAGGTGCTGCAGGACTGGGGAGTCAACCCGGACCTGGTGCCCAGCGGGGAATGGTCGGCGCGCGGATTGCTCGCCGACTGGCCGGACTTCGATGACTCGCTCGATCCGATCAACCGCGTGCTCCTGCCGCGGGCGGACATCGCCACCGAGGTGCTCGTCAGCGGCCTGCTGGAGCGAGGCTGGGAGGTCGACGACGTCACCGCTTACCGCACGGTGCGTGCCGCGCCCCCGCCGGCCCCGATCCGCGAGAGCATCAAGCGCGGCGACTTCGATGCGGTCCTCTTCACCTCATCCTCGACCGTGCGCAACCTCGTCGGCATCGCCGGCAAGCCGCATCCGACCACCGTGGTGGCCTGCATCGGCCCCGCGACCGCGCAGACCGCGGAGAGCCTCGGTCTGACCGTCGACGTCGTGGCCGATGAGGCGCATATGGGATCCCTCGTCTCCGGTCTGGTCGAATTCGCCCGCGCGCGCCGCGACGAGGACCTGGCCGAAGGCCGCACCCCCCTCAGGCCGTCGCAACGGCGGCGGACTGCCCGAAAGAAGAAGTGAATGAGTGACTACTCACTGGCCCCCGGTTCCATCCGTCCGCGCCGCCTGCGCAGCAGCCCTGCGATCCGGCGCCTCGTCAGCGAGCACCGTCTCCACGCCGCCGACCTCGTCCTCCCGATGTTCGTCAAGGAGACGCTGACCGAACCCTCCGAGCTGCAGGGCATGCCCGGCGTATTCCAGCACACCCTCGACTCGCTGGTGACTGCCGCCCGCGAAGCCGCCGACGCCGGAGTCGGCGGGCTCATGCTGTTCGGCATCCCCGCCGTCCGCGACGAGATCGGGTCGCAGGCGTGGGCCCCGGACGGGATCCTCAACCGTGCGATCACCGCAGTCAGCGAGGCGGTGGGGGACCGAACGGTCGTCATGGCCGATCTGTGCCTGGACGAGTTCACCTCTCACGGCCACTGCGGCGTGCTGGCCGCCGACGGCAGCGTCGACAACGACGCCACCCTGAACCGTTATGCGGAGATGGCAGTTGCGCAGGCCCGCGCCGGTGCCGCCGTGCTGGGACTGTCCGGGATGATGGATGGGCAGGTCGCCGCCGTCCGGCACGCGCTGGACACCGCCGGTTTCACCGACGTGATCGTGCTCGGCTACACCGCCAAGTACTCGTCCGCCTTCTACGGGCCCTTCCGCGAGGCCGTGGAATCACAGCTGCAGGGGGACCGCAGGACCTACCAGCAGGACCCGGCCAACGGCCGCGAGGCGATGCGCGAGCTCGAGCTCGACCTCGCCGAAGGCGCCGACATCGTCATGGTCAAGCCCGGACTGCCCTATCTCGACGTGCTCGCGGAGGTCGCCCAGGCCAGCCCCGTGCCGGTGTGGAGCTATCAGATCTCCGGCGAGTACGCGATGGTCGAGTTCGCTGCCCGGGCCGGAGCGATCGACCGGATGCCCGCGATCCTGGAGACCCTGGTGGCGTTAAAGCGCGCCGGCGCCGACGCGATTCTGACGTATTGGGCCACTGAGGTCGCGAGCGTCCTGGAGCGCAGGCGATGAGCGACCCCACCTCCGGTGTCTTCGCCGGCACCGCCGAAGTCGGCACAGCCGAAACCGGCACCGCCGAAGTCGGCACAGCCGAAGGCGAAGCGACCGGACCCGCCCGTGCCGAGCCGCGCTGGCTGACGGCCAATCAGCAACTGGCCTGGCGGAACCTGCTGGAAGGCCACGAACTCCTCATGAGCCAGCTCGACAAGGAGCTGCGGGCCGCGCACGGCATCGGGATGCCGGAGTACGAGCTGCTGGTCCGGCTGTCCGAGCAGCCGGACCACGCGATGCGGATGGCCCAGCTCGCCGACGAGGTGGGGATGTCCCGGTCGCGGCTGACGCACATCGTGGCGCGGATGGAGAGCCGGGGGCTGCTCAGCCGCGCCGCGATCGCCGAGGACGGTCGTGGAGTCGTCTGCCGGATGACCGAAGGCGGCTGGCAGCTGCTGCAGACCGCCGCGCCGACCCACGTCGAGGGGGTCCGCGACCACCTCATCGACTTGTTGAATGAGGACGAAGTCGAGACGATGAAGAACATCTTCCTCAAGGTCAACGCCCACATGCGTGAGCTGCGCTGAGCGATCGGCGCAAGAAGGAGCGACATGACGAACCAGCCCATCGACCGGTCCCGCGACCTCTTCGAGCGGGCCGGCAGAGTGACTCCCGGCGGAGTGAACTCCCCGGTCAGAGCATTCGGTGCGGTCGGCGGCACGCCCCGCTTCATCGATCGGGCCCGGGGTGCCGCGCTGATCGACGTGGACGGCAATGAGTATGTCGACCTCATCGGATCGTGGGGTCCGATGATCCTGGGCCACGCACACCCCGAGGTGCTCGACGCCGTCCGAACGGCCGCCGCCAAGGGCTTCTCCTTCGGTACACCCAGCGAGAACGAGGTGCTGCTCGCCGAGGCGATCGTCGACCGGGTCGATCCCGTCGACGAGGTCCGCCTCGTCTCCTCCGGCACCGAGGCGACGATGTCCGCCATCCGTCTGGCACGCGGCTTCACCGGCCGGCCCGTGGTGGTGAAGTTCGCCGGCTGCTACCACGGTCACGTCGATGCGCTGCTGGCCGCTGCCGGCTCCGGCGTCGCCACCTTCTCCCTGCCCGACACTCCGGGCGTGACCGGTGCCAGCGCCGCCGACACCCTGGTGCTGCCCTACAACGACCAGGAGGCGCTGCGCTCGGCCTTCGCCGAGCACGGCGACCGGATCGCATGTGTCATCACCGAAGCCTGCCCCGGCAACATGGGCGTCGTACCCCCGCGCGACGGCTTCACCCGGCTCATCCGCTCGCTGACCCACCAGCACGCGGCCCTCATGATCTCCGACGAGGTGATGACCGGCTTCCGCGTCTCACCCAGCGGCTGGTACGGCTGGGAGCTCGAACGCGAGGGATACCCGGACGGTCCGGCTGATCTCTTCACCTTCGGCAAGGTGATGGGCGGCGGCTTCCCGGCAGCCGCATTCGGCGGACGCCGGGAGGTCATGGCCCAGCTGGCCCCGAGCGGTCCGGTGTACCAAGCCGGCACGCTGTCGGGCAACCCGGTGGCAACGGCCGCCGGGCTGGCGACACTGCGGCTGACCACCGAGCTCGATGTCTACTCGGCCATCGAGACCGCCGCGGACAGGCTCCGCCCCGAGGTCACCGCGGCGCTCAGCGCCGCCGGCGTCCCGCATGTCATCCAGAGCGCGAACTCGATGTTCTCCGTGTTCTTCACCGACCGCGAGGCGGTGGTCGACTACGAGGACGCGCGCAGTCAGGACACCGCCGCCTACGCGGCCTTCTTCACCGCGATGCTCGAGCAGGGCGTCCACCTGCCGCCGAGCGCCTTCGAGGTCTGGTTCCTGTCGCTTGCCCACACCGATGAGGTGCTCGACCGCATCGTCGCGGCACTGCCGAGGGCCGCCGCCGCCGCGGCTTCTGCCATGGCCGGCTCCGCGGGGGACAGGACGACCGGATGACGTTGGTGCAGATTCACCTGACCCGGCACGGGGAGGTGCACAACCCGGACGGCATCCTCTACGGCCGGCTCGAGGGCTTCGGACTGTCCGAGCGGGGCAGGGCGATGGCCGACCGGCTCGTCGAGCACTTCACCGCCGCCGAGCGCAGCGTCCGCCTGCTCGTCTCCTCTCCGCTGCAGCGCGCGCAGGAGACGCTGGCACCGCTCGCCGCACAGCTGGAGCTGGAGCCGCGCATCGACGAACGCGTCATCGAGGCCGAGAACGCCTTCGAGGGGACCGCGGTCAACCGCGGATCCCTGTCCCGGCCGCAGAACCTCGCACGGGTGTACAACCCGTTCCGGCCGTCATGGGGCGAGCCCTACCTCGACCAGGTCAAGCGCATGCGGGCCGCTATGGCCTCGCTGCGGGTCCGCCTGGAGCGGGCAGCCGACGAGGCGGGACTCGACGCGGTCGACGGCGTCATCGTGTCCCATCAGCTGCCGATCTGGGTCACCCGCCTGGCCGCGGAGCGCAGGCCGCTGTGGCACGACCCGCGCAAGCGCGAGTGCGCACTGGGGTCTGTCACGACCTTCACATACGAGTCCGGCAGACTGATCGGCGTGGAATACGAGAACGTGTGCGCCGACCTGCAGCCGGCGAAGGCGGTGACCGGCGCGTGACCAGCCGACGGACGCTGCTGACCTGGCTGGCCGCGGGCGCCTCGGCGACGGTGCTGGCCGGATGCTCCACCGGTGACGACGCGCTCGCCCAGCAGGCCGGCTCCGAGCAGGGCTACGTCTCCGGCGCGGGAGTCATCACTCGGGTGCCGGTCGCCGAACGGGGCGAGCCGCTCGACCTGGAATTCACCACCCTGGCAGGCGAACAGACGTCGCTGGCGCAGTGGCGACCCAAGCTGGCCGTCATCAACCTCTGGTACGCCGCCTGCCCGCCGTGCCGGAAGGAAGCACCGGATCTGGCCGCGGTCTCCGAGGAGTTCTCCGAGCAGACGGCGTTCCTCGGCGTCAACGTCCGCGATCAGGCGGCGGCCGCCGAGGCCTTCGTGCGGAACTTCGAGGTCCCCTACCCGAACATGCTCGACTCCGACGGCCGCATGGTCGCGATGCTCTCGGGCATCCTGCCTCCGCAGGCCACTCCGTCCACGGTGATCCTCGACTCCGCGGGACGGGCGGCGGCTCGGGTCGTGGGCGCCGTGGAGGAGTCGACTCTGCGGGGGCTCATCGAAGACGTGCTGGCGGAGTAGCCGGTGCCCGACCTGCTCGCCGGCCTCGGCCAGACCTTCGCCCAGACAGTCATGGACGGCCCGCTCCTCGTCGCCATCGCCGTCGCGGCGCTGGCCGGAGCCGTGTCCTTCGCCTCACCCTGCGTGCTGCCGCTGGTCCCCGGCTACGTCGGCTACGTCACCGGACTGTCCGGCAGCTCGCTGCAGGACCGCCGCACCAGCAAAGTGGTCCTCGGGGTCAGTCTGTTCGTGCTCGGCTTCGCCGTCGTGTTCGTCGCGATCGGCGCCCTGTTCTCCGGACTGGGTGTGCTGCTGGCGGAATGGATCGACGTCGTCACCCGCATCATGGGCGTCTTCGTCATCCTCGCCGGCATCGTCTTCATGGGCGGGTTCAGCTTCCTGCAGCGCGAGCGGCGGATCCACGCCCGCCCGCGGGCCGGACTGTGGGGAGCCCCGGTGCTCGGGGCCACCTTCGCGCTCGGCTGGGCCCCATGCATCGGTCCGACGCTGGCGGCGGTGCTGGCGATGTCGACCGGGTTCGGCGCCTCGGACGGCGTGTGGCGCGGCACCATGCTGACCTTCGTCTACTGCCTGGGTCTGGGGATCCCGTTCATCCTCGTCGCGGTTGCACTGCACAAGGGGATGGGCCGGCTCGCATGGGTGCGCACTCACCAGCAGACGATCGTGCGGATCGGCGGAATCGTCCTGATCATCCTCGGAGTCCTGCTCGTCACCGGCATCTGGACCGCCTGGATCTACAGCCTGCAGGGGCTGATCTCCGGGTTCGAGATGATCATCTGATCGCGCACCGGACACGGCCTGGAAGAGAAGAAGCGAACACCACTGTGACGAAGAACCCCACCCAGCAGAAGCCCGGCTCGACTGCCCAAAAGGGCGCGGCCGGCGCGAAGACGACCGGCACCCCCGCTGTGAAGGCGGCGCCGGCCAACATCGGCTTCCTCGGAATGCTGCGCTGGGCGTGGCGGCAGCTGACCACCATGCGGGTGGCGCTCATCCTGCTGCTCATCCTGGCGCTGGCGGCCATTCCGGGTTCGCTGTTGCCCCAGCGGATTCAGGACCCGATCCGCGTCAGCACCTTCATCGAGGAGAACGGGGCCTGGGGCGAGTTCCTCGACCGGGTGCAGCTGTTCGACGTCTACTCCTCGATCTGGTTCTCCAGCGTCTACATCCTGCTGATGATCTCCCTGGTCGGCTGTGTCCTGCCGCGGACGAACCAGCACTGGAAGGCGATGCGGCAGGATCCCCCGAGGGCGCCTCGGCGGCTGTCGCGGATGCCCGGCTACCAGACCTTCCGACTGGCCGTCGACCCGGATGCCGGGACCGACCGCCCGTCGGCCACCGCCGCAGCCGGCGGCTCGGGTGCCGCAGATTCCGCAGCCGGCGGCCCGGGTGACTCCGCCGCAGCCGGCCAGAGCCTCCTCGGCCGCGCGCAGCAGCGCCTCAAGAAGCAGGGCTACCGGACGGTGCGGCTCGACGACCACATCGCCGCCGAGCGCGGCTACCTGCGGGAGACGGGCAACCTGGTGTTCCATGCGTCCCTGCTGCTCCTGGTCGTGACCATGGCGGTCGGGTCGCTGTTCGGATACTCCGGGCAGCGAGTGCTCGTCGAGGGCGACACCTTCACCAACTCGCTGGTGTCCTACGACTCCTTCGAACCGGGCACGTACTTCGACGCGAGCCGGCTCGATGACTTCCGCCTCCGGCTCAACAGCTTCGAGTCGACCTTCGACGACCAGGCGACCGGCAGCCAGTTCGGTCAGCCGCGCTCCTTCGAAGCCGACATCACGGAATTCCACGAGGGCCGGGAAACTCGCCATCTCCTCGAGGTCAACCAGCCGATCCGGGTGGGCGGCACGGGCGTGTACCTCACGGGCAACGGCTACGCCCCCGTGTTCACCACCCGTGATTCCCAGGGCACCGTCACCTTCTCCGGCCCTGTCGTTTTCATTCCCCAGCCGGAGGCCTCGGGCTACGGCTCCAGGGGAGTGGTGAAGGTGCCGGACGCCGAGCCGGATCAGCTCGGCTTCGTCGGGTTCCTGCTGCCCACCGCCGGCCTCAACGACAACGGGGAGCTGATCTCGCGGTTCGCCGAGCTGCGCAACCCCTATGTCGTGATGAACGTGTACAGGGGCGACCTGGGCCTCGACGACGGGATCCCGCAGTCCGTCTACGAGCTCGAGGCCGACGACATGGTGCAGGTCACCGACGCGAGCGGCAGCCCGGTCACCCTTGAGATGGCTCCCGGCGAGACGGTGGAGCTGCCGGACGGACTGGGCAGCATCACGCTCGAGGGCGTCGACCGCTTCGTGGCGCTCGACATCCGGCACAACCCGACCCAGGGGCTGATGCTGGTGCTCTCCATATTCCTGCTGATCGGACTGGGCCTGTCGCTGTTCGTGCCGCGGCGGCGGATGTGGGTCCGGGTGACCGACCGCGAGGTCGAGGTCGCAGCGCTTGCCCGCGGTGAGGATCCCCGCTCCGAGCATGCCGCGAAGGATCTGGCACTAGAATTGCAGGACTGACCGAGCATGCCGAGCCTCTCGGCGAAGGGACACTGAATGGACGTCAACATCGAGCTGGCCACCTGGTCGAACCTGCTCATCTATTCGGCGATGGCCGTCTATGCGATCGCCTTCATCGCCTACGCATTCGACCTGTTCGGCGGCCGCACGCTCAACTCCGCCGCCGGGGGTCGGAAGGCGACGGCTGCCGTCGCTGCATCGGCCGGCGGTGGCAGGGTCAGGCGCACGGCCCGGACCTCATCCTCCGTCGCGGTGCTGGACCCGGAGACGGCGACCGGTCCCGCAGCCGACGCCGGTTCGGGAGGTGGTTCGGGTGCGGCAGGAGACGCCGCCGAGGCCGGTTCCGGAGGCGCGGTCACCTCGGCCCGCACCCGCAGCCGTCGGCTGGCCCGCGTCGGCACCGCACTGACGGCGCTGGCCCTCCTGCTCCACGTGGCGGCCATCGTGACCCGGACGCTGTCGGTGATGCGGGTGCCGTGGGGCAACATGATGGAGTACGCGCTCACCGCCTCGGCGCTGGCCGGAATCGTCTACCTCGTCGTGCTGAAGTTCCGCGACGTGCGGTATCTGGGCACCTTCGTCGCCGGTGCGATCCTCATCACGCTGGGCCTGTGCATCACGGTCTTCTACACGCCGGCCGCGCAGCTGATCCCCGCTCTGCAGTCGTACTGGATCTACATCCACGTGCCGATCGCGATCCTGTCCACCGCGCTGCTGTCGATCTCTGCCGCGCTGGCGGTGTTCCAGATCGTCAAGGCCGCCACCGAGGCTCGCGCCACGCCCAGGTGGCTGCGCTTCATGGAGCGGGTGCCGGCGAGCGGGAACATCGAGCAGGTGTCCTATCGGATCGCCGCGGTGGGCTTCGTGACCTGGACATTCACGCTGATCGCAGGGGCGGTGTGGGCCGAGGTGGCCTGGGGCCGCTACTGGGGCTGGGACACCAAGGAGATCTGGACCTTCGTCGTCTGGGTGGTCTACGCGGCCTACCTGCACGCTCGCGCCACCCGCGGATGGGGCCCGACGAAGGTCGCAGTGCTCAACCTCATCGGCTTCGCGTCGGTGGTGTTCAACTTCTCCATCGTCAACGTCTACTTCAACGGACTGCACTCGTACTCGGGCCTGTGATCTTCCGGCCTTGGGCAGGCCTGATCCCCGGGGAGAGGCGTGGTCCACGGGGGAGCCCGCATAGCGAATGCCCGGCACCGAGAAGGTGCCGGGCATTTGCGTGGGTCGCGCTGCGCCGGTGAGGTTACGTCGTTCACGAGTCACTGCCGGTCAGATGCCGAGGTCGGGAAAGCGGTGCCGGTCAGGCGCCGGAATCGGGAAATCGCTGCCGGTCAGGCGCCCGCCTCGGGAGGCTCCTCCTCGGACTGCTCCCGCTGGCGGCGGTCACGGCGACGATCTGCGGCAAGGTCATCGGCGAGCTTGCGGAGGAATTCCGGGTCGTCGTCCGGGGCGACGGGGCCGCGACCGGCGGCGGGGCGCTCGCGGCTCTCGAACGAGGAGCGGCCGAACAGATACCACAGCAGCACGCCGACGATCGGGACCAGCAGGATGACGAGGGCCCACGCCCACTTGGGCATGATGCGGATGTGCTGACGATCGCGCGTGAGGCAGTCGAACACGCCGTACAGCGTGATCGCTGTCAGGAGGACGATTGCGGCGACGAGGAACCTGGACATGGCACAAGCGTAATTCACCGCCCTAACAGGAACCTGAGCATGAGACGGCGCGGACAGGCCCACTACACTGGATGGAATCATGCGCAACGTTTTCATCTACTCCCTGCTCCGCCTGCTGATGCTCGTCGGCGTGGTCGCCCTCGTCTGGCTGATCGCCGGCATCTCACTCATCAGCACGATCCTCGCGATCCTCATCGCCACGATGCTCAGCCTGCTCCTGCTGGGCCCCTTCCGCGCGAAGGCGACCACCGAGATGGTCGGGTGGCGCAGCGCGGCCAAGCAGCGCAGGGCGGGGAGGACGGCACTCGCCGACTCCGACGCCTCGGCCGAGGACGCGGAGATCGCTGAGGAGCCGGGCTCAGAGGGCCAGGCCGAGGGCGAGCAGCGCTGAGTAGGTCAGCGCCGTCAGCCCGGTGTTCTTGATCACCGGGATCAGCTTCTGGCCCTGCCCTCCGCCGAGCACCGTCTGCAGCGGCGATATCGCCAGCACCAGTGACAGCGCTGCCAGCACCGCTGCGGGATGCCCGAACAGGATCGGCACGAGCAGCAGCAGGTAGGGCACGAACACGAAAGCGCCGTACACCATGCGCGCCTTCTGGTCCCCGAGCAGCACTGCCAGCGTCGTCTTCCCCGCAGCGGTGTCGGTCGGGATGTCGCGGAGGTTGTTGACCATCAGCACGGCGCAGGAGAACAGCCCGATCGCCACCGCGCCGGCGATCGCGGCCGCGGTCACCTGGGAGACGAGCACGTAGGTGGTGCCGAGTGTCGCAACGAGGCCGAAGAAGATGAAGACGAAGACCTCGCCGAGTGCCATGTAGCCGTAGGGCCGCCTGCCGCCCGTGTAGTACCACGCGGCCAGGACCGCCAGGATGCCCACGGGAATGAACCACCACGCCTGAGCGACCAGGATCAGGACGATTCCGGCCGCCGCAGCGACGCCGAAGGAGATGAAGGCTGCGCGCTTGACGACATGGGGCGGCGCCGCTCCCGAGGCGGTCAGCCGCTGGGGCCCGACCCGGACGTCGTCGGTGCCGCGGATCCCGTCGGAGTAGTCGTTGGCGAAATTCGAGCCGATCTGCAGGCCGAGCGAGACGATCGCGGCCAGGAGTGCGCGGAGCAGGAGAGTGCCGATCCCGACCGCCGGGGCACTGGCCGGGTTGACCGATCCGATGATGAGGGAGGAGAACCCGCCGATCGCGCCGAAGGCCGCCCCGGTGCCGATGAGCACGGGGGCCACGGACAGGGGGAGGGTCCGCAGGCGAGCGCCTTCGATCCACTCTGCCGCTGTCGCCATTTCGTCCTTCTCTCGGATTCCAACCCCCTCATGCTACAGAGCGGCGGCGAGCGCCGAGCCGGCACGCCGATTGCAGGTTCATAACCTTCGGAGGCCGGCCCCCAGGCGATCTGCAGCCAGCCGGCGGGCAGCTGTGCGATCCGGCTTGCCGATGGATCTCATCGGCAGCTCGGTCAAGGGCAGCACCGCAGCAGGCTGCTCATAGCGCGGCAGCGCGGTGCCGGTGCGCACGCGCACCCAGCGGGCGAGTTCCACGGGATCCGGCTCGGCTGCGGCCAGGGCGGCCAGCTCCCCGCCGGCGGGCCGGACGAGCGCGACGATGCGTTCGCCCCATTCGGGGTCCGGGACCGAGGTGACGAGCACCTCGGCGGCTCCGCTGGCCTCCAGCACCCGCAGCAGCACGGCCTCGACCGCAAGGGGCGAGACGTTCTCGCCGCCGGTGATGATGACGTCATCGGCGCGCCCGAGGATCTCCAGCACGCCCTCGGAGATCCGGCCGAGGTCGCTGGTCAGGAAGGAGCGGCGACCGGCAGGGCCGGTGCCGAACCCGGTGCCGGCATCGGGCAGTGCGCGCAGGACCGGGCCGCTGCCGGTGTCGGTCACCTCGACGTACCCGTCGGCCACCACGGCGCCGGTCAGACGCACCAGCCCGTCGGCCGTGATGTCGAGCTCGACCTCGTCGAAGGGGTGTCCGTCGTACACGCAGCCTCCGCACGTCTCGCTCATCCCGTAGGTGCGCACGATGCGCAGCCCGACGGCTGCGGCGGACCGGAGCAGCGCGGGGGAGATCGCCGCTCCTCCGAGGAGGATCGCATCGAGCGCGGCAGCCGCTCGCATGGCATCGGAGTCGGCCATGACGCGTACCAGCTGGGTGGGCACGAGCGAGCCGTACAGCGGGACGCCGCTGTCGGTCGTCTCCTGCAGCCGGGCGACGTCGGCGGTGAACGAGGCTGCGGTGAAGCGCCCGACCGACTGCAGGGGAGCGGTGCCGGCAAGCAGCGAGCGCAGCACCACCTGCGCCCCGGCGATGTGGTTGGTCGGCAGGGCGAGATGCCACCGGCCGGGGCCGGACAGGTGGCGTTCAGTGGCCCGCGCCGAGGCGGTGAGCGCGGCCGCCGACAGCGCCACCCCCTTCGGCCGGCCGGTGGAGCCGGAGGTGAACACCACCAGGGCCGGCGCCTCGCGGTCGGTGCCCGCGGCCTCGTACGCCTGGGGCGGCGCGAGCCGCACGTCCCCGCTTCGATCCCGGGGGAGGACCACGGTGTGCTCGCCCTGCAGGGCGCCGCGCAGCAGTTCGGCAAGGTCAGCGCCCGGCTGCCGAGCGCGGGCACTGTCAGGACTCAGCTCCGGCACCTCAGTAGTACCAGGGGAACGGCGCCCAGTCGGGATCGCGCTTCTCCAGGAAGGCGTCCCGGCCCTCGACGGCCTCATCGGTCATGTAGCCCAGGCGGGTCGCCTCGCCGGCGAACACCTGCTGACCCATCAGCCCGTCGTCCACGAGGTTGAACGCGAACTTGAGCATCCGCTGCGCCTGCGGGGACTTGCCGAGGATCTCGCGGGCCATCTGCAGAGCCGCGACCTCGAGCTCGGCGTGGTCGACGACTTCGTTGACTGCGCCCATGTCGGCCATGTCCTGCGCGGTGTAGGTGCGGCCGAGGAAGAAGATCTCGCGGGCCTTCTTCTGCCCGACCAGCTTGGCGAGGTAGGCCGAGCCGTAGCCGGCGTCGTAGGAGCCGACATCGGCGTCGGTCTGCTTGAAGCGGGCGTGCTCGCGGGAGGCGATCGTCATGTCGCAGACCACGTGCAGGCTGTGTCCGCCGCCGGCTGCCCAGCCCGGGACGACGGCGATGACGACCTTGGGCATCGTGCGGATGAGCCGCTGCACCTCGAGGATGTGGAGCCGTCCGGCGCGGGCGGGGTCGACGGTCTCGGCGGTGTCGCCGCTGGCGTACTGGTAGCCGGAGCGGCCCCGGATGCGCTGGTCCCCGCCCGAGCAGAACGCCCAGCCGCCGTCCTTGGTGCTGGGGCCGTTGCCGGTGAGCAGCACGCAGCCCACATCCGGGGTCTGCCGGGCGTGGTCGAGCGCGCGGTACAGCTCGTCGACGGTGTGGGGCCGGAACGCGTTGCGCACCTCGGGCCGGTCGAAGGCGATGCGGACACAGCCGAGGTCGCTGCCGTCGGGGCCCAGCGCCCGGTGGTAGGTGATGTCCGTGAAGTCGAAGCCGGACACCTCACGCCACGCCGTCGGGTCGAAGATCTCGGAGACACTGTTCATGGGCTCAGCTTAACCGGGAGGCAGGCGGCGGTTAGGCTGGCGCCCATGACCCGCGCTCACAGCCCCACTGAGGTGCACGCGGCGCTCGAGGCCGCCGATCCGCGGGAGGTGTTCCCCGAGATCGCGGTGGTGTCCCTGCCGATGGTCACCCGCTTCCGCGGGATCACCGTCCGCGAGGCGATGCTGCTGCGCGGTCCGGCCGGCTGGGCGGAGTTCTCGCCGTTCATCGAGTACGACACCGCCGAGGCGGCCCGCTGGCTGCTGGCAGCGGTCGAGTTCGCCTGGGCGGAGCCCCCGGAGCCGCTCCGGCCGCGGGTGCCGGTCAACGGCACCATCCCGGCCTGTCCGCCGGGGCAGGTCGCCGAGGTGGCGGCCCGCTACGGCGACGTGTCCACATTCAAGATCAAGATCGCCGAGCAGGGCGCGGCATCCCTCGCCGAGGACCTCCGCCGGATCGAGGCGCTCCGCCGCGCGCGCCCGGACGCCGCGGTGCGATTGGACGCCAACGGCCGGTACGCGCCCGAGGAGGCGATGCGAGCGCTGCAGGCGTTCTCCCGCTTCGAGCTGCAGTACGTCGAGCAGCCGGTGGCCGCGGTGGAGGATCTCGCCCGGATCCGGGAGGCCGCAGACGCCGCCGGACTGGGAATCCGGATCGCAGCCGACGAATCGATCCGCAAGGCGGAGGACCCCTATCGGGTGGCGGAGCTCGGGGCGGCCGACGTGATCGTCGTCAAGGTGCAGCCGCTGGGCGGAGTGATCCGCGCGCGCGAGGTGGTCACCGGCTGCGGACTGCCGGCGGTGGTGTCATCGGCACTCGACACCTCGGTGGGGCTGAGTGCCGGAGCCGCGCTGGCGGCCGCGCTGCCGGTCACCGATCGCGTCGCTGAGATCTTCGGCGGGGCACCCGCCTGCGGCCTGGGGACGAGTGCGCTGTTCGCCGCCGATATCAGCGCCGCACCGGTGCGGGCCGAGCACGGTTCGGTGCCGGTCGGCCGCGCAGCCCCCGACCCGGCACAGCTCAGCCGGCTGCGGGCCGCTCCCTCACGAGTGCGGTGGTGGATGCACCGGCTTCAGCAGTGCTGGAAGCACCTGCGAACCGAGAGCTCTCCTCGGCCGCGACCGGAGTGATCGTGACCGTGGTGACCTCGTCCTGACCCCAGGTGCGGAAGTGGCGGGTCCGCTTCCCGGGGACGATCGGATCGTGGAGGGCACCGGCCATCCGCCCGGTGAGCTCCAGACGCCCCTCGGCGTCGGCCGCCAGGTCGTAGATATTGTCCGACAGCGGGGACGACACCGCGATCCGATAGCTCTGCCCGGGGTGGAACAGCGCAGGAGTTCGGACCCGGAAGGTGCCTGCTCCGTTGAGCGTGAAGGTCGATGCCGTGACCTCGGAGAAGGTCACCAGCTGGGCGCGTCGGCGCGAGATGGAGACGTCCCACCCGTGGACGGAGAAGATCGGCTCGCCGGTGACGAAGGAGAAGGCCCCGCCGTCGTGCACCCCCGAGGCGCCGGCCCAGACGGCGTCCGGGCCCGCAGCGGCCGTGTCGTCCAGCCAGGTCAGCCAGGCGGCGAGCTCACGCTGCCACGCGTACCAGTTGTGCAGCCCGGTGGGCCGCGGCAGCCACGTGTGGGCGATCCCGAGCGATTCGAGCCGAGCGTGGAACGCCTCGCCGTGCTCGTTGACGACTGCTTCGAGCACGTCGATCTCGTCCTCCGTGTCGTCCGGGTCGGGTGTTCCGGAGCCTGCGGTGAAGTAGAGCTGGGTGCCGGCGAGGTTGGGCGTCAGGCTCATCGGGGAGTTCGCCTCCCACTCCGCGCGGTCGCGGCGCGGGTCGCCGAACAGCGATTTCGACTCCCCGCCCTCGCGCAGCGCGATGATGTCGAAGAGCGGCACAGCCCGGAGCGGATCCAGCGGGGACGAGAAGGCGGCGGCGGCGCGGTAGCGGTCCGGATGCTGGGCGGCGTACTTCATCGCGCCGTACCCGCCCATCGACAGGCCCGCGAGCAGCCGGCCGCTGCGCTCCGGACTCACCGAGAAGCGGTCGGCGACGAAGTCGGGCAGCTCCTGGGTGTGGAACTGCGGCCAGTCCAGCACGCGGCCGTCGACCTGGTGGCGGGAGTATGAGCCCGCGCCGGCGTCGGGCATCACGACGAGGTAGGGGCTGTCAGCGGTGAGCTGCTCCGCCGCTCCCAGGTCCGTCCAGGACCGGAAGTCGTCTCCGCTGCCGTGGAACAGGTAGATGACGTCGGCGTGCTCGCTGGGTCTGCCGGGCAGCAGCACCCGCACGCCCACGGTGCGGCCGAGGGCGGGTGAGTAGACGAAGAACTCCCGCAGGCGGGCCGACAGCTTGCGCTTCTCGCGCACGTGGAAGCGGTGCGCGTCCCGGCCGGTGGGTTCCGGGCCGAGGAAGCTCAGGGTCTGGTTCCGGCCGGGGAACTCTCCGGCGCGGGAGCGTGCGGCCGTCAGCGCACGCACGGCGCGCGCGCCGACCGACATGAACATGGAGCGCGGATTCATTCGACAGACCTCACGATGACGACGGCAGATGGCAGACGGTAGGCGGAACACGGCAGCGGACGATGGAGCGGCCGGACCGCTGACGAGCAGAAACGCTCTCGCAGCGGTCGGGCGGATGGTCGGGCGGATTGCGGTGGAGCGGCGGTCGCCGGCGGCTGCGGCGATGAAGTCGACGGCGGCGTAGGCATTGCAGTTGCAGACAACGAGGTTACAAACATACAGACGAAAAGTGAACGGAAGCTGGACGTGTGATACCGAACCGATGCGCAGGACCCGAGGTGCACAGCAGGTGAGCGGCCGAATTGTCCGACCGCTGCCTGCGGTGGACCGGCGGGAATGATTGAATCGACGGGATGAATCATTCGACTGCAACCGCCCGCGCACTGCTGCTCGCGCTGCGCCGCCTCGGGGTGCGCGATGTCGTCGTGTCCCCGGGCTCCCGCTCTGCCCCGCTGACCTACGCGCTGGCTCAGCTCGACGCCGCGGGCCTGGTGCGGGTGCGGGTGCGCATCGACGAGCGCGAGGCGGCGTTCCTGGCGCTCGGGATCGCCAAGGGCCTGCGGGCGTCCGGCCGCGAGCGGCCCGTCGCGGTGGTCACCACCTCGGGGACGGCGGTCGCGAATCTCCATCCCGCGGTGCTCGAGGCGTCCTACGGGCACCTGCCGCTCATCGCCCTGACGGCCGACCGGCCTGCCCGACTGCGGGGCGCCGGGGCCAATCAGACGATCGACGACCAGTCCGCCGTGCTCAGCGACGTCCGCGCCCGATTCGATGTCGCGGCGACCGGCGCATCCCCGCAGCGAGCCCGGGAGTCCGCCGTCGAGGCGGTGGCCCGGTCGCTCGGTGACGGGTTCGCCACCGGCCGCACACCCGGTCCGGTGCAGCTCAATGTGCAGTTCGATGTCCCGCTCGTGCCCGACGTGGCCGACATGGCCCCGTGGTGGCCGGCGGTCACGGAGCACGATGGTCCGGAGCGGCCGGCCGCGAACGGCGACGAGCGCCCCCGACCGCCCGCAGATCGAGAATCCGTGCCGCTGGCGGCCTCCTTCGCGGCCACGGTCCTGCCGGCGCTCGGCCGGCACGCGGTGGTCCTCAGCGGCGATGCGTTCGACCATGCGGCGCGCCGGCTGGTCGAGCTGCTGCGGCACCGCCCCGTGCCGGTGCTGGCGGAGCCGTCGTCGCCGCTGGTCGCCGTCCCGGAACTCGTGGTCGATCACACTCGCGTGCTCGACGCCCGCCCGGAGCTGGTCGCGCGCATCACCGATCTCATCGTGCTCGGCAAGCCCACGCTGTCCCGGCAGGACCAGCGGCTGCTGGGCCGCCCGGGCCTCGCGGTCCACCGCATCCAGCCCGACCTCGATCAGGTCCCCGAGGATGAGTGGGAGCAGGCTCTCGCCTCGGCGCCGGAGCCGACCGGCGCGGCGGGATGGGCAGCGGAATGGGCCGCCGCCGGCCGGGCCTGTGCCGCGGAGGCGGAGGACGGGCCACAGGATGTCACCGCTGCGGTCGCTCGCGCCGTGCTCGCCGCGCCCGGCACGGTGTTCGCGGGCAGCTCCAACGCCGTGCGCTACCTGGATCGGGCGCTGCGTCCCGAGCTCCGAGCCCGCGTCCACGCCTCCCGTGGCCTGGCCGGCATCGACGGATTGGTCTCGACCGCCCTCGGGTTCGCGCAGGGGTCGGGGGGACCCGTCCGCCTGCTCATCGGTGACGTCTCGCTCCTGCACGGGATCGGCGGCCTGCTGCGTGAGTCCGGGGAGGAGCTCGGCCGCGTGCAGATCATCGTGCTCAATGACGACGGCGGCGCGATCTTCGCCGGACTCGAACACGGTAGGCCGCACCTCGCCCCGTACTTCCCGCGCTATTTCGCCACCTCCCACGGCAGGGCCTTCGCCGACTTCGCCCGCGCGTACGGGGTCCCTTACGAGGCGCATTCCACCGCCGCCGGGGTCCGCGCCGCAATCGAGGCGGGCAGGCCCGGCATCATCGAGGTCCGGCTGGCACCGGTGCGCTCACCCGGAGGGCCGGGAGGACCGCCGAGCGGGCAGGAGGGTGTGCCCGGCTCCGAGTGAACCGGCCGTGCGACCCGGCGGCGGCGCGGTCAGGGAAGCAGACCCAGTGCTCGCTTCATGGGTGCGAGCTTCGCCTCGGTCTCCGCGAGCTCGGAGTCGGGGTCGGAGTCCGGCATGATCCCGGCGCCGGCGAAGACGCGGATCCGATTGCGCGCCTCCAGCTGACCGCAGCGCAGCGCGATCCCGAACTGACCGTTTCCGCGGTCGTCGAGCCAGCCGACGGGTCCGGCGTAGCGACCGCGGTCGGCCTCCTCGAACTCCTCGATCGCATCCAGTGCGGTCGCCTTCGGGAATCCACCCACCGCGGCCGTCGGATGCACTGCCGCGGCCACCTCGAGGGCGGAGGGGAGTCCGGTCTCGCCGCGCCGGAGCGTGCCGTGGGCGTCCGAGGCGAGATGGATGACATTGGCCAGCTGCAGCAGGTGGGGCTCGGCGTCGACGTGGAGTTCGTCGGTGACCGTCGCCAGGCTCTCGGCCAGCGACTCGATCGCGTAGCTGTGCTCCCGAGTGTCCTTCGCCGATCCGAGCTGCGTGCGCGCTGCGGCGATCTCCGCCGCCGGATCCGCCTCGACCCGATACGTCCCCGCCAGCACCCGGGAGGTGACCTGCCCGTCGGAGACCCCGATGAGCAGCTCGGGGGTGGCGCCGATCAGTCCGGCGACGTTGAAGGTCCAGCAGCTCGGATAGGCCTGGTTGAGCCGGCCCAGGACCGCGCGCACATCGATGTCGGCCTCGGCCTCGATGACCTCGTCGCGGGCCAGCACGATCTTGCCCAGCCCCTGTCCGCTGCTGCGCAGGCGCTCGACGGCGCGGGTGACGATCCGGGTGTACTTCTCCGCCGTCACCGTGCCCGGCAGCGGACGGGCGCCGACAGGCAGCTTCAGCGGCGTCTCCGCCAGCACGAAGGCGTCCGCCTCGTGAGCGGTTCGGCCCGCGTCGGATCCGGGTCCGCGCACATCGGTGGGCCTGGTGTCGGGCTTGCCGGCGTCGCCGGGTTCTCCGTCCCTGAGCCGGATCGATGTCAGCCAGACCCGCCCCTCCCGCCGGCCCATCACGAACTCCGGGACGTCGATGACGGAGGAGACCTGCGAATGGCGGGAGAAGGCGACCGCGGAGAACCCGATGAGGCCGGAACCGGCCAGCCCCACCTCGTTGTGGATGCGCGCCTCGGCCGACAGCGCTCGCCACGCTCGCGCCAGCGCCGCGAACCGGTCCGGCCCGCAGGCCCGCAGCCGGACCAGCCGGCCCAGCCCCACCAGGCCCGAGGTGCCGCGCACCCAGCAGGAGAATCCCGCCGGCGGAAGCTGGGAGAGGAATTCCGCTGCTGTCGTCGGCAGGCCCTGCACGAAGGGCTTGGGCGCATCCGGGTGCACGCCGTCGATGAACCACGAGTGCACCTCGAGGCGCGCAGCGGGAGCGGCCGGCTCGGCCGTGACGTCGAAGGTTCTCATCGGCGCCAATCCTATCCGGACCGGCTGCCGGACCCCGATTGGCGCCCTGCAGTCGGAAGTTGAGATCATGGTCCTCATGATTCGCGCCCAGCTGGACAAGAAGAAGACCGATGTCGCATCGATGTTCGATGCGGTCGCGCGCCGCTACGACGTGACGAACGACGCGATGACCTTCGGGATCTCGCGGCTGTGGCGCATCGAGATCACCCGTGCTGTCGACCCGCGGCCGGGCGAGCGGATCCTCGACCTGGCCGCCGGCACCGGCTCATCCTCGGTGCCCTTCGCCAAGGCGGGCGCGGAAGTCGTCGCCGGCGACATCTCCGAGGGCATGCTCGCCGTCGGCCGGGAGAAGCACCCGGAGATCGAATTCGTCTACGCGGATGCGATGGATCTGCCCTTCGACGACGGTGAGTTCGACGTCGTCACGATCACCTACGGTCTGCGCAACGTCACCGATCCGCACCTGGGTCTGCGGGAGATGCTGCGCGTGCTCAAGCCCGGCGGGCGCCTCGTGGTGGCCGAGTTCTCGGCGCTGGAGTCGCGGATGCTCAACTCGGTGTACAAGGAGTACATCATGGCGGCCCTGCCGACCGTCGCCCGCGCGGTGAGCTCGAACCCGGAGGCCTACGTGTACCTGGCCGAGAGCATCCGCGCCTGGCCGGACCAGCTGACGCTGTCGCACTGGATCCTCGACGCCGGCTTCGACCAGGTGAAGTACCGCAACCTCACCGGCGGCGTCGTCGCCCTCCACCATGCGCTCAAGCCCGCGGAGCCCGCTGCATGACGACCACGATCGACGCCGACGCCATCGTCGTCGGCGCCGGACCTGCGGGATCGACTGCGGCCGCGCACCTGGCAGGTGCCGGCTTCGACGTCGTCATCCTCGAGAAGTCGTCGTTCCCGCGCGACAAGATCTGCGGGGATGCGCTGACCCCGCGCGCCGTGCGCGAGCTCGCCGCCCTCGACTTCGAGACCCCGGAGTCCGCCGGCTGGCACCGCAACCGGGGCCTGCGGCTGATCGGAGGCGGGCACCGCCTCGAGATCGACTGGCCGGAGGTCGGAGGAATGCCGGCCTACGGCCTCACCCGATCGCGGATGCGGCTGGACGAGGAGCTCGCTCGCCACGCCCAGTCCCGCGGCGCCCGGCTCTACGAACAGGTATTCGCCTCGGAGCCGGTGTTCGGCGCCGACGGCTGGGTGACCGGCGTCAAGGCGACGGGGACCGACCATCGCGGCCGCAAGGTGGGCCCGGACGCACTGTTCCGCGCCCCGGTCGTGATCGCCGCGGACGGTGTGTCCGCCCGCATGGCAGTGGCGCTGGGCATCGAGAAGCGCGACGACCGGCCGATGGGAGTGGCCGTCCGCACGTACCACTCCTCGCCGCGTCACAGCGACGATCACATCGAGAGCTGGGTCGAGCTGCGGCAGCGCTCGGAGGACGGCGCGCCGGGCGAGGCGATGCCCGGTTACGGCTGGCTGTTCCCGATGGGCGACGGCACCGTCAACGTCGGCCTGGGCATCCTCGACACCTCGCCGCAGTTCGGCCAGGTCTCCCTGCGCACGGTCCTCGACGAATGGCTCCAGGCGATGGGCTCAGAATGGGCGATCGGCCCGGACACTCGGTTGGAACCGGTCCGCAGCGCAGCCCTGCCCATGGCCTTCAACCGCACTCCCCACTTCAGCCGGGGCGTGCTGCTGGTCGGCGACGCAGGGGGGATGGTCAATCCATTCAACGGGGAGGGCATCGACTACGCCATGGAGTCCGCCCGGCTGGCAGCCGAGGTGATCGCCACCTATTCCCGCTATCCCGAGGCGGCGCGCCGGGAGAGGCTTCGGGAATATCCCGGCCTGGTCCGGGACAGCCTCGGCGGCTACTTCACCCTCGGGCGGATCTTCGCGAAGATCATCGGCCGACCGGAGATCATGAGCCTGGCCATCAAGTACGGTATGAGTGTCGACACGCTGATGACCTTTGTGGTGAGACTGCTGGCCAACCTGTACCAGGACGAGGCGGGTGCAGACCGCGATCTGTACGATCGCATCATCACCGCCCTGACCCGCCTGGTCCCCGCGACCGGCAACGAATGAGCCCATGAGGACGATTGAAGAGGACATGACGAACGCCGCCGACGCCGGCCGCTCTTCTGCGGCAGACCCGACTCCCACCTCGGGCCCGCTCTCCCCGGCGACGTTCGCCCAGTCCGACTCCGCGCTCGCCCAGGCGCTCGCGGAGCGGCTGCTCGAAGTCGAGGACCTGCTCGACTCCGCGGTCGAGCAGACCGCGTCGCTGCCCAATGAGAGCTCGCACCATCTGCTGCGTGCAGGCGGCAAGCGGGTCCGTCCGATGCTCGTGCTGCTGGCAGCTCAGTACGGCGACCCCTCCCACCTGTCGGTCAGTCGTGCCGCCGCGGCCGTCGAGCTGATCCACCTCGCGACCCTCTACCACGACGACGTCATGGACGACGCCCCGATGCGCCGCGGCGCACCCTCGGCGCATGCGGTCTGGGGCAACAGCGTGGCCATCCTGACCGGCGACCTGCTGTTCGCGCGGGCCTCGCTGCTGACCGCGCAGATGGGGCCGGACGCGGTTCGGCTGCAGGCGGAGACCTTTGAACGGCTGGTCCTCGGCCAGCTCAACGAGTTCACCGGGCCCGGCGAGGGCGTCGACCCCGTCGCGCACTACCTGCAGGTGCTGGCCGACAAGACCGGATCGCTGATCGCGGCGTCCGGGGAGTTCGGGCTGCGCTATTCGCAGGCGCCGGCGGAGCTGATCCCGGTGCTGCGGGACTACGGCGAGAAGGTGGGAATCGCCTTCCAGCTCGCCGACGACATCATCGACATCGCCTCCGAGGGCGAGAAGTCCGGCAAGACCCCGGGCACCGATCTGCGGGAGGGGGTACCGACGCTGCCGGTGCTCTACCTGCAGGCCGACGCCGCCGCAGGAGACGCGGACGCGGCCTCCGTCGTGGCGCTGCTGGAGTCCGACCTGAGCACCGACGAGGCGCTTGAGCGGGCGCGCACCGCGCTCGTCGCCCACCCGGCGCTCGACCGCGCTCGGCAGACGGCTCGCTCCTGGTCGGATGCGGCGATCGCCGCGCTCGACCCGCTGCCGAGGGGCGAGGTCAAGGACGGGCTCGTCGAGTTCGCCCGCTCCGTCGTCGATCGCGTCGCCTGAGCCGTCGTCGATCGTTTCGCCTAAGCCGCCGTCGAGCGCGTCGCCCGAGCAGCTGCTTCAGCGGCGTCGGCGACGGTTCGCCTCCAGCATGTCGACGGTGAGGATGACGACCGCCGACCAGATGATGAAGAATCCGACCCAGCGTGCCGTCGTCATCTCCTCGCCCAGCACGGTCACGCCCAGGATGAACTGAATCGTCGGGGTGATGTACTGCATCATCCCCACCCAGGACAGCGGGATGCGCCGAGTCGCCGCGCCGAACAGGATCAGCGGTATCGCCGTGATCGGGCCCAGCGACAGCATGATGAGCAGGTGCCCGATCCCTTCGGTGCCGAAGTGGGAGTGCCCGGTCGCGGTGAGGATGAGGATCACGGCGACCGCGAACGGGGTGAGCACCGCCGTCTCGACCGTGAGGCCTTCGAGAGCTCCGACCCGGCCGCCGACCTTGTTCTTGAGGAGGCCGTAGGTGCCGAACGAGAAGGAGACGAGGAGCGCCAGCCAGGGGACCTGCCCGTAGCCGATCGCGATCACGATGACCGCGAAGGCTCCCACGGCCATGGCGACCCACTGGAGCGGACGCAGCTTCTCCCGGAGGAACACCACGCCCAGGAAGACGGTGACGAGGGGGTTGAAGAAGTAGCCCAGTGAGATCTCGACGACCCGGTTGAACTCCACGCCGAGCAGGAATCCGAACCAGTTGATCGCGATCACCACGCTGGCCAGCGTGAGGATCCAGAAGTCGCGCGGGGAGCGGAAGACCTGGCCGACCCGCGGGAATCCGCGCGCGAGCGTGAGCAGCATGGCGCAGAAGAGCATCGACCACAGGATCCGGTGGGCCAGGATCTCCAGGCTGCCGGCGGGTGCGGCTGCGGCGAAGACCAGCGGCATTCCGCCCCAGAAGAGGTAGCCCGAGAAGCCGAGGACGAGCCCCGCCCTGCGCCGCGCGGATTCCTCTGCTGCATGGTCTGCGTCAGTCACATCGGCAGTCTAGACACAATGTGCACAGTCTGCTGTGACTTCGGTGATTTCGGACACCTCTGGTCGCTGGGGGGCCTTAGGTGACACTAAGATGGGAGGTCGACCGACTGAAAGGTGTGTTATGACTCGTCCTCTCCGGGTGGCCATTGTGGGCGCAGGTCCTGCAGGAATCTACGCAGCCGATCTGCTGACCAAGGCCGAACGGGACTTCGACGTCAGCATCGATCTCTTCGAGCGTCTGCCGGCACCCTTCGGACTCGTCCGCTATGGAGTGGCACCGGACCATCCTCGGATCAAGGGCATCGTCAACGCCCTGATCAAGGTTCTCGATCGCGGTGACATCCGCCTGTTCGCGAACGTCGAGTACGGTGTCGACCTCCTGCGCGAGGAGCTGCAGGGGCACTACGATGCGGTGATCTTCTCGACCGGCTGCTTCATCGACGCCCGGCTCGACATCCCCGGCATCGAGCTCGAGGGATCCTACGGTGCCGCCGAATTCGTCAACTGGTACGACGCCCACCCCGACGTGCCGCAGACCTGGCCGCTGGATGCCGAGCGCGTCGCGGTCATCGGCAACGGCAACGTCGCCCTCGACGTGGCTCGCATCCTCGCCAAGCCCGCCGATGACATGCTGAGCACGGAGATCCCGGACCACGTGTACCAGGGGCTCAAGAACTCCCGTATCACCGATGTCCATGTGTTCGGTCGCCGCGGCCCCGCGCAGGCCAAGTTCACTCCGCTGGAGCTGCGGGAGCTGGGCCACGTCCGGGACGTCGACATCATCGTCTACCCCGAGGACTTCGAGTTCGATGACGCCTCGATGACGGCGATCCATTCGAACAACCAGACCAAGCAGGTCACCAAGACGCTGACCGACTTCACCCTGCGTGAGCCGACCGGCGCTTCCCGCAGGCTCCATCTCCACTTCCTCCATGCTCCCGTTGCGGTGCTGGGGGAGGAGCGCGTGGAGGGACTGCGCACCGAGCGTCAGGAGCTCGACGGCAGCGGAGGCGTGACCGGCACCGGCGAGTTCGTCGACTGGGAGATCGACGCGGTCTATCAGGCCGTGGGCTACTTCGGCACTGCGCTGCCGCAGCTGCCGTTCGACGACCGCAAGGGTGTGATCCCGAACCACGAGGGACGGGTCGCGGACACGCTGTCGCAGAGTGACGCTTCGGAGGCCCCCGTGCTGCCGGGCGTCTATGCCACCGGCTGGATCAAGCGCGGTCCCGTCGGGCTGATCGGCCACACCAAGGGCGACGCCCTGGAGACGATCACGCACCTCATCGAGGACCACCTCGCCGGTCGGCTGCCTGCCCCCGAGGCGCCGGACGAGGACGCGATCGTCGACCTGCTGAGTGCCAAGTCCGTCGACTTCGTCGACTGGGAGGGCTACCACCTGCTGGAAGCGGCTGAGCGGGCGCTCGGCGAGCCGCATGGCCGCGAGCGGATCAAGATCGCCACGCGGGAGGCGATGCTGGCCGAGGCGCGTCGTGCCGTCCATCCGGCGGGTTCGGCCATCGGATCTGCCGCCGACTGAGCCCCCGGCCGGCAGTGCTCGTCACAGCGCCTTCAGCTGCTTCGGCAGTCTGCAGATGAGGCGGGCAGGTCATCAGCTGAGATGGGCAGGGAATCGGGCGCCGGCCTGATTCCCTGCCCATTCGCGTCTCACATCGTGCGAGATGCTGCGCCGGCGGACGAGTTCAGCGATAGTTCGTGAACTGCAGGTCGACGTCGAGGTCCTTGCCCTTGAGCAGAGCGATCACCGACTGCAGATCGTCGCGCTTCTTGGAGCTCACTCGCAGCTCGTCGCCCTGGATCTGAGCCTTGACTCCCTTCGGCCCCTCGTCGCGGATGAGCTTCGAGATCTCCTTCGCATTCTCCTTGTCGATGCCCTCCTTGAGCTGAGCCTCGATCCGGAACTCCTTGCCCGACGGATACGGTTCGCCGGAGTCGAGCGACTTCAGCGAGATGCCGCGCTTGACGAGCTTCGACTGGAACACGTCGAGCACGGCCTTGACGCGATCGTCGCTGTCGGCCTTCATGAGGATCTTCTCGCCCGACCACTCGATCGAGGCGCCGGTTCCCTTGAAGTCGTAGCGGGAACTGATCTCCTTGGCAGCCTGATTGAGGGCGTTGTCCGCCTCCTGCCTGTCCACTTTGGACACAATGTCGAATGACGAGTCACTGGCCATCGGCTTCTCCTAGCACGTACGCGGGTATCTGTCCGGCCAAGTCTAGTGGCGCGCGGCCGCCCGGACCGGGTGGTGCGCTCGGCCCGGGCGGCCGTCGTACCACTCGTGGTCGTGGCTGCGGATGCCTCGGGGACGCATTTGGTGTTTTCTCCCGGCGCCTAGTATTCTTCCTTAGGTGCTCGACGAGTTCTGCTCGTCGAAATCATCCCGGCAGGTTGCCCGAGCGGCCAAAGGGAGCTGACTGTAAATCAGCCGGCATTGCCTTCATAGGTTCGAATCCTATACCTGCCACGGGAACAGAATGAGGCCCGGAATCCAGCGGACATGCTGGGTTCCGGGCCTCATTCGCTGCCGGTGGCGCGCCGGCTGCGAAAGTCGAGCCGGACGGCGTGAATCCCGGGCGCGCGCTCGCGTGAATCGCCGTTAGTGTTGGTCCCATGTACTCCCCGATCCAGAAGTACCTCGACGAGGTCCACGCCGGCCTGTTCCGCATCCACGGCGGATCGACCGAATCCCCCAACCGTGTTCTCGCGAGCAAGGACCCGAACCTTGTCGGGCTTGCGCTGACCACCTCCGACGGCTTCACCTACACCGTGGGGGACGCCGACGAGCGATTCTCCATGCAGTCCATCTCCAAGGTCTTCAGCTACGCGATCGCGCTCCAGGACAACGGCTTCACGTTCATGGACTCGAAGATCGACGTCGAGCCGTCCGGCTCCTCCTACAACGATCTGTCATCCGAATCCGGCAGCGGCAGGCCCAAGAACGCGCTCATCAACATCGGTGCCATCGCTGCGACCGCCCACATCATCCCCGACTCCGGGGAGTCCGTCTTCGACAAGATCCTGCGGGTGTACTCGGCATGCGCCGGCCGGCAGCTCGACGTCGACGAGGACGTCTACGCCAGTGACAGCGCCGGCAGCGCCCACAACCGTGCGCTCACCTGGTTCCTGTCCTCGTGGGGAATCATCGAGGGCGATCCCATTCCCGCCCACGACGACTACACCCGGCAGTGTGCGGTCAGTGTCAGCGCCCGTGACCTGTCGGTGATGGCGGCGACGCTGGCCAACCTCGGCGTCAACCCGCAGACGGGGGAGAGGGTGTTCGAGACCAAGATCGTGCAGCGAGTGCTGTCGGTGATGCTCACCTGCGGGATGTACGACGACTCGGGGGACTGGGTCTCCAGCGTGGGGATGCCTGCCAAGAGCGGGGTCGGCGGCGGAATCATCTCCGTGCAGCCCGGCCAGCTGGGAATGGCCTCGTTCTCGCCGCCGCTGGACGAGCACGGCTCCAGTGTCCGCGGGCTGGCGGCCCACCGGTGGATGTCCCGGGATCTCGAGCTGCACTTCGTGCGCACCTCGAACGCAGGCCGTTCCACCATCCGGTCCCGGGAGTCGATCGACCGGCTGCCCTCGAGCACCCGTCGGCCGGACGTCGCTGAAGAGGTGCTGGCGGAGTACGGCCACCTGGCACAGGTCATCGAGGTGATGGGCGACCTGCGCTTCTCGGGTGTGGAGGTCGTCTCCCGCGCGGTCAGCGATCTGCACGAGGACACCCTCTGCGTCGTGCTCGATCTCACCCGCGCCGACGAGGTCGCCGATGTGTCGGTGCGTGCCCTCTCGCGCCTGGCGCAGACCCTGGGCTCCCACACGGCCCTGGGCCTGGTCGACCCGGAGGAGCGGATGGCCGAGCTCATGGTGCCGGTCCAGATGGAGCTCGCGGTGTTCGCCTCCCGCAATGAGGCGCTGGTGTGGGCGGAGGACCGCATCCTGGAGGTCTACGGCAACGAGGACTGCTTCCCCGAGGATGAGACCGAGCATGCTGTGCTCATCGAGCGCGTCGACGAGACGTTCCGTGACGACATCGAGCAGTATCTCGTCGCCGAGAGCTACGAGGCCGGGGAGACCATCCGCAATATCGGGGACCCCTTCGACGGCATCCGGTTCATCACCTCGGGCACGGTGCACACGCTCTCGCCTGCGGAGACCGGCCGCGAGGTGATCACGATCCTGACGGCGGGCATGTCCTTCGGAGAGCTGTCCCTCAACGATCACTTCAATCAGCCGTTCACCGTCCGGGCCGAGACGGATGTCGAGATCAGGCTCCTGCCGCGGGATGCGATCGATCGGCTCACCGAGAACTCCCCGCGGGTGGCGGCGCATCTGTGGCGGGCGATCGCGGTGGAAGGCTACGCACGCCTCGGTCAGACCCTGCGAGGGCACAGTTGAGGTTCGATGAATACCTGCGGATGCACGAGCATCCGGGGGTGCCCGGCTCCGATGTCAAACCCTGGGTGATCGCGCACCGGGGCTACTCCGGCGCAGCTCCGGAGAACTCCCTGGCGGCGATCGATGCTGCCCGAGCCGTGGGCTCGGACTTCATCGAGGTCGATCTGCGGCTGAGCGGGGACGGCACGCCCTACATCCTGCACGACTCCAGTCTGAACCGGACGACGAACACCTCAGGCAACATCGGGCAGATGAGCCAGGAGCGCATCTCGCTCGCGGATGCCGGCTCCTGGCTGGGTCCCGGCTTCGCCGGACAGCGCATTCCACGGCTGCGCACTGTGCTGGCCGATCTCGCCGAACACGGCGGCAACCTGCTGCTGGAACTCAAGGATGATTGGTCGCCGGGTGCGGTGGCGCAGGTGGCCGAGGACATCATCGACACCGGAATGGCGGACCGCGTCATCATCCAGAGCTTCTCCACCGAGACCCTCGAAACCGCCCGCGACCTCATCCCGATGGTCCCGCGGGGACTGCTGCGGCTGGTTCCGAAGGACGACGACATGGCCGTCGCCGACGAGCTCGAGGTGATCGCCTACAACCCCTCGCAGCGCGGCTTCTTCATGCGCAGGCAGCTGGTCGAGGAGTTCATGGAGCTGGGTTTCGGCGTCTTCGTCTGGACAGTCGACGAACCTGCCAACTGGGAGCGGCTGCTGGGCTCGGGGGTGTCCGGGATCATCACCAATCAGCCCGGCCGCCTGCAGGGATTCCTGGCCGCGAAGTTCGACCCCGTCTGAGTCCCTCGCGCGCCTCGGGCCGGGTCGAGGTGTCCGGGCCGTGACAGATCCGACACACGGCCTGCGCGGATGCGTGACGTCACTCGCTTAGGCTGAGCCCATGCCCCCCAGCCGAATCGCCCTGACAGTGCTGTGCCCGGTGGTGCTGCTGCTGAGCAGCATGCTCCTCGGAGCTGCACCCGCTGCGGCTGTGACGGAGCCGCTCCGGTCCGCCGAGGCGCGGGCTGCTGCCGACGCCTACGTGGAGGAGCAGATCGCTGCGGTCGGAGCGGCGTGGGACGCCGGCGAGGTGTTCGCCGATCCGGGCGCCGCGGCGTTCTGGGACGACAGGCAGCAGGCGATCGTGGCCGAGCAGGTCCAGCGGGCGGAGCGGACCGGTGCCGCGGTGAACATCGCGCTGGTCGCCGCCCGGCCCGACTACGACCGGGACGGTGAGCACCTCGGAACTCAGCGCGATCCGCTCCTGCAGCGGATCCTGATGGGGGACGCCCAGGCCCGATCGGTGGATTCGGCGGTCTACGTCGTGTGGGACGAGCGTTCCGTCTACTCGCTGGTGGTGGAGGACGGTGTGCTGGTGCGCGACCTGGGGGAGCACTTCCACCAGGACCTGAATGCGGAAGTCCCCGGTCCCGCGATTCACTACGCGCTGCGCACTCTCGATCCCGCAGAGAGCACGGAGCTGACCGACGTCGAGCGCGAGCCGCGGTTCCAACTGGCGTCACCGCGAACCCCGATGGAGGTCGTCCGGCAGGGCCATCAGGCATTCGACTTCTTCTCGCTGCTCCTCGGTCTGGGAGTGATCGCGGTCCTGACCTTCCTTCACACCGGCGCACGGCCGCTGCTGAACCGCATTCGGGGGCAGGAGCGGGAAGCGCCGCGGAGCCACCGGGTCGGTGGAAATGGCAGCCGCCGCGCACGGAGCGCGAACGAGCCATCCCGTGACCGGCAGCTCGACAGGCTGCATGAGAAAGCGGTCCTGGGGCACCGATGGCTCCAGCGGACGACGAAGCTCAGCGCCGACACCAAGGACGCGGTGAGCCGCCTGCCCGAACCCGAGGCGACGAGCAACCCGGTCGTGCTGGCCGCGTGGAGTGCCCTGGCCGATGAGGCTCGGGGAGCTGCGAGCCGACGATGCTTCTTCCGGCCCGACCTCTGTGCCGAGGCGACTCGCACCTGGGACGCGCTCGGCACCGACCTCGAGGTTCCGGTCTCCGAGGGTGTCCGCGCGGCACTCGACGACGGTCGCGACCCGAGTTATCTGTCGGCGAAGGGGATCGATCGCGGCAGGCCCTACTGGAGGGAGAAGAAGTCCCCGTTCGCCGCCAGCGGCTTCGGCGCATTCGGCCCGCTGAGCGCCGCCATCGCTGCGATGCCGGAATCGTGGAGTCCGCCACCGGGTCCGGGGGCTCCCCGGGGGAACCGCGGTGCGGCGAGCAGCAGACGGGACAGCACACCCCGTGCAGGACGGTCCCGCCCCCTCTGGGCAGACGTGCTGGTCGTGGGAGTCCTGATTCCGGTCGTCGCCATCGCACTCGCGACGGCGGTCTCCTGGCACAATCACACCGCACAGGTCGCCATCGCCTCGCCCGCGAACCTCGGGCCCGGCGCGGTGGTCGGGTCCGTGGACACCACGAGGACCGACAGCATCGTCTCCGCTCTGCGCGAGGACCAGGTCTACATCGACCCGGGGATGCGGATGCACTTCAGCCCCGCGGACGAGGAGCGCCTGGAACAGGCCGCGGCGGACGCGGGCCCCGAGGTCGCCGTCGTCGCGCTCGACTTCGTCGGCACCGACGAGTTCCGTGGCGATAAGGGGCTCTTCCTTCGTGAGGTCTACGCACACCTGCCGGGTGATGCCGTGGTGCTGCTGGTCGGAGCGGTAGGGGTGGACCTGGAGACGCACGAGGTGATTCCCGATTTCGAGGCGATGTCCGCCGTCCGCGACCGCATCTGGGACCTGCCGGTCCATGCCGAGGCGGCTGAATACCTTCAGGCCTGGCCGCAGTTCGAATGGGTCGCGAACACGGGATCGCTCAACGACTTCGAGACGACCGCCCAGCGACTCGCCGACCGCTACGAGCCCCGATCCATGCCCGGGTCGCCGGAATACTTCACCGAAGTCCGCAACGGCCAGATCGCAGTGGGAGTCGTCATTCTGCTCGCCGCGCTCGTCGTGCTCACCCTGCTGCGCATCCGTCGCAGCATCACGAAGGAGAACCGCTGATGACCACCATCGGGCTCACGCGACGCGTCGCGGCGGCGGCTGCCGCCGGTCTCACCGCAGCCGTCCTCAGCGTCGCGCCCGCCGGGGCGACGTCGCCGGGGCAGGCCGCCGAGGCGCCCGCGGCGGTCGGCCACGCACCTGCCGACCCGCAGGCTGCGCCGGAAGCCGAGGAGTCGTCGGCGGAAGCCGCTCCGGCCGGTGAGGGAGCCGCCTCGGATGCAGGGAGCGCAGTCCCCGATGCAGACCGCGGAACCCCCGATGCGGAGAGCGCAGCGCCGGAGATCGAGGGCAGCGCAGACCTGCAGGACGCGCTCGCCGTGGCCGAGCACTGGCAGCGCGACGCGCTCTACATCGACCCGCGGATTCAGAATCCGTATCCCGCATCGACCTACGAGGCGATCCGCGACAAGCTCACGCAGACCAAGCACCCGACCTACGTGGCCTTCCTGGAGACGGACGACTACAAGGAAGCCACCGATTTCGCGACCCTCCTGGCCAATGCCCACGGCGACCACGGAGTGTTCCTGGTCGTGCCGTCCGACGGCGACCTCGTCCACAGCTCTGATCTTCCCGATCCGCAGGAGGAGAATGCCGTCGCGGACCAGATGTATCGCTGGAACGTCGATCCGAACAGGCGGATGTCCGATCTCGAATGGCTCAATGACGTCCTCGACCGGCTCGTCGACCCGCAGCCGATCGAGTACCGGTCCTCGCCGTGGGATCGCGTGGCCGGGAGCTGGTACCTGCACCCGGTGCGCAACTCGGTGATCGCGGGGGTGCTCCTGCTCGCCGTGTTCGCCGGAGTCTGGCTGCTGGCCTCGCGCCGCCCGGTGAAGAAGCGCAAGTACCGGATCCCTGCGGACGTGATGGCTGCTGCGCGCAGCGCGAGCCGCAGGAACATGCGGGACGGGCTGGGCGGCGATGCACTCCGGATCGCCGAGCGACTCGAATCGCTGCAGACGCAGGGGCTGTCGCCCGAGCAGTCCGACACCGTCCAGCAGGGCCTCGACGCCTACGGCCTGGCCCGGCGGATCGCCGACGACGAGTCCGCCAGAGAGGACGACCTGGTCGGGGCGCTGGTGCTGTTCGATCTTGCGGAACGGTCCCTGGAATCGGTCGAGCGCCAGCGATCGTCACGGCTGTCGCGCAGCTTCACGCCCCGTGGGCTGTGCACGGTGAATCCGCGGCACGGTGAGGCGCGGAAGTCGATCACCGTCGACGCCGGCGGCGCTCATGAGAGCATGCCGCTGCCGGTCTGCGGGAAGTGCGCTGCGGACCAGAAGGCGCAGAATCCGCTCCAGTGGCTGCGGGTGGACGGGAAGCCGTATCCGGAGCATCGGACGGTCTGGGCGGACACGCTCTACGGCGCGACCGAGGCCGATCTGGTGAGAGAGGTGACCCGGGCGCGGGCGGTCGCGTGATGGCCGCGCGCACCTCGGTTCCCGCTGCGGAACCCGGTTTTGCATCTACCCGGCGGCGTGTGTAGAGTATCTACTCGTTGCCCCAATAGCTCAGTCGGCAGAGCGTTTCCATGGTAAGGAAAAGGTCAAGGGTTCGATTCCCTTTTGGGGCTCTCGTACGAATCACGATTCGTGCACAGGGCGGGGTAGCTCAGCTGGTTAGAGCGCACGACTCATAATCGTGAGGTCGCGGGATCGAGTCCCGCTCCCGCTACGACACCATCGCACAAGGCCGGCACCGGAAGGTGCCGGCCTTTGCTGTGCTCGGTTCCGCTTGTGCTGTGCTCGGCTCCGCTTGACCCGCTCGTCGCGATGCGGCATGCTTCAGTTCGTAGCGAACGTTTGATCAGTCTTTTACCCCTCGATCGGACGACATTCGATCAGCAGAGCAGCAGGGGAGCGCAGATGAAGGACATGGAATCCGCCGGGCACGGAGGTCAGGGGGATCTGCAGCGGCGGCTCACGCAGATCGTGGGCGTCCCGATCCGCGAGCTCGACGTCCGGCCGCTGGCAGGCGGAGCAAGTCGGCAGCTGCTGAAGCTGACCGCGCAGACTCCGGACGGTCCGCGACCCGCCGTGCTCCGCGCCGACCACGAGGGAGACACGCAGCCGAAGGCGAACTTCACCGAGGCCGCGGTGCTGGCGGCAGCGGGTGCCGCCGGAGTCCCCTGCCCGCGGCTGCTCCACGACGACACCCCCGGCGAGCTCATCGGGACGCCCGGGATGCTCATCGAATTCGTCGAGGGTGAGACGATCGCGCGCAGGATCCTCCGTGACGAGCGCTTCGCCGCGGCGCGGCGGGCACTTCCGGCGGATCTCGCGCGAGCGGCAGCGGCGATCCACGCGATCGATCCGAACAGCCTCTCCGAAGCCGGACTGCGTGAGCTGGTCGACCCGGTGGCGTCCCTGGCCGAGGAGTACCGTGAGATCGGGATTCAGCGACCGGTCTTCGACCTCGCGCTCGCCCGGTTGGAGGACACACGCCCGGAGAACACGACCGGAACGGCAGTCGTCCACGGCGACTTCCGCCTCGGGAACCTCATGGTCGACGAGTCCGGGCTGGCGGCGGTCCTCGACTGGGAACTCGCCCACCTCGGTGACCCCGATGAAGATCTCGGATACCTGACGATGCGAGCGTGGCGGTTCGGCGGTCCGGGCGAGGTCGCCGGACTCGGGGACCTCGACGCCTTCCTCGACGACTACGCTCGGGCGAGCGGACGGCGTCCGGACACGACGGCTGTGCGCTGGTGGCAGGCGCGCGCGACGCTGTGGTGGGGGATCGGCACCCTGCGTCAGATGCAGCGTGCTCACGAGAACCACCCCAATGAGCTCGAGCTGCTGGCGATCGGCCGCCGTGCGGCTGAGCAGGAGCACGACCTGCTGCAGCTGCTGTTCCCGGACTCGCTGCCGGACCCCGCGGAAGCGGGAGCCGCAGGGGCCCCCCGCTCCGCTGCCGGGGCACCCCGCTCGGACCGCGCGGCGGCCGCGAATGTGGATCCGCTGGATCCGGACGACCTGTTCTCGGCGCCGTGCGCAGCCGAGCTGCTCGGCGCGCTGTCCCGGTGGATCGACCGGGACGTCGTCAGCTCGGATGATGCGCCGAGCAGCTTCCGGGGTCGAGTGGCGCGCAATGTCGTCGACCTCGTCGGCCGGCAGCGCGAACTCGAACCGGTGGCGACTGCGAGCTCGGCGTCCGCGCTCGCCACCCTGGGCTTCGCCTCGGAACCGGAGCTGGCCGCCGCGATCCGCTCCGGTGCCGCCCGGGATGTCGATCTCCTCGTTCCCGCGCTCGACCTCATCACCCGCTTCCGGCTGTCGGCATCCAATCCCCGGTACCTCGGCTGACTCGCGGCTCCCGCATTCTCTGAGCAGGCGAAGATCCCGGCTGGAATCGGATTCCGACCGGGATCTTTCGGCTCCGCGGACGGACGGGGTTTCGAGCCGCGGCCGGCGGGTTCAGTCCCGCAGCACTCGGCGCAGGATCTTGCCCGTCGCCGTCTTCGGCAGCTCGTCGAGCACCTCGATCTGGCGCGGGTACTTGTAGGCCGCCCTGTTGGCCTTGCAGTAGTCGCGCAGCTCGTCCTCGGTGGCCTGAGCGCCGGTCTTGAGCGTGACGAAGGCCTTGACGGTCTCCCCGCGGTACGCGTCGGCAACGCCGACGACGGCGGCCTCGCTCACGGCGGGATGACTGTACAGGACATCCTCGACTTCCCGCGGCCACACCTTGTAGCCGGAGGCATTGATCATGTCCTTCTTCCGGTCGACAAGGTAGTACCACCCCTGCTCGTCGACGAAGCCGACGTCCCCGGTCCTGAGGAAGCCATCGACGAAGGCCTGCGCCGTCGCCTCGGGATTGTGCCAGTAGCCCGGGGTGATCTGCGGTCCCCTGGACAGGATCTCCCCGTACTCGCCGGGCCGGCAGTCCTCGCCGGTCTCCGCCACCACGCGGCAGGTGGTGTTGTAGATGGGTTTGCCGATCGACAGCGCGCCGGAGGCAGGGTCGACCGGCGCCCGCTCGCCGCGCGGCACGGCGTGGGTGGGGGAGGCGGTCTCGCTCATGCCGTAGACGTTGTGCACGTAGGCCCCCAGCACCCGCTCCAATCGGTCTCCCAGGGCCGGCGCGATCGGTGCGCCGCCGGAGAAGACCGACTCCAGGGAATCGAAATCCCCGTCCCGGCGCGCCGGGCTGTCGGCCAGGGCCATGAGCGCGGTGATGGCGCCCACGGCGAGCACTGGCTTCCGCCGGCGGATGGTCTCCAGCATCACCTCGGCATTGAAGCGGTGGCTGAGCACGATCGGGCAGTGCGCTCGCACCGCGAGCATGATGTGGCCGACCATCCCCGTGATGTGGAACAGGGGCGCGATGCCGAGGATGGGCTGACCTGTCTGCAGACCGGTGATCTCGATGTAGCTCTCGGCGTTGAATACGAGGTTGCCGTGGGTGTTCATCGCGCCCTTGGGCCTGCCGGTCGTGCCCGAGGTGTAGGTGAGCACTGCCGTATCCGCGGCACCTGACCCCGGTTCGGCCGGCAGCTCGCCCGGCGAGCTGTACGCCGCCTCTGCCGTGATGACGCCGGCGGGCAGCTCCGTGGGCACCGGCACGGTCTCGATCCTGATGGCCGAGTTCTCCTGCACCCAGCGCTGATGCTCGCCGACCACCGTCACCTGCACTGCGGAGCCGTCGAGAGCATCGCGTGCGACGGTGTCGTAGAGGCCGGGAATGGTGATGAGCGCACGGGCTTCGGAGTCGGCCAGGTGGTAGCGGAGCTCCCGGGCGGTGTTCATCGGGTTGACCGGAACCACGATCCCGCCCAGTCGCCACGTCGCGAGCAGTCCGATCACGAACAGCGGATCGTTCTGCGCGTAGACGGCCACGCGGTCATCCGGACCGATTCCCGACCGGTGCAGGGCCGCTGCCAGCCGGTCGGCCCGCTCGTCGACCTCGGCGAAGGTCAGCGTGCGCTCGAAGCTGTGGATGAAGGGGGAGTCCGGAGCCGCCTCGATCGCCGAGCGCCACATCTCGCGCACCGAGGCGAACGGCGACCTGATCGATTCGCCGAACGGCTTCATCGGAGTTCGGGTACTGTGTGCGGAGTCTTCCATGGCGTCCTTGCCTCCGTTGGTCGCGGTTCGGTATGCGTGAAGCGAGCGAGTGCTCGCTCACCCCTTCACTGTAGGAGAATGCGCAGATTTGTGAAGCGGTCCTCCGCTCGGTCCCAGGTGCGGCTGATAGCCTGTTTAACATGATTAAAGGCAACCCGGACACAGCGGTCGAGGAGGAGAGCGTGGGCCATCGGGTGCGCGCTGCTCGCAACGCGGCTGGACTCACGCTGGAGCAGGTGAGTCGGCGCATCGGGGTGAGCCCGGCGACGCTGTCCCTGATCGAGCGGGACAAGGTCTCCGTCACCGTTGAGCGGCTGACGAACCTGGCTCAGGTGTTCGGCATCGAGCTCGACGATCTGATGTCGGGCACGGGCACTCCGGCCGCCGGCGGCGCCCAGTTCGACAACGGGCGTGACGAGACTCTGCCCAAGGTGCTGGAAGCGGCTATCGAGTGCTTCACGAAATGGGGCTATCACGGCACATCCATGCGCCAGATCGCGCAGGCGGCGGACGTCAGCGTCGCGGGGGTGTACCACTACTACGAGAGCAAGCAGCAGATGCTCGTCGCGATCCTCGACTCCACCATGGAAGGCCTCATCGAAGGCCTGGAGGGCGCTCGGGAGAAGGTCGCGGACCGTCCGCCCGAAGAACGGTTCGCCGCCGTCGTCGAAGCGCTCGCCTACTACCACGCGAGCTCGCAGAACAAGGCGTTCATCGGCGCCAGCGAGATGCGCAGCATCGAGGAGCCGCATCGGACGAGGATCGCCGGCCTGCGCCGCTCGGTGCAGTACATGATCGACGACGAGGCCGCAGCCGCCGCCGAGGCGGGGGTGTTCACGGTTCCCGACCTCAAGTTCGCCTGCCGCCTGGTGGCGAACATGTGCACCTCCCTGGCCCAGTGGTTCGACAGAGCGGGTCCGATCAGCGCGGAGGACGCTGCGGCGAACATCGCCCGGTACGCCCTGGCGATGATGAAGGTCGAATCCGCCGCCCGGTAGACTTTCGCCAGCTGACGGATACGACTTCGGGGCACCGCCCCGATCGAACTTCAGGGGCGCGGCCCCTCGGGAGGAGCACCATGGCAGTCAACACCGAGCTGCAGGGGACCAGCTACACGCTGGCCACCCCGTACGAGGTGTCCCGCGAGGCGATCGCGCAGTTCGCGCGGGCCACGGGAGCCAACAATCGCGCGCACTTCGACGCGGAGTTCGCCGCCTCGCTCGGCTACCGTGACGTCGTCGCCCCGACCACGTTCGCGGTGATTCCCGCACAGCGAGCCGAGGGCCTGTACATCTCGCTGCCGGAGGCCGGCATCGACTTCTCCCGCGTCGTCCACGGATCCGAGCAGTTCACCTACACCCGCCCGATCATCGCCGGGGACGTGCTGAGCGCCACGTGCCACGTCGACGGGCTCCGGGAGGCCGGCGGACACGCCATGGTCACCACCCGCACCGAGCTCACCGAGGCGGAGAGCGGAGCGCCGGTCGCCACCGTCGTCTCGACGATCGTCGTGAGAGGAGAAGCAGCATGACCGAGTCCGCACCGCGCGAGGACCACCGCCCCGGCGCCGCCGACATCGCCCCCAGGTTGGCCGACCTCGAAGTCGGCCGGACAGTCGTCTCGGCCCGGATCCCGATCTCCCGTGCGGACCTCGTCCGCTATGCCGGAGCCTCGGGCGACTACAACCACATCCACTGGAACGAGCGCTTCGCGCGCGAGGTGGGGCTGGACAATGTCATCGCCCACGGCATGCTCACGATGGGTTCGGTGGTCGCCCGGATCAGCGAATGGGCCGTCGACCCCGGCGCGATCGTCGACTACCGCACGCGCTTCACCGCGCCCGTCGTGGTCCCGGATGCCGAATCCGGTGCCCCGGACGCCCCGACCGCCTTCCTCGGGATGACGGCGACGGTCGGTGCGATCGACGCCGACGGCGGTACAGCCCGGCTCGACGTGGAGGTCACCAGCGGCGAGGAGAAGGTGCTCGGACGAACGCAGGTCAAGGTTCGCCTGCAGTGAATCTGGCCGATCTCACCACCTTCCGCGTGGGCGGGCCGGCACCCCACCTCATGACCGTCCGCTCCCGGTCCGAGCTGGTCGACTGCTGCTCCCGGCATCGTCTGCAGCCCGACCGGCCGGACAGGTCGGTGCCCGATGTGCTCTTCGTCGGCGGCGGCTCCAACCTGCTCATCGCCGACGAGGGCTTCACGGGCCCGGCGTGCGTGATCCGGTCGACCGGAATCGACGAGCGGCCGGCCGGCACCGGGCAGCGGCTGCTCACGGTCGAGGCGGGGGAGAACTGGGATGCCTTCGTCGCCTCGACTCTTCGCCGGGGCCTGACCGGGCTCGAGGCGCTCTCGGGCATTCCCGGGTCGGTGGGCGCCACTCCCATCCAGAACGTCGGAGCCTACGGCGCCGAGGTCGCCGAATCGATCGATTCCGTGCTGGCGTTCGATCGGATCACCGGTGAGCAGCTTCGGTTCGGTGCGCAGGACCTCGGATTCGGGTACCGCACGTCGATGTTCAAGCGCACCGCCGCCGAGCACGGCGCAGTGCGCTTCGTGGTGCTGGCCGTCACCTTCCGGCTGCCGGAGGCGACGATGTCGGCTCCGGTGCGCTACAGCCAGCTCGCTCGGGCCCTCGGCGTGGAGATCGGGGCTCGCGTCTCCGCCTGCGAGGTGCGGGAGGCGGTGCTGGCGCTGCGCGCGTCCAAGGGCATGGTTCTCGACGACGCCGACCACGACACCTGGTCGGCGGGCTCATTCTTCACGAATCCGATCCTGCCCGCCGACGCCGTTCTGCCCGAGGATGCTCCGCGCTATCCGGTGACGGACCCGCTCACGGGTGCGCAGGACCCGGCGGTGGTGAAGACCTCTGCTGCCTGGCTGATCGACCACGCGGGCTTCGCCAAGGGGTTCGGTATCGGGGACCGTCGTGCGACTCTGTCGACCAAGCACACCCTCGCCCTCACGAACAGAGGCGACGCATCCACGGCTGACCTGCTCGAGCTCGCCCGCCGCATCAGGGACGGAGTCGAAGGGATCTTCGGCATCCGCCTGGAGCCCGAGCCCAATCTCGTCGGCTGCCGACTCTAGAGTCCGACCTCCCCCAGAGCCCGAACTCTCGAAAGGGACGCATGCCTGCGCAGAGCCGGCCTTCGCTGCTGACCCGCACTCCGCCTGCCGCGCCCCGCCGGACCCAGCGGGCAACCGGCCCGGTCGGGCCGGTGCTCGTGCGGATCCTCGGCGTGATCGGGGTGATCCTGGCATGCCTCGTGCTGGTGGCGCCGTGGGCGCTCTTCACCGCTCGGACGGAGGCGAACTTCGGCCCCCACGTGGCCGTCTACTCGGTGACTGCCGACGCGACGATCACCGTCGACTTCGGACCGCTGGGAGAGCTGCTGATCCCGGCCGACGGTCTGCTGCCGTTGGGGCTCGGAGCGCAGGTCGACGTCGAGGAGATCCCGGCCGAATCCGCTCTCGGCGGCACGACTCTCGATGCACTCGGACAGGACATCGCCTCCTACGCGACCTTCTTCACCGCTCCCGAGGCGCAGCTCGACGCTGTCGCCCGCGGCCTGATCCGTGACTTCGCCGTCCGGGAGTTCGGAGCCGGACTCGGGCTCGCCGCTGTCGTCGGGGTGCTCGCCGTGCTCAGCGGACCCCGGCAGCGCTTCCGCCCACCGCGGGCGAGGGCGGCGGTCGGCGCGGTCTCCGGGACAGTGGTCGTGCTCCTGATCGCGGCGCTGGTCGTGCCGATCCAGCGCCCGCGTCCGATCGACCCCAACCCCGCTTTCGTCGGCACCCCGCTTGAGGGTGCCCAGGTGACCGGCCGGCTCTCGGGCGTCATCGACGAGGTCGCGAAGCTGGTGGCCGACTTCGCGTCGGCGAACGACGCGTTCTACACGACAGCGCTGCAATCGCTGGATTCGGGCTGGGAGGAACGGCCCCTCACCGTGCGGCTGACTCCCGGCTCTTCCCTCGTGCCACCTCCGACCGAGGGGGTGTGGCGCGGTGCCGAGGCCGGCGAGCACGTCATCACGGCCGTGTTCGCCTCCGATCTCCACTGCAATGTCGGCATGACCCGAGTCGTCGCCGATGTCGTCGCCCGGGCCGACGCGGATCTCTACATCGACGGCGGAGACATCACGATGACCGGCACGCCGGCCGAGAACTACTGCCTCGACTCGCTCGACCACGAGCTTCCCGACGGTCTTCCCAAGGTCTTCGTCAAGGGCAACCACGACTCACTCGACACCGTCGCGCATGCCCGCGGGTCAGGCTGGACCGTGCTCGACGGGGAACCGGTCGAAGTGGCCGGGCTGCGCTTCTTCGGCGACGGGGATCCGCGGCGCACGGTCTTCGGGCAGCCGGAGCCGCTGCTGGAGACGGGGGAGACGACTGCCGAGTTCACATCGCGCATGACCACGGAGTCGTGTGCCGCCGAACCCGATGTGCTGCTGATCCACGACCCCCGGCAGGCGCAGGAGTCACTCGGAGTCGGCTGTGCGCGTTTCGCTCTGCACGGACACTGGCACCGGCGAGTCGGGCCGGAGCCATTCGGGCGGGGAGCGCGCTTCGTGAACTCGACGACCGGGGGAGCGCTGGCGAATGCGCTGACTCCCGGACCCCTGAAGATGCCGGCAGAGCTCACCATCATCCGGTTCGACGGCAGCACGGGCACTCCGCTGGACCTCCAGGTGGTGACCGTGGACATGGCGGCCCAGGCGGAGATCTCGCCCTGGCTGCGGATCCCGCAGCCGGGACCTTGGCTGCCGCAGTCGGAGTAGGTCGCCTGCTGCTCCGAACGGCGGCTGTTCGACGGATCGGTGCTCAGGCTGATCGTCTGATCAGGGCGCTCGTCGAGCGGCTGCTCGGTTCGACGGATCGGGGCCGAAGACTGTATGCTCGTACATCGGCGGACAGATGGCCTGCGCAAGCGGGGCGTCGGCGCTGCCGAAGGGGTGTGGCGCAAGTGGTAGCGCAACGGTCTCCAAAACCGTAGGCTGCAGGTTCGAGTCCTGTCACCCCTGCTCATGGTTCGCCGGTGGGCGCCGGTTGCCGGCACACTCACGCGGGGGACAGTGCAGACACGAACAACGACCGAGTGAGGATGCGTGGGCGACACACCGGCAAGAACCTCGGGTGCCAAGAGCAGAAGAAGCACAGCCGAGGAGCAGAAGAAGCGGGGCCTGTTCGGAAGCATCCTGCAGTTCTTCAGGGAAGTCGTCGCCGAGCTCAAGAAGGTCGTGACTCCGACCCGCAGAGAACTCGTCAACTACACCCTCGTCGTCCTCGGCTTCGTCATCGTGATGATGCTGCTGGTGACCGGACTCGACTTCATCTTCGGAAAGCTTGCCGGCTTCGTCTTCGCAGGATCTCCGCTCTGGCCCCTGTGGTGACACACTGAGCGAGGACCGGTCGAAGGCCAACCGCAAACTGCACAAGGAGATCTGGTGTCGGAGAAGGAAACCGAGAACATCGAAATCGCTGCCGTAGAGGAGCATCCTGCCCCAGCGGAGCAGGCGGTCGAGGAGTCGGCTGTTCAGCCGACCGCCGACGTTGAGCAGTCGCTCGCTGACGATGTCTCGGAGTCCGCGGCCGAAGACGAGCCGGCCGCTGCTGAGGATTCGGCTGCGGTGGGGGACGGTGCGGACGCTGCTGACGACTCGGCGCCTGCAGCGGAGACCGGGGCGCCGGACGCTGAGGACGCGCAGGTCGCTGATGACGCGCAGGATTCCGCTGCGGACGCGCCGGCCGACGAGGACGCGCGGGATTCCGCTGGTGACGCGCCGGCCGCCGAGGACGAGGTCGACCCGGTCGAGGAGTTCAAGGCCGAACTCCGCATGAAGGAAGGCGATTGGTACGTCGTCCACTCCTATGCGGGCTACGAGAACCGCGTCAAGGCCAACCTCGAGAACCGCATCGTCAACTTCGACATGGAAGACCAGATCTTCGAGATCCAGGTCCCCATGGAGGACGTCGTCGAGATCAAGAACGGACAGCGCAAGCAGATCCGCCGCGTGCGCATCCCGGGCTATGTGCTCGTGCGGATGAGCCTGAGTGATGAGAGCTGGGGCGTGGTGCGCCACACGCCGGGCGTCACCGGCTTCGTGGGCAACGCCTATGATCCGGTGCCGCTGCGCCTGGACGAGGTGTTCTCGATGCTCGCTCCCGTGTTCGAGGAGCAGCAGGCGAAGGCGGCCGCTGAAGCCGGCGCAACCGCCGTGCAGGCAGGCACGCCGATCACGGTCGAGTTCGAGGTCGGAGAGTCGGTCATGGTCAAGGAGGGCTCCTTCGAGGGGCACCCGGCGACCATCCAGGAGATCCGCCCGGAATCGCAGAAGCTCACCGTGCTGCTGTCGATCTTCGAGCGTGATGTTCCGGTCGAGCTCGGGTTCGACCAGGTCTCGAAGATCTGATCGACTGCTCACCGACAGCTTTCGGCGCCCGGAGGTTTCCGGGCGCTGCAGCCATATCCGGAACCCGGATTCGGTGCGGGCCGCACTGGTTTAGCGTCCAGCCCCGTTCTGTGGAATAATGGTGTGGTTTGATTGCCCAACCCCATCGGAGTCGGCGATCAGCACCCCGCGACAGACGTCTCGGGGTTTCCCTCACAGGACAAGGACCGAAAATGCCTCCTAAGAAAAAGGTGACCGGTCTGATCAAGCTCCAGATCCAGGCTGGTGCCGCGAACCCGGCACCGCCGATCGGCCCGGCGCTTGGTCAGCACGGCGTCAACATCATGGAATTCTGCAAGGCGTACAACGCCGCGACGGAATCCCAGCGCGGAAATGTCATTCCGGTGGAGATCACCGTCTATGAAGACCGCTCGTTCACCTTCATCACCAAGACCCCGCCGGCCGCGGAGCTCATCAAGAAGGCCGCCGGCGTGAAGTCTGCCTCTGCGACTCCTCACACTGTCAAGGTCGGTCATCTGACCGCCGATCAGGTGCGCGAGATCGCCGAGACCAAGATGCCCGACCTCAACGCCAACGACGTGGAGGCCGCATCGAAGATCATCGCGGGCACCGCCCGTTCGATGGGCATCACCACCGACGTCGAAGTCTGATTCGACGCTGATCACTGTGGCAGGGCCGGCGCGGCCCACACCACGACTGCAAGGAGAGAAGCAGATGGCACAGCGCTCAAAGGCCTACCGGGCCGCCGCGGAGAAGATCGCGGCAGATACCTACTACGAACCCAACCAGGCGATCGCCCTGGCCAAGGAGACTTCGGTGTCGAAGTTCGACGCCACCGTCGAGGTGGCGTTCCGCCTCAGCGTCGATCCGCGCAAGGCGGATCAGATGGTGCGCGGCACCGTCAACCTTCCGCACGGCACCGGCAAGACCGCCACGGTCCTGGTGTTCGCCGCCGGCGACCGTGCAGAAGCCGCCCGCGAAGCAGGTGCCGACTATGTCGGTTCCGATGACCTGCTGGAGAAGGTGGCAGCCGGCTTCACCGATTTCGACGCAGCCGTCGCCACGCCGGACATGATGGGCAAGGTCGGCCGTCTGGGCAAGGTGCTGGGTCCCCGCGGACTCATGCCGAACCCGAAGACCGGCACGGTGACGATGGATGTCGCCAAGGCAGTGAGTGAGATCAAGGGCGGAAAGATCGAGTTCCGCGTCGACAAGCACTCCAACCTGCACTTCATCATCGGCAAGGCGTCGTTCGATCAAGAGAAGCTGCAGGAGAACTTCACCGCAGCGCTCGATGAGGTGCTGCGTCTGAAGCCTTCGTCCTCCAAGGGACGCTACATCTCCAAGGCCACCATCTCGACCACCAACGGTCCGGGTGTGCCCGTGGACGCCAATGCCCTGCGCCCCTGAGGCGCGGGTTCGCTGAGGCGGAGTCAGACGGCTGAGGCCGGGTGCGGTGCGCACCCGGCCTCAGCCGCATTCAGCCCTGCGGCTCGGTGGGCGAGTCCTGCTCATTCCGCCCCGGCGAGTCGGCAGGTCCGAGAGCGACCAGATAGTTGTCGGAGTTCTCGTACTCGTACATGAACCTGGGGAAGTCGATCGCGCCCGACTCGTACCTCTCCTTGAGCTCGTCGTAGGAGAAGCCCGGCCTGGGAGTCATCGACCAGGTGTGATCCCGCGTGTTGTCGAAGTCGACGACCACCCAGACGCCCTCGGCGGTGAGCACGTACATCTCGTCCTCGGCAAGGTCCGTGCGGGCTGCCCCGCCTGCGACCCGGGTGACGCCTCCGCGGGGATCGCGCGGTGGGAATTCGCCGTCGGCGATCGCGGCCAGCTGTGCATTGCGGGAATTGACCCAGACCTGTTCTCTCTGTCCTGGACGGTTCATCTGCGATTCCTCGGGCCTCTCTGGTTCTCGACTGCGATCAGTCTATGGTGAAGGTGATTCGAGCTGTGGTGAAAGGAGCACCTCATGGCATCGGTGCTGTATGCGAGCCGGAACGGGACGTACGACGAGTTCGTGGAGCAGTATGACGCATCGTCGGCCGATCGGGAGAAGCTCCTCGTCTCGGCGCTCACCCATCCGGAGCCGGTGCACCGGGTGGCGATCGCGACTCGCCTGCTCGATGACGGTGCCGACATCGTCGAAGCAGAACGGCGTCACGGTGCTGTCCTCCTGTCCCTCCTCCCGGCCCTCCGGCACGACTCGGCGCTCGAAGGTCCGCTGGTCCAGCGCCTGGTCGACGGCGGAGCGGATGTCAATGCGCTCGAGCGGCGCGGGGACAGGCCCATCAACTACGTGATCCGGATGTCGCTGCCCGATGAAGAGCGCGGGCCGTTCTACCGGGCGCTGTTCGGGTCGGGGCGCCTGGACCTTGCAGTGCCCGCCGACCCCCGGCAACCCGACGGTCCCACGCTGATCGAACACCTGCTCGCGAATCCCGAGACGCAGAAGCTCCCCGTGCTCCGCGATCACCTGGTGCGGTGGGCTGCAGATCATCAGTCGTCCCAGGGCTGACTGGGACGTCAGCCGCGGCCTTCGTCCAGATGGCTCGAGTTGCGCCCCGGCTCCTCCACCATGTACCTGTTCGGTCCCTGCTGCTCGTGCATGAACTCCGGGAAGGTCAGGTCGCCGTCGAGGTAGTCGGCCTTCGATCTGCGGTACTCCTGGTTCGGCAGGTGCCCCATGTTCCACTTCCACTCGCCGGACCTGTCGAACTTCGTGATCACGTACTCGTTCGAGGTGTTGAGCACGTACATCTCGTCCTCCGCCAGCATCTCCCTCTCGTGCCCCCGCTTGATCCGAGTCTCCATGCCGCGACTGTCCGGGGGAGGGAACTCACCGTTGCGCATCTGCTCGAGCTGCTGATTCCGCGAGTTCACCCACACCTGCTCGCGCTGCCCGGGCAGGTACGGCGGTCTGTTCCTGGTGCGGCCTCGGTCATCGGCGAACTTGGGCAGCACCCGGTTGCCGTTCTCGTTCACGTACTCCCTGGGATAGACGTTCTCGTACCAGTCCAGCGCGGGCTGCTGAGCGGTCTGGGCGAAGCGAGGATCCGAGTAGCCGGGATTGCTGTTCGTGCCGTAGCCGCCTGCGGGCCGCTGGGGCGCCACCGGCCGGCGATCCCAGCGCACGGACGCTCCGGCCACACTGTCCGCCGAGCGCGAAGCTCCCGAGGCGACCTGCCCCGCGATGTCGTCGGCCTGCCTCGCAGCCGAGGTCGCGGATTCCACTCCGTCGCCCAGGACGTTCTTCACGCGCCTGCCGGTTCGGCCTGCGCTCGCGGCGTCACCGGCGAACGGGATCATGCCGGCCATCGACATCCCGGCGTTGAGGGGATCGCCCTCGATCGCGTACCAGAGTCCGTTCCCGACGTCGATCGGAATGCCGACAACCGGCAGCATGCCCCCGAAGTCGAGTCCGAGGTGGATCCAGTCCGACACCGACATGTCGGCGTCTGCCTCAGCCTGCTGCCGCAGCGCCTCGGCCAGACCTGCCACCCGAGCGGACTCGCCGACGATCGCCTCGGTCTGCGCAGTGTTCGCGAAGTCGCCGGTGGTGATGTCGGTGAGGAGACCGGTGAGCGAGTCCACTCCGCCCTCGCCCCACTCCCGCATCATCAGGGTCTGGAGGTAGGTCGACATTGCGGGCTCGCCTGCAACCTCGAACCGACGAGTGTTCGACGGGGAGAGGATGCTGCGTGCGGCTTCCGGGTTGAAGCGGAGGCCTGCGACGAGGTGGAGCATCGGGTCGTCGAGCGAGCGGCCCGCTGGATCGGTGATCCCGTACGGCGCCATCACCCGGGACGCGCCCGGGCGCTCGGCCTCGATGTCGAACATCTTCGCGTGAACGGTCTCGAGGAACTCGCGGCCGAATGCTCCGCGCGAGAGAGTGAGCGCGATCGCACCGCTGAGCTGACTGCTGGGGTAGCTCTCGTCCCAGTAGCGGAGTGTGAGGGCCTCGGCCCAGGAGTCCGCGAAGCCCTCGGGCGGGGACAGCGGGCCCGTGCCGCGGCTGGCGACCCCCAGGGAGCCTCCGATGGCGTCGATGAATGCCTCGTATTCGGCTCGCGAGGCGTCGACCGCCTCGGGCCCGTCCTGCTCCGCCCAGCGCAGGTCGAGGGCCCGGTTCTGCACGAGGAGGCCGGTCATCGCCGGATCGAGCCCCTTCGCGAGCTCCTGGGCGAAATAGGGGTCGAGCGCGTTGTCGGTCAGGAGCTGCAGCAGTTCGGGGTCCATGGGCCGCCGCTCCCCGCTGATCTGCATCTCTGCGTCCAACAGCGCCTGAAGCCTCTCCAGGGCCCGCTGCGCGTCCTCGCGCGCCTGCTGAGGCGTGCGGTCGGAGATCCGGGATTCGTCGATGTCGACGCTGGTCTGCAGGCCCGGTGTCTGAGCCTCGATGTACTCCGCCAGCGCAACGCGTCGGTTGAGGTCCGGGATCTGCTCGCGGATCCAGTGCGCAGCCTGCCGCGCCTGTGCAAGGCCCGGATTGTCGGCCGGGAGGAGGAGTCCGAGGAGTCGGTCGCTGATGATGGCGGCCTGTTCGAGGATGAGGGCGGCGCTGCTCTCCGAGGTGCGGATGAGGTCGTGCATGGCGGGGATGTCGATGCTGGTCGTGCTCATATGCTCACCCACGTCGCCTTCCACGCCTCGGCGGGATTCTCGATGTTCACGAGCGGTGGTTCGCCGGCAGCCTTGGTGGACATGTCGGCAGCTGCCACGGCGCCGGCCGCCTGGCACGGGCTCCTGTGCGCGGTGAGTGCGGCGTAGTACTCGTCAGCCGTGGACGAGACCCAGGCGCCGCCGTCCATGATCCGGATGAGGTCGTCGACGGCCTCGGCCATCGCATCGCCGTTGCCGGCGACGCGAGGCGCGTTGGCCACGAGGTCGTGCCGATAGAGGTTGGGCATGGGGACTGGGGGTATGGGCATGGGGATGACTCCGAGCGGGGATCAGCCGCAGCGCGAGGACGCACTGCGGTAGGGCCTGCAATGCTGGGAACGAGGGCAGTGGGGGAATCGAGGGGCAGTGGGGGAATCGAGGGGCAGTGGAAGATGGAATTCTCGAGGGGACGGGGATCCAGCGGCCGATGGCCGGTCGACGGGTTCGGGGATGTGACCGACGACAGTGCCACAATAGATGACAGCGCCACAATAGCCGACCGCGTAGCAGTCGACGACCGCGTCACAGTCGACGACAGCTGGGCTCACACCAGTGTCGGACCGCGTGGAAGGACACTACGCAGCCCGGTTTGCTCTCGGCGCCTGCTCTGCGCTAGTGTGGTGTGCGCCCAAGACCGTCGGTCTCAGCGGACGCCTCACCTCAGGTGTGACGGCTGCTGACGAAGACTCGGAAGAGTGACCTGCGCAGGTGACATGAGGATGTATGCAGCGGATGTTGTCCGCGATCGCAAGCGTTCCGTGCTTCCTGCGCGGAGCGCTTTTTTCGTGTCCGGCACCGACACCGTACGAAAGGAATACCATGGCGAGGCCTGACAAGGCAGCGGCAGTCGCGGAGCTCAAGCAGATGCTCGAGGGCTCCCAGGCTGCAGTGCTGACCGAGTACCGCGGTCTCACCGTCGCGCAGATGAAAGAGCTGCGCAACGCTCTCGGTGAGAACGCCAGCTACGCCGTGGTGAAGAATACGCTGACCGCAATCGCTGCCCGGGAAGCCGGCATCGAGGCATTCGACGGACTCCTCAATGGACCCTCCGCCATCGCCTTCGTGTCCGGAGAGCCTTCCGAGGCGGCCAAGGCGCTGCGTGACTTTGCCAAGGCGAATCCGCAGCTGGTCATCAAGGCGGGCTACCTCGAAGGTAAGCCGCTGACCGCTGAGGACATCTCGAAACTCGCCGACCTCGAATCCCGCGAGGTGCTGCTTGCGAAGGCAGCCGGTGCCATGAAGGCGGGCCTGCACAAGGCCGCTTACGTGTTCACCGCCCCGCTGGTCAAGGCTGCTCGCACAGTCGACGCTCTTCGCGAGAAGAACGCCGACGGCGAATCGGCACCGGCCGAGGACGCCTGAGTTTCAGAACCGCATACCACCCCGGTTGAGAACCTCAACCATCTAAGGAAGGACATAGCCCACCATGGCTAAGCTCACCCCCGAAGAGCTCATCGAAGGATTCAAAGAGCTCTCGCTGATCGAACTCTCCGACTTCGTCAAGATGTTCGAAGAGACCTTCGACGTCGAGGCTGCTGCTCCGGTTGCGGCTGCCGCTGCCCCGGCTGCCGGCGGTGCTGGTGGCGGAGAGGCTGCTGCCGAGGAGCAGACCGAGTTCGACGTCATCCTCGAGAGCGGCGGAGAGAAGAAGGTTCCCGTCATCAAGGAGGTCCGCGGACTGACCTCGCTCGGCCTGAAGGAAGCCAAGGAGCTGGTCGACAGCGCTCCGAAGGCCGTCCTCGAAGGCGTCAACAAGGAGACCGCGGACAAGGCCAAGGAGGCCCTCGAGGGCGCCGGCGCCACCGTCACCCTCAAGTGATCTGACGATCGCCGAGGGGGTCGCAGGACCGCCTCAAGTGATCGGAAGCTCCTTCGCAAGGACCCCGCTGCATGCGCAGCGGGGTCCTTGCTCTCTGTGCCCGGCAGGGTCTGAGCGAACTCAGCAGCTCCGAGTGGACTCAGCGGCTCCGAGTGGACTCAGCGGCTCCGAGTGGACTCAGCGGCTCCGAGTGGACCCAACGGGCCAGAGCCCATCGAGCAGGGCCTCAGCGCAGGCGACGCACTCCTGTCGGGAAGGTGCCCGGAACCCAGGGGAACGGGCCGGCGGAGCGGGCCGGCGCCTCGGCGGGGGAGTCGTGCTCGGAGACCCGGGCGATGTCGCCGAGCTGCGCCGCGGCGAACGCCTTGTCGACCGGGCTGCCGTGGCCGGGAGCGAAGAGGCGGATTCCGGGCAGCCCGAGCAGCAGCTCGAGGGATGCAGCCCACTGTGCGGGCAGGGCGTCATCACCGACCTGCAGGGGCGCGCCCTCCTCGACGAGATCCCCGACGAAGGCGACATCGTCGACGACGACCACCAGGTCGGATTCCGTGTGCCCGGCGAGCGGGAGGAATCGGACTTCTGCGTCGCCGAGATCGAGGGCGTCCTCGGCAGTGACGGCGCTCACCGGGACGAGCAGCTCCTCCGGCGGCGGCAGATCAGGCTCCGCGGCCAGTGGCACCTGCTCGAGCTGCACCCATGCAGAAGCGCGGTGATCGCGCACGAATCCGGGGGAGGCGAGGAACTGCTCGACCCCGTGCTCCGCAAAAGTCGTGTTGCCGAAGAAGTGGTCCCAGTGGTCGTGGGTGTTGACGACGACGAGGGGCAGATCCGTGAGTGCGCGGACGGCGGTCAGGATGCCCGCGGCCTGGACAGGGCCGGCGCCGGTGTCGATGACCAGTGCACGCTCGCTGCCGACGACCAGATAGGAGTTGAGGGCGACGGGGTCCGAGGTGTGCACGTAGATCTGCGGCATCGCCACAGTATACGAACCCGGGCGGATGCTGCGATGAACCCGAATCTGCGGTGAGCCGGCGCGGTAACCGGAGGCTGCGATGAATCGGGCTGAAGCGACCGGAGGCTGTGGCGCCCCGCTCGTGAATCCGCTGTGAAAATCACCCGAAAGTGGCGAAAGAAGCGAGCCTACCATATCCCGCCTTGCGCAACAGCGACGCGCCGAGTATGCTGGTTATTTGCGTTGCTTCGCCAACGTGGTGCCTTCATATAGCGGTGGGCCCCTCGGAGCCTCAAGTGTACTCGCGCCACGGGGGACAGTCGAATATCTCTGCTGTTCTCTGGACCCCGCAGGAGCGAGGCTGGCCAGCAAGTGACGCCGAGAGATCAGGTGACCCACTCGGAAGGATCGCATTGGCCGCCGCCAACGAACATACTAAGACCGCTAATCCACCCCAGCGCATCTCCTTCGCCAAGATTCACGAACCGCTCGAGGTCCCGAATCTGCTCGGGCTTCAGACCGAGAGCTTCGACTGGCTGATCGGAAACGAGAAGTGGCAGGATCGTGTCATCGACGCCACTGAGCGCGGGGACGACTCAGTCGCCACCACCTCGGGCCTCGAGGACATCTTCGAGGAGATCTCGCCCATCGAGGACTTCTCCGGATCGATGTCGCTGTCGTTCCGTGAGCACCGCTTCGAGCCTCCCAAGTACTCGATCGACGAGTGCAAGGAGAAGGACATCACCTACTCCGCCCCGCTGTTCGTGACGGCTGAGTTCATGAACAACACCACTGGCGAGATCAAGAGCCAGACCGTGTTCATGGGGGACTTCCCGCTCATGACCGACCAGGGCACATTCATCATCAACGGCACCGAGCGTGTCGTCGTCTCTCAGCTGGTGCGCTCGCCGGGCGCCTACTTCGAGTCGAGCCCGGACAAGACCTCGGACAAGGACATCTTCACCGCGAAGATCATCCCGTCGCGGGGCGCCTGGCTGGAGTTCGAGATCGACAAGCGCGACCAGGTCGGCGTCCGCCTCGATCGCAAGCGCAAGCAGTCGGTCACCGTCCTGCTCAAGGCCCTGGGCTGGACCGAGTCGAGGATCCTCGAGGAGTTCGGCCACTTCGAGTCGATCCGCGAGACCCTCGCCAAGGACACGGTGAGCACTCGCGAAGAAGCCCTCATCGACATCTACAAGAAGCTCCGGCCGGCCGAGCCGGCCACTGTGGAGGCTGCCGAGGGTCTGCTGCGCAACCTCTACTTCAACCCGAAGCGCTATGACATGGCGAAGGTCGGCCGCTACAAGGTCAACCGGAAGCTCGGCACCGACCTGCCGCTGAGCGAGACCGTGATGACCGCTGACGACATCGTGGCGACCATTCGCTACATCGTGTCCCTGCATGCAGGTGCGGAGACCATGCCGGGCAAGCGCGACGGCGAGGACGTCGAAGTGCGCGTCGCACTCGACGACATCGACCACTTCGGCAACCGGCGCATCCGTGCGGTGGGCGAGCTGATCGAGAACCAGGTGCGCACCGGTCTGTCCCGCATGGAGCGCGTCGTCCGTGAGCGCATGACCACCCAGGACGTCGAGGCGATCACCCCGCAGTCGCTGATCAACATCCGGCCCGTGGTGGCAGCCATCAAGGAGTTCTTCGGAACCTCGCAGCTGTCGCAGTTCATGGACCAGAACAATCCGCTGGCCGGTCTGACCCACAAGCGCCGCCTCTCGGCGCTGGGCCCCGGCGGCCTGTCGCGCGACCGCGCCGGCATGGAAGTCCGCGACGTCCACCCGTCGCACTACGGCCGCATGTGCCCGATCGAGACTCCGGAAGGCCCGAACATCGGCCTGATCGGCTCGCTGGCCTCCTATGCGCGGATCAATCCGTTCGGCTTCATCGAGACGCCGTACCGCAAGGTGTCCGGCACACGGGTGACCGACGAGACCGTCTACCTGACAGCTGACGACGAGCTCGAATACAACATCGCGCAGGCGAATGCCCCGCTGACCGACGACCAGCAGTTCGAAGAGGACGTCGTGCTGGCGCGGCCGAAGGGCGGCAGCGGCGAAGCCGAGCTCATCCCGGCGGACGAGATCGACTACATGGACGTCTCTGCCCGGCAGATGGTGTCAGTGGCGACCGCGCTCATCCCGTTCCTCGAGCACGATGACGCCAACCGCGCACTCATGGGCGCGAACATGCAGCGGCAGGCTGTGCCGCTGGTCCGCGCCGAAGCGCCCCTCGTGGGCACCGGCATGGAGTACCGTGCCGCGGTCGACGCGGGCGACGTGATGATCGCGAACAAGCCCGGCGTCGTCACCGACGTGAGCGCGGACTTCGCGACTGTGCTCAACGACGACGGGACGACCACGACCTACAAGGCCGAGAAGTTCCGCCGCTCCAACCACGGCACCTCCTACAACCAGCGCATCGTGGTCGACGAGGGCGACCGGATCGAGGTCGGATCCGTGATCGGCGACGGCCCGTCGACCCAGAACGGCGAGATGGCGCTCGGCAAGAACCTGCTCGTCGCGTTCATGTCCTGGGAAGGCTACAACTTCGAGGATGCGATCATCCTCTCGCAGCGCATGGTGCAGGACGACACCCTCTCCTCGATCCATATCGAGGAGCACGAAGTCGACGCCCGAGACACCAAGCTCGGTGCCGAGGAGATCACTCGTGACATCCCGAACATCTCCCCGGATGCGCTGGCCGACCTCGACGAGCGCGGAATCATCCGCATCGGCGCCGAAGTCACTGACGGCGACATCCTCGTCGGCAAGGTCACCCCGAAGGGCGAGACCGAGCTGACCCCCGAGGAGCGCCTGCTGCGCGCGATCTTCGGCGAGAAGTCGCGCGAGGTGCGCGACACCTCGCTCAAGGTCCCGCACGGTGAGTCGGGAACCGTCATCGCCGTCAAGGAGTTCGACCGGGAGGATGACGACGAGCTGCCGCCCGGCGTCAACCAGCTGGTCCGTGTCTACGTCGCGCAGCGCCGCAAGATCACGATCGGCGACAAGATGGCCGGCCGCCACGGCAACAAGGGCGTCATCTCGAAGATCCTGCCGATCGAGGACATGCCGTTCCTGGAGGACGGCACTCCGGTCGACATCATCCTCAACCCGCACGGCGTGCCGCGCCGGATGAACATCGGACAGGTGTTCGAGGTGCACCTGGGGTGGATCGCCAAGCAGGGCTGGAAGATCGAGGGCAACCCCGAATGGGCCAAGGAGCTGTGGCACTTCGACTTCGCGCGCGAAGCGGCTCCGGGCACCAACGTCGCCACGCCGGTGTTCGACGGTGCTCACGAGGAGGAGCTGCGCGGACTGCTCGATTCGACGCTGCCCAACCGGGACGGCGACCGGATGGTCGACAGCTCCGGCAAGGCCCGCCTGTTCGACGGCCGCTCCGGCGAGCCGTTCCCGTACCCCATCTCCGTGGGCTACATGTACCTGCTCAAGCTGCACCACCTGGTCGACGACAAGATCCACGCCCGCTCGACCGGACCGTACTCGATGATCACCCAGCAGCCGCTGGGCGGCAAGGCGCAGTTCGGTGGTCAGCGCTTCGGTGAGATGGAGGTGTGGGCGCTCGAGGCCTACGGCGCCGCCTACACGCTGCAGGAGCTGCTCACGATCAAGTCCGACGACATCCCGGGCCGCGTGAAGGTCTACGAGGCGATCGTCAAGGGCGAGAACCTGCCGGATCCCGGCATTCCGGAGTCCTTCAAGGTGCTCATCAAGGAAATGCAGTCGCTATGTCTCGACATCGAGGTCTTGTCCTCGGACGGCATGCACGTTGAGATGCGCGACTCCGATGAGGAGGTCTTCCGCGCAGCCGAGGAGCTCGGCATCAACCTGTCGCGTCACGAAGCCAACACCGTCGAAGAAGTCTGATTCATACGAACGCGAACCGACGATCGTGCATGATCGTCACCGAGAAAGAGGATTTACGTGCCTGACGTCAATTTCTTCGATGAGCTGCGGATCGGTCTGGCCACCGCCGACGATATCCGCCGCTGGTCGTACGGCGAGGTCAAGAAGCCGGAGACCATCAACTACCGCACCCTGAAGCCGGAGAAGGACGGCCTGTTCTGCGAGAAGATCTTCGGACCGACTCGCGACTGGGAGTGCTACTGCGGCAAGTACAAGCGCGTGCGCTTCAAGGGCATCATCTGCGAGCGCTGCGGAGTCGAGGTCACCCGTGCCAAGGTGCGCCGTGAGCGGATGGGCCACATCGAGCTGGCGGCCCCCGTCACCCACATCTGGTACTTCAAGGGCGTTCCCTCGCGTCTGGGCTACCTGCTGGATCTGGCGCCGAAGGACCTCGAGAAGGTCATCTACTTCGCCGCCTACATGATCACCTCGGTCGACGAGGAGTCCCGCCACCGGGACCTGCCGACCCTGCAGAACCAGATCGATGTCGAGAAGAAGCACCTCACCGACCGCCGCGATGTCGACATCGACCGGCGTGCGCGGAAGCTGGAGGAGGACCTCGAGGCTCTGGAGGCCGAGGGCGGCACCGCCCAGGCCAAGAAGAAGCTGCGGGACCAGGCTGAGCGGGAGATGGCGAATCTGCGCAAGAACGCGGAGCGCGACATCGACCGCCTGGAGAAGGTGTGGGACCGGTTCAAGAACCTCAAGGTCTCCGACCTCGAGGGTGACGAGTCGCTCTATCGCGAGATGATCGAGCGCTTCGGCATCTACTTCTCCGGTGCGATGGGTGCCGAGGCCATCCAGAAGCGGCTCCAGGACTTCGACCTGCAGGCCGAGTCCGACGCGCTGCGCGAGCTGATCAAGACCGGCAAGGGACAGCGCAAGACCCGTGCGCTCAAGCGTCTGAAGGTCGTCAATGCCTTCCTGACGACCGACAACACGCCCGAGGGCATGGTGCTGGATGCGGTCCCGGTGATTCCGCCGGAGCTGCGTCCGATGGTCCAGCTCGACGGTGGGCGGTTCGCCACCTCGGACCTCAACGACCTGTACCGCCGCGTGATCAACCGCAACAACCGCCTCAAGCGACTGCTCGACCTCGGCGCTCCCGAGATCATCGTCAACAACGAGAAGCGGATGCTGCAGGAGGCCGTGGACTCGCTGTTCGACAACGGCCGCCGCGGCCGTCCGGTGACCGGTCCCGGCAACCGTCCGCTGAAGTCGCTGTCCGACATGCTCAAGGGCAAGCAGGGACGGTTCCGCCAGAACCTCCTCGGCAAGCGCGTCGACTACTCGGGTCGTTCGGTCATCGTCGTCGGCCCCACGCTGAAGCTGCACCAGGCAGGTCTGCCCAAGACGATGGCTCTGGAGCTCTTCAAGCCCTTCGTGATGAAGCGGCTGGTCGACCTCAACCACGCGCAGAACATCAAGTCCGCCAAGCGGATGGTGGAGCGCCAGCACCCCCAGGTGTGGGATGTGCTCGAAGAGGTCATCACCGAGCACCCGGTGCTGCTCAACCGTGCGCCCACCCTGCACCGCCTCGGCATCCAGGCGTTCGAACCGCAGCTGGTCGAGGGCAAGGCCATCCAGATCCACCCGCTCGTGTGCTCGGCATTCAACGCCGACTTCGACGGCGACCAGATGGCAGTCCACCTCCCGCTGTCGGCGGAGGCGCAGGCCGAGGCCCGCATCCTGATGCTGTCGGCCAACAACATCCTCAAGCCCTCCGATGGCAAGCCGGTCACCATGCCCAGCCAGGACATGATCATCGGCATCTACCATCTGACGAGTGAGCGCTCGGGTGCCGAGGGCACCGGACGCGAGTTCGCCTCGGTGGCGGAGGCCATCATGGCCTTCGACCGCGGAGAGCTGGATCTCGGCGCCAAGGCGAAGATCCGCGTCACCGGTCTCATGCCGGGACCGAACGTGGACCTGCCCGAGGGCTGGGAAGAGGGAGAGCCGGCCGTCATCGAGACGACTCTCGGCCGCGCGCTGTTCAACGAGAATCTGCCGGCCGACTACGAGTACGTCAACCGGACCGTCGACAAGAAGACCCTCTCGAAGATCGTCAACCGGCTCGCGGACTCCTACCCGAAGGTCGAGGTCGCGGAGACCCTCGACAACTTCAAGGCGACCGGCTTCTTCTGGGCGACCCGCTCGGGACTCACCGTTGCGATGTCCGACATCGTCTCTCCGGAGGCGAAGGAGGGGCTGCTCGCCGAGGCCGAGGATCTCGCCGCGAAGGTGCAGGACCAGTTCGAATTCGGTGCGCTGACCGACGACGAGCGCCGCAATGAGCTCGTCAAGATCTGGTCGGAGACCACCGATCAGGTGGCGGAGGCCATGCAGCAGAACTTCCCGGAGTCCAACTCCGTGCTGCGCCTGGTCGAGTCGGGGGCGTCCGGCAACTGGACCCAGGTCCGGCAGCTGGCCGGTATGCGCGGTCTGGTGACGAACCCCAAGGGCGAGATCATCCCGCGTCCGATCAAGTCGAACTACCGCGAGGGCCTGTCCGTGCTGGAGTACTTCATCGCCAGCCACGGTGCTCGAAAGGGCTTGGCGGACACTGCACTCCGGACCGCCGACTCCGGCTACCTCACGCGTCGTCTCGTCGACGTGTCGCAGGACGTCATCGTGCGCGCCGAGGACACCGACTCCAAGAAGGGCATGACCCTGCCGATCGCGCAGGAGAACTTCCGGGGCGAGCTGGAGCCGCACGAATTCGTGGAGACGAGTGTCATCGGACGACTCACGTCCGTCGACATCTCCGACGATGAGGGCAACGTCATCGTGCCGGCGAAGACCGATGTCACCGTCGATGTCGTCGAGGCGCTGATCGCCCGGGGAATCCGGGAGGTCAAGGTGCACTCGGTGCTCACCGCCGATTCCGACACCCAGATCTCGTCGGTGCACTACGGTCGGTCGATGGCCACCGGCCAGCTGGTCGATGTCGGCGAGGCGATCGGAACGGTCGCGGCCCAGTCGATCGGTGAGCCCGGCACTCAGCTGACCATGCGGACCTTCCACACCGGTGGTGTGGCCGCAGGCGGCGGTGGCGATATCACCCAGGGCCTGCCGCGTGTCACCGAGCTCTTCGAGGCGCGGACCCCCAAGGGCTTCGCCCCGATCGCCGAGGCGACCGGCCGGGTGAAGATCGACGACTCCCGCAAGACGCGCTACGTGATCGTGACGCCGGACGACGGCGGCGAGGAGATCGAGCACGCAGTCGGACGCCGTTCGCAGCTGCTGGTGGAGGACGGACAGCACATCAACGCCGGCGACAAGCTGGTGCAGGGCGCTGTCGATCCCAAGCAGGTGCTGCGCATCCGGGGTCGCCGGGAGGCTGAGCGCTTCCTCGTCGACGAGGTCCAGAAGGTGTACCGGTCGCAGGGCGTGGGCATCCACGACAAGCACATCGAGGTCATCGTGCGTCAGATGCTGCGGCGTGTGACGGTCATCGAGTCCGGTGACACCAACTTGCTGCCCGGCGAGCTGGTGGACCGCGGTCGGTACCAGGCGGAGAACCGGCGGATCGTCGCCGAGGGCGGCACCCCCGCCTCGGCGCGTGACGAGCTCATGGGCATCACCAAGGCCTCGCTGGCCACGGAGTCCTGGCTGTCGGCCGCGTCCTTCCAGGAGACCACGCGAGTGCTCACTGAGGCCGCTCTCGAAGCGAAGTCGGATCCGCTGCTGGGGCTCAAGGAGAACGTCATCCTCGGTAAGCTCATCCCGGCCGGTACGGGGATGCACAAGTTCCGCGACATGGTCGTGGAGCCCACCGAGGAAGCCAAGCAGGAGATGTTCAACAACTCCTACGGCGACTTCTACCCGAGCCTGACCGGAGAGGGTTCAGCGATCCCGCTGGAGGACTACGACTTCGGAGCGTTCAGCTGAGCTGATTCCCGCGAGCGCCTCGTGTGCTTGTGATGTCGAAGTGAAGTGAAGCCCCGAGGTTTCTGCGCTGCAGAGCCTCGGGGCTTCGCTGTGTGGTGCGGTTCGCACCCGGGCCGACCGCGCCCTCCGGACCCTCCGGGTTCAGCCCAGCAGGATCTTGACCTCGTCCCAGCGGTGCTGGGGGACCAGCTTGAGCTGGTCGACGGCTTCCGCCATCCCGACACGGGTGATGTCGGTGCCGGTCAGGCTCGCCATCTTGCCCCACTGCCGGTCGCGCACGATGTCCACAGCCGCCATCCCGAGCCGTGTCGCGAGCACCCGGTCGTAGGCGGTGGGGGAGCCGCCCCGCTGCAGATGCCCGAGGACGGTTGCGCGTGTCTCGATGCCGGTGTGCTCCTCGATCAGCGGTGCCAGATGGTCGGCGATTCCGCCCAGCCGCACACGTCCGTGGATATCGAGACCGCGGTCCGACACCTGGGTGTCCATGCCTTCGGGTGCGAAGCCCTCGGCGACGACGACGATCGGGGCACGGCCTCGATCCCACGCCGAGCGAACCCACGCATAGATCTGGTCGTAGGTGACCGGGAACTCGGGAAGCAGGATCGCGTGGGCTCCGGATGCCATTCCGGCCTGCAGTGCGATCCACCCGACATTGCGTCCCATCACCTCGACGATCATGCATCGGTGGTGCGATTCCGCGGTGGTGCGAAGCCGGTCGATCGACTCCGTGGCGATCGACTGCGCCGTGTCGAAGCCGAAGGTGTAGTCGGTGTTGTCGAGGTCATTGTCGATGGTCTTGGGCACTCCGACCACGGGCAGACCCTCGTCGTCGGCGAGGCGGGCCGCACCTGCGAGCGTCCCCTCGCCGCCGATCGCGATCACGGCATCGATCTGGTTCTCGACCATCACCTCGCGCATCCGCTCCGGCCCGCCCTGCGAGTAGGGATGAGTCCGCGAAGTGCCCAGGATCGTGCCTCCGCGTCCGGACAGGCCACGGACATCCACCATGTGCAGCGGGTATGTGTCGTTCTCCAGCAGTCCGCGCCAGCCGTCGCGGATCCCGGTGAAGCCATAGCCGTAGGCCCGGATGCCCTTGCGCACTGCCCCGCGGATGACGGCGTTGAGGCCCGGGCCGTCGCCGCCGGAAGTGAGGATGCCGATGTTCATCTGGTGCTCTCCTGTGTTCTCGGCCGATGCTCGGCCGGTTGTGCTGACAGTGCCTGAACCTGTGCGGACGCTGCGATCCCTGGTCCCGGGCGCCGGCAATCCACAGCCGGAGGACGCCTCGGGTCCGGCCCCGGACGACCTGAGCTGCTCGGGGTCGAGGGCGATGCGGTCACCGTATTCCCCCGAGGTGAGCAGAAGGTTACGACTGCAGGCCCCGTCGTCGCTCGTCTGCCCGCCAATTCGGATCCAGCTTGATGTCGTGGCCGGCCATCAGACTGAATCCCGTGAGGATGAGGGTGCCGTTGGATCCATCGCCCCTGGCGTGCTTGTGGATGTCGTTGCCCGCCATGACATTGAACGTCTTGTCGATGATCCGCACGCCACCGGGCACGTAGATGTCGTGACCTGCCCACATCGAATACGCCTCGAGCGTGACCTGCACGCCGGGACCGAGGACCTCGCTCAGGTAGATGCTGTCGCCGCCCATGAGCGCGTACAGGTGCACTACTGGAGTGCCCGGTTGGACGACCAGGTCGCGACCCGACATGATCGCCACCGAGTTCTCCGTGCTGCCCGTACCGGCCCGGGCCGGGATGACCTCCCCGGACGGACCCGAGGCGTCCGACGGCACGATCGCTCCGGGGCCGCCGCCGGCGTAGGGGTGGGGAAAGAGCTGGGAGTTGATCCGGTGGGTCAGCTCGCGGCCCTCGGGCAGATCGTCGATGAGCTCGGGCAGCTCGGAGAGGAATTTGGCCCGAAGCGCATGCGTCTGCCGCTCGTCGACCTCCCCGGTATCGAGGCGACCGTTGGCGTGGGCCTTCGCGAGGACTTCGAGAACGGCGTCGCGATCCGCGTCAGCCGCGCGCACTCGCCTGCGCCGCGGCTCGATCTCGCCCTGGGAATCACTCATGGGTCCAGACTATGGCCACTGCTGTGGTCCGTTCCACACGGGGTCCAGGCCGACTTTGACCATCGGAACCACCACGGTTTACTCTTGAGCGTGACTGTTTTTCTGCAGTCATGTCCGCACGCCCGCGTGCGCACCGGACCGTCAGCTCCGCACAGGACGGCATGCAACCGGGGTGCAAGGTAGTCGTGCAGGCCGCAGAGTCCAGCATAATCAAGGGTCGGCGCTGAGCCATAGGTTCGCGACACACCCGACCTCGGGTTATGTGAGGCCTTGTGATTACTGGGACCAAGGGGGTAGCTTCACTTGGTTCCGGTGGGACATGTTCGAAGAGTGCGGACAGCCGCCGCCCAAGCGGAGGACTGTCTTCGAGCTTAGGAACAGCGAGAAGCAAATGGAGAAGATTTAGTGCCGACTATCCAGCAGCTCGTCCGCAAGGGACGAGAGGACAAGGCCGCGAAGAACGCGACGCCGGCCCTCAAGGGCAGCCCGCAGCGCCGTGGCGTGTGCACCCGCGTGTACACCACCACCCCGAAGAAGCCGAACTCCGCCCTCCGCAAGGTGGCGCGTGTGAAGCTGTCGAGCCAGATCGAGGTCACCGCCTACATTCCCGGCGAGGGCCACAACCTGCAGGAGCACTCCATCGTGCTCGTGCGCGGCGGTCGTGTGAAGGACCTGCCGGGCGTGCGGTACAAGATCGTGCGCGGCTCGCTCGACACCCAGGGAGTCAAGGGCCGTCAGCAGGCCCGCAGCCGCTACGGAGCCAAGAGGGAGAAGAAGTAATGCCGCGCAAGGGCCCCGCACCCAAGCGACCGGTCGTCACTGACCCGGTCTACAGTTCACCGCTGGTCACCCAGCTCATCAACAAGATCCTGCTCGACGGCAAACGCTCGACTGCAGAGCGGATCGTCTACGGAGCGCTCGAGGGCGCCGGCGAGAAGACCAGCACGGATCCAGTCGTACTGCTGAAGAAGGCACTCGACAACATCCGGCCCTCGCTCGAAGTCCGCTCGCGTCGCGTCGGCGGCGCGACCTACCAGGTTCCCGTCGATGTGCGTCCGGTTCGCTCGACCACGCTCGCGCTGCGCTGGCTGGTCGGCTACTCGCGCCAGCGCCGTGAGAAGACCATGACCGAGCGCCTGCAGAACGAGATCATGGATGCGAGCAACGGACTTGGTGCCGCTGTGAAGCGTCGCGAAGACACCCACAAGATGGCCGAATCCAACAAGGCCTTCGCCCACTACCGCTGGTAATCGTCAGGTCGGGCGGGTGCGAATCCGTCCGACCGTCGGTTCATGTCATCGAGACGAGAGAGAGACACCGTGGCACTCGACGTGCTCACCGACCTGAATAAGGTCCGCAACATCGGCATCATGGCCCACATCGATGCCGGCAAGACCACCACGACCGAACGCATCCTCTTCTACACCGGCGTCAACTACAAGCTCGGCGAGACCCACGACGGCGCGTCGACGATGGACTGGATGGAGCAGGAGCAGGAGCGTGGCATCACCATCACCTCCGCCGCCACCACCTGCTACTGGGAAGACAACCAGATCAACATCATCGACACCCCGGGTCACGTCGACTTCACCGTCGAGGTGGAGCGCTCGCTGCGCGTGCTCGACGGTGCCGTTGCCGTGTTCGACGGCAAGGAGGGTGTCGAGCCGCAGTCGGAGACGGTGTGGCGGCAGGCGGACAAGTACAACGTGCCGCGCGTGTGCTTCGTCAACAAGATGGACAAGCTCGGCGCCGACTTCTACTTCACGGTCGCGACCATCAAGGACCGTCTCGGTGCCAAGCCGCTCGTCATCCAGCTGCCCATCGGCGCGGAGAACGACTTCCAGGGCGTCGTCGACCTCGTCGAGATGAAGGCGTGGGTCTGGCCGGACGAGTCCAAGAAGGGCCAGGACATGACCGAGGTCGAGATCCCCGAGGATCTCAAGGAGCGCGCTGAAGAGTACCGCTCCAACCTCATGGAGGACGTGGCCGAGGCGAACGAAGAGCTCATGGACAAGTACCTCGAGGAGGGCGAGCTCACCATCCCGGAGATCAAGGCCGGCATCCGCCTGCTCACCATCTCCTCGGCGGCCTTCCCGGTGATGTGCGGCTCGGCGTTCAAGAACAAGGGCGTGCAGCCCATGCTCAACGCCGTGATCGACTACCTGCCGAGCCCGCTTGACGTGGAGTCGGTGCAGGGTCACCCTGTGGGCGACGAGGAGACCGTCGTCTCACGGCACCCGTCCGTGGACGAGCCGTTCTCTGCGCTGGCCTTCAAGGTGGCGACCCACCCGTTCTTCGGCTCGCTGACCTACGTTCGGGTGTACTCCGGCAAGGTCGCGTCCGGTGCGCAGGTGCTCAACACCACCACCGGCAAGAAGGAGCGCGTCGGCAAGCTCTTCCAGATGCACTCCAACAAGGAGAATCCTGTCGATGAGGCAATCGCCGGCCACATCTACGCCTTCATCGGCTTCAAGGACACCACCACCGGTGACACCCTGACCGATCCGGCCAACCCCGTCGTGCTCGAGTCGATGAGCTTCCCGGATCCCGTGATCTTCGTGGCCATCGAGCCCAAGACCAAGGGCGACCAGGAGAAGCTGTCGACTGCGATCCAGAAGCTGGCCAAGGAGGATCCGACCTTCACCGTCAACCTCAACGAGGAGACGGGCCAGACCGAGATCGGCGGCATGGGCGAGCTGCACCTCGACATCCTCGTGGATCGGATGAAGCGCGAGTTCAAGGTCGAGGCGAACGTCGGCAAGCCGCAGGTGGCGTACCGGGAGACCATCCGCCGGAAGGTGGAGAAGGTCGACTACACCCACAAGAAGCAGACCGGTGGATCCGGCCAGTTCGCGAAGGTGCAGGTCACCTTCGAGCCGCTGGAGGTCACCGGCGACACGATTTACGAGTTCGAGAACGCCATCACGGGCGGCCGTGTGCCGCGCGAGTACATCCCGAGCGTCGACGCGGGCATCCAGGACGCCATGCAGATGGGCGTGCTGGCCGGCTACCCGCTGGTCGGTGTCAAGGCCACCCTGGTCGACGGCGCCTACCACGACGTCGACTCCTCGGAGATGGCGTTCAAGATTGCCGGCTCGATGGTCCTCAAGGAGGGCGTCAAGAAGGCGAACCCGGTTCTGCTCGAACCGCTGATGGACGTCGAGGTGCGCACGCCCGAGGAGTACATGGGCGACGTGATCGGCGACCTCAACTCGCGGCGCGGTCAGATCCAGTCCATGGAGGATGCATCGGGCGTCAAGGTCGTCCGTGCACTTGTCCCGCTTTCGGAGATGTTCGGCTACATCGGCGACCTGCGGTCGAAGACCCAGGGTCGTGCCGTGTACTCGATGCAGTTCGAGAGCTACTCGGAGGTCCCGAAGGCTGTGTCCGAGGAGATCATCCAGAAGGTCCGCGGCGGAGAGTAATCTCCACCCAGCGCCGGGGAGCCCATCGGCTCCGCGGCAATTGATAAACAAGGAAAGGCGTAGGATGTGAACCGCATGTCCTGCACCAACCACGAGGAGGAACCCAGTGGCAAAGGCTAGTTTCGAACGGACTAAGCCGCACGTCAACATCGGCACTATCGGTCACGTTGACCACGGTAAGACGACTCTCACCGCGGCGATCACCAAGGTCCTGGCCGACAAGTACCCGGATCTGAACGAGGCTCGTGCCTTCGATCAGGTTGACAATGCGCCGGAGGAAAAGCAGCGCGGCATCACCATCAACGTCTCGCACGTTGAGTACCAGACCGAGAAGCGTCACTACGCGCACGTCGACGCCCCCGGTCACGCCGACTACATCAAGAACATGATCACCGGCGCCGCCCAGATGGACGGTGCGATCCTGGTGGTCGCTGCAACCGACGGCCCCATGCCGCAGACCCGTGAGCACGTGCTGCTCGCTCGTCAGGTGGGCGTGCCCTACATCGTGGTGGCACTGAACAAGTCGGACATGGTCGACGACGAGGAGCTCCTCGAGCTCGTCGAGATGGAAGTCCGCGAGCTGCTGTCCGATCAGGAGTTCCCGGGCGACGACGCGCCTGTCGTCAAGGTCTCGGCGCTCAAGGCCCTCGAGGGGGACCCCGAGTGGGTCAAGTCCGTCGAGGAACTGATGGATCAGGTCGACGAGAACGTTCCGGAGCCGGAGCGCGATGTCGACAAGCCGTTCCTGATGCCCGTTGAGGACGTCTTCACCATCACCGGTCGCGGCACCGTCGTCACCGGTCGTGTGGAGCGCGGAGTGCTGCTGCCGAACGAGGAAATCGAGATCGTCGGCATCAAGGATTCGCAGAAGACCACCGTCACCGCAATCGAGATGTTCCGCAAGACCCTGCCGGACGCTCGTGCAGGTGAGAACGTCGGTCTGCTGCTCCGCGGCACCAAGCGCGAGGACGTCGAGCGCGGCCAGGTCATCGTGAAGCCGGGCTCGATCACCCCGCACACCAAGTTCGAGGGCCAGGTCTACATCCTGTCCAAGGACGAGGGCGGACGTCACAACCCGTTCTACTCGAACTACCGTCCGCAGTTCTACTTCCGGACCACGGACGTCACCGGCGTCATCACGCTGCCCGAGGGCACCGAGATGGTCATGCCGGGCGACAACACCGATATGTCGGTCGAGCTGATCCAGCCGATCGCCATGGAGGAAGGTCTGCGCTTCGCGATCCGCGAAGGCGGTCGCACCGTCGGCGCCGGTCGCGTCACCAAGATCAACGAGTGAGCACCATCATCCGCTGATCTGCGCTGACGCGCTGAGGGCCCCAGGGAGAAATCCTTGGGGCCCTCGCTGTCTTTCTTCGCTTTTGGCAGTAGTGTTGTGGCAACTGAACTTGCCGCTCGAGGAGTGAGGTCTCGACTATGCCGTCGAAGGGAAAGCCATCGCCCCGGTTCGGGCTGCTGGCAGCAGGCGCGGCCGCGGTGCTCGGCCTCAGCGGGTGCCAGGCGCCGCAGGACAGCTCGACACTGACGTGGTACATCAACCCCGACAACGGGGGGCAGGCGGCCCTGGCGGAGAAGTGCACCGAAGAAGCGGCCGGCGAGTACACGATCAGCACCTCGGTGCTGCCCAACGACGCCGCCAGCCAGCGTGAGCAGCTGATCCGGAGGCTCGCCTCGCAGGATGATTCGATCGACATCATGAGCCTGGACACGGTCTACGTTCCGGAATTCGCCAACGCGGACTACCTGGCCCCTGTGCCCCAGGAATACGTCGAGTCGTTCACGAAGGACGTCGTGGAGGCCGCGGTGGAGTCCTCGTACTGGGAGGACGAGCTGGTGGCTGCGCCCATCCAGGCCAACACCCAGATCCTCTGGTACCGCAAATCCGTCGCCGAGGCGGCCGGACTCGACATGTCCGGTCAGGTGACCTGGGATCAGCTCATCGAGGCCGCCCGCGATCAGGACAAGGAGATCGGCGTCCACGGCATCAGGGCCGAGTCCCTGACAGTGTGGGTCAACGCGCTCATCGAATCCCAGAACGAGCAGATCGTGCGCACTCCGGAGGCCGACCCCGAGAACACTGAGCTGGGAATCGACTCGCCGGCAGGCACTCGGGCCGCGGAGATCGTCTCGACGATCGGCAAGGAGGGGTTGGCCGGCCCGAGCTTCTCCAACCTCGACGAGAACGGGGCGATGCTGCGCTTCCAGAGTGACAACGGCGGGTTCATGGTCAACTGGCCGTTCGTGTACTCCGCGATGGCCGCCGCCGTCGAGGACGGCAGCCTCGACCAGGAGGTCTTCGACGACGTGGGGTGGACGACCTACCCGTCCGTCGAGGAGGGCACGCCGGGAGCTGCTCCCTTCGGCGGAGTGAAACTCGCCGTCGGGGCCTTCTCGGCGAACCCCGAGGCGGCGTTCGCGGCGATCGACTGCATCCGGCAGCCGGAGAACCAAGCCCAGTACTTCGTCACTGACGGCCTGCCGCCCGCCACCCGCGCAGCCTTCGATGATCCTGCCGTCAAGGAGGAGCTGCCGTATTCGCAGACCATTCTCGACTCCCTCGAGAATGCCGCCTCCCGTCCGGTCTCGCCGTACTACAACACCATCACCGGCGGGATCCAGCGGACCTGGCACCCGCCCGAGAGCGTGAATCCGGAGACGACTCCGGCTGAGTCGTCCCAGCTCATCATCGACATCCTGCAGGGGGAGGCGCTGCTGTGAGCGATGCAACGAAGATCCTCAAGACCGACGCCGGCAATGGGGCCGGGGGCAGCGGCGCGGCCGGTGCCGGCAGCAAGGGCAAGCCTGTGAAGTCGGACCGGGCGAAATCAGAGGCGCGGCTCGGCCTCATGCTGGCCGGGCCGGCAGCCATCGTGCTGCTGCTCGTCACCGCCTATCCGATTCTGCAGGCCGCGTTCCAGTCGCTGTTCAACCTGCGCCTGACCGACCCGGAGAACGCGTACTTCAACTGGGGCATGAACTATGTCACCGTGCTGACTGATCCGCTGTGGTGGCAGACCCTCGGTTTCACCGTGCTGATCACCGTGGTCACCGTGGCGGTGGAGCTGGTGCTCGGGTTCTTCTTCGCAATGGTGATGCTCAACGCGATGAAGGGCGTGCGCGGGCCGATCCGCACCATCATCCTCATTCCCTACGGGATCATCACCGTGGTCGCGGCGTTCTCCTTCAGATATGCATTCGACCTCGGCACCGGATTCGTCGGCACCTGGTTCGGAATGGAGACCTTCGACTGGTTCGGCAATTTCTGGTCCTCGTTCTTCGTCATCGCATTCGCGGAGATCTGGAAGACCACCCCATTCATCTCCCTGCTGATGCTCGCGGGCCTGGCGCAGGTCCCCGGGGACATGCTGGAGGCGGCCACGGTCGACGGCGCCACGTGGTGGCAGCGCCTCACGAGGGTGGTGCTGCCGAATATGAAGGGCGCGATCATGGTCGCGCTGATGTTCCGCACCCTCGAAGCATTCCGCATCTTCGACTCCGTCTTCGTGATGACGAACGGAGCCAACGGCACGGCGACCGTGTCCTCACTGGCCTACGACCAGACGATCTCCCAGCTGCAGACCGGCCTCGGCTCCGCGGTGTCGGTCCTCCTATTCATCTGCGTCGGCCTGATCTGCCTGCTGTTCATCAAGGGGTTCAATGTGAACCTCGGATCGTCGAAGGACTGAGTCGATGAAGATGACACCCGTCACCCGGATCCTGTGGATCGTAGCGTTCGCGCTCATCGCACTGTGGGCGCTGTTCCCGGTGGTCTGGATTCTGTCCCTGTCGCTCAAGAGCTCCTCGGACGTCTCCAATCGCCAGTTCTGGCCGACGGAGATCTCATGGGAGAACTACCAGCTGATCATCGATGGCGGCGCGAGAGACCTGTTCCTGCCCGCGCTGCGCAACTCGATCGGAATCTCCCTGATCGCCACGCTCATCGCCGTGCTGCTCGCGACACTGGCGGCCTATGCGATTGCGCGGCTCGACTTCCCGGGCAAGAACTTCGTGCTGTACTCGTCATTGGCGATCACGGTCTTCCCGGTGATCTCCATCGTGACGCCGCTGTTCAACCTGTGGTCGCAGATCGGACTGTACGACACCTGGCTGGGCCTCATCATCCCGTATCTGTCCCTCACGGTCCCGATCTCGATCTGGACCCTGACGTCCTTCTTCCGCGAGATCCCGTGGGAGCTGGAGCAGGCGGCGCAGGTCGACGGCGCCACGCCCTTCCAGGCCTTCCGCAAGGTCATCGTGCCGCTTGCTCTGCCCGGAGTCTTCACCACCGCCATCATCGCCTTCTTCATCGCGTGGAACGACTTCCTCTACGGCATCTCCCTGACGTCCACCTCGGCTGCGCGGCCGGTGCCCGCGGCCCTGTCGTTCTTCACCGGCGCCTCCCAGTTCGAGGAGCCCGCCGGCTCGATCGCCGCGGCCTCGATCGTCGTCACGATCCCGGTCATCATCATCGTGCTGCTCTTCCAGCGCCAGATCGTGTCCGGACTGACCTCGGGAGCGGTGAAGGGATGACTCACAGCAGCGCCGAATCCGTCGCATCCACTGGTTCTGCACGTCCTACAGGAGCACAGCATGGCTGAAATCGCACTCTCTAACATCGTCAAGCGCTACGGCGACGGCTTCCCGGCCGTCAACAACATCAGCCTGCACATCGACGACGGGGAGTTCGTCATCCTCGTGGGGCCGTCCGGTTCCGGCAAGTCGACCGTGCTGCGGATGATCGTCGGGCTCGAGGACATCACCGAGGGCGATCTGCTCATCGACGGCGAACGGGTGAACGAGAAGGCCCCGCGTGATCGCGACCTGGCCATGGTGTTCCAGAACTACGCGCTGTATCCCCACCTCACCGTCTACGAGAACATCGCCTTCCCGCTGCGGCTGAACAAGGACGCGTACTCGGAGGAGGAGGTGCGCGAGCGGGTTCAGCGCGCCGCGCAGCTGCTGGAGCTCGGCGAGCACCTCGAGCGCAAGCCCGCCAACCTGTCGGGCGGCCAGCGGCAGCGTGTCGCGATGGGGCGTGCCATCGTCCGCGATGCGAAGGCCTTCCTGTTCGACGAGCCGCTGTCGAATCTCGACGCCAAGCTGCGCGGGCAGATGCGCACGGAGATCGCTCGGATGCAGCGCAACCTCGGCGTCACGACCGTGTATGTGACCCACGACCAGACCGAGGCGATGACCCTCGGGGACAAGGTGGCGGTGCTCAAACGGGGCACTCTGCAGCAGTACGCGAGCCCTCAGGAGCTCTACCGGGAGCCCATCAACATCTTCGTCGCCGGATTCATCGGCTCACCGGCGATGAACTTCCTGCCGGTGACACAACTCGGGGGAGGACAGCTCGAGTCGGCGTTCGGCTCCTTCACGGTTCCGCCGGAGCAGGCGCGCCGACTGCAGGGCGCTCCCGAGCTGCTGATCGCCGGCATCCGCCCGGAGGCGCTGCAGGACGCCGACCTGCTCAGCCCCGAAGAGCTTGAGGGCAGAGCCCTGCTCAGCGCGCAGGTCGACCAGACCGAGTGGCTCGGCAGCGAGACCTACGCGTACCTGCCCTTCGAATCCGATCCTGCGATCAAGGAAGCGCTCGAAGAGCTCGACCGGGATCTCGACGGTGAAGGAATGCGCACCCAGGTGGTGGCGGCGCTCGATCCGCTCTCCCGTGTGCGCGAGGGTGATACGATCAGCCTGGCCTTCGATCCTGCCGATGTCATGGTCTTCGATCCCGAATCCGGTGCGAACCTGACGCGCGACGAGGAACGTGCCGCGGAGATCACCGCCCGGGCCGAGGACCAGCGCAGGCGCGCACTGGAGCGGGCACAGGCTGAGACGGCTGGGCGCTGACGCCTCCCGCACGCTGACGCCTATCGCACGCGGAGACTGCGGCTGTCGGCAGCGCCTTAGAGCGAACTCCCGAGGCGCTCCTCCCTGAGGGGACGCCTCTGACTTGCGCTGTGTGCTCGGCTGTGCCAAAATGGACAAGTTGTGTTTCGGGCTCTTGACCCCTGCACTGCGGTGACGAGCCGCGAACAGTCCGAAATTCTCCGGGAAGAATCTGATTTCACGGGTTCGCCTAACCGGGCAGCCAATTGATGAAGTGTCGAATCTCCCGAAAGGGAGAGGCGACACGCCCGACCTCGGGGGTCGGTCACACCAAGCCGGAACAGACCGTGCGATCCGAACAGGACGGCGGTTGATGGCCGGGAAGACCAACAGAAAGAGTAACGACGCCATGGCGGGACAGAAGATCCGCATCCGGCTCAAGTCGTACGACCACGCGGTGATCGACAGTGCTGCACGCAAGATCGTGGACACTGTGACCCGTGCGGGCGCTACGGTCGTGGGCCCCGTGCCGTTGCCGACGGAGAAGAACGTGTACTGCGTCATCCGTTCGCCGCACAAGTACAAGGACAGCCGCGAGCACTTCGAGATGCGCACCCACAAGCGGCTCATCGACATCGTCGACCCGACGCCGAAGGCCGTCGACTCGCTCATGCGACTCGACCTCGCCGACGACGTCAACATCGAGATCAAGCTCTAAGGGGGAGTGATGGCAAATCTGCGTTCAACGCCTCTCCCCACCACCCGCAAGGTCAAGGGACTGCTGGGCACCAAGCTCGGCATGACCCAGGTGTGGGATGAGAGCAACAACCTCGTGCCGGTGACCGTCGTGGCCGCCGGGTCCAATGTCGTCACCCAGATCCGCAATGCGGAGACCGACGGCTACAGCGGCGTTCAGATCGCCTACGGCGAGATCGACCCGCGCAAGGTCAACAAGCCGACCGCCGGACACTTCGAGAAGGCCGGCGTGACCCCGCGTCGTCACCTCGTCGAGCTCAGGACCGCCGACGCCGACGAGTACACCCTCGGCCAGGAGCTGGGCGCCGACGTGTTCGAAGCCGGCACCAAGGTCGACGTGACCGCCAACAGCAAGGGCAAGGGCACCGCGGGCGTCATGAAGCGCCACGGATTCGCCGGCGTAGGAGCTTCCCACGGTCAGCACCGCAACCACCGCAAGCCGGGATCGATCGGCGGTGCAGCCACTCCGGGACGCGTGTTCAAGGGGATGCGCATGGCCGGCCGAATGGGCGCCGTGCGGCAGACCACCCAGAACCTCACCGTTCACGCTGTGGACGCCGAGAACGGACTGCTGCTCATCAAGGGCGCTGTTCCCGGCCCCAAGGGTGCTGTCGTTCTCGTTCGCTCCGCTGCGAAGGAGGCCTGAGAGAGATGACTGAAAACAAGACTATCGACGTTCTCGACGCCGCAGGCAAGAAGACCGGCACCGCAGAACTGCCCGCGGACGTGTTCGGCGTGGGCACCAACGTGCCGCTGATCCATCAGGTCGTCGTCGCGCAGCTCGCCGCTGCCCGCCAGGGAACCCACAAGGCCAAGACCCGCTCGGAGGTCCGCGGCGGCGGCAGGAAGCCGTACCGCCAGAAGGGCACCGGCAACGCGCGTCAGGGCTCGATCCGCGCTCCGCAGTACGCCGGGGGCGGAATCGTCCACGGCCCGGTGCCGCGCGACTACAGCCAGCGGACCCCCAAGAAGATGAAGGCCGCCGCCCTCCGCGGCGCCCTGTCCGACCGGGCGCGCCTCGACCGCGTGTTCGTCGTCACCTCTCTGGTCGACGGTGACAAGCCGTCCACCAAGCAGGCCCTGGCAGCTCTGCAGAACATCAGCGATCGGGCTTCGAAGCTCATCGTCGTCGAGCGTTCGGACGAGCTGACCTATCTCAGCGTTCGCAACCTGCCGCGGGTGCACGTGCTGCCCGCCGACCAGCTCAACACCTATGACGTGCTGGCCGCCGACGACATCGTGTTCACGGAGGCCGCTCTGGCAGCCTTCCTCGACACGACTGCTCGCAAGGGCATGAGCGCCTCGGCAGCCGGACGCGCCACCAGCGAGGAGGACGCAGAATGAGCGTGACCTTCAAGGACCCGCGCGACATCATCATCGCCCCGGTCGTCTCGGAGAAGACCTACAGCCTGATGGACGAGGGGAAGTACACCTTCCTCGTCGATCCGAGGTCGAACAAGACCGAGATCAAATACGCAATCGAATCCATCTTCGGTGTCAAAGTCGCATCGGTGAATACCCTGAACCGTCAGGGCAAGCGCCGTCGGACCCGCACCGGCTGGGGAAAGCGCAACGACACCAAGCGTGCGATTGTCGCCCTCAAGGACGGTTCGATCGACATTTTCGGCGGATCGCTCTAAGCGATACACCTCGAAGAAGGATTAAGACTCATGGGAATCCGTAAGCACAAGCCGACGACCCCGGGCCGACGCGGCTCCTCGGTCGCCGACTTTGTCGAAGTGACCCGGTCTACGCCGGAGAAGTCACTACTGCGCCCGCTTTCGAAGAACGGCGGACGCAACAGCCAGGGCCGCGTGACCACCCGCCACCAGGGCGGCGGTCACAAGCGCCAGTACCGTGTCATCGACTTCCGTCGCCATGACAAGGACGGTGTGCCCGCGACTGTCGCGCACATCGAGTACGACCCGAACCGGACCGCGCGCATCGCGCTGCTGCACTACGCCGACGGTGAGAAGCGCTACATCATCGCGCCGAACCGTCTCAAGCAGGGCGACCGCGTCGAAGCCGGCCCGACCGCGGACATCAAGCCGGGCAACAACCTCGCGCTGCGCAACGTGCCTGTCGGCACGGTGCTCCACGCAGTCGAGCTGCGCCCCGGCGGCGGTGCCAAGATCGCACGCTCAGCGGGCTCCTCGGTGCAGCTGGTCGCCAAATTCGGACCGTACGCGCAGCTGCGCATGCCGTCCGGCGAGATCCGCAACGTCGACGCCCGGTGCCGGGCGACCGTCGGCGAAGTCGGCAATGCCGAGCAGTCGAACATCGACTGGGGCAAGGCCGGCCGGATGCGGTGGAAGGGCAAGCGCCCGACCGTCCGCGGCGTCGTCATGAACCCGATCGACCACCCCCACGGCGGTGGCGAGGGCCGGACCTCGGGTGGACGCCACCCGGTCAGCCCCTGGGGTCAGAAGGAAGGACGCACGCGTCGTCCGAACAAGGACAGCGACAAGCTCATCGTGCGTCGTCGTCGCACCGGCAAGAAGCGCTGATAGGGAGCCTGAAAAATGCCTCGTAGCCTCAAGAAGGGCCCCTTCGTTGACGAGCACCTGTACCAGAAGGTCGCAGCTCAGAACGAAAAGGGCACCAAAAACGTCATCAAGACTTGGTCCCGCCGCTCGATGATCATCCCGGACTTCCTGGGACACACGATCGCCGTGCACGACGGACGCAAGCATGTTCCGGTGTTCATCACCGAAGCCATGGTCGGGCACAAGCTCGGCGAATTCGCCCCCACGCGGACGTTCCGCGGCCACGACAAGGATGATCGCAAGGGCCGTCGCCGCTGAGGCGCAGCTCGAACGGTCATCGAGAAAGAGAGAAGGAAGCGATGGAAGCCACGGCGAAGGCGCGATACTTGCGCGTCACGCCCCAAAAGGCTCGGCGCGTCGTTGACCTCATTCGTGGTCAGCAGGCAACCGAAGCCCTTGCGGTGCTGAAATTTGCAGAGCAGTCTGCCTCCGAGCCGGTCTACAAGCTCGTCGCCTCAGGCATCGCGAATGCGCGTGTCAAGGCTGACAAGCTCGGCGAGGCATTCGATGAGAACGAACTGGTCATCTCGGCGGCATTCGTCGACGAGGGGCCGACCATGAAGCGGTTCCGGCCTCGTGCCCAGGGCCGTGCCTACCGCATCAACAAGCGCACCAGCCACATCACAGTGGTGCTGGCCTCCGGCGAGGACCTCCCGGAGAGCGCTGCAGGGAAGGGGAGCCGCTGATGGGTCAGAAGATCAATCCCAATGGATTCCGCCTCGGAATCACCACCGACCACAAGTCGAAGTGGTACGCAGACTCGAACAAGAAGGGTCAGCGCTACCAGGACTACGTGGGTGAGGACGTCAAGATCCGCCGCCTCCTGACCAATGGCATGGAGCGCGCCGGCATCTCGAAGGTCAACATCGAGCGCACGCGGGATCGTGTCCGGGTGGACATCCACACCGCTCGCCCCGGCATCGTGATCGGCCGCCGAGGCGCCGAAGCCGACCGCATCCGCGGTCAGCTCGAGAAGCTCACCGGCAAGCAGATCCAGCTCAACATCCTCGAGGTCAAGAACCCCGAGACCGATGCGCAGCTGGTCGCTCAGGGCGTTGCCGAGCAGCTCGCCAGCCGCGTGGCCTTCCGACGCGCGATGCGCAAGGCGATCCAGTCCGCTCAGCGGGCCGGCGCCAAGGGCATTCGTGTGCAGTGCGGCGGCCGCCTGGGCGGCGCAGAGATGAGCCGTTCGGAGTTCTACCGCGAAGGACGTGTGCCGCTGCACACCCTGCGGGCGAACATCGACTACGGCTTCTACGAGGCCCACACCACCTTCGGCCGAATCGGCGTCAAGGTGTGGATCTACAAGGGCGACCTCACCGACAAGGAGCTCGCGGCCCAGGAGGCCGCACAGCCGTCCGGTCGGGGAGGCCCGCGCGGCGGCGCCGCTGCCCGTGGTCGGGGACGCGGCGGCCGCGGACGCGGCGGCGAGCGTCGCCAGGACGTCCCGCAGAAGAAGACTGAAACCACTGCTGAGGCGGCTCCGGAAGCCTCGGCCGGATCGGAGGGCTGACCCATGCTGATCCCTCGTCGAGTCAAGTACCGCAAGCAGCATCATCCGAAGCTGGGCGGTACCTCCAAGGGCGGCAACACCGTGTCGTTCGGCGATTGGGGTGTCCAGGCACTCGAGCCGGCGTACGTGACGAACCGCCAGATCGAGGCCGCACGCATCGCCATGACCCGCTACATCAAGCGCGGCGGAAAGGTGTGGATCAACATCTACCCCGACCGTCCGCTGACCAAGAAGCCCGCCGAGACCCGCATGGGCTCGGGCAAGGGCTCACCCGAGTGGTGGGTCGCAAACGTCAAGCCGGGCCGAGTTCTGTTCGAGCTCGCCGGCGTGTCCGAGGAAGTTGCACGCGAGGCGCTGCGCCTGGCGATCCACAAGCTTCCGCTCAAGGCCCGCATCGTGCGGCGTGAAGGTGGTGAGTGACAATGGCGATCGGTTCCAAGGACCTGTCCATGGACGCTCTCGACGGCTTCGACAATGACCGTCTCGGCGAAGAGCTGAAGAAGGCCAAGGCCGAGCTGTTCAATCTCCGGTTCCAGTCGGCCACCGGTCAGCTCGAGAGCCACGGTCGGCTGAAGGCAGTGCGCCGCGACATCGCTCGGATCTACACCGTGCTGCGCGAGCGCGAGCTCTCGATCCGTACGAACCCGGCCGACGCCAAGGAAGAGGACAAGTGATGGCCGAGCAGACCCAGACCGGCGGTGCCGCAGAACAGGTCGAGCGGAACTTCCGCAAGACCGCTCGCGGCTACGTCGTCTCCGACAAGATGGACAAGACCATCGTGGTCGCCGTCGAGGACCGCAAGAAGCACCGCCTCTACGGCAAGATCATGCGCACCACCAGCAAGATCAAGGTGCACGACGAGGAGAACACCGCCGGCATCGGCGACCTGGTCGTCGTGGCCGAAACCCGCCCGCTGTCAGCGACCAAGCGCTGGCGCCTCGTCGAGATCGTCGAGCGCGCCAAGTAATCAGTCCGCCGACGCCCCGGGTCCCGCCCGGTCCCGCCTCTTCCGCGGCGGCCACCGGGCAGCCCGGGGAGGGCACCAGTCAATCAACCGTTCCGTCAGGCTCGCCCGAGTGGTGAGAACCGACGAGACGACAGGAGAGAACCAGTGATTCAGCAGGAGTCGCGACTCAAAGTCGCTGACAACACCGGCGCCAAGGAGATCTTGGCGATCCGGATCCTCGGCGGGTCCGGTCGACGCTACGCCGGCATCGGCGACACCATCGTCGCCACCGTCAAGGACGCAATTCCGGGCGGCAACGTCAAGAAGGGCGATGTGGTCAAGGCCGTCATCGTTCGCACCGCAAAGGAACGCCGTCGCTCTGACGGTTCATACATCCGCTTCGACGAGAACGCCGCCGTCATCCTCAAGGCCGACGGCGAACCGCGCGGCACCCGTATCTTCGGGCCGGTCGGGCGCGAACTGCGCGACAAGAAGTTCATGAAGATCATCTCGCTGGCACCGGAGGTGTTGTGATCATGGCAGGAAAGCTCAAGATCAAGAAGGGCGATCTCGTCCAGGTCATCTCCGGCGGCCGGCAGTCCCGAGGCGGCGACCGCGGCAAGCAGGGGAAGGTGCTCGAGGTCTTCCCCGAGACCAGCCGTGTGCTCGTCGAGGGCGTCAACCGCGTGACCAAGCACCGGAAGCCCGGACAGACCGCCTCCGGCCCCACCGCCGGCGGAATCGAGATCCACGAAGCGCCGATCCACGTGTCCAAGGTCATGCTCGTCGATCCGAAGGACAACAAGCCCACGCGTGTGGGCTACCGGACCGAGCAGGTCGAGCGTGACGGCCGCACCCGCACTGTGCGGGTCCGCGTGTCGCGTCGTACCGGGGAGGACATCTGATGACAGACAGCACTGTGCAGGCCCGCCCGATGCCGCGGCTCAAGCAGGTCTACCGCGAGGACATCGTTCCGAAGCTGCAGGAGGAGTTCGGCTACGCGAACCCGATGCAGGTTCCCGGCCTCGTCAAGGTCGTCGTCAACATGGGCGTGGGTGACGCCGCGCGCGACTCGAAGCTCATCGAAGGCGCGATCAACGACCTCACCCTGATCACCGGCCAGAAGCCGGTGGTGACCAAGGCCAAGAAGTCGATTGCCCAGTTCAAGCTGCGCGAGGGACAGCCGATCGGAGCGCATGTCACCATGCGCAACGCCCGGATGTGGGAGTTCCTCGACCGTGTGATCTCGTTGGCGCTGCCCCGGATCCGCGACTTCCGCGGCCTCTCGGATCGGCAGTTCGACGGGAACGGCAACTACACCTTCGGTCTGACCGAGCAGTCCATGTTCCACGAGATCGATCAGGACCGGATCGACCGCGTGCGGGGGATGGACATCACCGTGGTCACCACGGCGAAGACCGACGACGAGGGACGTGCGCTGCTGCGCCACCTCGGGTTCCCATTCAAGACCAACTGACTCTACGTTGTAGGTCGGACCGGGCAACCGCGACGAAACCCCAACGGGAAAGGGCACAAGCCCAATGACAATGACTGATCCTGTCGCAGACATGCTGACGCGTCTGCGCAACGCCAACTCGGCGTATCACGAGGACGTCAGCATGCCGTACAGCAAGCTGAAGTCGAACATCGCCGAGATCCTCAAGACCGAGGGCTTCATCTCCGACTGGCGCGTCGAAGACGCCGAGGTCGGAAAGCGGCTCGAGCTCGATCTGAAGTTCGGCCCCAACCGTGAGCGTTCGATCGCCGGCATCCGCCGGATCTCGAAGCCCGGACTGCGGGTGTACGCCAAGAGCACCAACCTGCCCAAGGTGCTGGGCGGACTGGGCATCGCGATCCTGTCGACGTCCTCCGGCCTGCTCACCGACAAGCAAGCATCGAAGAAGGGCGTGGGTGGGGAAGTCCTCGCCTACGTCTGGTAAAGGAAGGAGAGAGCACAATGTCACGAATTGGCAAGCAGCCGATCTCCATTCCGTCCGGTGTCGAGGTCAAGGTGGACGGCCAGCAGGTCTCCGTGAAGGGCCCGAAGGGCGAGCTCGGACTGACCGTGCCCAGCCCCATCGCGGTGTCCGTCGAGGACACCACGGTGACCGTCACCCGTCCGAATGACGAGCGCGAGTCGCGTTCGCTGCACGGACTGACCCGCACCCTCATCAGCAACCAGATCGTCGGCGTGACCGAGGGATACTCGAAGTCGCTGGAGATCGTCGGCACCGGTTACCGCGTGCAGGCAAAGGGAGCGAACCTCGAATTCGCACTCGGCTACAGCCACTCGATCACCGTTGAGCCCCCTGAGGGCATCAGCTTCGCCGTCGAGGGGCAGAACAAGGTGACCGTCACCGGCATCGACAAGCAGGCCGTGGGCGAAGTCGCCGCAAACATCCGCAAACTGCGCAAGCCCGAACCGTACAAGGGCAAGGGCGTGCGCTACGCCGGCGAGATCGTTCGCCGCAAGGTCGGAAAGGCTGGTAAGTGACCATGGCCTTCGGAAAGAAGCAGAGTTACGGCAAGGGCAAGGCCGCTGCGCGCACCCGACGCCACACCCGACTGCGCAGGCACATCGCCGGCACCGCCGAGCGGCCGCGCATGGCCGTCACCCGGTCGAGCCGACACGTGTTCGTCCAGGTCATCGACGACAGCGTCGGCAGGACCCTGGCGTCGGCATCGACAATGGAAGCCGACCTCCGGGGTGCGGCCGAGGACAAGACCGCCAAGGCCCGCAAGGTCGGCGCTCTCGTCGCTGAGCGCGCCAAGGCCGCAGGTGTCGACGCCGTGGTGTTCGACCGCGGAGGCAACGCCTACCACGGTCGGGTCGCGGCGATCGCCGAAGGTGCACGCGAAGGAGGACTGTCCCTGTGAGCACTGAAGAGAACAAGGACCAGCAGGTGACTCAGACCGAGAACACCCAGCAGCAGGACGACGGCAACCGCAACCGTGGCCGCGGCCGCGGCCGCGGTGACGGCGGTCGTCGCGGCAACCGTCAGGACCGCGACGACAAGAACCAGTTCATCGAGCACGTCGTCACGATCAACCGCGTGTCGAAGGTGGTCAAGGGCGGACGTCGGTTCTCCTTCACCGCACTCGTCGTCGTCGGCGATGGTGACGGCATGGTGGGCATGGGCTACGGCAAGGCCAAGGAAGTTCCCTCGGCCATCGCCAAGGGTGTCGAGGAGGCGAAGAAGAACTTCTTCCGCGTCCCCCGCATCCAGAAGACCATTCCGCACCCGATCACCGGCGAGGAGGCCGCAGGAGTCGTGCTGCTGCGGCCGGCGGCACCCGGTACCGGCGTGATCGCCGGCGGGCCGGTCCGCGCGGTCCTCGACGCCGCAGGCGTCCACGACATCCTCTCGAAGTCGCTGGGCTCCTCGAACGCCATCAACATCGTGCATGCCACGATCGCGGCGCTCAAGGGACTCGAACGGCCCGAGGAAGTCGCGGCCCGCCGCGGCCTCCCGGTGGACCAGGTCGCTCCTCACGCCATGCTGCGTGCGGCTGAAAGCGGGGCGAAAGCCTGATGGCCAAGCTGAAGATCACCCAGGTCAAATCCGAAATCGGTGGCAAGCAGAACCAGCGCGAGACGCTCCGGACCCTCGGTCTGAAGAAGATCAACGACATCGTCGTGAAAGAGGACCGCCCGGAGATCCGCGGCATGGTGAACACCGTGCGCCACCTGGTCACATGGGAAGAGGTGGACTGACATGGCAGAAGAGAACGTGCTGAGGCTGCACCACCTGCGTCCAGCCCCCGGCGCCAAGACCGCCAAGACCCGGGTGGGTCGCGGCGAGGGGTCGAAGGGCAAGACCGCAGGCCGCGGCACCAAGGGAACCAGGGCACGCTACCAGGTGCCGCATGGCTTCGAGGGCGGCCAGACGCCGCTCCACATGCGGCTGCCGAAGCTGCGCGGGTTCAAGAACCCGAACAAGGTCGACTACCAGGTCGTCAACCTCGACAAGCTCTCGACGCTGTTCCCCGAGGGCGGCACCGTGACGGTCGAGGATCTGGTGGCCAAGGGCGCCGTCCGCGCCAACCAGCCGGTGAAGGTGCTGGGCAGCGGTGAGATCACCGTCAAGCTCGACATCTCCGCCGACAAGTTCTCCGCCTCCGCTGTCGAGAAGATCCAGACAGCCGGCGGGACAACGACCACCGTCTGAGGATGCTGTCCCAGACGTGATCGATGGAGGGAGGCCGCCGACAGGCGGCCTCCCTCCGGTCGTGTTCGCGGCCTCCGAGCCGTGGTTCCGTCCCCGAGGGCAGATTCTCGGATTCGGGCGCGGCACCCTGTCCTGATACAGTTCATCAGGTACTTGCAACGAATCATCTTCCGGGACCTGGGCACGCGCGTGTTCTCGTGCACGTCCGCTCCCGTTGAATCAACCCAGGAGGACGCTTGCTCGGCGCAATTGGGCGGGCTTTCAAAACGCCCGATCTGAGGAACAAACTCCTCTTCACACTCGGTGTGATCGTGCTCTACCGGCTCGGGTCCTTCATTCCCGCTCCCGGCATCGACTACACCCAGGTCCAGCAATGCGTCGCAGCGCCGCAGCTCAATCAGGGCGCCTTCGGGCTCATCAACCTGTTCAGCGGGGGAGCCCTCCTGCAGCTGTCGATCTTCGCGCTGGGCATCATGCCCTACATCACCGCGAGCATCATCACCCAGCTGCTGCGCGTCGTGATCCCGCGCTTCGAAGCCCTCCACAAGGAAGGCGCCTCGGGCCAGGCGAAGCTCACCCAGTACACCCGATACATGACGATCGGGCTGGGCATCCTCAACGCCACGACGCTGGTGTCGACCGTGCGCACCGGAGCGCTGTTCGGCAACGTCGAGGGCTGCCAGAACCTCATCATCAACGACACCTGGTGGGGCATCGGAATCATCATCCTCACCCTGACCGCCGGCACCGGTCTGATCATGTGGTTGGGTGAGCAGATCACCGAGCGCGGCGTCGGCAACGGCATGTCCCTGCTGATCTTCACCGCAGTGGCAGCAGGATTCCCCTCCGCGTTCAACGCCATCCTCACCTCTCAGGGCATCGACGTCTTCCTGATCGTGATCCTCGTCGGCCTCGCGATCGTCGGCCTCGTCGTGTTCGTCGAGCAGTCGCAGCGCCGCATTCCCGTGCAGTACGCCAAGCGGATGGTCGGCCGACGAATGTTCGGGGGCACCTCGACCTACATTCCGATCAAGGTCAACCAGGCCGGCGTGATCCCGATCATCTTCGCGTCCTCAGTGCTCTACCTGCCCAGCCTGATCGCGCAGTTCGGCGACCCGGAATCGGCGTGGGTCGGCTGGATCACCGAGTATCTCACCGCCGGTGACCACCCGGTCTACATGATCACCTACTTCGTGCTGACGATCTTCTTCGCATACTTCTACGTCGCGATCACCTTCAACCCGGAGGAAGTCGCTGACAACATGAAGAAGTACGGCGGGTTCATCCCCGGCATTCGCGCCGGAAGGCCCACCGAGCAGTACCTGAGCTACGTGCTCACCCGCATCACGTTCCCGGGCTCGCTGTATCTGGCCTTCGTGGCCATGATCCCGCTGATCGCCCTGGTGCTGATCGACGCCAATCAGAACTTCCCGTTCGGCGGCACCTCGCTGCTGATCGTCATCGGCGTCGGCCTGGAGACCGTGAAGCAGATCGATTCGCAGATGCAGCAGCGTCACTACGAAGGCCTGCTCCGCTGACCCGCAGCCCCCTCCGATAGCCTGACGAAGTGCACTGCCGCCCTGCAGCGCCGTCGGAACGGGCCCACCCCGAAAGGAAGAACACCCCATGAGCACACGGATCATCCTCATCGGCCCGCCCGGTGCGGGCAAAGGCACCCAGGCTGCGCGCCTGAGCGAGAAGCTGGAGATCCCTGCGATCTCCACCGGCGACATCTTCCGCGCCAATGTGGCCGGTGAGACCGAGCTCGGCAAGCAGGCCAAGCGCTACATGGATGCCGGCGAGTACGTGCCCGACGAGGTCACGAACTCGATGGTCAAGGATCGCCTGGCGCAGGCCGACGCAGCCGAAGGCTTCCTGCTCGACGGCTACCCGCGCACCGCGGCACAGGTGGAGGAGCTGGACTCCATGCTGAAGGCGGCGGGGGACTCGCTCGACCATGTCGTCGAGCTCACCGCCGACACGGATGAGGTGGTCGAACGGCTGCTCGCCCGCGCGCAGCTGCAGGGCCGCTCCGACGACACCGAGGAGGTCATCCGGCACCGTCTCGACGTCTATGCCGAGCAGACGCAGCCGCTGACCGACCTCTACGCCGACCGCGGCCTGCTGCGGAAGGTCGACGGCCTCGGCGAGGTCGAGGAGATCACCGAGCGCATCCTGCAGGCGATCGGACGCTGAGATGTTCGGTTCCAAGGTGGAACTGAAGACCGCGGCACAGCTGCGCTCGATGCGCCGGGCCGGTCTGGTCACGCGGGCGGCTCTCGACGCCGCCCGCGCGGCGTGTGTGCCCGGCGCCACCACGGCCGACGTCGACGCGGCTGCCGCAGCCGTGATCGCAGATCACGACGCGACGTCGAACTTCAAGGGCTACCACGGGTTCCCGGCGACCGTGTGCGTCTCGGTCAACGAGGAGATCGTGCACGGCATCCCCGGTGATCGGGTGCTGGCCGCCGGGGATCTGGTGTCCATCGACGGCGGTGCGATCGTCGAGGGGTTCCACGGGGACTCCGCGTTCACGATGATCGTGGGCGGTCCGGAGTCCGGCCGAGCCGAGGACCAGCGTCTGTCGGATGTCACCGAGGAGGCGATGTGGGCGGGCATCGCCGCGTTCGCCACGGCCAAGCGGGTGGGCGAGATCGGCGCCGCGATCGAGGAGTCCACCGCCCGCACCGCCCCCGACCTCGGACTCGTCGAGGACTACACCGGGCATGGCATCGGATCACAGATGCACATGGAACCCGAGGTGCTCAACTACCGCGCGCGCAGCCTCGGGCCGAAGATCCGCCCCGGGATGTGCCTGGCGATCGAGCCGATGCTGGTCCTCGGCCAGACCTCCTCCCGGACCCTCGACGACGAGTGGACGGTGGTCACCGAGGACGGTTCGCGGGCGGCCCACTGGGAGCACACCGTCGCCCGCCACGAGGGCGGGATCTGGGTGCTCACGGCAGCGGACGGCGGAGCCGAGCGGCTGGCCGCTTACGGAGTGTCGCCCGTCCCGGTCGACTGAGCCGCAGCTTCCGTCCGGCTCGCTGAGCTGTCTCTCAGCCGCCGAGCGCTGTGCCCATGCGCTCGACGATCTCGGCGAGAATCGGCCTCGGCGTGGCGAAGTTGAGCCGCACATGCCCGGCTCCGACCTGCCCGCACTCTCTCCCGTCCGTGAGCACGACTCCGGCCTGCTCCCGGAAGAACTCAGCGGGGCCCTGCGGCAGCTGACAGTCGCGCAGGTCGATCCAGGAGATGTAGGTCCCCTGCGGCATCACCCACTTCGCCTCGGGGAGATGCTGCGCCAGCAAGTCCCCGAGCAGGCGACGGTTGTCGTCCAGGTAGGCGATCTGCTCGGCCAGCCATGCGTCGCCGTCGCGATAGGCGGCGGTATTGGCGACGATTCCCGGGACTGCCGTCGAATGGGAGACGAACTCCCCGAACTCCCGGTAGCGGGCCAGATCGGCCGCGTTCGAGAAGATGATCTGCGCGCACTTCAGGCCGGGGATGTTGAATGCCTTCGATGCGGAGGTGGAGGTGATCGCGTGCCTGGCTGCCGCCTCGCTGACGGAGGCATAGGGGATGTGGGAGCCGGCCTCGTACACGAGAGGAGCGTGGATCTCATCGGCGAAGACGCGGCCGGAGTGGCGCTCGACGAGTTCGCTGATGTGCTCCAGCTCCTGCCCCGTGTAGACCTTGCCGATCGGGTTGTGCGGATTGCAGACCACCAGGAGCGCACCCGGGGTCATCGCAGCATCGACGGCGTCGAAGTCGATCTCCCACCCGGAGTCCGTGCGCAGCATGGGGACCTCGCGAACCTCGCGGCCGTGCAGCGGCGCGACTCGGAAGAACGGCATGTAGGCCGGCGTCGGCAGGACGACCGGTGCCCCGGGCTCGGTGAAGATGTCGATTGTCGCCGCGAAGGCGGTGATGACGTCGGGAACGGCCGCGACTTGGGCCGGCGGCACCTCCCAGCCGAAGCGCCTGGCGCAGAACTCCGCAGTCGCGGCAGCCATGTCCCGGGTCATCGCGGGAGGCGCGTAGGTGAAGAGCTCCGCCTGCTGCAGCTCCGCCAGCGCGCGGTGGACCGCGGGCGCGGTGCCGAAATCTGCCTCGGCGATGAAGGCGCCGAGGGTATCCGGATAGGTCGTCCACTTGAGAGAGCCGCGGGCGCGGAGCTCCTCGGCGCTGTATTCGGGAATCGTCATGTCTCCACGGTAGCCGCCGAGACGGCAGCGCGGGCGGGCGGTGCTCACGGTGCGGCCGGAGCGCGCGGTCCCACGTTCACGCTGATGAAAGCCCTTCGGAACTGGGCCGCCGACAGGTACAGGTCCGTGCGCCGAGGCTCTCCCTCAGCGCCGCCGTGAGGATTGCGGACGTGGACCCGAGGCGCCAGGCCGGGCTCCCGGCAGCCGTCCTCGGTGAACGACGCGACCTCCATCACGACGTAGACGTGCCCGTCCATGAACGCGATGCTCCGGTCCGGGTCGTCCTCCCGGTGGAGCATGAACGATCCACCGGGCCTGATCAGCGTCGAGGCGAGCACCGGCCTCCCCGCCCCGAGCCAGGCGGCAGCAGGTCGGAGAGTGCGCGGCACCGGCCGCGCCGGACACCACCTGCCGGTGAGCAGTCGGAAGGCGGTGCCGGCGAAGTTGAACTGGGTGCGGCGGTAGCTGCCTCTGCCGTGGGCGATCGCAAGGGCCTTCTCGACCAGTGAGGCGCCGTTGGGGCGCAGCCGACGATCGCCCGCGCGGTGGCGCGGCGGCACACGATCGCTCAGCGTGATCCAGCGGGGGAGCGGGGTGTGGAGCCGGACCTGGACGAGCCCGTTCGGCAGCGGCCGGAGCAGCGAGGCGATGAAGCCGGGCCAGGCGTGCTCGCACGCGGCCAGGACTGCGATGAACCAGCAGTCGCCGAGGCGCCCCTGCCGCACGTGCTCGGCCCTCCCGGGAACGGGACGGGCCGCCGGGACAGCGCAGGCGGGACCTCGGGTGCGGGGTTCGAGAGCGGGGACGGTGTCGAGGACACGGGCCGCCTCGGCCGCGGTGAGGTGCTCGCCGAGGAGCTCGAGCACGGCCGGGCCCGCGGAGTCGAGGAGCCCGAGCCGGCGCAGCAGCCGGCCGCGGACCGTCGATGTCCGCCAGGCGGAGGCGCTGAGCTCCGCCGAGAGGGCTCCCAGGTCTGCTCTGGGTGCGGGCTCGATCGCGAGGAGTCGGCGGAGCCGTTCAGCGGCGTCGACTCGAGCGGCGGGGGACACCAGCGGGGAGAGACGCGGGGAGACGGGCAGCATTGGCGTTGACGGCCTGATTGGGTTAGAGTGGTTCACTGGTCTGTGACCGGCGGGCAGGGTGTCGCCGTCCTCTTCATGAGCTTAGCGCAAAGCAAGAGGCGATTGGCGCTTTCCCGGCAGAGCAGATCCCGGTCGAATCGGATCCCGCCCGGGCAGCCGAAGAGGATCCGAGTGACGAACGAATCGCGGCCCGCTGTGGTTGCGGGAAGATGAGGTACACGAACGATATGGCCAAAAAAGAAGGGGTCATTGAGATCGAGGGCACCGTTGTCGAGGCTCTGCCGAACGCCACGTTCCGCGTCGAGCTGAGCAACGGGCACAAGGTGCTTGCGCACATCTCAGGAAAGATGCGCCAGCACTACATCCGAATCCTTCCCGAGGACCGTGTCGTGGTGGAGCTGTCTCCCTACGACCTGTCCCGCGGACGCATCGTCTACCGGTACAAGTAAGAGATCTCTTCGACAGCTTTCGCCGTTCCTGCCCCAGGGTCACGACCCCGGGGTATTCGCGGTGAGAAGAAGGAATAACGATGAAGGTTAAGCCAAGCGTCAAGAAGATCTGCGACAACTGCAAGGTGATCCGGCGCAACAGCCGGGTCATGGTGATCTGCGACAACCCGCGCCACAAGCAGCGTCAGGGCTGATCGCTTCACCTGGAGCAGATCTCGTTCGCACTGGCGCGCTCGCGTCAGCTGTGAGCACCACACCCAAGCAGGCCTCGACCCCTGGAGACAGGACGACACCCCCGGTTCGGAGGCCGGGGACCCGCGGGCACAGCCCAGCGGGACAGGCCTGAGCAAGCACCTCTGATCAGACAATGGAGAAATAGCCGATGGCACGTCTTGCCGGAGTCGACCTCCCGCGCGAAAAGCGCGTGGAAGTCGCCTTGACATACATCTATGGTGTGGGCCGCACTCGTGCGAGCCAGACCCTGACGGAAACCGGGATCAGCCCGAACACCCGTGTGAAAGACCTGACCGATGCTGAGCTCGTGCAGCTGCGCGACTACATCGAAGGCACATTCAAAGTGGAGGGTGACCTCCGTCGTGAGGTTGCTGCCGACATCCGCCGCAAGGTCGAGATCGGCAGCTACGAAGGCCTGCGCCACCGCCGCGGACTTCCTGTCCGCGGACAGCGCACGAAGACCAATGCGCGCACCCGCAAGGGCCCGAAGCGCACTGTGGCCGGTAAGAAGAAGTAATCACCCCCTAGCCTTCGATCAGGAGTTTTGAAGCATGCCGCCCAAGACACGCGCAGCATCAGCTGCTCGCAAGCCGCGCCGCAGGGACAAGAAGAACATTGTCAACGGCCAGGCTCACATCAAGTCCACATTCAACAACACGATCGTCTCGATCACCGACGCGACCGGAGCCGTGATCTCCTGGGCTTCCTCCGGCGAGGTCGGTTTCAAGGGATCGCGCAAGTCCACCCCCTACGCCGCGCAGATGGCCGCCGAATCGGCTGCTCGTCGCGCGCAGGAGCACGGCCTCAAGAAGGTCGACGTCTTCGTCAAGGGACCGGGCTCGGGCCGTGAGACCGCGATCCGCTCCCTCCAGGCAGCAGGCCTGGAGCTGGGCACCATTCAGGACGTGACCCCGACGCCGCACAACGGCTGCCGGCCGCCCAAGCGTCGCCGCGGCTGAGCCGCTCCGATGAGCCGGTGCTCGCGGGGGAGACCATCCCCCGCGAGCGCCGGCCCGTCGGCCTTCCACACCCCCGCAAGCGTCACGAGTAGCAATACTCTCAAGTGCATTGCGAGCGTCATATAGCGGATGCTCGCCGAAAGGAAGCCCACGTGCTGATTGCACAGCGCCCCACGCTCACGGAAGAGGTTGTAGCCACCTATCGTTCGCGGTTCGTCATCGAGCCGCTCGAACCGGGATTCGGCTACACCCTCGGAAACTCGCTGCGTCGCACCCTGCTGTCGTCCATCCCCGGTGCTGCCGTCACCAGCATCCGGGTCGACGGTGTGCTCCATGAGTTCACCACCGTGCCGGGGATCAAGGAGGATGTCACCGAGTTCATCCTCAACCTCAAGTCGCTCGTCGTCTCCTCGGAGTTCGATGAACCGGTCGTCGCCTACCTGCGCAAGCAGGGCCCGGGGACAGTCACCGCCGAAGACATTTCCGCTCCCGCGGGTGTCGAGATCCACAACCCCGAGCTGTTCATCGCCACCCTCAACGAGGACGGGCGACTGGACATGGAGCTGACGATCGAGCGCGGTCGCGGCTACGTGTCGGCGGCGCAGAACAAGAACGCCGACGCGGAGATCGGGCGCATCCCGGTCGACTCGATCTACTCGCCGGTCCTCAAGGTGACCTACAAGGTCGAGGCCACCCGTGTCGAGCAGCGCACCGACTTCGACCGCCTGGTGGTCGACGTGGAGACCAAGCCCTCGATCACCCCGCGTGATGCCGTGGCCTCCGCCGGCAAGACCCTCGTCGAGCTGTTCGGCCTGGCCCGGGAGCTCAACGTCGAGGCGGAGGGCATCGAGATCGGGCCTTCACCCGTCGATGCCGCGATGGCTGCCGACCTGGCCCTGGCCATCGAGGACCTGGACCTCACCGTCCGCTCGTACAACTGCCTCAAGCGTGAGGGGATCCACACGGTCGGCGAGCTCGTCTCGCGCAGCGAAACCGACCTGATGGACATCCGCAACTTCGGCTCGAAGTCCATCGACGAGGTCAAGCAGAAGCTCAGCGAGCTGGGCCTCAGCCTCAAGGACAGCCCTGCCGATTACGACAATGCCCCCGAAGGCGAGGACACGTCCTTCGTCGAGGACGAGCAGTTCTAAGAATTCCAAGGAGATAAACCATGCCCACGCCTACCAAGGGGCCCCGTCTGGGTGGTTCCCCGGCGCACGAGCGGATGCTGCTGAACAACATGGCCGCTCAGCTCTTCGAGAACAAGTCGATCACCACGACCGTCACCAAGGCCAAGCGCCTCCGCCCGGTCGCCGAGCGCCTGATCACCTTCGCCAAGCGCGGAGACCTCGCGGCTCGTCGCCGGGTGCTGGCGCAGATCACCGACAAGTCGATCGTGCACGAGCTGTTCACCTCGATCGCTCCGGCCGTCGCTGAACGTCCGGGCGGCTACACCCGGATCACCAAGATCGGCCCGCGCAAGGGCGACAACGCCCCGATGGCCGTGATCGAGCTGGTGCTCGAGCCGTACTCGCCCAAGCAGGCCACCGTGAAGGAAGCAGAGGCCGCAACCCAGGCGGCTGCTGCCGATTCCGGCTCCGACGCCTCCGCCGAGGCGTCCGCTGCTGAGGAGACCACCTCCCAGGACGAGTCCGCCGAGGGCACCGCTGCTGACGAGACCGTGGAAGAGGCACCCGCTGCCGATTCCGAGGCGTCCGCCGAGGCGTCCTCCGAAGGCGAGTCCTCCGAAGGCGAGTCCTCCGAGGGCGAGTCCTCCGAAGGCGAGTCCGCCGAGGAGAAGTGAGTCCCACTCCTGCGCTCAGCTGACAAGGGCTGCGATCCGTCTGGATCGCAGCCCTTTGCCATTCAGGCGCAGCGGGATCGTCAGCTGAACACGACAGTCCGGCTGCCATCGAGGATGACACGGCCCTGGGCGTGCCACCGGACGGCGCGGGCGAGCACCGAGGCCTCGATCTCCTGGCCCTGCCGGACGAAGTCCTCGACCGGCTGGGAGTGCGTCACGCGGGTGACGTCCTGCTCGATGATCGGCCCCTCGTCGAGGTCGCTGGTGACGTAATGGGCGGTGGCACCGATGATCTTGACCCCGCGGGCATGCGCCTGGTGGTAGGGACGCGCGCCCTTGAAGCTCGGCAGGAACGAATGGTGGATGTTGATCACGCGCCCCATCATGCGGTCGCAGACCGCGGGGGAGAGGATCTGCATGTACCGGGCGAGCACGACCAGCTCGACGTCGAGCTCGTCGACCAGGTGGAGCAGCCGGTCCTCGGCTTCCTGCTTGGTGTCGGGGGTGACGGGGATGTGGTGGAAGGGAACCTCGTGGAACTCGGCCATCGGGGCCAGCGTGTCGTGGTTGCCCACGACCCCGACGATGTCGGTGGGCAGCACTCCCGAGTGCTGCTGGAACAGCAGGGTGTTGAGGCAGTGGCCGGCCTTGGACACCATGACCAGGGTCCGCTGCCGGCGCTGCGCGGAATGCAGCTCGACCGTCATGCCCAGTCGGCGCACGATGGGCGCCAGCGCCTCCCGGATGACCTCCTCGTCCGCTGAGGTGCGGAACTGCAGGCGGAGGAAGAACAGCTCGGTGTCCTGCGACCCGAACTGCTGGGATTCGGTGATCGTGGCGTCGATGCCCACCAGCGCCCCGGAGACGGCGTAGACGATGCCGGAGCGGTCGGGGCAGGAGATCGAGAGGACCCATTCGTGGTCAGATGTCATGGGCTCATCCTACGAGTCGGCGGGCACCGGGCTCGCCGCGGTCCCGGCTCCCGGACAGGCTGCGCCTGGTACTGTATTCGCAGGCATCGCGCCGTTGCCGCAGACGTCCCTAGGAGCTGATGAATGACTGACGTGTCGAACTCGATGAACGCCTCGCTGGGCGAGATCGATCCGGAGATCGCGGCGGTGCTGGACCAGGAGCTGGATCGGCAGCGCACGTTCCTCGAGATGATCGCATCGGAGAACTTCGTGCCCCGCGCCGTGCTCCAGGCCGCGGGCTCAGTCCTCACCAACAAGTACGCCGAAGGCTATCCGGGACGCCGCTACTACGGCGGCTGCGAGGCCGTCGACATCGCGGAGAACCTCGCCCTCGACCGTGTGAAGAAGCTCTTCGGGGCGGAGTACGCCAACGTCCAGCCCCACTCGGGCGCCTCCGCCAACGCCGCTGTGATGCACGCGTTCGCCCGCGCGGGCGACAGACTCCTCGGTCTCGAGCTCGCCCACGGCGGCCACCTGACGCACGGGATGAAGATCAACTTCTCCGGACGGCTGTACGACGTCGCCTCCTACGAAGTCGATCCGGACACCTACCGCATCGACATGGACGTGGTCCGGCAGCGTGCCCTCGAGCACCGGCCCAAGGTCATCGTCGCCGGCTGGTCGGCATACCCCCGCCAGCTCGACTTCGAGGCGTTCCGATCGATCGCCGACGAGGTCGGGGCGGCACTGTGGGTCGACATGGCCCACTTCGCAGGTCTGGTCGCCGCGGGGCTCCATCCCAACCCCGTGCCGCTGGCCGACGTCGTGTCCTCGACGGTGCACAAGACCATCGGCGGGCCGCGCTCCGGGTTCATCCTCAGCCGCGATCCCGAGCATGCCAAGAAGCTCAACTCCGCGGTGTTCCCCGGCCAGCAGGGCGGGCCCCTCATGCACGTCGTCGCGGCCAAGGCCGTCGCCTTCAAGCTGGCGGCGACCGAGGAGTTCAAGCAGCGCCAGGAGCGCACTCTGGAAGGCGCCCGGATCCTCGCCGAGCGGCTGCTCGCCTCGGATGTGGCCGAGTCCGGCGCGTCCGTGCTGACCGGCGGCACCGACGTCCACCTGGTGCTCGTCGACCTGCGCAATTCGCAGCTGGACGGCCAGCAGGCCGAGGACATCCTCCACGAGGTGGGCATCACCGTCAACCGCAACTCGGTGCCGTTCGATCCGCGGCCTCCGATGGTCACCTCCGGTCTGCGGATCGGCACCCCGGCGCTGGCCACCCGCGGCTTCGGCGCCGCAGAATTCACCGAGGTCGCCGACGTCATCGCAGAGGCTCTCAAACCCAGCCCGGACGTCGAGACGCTCCGTGCCCGGGTGAACCGGCTCGCCGCCGACTTCCCGCTCTACGAAGGGCTGGAACAGTACTGATGGGCGCTCAGATCCTTGATGGCAAGGCGGCCGCGAAGGCGATCAAGGAGGAGCTGGCGGGCCGGGTCGCGGCGCTGCGCGAGGCCGGCATCGTGCCCGGCCTCGGCACCGTCCTGGTCGGCGAGGACCCCGGATCGCAGTCCTATGTCGCAGGAAAGCACCGTGACTGCGCGCAGGTCGGCATCGAATCGATCCGCCGGGACCTGCCGTCGACGATCACCGCGGCCGAGCTCGACGAGGTCATCGACGAGCTCAACGCCGACCCCGCCTGCACTGCCTACATCGTCCAGCTGCCGCTCCCGGAGCAGATCGACACCGATCACGTCCTCGAGCGGATCAGCCCCGACAAGGACGCCGACGGTCTCCATCCGACGAACCTCGGGCGGCTGATGCTCAACGTCAGCCGGCCCATCAGCTCGCCGCTTCCGTGCACTCCGCGCGGAGTCATCGAGCTCATGGAGCGCAACGGGATCGAGCTGCCCGGAAAGCATGTGGTCGTCGTCGGCCGCGGCGTGACCGTGGGCCGCTCGATCGGCGCGCTGCTGACCCGGCGGGAGTACAACGCCACGGTGACGCTGACGCACACCGGCACCGTGAACCTCGATGAGGTGCTGCGCTCGGCCGACGTCATCGTCGCCGCAGCGGGTTCCCCCGGGCTGGTGCGGGCCGAGGCGGTCGCGCCGGGGGCGGTCGTGCTCGACGTCGGAGTCTCCCGCGTGGAGGATCCGGAGACCGGCAAGGGCAGGATCGTCGGAGACGTCGACCCGGGAGTCGCCGAGGTGGCGGCCTGGCTGTCTCCCAACCCCGGGGGAGTCGGTCCGATGACACGGGCCCTGCTGCTGCGCAACGTCGTCGAGATCGCCGAGCGGCAGGCCGGTCACTGAGCTGATCGGGAGTCGTGAATGAACCGGGCCCGGGATTCCGCGAAGGAATCCCGGGCCCGGTGTCTGCTCCCAGCAGCCTGCGATGGTCAGTCGCCGTTGAGGAAGCGGGAGAAGAAGACGCGGGGGCTGTCCGGACCGCCGTAGTCGGCGATGAGCTCACCCTCGAAGCCCATCGAGGAGTGGAACGAGATCGCCTCGGAGTTGTCCTGATCCGCGGTCGCCTGCACCTCTGCGGCGCCCTTCTCGCGCGCCATCTTGATGAACTCAAGGTAGAGGCGGCGTCCGATGCCCCGGTGCCGGAAGTCCTTCCGCGCCGCGACCAGGTGGACGTAGGCCGGACCTTCCAGCGGGATCACGCCGAGGAGGTAGCCGACGATCTCGTTGCGGAAGCGGGCCACCAGACCGGAGGCCGCGAACTGGCGGAACCAGTACGGGTCGTGATCATGGCTGAGGTCCCGGTCGCCCCAGAAATCCTTCTGAGCCGCTACCAGGAAGTCGCGCAGCTCGAGCGCATCGACCTCATCGAGCGGTCGAATACTCACCTGAGAGGCGTCGAAGGTCTGGTTGTCGGCCAAGGCTTCCTCCTTTGAAGCGGAACAGTCACACTCACTCTACGCCGAGTCGAAGGTGATGGGACAACTCCCCTGGGGAGCCGTGACAGGATAGCAACCATGATTCGAATCGCAACCGTCAATGTCAATGGAATCCGCGCCGCCTGGCGGAAGGGGATGGGGGACTGGCTGGAGTCGACCGCCGCCGACATCGTCACGCTGCAGGAGGTTCGGGCCGGCAACGACATCGCCGAGGGCATCCTCGAGCCCTCCGGACACCATGTGTACAGTGCCGACGCCGAGGCCAAGGGACGTGCCGGAGTCGCCGTCATCTCCCGGCAGCCCGCAGCCGCGGTGCGGATCGGCATCGGCGATGAGTACTTCGATCGGTCCGGCCGCTGGATCGAGACGGACTACGTGCTGGCCGATGGCACCACGCTGACGGTGGTGTCGGCCTACGTCCACTCCGGCGAGGCCGGGACTCCCAAGCAGGACGACAAGTACCGCTTCCTCGACGGCATGCTCACCCGGCTGCCGGAGCTGCGCGAGCACGCGGACCATGCGATCGTGACCGGGGACCTCAATGTGGGGCACACCGAGCTCGACATCAAGAACTGGAAGGCCAACCAGAAGAAGGCCGGCTTCCTGCCCGAGGAGCGCGCCTACTTCGACCGCTTCCTCGGCGAGCTCGGCTGGGTCGACGTGCACCGGAAGCTGTCCGGAGAGATGGCGGGTCCCTACACGTGGTGGTCCATGCGGGGCAAAGCCTTCGACAACGACGCCGGATGGCGCATCGACTATCAGCTGGCGACGCCCGAGCTGGCGGCCACGGCCGCGTCGGCGAGGGTGGACCGGGCCGATTCGTGGGCGGAGCGGTGGAGCGATCACGCCCCGCTCGTCATCGACTACCAGATGGTGATGGTCAGGTCCGGGGCCGAGGCGACGGTCACCGCGGCAGCGGACTGACCCGCGCTCAGCAGCAGCGCGTCTGCGGGTTGCGGTCCTGGGCGTCGGTCACGTCGCGCCAGAACGCGCGCTCGGCCATCGCACCCTCACGCGTGCCGTGCCGCCGCTCGTACGACGCGAGGTAGTGCTGATACGCGTTCTCGCCCATCAGCTCCTTGAGGTACCAGTGGACCGCGCGGAACGGAGCGGCTAGGCGCGCGACCGCGGCGCTCATGCCTGCCCCGTCCGCTGGACGGCAGCGGGCTCCAGCGCATCCCACTGCTCCTTGACCTGCTTCTCGGCCGAAGTCATGATCAGGCCCTTGGGCGCGAACATCCGGGACGGCTGGAACGGCTCCTCCGTGGTCGGCAGCGGGCCCTTCGCCGTGATCGACTTGTAGGCCGCCCACAGCGCCATCACCACGACCATGAGGACGATGACGGCGAACACGATCGACAGGGTGCCCTGGATGAACGTGTTCCGGACCACTGCCTGCATGGCCGCGGCGCCTTCGGTGGTGCCCAGGGAGGTCTCACCGGCGGCCAGCGCATCGCGGTAGGCGAAGTGCTGAGCCCAGTAGCCGAGCTTCGGATCCGAGGAGAAGATCTTCTGCCAGGATGCGGTCATGGTCACGGCCAGGTCCCAGGCCAGCGGGATGCCCGGTATCCACGCCCATTTGGCCAGACCCATCTTGCAGACGAGGGCGAACACCACCGCCAGTGCGATCGCCGCCAGCAGCTGATTGGAGATGCCGAACAGCGGGAACAGTGTGTTGATGCCTCCCAGCGGGTCGGTGACGCCCATCAGCAGGATCGATCCCCACGCGCCGACCATGACCGCGGTGGTGATCCAGGCGCCGACGTTCCACGAGGGATCGCGGAACCTCGGGACGAAGTTGCCGATCGCGTCGCCGAGCATGAAGCGGGCCACCCGGGTGCCGGCGTCGATGGTCGTGAGGATGAACAGCGCCTCGAACATCACCGCGAAGTGGTACCAGAAGGACATCATCGCCTGGCCGCCGAAGACGTTGCCCAGGATCTGCGCCATTCCCATCGCCAGGGTCGGCGCCCCTCCGGTGCGGGAGACGATCGACTCCTCGCCGACCAGCACAGCCTGGTTCTCGAGGAATTCCGGAGAGGTCTGCACCCCGGTCATGCCGAGCTGGTTGTTGATGAAGTCCGCCGCGCCCTGGGCGGTGCCGCCGGTGAGCGGTTCGGCGGCATTCATGGCGAAGTACAGGCCCTTGTCCAGGCAGACCGCGGCGACCAGCGCCATGATCGCGACGAAGGACTCCATGAGCATTCCGCCGTAGCCGATCAGGCGTGCCTGGCTCTCCTTCTCGATGAGCTTCGGGGTGGTGCCCGAGGAGATCAGCGCATGGAAGCCGGACAGTGCCCCACAGGCGATCGTGATGAACAGGAACGGGAACAGGGCACCCGCAAAGGCCGGGCCGTCCGTGTTGGAGGCGAACTCGGTGACGGCCGGCATCTGCACCGTCGGATTGACGATGACGATGCCGACGGCAAGCAGCAGGATGGTGCCGATCTTCATGAAGGTCGACAGGTAGTCGCGCGGAGCCAGCAGGATCCACACCGGCAGCACTGCGGCGAAGAAGCCGTAGATCATCAGGCACCAGGCCAGGGTGGTCTTCTCCAGGTGGAAGACCTCCGACCAGAACGGGTTCTCATGCACCCAGCCGCCGGCGATGATCGCGACCACCAGGAGGAAGACGCCGATCACCGAGGTCTCGACGACCTTGCCGGGCCGGATGTAGCGCATGTAGACGCCCATGAGGACGGCGATCGGAATCGTCATCGCGATCGAGAAGACGCCCCAGGGGCTCTCAGCCAGCGCGTTGATGATGACGATGCCGAGGACGGCGATGAGGATCACCATGATGAGCAGGATGCCGATCGAGGCGATGATTCCGCCGACCTTGCCCAGCTCGTCACGGGCCATCTGTCCCAGGGAGCGGCCATTGCGGCGCATCGAGAAGTACAGCACCATGAAGTCCTGGACCGCGCCGGCGAAGATCACGCCGAAGATGATCCAGAGGGTTCCGGGCAGGTATCCCATCTGGGCGGCGAGGACCGGTCCGACCAGCGGTCCGGCGCCGGAGATCGCAGCGAAGTGATGGCCGAACAGGACCCGGCGGTCCGTCGGCGTGAAGTCGCGGCCGTTGTCCTTGAGCTCGGCTGGAGTCGCCCGGCGAGGATCAGGACGGCAGACCTTCGCCTCGACGAACCTGGCGTAGAACCGGAAGGCGATGAGGTAGCTGCCGACTGCAGCGGCGACGAACCAGCTTGCGCTCAGGTCCTCGCCGCGGACGAAGGCCACCATGATCCAGCCGATCGCGGCGATGATGGCGATGGCGACCCAGAGGACGATCTTCGCCGGAGTCCACTTGGGTCTCTCGACGACCGCTACCGGCGGCAGGTCCTCATCGGTCTTGATGAACTCAACCGACATCTCTGCTCCTTGTACTCGAAGGGTATGGGCTGGCGTGCTGCACGGAGTCGTCTTCGACTGTCGATGACCGCCCGCCGGTCCGGCGTGGGAGCTCACTGCCCCCTGCCTCGACCGGCGCGTCGGCCGGGAAGTGCATCACACTTTCCTGACAACCAATCAAGAGTGATGCATAGCACACTTGTCTGTCCACTCGGAAGGCAGTCTGCCGGTCTTTGACTGCCGAACCGTTATATTCCGGCTCGCCGGCCGCCTCCGGAACGGGCCCACCCCGCCGCTGCGACCGCCTCGGGAACGGGCCCACCCCGCCGCTGCGGTCGCCTGGGACGATGGCAGAATGGAGCGCATGACGATTTCCGAACTGCAGACCCAATCCCGCTCCCTTTCGGGGATCCAGGCGACCTCGGATTCCCTCCACCTGGGCAACTACATCGGGGCGCTGCAGCAGTTCGTCGAGCAGCAGGACACCCACGACGCGTTCTTCTTCATCGCCAATATGCACGCGATCACCGTGGAGCAGGATCCCACCGAGCTGCGCGACCGGACGCTGCGCACGGCCGCCCAGTTCCTGGGTGCGGGGCTGGACCCGGAGAAGTCCACGATCTTCGTGCAGTCGCACATTCCTGCCCATGCTCAGCTGTCGTGGGTCCTCGAATGCCTCACCGGCCTGGGCGAGGCGCAGCGGATGACGCAGTTCAAGGACAAGGCCGGCAAGAACGAGCACGTGTCCCTCGGACTGCTGACCTACCCTGCGCTGATGGCCGCCGACATCCTGCTCTACCAGGCCGATGTCGTCCCGGTGGGCGAGGATCAGCGGCAGCATCTGGAGCTCACACGCAACCTCGCGGAGAGGTTCAACCATCGCTACGGCCAGACCTTCACGGTCCCGGAGCCGGGCATCCTCAAGGAGACCGCGAAGATCTACGACCTGCAGGACCCGACCGCCAAGATGTCGAAGTCGGCGCCGTCGCCGGCCGGCCGCATCGACATCCTCGATGAGCCCAAGGTGCTCGCCAAGAAGTTCAAGTCGGCGGTCACGGACAATGACACCGTCATCGCCTACGACCCGGAGGGGAAGCCGGGTGTGTCGAACCTGCTGACGATCTACTCCGCGTTCTCCGGCACCCCGATCCCGGGTGTCGTGGCGGAGTTCGACGGCAAGATGTACGGCCACCTCAAGGTGGCGCTCGCCGACCTTGCGGTGGAGTCGCTGCGTCCCGTGCGGGAGCGCACCCAGGAGCTGCTGAACGACCCGGCGGAGCTCGCCCGGATGCTCCACATCGGGGCCGACAAGGCTGCGGCGATCGCGGAGACCACGATCAGGGAAGTGTACGAGCGTGTTGGATTCCTCTCCCGCTGATTCCTTCGGCCCCAGGTGGGGCGCCTCGCCCGACGCCCCTGCGGTGCCGACCCCCGACGAGAACGGGATGGTGTCGATCGGGATCACCCTCGACGTGCCCGAACCCTTCGCGACCACGCTGCGCGAGGCCCGGCTGCGCTTCGGCGATGAGCGCGGCGAGTCCGTCCCGACCCATATCACCCTGGTCCCGCCCATGGAGATCCCGGTCGAATCCACACCCGGCGTGCGCGGACACGTCAGGGCGGTGGCCAACGAGACCTCGCCGTTCGTCATCCAGCTGCGCGGGACGGGCACATTCCTGCCGACCTCGCCCGTGGTGTTCATCGCCGTCTCCCGCGGGATCTCCGAGTGCCAGACGCTGTCGGAGCGGCTGCGCCATGGAGTCCTCAACCAGGCGCTCGCGTACCCGTACCACCCGCACGTCACCATCGCCCAGGAGCTGCCCGAGGAAGCCCTCGAGCAGGCCTACCAGGAGGCGGCGCAGTTCACTGCCCGCTTCATGGTGCACGGGTTCGGGGTGTACTTCCACGACGAAGGCGGACGCTGGCAGCTGTTCGACCGAGTGCCGTTCGGGCCCTGAGGCCGTCCGGCCGAGTCGAGAGGCAGCGCATCCGGACTGCATGCGAGAATGCAGGAGTGGCTAAGAACCAGAATCCGCGCAATCTCGCCCCCGAGGTCCTGCACACCGCCGCCCGCTGGGAGGACCGCTACCACGAGTGGGCGCGGGAGAAGGCCCTTCGCCGGGGCTGGAAGCGCACCGTGCTGGCCTATGACTCCTACGGCGGCGAGACCAGCATCAGGGTGCTCGCGCGTGCCGTCCTGACGAAGACCGGTCATCCGGCAGCCGACACCAAGGCGAGCATCAGGGGCTGGCGCTCGTTCGGCAACGTCCCGCTGTCGAACGACACCGCTTGGGTGCGGGTCAACGGCGCCGAGCACATGGTGACCGCCGACCGCGGCGGCATCGTCGACGCGGTGATCCCCGGTGACTTCGCGCCGGGCACCGTCGAGATCGAGATGTGGACCGACGACTCGCTGGTCGCCTCGGCGACGGTGCGGATCATCGGCCAGGAGCAGACCTTCGGAATCGTCTCCGACATCGACGACACGGTCATGGTGACCGCGCTGCCGCGACCCATGCTGGCTGCGTGGAACACCTTCGTGCTCGACGAGCACGCCCGGTCTCCGGTCGCCGGAATGGCTGTCCTCTATGACCGACTCATCTACATGCGGCCGAACTCGCCGATCATCTACCTGTCGACCGGGGCATGGAATGTCGCGCCGACCCTCAAGCGGTTCCTGAGCCGGAACCTGTATCCGGAGGGTCCGCTGCTGCTCACCGACTGGGGGCCGACCGCCACGCGGGCCTTCCGCTCCGGGCAGGAGCACAAGCGGTCCACCCTGGAGCGGCTGGCACGGGAGTTCCCGCACATGAAGTGGCTGCTCGTCGGTGACGACGGACAGCACGATGAGGATATCTACGGGGAGTTCGTCGAGAACCACCCCGACAACGTCGCCGCCGTTGCCATCCGCCAGCTCACGGTGGGGGAGGCGGTGTGGGCCGGTGGACGGTCGAAGTCCGGCGGTCCGGGTCAGGGTGTGCCATGGGTGTACGCCAGCGACGGCGCCGGCCTGGCATCGAAGCTCACCGAGCGCGGGATCATCTCCGGCATCTGAACTCACCCGCGCAGTCGTCTCCCGGCCGCCGGCCGGGTCGCAACCGCCCTACCTGCGTGGCCCTGCCGGCCGCCGCCGCGCGTGCGGGCGGCGGAGCACCACCCACAGGGCCACGCCGACGAGCAGGACGACCGCCGCCAGGCCGAACATCAGGAGCGGACCAGCCATCGGCTCCTCCTGCGCCGTGGCCGCCGAGGAGCCGGAGTCCGCGGGTGCCGCGGCCGTCGACGCGGGCGGTTCGGGGCTGGGCCGCGGCTCGAGGACGACAGCGCTGATCGGCTCCGGCGACTCCTGGTTGAAGGCCCAGTCGATGAGGTCCACCGCCGCCTTCCGGGTGCTGTTCTCCGAGCTCAGCAGCGCAGACACGTAGGTCTTCCCGGAGCGCTCCACGACGGCGACGAACGAGCCCTTGGCCGCTGTCGTGTAGCCGTTCTTCAACCCGAGGCCGCCGGGCACCTCGCCGGCGACATCGGTGTGGTTCTGGATCTGATAGCCGCCGACCTTCTCCCCGGTGTCGGGATTCTCGGCGCCGGGGAAGTCGTAGACCTCGGTCCTTACGATCCCCATCAGGTAGTCGTTCTTCGTCACGGCGCGGGCGATGATCATCTGGTCGGCCACGGTGGTGACCTGGCCGGGCGCATCCAAGCCCGAGGTGTTGGCCGCCACCGTTCCCGTCAGGCCGAGCTCGGCGGCCTTGTCGTTCATCAGCTTCACGGCCGCCTCCTGCCCGCCGACTGCGTTTCCGAGGGCGTGCGCGGCGTCGTTGGCGCTCGCCATCAGCAGAGCGTGGAAGAGATCGTCGATGGTGTACTCGTTCTGCTGCATGAGCCCGACCTTGGTGCCGTCGACGGCCATGTCCTCGAACACCGCCTCGTACTTCTCCTCCGGGTCGTCGAGTTCGTCGACGAGGGCCAGCGCGGTGAGCAGCTTGATGACCGAGGCGGGAGCGAGCTGGGCGTCGGTGGCGGCGCCGGCGAATATCTCCCCGGTGTCGAGGTCTCCGACCAGCCACGCCTCGGCGACCGGCTGCGGTGGGGGCCGGCCGTTGCCGAGGTCGGGGGAGACATAGATCGCCTCCGACTCCTCCGGCCGGGGCTCCTGCTGGGCGAGCACCGTCGAGGGGACCGCGGCCGAGGCGGGGGTGGGCAGGGCCGCCGAGGCGGAGGTGGGCAGGGTGGTTGAGGCCGGGGTGGGCAGGGTGGTTGAGGCCGGGGTGGGCAGGGCCGCCGAGGCGGGAGCCAGCACCAGCAGGCAGGACACCAGCCATGCCAGCAGTCCGCCAATCCGAGATCTCATTCGTGTCACGGCCTCGATTCTAATCAGTTCACTCGTCCGGCTCTGGCATCCGAGAACGACAGAGGACCCGATCCGGAAAAGGATCGGGCCCTCGTCGGAGGCGGTTGCCGCCGCCTGGCTGCCTGCGAGCAGACCGGCGGGACGATCAGAAGGCGCGCTGCAGGATCGCCTGCCGCACCTCGGTGATCGCCTGGGTCACCTGGATGCCGCGCGGGCAGGCCTCCGTGCAGTTGAAGGTGGTGCGGCAGCGCCACACGCCTTCCTTGTCGTTGAGGACGTCGAGGCGCAGATCACCGCCGTCGTCGCGGCTGTCGAAGATGAAGCGGTGCGCGTTCACGATCGCAGCCGGTCCGAAGTACTGGCCGTCGGTCCAGAACACCGGGCACGACGACGTGCACGCAGCGCACAGGATGCACTTGGTGGTGTCGTCGAACCGCTCGCGGTCCTCGGCCGACTGGAGACGCTCCCGCGTGGGCTCCGGTCCGGAGGTGATGAGGAACGGCATGATCTCGCGGTAGGACTGGAAGAACGGTTCCATGTCCACGATCAGGTCCTTCTCCAGCGGCAGGCCCTTGATCGCCTCGACGACGATCGGCTTGTCCGTGTCGAGGTCCTTGAGCAGGGTCTTGCAGGCCAGACGGTTGCGGCCGTTGATCCGCACCGCATCCGAACCGCACACGCCGTGGGCGCAGGAACGGCGGAAGGACAGGGAGCCGTCGATCTCCCACTTGATCTTGTGCAGGGCGTCGAGCACGCGGTCGGTGCCGTACATGGTGACCTTGTACTCTTCGAAATGCGGCTCCGAATCCTGCTCCGGGAGGAACCGGGCGATCTGGAAGGTGCATTCGAACGAGGGAATGTCGCCGGCGCCGCCGCCCAGGTGCTCCGGGATCGCGACCTTGGAGGCCGGCTCTGCGGTGGTGGCTTCGGGGTTGGCTGTCATCAGTACTTACGCTCCATCGGCTGGTAACGGGTGATGACGACGGGCTTCGTCTCCAGACGCATGCCCGCGATGCCCTCGGCCTCGCTCGTGGGATCGAGGTAGGTCATCGTGTGGTGCATGAAGTGCTCGTCATCACGGTTCGGGAAGTCCTCGCGGAAGTGTCCGCCGCGGGACTCCTTGCGGTGGATCGCCGCCACGGTGACGACCTCGGCGATCTCCAGGAGGAAGCCGAGTTCGACGGCCTCCAGGAGGTCGAGGTTGTAGCGCTTGCCGCGGTCGTGGATTCCGATGTTCCGGTAGCGCTCGCGCAGTGCGGCGATGTCGTCGAGGGCCTTGCGCAGCGTCTCGTCGGTGCGGAACACCTGGACGTTGGCGTCCATCGTGTCCTGCAGATCCTTGCGAATGGCGCCGATGGTCTCAGTGCCCGCGGCCGAGCGCATCGTCTCGATCATCTCGACCACGCGGGCCTCGGGTGCCTCGGGAAGCTCGGGCATCTGCGCGGTCTTCGCGTACTCCGCGGCGGCGATGCCGGCGCGCTTGCCGAACACGTTGATGTCGAGCAGCGAGTTGGTGCCGAGCCGGTTGGACCCGTGCACCGACACGCACGCGCATTCGCCGGCTGCATAGAGGCCGGGGACGACGTCGGTGTTGTTGGCCAGCACCTCGGCCTTGATGTTGGTCGGGATGCCGCCCATCGCGTAGTGCGCGGTGGGGAACACCGGCACCGGCTCCGTGTACGGCTCCACTCCCAGATAGGTGCGGGCGAATTCGGTGATGTCCGGCAGCTTGGCGTCGATGTGCGCAGGCTCCAGGTGGGTGAGGTCCAGCAGCACGTAGTCCTTGTTGGGGCCGCAGCCGCGTCCTTCCCGGACCTCGTTGGCCATCGACCTGGCGACGATGTCGCGCGGTGCGAGGTCCTTGATGGTGGGGGCGTAGCGCTCCATGAACCGCTCGCCCTCCGAGTTGCGGAGCACACCGCCCTCGCCCCGGGCCGCTTCGGACAGCAGGATTCCCAGCCCGGCCAGGCCTGTCGGGTGGAACTGGAAGAACTCCATGTCCTCCAGCGGCAGTCCGTTGCGGTAGGTCACCGCGACGCCGTCACCGGTGAGGGTGTGAGCGTTCGAGGTGGTCTTGAAGATCTTGCCGAAGCCGCCGGTGGCGAACACCACGGACTTCGCGCGGAAGATCTGGATCTCACCGGTTGCGAGCTCGTAGGACACGACGCCGGCCGGACGGCGCACACCGTCGACGTCGGTCATGATCAGGTCGAGCACGTAGTACTCGTTGAAGAACTCGACGCCGTGCTTGACGCAGTTCTGATACAGCGTCTGCAGAATCATGTGGCCGGTGCGGTCGGCGGCGTAACATGCTCGCCGGACAGCGGCCTTGCCGTGATCGCGGGTGTGGCCGCCGAAGCGGCGCTGGTCGATCTTGCCCTCCGGAGTGCGGTTGAAGGGCAGGCCCATCTTCTCCAGGTCGAGGACCGCGTCGATGGCCTCCTTGGCCATCACCTCCGCTGCGTCCTGGTCGACGAGGTAGTCACCGCCCTTGACGGTGTCGAAGGTGTGCCACTCCCAGTTGTCCTCCTCGACGTTGGCCAGGGCGGCGCACATGCCGCCCTGTGCCGCGCCGGTGTGGGACCGCGTCGGGTAGAGCTTGGTCAGCACGGCAGTGCGGGCCCGCTGGCCTGACTCGATTGCCGCCCGCATTCCCGCACCACCGGCGCCGACGATCACGACGTCGTAGTCATGTACCTGCATAAAATTCAATTCTCCTTTTCAGGCCTGCTCAGCCTGCAGTGCAGAAGGATGCGAGAAGGGCGGGGTCAGCGCCTGCGGGGCAGGGCTCGAAGGTGAAGATCACCAGGGTGCCGAGCACGATGACGATCGCCGAGGCGGTGTAGAGGACGACCTGCAGCGCAACGCTGGTGCCCTTCTTCTCCGTGTAGTCCTGGATGATCGTCCGCAGTCCGTTGGTCCCGTGCAGCATGGCCAGCCACAGCATGAGCAGATCCCAGATCTGCCAGAACGGGCTGGCCCACTTGCCGGCGACGAAGCCGAAGTCGATCGCGTTGACGCCGTCGCCGACCCACAGGTTGACGAACAGGTGGCCGAAGATCAGGACCACGAGGAGGATGCCGGAGATGCGCATGAACAGCCATGCGAACAGCTCGAACTGGCTCCGGCTCGACTTGCTGCGGGTGTAGGCGGTGCGCGGGGCGGGAATGGTCGAAGCTGACATCCTTCTCAACCTCCGAAGACGTGCATGAGGTGGCGGGGCACGAACGCGAGCATGACGACCAGCCACAGGACCATGGCGACCCAGAACAGCTTGCGCTGGTTCTTCGGTCCGCCCTTCCAGAAGTCGACGAGCACGACGCGCAGGCCGTTGAAGGCGTGGTAGACGATGGCCGCCACCAGGCCGATCTCAGCGAGACCCATCAGCGGGGTCTTGTACGTCGCGATGACGGCGTTGTACGCCTCAGGTGAGACGCGAACGAGTGCAGTGTCGAGCACATGCACCAGCAGGAAGAAGAAAATGCCGACTCCGGTCACGCGATGCGCAACCCAGGACCACATTCCCTCGCCTCCGCGGTACAGAGTGCCCGTAGACGCATTGGCCACGGGGCTTCCTCCAAGTGGAAACGGTCAGTTGTGTACCACCTGAAGCTACGCCTGTTTCCGCGCTGGTGCCAATCGAATCGCCTTGTTCCCTGCGCATTCCATGAGAGAACCCGGAGTCCCCGTCTCAACGTTCGGACGGGAAATCTCAAACGGCATTTAGGGTACGGAACTATGCCTGAAAAGGCGGGGTTCTCGGCCCCCGCCCGGGCCGCCGCCGCGGGCTCCCTTCAGGTGTGTCGTTTGGCTTCCGACGCCGCTTTCGGATGACAATGAACCGGTGACGCCCCATTTCCATGCAGTGATCCCCGCAGGCGGCTCAGGGACTCGCCTGTGGCCCCTCTCGAGAGTCGCATCGCCGAAGTTCCTCCACGACATGCTGGGGGTGGGCAGATCGCTCCTCCAGTCGACATGGGATCGGGTGCTGCCGCTCGTCTCCCTCGACCGGATCATGGTGGTGACCGGCAGAGCCCACGCCGAGGCGGTGCGCGAGCAGCTGCCGACACTTCCCGGGAATCAGCTGGTGGCCGAGCCGTCGCCCAAGGACTCTGCGGCCGCGATCGGCCTGGCGGCGATGCTCATCGCCGACAAGGACCCCGAGGCGATCATCGGATCGTTCTCGGCCGACCACTCCATCACCAATGTCGAGGAGTTCCGGGCCGTCATCGAGCAGGCGTGCGCGGCGGCGGCGACCGGCGACATCGTGACCGTGGGCATCACGCCGACCTACCCCGCGACGGCCTACGGGTACATCCGGACGGGACCGCTGCTCGGCCTCGCCGGTGCGCCGACAGCACGCCGCGCCGAGAAGTTCGTGGAGAAGCCCGAGGCGAACCTCGCCCGCAGCTACGCGTACTCGGGGTCCTATCGCTGGAACGCGGGCATGTTCATCTGCCGCGCCGATGCGCTGCTGGAGATCCTGGCCGCTCAGGCCCCGGAGCTGCACGCCGGGCTGAGGAGGATCGCTGACGCCTGGTGCGGGCCCGAGCGCGAAGCCGTCCTCGACGAGGTCTGGCCGGGACTGGAGAGGAACGCGATCGACTATGTCGTCGCCGAACCCGCGGCCTCGGCCGGCCGCGTCATCGTCATTCCCGGCGACTTCGGATGGGATGACGTCGGCGACTTCGACTCGGTGGCCAAGCTCCGGCAGCCGGTGCGCGGCGAATCGCGCGGCGTATACTCGATCGGCGCCGAGGTCATCGACGTCGAGGCCTCCGGCATCGTGATGTCCGACCAGGAGCGCCTCGTCGCGATCGTCGGGCTCGAGGACGTGATCGTCGTCGACACCGACGACGCCCTCCTCGTCGCGGCGCGCTCGCACGCGCAGGACGTCAAGAAGGCCGTCCGGAGAGCCCAGGAGCTCGGCCGGGAGGACGTGCTGTGAGCGGACAGTGCCCGCGCAGCCGCGCCATCCGCGCCCTGCGCCGCCGGACCTCGGGATCGACGGCAGACCTGCTCGTGCGCCACCTCAAGACCTCCCGGATCTGGACCCGGACTAGGATTGAGCAGCACTGCACCCACACCGTCCGCCTGAGAGTCCGATCGTGATCCAGTCCGTCCTGGCCCGTCATCTCGACGAGCTCATCGAGTTCCGACGCGACATCCACGCGCACCCGGAACTCTCCTTCCGGGAGTTCCGGACCACCGACCGGATCGTCGACCGGCTCACGGAGGCCGGTCTCGAGCCCCAGCGGCTCGAGCACACCGGCGCTGTCTGCGACGTGGGCGACGGACCGCTGGTGCTCGCCCTGCGGGCCGACATCGACGCGCTGCCGCTGCAGGATCTCACCGGCGGCCCGTTCGCCTCGACCAACCCGGGCGTGGCCCATGCGTGCGGGCACGACATGCATCTGAGCATGCTGGTCGGGGCGGGCATCGTCCTCGACCACCTGCACCGCAGCCTGCCGCAGGGACTGGGCGGCCGGGTGCGGCTGATCTTCCAGCCTGCGGAGGAGGTCACCCCCGGCGGGGCCCTCAGTGTGATCCGGCAGGGCGCCCTCGACGGAGTGCCGCGGATCGTCACGCTGCACTGCGACCCCAACATCGACGTCGGGAAGATCGGCTCCCGGATCGGTGCCATCACCGCCGCGGGTGACACCGTCATCGTGCGGCTCAAGGGGCAGGGCGGACACACCTCGCGCCCGCATCTGACACAGGACCTCGTGTACGCGCTCGGCAAGATCGCCACGGACCTGCCGGCCACCCTGCACCGGCTCATCGACCCGCGGCATGCGATCTCGCTGGTCTGGGGAGCAGTCGAGGCCGGGCATGCGGCCAATGTGGTGCCCAGCGAAGGCAGCATCATGGGCACCCTGCGGTGTCTGGACGTGGACGGCTGGAACCAGGTCGCCGAGGTGCTGCCCAAGCTGGTCGAGCGGATCACCGAGCCCTTCGGCGTCGACGTCGAGCTCGAGCACCGCCGTGGAGTGCCGCCGGTGGTCAACACCGAGCCGGAGGTCGCCCTGGTCGACGCCGCCGTGCGCGAGGAGCTGGGCGAGTCGAGCGTGCAGCTGACCCCCCAGTCGATGGGCGGCGAGGACTTCGCGTGGTATCTCACGCACTGCCCGGGCGCACTCGTGCGGCTGGGCACCCGCACTCCCGGCGGCCACACCTATGACATCCACCAGGGCGACTTCGTCGCCGACGAGAGCGCGCTGGCCGTTGGCGTGCGGGTGCTCGCCGCCACCGCACTCAGGGCGATTCGGGACCGATGAATCGCCGCCGGGGCTTCGCGGGCAGCCTGCTGGCGGCCGGTCTCGTGCTGGTCGGCGGCTGCGGCGACGGAGCGCCGGCTGAGGCTCCCGTCACCACCACCGGCTGCATCGTCTCGGCTCCGGCGGGCTTCTCCGACGCGTCGATCGGGCAGCTGAGCTTCGGCGAGCTCTCCAACGCGCACGAAGCGGGATTCCTGGGGGCCACCTCGGCCCAGCGCGTGAGCACCGCCGAGGGCACCCGCCAGGCCCTCGCCCGGTACGCCGAGCAGGACTGCACGCTCAGCGCCCTGGTGGGTCCCGGCGGGGCCGAGGCGCTCGCCGCCGTCGCCGGAGACGATCCCGACACCGCTTGGCTGGCCGTGGCGACCGGCGGCGAGGACTATCCCGACAACGTGCTCACCATCGACTTCGAGCTGCTGGAGCCGGCCTTCATCGCCGGTTACGCCGCCGCGGCGAGCTCGGACACCGGACGCGTCGCGGTGTTCGCCTCGCGGGGGTTCGCCTCCGGCGATCAGCTCCTGCGGGCCTTCGACGCCGGGGTCGAGCAGCGCAACGCCGACACCGACTCCGAGGTCGTCAGCCTCCATGCCGGCACCACCGCGATGCGGACCGTCGACGACACCCCGGCCGCCGGCCGGGATTACGCCGGCGCGGCCATCGAGGCGGAGGCGGATGTCATCGTGCCGTTCGCCTCGGGCGCGGCCAGCGGGGTGCTGGAGACGTTCGCCGCCCACTACTCGACCCTGGACACCGAGCCTGACGATGACGAGTCCGCGGAGGATGCCGAGGACGAGGAATCGGAGCCGGTGCTCCCGTCCCTGGTGTGGTACGGCACCGACGGCTCGAGGACCCTGGACGACGGTCTCGACCGGCGGGTCGTGGCGTCGATCGTCCCGAATGTCGCCGCCGGCTTCCAGTCCACAGTGGCAGGCTGGCCGGAGACCGGGTTCGCCGGGCCGCTGGAGACCGCCTCGGCCGCGCCGCGTATGATCGGCGGACTGGCGGTCCGTGCCCCCGAGTACACCGGGACGGTCGCCAACGGGGGAGTCGAGGTCGTCGCCTCCGACGGACTGCTGAGCTCGGTCGCGGGCGTCGGCCGCGACATCGCGGAGGTGCAGCAGCGGATCCGGTCCGGTGAGATCGAGCTGCCCGACTCCGCCGTCGAGTAGGCTGGCCCGGTGGACCCTGAACTCTTTCCGACTCCTCGTGGAGTCGACGCCGATGACCCCATCCTCCAGCTGCCGAAGGTCTCGCTGCACGACCACCTCGATGGCGGGCTGCGCCCCGGCACGATCATCGAGCTGGCCGCGGCTGTCGATCACCAGCTGCCGACCATCGAGGAGGAGCCGCTGCGCGCCTGGTTCTCCGAATCGGCAGGCTCCGGCGACCTCGTCCGCTACCTCGAGACCTTCGAGCATACGATCGCCGTGATGCAGACGACCGAGGCGCTGACCAGGGTGGCCCGGGAATGGGTGCTCGACCAGGTGGCCGACGGCGTATTCTACGCCGAGGCGCGCTGGGCCCCCGAGCAGCACCTGCGCCGGGGTCTGGACATGGACGCAGCGGTCGAAGCCGTGCAGGCCGGACTCGACGAGGGCGAAGCGCTCGCGGCCGACGCCGGACGCTTCATCCGGACCGGGCAGATCGTGACCGCGATGCGGCACGCGCAGAATTCGCTGGCAGTCGCCGAGCTGGCACTGCGCCATCGCGACTCCGGCACCGTCGGATTCGACATCGCCGGGGGAGAGGCGGGCAATCCGCCCGCGGACCATCTCGCGGCATTCGACTACCTCCACCGCGAGTCCTTCCCGGTGACCATCCATGCCGGCGAGGCCGCCGGGGTGGACTACATCCTCGAAGCGGTGCAGGTCTGCCACGCCCAGCGGATCGGCCACGGAGTGCGGATCGTCGAGGACATGGACGTCGTGGACGGCACCGGGACCCTCGGGCGCCTGGCCGCCTGGATGCTCGATCACCAGGTGCCGCTGGAGATGTGCCCGACCTCGAACGTGCAGACCGGGGCGGCCGCATCGATCGCGGACCATCCGATCACCGGGTTGAAGGACCTCGGCTTCGCCGTCACGGTCAATCCCGACAACCGGCTGATGTCGGGCACCTCGGTCACGCGTGAGATGCGGCTGCTGGTCGACCAGGCAGGCTGGGACCAGGGCGATCTCGAATGGGCGACGGTCAACGCGCTCGGCTGCGGGTTCCTGCCCCTGGATGCCCGTGAGCGCTTCATCGACGAGATCCTGATCCCCGGATTCGAGCGAGTCGGTCTGTGACCAGCTCCGGCCGGATGAAGCCTCACCGGCCGTGGCCGCTGTGGCTGGCGATCGGAGCCGTCGGCTTCGAGGTGGGGGAGCTGTTGGTCGCGGCCGGGTTCTTCGTCGTCCTCGCGGTGACCGGGGGCAGCCAGGTGGGCACCTCGCTCATCTCGTTGGCGGTGATGTTCGTGGTGCTCGCTCTCGGCCTGGTCGCCGTCATGCAGAGCCTCTACCGGATGCGCCGGTGGGCCCGACCGGCGACGGTGGCGTGGCAGGTGCTGCTGATCCTCTTCGGACTGTCGGTGCTGGGCGAGCCCTGGGCACTGGCCGTGGCGTCGATCGTCCCCGCCGCGGTCTGCCTGTTCGGGCTGTTCGCCCCTGCCACGCTCAGGGCGTATGAGGCGGAGCTGCAGGCGGAGGCGCTGCGTCAGCAGGACCCGGGCGACGGGCAGGGCCCGGAGTGAGCCGCGCGGCTGCTCCGCGTGAGGCGCGTCGGCTGCTCCGCGTGAACCGTGCCGATTACTCCAGGTAGGCGCCGCAGGCTTCAGTGAGGAAATCTCCTGCGACCTCGCCGTCGGTGTCCCGCAGGCTGACGGCGGTGCGCTGGATTCCCCACCACACCTCGGGAGCGCTGCTCCACAGGAGCCGCAGCTCCTCGCGCTGCTCCGGCTCCTCCGCGAGCGTCTGCGAGGCCTGCAGAATCCGCTCGTTGGCGTCCGACGCGGTGCACCGCTCTTCGGAGCTCGGCCCCTGCGGATGCAGTTCCGAGAGCTCCTCGCCGGTCAACGACTCCAATGTGTAGGCGGCCGAGCCGACCTCCTCGACGGAGAACGTGCCGGTGACCCGGTAGAACGGAGCCGCCTCGGCGCTGACGGAGTCGGCCGGCACAGTGACGCTGACACTGTCCGGCGTCGAGGGAGTCAGAGTCAGCGTGTCACCGCCGACCGGTTCCTCGTACATGTGCACCGCCACGTGCAGGTACGCCTCGGAGCCGTCCGCGGCGGCCTGTCGCAGCCCCTGCCACAGCGGATCGTCGTCTGCGGAGCCGCCGGGAGACGTGTCGACCACCGTCACCGCGGGCGCGGCATCAGGGGTGGCCACGGGAGTGGCGACCTCCGGACTCACGGACGGCTCTGCCGGCGGGCGTTCGGAGCCTGAGGACTGGCAGCCCGTGAGGGCCAGGGTGGCACAGACGGCGGCGAGGGGAAGCAGCTGGATGCGCATATTCACGACATTACCCCTGGAGCCGCCGCAGCCCTCGGCACTCCGCGGTCGAGTCGTGGTTGTGCCCGGTCAGCGGCTCTGCTCCGTCAACGGCGCCGGCCGGTCAAACGGGTCTGGCCCGTCAGCGGTTCTGCCCGGGGCACGGGTGCGCTATGCCTCGTCGTCGTGTTCGAAGCCGGTCGACAGGACCCGGAGCAGCTCGGTGAGCCTGCGCTTCTGCGGGGCCGTGAGGTCGGCGAGCAGCTCGCGCTCGAGCACGAGGAGTTCGGCGAGGGCGTCGTCGACCTTCTGCTTGCCCGCCTCCGTCAGGCGCACCAGCACGCCCCTGCGATCGGCGGGGTCGGGATGACGGGACACCCAGCCGGCGCTGACCAGGCGATCGATCCGGTTCGTCATCGTGCCGGAGGTGACCATCATCTCGCCGATCAGGCGAGTGGGGGACAGCTGATAGGGCTCACCGGAGCGGCGCAGGGCCGACAGCACGTCGAAGGCCCAGACCTCCAGCCCGTGATTGTGGAAGGTCGCCTTCCGCGCCTTGTCGAGCTGCTTGGCCAGGCGCGACACCCGGGACAGGATCTCCATCGGGGACACGTCGAGATCCGGCCGCTCATGGCGCCAGGCCGATACGATCCGATCGACTTCGTCCATGGCGCCATGGTACTTCGGTATCGAGATTCTTGGGAATCAAGATTCTTGAGCAGGAGCGGCGCAGGAGCGGACCGGAAGCGGACCAAGAACGGACCCCGAGCGGCGCAGGGAGTGCCCGTCGACACAGCTGACCGTCCGTTGTGTCCATCGCGGGGACAGCGACTAGTGTGGACTCTGGTTGATTCGCTTCACCCCCACCCGCAAACGGCACGGTCGGCGCGTTCCGAGTTGGTTCCGGATGACCCGGCAGGGATATCCCGGATGTTCCGCGAGGACGCTTCGGCAGGAACGGCCGGGCAGTGCCATGACGTAAAGGAACACACGTGGATCTTTTCGAGTATCAGGCGCGTGACCTCTTCGAGAAGCACGGGGTGCCCGTGCTCAAGGCGAAGGTCGCCGAAACCCCGGAGGAAGCGCAGGCCGGGGCCGAGGCGCTGGGCGGCGGCACCGTCGTCGTCAAGTCGCAGGTCAAGGTCGGCGGCCGCGGCAAGGCCGGCGGCGTGAAGCTGGCGAAGAATCCCGAGGAGGCCAGGCAGCGGGCCGAGGAGATCCTCGGGCTCGACATCAAGGGCCACATCACCAAGCGGGTGATGATCGCCGAGGGCGCCGACATCGCGGAGGAGTACTACTTCTCGGTGCTGCTCGACCGCGCCAACCGCACCTACCTCGCCATGTGCTCGAAAGAGGGCGGCATGGACATCGAGACGCTCGCCGAGGAGCGACCCGAGGCGCTCGCCCGGGTTCCCGTCTCCCCGCTGACGGGCATCGATGACGCCAAGGCCAAGGAGATCGTCGAGGCGGCAGGCTTCGACGGCGAGCTCGCGGGCAAGATCGCCGACGTCCTGCAGACCCTGTGGACCGTGTTCGACGAGGAGGACGCCACCCTGGTCGAGGTGAACCCGCTGGTGTCCACCGGAGCCGGCGACATCATCGCCCTCGACGGCAAGGTGTCCCTGGACGACAACGCCTCCTTCCGCCACCCGGACCACGAGGACCTGCGCGACATCGACGCCGAGGATCCCCTCGAGCTCAAGGCCAAGAAGCTCGACCTCAACTACGTCAAGCTCGACGGCGAGGTCGGGATCATCGGCAACGGCGCAGGCCTGGTGATGTCGACCCTCGACGTGACCGCCTACGCCGGCGAGCGCCACAACGGCGTCAAGCCCGCCAACTTCCTCGACATCGGCGGCGGCGCCTCGGCGGAGGTCATGGCCAACGGCCTCGACGTCATCCTCGGCGACGACCAGGTCAAGAGCGTGTTCGTCAACGTCTTCGGCGGCATCACCGCCTGCGACGAGGTGGCCAACGGCATCGTCAAGGCCCTCGAACTGCTCGGCGACACCGCAACCAAGCCGCTGGTCGTGCGGCTGGACGGCAACAACGTGGAGGAGGGCCGCCGCATTCTGGAGTCGGCCGACCACCCGCTCGTCACCCTCACCGACACCATGGACGGCGGCGCCGACAAGGCCGCCGAACTCGCCGCCGCTGCGAACTGATAGCCCGAAAGGTCAGCACATACTATGTCGATTTTCCTCAACCAGGATTCGAAGATCATCGTCCAGGGCATCACCGGCGGTGAGGGCACCAAGCACACCGCACGCATGCTCGCCTCCGGAGCCGATGTCGTCGGCGGCGTGAACGCCCGGAAGGCGGGCACCACCGTCAGCCACCAGGACGCCGACGGCAACGACGTGGAGCTGCCGGTCTTCGGCGGCGTCAGCGAGGCGATGGAGAAGACCGGCGCGGATGTCTCCGTGATGTTCGTGCCGCCGGCCTTCGCCAAGGACGCGGGCCTCGAAGCCGTCGACGCGGGCATCGGCCTGCTCGTCATCATCACCGAGGGCATCCCGGTCCAGGACTCGGCCGCGATCTGGGCGCACGCCTGCGAGAAGGGCAATGCGACCCGGATCATCGGCCCCAACTGCCCGGGCATCATCTCTCCCGGTGAGTCGCTGGCCGGCATCATCCCCGCCAATATCACCAAGAAGGGCAAGCTCGGGCTCGTCTCGAAGTCCGGCACCCTGACCTACCAGATGATGTACGAGCTGCGCGATCTCGGCTTCTCCACCGCCATCGGAATCGGCGGGGACCCGGTGATCGGCACCACGCACATCGACGCGCTCGCGGCGTTCCAGGAGGACCCGGACACCGAGGCGATCGTGATGATCGGCGAGATCGGCGGCGACGCCGAGGAGCGCGCCGCCGACTTCATCAAGGAGAACGTCACCAAGCCGGTCGTGGGCTACGTGGCGGGCTTCACCGCTCCCGAGGGCAAGACGATGGGCCACGCCGGCGCGATCGTGTCGGGCTCCTCCGGCACCGCGCAGGCGAAGAAGGAAGCTCTCGAGGCGGCCGGCGTCAAGGTGGGCAAGACCCCGTCGGAGACTGCAGAGCTCATGCGCGAACTGCTCTCCTGACCCTGCGGCGAGCTCGCCCGCACCGCGCCATCACGGCGGCGGCAGGAGAGCTCCGGCACCAGAGAAGATCCCGAGGCCGGTGACCGGCCTCGGGATCTTTCGCGCGGCAGATCAGGGGATCAGCGGCCGGTCCCGTTCTCGGCCTTGACCGAGACGACGGGCACCTCGGCATCGAGGATGATCCGCTGGGCGGTCGAGCCCATGATGAGCTTGCCGACGGGGGAGCGCTTGCGCGAGCCGATGACGATCATCCACACCTCCGGCGTGGCCTCCGCGAGCGCGAGGATCTCGTCGACGGCGTCATTGCCCCGCAGGAACTGCTTGAGCTCGTGCTTGACGCCGGCGGCCTCGAGCGCGCCGGCCACCTCCTTGAGATCGTCCTTCGACGCCACGCCCAGTTCGTCGATCGCCTCCCCGATCCCCGCGTTGAGGACCAGCAGTGTGTCATCGAAGGCCTTCGCCTGGCGGATGCCGAACTTGACGGCAGCCATTCCCTCGGGGCTCGGGGTGTAACCGACCAGAATCGTCATGGGGCAGTTCTCCTGTGGTGTGCCGGACATTCGTCTCTCACCTTAGTCGGGATCTCGCCGTCGGAACCAGGACGAGAGAGCGTCCGTAGACTTGTCGACATGGCCGCCTCCCTCCTGCCCGATCCCGAGCTCGGTGCCGCATCGTCGGCACAGCTCGCAGCGCACCTCCCCGGCTGGCCGACGGGCCATCCCAGCGCGCGTCTGCTGCACGAATACGTCCTCGGCCGCAGCGCCGGAGTCCTCGACATCTCGGGACGGCCGAACACCGAGGCACCGGTCATTCAGGCTGCCGAGCCAGCGGTGAGCGGGGACGACAGGCCCGTTTCCGAGGCGCTCCGCGGCTTTCAGCAGCTCAGGACGCTGGTCCTCGACGACCCCGACGGCGCGCTGTCGACGGTGCTTGCGGTGACCGCCGGCGCCGAGGTCGAGGTCTACTGCGATTCCCTCGCCGATGAGCGCCGGGTGCAGGAAGCCGCCGAGACCGTGCCCGGGATCTCGGTGCTGGCGCCGGCCGGAGCCCATCTGGCCGGTGTCCCCGCTCCTCGGACGGCGGGGCCCGAGGCGGGCGGCGAGCACCGCGTGATCATCAGCGCCCCGAAGACGGTCGCGGGCCTGCGCGAATACCTCGGAGCGGTGTCCGCCGGCGCCGCGGAGGTGATCGTCGTCGGCCGGATCAAGCACCTGACTCCTGCCGTCAACGCCGAGCTCGCCCGATGGTTCGCCCGGGTCGACGTGTCGCCTGCGCTCGCGAAATCCCGGCTCATCATCGGCTCGCAGCCGCACCGGCCGGCACCGGCGCCGACCCGATTCCCCGCGCTGGCCCGCGTCCCCTCACCGCTGCCCGAGCTGCCCGAACTCACCGTCGCGGCCCACGGCGCCTGCTTCTCCGGCACCAGGGCCGACCCAGGGACCTCGCTGCTGCTCAGTGCCCTGAGCACCCACCGCGAGGAACTGGCGGCCAGCGGCGACGGCTCTCCGCGGGTGCTCGACCTGGGCTGCGGGAACGGCTGGCTGCTGGCGAGCCTCGGACAGCTGCTCCCGGGCGCCCGGCTGGCCGGCACGGACGTGTCCAAGGCGGCGCTCGCCTCGGCGGCGGAGACCTGCCGTCGGGCCGGCGTCGAGGCGCAGCTGTGGCTGTCGGATGCCGGCGACCCGGTTGACCACCCGCAGGCCGGGGCGGCATCGGGGTCCTACGACCTCATCGTCCTCAACCCGCCGTTCCACTCCGGCCACTCCGTGGAGACGGACACCGCGGCTCGCATGATCGAGCGGGCAGCGACCCTGGTGGCACCGGAGGGACGCCTGGTCTGCGTGTTCAACTCCCACCTGCGGTACCGCCCGCTGGTGCAGCGCGCGTTCGGCAGGTCCGAGCAGTGGGCTCGGGACCGACGGTTCACGGTCGTGAGCGCTCAGGCGTGATTCCGGCAGGTCATCCTGTCGTCATCGGCTGCGGCGACGGTGGACAGTCGGACGCCCGTTGTCGATAGGATGAATTCGAATTGGCCAGACTACCGAAGGATGTGAGCGGCCGTGTGCGGAATCTGCGGTGAGATCGGAAGGACCCACGAGCCGGACGCCGGCGCAGTGGAGACCATGAGCAGTGCGATGCGCAGCCGCGGGCCCGACGGAGACGGCGTCTATGCCAAGGACAACGTGATCTTCGGACATCGGCGGCTGGCGATCATCGACCTCACGGATGCCGGCGCCCAGCCCATGCACGACCCGGAGCTGCGGCTGAGCATCGTGTTCAACGGCTGCATCTACAACTATCCGGAGCTGCTGGCGGAGCTGCGCGGCCTCGGCCACCGATTCCGCGGCCACTCGGACACCGAGGTCGTGCTCAAGGCCTACGCGCAGTGGGGCGAGGACTTCATCCACCGGCTCAAGGGCATGTTCGCCTTCGCGCTGTTCGACGAGCGCTCCGGCCGCGTGCTGGTCGCCCGCGACCGCCTCGGCGTCAAGCCCTTCTACTACGCCGAGGTGGGCGGCGTCTTCCGCTTCGCGTCCACCCTGCCGGCGATCCTCGCCGCAGGCGGCGTCGACACCCGGATCGACCCGGTGGCGCTGCATCACTACATGTCGTTCCACGCAGTCGTCCCTGCGCCGCACACGATCCTCCAGGGCGTCCGCAAGCTGCCGCCGGCCACCCTGATGTGGATCGAGCCCGACGGCACCCGTTCCGAGCGGACCTACTGGGAGCCGATCTTCGAGGACGACCCGGCCAAGTCGGACTGGTCCGACGACGACTGGACCGAGGCCGTCCTCGACAGCGTCCGTGCCGCCGTGCGCCGTCGGCTGGTCTCCGATGTGCCGGTGGGCGTACTGCTGTCCGGTGGCCTGGACTCCAGCCTCATCGTGGGCCTGCTGTCCGAGGAGGGGCAGCAGGACCTCAGCACCTTCTCGATCGGCTTCGAAGCCGCCGGCGGCGAGGAGGGCGACGAGTTCAAGTACTCCGACGTCATCGCCGAGCACTACGGCACTCGCCACCATCAGATCCGGATCGACACCGCTCGGATGCTGCCGGCCCTCGACAGCGCCATCCACGCGATGGCCGAACCCATGGTGTCCCACGACGCCGTGGCGTTCTACCTGCTCAGCGAGGAAGTGTCCAAGCACGTCAAGGTCGTCCAGTCCGGGCAGGGCGCCGACGAGGTGTTCGCCGGCTATCATTGGTATCCGCCGATGTACAACACGGGCGAGGACCCCCAGGCGGCGCTCGAGAGCTACCGGGCGGCGTTCTTCGACCGCACCCACGAGGAGATGGGCAGGCTGGTCAGCCCCCGATTCATGCCCGGCTCGGACGTGTCCTCGGAGTTCGTCGATGCCCACTTCCGGCGGCCCGGCGCGACGAAGGGGATCGATCGGGCGCTGCGGATCGATCACACGATCATGGCTGTGGACGACCCGGTCAAGCGCGTCGACAACATGACGATGGCCTGGGGCCTGGAGTCCCGGATGCCCTTCCTCGACCACGAACTCGTCGAACTCGCAGCGCAGTGCCCGGCCCGCCTCAAGACGGCGCAGGACGGCAAGGGCGTGCTCAAGGAGGCCGGACGCCGGATCATCCCCTCGGAGGTCATCGACCGCCCCAAGGGCTACTTCCCGGTGCCCGCGCTCAAGCACCTCGGCGGACCGTACCTGGAGAAGGTCCGCGAGGCGGTCACCGGACAGACCGCGCGCGACCGCGGACTGTTCCAGCAGGACGCCGTCGATCAGCTCCTCGCTGACCCCAACGGCAACCTCACCCCGCTGCGGGGCAATCGGCTGTGGCAGATCGCGCTGCTGGAGATGTGGCTGCAGAGCCACAGCATCTCGGGACCCGCGGCCTGAGCGCCGAGGGATTGGCATCGATGAACCTCGACCTCGCCCGGACCGGCGAGACCGGACAGGAGGCGGCATGAAGCAGGACGTGATCCAGGAGCTCGGCTGGGGGCGGCTGGTGTTCGGGCAGACCTTTGCCGAGATCGAGGAGATCGGGCGGGTGCTGCGCGATGAGGCCGGCGGCACGCGGGACATCTGCATGTACCTCAAGGACCCGCACGTGCTCGTCGCGCTCCATCCGGAGGAGTACTTCATCGATCCGAGCCACACCTACCGCCTCGACCTCTCCGAGCTGCCGGAGCTGCCGGAGGCCCCGGGCATCGAGGTTCGGCCCATCGAATCCAAGGACGAGGCCGAGGCCATCAACCGCATCTACGTCCTGCGATCGATGGTGCCGGCCGACGTCGAGGTGATGTGGGAGAACCATCTGGACAATCCCGCTGTGCAGTACCTCGTCGCCGTCGACACGGCCGACGGCGAGATCATCGGCACCGTCACGGGGGTGGATCACGGGGCGCTGTTCGATGACCCGGAGCGTGGGTCCTCGCTGTGGTGTCTGGCAGTCGATCCGGTCACGCCGCGCTCGGGTCTCGGCGGGCACCTCGCCGCGTCGCTTGCCCATCGGATGGCCGACGCCGGTGCGAAGTTCATGGACCTGTCGGTGATGTGGGACAACGAGGGCGCCATCAAGCTCTATGAGCGGATGGGCTTCAGGCGCACTCCGATCTACGGGATCAAGCGCAAGAACGCGATCAACGAGAAGCTCTACGCCGCCCCACCCGTCGAAGGCCTCGAAGAGCTCAACCCCTATGCCCGCATCATCGCGGATGAGGCCATCCGCCGCGGGATCCGGGTCACGGTGCTCGACGCCGACACCGGGTACATGCAGCTGGAGCACGGCGGGCGGAGCGTGATCACGCGGGAATCGCTGTCCCAGTACACCACTGCGGTGGCGATGAGCCGCTGCGAGGACAAGCGGGTGACCCGCAAGATCGTCGAGGCGGCCGGCGTGCGGGTGCCGCAGGGCCGCAACGCCACGTTCGACCAGGAGGACGTCGACTTCCTCGACGAGGTCGGCACGCTGGTGGTCAAACCGGTGCGCGGAGAGCAGGGAGCCGGCATCACCATCGGCGTGAAGACGGAGAAGCAGCTGCGGGAGGCTCTGGTTCGGGCTGGGGGGCAGGGCTCGGAGATCCTCCTGGAGGAGTACTGCGAGGGCAAGGACCTGCGCATCCTCGTCATCAACGGCCGGGTGTCGGCCGCTGCCATCCGGCGGCCCGCCTCGGTGGTGGGCGACGGAGAGACACCGCTGGCGGAGCTGATCCGACGGCAGTCGAAGCGCCGTGGCGCCGCCACCGGCGGGGAATCGAAGATCCCGCTCGACGAGACGACCGAGGCGACGATCCGGGAGCAGGGGTACACCTTCGAGGACGTGCTCGCCGCGGGCAAGCGGCTGGAGGTCAGGAGGACGGCGAATCTCCACACCGGCGGCACCATCCACGACGTCACCGAGCGGCTGCACCCGGTGCTGGCCCAAGCGGCGCTGACGGCAGCTGGGGCCATCGACATCCCCGTGACCGGCATCGACCTCCTGGTGCCCGACGTCGAGGGCGAGGAGTACGTGTTCATCGAGGCCAATGAACGGCCGGGCCTGGCCAACCACGAGCCGCAGCCGGTGCCTGCCGAGTTCATCGACTACCTGTTCCCGAACTCCAAGCGCACACCGTGGACCTGGGAGCCGGAGAAGCCGCAGGATCCCAGCAACTGAGGTTCGGGTCGGGGCCTGTACCCTGGTCGCCAGCACCGCCGGTCGGCTCGGGCTGCGCCCAGCCGCATTCGGCAGACCGGAAACCCCAGCAGCAGGAAGGCTCTGATGAAAGACACCGCATCTGACACCACCATCGACGTCCAGGAGCTCGGCAAGGCGAACCTCACCGGCTTCGAGGAGCTCGCCGCGGGTCAGATCGACACGGAGTGGATGATCGACATCCTCTTCCGCCTGCTGCGCACGCCCAGCCCCTCGGGACGGACCGACGCCGTGATGCAGTACATCGGCGACATCGTCAGCGACCTCGGCCTCGAATCTCGGGTCACGCGTCAGGGCACCCTGGTGGTCGAGCTCCCCGGCGAGACCGAGACCGTCGACCGCGCGCTCGTCGTCCACGCCGACACGATCGGGTGCATGGTCGCCGGTCTCAAGGACAACGGACGCCTGCAGGTGGTGCCCATCGGCACCTTCTCCGCCCGCTTCGCCGAAGGAGCACGCGTTCAGATCATCACCGAGCAGCCCGACGAGGTCTACACGGGCACGATCCTTCCGCTCAAGAGCAGCGGGCACGCCTACGGCGACGAGATCGACGATCAGGAGATCAGCTGGGACCACGTGGAGGTCCGTGTCGATGAGCGCGTCAGCGACAAGGCCGGACTGGAGGAGCTCGGTATCGAGATCGGCAACACCGTCGCCCTCCTGTCGGTTCCCATGACGTCCCGCTCGGGCTACATCAACGCCCGCCACCTGGACGGCAAGGCGGGCGTTGCGATCGCCCTCGCCGCTGCCAAGAGCGTCAAGGAAGGCCGCCTGCGCCTGCCGCACCGGACCAGCATCATGGTGACGATCTTCGAAGAGGTCGGCCACGGCGCGTCGTCCGGAGTGTCGGAGGATGTCGCCGAGCTGGTGTCGATCGACAACGCAGTGTGCGCGCCGGGGCAGAACTCGATCGAGTACGGGGTGACGATCCCGCTCAAGGATCTGCACGGGCCGTTCGACTACCACCTGACGCGCAAGCTCATCCGCCTGGCGCAGAAGCACGGGCTTCCGGTGGCCCGCGACATCTTCAAGTTCTATCGCTCGGACGTCGCCGCCGCGCTCGAGGCCGGGGCCGGAGCGCGCGCCGCTCTCGTGGCGTTCGGATTGGACGCCTCCCATGGGTGGGAGCGCACGCACGTCGAATCGCTCGTCGCCTGCGCCGACCTGATCACGCTGTGGCTGCAGACTCCGCTGACCATGGGGGAATGGGACAAGCAGAAGGTCGGGCCGCTGGAGAACTTCCCGTCCCAGCGGCAGCCGATGATCGAGGAGCAGCCAGGCGACCGCCAGCACGAGGGCGAGATCTCGAATGTGCCGCGCTACCACCCCGAATTCGACGCGGACGGCGACAGCGGCTCGGTGCCTGCAGAGGCTGCCCAATCCGATCGCACCGGCCCGGAGGGACTGAGCTCGAGCGACTGGGCCGACAGCTGATCTGCTGGGGCCGCCAGCAGCTCGGCGGGCCTGACGGCTGATCTGCTGGGGCCGACAGTTGAGCAGCCCGGCCGACAGCTGATCTGCTGGGGCCGACAGCTGAGCAGGGAAGCGACGAGGCGGCGATCACCGAAGGTTCGGGATCGCCGCCTCGCGCGGTGTCAGGGGATTGTCAGACCGCGACGACCTCGACCGGGATGTTGCCGCGGGTGGCCTTCGAGTAGGGGCACAGCTCATGGGTGCGGTCGACGACCTGCTGAGCCGTGTCCTGCTCGACGCCGGGGAGGCTCACGGAGATCTTGACGCTGAGACCGAAGCTCTCGCCCTCCTTGCCGATTCCGACTTCGGTGTTGACAGTCGAGTCGGCAGTGTCGACACCGAACTCCTTGCCGGCCAGTCGCAGCGCGCCCTGGAAGCAGGCGCCGTAACCCACTGCGAACAGCTGCTCCGGGTTGGCGCCGCCACCGGCGCCGCCCATCTCCGTGGGGATTCGCAGCTCCACGTCCACGGCCTTGTCGTCGGTGGTGCCCTGACCGTTGCGGCCGCCGGTCACGACGGCCTTCGCTGTGTAGGCGATCTTCTCGGGGGTGTTCATTCGTGCGCTCCTGTTCGTCGGGGGCGAGGAAGTGCTGAGTGCGCGAGAGGGGACTTGAACCCCTACGTCCGAAGACACTGGAACCTAAATCCAGCGCGTCTGCCAATTCCGCCACTCGCGCGCGCCGTCCCCAGGCTATCGCAGGGGAACGCGCGGCACCCACCGGGCGGGCGCCTCGGGCGCGTGGATGATTCCCGAGGCGCCCGCCGGGCGGGCGATGATCGATTCTCGTGGTCAGGTGGGCAGTGGGTCAGTCGTCGAGCCCGAGCTGTTTGCGCAGACGGGCGACATGACCGTTCGCGCGGACGTTGTACTGGGCGATCTCGACCCTGCCCTCGGCATCGAGGACCACGGTCGAGCGGATGACGCCCTGGACGACCTTGCCGTAGTTCTTCTTCTCCCCGAACGCTCCCCATTCCGTCATCACGGACTTGTCGGCGTCGGACAGGAGCGGGAAGTTCAGCGCCTCCTGCTCCGCGAACTGGGCGAGCTTCTCCGGCTTGTCCGGGGAGATGCCGAGCACGGACACTCCGGCGGCCTGCAGGGCCGACAGCGAATCGCGGAAGTCGCAGGCCTCTGTGGTGCATCCCGGGGTCATCGCCGCCGGGTAGAAGTAGACGACGACGCGCTGTCCGCGGTAGTCGGAGAGGGTGACATCTGCTCCGGTGGAGTCGGGCAGGGTGAAATCGGGGGCGAGGTCGCCGACTTCGAGCTGGGTCATGGCATTCCTTCCTGGTTGTCGTGCGGCGGATCCGCGCCGTGGTCCCGCGGTGCATGCACCGGTGCGACGCGCTCGGATCGGGGCCGGCTGTTGTCCACCATAGTCGGAGGTAAACGGTAAGCTCGTGCGCGAAGGCGAAGTTGTCCGTCGCCGCTCGTGATACCGGTGAACGCGGCGGTACGGAGCGCTCGGACACCGACACTCATCACAATGTGAGGACACAGATATGAGCAGCAGCGTCTACACATCGGACGTCACGGTCGACCATGCCAACCAGGAGCAGCTCGTCGAGTCCATCCGACTGCGCGAGCAGCGGCTGGCCTCCAACCTCGACGAGCTCGTGGGGCGCGTGCACCCGCGCGCGCTGGCCAGCCGTGCCGCCGACAGTGCGAAGTCGGTCGTCGTCAATGACGACGGGTCGGTCAAGACCGACACCGTCGCGCTGTTCGGCGGAGTGGTCCTCGGGATCGCAGCGTTGGTGGTATTCGGTGCTGTGAGGAAGTCGCGTGGCTGAGACACCCCAGCTGCCCATTCGGATGCTCCACGACCGGCTCCTGGTGGAGCCGGACAAGGAGGGCGGAGAGCGCAAGTCCAGTGCCGGCATCGTGATCCCCGCGACCGCCGCCATGGGCCGGCGGCTGGCCTGGGGCGAAGTCGTCGCCGCAGGTCCGCACGTGCGTCAGGTGGCGCTGGGCGACACAATCCTGTTCGACCCCGAGGACCGCGCCGAGGTCGAGCTCGAGGGCAGGGCGTACATCCTGCTCCGGGAGCGGGACGTCCACGCGATCAGCGAATCAGCCGGTGACGAAGCCACTGGTCTGTACCTGTGAGACCAGTGGGTGAGACGCGACACACTTTCCGGGTTTCGGGTTCCTGAGTTGCATCCGGGTGTTCCGGAGAGTGTATAGTTGATTCTCGTTGCGCACCTCTAGCTCAATTGGTAGAGCAACTGACTCTTAATCAGTGGGTTCCGGGTTCGAGTCCCGGGGGGTGTACGAGCCACAAAGCCCCTCACCAGGCATTATGTCCGGTGAGGGGCTTTCGCCATTCAGTTACCAAGTCGCCAACCCCACGCTTACCCACCGTTTTCGTTTCGACCCTCGCCGAACCGCTCAAGGATCGAGGACACGTCCGGCGCTGCCGCCGGCTTCGCCACGTAGTGCGCCGAGGTGACTCCCGTGCCCGCGTGACCGAGCACCGCGGCCGCAGCCTCCAACGTCGCCTCGGCATCGACCAGCGTGGCCACTGACTTCCGGAACACATGTGGAGTGATCCGCCCGCCCTGCTCCATCGACTCCAGCGCCGTGCGCAGGGTCCGCCGGTAGTTGTTCGGCCACTTCCACGTACCCGCTCCCGAGGGGAACACCGCGTTGATCTCCGTGGGGATCGAGGCCACGGAGCGCCTCAGCAGCACCTCGATGACGAACGCCGGCAGGGTGAGGATGCGGTAGCCGCTCTCTGTCTTTGCGTGGCCCTGCCGGTGCAACCCCTTGCCGTCGATGTGCCAGGTGGGACGTCGACAATGGCACTGAACCGTGCTGCTCGCCATCGACTCTCTGTGCAAGAGAACGACATCGCCTACGTCGGCTTCATCAACAACTGGAACGGGACAAACGTCGAGCCAGCGCGAGCAGACGAAACTCGCCGCATCTACGGCTACCTGCCGTCCTGGTTCACAGACGACCCTTGGCCGGCCGAGTAGTCCAACCGCCAAGCGCCCCTGCCTCTCCGGAGGTGGGGGCGCTTCGTCGTTCAGTTGGCGATCTTCGGCTGAGGTGGGTTCGGGTCATGAAACTCACCGGTCTCGCGATAGTTCCGTATGGCCCTCCCAGCCTGCGCTGCAATGCCGGGATGGAACCAGCGAACCATGTGGAAGGCCAGCTCCGCAGAGTCCTTCTCGAGCCGAAGCCTCTGGGAGACTCGATATAGGTCCTTAGGGCCGAGATCGTCCGCCTCCTGCCTTGTCACGACGTCTTCTGCGCTTGTCGCGAAGCCCTTAAGGATGTGGGCGACGTCGTAGGCGAACGCATCCGCGTCCTGATCGAAGTCGGGCCGAACCTCCAGAGATAGCTGTGTGAGTCGGATGGCATCCTCAATAGTCAGCTGGTCATGCTTGGCCCGCGCCGAGATGGCAGCCAAGTCGGAAGCTGCCGACCGAATGAACTCCGCCTGCCGTTGCCGCTTCTCACTGTGTGCCATCTTCCGGAGCTGTTCCTCGTGGAGCTCACGCTGGTGATCTAACTCCGCCTGGTGCCGAGCCTTCATGTTCTGCTCGGACTCTTCGAGGTCATTCCGGTCCTGGTTGTATCGCCATCGAGCAACACGCCAAGTCACATAGCCCGTGATGACGACGGTCGCGATGGTGAGAACAGCTTGGACGATGACCGGAAGCCACGAGAAGGGCGCAGCGATTTCCACGCTTTCGATGTTGACGGGCGGTTGTGAGAGGTTGAGCACTGCCTGGCCTTTCGGGTGGCTGCTGGAATCTCTCGTCACTCTATGGCCACGGGCCTCGGCTCAGACTAGGAGTAGACCGCGGCACGGTTCCACCACAAAAAGGAGCCCACCTGGAATCCCCACGTTTACCCCACGTTTTCAACGGAACCCCACGGAAACCAACGAGAACGATGGAGGACCGCAGAGCGCCGACCCCCCCGTGATCACGGGCCAGATGAGACCCACGGAAACCAGCGGAATCGACGACTTCTCAACAGTGGGTTCCGGGTTCGAGTCCCGGGGGGTGTACGATCCAGCACCACCAGCAGAAATGCCGCCGTCCGGTCTGTCCGGGCGGCGGCATTCCGCATTCACGACGACAGCGGCGAGGTGTCACTCGCTCTTGAAATGCACGGCGATGTGCGGCTCACTGTCGTTCTCCATCAGGTACACCTGGGCGTCGTCCGGAGCGCCGACATCACGCGCCTTCTTCATGAAGTCTTCCCACTGCTTGATCGTCCATGTGTGCGGGTAGTCATCTCGGACCTCCATACCTCAAGTGTCACACGAGGAGGCGGTGCGCATGGCGCATGCAAGCTTTCTGCCGGTCGAACCTTCTGCCGGTCGATCTGTCCTCGCTGAGGAACGCCTATCCCCTGCCGGTTGTGATTCGACTCCGAGCGCCGCGCTCAGTCGTCGGTGACGCGCTTGCGGAGGAGATGGATGATGCAGCCCAGCGCGGCCGCACCGATCGCGATGAGAATCGCCAGCGCCCATGAGAACTGGAAACCGCTCGTCGGTTCGACGGCCGCATCGGAGTCCGTGAGCTCGTCCTCGGCGCTGCCGTCAGCGGCGACGTCCGCGTCAGCTGTCGGGGAGACCGGGCCGCTGATGACGTCCTGATCCGTTCCCGCACCGGGGGCTACCGGAACCGGGTCGGAGTAGTCCTCGGCAGGGCCGCTGTTGGCAGCGCCGGGCTCAGGGGCCCAGTCGTCTCCTGCCTGTCCGGGCACCTCGTCCGTGTGCTGCGAGCCGCCGTTGCCCAGTTCGGGATCGTCAGTGCGGTCCCGTGAGCGAGTCGGCATTCCGCCTCGGTCCGAATCCGCCTCCGAGCGATCGTCGTCCTCGTCGCCGCTGTCGGCTGGATCCTCATTGGGACCCAGGGCGGGCGTTGGTGGTGCAGTCTCCGACGGTGTCGGGGACGGGGTTTCGGACGGAGTCTCGGAAGGAGTCTCGGACTCGGACGGGGTCTCGGAAGGAGTCTCGGACTCGGACGGGGTCTCGGGAGGAGTCGCAGACTCGGACGGGGTCTCGGGAGGAGTCGTCTCGGTGGGGGTCTCGGACGAGGTCGCCAACGGGGTGTCGGAAGAAGTCGCAGGCTCGGTCAGAGCCTTGGGAGGCGTCGGGGAATCGTCAGAGGGAGTGCTCACGTCGACCAGAGGTCCAGCGGACTCCGGAGAAGCCGGGTCCCAGTGCACAGTGGCGGTGAACGCCTGTCCGGTGCCGGCGACCGCCTCGGTCGTCTCCGCGGAAGCAGGGGCGCTCAACGCGACCAGGGCAATGCAGCTCACGGAGAGCGCAATCGCGCCTGCTGCGGCGGTCCGACGTACTGTCGAGCTGAAGCGCACGGGCGTTCCTCGGGGTTGCGGTCGATCTGTTGGTGGTGGAGCGGTGAGGCCGCAGCGGGGCGGGCCGAACCAGCTCGCGGGGGTGAAGCTCCGTCAGCGGGGACGCTGGAACCCTCAGGCGATATCGTACCGATTGAGTACGACATCATACGAACAACATGCCTTACACAAAGTACTTAAAGCCACAGAGTACTCAAAGCGCTGAACGCGGTGATCCTTCCTCGCTCTGATGCCTCAGGCGCGCGCGAAGCCCACGACCTTGTCGGCTCCTTCGCGGACCACCGCGAAACCGTCCTCACCGGTGACCGCGAGCAGATTCACGTCGGTCTCCCATGCGGTGTCGTTCCGCAGCAGGCAGCTGGTCCCGCCGATGACAGCGGGGGTGAGCTGTCCGCGCGGCTCCCCGAATCGGATGTCGTTGACACTGCCATCGCGGACCAGCAGACCCGTGGTCATGTCGAACAGATACGGACCGATCACCGCGCGCTGGTACCCCTGGCCGCGCACCCAGCTCGCCTCGCCGACGGCCTCGGTGGTGGTCGAGACGGTCGAGGCGATCCGCCCATCCTCGGCGGAGTGCACGACGAGCTGGATCCGATGGCCGGAGTTGGTGCTCGCGCCGGGCTCGCCCCAGAGGGTGACGATCTCGCCGTGCCCTGCTGTGACCCACCGGATGATCTCGAGCCCGTCGTCGGGGCTCTCCAGATCGACATTCTCGGCAGCGCCGGAGGTGATGTCGGTGAGGGTGATCGGCCCATCGAACTCCGCGCTGATGAGGGTGCCGTCGTCGAGGGCCATCGGAGTCGAACCGGGAGCGGGGGTGGGCACGGATCGCAGGCCATCGGCGCTGAACGTCGAGAGAGCGTTGCCCTGTTTGATGAGCACGCTGCTGCCGGCCGAGGAGACGCGAGCGTTCTCCGGCAGGGTGTAGTCGACCGGAGCCGATGCGCCGTCGAATAGCGCTTGCGCCTTCGTGCCCGACCGCCAGAGCAGCGCCGGCCGGCCGTCGATGAGGGTGTCGACCGCGAAGCTCAGCTCGCCGCTGATCTCCGAGGAGTAGCGTTCGTCCCCGGTGGTCGGATCGAGGACGGCGAGGCGGTCGCCGTCGACCACGAGCACACCGCGGCCAGTGGCCGTCACGGAGGCGGTCTGCGGCACCTCGGCCTCCCACCAGGGTTCGGAACCGAAACCGGGCACCGGTGTCTGGGAGCTCTGCGTCGCCAGGGCCTCCTGCGGAGCCGAGACGCTGTCGGCCGGAATGCTCTCGGGGCTGGTCTGCGGTGTGCCGATGAGCGAGGGCAGGAAGTACGCACCGAGCGCGATGACGAGGAGGGAGGCCAGCACGGCCGAGGGGACGGTGAAGCCGCCCAGGCCACCGGTCCTCCGTCCGGAACGCCGCTGGGTGCCCTGCGGCGCGGCCGGGCGCTGATGCCGGCGACGGGCGCGTGAGGCACCCGCCGGCTGCGCCGGCCCGGAATAGGGAGTAGCGCGCGGATAGCGGTCGGCCTCGGCGCTGCCCGGGTCGACATGAAGCTGCAGAGGCGCATCGGGATCATAGTCGCCGGCGGGGGCCGGGGAGTCGAAGCTCGCAACATGTTCGGAGGAGCGCCGCACCGGCATTCCAGCGGCTCCCGTCACCCCCGGAGCAGGGCGCGTGAGGTCGGCATCGTCTGCGGAGGTCGGCGGCCCGGGAGCAGCGGCGATGCGTCCGTTGGGCTGGATGAGAAGCGCGCGCTTGGTGCCCGAGTCCCTGATTTCTGCCGTGATGCTCTTCTGCTCGCGCCGGGCGAGGTGGGTCAGCCGTGTCATCGCCTCGCCCAGATCCGGGTGCTGCGTAGTAGTGCCGTCGACCGTCAGGGTTGCTGACTTGTCGGCGGCGACGTGCACCTGCGCGGTGGGCATGGACAATGAACCTCGAATTGCCGGGGAAAATCGGACGAGCTGGAATTGCTCGGTGCCAAGCATACGAACGCGAAGATGAGAAAATTGCCGATGACGCTGAAAAGTTACCGAGCGGCGGCTCAATCGTTGTGTTCCTCAGCCTTCGCTCAGGCTCGGTTTGCTCCCTCGGGGTTGTCGTCCTAGAATGGTCCGTGCTGCCTGACAGCAGTCCTTGGTGGGTATAGCTCAGCTGGTAGAGCACCTGGTTGTGGTCCAGGGGGTCGCGGGTTCAAGTCCCGTTACTCACCCCAAGAAGCACCCCGTCTGCGCTCGGACCCGTCCGAGTCGGACGGGGTGTCGCGCATTCAGGGGTATAGCAGAAGCTGTCGGACCGGATCGTGCGTCGGCTACGGTGAGAGGAGACCTGCAACCCGAATCACTCGGCGCGCAGCGCCGGGAGGAGGACCACATGTCGTCCCACAGCCTGGACGAGCAGACAGCGAACGGGGCCGAGGAAGCCCCCGCCCATCCGTCTGCGCCCGCTGCCGACCTCCCCGGGTTGGCCGGCGGGTCGCTTCCCGAGTTCCCGGTGCCGAGCAGCGATCCCCGTGCCATCGCCGATGCGATCCGGCCCGACTCCGGCCTCGCGCTCTCGTCCACGGGGACAGTGGTGCTGCTGCGCCACGCCGAGGTGGTCGCCGCGGCTCATGACGCGGTCACGTTCTCCTCCGGAGTCTCCCGGCACCTGCAGCTGCCCAACGGGCTCGACGGAGATGAGCACACTGCCTTTCGGCGGCTCATCGACCCGTACTTCACTCCGGATCGGATGGCCGAGCTGGAGCCGGTCATCAGGGAGGTTGCGCGGGAGCTGTGCGCTGAACTCGTGACCGGGCAGGATGACAGCGCCGGAAACGCACCCTCCGGTGCCGCCGGAGCCGGGGGCAGTCACTCCGCCGGGACCGGCGGGGCGCGCCGCTGGGATGCAGTGTCGGACATCGGGGCGCGATTCGCGGTGCGCGCCCAGACGAGATGGCTGGGGTGGCCGAGCTCGCTCGAGCCGGTCCTGCTGGACTGGATGGCGGACAATCAGGCCGCGACTCGCTCCGGCCGCGGGGAGGACACCGCTGAGGTGGCGCACAGATTCGACGCGATCATCCGCTCGGTTCTCGACCCCCGCCGGGCGGCCGGAGCGCAGGCGCCGGAGGACGTCACGACCGAGCTGATGTGCGACGAGTCGCTGGGCCGACCGCTGCGGGAGGAGGAGCTGGTCTCGATCTTGCGCAACTGGACCGGCGGTGACCTCGGGTCGATCGCGCTGTGCGTGGGAGTGATCCTTCAGCACCTGGTCGAACATCCTGAGCTGCAGGAGAGGGTGCGCTCGGGCGTCTCCGCAGCGGAGCTCGACGCGATCATCGACGAGATCCTGCGCATCGACGACCCCTTCGTCGCCAACCGCCGCATCACCACCTGTCCGGTGAGTGTCGGCGGCGTGCGGCTGCCCGCCGGTCAGCGGGTGGTGCTCAACTGGACGTCGGCGAATCGTGACGAACTGGAGTTCGGGGATCCGAACGCGTTCGATCCGCACGGCAGCGCAGAATCGAACCTCGTGTACGGCACGGGAAAGCACGTCTGCCCCGGTCGGCCGTTGGCGACGATGGAGCTGCGTGTGCTGGTCGAGGAGATCACCTCGGCATTCTCCCTGATCACCCCGGCACCGGATGCGGATGCGCAGCGCTCGGTGACGCCCGTGGGCGGGTATTCCTCGGTCCCGGTGCTGCTGATGCCTGCCCAGGATCGGCGCAGCGCGATAACCTGCGGGTGACGGTGCTGGCGGACCGAAGCCGGAGGGGCAGATGTCGGATGCAGCGAACGTCCTGGGTCGCCTGGCCGTGACCCTCGCGGTCACGCTGATGCTGAGCGCGTGCGCCTCCGGAGCGGGGGAGCCCGACGGACGGACGACCTCAGCGGACGGCGCCCCTGCGGAGACCGTTGCCGACCCCCCTGCCGATCGGCCCGATGGCGACGACACCGCGGTCGAGGAGCAGGAACCGGGGCAGCCCCGGTTCGACGAAGCCCAGGTTCTCGCAGTCGGTCTCGACACGCCCTGGTCGATCGCCTTCCACGATCGGGCGCCGCTGATCAGCGAGCGCGACACGGCCCGGATCCTTGAGCTCGCCCCCGACGGCAGCGCCCGTGAGGTGGGCACTGTGGAGGGGGTTGTCAGCAGCGGCGAGAGCGGGCTGCTCGGGCTGGCCGTCGGTCCCGACGCCCGCCTCTACGTCTACTCGACCGGCCAGGACGGAAACCGGATTCAGCGCTTCGAACTGCAGGGGGAGCCCGGCGGGCTGCGGCTGGGATCCGTGGAGACGATCGTCGAAGGCATTCCGGCGTCCAGCACGCACAACGGCGGTCGGCTCGCGTTCGGCCCCGACGGGATGCTGTATGCGAGCACCGGCGATGCCCAGGATCAGCCGAGCGCCCAGGACCTGGACAGCCTCGGCGGGAAGATCCTGCGGATGTCTCCTGACGGCGAGGCACCGGAGGACAATCCCTTTCCCGATTCCCTCGTCTACAGCCTGGGACATCGCAATGTGCAGGGCATCGCCTGGGCCGACGACGGCACCATGTACGCATCCGAGTTCGGTCAGAACACCTGGGACGAGCTCAATGTCATCGAAGCCGGCGGCAACTTCGGATGGCCGGAGGTCGAGGGCGCCGGGGGCGGCGACGATTATCTCGACCCGATCGTGCAGTGGGAGCCACGGGAGGCCAGTCCGAGCGGCATCGCGGTGCACGGCGACACGGTCTACGTCGCCGGGCTGCGCGGCCAGCGGCTGCTTGCGGTCGACCGGAACGACCCCGCGGACTTCACCGAGCACTGGTCAGGGGAGTTCGGCCGCCTCCGGGACGTCGTCCTGGCCCCCGACGGCGCACTGTGGGTGCTGACGAACAACACGGACGGGCGCGGCAGTCCCGGACCTGATGACGACCGGGTGCTGCGCATCCCCGTCCGCTGAGCAGCATGCCCCTGCGGGTGTCAGGGCAGGTCGTCCCCGCCCGGATCCGGAAGCACCTCGGGAACCGCATCGCTGTCGCGGTGCAGCGCGCCGAGGCCGTAGGCGATCTCCAGATTTCGGCGCGTCAGCACCTGCGCGGGCGGTCCCGAGGCGAGGACGCGGCCGGCCACCAGCAGCACATGGTCCGAGGCCCGCGACTCCTCCAGGTCGTGCGTGGTCATGACGACGGAATGATCGTGCGCCTGCTCGGAGTGGATGATCCTGTCGATCGTCCGCGCCGAGGTGATGTCCAGTCCGGTCAGCGGCTCATCGAGCAGGAGGACCGTATGGTCCTGGGCCAGGGCCTGGGCCACGTACACCCGCTGGCGCTGCCCGCCGGAGAGCTCGGCGAGGTGCCGGTCAGCGAGATCGCCGATCTCCAGCTCGTCGAGCGCCCACTGAACCCGCCGGCGATCCGCACCGGAGAACGGTCGGAACCAGCCGAGCCGGGAGTAGCGGCCCATCGCCACGACCTCGCGCACCGTCAGCGGGATCCCGGTCGGGACCTCGACCGTCTGCATGACGTAGGCGACCTTCTTCCATGACTCGGAGGGCTTCCCTCCCAGCACCCGCAGACTGCCGCTGCGCGGCGCGGTGAGCCCTGCCAGTGCATGGAGCAGGGTTGACTTGCCCGATCCGTTGGGGCCGATGATCGTCGTGACCTCTCCCTGCCGGAGTGAGAACGAGGACTCGTCCACGGCGGTGTGCTGGCCGTAGGCGAGCACCAGCCCGCGTGCCTCCGCGAGCGGCGCCGAGGCGGATTCGACGCTGTCGTGCTCGTCGTAGTGACCGTGAAGATCCGACGGGGCGGGAGGCCCCGCATCCGAGGCGGCTGCGGGCTCGGCGGCCTGCGGCTGCAGCCGGGCAGCGGGCCGGCGAAGCGATCGGACGAGCTGGCGCAGGGCCAGCACGAGGAAGAACAGGACGATGGGCACGAGCGCCATCGTCGCGGAGCCTGCGGTCCCGAGGTGGAAGCTCAGCAGCAGGCCTGCCCAGACGGAGAACACGGAGATCAGGAGGGACCAGGCGAACATCTGCGGCACCGTCCGCGACAGCAGCGATGCGGTCGCCGGCGGTCCGATGAGCAGCCCGAAGACCAGCATGGTGCCGACCGAGCGGAACCCGACGATCACGGCGGCGGCGATGAGCACGAGAAGCAGCGCGTGGATGAGCTTGGGCCGCATCCCCAGCGACTGGGCCTTGGACTGCGAGAACGCCAGCGCCAGCAGCGGTCGGTACATCACGACCGAGGCGACGAGCACGATGATCGCCGGGATGATCATGCCTCGAAGGGTGTCGGGGGTGACGCCGAGCGCGTCACCGAACAGGATCCCGGTGAGGCTGCCCGAGTAGCTGCTCGAGGTGGAGATGATCACCACTCCGAGGGCCATCATCGCCACGAAGAGCAGCCCGATCCCGGTGTCCGCGTGGAGGGGAGTGGTGCGGTGTATCCACTCGATGAGCAGGACCATCACGACCACGGCGGCCGCCGCGCCCACGGCGGGCGAGACGTCGAGGATCATCGCGACGGCGATTCCCGGCAGGATCCCGTGGGCGAACGCATCGCCGAAGAAGCTCATGCCGCGCAGCACGAGCCAGACGCCGACCATTGAGGCCATGATCGCCGAGATCAGCCCGCCGGCGAGCGCCCGCTGCTGAAATCCGAGTGCGAAGGGTTCGATGAGCCATTCCATGTGCAGCTGCTATCTGTCCTCTGATCGGGAGAGCGCCTCGGCGATCCGAGCGGCGTTCATGTACATGCTTTGTGAAGCGAAACGTCATTGATACTGGCGAATATAGTCGTGGGAGCCGACGTGCACACATCGGAATATGTGCATCATTGGACGGACACGTGCTGATCGACAGCAGGAGGCGAAGATGCCGGAGGACCAGGAGGCGATGATGCCGGAGAACACAGTACAGGTGACCGACACGGTGCAGGTGACGGATGCGGTGAGCGCAGTGCCCGCACCGGCGAGCACGGTGCGGGTGCCGCTGCGCTGGCGGGACCTGGACGCGCAGGGACACGTCTACCACGGCACCTACCTCACCCTGCTCGACGAGGCGCGCTCGAAGTGGCTGCGTGGCGGGCTCGCGCTCGAAGGCGCTGACGCCCACGTCATCGTGCGGCTCGAGATCGACTACGTCTCCGAGCTCGTGCTCCACGAGCACGGGTTCGTCGACGTGGAATGCGCGGTCGACCGGATCGGTTCCAAGAGCATCACCACCGCGGAGACGATGCGCGACCCCGACGGCACCGTCGTCGCCCGTTCGAAGGCGGTGATCGTGCTGTGGGATCCCGAGGCGCGCGTCACCCGGGAGCCCACCGCCGCCGACCGGAGCAGGCTCGAGGCGGCAGCGCACCCTCTGCAGGAGGCCGGCGCCTGACGCTGCCGCGGAATCTTCGGCTGTCCGGGAATAGTCCCCAGCGAACGAGCGTTCGGACAGGTATGAAGATCATCGGAGTCACCGAATTCGGCGGGCCAGAGGCGCTCGCAGTCCACGAAGTCCCCACCCCCAGCGCAGGCCCTGGTGAGGTGCGCATCCGCGTGCACGCGGTCGCCATCAACCCGACGGACACGACGACCCGGGCCGGCTATGCCGATCTGTCCCACAAGGAGCCGCCGTACGTGCCGGGAATGGATGCCGCCGGTGTCGTCGACCAGGTCGGCGAGGGCAGCGCATTCAGCGTCGGCGACGAGGTCATGACCATGTCGGTTCCCGGCGGTGAGAACGGCGGCGCCTACGCCCAGTACCTCGTGGCCCCGGATGACGCGGTCACCTGGATCCCCTCCGGCGTGACGATCCAGCAGGCGGCGACGCTGCCCATGAACGGGCAGACGGCTCTGCAGGCGCTCGAGAAGCTCGAATTGGAGCCCGGCCGGACCCTGGCGGTCACCGGAGCGGCCGGGACCCTCGGCCAGTACTCCGTGAGGCTGGCCAAGAAGGCGGGGCTGACCGTGGTGGCCGATTCCGCCGACAAGGACCGGGAGCTGGTGGAATCCGCCGGACCGGATCATATCGTTCCACGAGGTGACGATGTCGCGAAGAGGATCCGGGAGATCTTCCCCGACGGGGTCGACGGCCTCATCGACGCGGCCGTGATGGACGAGAAGGCAGTGCCCGCGGTCCGGGACGGCGGCGGCTTCGTGTCCGTCCGCTTCTGGAAGGGCACCGGCGAACGGGGAATCAACTTCCGGCGCGCTGCAGTGGTCACCGAATATCACTCCCGCGCGAAGCTCGACTTCCTCAAGTCGGCCGTCGAGGACGGCACGCTCGAACTCACCGTCGCGGATGTGTACCCGCCGGAGAAGGCCGCCGAGGCGCACACCCGTTTCGAGCAGGGCGGAGTCCGCGGACGACTGGTCATCGACCTCTCGGCCTGGGAGGACTGACTCACCCGGCGAAAGCGAAGGTCGCCACGGCCGCCTGCACCGACACGACGTCGGTCAGGCGGCCGCCGGCGTTCTGGGACGACGTGAGGTGATGACCACACCGGTCACCACGAGGATCCCGCCCAGCACCTGCATCCAGGTGATCGGCACACCGATGAACAGGCCGATCACAGCCGTGAAGAACGGGATGAGATTGAGATAGATCCCGGCGCGCGCTGCTCCCACCCCGCGGACAGCCAGGTTCCACATCAGATAGGACAGGACGGAGGGGAACACCGCGATGAATGCGACGCCCAGCCAGGTCGCGCCGTCTGCGGGACCAGGTGCCTGCAGGAGCAGGGTGACGGGGATGAGGATGACGGATGCGAACAGCGCCTGCACCGCTGTGGCAGAGATCGGGGGAGAGTCCAGGAGCTTTCCGAGCACTGTGTAGGCGACCCAGACGGCGACCGCGCCGAGCATGAACACGGTGCCGATCCCGAAGTCGAGGGCGACCGCCCCGCCGTCGAACCGCAGCAGCACGATGACCGCGCCCAGCAGGGACAGGCCGAGCCCGAGGACCGCTGCGGGCCGCAGGCGCTCGCGAGCGACGATCACGGCGACCACGGCGATGAGCGCGGGGGAGAGGGAGTTGAGCAGCGAGGCAGAGACAGAGGTCGTGTTCGCAAGCGCCAGATAGGTCAGGAGGGCGTATCCGATGAGGCCGAGGACGCCCAGCAGGAGGAGCTTCGGCCATTCCGCGAACACCGCGCGCCACTGCGGCTTCTCGATGACTGCGGCGATGACAAACAGGGGCAGCGTCGCGAGCGCCCAGCGGATCATCGTCAGGTAGAGGGGGGAGACCGAGTCCGCGATCAGCCCTCCGACGACGAAATTCCCGGCCCAGAACGCATTGGCCAGGATGAGGAAGAGATAGTTCTTCGCCTCGTGCACCCTGACACCCTATCCCTCGGGTCAGTCGGGGGTCGGACGCCGCCGGGCGATCTCCTGCTCCGGCTGTCGCTGCGCTCCCGTCGCTGCTCGGGTCAGATGCGAGCCGTCGCCCGGCGCCACGATCGCCTCGACGGTGAGAGTGCGGGGCATCTGCAGGGTGCCGACGATGTCGGCCGAGCTCGCCGCCGCCGCCGCTGTCCGCTCCGCGGCCTCCCTCACCTCATTCGCCGGGGCCTTCGCGGTCACCTCGAACTTCTCGCGATATCGGCCCAGCAGCAGCCGGCTCTGGGAGTACAGCGCGGTGGTCGCGTTGAAGCCCAGGATCGTCACCGGGTAGAGCAGCCATTGGGCGAACATCATGACGGTTCGGCGGCGGGTGTAGTGGACCGGTCGCGGCGGCAGCAGATTCCAGAAGATCACGAGGGAGATCAGCAGGCTGATCATCGCGACCTGCTGGATCGCGCCGACGAGGAACGGCATCTGCCGCACCAGCGCGTCCGTTCCGCCCAGCTGGTGCATGATGAGGAACGGGGTCCAGCCGCCCACCGCGATGATGAGTGACACGGCGGCCAGTGTGACGTGTCCTTCGAGCAGGCTGAGGAAGTGGACCGTGCCCTTGAGCAGGGGGGATCTGCGATTCCTGCCGAACACGCCGGCCGCCACGAACGGGACGTCGGAGGCTCCGTAGGACCAGCGGCTCAGCTGCTTGAACTGCGCGATCATCGTCTCCCTGAGGCCGCCGGCGAGCACGGCGTCCTGGAAGATCGGCACGTGGATCGGCACCACCCGGTAGTCGCCGCGGAAGTGGAAGTACGACCGCCAGAACTGGTGTCCGTCCTCCACGATCGTCCGCTTCGACCAGAAGCCGATCTCGATCAGCGCATCGAGCGGCTGCGTGTGCGAGGCGAAGTTCCGCAGGGCGAACGGCCGCACTGTGCAGGTGAGGTTCCAGAAGCAGTTCGCCGAGGCGATCACCCGGGTGATCGCGGGCGCGTCCCAGATGTTGCTGAGGTACAGGCTGATCGGCTGGTAGGAGCGCCTCTTGCGGTCGCGGCACGCGATGAACTCGTAGGCGACGCAGTCGAAGTAGCTCTCATACGGCTTGTTGTCGCAGTCCAGCGTCGTGACGAGAACGTTCTCCGGATCCAGGCCGTGCGCTGCGGCGTACTCCGCGAGCCGGTGGCCCGCATAGGTGATGTTGGCGCCCTTGCCGGCCAGTTCCTCGGGCAGGTCCTGGGGGTGCTTGACCAGCTCGAAGGCGGCGAACCGGCTTCCGAACGTCTCCTTGAGCCGCTGGGCGGTCCGCTCCATCTCCTCTCCGCCGCGCTCCTCGTAGGCGAGGAAGATGAGGAGCTGCTCTCCGGGGGTGGAGGTGTAGCTCAGTCCGCGGATGGTGGGCGCGATGACGTCGTAGGGCTCGTTGTAGGCGGCGACGATCACCGCGTGCATCAGCTCAGAGGGGTGCGGGTAGCTCCGCGGATCTGCCTGGATCTCGGCAAGCAGCTCACGGTGGCGGTGCACCCGGAACGAATGGGCGGGAGCGGGCGGGACGCGTCTGCCGTCCAGCGTCAGGCCGATGTCCATCAGCCTGGCCGACCAGTCCACTCGGGAGGCGGCCTTGTATCGGCGGTAGCCGCGGGAGAGGTCGACCGAGCCGCGGATCGCCCGGTAGAACATGATCCCGACGACGGCGAGGACGTAGCCGGCGGCCAGGCGCGGGGAGAAGAGGGGGAGGACGAAGACCAGCAGGATCGCGGACCAGCTGATCAGGGCGGGAAGGACCTCGAAAGCGCGGTAGAGCGCACTGCGCCGACCGAGGGGGATCTCGTTGTCGGCGAGGGAGCTGGACTGTGCGCGACGGGGAACAAGGGGCATTGTCCGATTGTGGAACGACGACCGGAACATTGCAGTTGCCGGAGGGTTCCCTCCAGGTGAATGTTTCCCGCACTTCTCTCGTCGCCTGCTTGTGATCCGAATCACGAAGGATTACTGTGGGCGCATGCTGCAGGCCGATCGTCGCGAGCTCATCCGCCGCCTCTCCAAGTGGCTGGAGACCATTCACTCCGCGTCCTACTTCTCTCGGGCGGTCGCCGAATCGATCGGCAGCGTCGGAGTCAGCCACCCCTCGGCCATCTACCTCGCCGGCCGGGCGGCCCCGATGGGAGCCGTGCCCGCCTCGGTGGTGGCTGCGACCTTCTACAACTTCAATCCGGCCCATGTTCGGCGGTTCGTGCCCGAATGCTGGACAGCCGCCTCGCCGGCTGAGGTCACCCAGGCCCGCCTGGCGGGCGTGGAGGCCATGCTGGGCGGGCTGTTCGGTGCACACGGCAACGGCGGACACAGTGCCGAGCTGCCGGCGCTGGCCCGGCGGCTTGCGGATTCCCTGCGGCCCGTCCTCGCCGCGCAGCTGCCGGACGGCAGACCCCTGTTCGCCGCGCACCAGGAGCTGCTGGGCGCCGGCGTGGAAGTGCAGGATGCATCGCTGCAGCCGTTCATGGACATCTGGGTCGCGGGCACTCTGCTGCGGGAGTACCGGGGGGACGGTCACATCGGCGCGCTGCTGACCCATGATCTCTCCGGTGCCGAGGCCGTGGTGCTGCACTGCATCACCGGCACCAGCTTCCGACCGGGCGCCGCTCGCAAGAGCCGGGGATGGTCGGAGGAGGAGTGGGAGCTCACGATCGCGGGACTGCGGGACCGCGGCCTGGCGCTCGGGGCGGGGGAGAACGCCCACATCACCGAGCAGGGCGCGGCCCTCCGCGAGGAGATCGAACGTGACACGGATGCCTCGGTCGAGGCGTCGTGGAGCCCGGTGCAGGACGAGGCGCTCGTCGAGCTCGCCGGCTCCGCCAAGGACTTCGCGAAGATCGTGATCGAGGCCGAGGCGTTCCCGGCCAAGGTGTTCGCACCCGGAGCCGGGCGGACGCCTCGACGTTAGCGGGGCATGGCAGATCGGGCGGCTCGGGACCGGGCGGGCGCCTCGGGCGCAGGATGGCGGCGCGGAACCGGGCGCGCGATCCGGAGGCAGGACAGCGCTTGAGCGAGCGAGTCAGATGCGGGAGGCGATCTCCCGTGCCTCCTCGGAGGTCGGGCCCTCCGCTCGGAAGATGGCGGAGCGGTAGTACCTGAGCTCGTTGATCGAATCCTGGATGTCGCCGAGCGCCCGGTGGCCGCCGGTCTTCGCGGGTGCCTGGAAGTACGCCCGTGGGAACCAGCGCTTCGCGAGCTCCTTGATCGAGGACACATCGATGATCCGATAGTGCAGGTGATCGACCAGTGCAGGCATCTGCTTGGCGAGGAAGTTCTTGTCGGTGCCCACCGAATTGCCGGCCAGCGGGGCCTTGCCCGCCTCTGCGACGTGTCCGCGCACGTATTCGAGGACCATGTCCTGAGCCTGCTCGGCGCTCACACCGGCGGCGAGCTCGGGCAGCAGCCCCGAGGTCGTGTGCATCTGGGTGACGAACTCACCCATGTTCTCCAGCCCGCGCTCGGAGGGCCTGATGACGATGTCGATGCCCTCATCGATGAGCTCGAGATCGAAATCGGTGACCAGGCAGGCCACCTCGATGAGTTCGTCGGCGACCAGATCCAGGCCGGTCATCTCGCAGTCGATCCACACAATTCTGTCGTTAGCCACCGTGTCATCCTATGCGTCTCGCTCCTCCGGGCGGGCTGAGTGTCCCCTCAGCCGATTCTGTAACGGTTCGGCAACGCGTCCTCTAGAATGATGCGAGCCCCAATGACCGGGTCGGGGGAATCGACGAAGGGAAATGCGTGCGCTACGTTGTCGCAGGGCTGCTCATCACGCTCGGCGTGATCGTCGGAGCGGTCGGGATCCTGCAGAAGACGCTCTGGTCCCCGGACGATCGGATCACCGCGGCGGTGACGCTGGATGATCCCGGACCGCTGGTCGTCGTCGAACCCGGAGTCCTCAACCTCTACCAGACGCCCGCGACGCTGACCGTCACCGGCGAAGGCGAGCTGTCCATCTCCCAGGCCTCCAAGGAGAGCATCGACGCCTGGGTCGGTGAGACCTCGCACACCGTGATCACCGGGCTTGCAGATGAATCCACGCTCGCCGCTGAGAAGGTCGACGGCGAGCCCCGGGCGCCCAACCCGGCGGGCGGCGACCTGTTCGAGGGGCAGGTCAGCGGAGAGGTTGAAGTCACCCTCGACTGGGACTCCGAGCCGGCGCGTTCGACATTCCTCATCGCCTCCGACGGCGAGGCGCCGGCCGCCTCCACCGTCCGGATCAGCTGGCCCAACAGCGCGGGCACGCCGTGGGCGGTGCCGCTGATGATCGTCGGCGGCGTGCTGATCGTGCTGGGCGGGCTGCTGGGCTTCCGGGACTATCGGCGCGGCCGGCAGGACCGGCAGCGCAGGGAGGCGCGCCAGGCCCGCCGTCGCAAGCTCGCCGAAACCGGCGCCGCCTTCGCGATCGTGCCCGTTGTGGCACTCGCCGGCTGCGGAGGGCCCGATCTGCCCACTGCCCAGCCCTCGGACCCGCCGGAGTCCGCGCCGCCCGCAGTCACCGAATCCCAGCTCGAGCGCATCGTCGGAGAGATCAGCACGACTGTCGCCGCCGCCGACGCGGAGACCGACGCCGAGGCGCTCGAGGCCCGCGCGGCCGGCCCGTTCCTGTCCCAGCGGCAGGGCGCCTACGAGGTCAAGCGGGCGGATGAGGACTACACCCTGCCGCCTGCCGTCGCCGCTGAGAGCCTGCAGCTGAACTTCGCCTCGGCCACGGACCAGTGGCCGCGCGTGACCACCGCGGTGACCTCGGACTCGGAGGCGGGACAGACCCAGCTCCTGGTTCTCTCCCAGGAGGACCCGCGGGCCGCCTACCGGCTGTGGGACCAGACAGTGCTCATGCCCGGTGCCGAGATCCCCGAGGTCCCGGACGCCCGGCAGGGCGCACCGCTGCTGGCCCCTGACCAGGAGGGCCTGCTCAAGACGCCCCAGGACACGGTCAAGCAGTACGCGGACGTCCTCCAGCACGGAGCCGATTCCCGGTTCGCGGACTCCTTCACCGATGACCCGTTCCGCCAGCGGACCGCCGAAGCCCAGAAGCGCCAGCGGGACGCGCTGGCGGAGGGCAATGCCGAAGTCGAGTTCGCCTACTCCGCGGAGGGCAACGAGCTCGTCGCCCAGCAGACCGCTGACGGCGGTGCCGTCGTCACCGGCCTGATCAACGTGACGACGACCATCAGCCCCGAATCGGTGGACGGCCGCACTGGAAAGCTGTCGATCCCGCGCCCGCAGAGCCGGGTGGTGGACCAGAGCGAGACGAGCAAGAAGCTGGTGACGAGGAACCAGCAGGTCGTCAGCTTCACCGTGCCGCCCGGTTCGGAGGGGCAGGTCGCGCTCATCGGCGCCACCGACGTGATCACCGGGGCCGAGCTCGAATAGGAGCTGACCGCACCGGCCGCGCTTGAGCACCCGAGCCCCAGGACGCCGTCGGCAGCAGCACAGACATCCCAGTCAACCGACTCTTCGAACGAAAGGACCAGCTCGTGACAACTCCGCAGCAGTCGCAGAACTCCCAGGCCGATCAGGGCCTGGACCTGTCTGCCGTCCGCAGCCGCCCCCAGCGGGGGGAGCAGCCGCCGAACGGAGGACAGGGGACTCCCGCGCAGGCGCAGGCGCAGGCCGCCGGCGCCTCGCTGCCGCCCAACGCCGTCGAGGTGCCCGCCCTCGTCTTCGACGTCACCGAGGAGACCTTCAACGACGTCGTGGCGCTGTCGCGGGACGTGCCCGTCGTCATCGACCTGTGGGCCGACTGGTGCGGCCCCTGCAAGCAGCTCTCGCCCATCCTCGACAGGGTCGTGTCCGACCTCGGCGGTCGCCTGGTGCTCGCCAAGGTCGACGTCGACGCGAACCCGCGCATCCAGCAGATGTTCCAGGTGCAGTCGATCCCCACCGTGGTGGCCATCGTCCAGGGCCAGCCGGTGCCGCTGTTCCAGGGCGCGCAGCCCGAACCGCAGGTGCGGCAGGTCTTCGACCAGCTGCTGCAGGCTGCCGCCCAGGCAGGCATGGACAAGATCGCCGTCCCGGCCGGAACGACCCCGGCCGAGCAGCCGCCGAAGCACCCCGAGGCGCTCGCCGCGCTGGAGGCGGGCGACCTCGACACCGCCGCCGAGATCTACCGGAAGGCGCTCGCCGCAGCCCCCGCGGACGCGGACGCCAAGCTCGGGCTGGCCCGCGTGAGCCTGCTCGCCCGCACCCGGGACCTCGACCCGACGGCGGTCCGACAGGCAGCGGCCGACGATCCCGCGTCGGTGACCGCAGCACTCGACTGCGCGGACCTCGACGTGGCCGGCGGCCACGTCGAGGACGCGTTCAGCCGGCTGCTCACGGTCCTGACCACGAGCTCGGGCGACGACAGGGAGCAGATTCGCCTGCGCCTGCTCGAGCTGTTCGACGTCGTCGGCGCCGAGGACCCCCGGGTCGTCAAGGCGCGCGCTCGACTGATGCGGGCCCTGTTCTGAGCGTCGGATGATTCGACTGATACTGGGGGCGGTCTGCGCGATCGCGGGACTGACGGTCGCGGGACTGGCCGTCTCCGCGATCGCTGCGGTGGGCACCGACGAGGTCACGGGAACCGAGCCGTTCACCGTGCAGGACGGTGCCTACGCCGTCGTCCTCAACGAGCAGCTGGTGCCGTACGAGGGCGCCAGCGCCGCGATCACGGCGACGGGGGAGCAGGAGCTCTTCATCGGAACCGCCAGCGGCGTGGACACCGCCAGCTATCTCACCGGCATCGCCCACGAGGAGATCACCGAGGTCGACTTCGGCGCCCGCGCGCTCGCGCACCGGTTCGTGCCGGGAGAGCCCCAGCCGGCAGCGCCGGTGACGAACCGCGACTGGTTCCTCGACACCTCGGCGGGTACGACGGTGACCCACCGCTTCGATCTCGACGCCGAACCGAATGTCGTCCTCATCGCTCCGGTGGACCCGGAGGGGAACCTGGATGGGGTGACCGTGTCGATGTCCATGGATGTCCAGGGCGTACTGGCCTTCTCGCTGCTGGGCGCCGGGCTGGCGGTGCTGTTCCTCGGACTTGCCGCCTTCCTGCTGCTGCGCTGGTGGAGCAGCCGCCTGCGGCCGCCTCCGAAGGGACCGGCGGATTCTGCAGTGCGGCCGGGACGCCTGGCAGGCCTCCGGGCGGCGGTCGCGGACCGCCTCGGACGCCGGCGGCGGGTCGCGGCGACAGCAGGCGCCTCGGCCCTGGTGCTGGGGCTGAGCGGCTGCGCCGTCCTGCCCGTCGCACAGCCGGCAGCGCCCGAGCTCACACCCTACGAGCGCCCCCCGCTGCGCGCCGGCGAGGCCGGCGCATTCATGACGGAGTACACCGAACGGCTCGGCGAGACCCTGAGCGGTGACCAGAGCGCGCTCGATCAGATCCAGACGGGTCCGCTGCTCGAGCGGACCCGTGCTGAGATCCTCATCGCGGAGGCGGAGGAGGAGACCCTGGGTGCGGTGAGCTTCGCCGAGGTCACGGCGGGAGGGCCCATGTTCTCCGACTACCCGATGTGGTTCATCGCAGTCGGGGATCCGGGCGAGTCGGACACCGTGCAGGCGATGCTCGTGACCCGGGAATCAGCCGTGCAGGACTGGAAGGTCGGGCAGGCGCTGTTCGTGCCGCGGGACCAGGTGCCCACGCTGGTGGCCGACGCCGACGGCGGGGTGCCGATGGCACCGGACGAGCATCAGGACGTGGTCCAGGCGGTGAATGAGCAGCTGGTGCCCTACCTGGAGACCGGCGAGCTGCCGGAGAGCGATGTCGCCATCGCATACCCGACCGACACCTTCCGCAGCTTCCGCGAATACGTCGATCAGTTCTCCGAGGGGGACGACGCCTTCGACGACGTGACCGTATCCTGTGAGCCGTACTCCGACGTCGACCTGGCGGGCCTCGCGCTGCAGACCCAGACCGGATCCGTCTCCTTCGGCGAGACGCGCTGCGCGATCACCCTGAAGGTTCCCGGCGACTTCGCACTCGATATGGGAACCGCAGTCGAAGCGGTGATGACCAGCGACGGCGAGGGCAACGTCGTGCAGATCAACACCTCGCTGCCGCACATGCTGACGACCACGGACGACTCCAGCTCAGTGGTCGGCTCGGACTGGTTCCTGCTGTCGGCCCAGACCTCTCAGGAGTGACAGACGCTGCCGGAGCGCCTCACGACGCCTGCAGCTGCGAAGCAGACTCCTGAGTCCGGACGCGGCGGCCCACGCGGGCCAGCCAGAGCAGGCCGACGACCGGCAGGACCAGCGGGATGAAGCCGTAGCCGATCCCGAAGCCGGACCATACGCTGGGTGCCTGGAAGACCTCGGGGTGGGTGAAGCTCAGCGCCCCGACGACGAGCACCCCCATCAGCTCGATGATGCAGGACACGATCGCGATCCGGTGCGTCGTCCGGCTGCCGATGACCAGGCAGACGGTCGCCAGGATGTAGATGCCTGCGGCGAACGCGGACAGGCTGTAGGCCACCGGGGCCTCGTCGAACTCCCGGATCAGCTGATAGCCCGCTCGGGCCGAGGCCGACAACGCGAACACGCCGTACACGGCAGTCAGCGCACGCCCCGGCCCGGAGTGCATCGCCGAATAGGTCACAGCCAAATCTGGTCCATTCTCTCGATCATGACGAACACGGTGACGCCGGCGGCGGCGAGCACGGCCGGGCCCCAGCGGCTCAGCTCCGCGTAGGCCCAGAAGCCGGCGAGCGGCACCAGCACCAACGCGGTGAACAGGTAGCCGAAGAAGAGCAGCGGATCCGTGTCCCGGGACTGCCCCCACATCACGATCGAGACCACCAGCTGCACGAGGAGGAGCACCAGCAGCCCGGCAGTGGCGCCGAGCACGCCCTTGCCCGCCGGAGTGTTCCGGAAGGTCAGGACCAGGGCCCAGATCGTGAGGACCGCGCAGTAGACGTAGAAGACGATGGTGAGGGCAGTGAACACCCGCCAATTCTAGCCAGCGTCTCCGCACGGGGGCCTGTCCGCCCCCGGTTCGCCCGTGCGCGCGGCCTTGGCTCCGCCCCGGCGCCGCCCCGACGCAGCCCGATTCGCCGGCGGGCGCGGTCCTGCCTCCTCGCCTTGGACGCCCGCCGCAGGGGGCGTAGAATCGGGGCCGTGCGCGCCTACTTCGACCACGCCGCCACCTCACCGATGAACCCTGAAGTGCTGGCGGCCTATTCATCCGAGCTGCAGCGCGTGGGCAATCCGTCTTCGCTCCACGCGGAGGGCCAGGCTGCCCGGATGCGGATGGAGACCGCGCGGGAGGACCTTGCCCGGACCATCGGCGCGGCCACCCCCTCGGAGGTCGTGTTCACCTCCGGCGGCACCGAAGCCGACAACCTCGCCGTCAAGGGCCTGTGGTGGGCCCGCAACGCCGACCGGAGCCGCCCGCGGCTGCTGGTCTCCACGATCGAGCACAGCGCGGTCACCGACACCGCGGAATGGCTGCAGACCCAGGGCGCCGAGGTGGTGTGGGTGCCCGTCGATGCCGACGGCCGGCTGGACCTCGCCGCCTTCGGGGCAGCCCTCCGGGAGGATCCGGAGCGCACCGCACTCGCCTCGGTGATGTCCGCCAACAACGAGATCGGCACCTTGCAGCCGATTCCCGAGATCGTGGCGCTCGCCCACAGCGTCGGCGTGCCCGTCCACACCGACGCGGTGCAGGCGCTCGGCCAGGTGCCGCTCGACTTCGCCGCCCTCGGGGTCGACGCTATGAGCCTGTCGGCGCACAAGATCGGCGGACCGGTGGGCACCGGCGCACTGGTCATCAGCCGCGATCTCACACCGGTGCCGGTGCTGCACGGCGGCGGGCAGGAGCGCAAGATCCGCTCGGGCACTCTGGACGTGGCCGGCGCCGTCGCCTTCGCCCGGGCCGCCGAACTCGCATGCGCCGACCTGCCGGAGAAGGCCGCGGTGCGGGCCGCGCTGCGCGACCGGCTGATCGCGGGCATCGAGTCGTCCGTCCCGGATGCCGTGCTGTCCGGCCCGCGCGGCGCCGGCCGGCTGCCCGGGAACGTCCACTTCGTCTTCCCCGGCTGCGAGGGCGATGCCCTGCTGTTCGGCCTCGACGTGGCCGGCTTCGCCACCTCGGTCGGCTCCGCGTGCTCCGCCGGGGTCGCCCGCCCCTCCCATGTCCTCATCGCCTGCGGGCGGGACGAGGACACCGCCCGCTCGGTCCAGCGCTTCTCGCTCGGACCCACCACCACCGCAGCCGACGTCGACGCGCTCCTGGCCGCCCTGCCCGGCATCGTCGACCGGGCCCGCAGCGCCGGGATGGTCTCGTCGACGCCTGCGTGGATGAACGGAGACACATGAAGATCCTTGCCGCCATGTCCGGCGGAGTCGACTCCGCCGTAGCAGCCGCGCGCGCCGTGGACGCCGGCCACGAGGTCGTCGGCGTCCACCTCGCTCTCTCGCGGATGCCCGGCACCCTGCGCACGGGCTCCCGCGGCTGCTGCACCATCGAGGACTCGCGCGACGCGCACCGGGTCGCGGGCCTGCTCGGCATCCCCTTCTATGTCTGGGACTTCTCGGAGCGGTTCAAGGAGGATGTCGTCGACGACTTCATCGCCGAGTACTCCCAGGGACGGACCCCCAACCCGTGCATGCGGTGCAATGAGCGGATCAAGTTCGCCGCCCTGCTCGACCGCGCGCTCGCCCTCGGGTTCGATGCCGTGGCCACCGGCCACTACGCGGAGATCCGACACGACCCCGCCGGCAGCCCGGAGCTGCACCGCGGAGTCGACATGAACAAGGACCAGTCCTATGTGCTCGGCGTGCTCACCGCCGAGCAGCTCGCGCACTGCTATTTCCCGATCGGCGCCTCGGCGTCCAAGGCCGACGTCCGGGCCGAGGCCGAGCACCGAGGGTTCCCCGTGGCGAACAAGCCGGACTCCTACGACATCTGCTTCATCCCCGACGGGGACACCAAGGCCTGGCTGGCCGACAAGATCCCGATGCGCCCGGGTCTGATCAAGGACACCGACGGCCAGGTGCTCGGCGAGCACGAGGGCGCGATGACGTACACGATCGGCCAGCGCAAGGGCCTGCGGATCGAACGACCGGCCGTCGATGGCCGACCGCGCTACGTCGTCGACGTCGACGCCCGGGACAACACCGTCACGGTCGGTCCGCGGCGGGCGCTGTCGGTGGACACCCTCGAGGGGATCCGGACGTCCTGGTGCGGCGCCCCGCCGTCCGACGTCGGGCACGACGAGGCCGAGGCGATCGACTGCGAGGTGCAGATCCGCGCCCATGCGGATCCGGTGCCGGCCCGCATGTGGCTGGGGGAGCACATCGCCGAGGCGCCCGCCAGCGAGTACAGCGTGCCCCGCGCGCGGCCGGCCGGCCGGCTCATGCACGTCGCCGTGCAGGAGCCGCTGTCCGGTGTGGCTCCGGGGCAGACGATGGTGATCTACCGGGGCACCCGGGTCCTCGGCCAGGCGACGATCGACAGGGCGAGCAGCCGCACGGCCGCCTGAGCCGAGCCGGCCCGCAGCGCGTTCCTGCCCCTCGCCGGGTCGAGCCGAGGGGTGAGGATCCGCTGCGCGCGGTGCCGGGCGGCACGTCCGTGATCATGGATACTGTTGTTCCATGACAGTTGCTCCCTACGGCTCGTGGGAATCACCCCTGACCGCCGCGCACGTCGCGGCCGGTTCCGAACCCGTCTACAGCGCACGGTTCGTCGGTGGGGCGATCTGGTACTCGGCGCGGATCAACGACGAGGGCGGTCGCACCGGGATCTTCGTCAACCGCAATGGCCTGCTCGGGGAGTCCGAGCAGGTGCTGCCCGCGGGTTTCAACGCCCGCAGCCGGGTGCACGAATACGGCGGGGGAGCATGGGCGGTCGACCCGGACAGCGGCTCGCTGGTGTTCGTCAACGCTGCCGACCAGCGCCTCTACGCCTGCGATCCGTCCACGCCGGCAGTCGCGCCCCGACCGCTGACGCCGCACACCGACTCGCGGGTGCGCTACGGCGACCTGGTGCACACCGGCGGCAGGCTGCTGGCGATCAGAGAGCAGCACGGGCAGGACGGGACGATCAGCAGAGCCGTCGTCGCGATCGACGGCTCCGAGATCTCGGTCCTGTCCGACGGACCGCGCTTCCTGGCCTGGCCCCGCATCTCGCCACGCGGCGATCACCTGAGCTACATCGGCTGGGAGCACCCCCATATGCCCTGGGACGAAACCCGGGTGTACATCCAGGGTCTTGCCGACGGCAGACCCGCAGGACCGCCCGCAGCGATCTTCGGCAGGCCGGGCGAATCGGTGCTGCAGCCGGAGTGGCTCTCCACGACGGCGCTGGCCGTCACCGCGGACCGTTCCGGCAGCTGGCAGCCGTACCGCCTCGACGTTCCGGCATTCCTCGCCCGCGAACGGGGCGAGGTCGGCACGCGCCCCGCCGAGGAGGTGCCGCTCGGCGCCATCCCCGGTGAGATCGGCGGACCCCTGTGGACACTGGGATCCCGCTGGCAGCTGCCCGTGCAGAACGGCAACCGGCTGCTGGCCGAGTCCCGGCAGGGCACCTCGGCGCTGATCTGGGCCGACACCCGGACAGGCGAGCACCGCCGGCTCGACTGCGAGCTGACGAGTTTCGAGATCCAGGACTTCCGGGACGGGACGGTCCTGCTGATCGGCGGCAGCGCCCACCGGGTGCACGGGCTCTACGCCTTCGACGTCGCCTCCGGGCGGCTGCAGCCGGTGGCGCTGGCGAACGAGAAGCTCGAGCACGCCGCCTTCTACCCGACAGCGGAGGAACGCGACTTCGACGGTGTGCCCGCAATCGTCTACCCGCCGCGCAATCCGAACTTCGCCGCCCCGGCGGGCGAGCGGCCGCCCTATGTCGCCTTCGTGCACGGCGGCCCCACCGGCCAGTCGGTGCCGATGGTCTCGGCGCACCACGCGTTCTTCACCTCGCGCGGGATCGGCGTCATCGACGTCAACTACGGCGGTTCGACCGGCTACGGGCGGGCGTACCGGGACCGTCTCAAGGGGCAGTGGGGAATCGTCGACGTCGAGGACACCGTGGCCGCTCTCGCCGGGCTCGTGGCAGAAGGATCCGCGGACGAGGACCGGCTGGCGATCAGCGGGGGGTCGGCCGGGGGCTGGACCGTGCTGCGCGCGCTCACGACCACGGACCGATTCGCCTGCGGCACCAGCTACTACGGAGTCGCGGAGCTGACGAACTTCGTCACCGAGACGCACGACTTCGAATCGCGCTACATCGAATCCCTCGTCGGGCCATGGCCGGAGGCGGCTGCGCTCTACGAGGAGCGTGCACCGCTGAATCACCTGGACCGCCTCAGGGTCCCGGTGGCGATCTTCCAGGGCGAGATCGACCCGATCGTGCCGAAGAGCCAGGCCGAGCGACTCATCAGCGCACTGGAGGAGCAGAACCTGCCCTATGTGGCGAAGTTCTACCCGGGCGAATCCCACGGCTTCGTCCGGGTCGAGAGCATCATCGACTCGCTGGAGGCCGAGCTCGGCTTCTACGGCCGGATCATGCGATTCCGCACTCCCGGCATTCCACCGGTCGTGCTGCGGGGGCGCGGACGATGACCCGCTTCTCGACCACCGGGGTCTGGCCCGGCGACGAGCCGCGCCGTGCCGCCTCGTCGGCATTCACCCACCTGGCCGAGGGACTGCCCTCGATCCCACTCGTTGCCGTGCCCGCGCAGGGCGGGACGCGCTGGGCCGTCGACAGCATCGGCCCGGCGGTGAGCCTGCTCGACCAGCTGCCGGCCGATCTGGGGCCGTTCGGCTGGCGGCTGAGCCGCGGCGCGGGACGGGACGTGCGCGTGGAGCGCTCCCGGTTCGGCCGGACTCTCGATGCGGTCGCCGAATACGGCGAGGGCTTCGCGGGGGCGGCGCTGCTCTCCCTGCCCGGCCCCTGGACGCTGGCGCGGGCGCTCAGTCTGCCGGACAGCAACCGGGCGCTGTCCGACCCCGGTGCCGTCCGCGACATCATCCAGGCGTACGCCGCCGGAGTCCAGGCACTCCGGGAGCGCTGCGAGCGGCTGCTCGGAACGCGGCCGCGGATCAGGCTGTGGGAGCCGGTGCTCGACCAGATCCTGACCGGCTCGGTTCCCACGGTGTCCGGATTCCGCACGCTGCCGGCGCTGCCCGAGCGGACGGTCCTCGACGCCCTGCGCTCCTTCCTCGTCCGCTCCGGCGAGGGCACCCTCGTCACCGTGCCGCAGTTGGCAGCGGTGAGGCTGGCCGGGAAGGAGGTGGCGCATCGGGAGCAGCTGCGGGAAGCCGGAGTCGCCGCCGTCTGCGTTCCATTCGCCGGCCTGGATCTCCAGGGCTGGGAGGAGCTGGCGCAGGCACAGGAGGCCGGCACCGAGGTGTGGGTTCGGCTCCCGGCATCCGCGGGCGAGCATCCGGGGGACGTGAAAGCGTGGCTCGCGGCACTCACCGAGCCCTGGAAGCGCATCGGCATGGACGTGGGCTCGCTGGCCGAGTTCGGCATCCTCACCGGATGGGAGCTGCCGCTGGACCTGCCGCCCCTCCTGCCGGAGACTGCTGCCCCCACGGCCGCGGAGGGCGGCGCTATGCTGGCATCCCGGATCTCCCAGGCGCTCAAGGAGCTCGCATGACCACGGACGCATCGGACCTCGAGCCGGCGAACATCGACGGTGAAGCCCCCGGCGCGACAGCTGTCGAGGCCGAGGCCGTCGGCGCCGATGCAGTCGAGGCGGAGGCCGTCGGCACCGATGCCCCTGACGCCGGCAGCATCGACCTCACGGATCCGGCGCAGCGGGCGCACTACGCCCAGCGGCTGGCGGAGCTCATCGAAACGCACCGCGAGGCCTACTACCAGCATGACGCGCCGACGGTGTCGGATGCCGAGTACGACGAGCTCGTGAAGCGCCTGCAGGACCTCGAGCGCCAGTACCCGGAACTCGTGAGCGACCGTTCGCCCACCCAGACGGTGGGCGGGGCCGTCGACACCTCGACCTTCGCCGAGGTGCGCCACCTCGCCCGGATGTACAGCCTCGACAACGTGTTCTCCATCGAGGAGCTGGGGGCCTGGTTCACCCGAGTTGAGAAGGCGGTGCCGGTCGACACCCGGTATCTGTGCGAGCTCAAGATCGACGGGCTGGCCGTGAACCTCCTGTACGAGAATGGCGAGCTGGTGCGCGCCGCCACTCGCGGGGACGGGCGCACCGGAGAGGACATCACCGCCAACGTCCGGACGCTCTCCGACGTCCCGGCGCGGCTCACCACCGAGCACCCGCCCGCCCAGGTCGAGGTCCGCGGCGAGGTGTTCTTCCCCGTCGAGCAGTTCGCCGAACTCAACGCCGCGCTCGTCGAGGAGGGGAAGTCGCCGTTCGCCAACCCGCGCAATGCGGCCGCCGGCTCGCTGCGGCAGAAGGACGCCGCGGTCACCGCGCGCCGGCCGCTGCGGATGCTCGTCCACGGCATCGCCGCGTGGACACCCGCCGACGCCGAGCACACCGAGCCCGCCGCGCAGTCCGAGGTCTACGAGCAGCTGCGCACCTGGGGCCTGCCGATCAGCGACTACTTCCGCGTCTTCGACGACCGGCAGGAGATCGAGGCATTCATCGCTCACTACGGGGACCACCGGGACTCGGTGCTCCACGAGATCGACGGCGTCGTCCTCAAGGTCGACGACCTCGCCACCCAGGAGGAGCTCGGCTACACCTCCCGGGCACCGCGCTGGGCCATCGCGTACAAGTACCCGCCGGAGGAGGTCACGACCACGCTGCTCGACATCCAGGTGCAGGTGGGCCGGACCGGCCGCGTCACTCCATTCGCCATCATGAAGCCCGTCAAGGTCGCCGGCTCCACCGTCGAGAAGGCGACCCTGCACAATGCGCACGAGGTCAAGCGCAAGGGTGTGCTGATCGGCGACACGGTCACCATCCGCAAGGCCGGCGACGTGATCCCCGAGGTGCTCGGCCCACTGGCTGCCGCCCGGACCGGGGACGAGCGCGAGTTCGTGATGCCCACGGAGTGCCCGTCCTGCGGGACGGCGCTGCGGGAGGAGAAGGAGGGTGACAAGGACCTCCGCTGCCCCAATTCGCGATCCTGCCCCGCGCAGCTGGCCAACCGCCTCTTCTACCTGGCATCCCGAGCGGCGCTCGACATCGAAGCGCTGGGGGAGGAGGCGGCGCTTGCCCTGACCCAGCCCGTCGAACCGAAAGTGCCGCCGCTGACCAACGAGGCCGGACTGTTCGAGCTGACGGCAGACGACCTCGCCGACGTCGTCGTCGAGCGGGAGAAGCGGGTCAAGGGGGAGCCGACCGGTGAGATCGAGCGGGTCCACTACTTCTACACCAAGCAGGAGCTGTACTCGACCGGAGAGCGCAGGGGGCAGGTCAAGACGCCGTCCAAACCGCGCGCGAACACGCTGACCATGCTGGGGGAGATCGAGGGGGCCAAGGACCGTCCGCTGTGGAGAGTCCTCGTCGCGCTGTCGATCCGGCACGTCGGCCCGACAGCCGCCCGGGCGCTCGCCGACCACTTCCGGTCCCTGGATGCCATCCGCAGCGCCTCCGTCGAGGAGCTCGCCGAGGTGGAGGGAGTGGGGACGATCATCGCCGAGAGCGTGGTGGAGTGGTTCGGTGTCGACTGGCACGCGGAGATCGTCGACCGCTGGCAGGCGGCGGGAGTCCGGATGGCCGACGCGCCGCGGGAGGAATCCGACGTGCCGCAGACTCTGGCGGGCCTGACGATCGTGGCCACCGGCAGCCTGGAGGGCTACACCCGGGACGGGATCAAGGAGGCGATCACCGCGGCCGGCGGGAAGGCCGCGAGCTCGGTGTCGAAGAAGACCGACTACGTGGTGGCCGGGGAGAACGCGGGGTCGAAGCTCACGAAGGCCGAGGAGCTCGGCGTGCCGGTGCTCGACGAAGCGGCATTCACCGCACTGCTGCGACAGGGGCCGGAGGCCGATTCCTGATCCCGTCCGCGAACGGCGCAGAACCGGGATCGAGCTGTGCGGAGCCGGCTCAACCCTGTGCCGCGCAGGGCTCCACCCTGCGCGGCACGGGCGGCGACCGGCCGCGCACTACACTGGGTGCGTTATCGCAACCGATGTAGAAAGGGTGACGATGTCGGAGAAATCCGCAATCACATCCGCGGAGGTCGCCCACCTGGCGGACCTCGCCCGGATCGCCATGTCAGAGGAGGAGCTCTCCAGCCTGACCGGGGACCTCAACACCATCCTCGCCAACGTGGCCCGAGTCTCCGAGGTGGCAACCGAGGACGTCCCCGCGACCAGTCACCCGATTCCCCTGAGCAACGTCATGCGCGAGGACGTCGTCGGCGAGACCCTCACCGCGGCCGAGGCGCTGGCCGGTGCTCCGGCCGCCGACGGCGACAAGTTCGTCGTCCCGCAGATCCTCGGGGAGGACTGAGATGACCGACCTCACACGCCTGAGCGCAGTCGAACTCGCCGCCGGAATGCAGGCCGGGGACTACAGCTCCACCGACGTCACCCGTGCCCACCTCGACCGCATCGAGCAGGTCGAGCCCGCCATCAACTCCTTCATCACGGTCACCCCGGATGCAGCGCTCGCCGCTGCCGGCGAAGTGGACCGCAAGCGCGCCGCCGGTGAGGAGCTGCATCCCTTCGCCGGGGTGCCCGTGACCCACAAGGACCTCGTCGTCACTGCCGGCATCGCCACCACCGCCGGCTCCAAGATGCTCGCCGACTGGGTCCCGCCCTACGACGCCACGGTCTACCGCAGGACGAAGGCTGCCGGCCTGCCGCTGCTCGGCAAGACCAACCTCGACGAATTCGCGATGGGCTCGACCACCGAGCACTCCGCGTTCGGCAATACCGCCAACCCATGGGACACCACGAAGGTCCCGGGCGGCTCCTCCGGCGGTGCAGCCGCCTCGGTGGCGGCCTACGAGGCGCCCTTCTCCGTCGGCACCGACACCGGCGGCTCGGTGCGCCAGCCTGCCGCATTCACCGGCACCGTCGGAGTCAAGCCCACCTACGGCTCCGTGTCGCGCTACGGCGTGATCGCGATGGCGAGCAGCCTCGACCAGGTCGGACCGGTGGCCCGCAGCGTCGGGGACGCCGCAGCCCTGCACAGCATCCTCGCCGGGCACGACCCCTTCGACTCCACCTCGCTGTCCGGGGATGTCCCCGACTTCATGGCGGCCGCCCGCGAGGGATCGCTGTCGGGAGTGCGCCTCGGCGTCATCAAGCAGCTCGTCGGCGATGCCCCGACCGGTGGCGTCGCCGAGGTGTTCCGCGCGGCCCTCGATGTCGCGGCCGCGGGCGGCGCCGAGATCGTCGAGGTCGACTGCCCCTCGCTGAGCTTCGCGCTCGACGCCTACTACCTCATCATGCCCTCGGAGGTGTCCTCCAACCTCGCCCGCTACGACGGCATGCGCTTCGGCCTGCGCGTCGAGCCGGACGAGGGACCCGTGACGGCGGAGACCGTGATGGCCGCGACCCGGGCGGCCGGCTTCGGCGCCGAGGCCAAGCGACGGATCATCCTCGGCACCTACGCGCTGTCCGCGGGCTACTACGACGCCTACTACGGATCGGCGCAGAAGGTCCGCACCCTCGTGCAGCGCGACTTCGCCCGCGCGTTCGAGTCCGCCGACGTGCTGGTGTCGCCCACCGCGCCCACCACCGCGTTCGGATTCGGTGCGGAGCGGGAGGCGGACCCGATGACGCTGTACCTGGGGGATATCGCCACGATCCCGGCCAATCTCGCGGGAATTCCCGGGATGTCGCTGCCCGCCGGCCTGTCCGACGGGATGCCGGTCGGCTTCCAGCTGCTGGCGCCGGCCCATGAGGATGCCCGTCTCTACCGGATCGGGGCCGGACTCGAAACCGCACTCGACGCCGAGCGCGGCGGCGCGCTGCTCGCTCAGGCACCGGAACTGTGAGGATGACAATGAAGTACGAAGACGCTGTTGCGAAATACGATCCGGTCATCGGCATCGAGGTCCACGTCGAGCTCGGCACCGCCACGAAGATGTTCGACGCCGCCCCCAACTCCTTCGGCGGCGGGGCGAACACCAACGTCACCCCGGTCTCCCTGGGCCTGCCCGGGGCACTGCCGTCCGTCAACCGCACCGCTGTCGAGTACGCGGTGAAGATCGGCCTGGCGCTCGGCTGCGAGATCGCCGAGAGCTGCCGGTTCGCGCGGAAGAACTACTTCTACCCGGATGTGCCGAAGAACTTCCAGACCTCCCAGTACGATGAGCCGATCGCGTTCGACGGCTCGGTCGATGTCGAGCTCGACGACGGCGAGATCATCACGGTGCCGATCGAGCGGGCGCACATGGAGGAGGACGCCGGGAAGAACACGCACGTGGGCGGCTCCTCCGGGCGCATCCACGGCGCGGAGTACTCGCTCGTCGACTACAACCGGGCAGGGGTGCCGCTCGTCGAGATCGTCACCCGGCCGATCACCGGCACCGGCGCCGGCGCCCCCGAGGTCGCCTCGAGCTACGTGCGCACCCTGCGCGACATCTTCCGGGCGCTCGGGGTGTCCGAGGCGCGGATGGAGCAGGGCAACGTGCGCGCCGATATCAATGTGTCCCTGCGGCCCTCCCCGGACGCCCCGCTCGGCACTCGCACTGAGACCAAGAACGTCAACTCCTTCCGCTCGATCGAACGAGCCGTCCGATTCGAGATCGTCCGCCAGGCGGAGCTCCTCGACGCCGGGGAAACGGTGGTGCAGGAGACTCGCCACTTCCACGAGGACACCGGCGAGACCTCCCCCGGCCGGGTGAAGTCCGATGCCGACGACTACCGGTACTTCCCGGAGCCGGACCTCGTCCCGCTGGTGCCGCCGCGCGACTGGATCGAGGAGCTGCGCTCCGGTCTGCCCGAGCTGCCGGCCGAACGCCGGCGCAGGCTGCTGGGGGAGTGGGGCTTCTCCGAGCTGGAGATGCGCGACATCATCAACGCCGGGCTGCTCGACGCCATTGAGCAGACTGTCAGCGCGGGTGCCTCGCCGGCCGCGGCTCGAAAGTGGTGGACGGGCGAGATCAGCAGGCTCGCCAAGCAGGACGACAGGGAGCCGGCCGAGCTCGCGACGCCGGTCCAGGTCGCCGAGCTCGCCGAGCTGATCGAAGCCGGCAAGCTCAACGACAAGCTCGCCCGGAAGGTGCTCGCCGGAGTGATCGCAGGAGAGGGCTCGCCTCGCGACGTGATGGCCGGCCGCGGGCTCGAGATCGTCGAGGACACCGGGGCTCTGCAGGAGGCCGTGGAGCAGGCGATCGCCGACAACCCCGACGTCGTCGAGAAGATCCGCGGCGGCAAGATGCAGGCGATCGGCGCGCTGATGGGACCGATCATGAAGGCCACCCGCGGACAGGCCGACGCCGGCAAGGCGCGGGAGATGATCATCGAGCGCATCAACGCCTGATCCGGCTTCGCGCCGGGCGTCGTGGAACGCAGCCGCTCCCGCGGCGGAGCACGGTGGGGAAAACCCCCGACTTCGCCTCGGGAGCGGCTGTATTCCATCGTCCGCTCAGCACGGACTCAGCACGCGGGACTAAGCTTGGAGGCATTCGAGGAGGGAGCCCGACCGTGAGCAGTTCGTGGAAGTCGCTGTGGAGAGAAGCCTGCGGTACGACTCTGCCGGCCTATCGGGTTCTCGTGCCGGACAGCGTTCCCGACAGCGTGATCACCACCTGGCTGGCGCGCGGCTATCGGATCTCGCCGAGCGACCCGGTGCCCGCATTCGCCTTCCCCGGGATGAGCCGCAATCTCATCAAGTCCAACTTCCTCTACCGGGCGACGACCGGTGCCGGCCTGACTGCGACCGGAATCGCGGCCCTGCCCACGGCGATGGCGACGCTGGCGACCGGCGACCTCGCGACCGGAGGCCTGGTCACGACGGGATTCTTCGGTCTGGTCACCGCGATCGGCGCCGGCTGGACCGGTCTGAAGTTCCGCCGGGACCCCAAGCGGCTGTCGAACAGGGACAAGGAGGCCGCGGCCCGTGCCCGCTGGATCACTCCGGCCGACCTGGGCTGGATCCCGGGGCTCCAGAAGGGCCAGGACACCGATGAGCAGCGGCTGTTCCACCTTGCCGTGGTCACCGCCCGCCGGATTCGGCAGACCCGCGCCTGGACTCATCCGATCCTGCAGGACCACGTGTCCCGGGTCGACCTCGATCACGCAGTCGCGTCGATCGGCGTGCGCCTGCAGGAGCTCGTCGAACTGCGCAACGAGCTCGAGAGCATCCGCGAGCCGCATACCGCAACCCGGATCGACACCTACCTGACCAAGCTCGCCAAGGCATTCCAATCCATGGCAGCGCGCGTCCTGGCGATGCACGAGTACTACGAGCACCTGCTCGACCTCGACCGGCAGCTGATGGTCCTGCACAACACGGAGAGGTCCAAGCAGCTCGGCGATCGGGTGCTCGACGTGCTGTCGCGCACCGCCGACGACGAATCGGCCGACTGGCAGTTCCGCGAACTCAACATCGAAGCCGAATCCCACGCCGACGTCATCCGGAACCTCCTCGCGGAGCTCGAGGAGACGGCCGAGGAGTTCGACGACCTGGACGATCTCGATCGACGGCTGGCGGCGGCGCAGCGGACGAGCGGACGCACCAGTCCAGGGACGAACCCGCCGCCCGCCGCCGGGGGTCACGCCGAGGCGCCCGCCGGCGGCTCATCGACCCGTCCGGCCCGGGGCGCAGGCGAGCAGGTCCCGCGTGAGCGCCGCGAGCACGAGCAGGAACCGTTCCGGCAGGCGGAGCACGGCCGGCCGGACGACTCGTCCGGAGCCCACGACGGACCGCGGTCGATCACTGCCGGCTCCGACCCGGTGTTCGATCTCGGTGCCGAGCTGCGGCGGCAGGCGCAGGAGATCCGCAGCCGGTTCCCGCGCAACAGGTGACCGCCGACCGCCGAGGTCAGTGGCCGAACGGGTCCTCATCGGTTCCCGGGAGCCACGACACGCCGGGCTGATCGAGACCCAGCTCCTGCTGCTCGCGCTTCCAGCGCTTCGCCCACTTCCGGTCGAGCCTGTCCACGTAGAGGGTTCCCTGCAGATGGTCGTACTCGTGCTGCATGATGCGCGCGAACCAGCCCTCCACTGTCAGCGACACTGCGGCGCCCGTCTCATCCCTGCCGTTCACGGTCACCCTGTGCGCCCGTTTGAGCGGGAAGTCGAGCCCCGGCACCGACAGGCAGCCCTCGGATTCGGTCTCCGGATCCGGGCGCTCGTCCGGAATCCTGGAGGCCACGAGGACAGGGTTGATGAACACGCCGCGCCGGCGGACGCCGGCGGCCTCGTCGTCGGCGTCGTAGACGTAGATCTGCCTGCCCACGCCGATCTGCGGGGCCGCCAGCCCCACTCCGTTCGACGCTGCGAGGGTCTCGAACATGTCGTCGATGAGCAGGCGCAGTTCGTCATCGAAGTCGACGACGGGTTCGGCTGCGCGGTGGAGAACGGGTTCGCCGTACACGACGATCGGATGAATGGCCATGGAACGCGATTCTAATCGTGGGAGCGGTCTCGTCATGTCCTCGGCCCGGTCACGGCGCCGCTGCCCAATCGGCCCGGCCCCGGCGTCCCAGCAGCCCGGCCGCGTCATCGCTGCGGGTCCTCGTGCGCACGCCCGCGGCTGCGGCCGGGCGGGAACTGGAATAATGGCGATGTGACTGCAGTTGCACGCATCACAGGCCCGATTTCCAGTCGGGCGTCCAACAGCTGAAGCCATTGGCTGGTGTGTGAGCGAAGAGCCCGGTGCCGAGGAGCCATCCTGCTCTGCGCGACTGACGACCGTATTCACCCGTGCGAATCGAAAGGACACGCCTTGAAGATCTACAACAACATCTCCGAGCTGGTCGGAGGCACTCCGCTCATCAGGCTCAACGCAGCCAGTGAGCGCACCGGGGCAGAGATCGTCGGCAAACTCGAGTTCTACAGCCCTGCGAGCTCGGTCAAGGACCGGATCGGCGTGGCGATGATCGATGCCGCTGAGGCCGACGGCGCGCTCAAGCCGGGCGGCACCATCGTGGAGGCCACCTCCGGCAACACCGGAATCGCCCTGGCGATGGTCGGTGCCTCGCGCGGCTACCGAGTCGTGCTCACCATGCCGGAGTCGATGTCCAAGGAGCGCCGCGCGCTGCTGCGCGCCTTCGGAGCCGAGCTCGTCCTCACCCCCAAAGCCGAGGGAATGAAGGGCGCGGTCTCCAAGGCCGAAGAGCTCGGCGCGGAGGACGGCGCCGTGCTGGTGCGGCAGTTCAGCAACCCTGCGAACCCGAAGATCCACCGGGAGACCACCGGTGAGGAGATCCTCGCCGACACCGACGGGCAGGTCGACGTCTTCGTCTCCGGCATCGGCACGGGCGGCACCATCACCGGTGCGGGCCGGCTGCTCAAGGAGAAGAACCCGAATGTCCATATCGTCGCCGTCGAGCCCGAGGCGTCCCCGCTCCTGAGCAAGGGCGAGGCCGGAGGGCACATGATCCAGGGAATCGGGGCCAACTTCGTCCCGGAGGTCCTCGACACCGACATCTACGACGAGGTCCAGGCGGTCTCCAACGACGACTCCTTCGCCAAGGCCCGCCAAGTCGCTCGCGAGGAGGGCCTGCTCGTGGGCATCTCCTCCGGTGCGGCCGTCGCGGCAGCCGAGCGAGTGGCGTCCCGGCCGGAGTTCCAGGGCAAGCGAGTGGTCGTCATCATCCCGAGCTTCGGCGAGCGCTACCTGTCGACGCCGCTGTTCGCCGAGTACATGGACTGAGCTGGATGTCGATCATCAAGAAGCTGGCCGCAGGAGCGGCGGTGGGGCTGACTGCGTACGTGGCGAGCCGTCCCGATGTGCGGGAGCGACTGCGGGAGGACCTCGACACGGCACGTCTTCGCGATCCGGCCGTGCAGAACGATCTCGTGACGCTCGTGAGCTACCCGGGACTGCACGCGATCTGGGCGCACCGCGGACTGCACAGACTGTGGCAGCACCGCGCGGGCAGGATTCCGGCTCGACTGCTGTCCCAGGCGGTGAGGGCCGTGACCGGCGTCGAGATCCATCCCGGAGCGAAGATCGGACGACGATTCTTCATCGATCACGCCGACGGAATCGTGATCGGGGAGACCGCGGAGATCGGCGACGACGTCATGCTCTACCACCAGGTGACGCTCGGCGGCACCTCCATGGAGCACGAGAAGAGGCATCCCACACTCGGCAACGACGTGCTCGTCGGCGCCGGGGCCAAGATCCTGGGACCGGTGAACGTCGGCAGCGGTTCCTCGATCGGCGCCAATGCCGTCGTGATCAAGGACGTGCCGGAGCAATCGATCGCGGTCGGGATTCCAGCCGTCGTCAAGCGCCCGAAGGGTGTGGAGCATCCGCACCACGGTGAGTACGAACTCGTCGATCCGGCGATCTGGATCTGACCCGATCTGCCGCGTGCCCGCGGGACCCGAACCTCCGTGCGCAGGTGGGCATTCTGCTGAGACGCGGGGCCGACGAATCTGTCGGTCCCGCATTCTCGTTTCCGCGGCAGGGACCAGATCCGCAACCCTGCGCATGCCTGCGCCCGGCGCCGGGGAATAACTCCGCCATCCTCCATGTTAAACTTTTAACCAATTAGTTCAGGTTTCAACATAGAGGAGAGAATTCGTGGAAATCGGAATCTTCACCATCGGCGACGTCACCGAGGACCCGACCACCGGCTCGACGCCGTCGGAGCACGAGCGCATCAAGGCGACCCTTGAGATCGCCAAGAAGGCCGAGGAGGTCGGATTCGACGTCTTCGCGACCGGTGAGCACCACAACCCGCCGTTCGTGGCGCCGGCCAACCCACCGGTCCTGCTGGCCAACATCGCCGCCCGGACCACCAGGCTGCGCCTGTCGACCGCCACCACGCTGATCACCACCAATGATCCCGTCCGGCTGGCCGAGGACTACTCGTACCTGCAGCATCTGTCGGACGGGCGCGTTTCCCTGATGATGGGCCGCGGCAACACCGGGCCGGTCTACCCCTGGTTCGGCAAGGACATCCGCCAGGGCATCCCACTGGCGATCGAGAACTACAACCTGCTCCACCGACTGTGGCGCGAGAAGAACGTCGACTGGGAGGGCAACTTCCGGACCCCGCTCACCGGGTTCACGGTCACGCCGTTCCCGCTCGACGACGTACCCCCGTTCGTGTGGCACGGTTCGATCCGCAGCCCGGAGATCGCCGAGCAGGCCGCCTACTACGGGGACGGCTTCTTCCACAACAACATCTTCTGGCCGGCCTCCCACACCGCGCGCATGATCAAGCTGTATCGCCAGCGGTACGAGTACTACGGCCACGGCCGCGCCGACCAGGCCTTCGTCGGACTCGGCGGTCAGGTCTTCATGGCCAAGAACTCCCAGGACGCGGTGCGCTCCTTCCGCCCGTACTTCGACAACGCCCCCGTCTACGGCCACGGTCCGTCGCTGGAGGACTTCACCGCGCAGACCCCGCTGACGGTCGGCAGCCCGCAGCAGGTCATCGAGCGGTATCTGTCGATGCGGGACTGGGCCGGCGACTTCCAGCGCCTGCTGTTCCTCGTCGACCACGCCGGTCTGCCGACCACGACTGTGCTCGAGCAGATGGATCTGCTGGCGGAGGAGGTCGTGCCCGTGATCCGCAAGGAGATGGACGCCCAGCGGCCCGCCGATGTGCCGGACGCCCCGACCCACGAGTGGCTCGTCGCACGACACCGCGCCGGCCAGGATCCGGTGGCCGGCGGCACCGAGGATTCGAAGGCCTACCAGGACCGCACCGAGCGCGCAGTGCGAGAGGAGGCTCGCTGATGCACACCATCGTTGCAATCTCCGGAGGCGTCGGAAGTCCTTCGAGCTCGACCAAACTCGCTGATCGCATCCTCGGCGCCGTCCGCGACCAGCTGCAGCTGACCGGGGTCCCGGCTCAGGTCGAGGTCATCGAGCTGCGACCGCTGGCCCACGATCTCGTCGACATGACGCTGACCGGGATCGCCTCGGAGGCCCTGGGCGAGGTCTTCGACACGGTGCAGCAGGCCCACGGCGTCGTCGTGGTCACACCGGTCTACAACGCTGCCCCGCTGGGTCTGCTGTCGCTGTTCTGGCAGCTGTTCCCCGATGCCGGACTGCGCGGGATCCCGGTGCTGCTCGCCGCCACCGGCGGCACCGCCCGCCACTCGCTGGCTCTCGACGGTCAGCTGCGACCGCTCATCACCTACCTCAAGGGGTTGGCGCTGCCGACCACGGTGTTCGCTGCGACCGATGACTGGGGATCCCCCGAGGCGGTCTCCGGACTCGGCTCCCGGATCGCCGTCGCTGCCGAGGAGCTCGCGCGGCTCGTCGCGGCTCAGCCGGCCGAGACCCGAGATGTGTTCGACGATCTCGACCCGGAAGGGGTGACTCCCTTTGACCAGCTCCTCGGCGGCTGAGGCAGGGGAGGCAGTCGGCCGCCTCAACCTGCTGGCGGACTCCCTCGTGCTCGATGCCTGGCGCGAGTACTTCGAGACGGCGCAGCGACTCACCACCCGGCTGGACGCGGAGCTAAAATCCGGTACCGGTCTGAGCTTGAGCGACTACAACCTGCTGCTGGTGCTCGTCGAGGCGCCGAACCGGACTCTGCGGATGAGCGTGCTCGCCGACCGCCTGGTGTTCTCCGCTCCCCGCCTGAACTACCGGATCGGAGTGCTCGAGGAGAAGGGATGGGTCGTCAAGAGCGCCAGTCCCGACGATCGCCGGGCGCATCTGGTGACGCTCACCGATGAGGGCTTCCGGAGATTCCTCGGCGCCGGCAGAGTTCACCGGGCACACATCGAGAAGTTCTTCGAGTCGGCGCTGCAGCCCGGCGATGCCGAGCACATCCTGCGGATCTCCGCGGCGATCGACAGCAATCTGGGCTGAGCTGCCGCGCGGTCTGCCACAATGAGCCCATGGCCACTCTCGACATCCGCACCATCGCATTCCCGGACGCAGAGCTCATGGGCAACGTCGATGCCCGCATTCCGGACCACCAGCACCCGGACCTGAGATTCGTGGTGTGGTCGGCCGAGCGGCGGGACCCCTCGATCAGCGCGGAATCCATCGACGCCATCGTGCTGCCCTACCTGAACCCCGGGCCCACCGCGGCGCTGCTCGACGGGCTGCCCGAGCTCAAGCTCGTGCAGCTGCAGTCCACCGGGTACGACGTCGTCGCCGACCGGCTGGACTCGGTGAAGGTGGCCACCGCCTCGGGAGTCCACGCGGCCGCGACCGCGGAGCTGGCCATCGCGCTGGTGCTGGCCAGCCTGCGCGGCATCGACGATGCCGCCCGCGACATGGTGTCGCGGAACTGGAACCACCAGCGTCGGCGGTCGCTCGCGGACCGGCGGGTGCTGCTCGTCGGGGTGGGCGGGATCGGGCAGGAGATCGCCAAGCGGCTGCTGCCGTTCGACGTCGAGCTCACCCGGGTGGGCACCCGTTCGCGCACCGACGACCTCGGCCGGGTGCACGGGACGGACGAGCTGCCCTCGCTGCTCAGGCACGCGGAGGTCGTCATCGTCATCACGCCGCTGACCGATGAGACCCACCACCTCGTCGACAGGGACTTCCTCGCCCAGCTGCCGGACAATGCCCTGGTCGTCAACGTCGCCCGGGGACAGGTCGTCGACACCGACGCCCTCGTCGACGAGCTGCAGACCGGCCGCCTGCATGCGGCGCTCGACGTCGTCGACCCGGAGCCGCTGCCGCCCACCCACCCACTGTGGGGAACCCCCAACACCCTGCTGACCCCGCACGTGGGCGGTGACACGACCGGCTTCACTCCCCGGATCGAGGCCCTGCTGGCCGAGCAGATGCTGCGCATCCAGAACGGCCAGCCGCTGCTCAACCTCGTGGAGGAGTGAGCGGCTTCGCGTCCACCATGCGATGTCGCGAGGACAAAAGGAGAAGCCGGTTCTAGACTGCACCCATGAGCGCAGAATCAGATGTCAAGCCAGGTGTGGATATCAAGCCGCGGTCCCGCGATGTGACCGACGGCCTGGAGAAGGCGGCGGCACGCGGAATGCTGCGGGCCGTCGGAATGGGCGACGACGACTGGGTCAAGCCCCAGATCGGCGTCGCGTCCTCGTGGAACGAGATCACCCCGTGCAACCTGACGCTGGACAAGCTCGCCGGTTTCGCCAAGGAGGGCGTGCACGAGGCCGGCGGCTACCCGCTTGAGTTCGGCACCATCTCGGTGTCCGACGGCATCTCCATGGGTCACGAGGGCATGCACTACTCCCTGGTCTCGCGTGAGATCATCACCGACTCCGTCGAGACCGTGATGAATGCCGAGCGGCTCGACGGCTCGGTGCTGCTGGCCGGCTGCGACAAGTCGATCCCCGGCATGCTCATGGCCGCCGCCCGCCTGGACCTGTCCAGTGTGTTCCTCTACAACGGCTCGATCATGCCCGGCACCGCCAAGCTGTCGGACGGCACCGAGAAGGAAGTCACCCTGATCGACGCCTTCGAGGCGGTCGGCGCCTGCCGCGCCGGCAAGATGTCCGAAGCCGACGTCGACGCCATCGAGCGCGCAGTCTGTCCGGGCGAGGGCGCCTGCGGCGGCATGTACACCGCCAACACCATGGCCTCGGCCGCCGAGGCGATGGGCATGTCCCTGCCCGGCTCGGCCGCCCCGCCGGCTATCCACCGCAACCGGACCCAGTTCGCGCGGAAGTCCGGTGAAGCAGTGGTCGACCTCCTCAAGCAGGGGATCACCGCCCGCGACATCATCACCCGCGAGTCGCTGCTCAATGCGATCGCCGTGGTCATGGCCTTCGGCGGCTCCACCAACGCAGTGCTCCACCTCATGGCGATCGCACACGAGGCGGAGGTCGAGCTCAGCCTGGACGACTTCAACGAGGTCGGCGACAAGGTGCCGCACCTGGGCAACCTCAAGCCCTTCGGGCAGTACGTCATGAATGACGTCTTCAAGATCGGCGGCGTGCCGGTGATCATGAAGGCGCTGCTGGACGCGGGGCTGCTCAACGGCGACTGCATGACCGTGACGGGCAAGACCGTCGCGGAGAACCTCGCGAACATCAACCCGCCGGATCCCGACGGCAAGATCCTGCGCGCGCTCGACAACCCGATCCACGCCACCGGCGGACTCACCGTGCTGCACGGCTCGCTGGCCCCCGAGGGTGCGGTCGTGAAGTCGGCGGGCTTCGACGCGGACGTCTTCGAGGGCACCGCTCGGGTGTTCGACCAGGAGCAGCCGGCGATGGATGCCGTGCTGGGCGGTGAGCTCAAGGCCGGCGACGTCGTCATCATCCGCTACGAAGGGCCGAAGGGCGGACCGGGCATGCGCGAGATGCTCGCCATCACCGGTGCGATCAAGGGCGCCGGGATCGGCAAGGACGTTCTCCTCATCACCGACGGCCGGTTCTCCGGCGGCTCGACCGGGCTGTGCATCGGTCACGTGGCGCCCGAGGCGGTCGACGGCGGTCCGATCGCGCTCGTCGAGGACGGCGACCCGATCAAGGTCGACATCGCCGGCCGCTCGATCGACCTGCTCGTCGACGAGGCGGTGCTCGCGGAGCGGAAGAAGAACTGGACCATCCCGGAGAACCACCGGCTCAAGGGCACGCTCGGCAAGTACGCCAAGCTCGTCCAGTCGGCGGCCAAGGGAGCGGTGTGCTTCTGAGCCGCTGACCGAGTCGAGCGCAGGGAACAGCGCATGAACCGGCAGGATCCCGGGGACCGTGGACGCACGGACCCGGGATCCTGCCCGCTCGAGCGGGACCGCCCGTGAACGCGCAGGACGTCTTCGTTCCGTACGGACCGACCCACTGGGCCGCACTGGCGGTGGCGGTCCTCGGCACCGCCGCGGTGACCGTTCTGGGCAGGCGATTGCGCGGCACCCGAGGTGAGATCGTGTTCTCCCGGCTGTTCGCCTCGGTGCTGGCCGCGTATGCGCTGGCGATGCTCGTCTACCGCTGGCTGCCCGGCAGCTTCGACGTCCACGTCGGGCTGCCGATCCATCTCTCCGACGTGGCCTGGATGGTCGCGGTCATCGCGCTGGCGCTCGGCTCCCAGTGGGCGTTCGCGCTCACCTACTACTGGGGTCTGACCCTCAACCCCCAGGCGATGCTGACTCCGGCACTCGACGCTCCGGACTTCCCGCACATCGACTTCATCGACCTCTGGGTGCAGCACATCCTCGTGCTCTGGGCCGCCGTGTATCTGACGTGGGGACGCGGCTGCCGGGTGGACTGGCGCGGTTATCGGCTGACCCTGGTCGTGACCATGGCCTGGGCCTGTGTCACTTTCGGCCTCAACAGCGCGCTCGGCACGAACTACGGCTTCCTCAACGGCAAGCCGAACAACCCCTCGGTCCTCGACGTCTTCGGACCCTGGCCCTGGTACCTGCTCGTGGAGTTCCTCATCATCTCCGGAGTGTGGGCACTCATCACCTGGCCGTGGACAGTGCGGTGGCGAACCGACGGCGCATGGGATCAGCAGAGAATCTGTCTCGCACCGCGGACGCCGCGACCCGACATTTGACATGCCGACCACGTGCGCGTGTACGATGAGCGCATGCAGAACCTCCTCGTCGTCATTATTCAGCGCGCGGTGAACCCGTAAGCTGTCGACTGACGACGACCCGCGCGCCCCTACCGGAAACCGGAAGGGGCGTTTTTCATGCGGGAGACAGGAATATTCCATGATTGAAGGAGTCACGTTGGCCGCCTCAGCATCGGCAGCGAAGCCGGGTTCGCCCGTCGCCGCCGCCGCGCAGCCCAAGAGCCAGAACTCAGGCGCCCTCCGCCGGCAGGAGTTCGGCGCAGCAGAAACCCTGACAGGCGCAGAAGCCGTCATCAGAAGCCTCGAGCTCCTCGGCGTCGACACCGTCTTCGGTCTGCCCGGCGGAACCATTCTGCCGACGTACGATCCGCTCCTCGACTCGGAGAAGATCCGCCACATCCTCGTCCGGCACGAGCAGGGAGCCGGTCACGCTGCCGAGGGCTACGCCGCCGCCACCGGCCGGGTCGGCGTCTGCATGGCCACCTCGGGTCCGGGCGCGACGAACCTCGTCACCGCGATCGCCGACGCGCACATGGATTCCGTGCCGCTGCTGGCGATCACCGGGCAGCAGGCTTCGACCCTGCTGGGCACCGACGCGTTCCAGGAGGCGGACATCGTCGGCATGACCATGCCGGTCACCAAGCACAGCTTCCTCGTGACCCGACCGGAGGAGATCCCGCACGCCATCCATGCGGCCCACCACATCGCCTCCTCCGGCCGCCCCGGCCCGGTGCTGGTCGACATCACCAAGGACGCGCAGCAGGCCTCGGCGCCCTTTGTGTGGCCGGACGAGCCCTACCTGCCGGGCTACCGGCCGGTGCTCAAACCTCACGCCAAGCAGATCCGCGAGGCCGCCAACCTGATCTCCGAGTCCCGCCGCCCAGTGCTCTACGTCGGCGGCGGGGTGATCCGTGCGGGAGCGGACAAGGAGCTCCTCGCACTCGCCGAGGCGACCCACATCCCGGTGGTCACCACCCTGATGGCCCGAGGCGCCTTCCCGGACTCCCATCCCCAGCACCTCGGCATGCCGGGTATGCACGGCGCCGTCCCGGCGGTGGCCGCGCTGCAGAAGGCCGACCTCCTCATCACCGTGGGTGCCCGCTTCGACGACCGCGTCACCGGCAACCTGGAGTCCTTCGCGCCCAAGGCGAAGATCATCCACGCCGACATCGACCCCGCGGAGATCGGCAAGAACCGCGCCGTCGACGTCCCGATCGTCGGGGACGCGGCTGAGGTGATGTCCGAGCTGCTCACCGAGCTGCAGAGCAGCCATTCGGCGCTGCTCAAGCGCGAGCGCACCGGCTGGTGGAGGATCCTGAACGGCTGGAAGGAGACCTACCCGCTGGGATTCGAGAAGAATGACGAGGGACTGTGCGATCCGCAGTACGTCATCTCCCGGATCTCGGCGCTGAGCGGGCCCGAGGCGGTCTACGCCGCCGGCGTGGGTCAGCACCAGATGTGGGCCGCCCAGTTCGTCAGCTACGAGCGGCCCAAGTCCTGGCTCAACTCCGGCGGACTCGGCACCATGGGCTACTCGGTGCCGGCGGCGATGGGCGCGAAGGTCGGCGAACCCGACCGCGTCGTGTGGGCGATCGACGGCGACGGCTGCTTCCAGATGACCAATCAGGAACTGGCCACCTGCGTGATCAACAACATCCCGATCAAGGTCGCAATCATCAACAACTCCTCGCTGGGAATGGTCCGTCAGTGGCAGACGCTGTTCTACGACGGCCGCTACTCCCACTCCGACCTCAACACCGGACACAACTCGGTTCGGGTGCCGGACTTCGTCAAGCTCGCCGACGCCTATGGCGCGCTCGGCCTTCGGGTGGACCGCAACGAGGACGTCGACGCCGCGATCCAGCAGGCGCTGGAGACGAACGACCGGCCGGTCGTCATCGACTTCACGGTGCCGGCCGACGCCATGGTATGGCCGATGGTGGCGGCGGGAGTCAGCAACGACGAAATCCAGTACGCGCGCGATCTCCGTCCGGACTTCGGTCCCGACGAATTGGAAGAAGGATCCTGATGAGCCGCCACACCCTCTCCGTTCTCGTCGAGAACAAGCCGGGCGTGCTCGCCCGTCTCACCGGGCTCATCGCGCGCCGCGGGTTCAACATCGATTCCCTGGCAGTGGGCACCACCGAGATCGAGACGCTGTCGCGGATCACCGTGGTCGTCGACGTCGCGGACGTGCCGCTGGAGCAGGTGACCAAGCAGCTCAACAAGCTGGTCAACGTCATCAAGATCGTCGAGCTCGAACCCGAGGTCTCGGTCCGGCGAGCGCACATGATCTTCAAGGTGCGCGCCGACGCCGCCGCTCGCGCGCAGATCGCGGCGGCAGTCGAGATGTTCCGAGCACACATCATCGACGTGTCCCCGGACGCGATGGCGATCGAGGCCACCGGAGAGCAGTCCAAGCTCGATGCGCTGCGCCTCGTCCTCGAGCCGTTCGGGATCAAGGAGATCGTCCAGTCCGGGACGGTCGCGATCTCCCGCGGGGCCAAATCGCTCACCGACAGGGCGCCTCGCTCCGCCTGAGCAGGCCCGCGACCTGCCGACACTATTCGGACAGCCCAGCCGACGTCTCGGATATCAGATCTACTATTGAGACAACCAACGAAGGAGATTTTCATGGCAGAGCGCTACTACGACGATGATGCCGACCTGTCGATCATCCAGGGCAAGAAGGTTGCCGTCATCGGATTCGGCAGCCAGGGCCACGCACACGCGCTGAGCCTGCGCGACTCGGGCGCGGAGGTGCGCATCGGGCTCAAGGAGGGCTCGAAGAGCCGCGACAAGGCCGCCGCTCAGGGCCTCGAGGTCGGCACCCCGGCCGACGTCTCCGAGTGGGCCGACGTCATCGTCATCCTGGCACCCGATCAGGTGCAGGCTGCCATCTATGACGCGGACGTCAAGCCGAACCTCAAGGACGGCGACACCCTCCTGTTCGCCCACGGCTTCAACATCCGCTTCGGATACATCGAGGCGCCGGACGGCGTCGATGTCATCATGGTCGCGCCCAAGGGCCCCGGCCATGTGGTCCGCCGCGAGTACGTCGACGGGCGCGGCGTCCCCGTGCTCGTCGCCGTGGAGAAGGACTCCTCGGGCAAGGCCTGGGACACCGTCCTGTCCTACGCGAAGGCCATTGGCGGCCTGCGCGCCGGCGGCATCAAGACCACCTTCACCGAGGAGACCGAGACCGACCTCTTCGGCGAGCAGACCGTCCTCTGCGGCGGGGTCTCCCACCTGGTGCAGTACGGCTTCGAGACCCTGACGGAGGCCGGCTACCAGCCGGAGATCGCCTACTTCGAGGTGCTGCACGAGCTCAAGCTCATCGTCGACCTCATGGTCGAGGGCGGCATCGCCAAGCAGCGCTGGTCGATCTCGGACACCGCTGAGTACGGCGACTACGTCTCCGGTCCGCGCGTCATCAGCCCGGACGTCAAGGAGCGGATGAAGGAAGTCCTCGGCGACATCCAGAACGGGGCCTTCGCCCAGCGCTTCATGGACGATCAGAAGAACGGCGCCAAGGAGTTCAAGGAGCTGCGCGCCAAGGAGGAGCAGCACCCGATCGAGGAGACCGGCCGCGAGCTGCGCAAGATGTTCTCCTGGCTCAAGGACACCGACGACGACTACACCGAGGGCACTGCCGCACGCTGATCGACGCAGCCTCTCTCAGGGGCCGCTGCCGGTTTTCCGGCGGCGGCCCCTGCTGCTGTCCGGGCGGTTGCCTACACTGGCTCGGTGACTCCTGATTTCCCGTCCCCGTATCTGTCCTCGGATCCCCGCGCGCGGCATCTTCCCAAGCCCTGGACGGTGTTCCCGTGGGTGGGCAGGATCGTCCAGGCATTCGTCTTCATCGTGGTGCCGCTTGTGCTCGTGCGTGCCGAATTCGTCTATCACGACACGTATCGCCGGGGGTGGGAGGTGCCGGCGCTCGGTGCAGTCCTGCTGGGCTTGATGCTGTGGTGCTGGGCCAACGCGCACCGGACGACCCTGCTGCACCGCTGGGTCCGCTCCGCGAACTGGCGGCTCTCGGCACAGCCGCGGTACGCCTCGGCGCTCTCCGCCGCAAGGAGACGGCGCTCGGCTGTCCGAACGGTGACGACGATCGAGCGGAACGGGACCGTGGTCGAGCGGACGGTGACGACTCGACCGGAACCCCGTGATCCGCTGGCGGGGGAGACCCCCGTTCCGTTCCGGCTGGACCGCTCCGCGGCCGAGGCGGACCTGGAGCTCATCGAACTGGATGCTCGGTCTCGCGCGTCGCGCGTTCTCGACCGGGCGATCGAAGCCATCGGCTGGGTCTCCGATCGCCTCAACCCCCGCCGTGCCGGGAAGTTCGACCCGCCGAAGTCTGCGCGGGAGGCGATCCTGCCACCCGTGGTCTTCGGCTGCGGAACCGAGCTGCTGGTGATCGCGTTCGTCGTGACGGCGAGCACTGATCCGATCGCCTGGCTCGTCGCCGGGCTGTGGGCGGCCACGACGGTGGCCCTGGTGGTGAGAACCGTGCAGTGGGCGCGGATCGATGACGCTCTGACACGTCGGGCCGCGGCCCTCAGGACCGACCTCCGCTGACCGGTCTGCGCTGATGACCTGTGCGGAGTGCCGTCCGCTACTCTGAGCGGGTGACTGAATACCGCTTCGAATCCTTCTCTCCGGCGCTCACCGATGGTGCACCCGATGCCGCGACGCGCAATTACCTGCAGGCCGTGCTCGCCGGCTTCCACGACAAGCGCCCCAAGGAGGAGGACCTCGTCAGGCGGGTTGAGCGCGCGATTGCCGACGACCGTCACTTCACCGCCGCCTACGTCGGCCACGCGCCGGCGCATGCGCTGGACGCCGCGATCCCGGTCGCGACGTTCGCCCACTTCGAGAAGCGGATCAATGTCGGCGGCGGTCGCCTCGTTCCGGCTCATCTGATCACCTGGGTGACGGTGCGGCCGACCCATCGCCGGCGCGGCCTGCTGCGCTCGCTGATGACCGCGAACCTCACTGAGGCGAAAGCCGCGGGCTACCCGTTCGCCGCCCTGACCGCCAGTGAAGGCGGCATCTACTCGCGCTTCGGCTTCGGCGCGGCGACGTGGTACAGCGACATGGAGATCGACACGACGCCGGGCTTCGCGCTGGGCGTCGAGCCCGATCGGCGCGTCGAGATCTGTGAGGCCTCGAAGCTGTCGGAGCTGGCGCCTGCGATCTATCAGCGGTTCGTCGAGTACTCACCCGGTGCGATGGAGCGCCAGGCCCTCTACACCGTGGTGGCGGCGGGCGAGCTCGATCCCGAGACCGGCGAGGAGGATCGCGGTGTGCGCGCTGCACTCCACTACGACGTCGAGGGGCAGCCGGACGGATACGTGAGCTACAAGTTCGCGGGGGAGACATTCACCGAAGGCCGGATCGAGATCCTCGACTTCGTCGCAGTCTCGGATGCGGCCTATTCGGCGCTCTGGGCGTTCCTCGGGGCGGTCGACCTGGTGAAGAAGATCTCCTTCGACTACGCAGCTCAGGAGTCGCCGCTGCCGTGGCTGCTCACCGATCCCCGGCGCGCGAAGGTGCTGTCCCGCCATGACGGGGTGTGGCTGCGGATCCTCGACGTTGTCAAGGCTCTCGAAGCTCGCCCCTGGACCGTTCCCGGCACCCTGACGATCAAGGTCAACGACCCCATGCACCTCGCAGAGGGCACATTCCGGATCATGAGCGACGGCGCGGGTGCAGAGGTGGAGACCGCCAGCGCCTCGGTGCCGGTCGATCTGGAACTCGGCGTCGCAGAGCTCGGGTCGATCTACCTGGGCGGGGCGGACCCCGTGATCCTCACCCGGGCGGGCCGGATCACTGCACATTCGTCAGGTGCCGCGATGCGGGCGCGGTCGATGTTCGGCCTCGAGCGCGCCCCCTACTCGCCCAACGACTTCTGACCGCCGGAGGTCGCGCCGCCCTCGAACGATGACGCGCCGCCTCGGGTCGTGGTGCGTCCTTCGCGGACCGCGCTGCCCAGCAGGCGACCCCTTTGTGAAGACATTCACAAGACCGATTACGATGGACGAGCCAGCCTGAATCGACTGCAGCCGTGAACTTCCAGTCGCCGTCCAGCGGACGGTCGACCCCCGCGACGCAGGCGCCTCGTGCCCCTTCCAAGGAGGAACTCCGTGACCAAACCCGTGGTGCTCATCGCCGAGAATCTGTCCCCAGCCACCATCGAGGCGCTGGGGCCGGACTTCGAGATCCGCAGATGTGACGGCGCCGACCGCGCCGAGCTGCTCAGCGCGATCAGGGACGTCGACGCCGTTCTGATCCGTTCGGCCACTCAGGTCGATGCCGAGGCGATCGAGGCTGCCGAGAACCTCAAGGTGATCGCGCGAGCCGGAGTGGGACTGGACAATGTCGATGTTCCCGCCGCCACCCGCGCCGGCGTGATGGTCGTCAACGCGCCGACCTCGAACATCATCTCCGCGGCAGAGCTCACCATGGCCCACATCCTCGCGTCCGCCCGCAACTTCGGCGCCGGCAACTCCTCGCTCAAGGCGGGGCAGTGGAACCGCTCGAAGCTCACCGGCATCGAGCTCTACGAGAAGACTCTCGGCATCATCGGCCTGGGCCGGATCGGCTCCCTCGTCGCCGAGCGCGCGAAGGCCTTCGACATGCGGCTCGTGGGCTACGACCCCTACATCTCCCAGACGCGCGCGGCGCAGATGGGAGTCGAGGTCATGGGGCTGGACGAACTGCTCGAGGTCTCCGACTTCATCACGGTCCACATGCCCAAGACCCCTGAGACGCTCGGGATGATCGGCGCAGAGGCGCTGACCAAGGTCAAGCCGGGCGTGCGCATCGTCAACGTCGCCCGCGGCGGCATCGTCGACGAGGAGGCCCTCGCCGAGGCGGTCGCCGACGGTCGCGTCGGCGGGGCCGGGCTCGACGTGTGGAGCACGGAACCGCCGGATCACTCGCAGCTCATGGAGCTCGATTCGGTCAACGTCACCCCGCATCTGGGCGCCTCGACGGTGGAGGCCCAGGAGAAGGCGGGCGTCGCGGTGGCCCGCTCGGTGCGCCGCGCGCTGGCCGGCGAACTGGTCCCCGACGCGGTCAACGTCACCGGCGGAGCGATCCACGAGGATGTCCGACCGGGAATCCCGCTGGCGGAGCGCCTCGGCCGAGTCGCGGCCGCGCTGGCCAGCGAGCCGATCACCCACTTCCGCTTCGATGTCTGTGGCGAGATCGCCGACAAGGACGTGTCGGTGCTGCAGCTGTCGGCGCTCAAGGGCCTGTTCCGGGACTACGTGTCGCGGCCGGTGTCGTACGTCAACGCCCCGGTGCTGGCCGAGGAGCGCGGTATCACCCTCGAGCTCACGACCGATCCCTATGTCGAATCTTTCCGCAACGTCACCTCGGTGATCGCCACCACCGCCTCGGGCCGGCAGGTCTCCGTGTCGGGCACGGTGATGGGTCCGAAGCTCGTGCAGAAGCTCACCGGGGTCGGTGACTACGAGCTGGAGATCGCGCTGGCCGACCACCTGCTGATCTTCCAGTACGATGACCGCCCCGGCGTGATCGGGCTGCTCGGCCAGGCGCTCGGTGCCAACGACGTCAACATCGCCGGCATGCAGGTGTCCCGCCGTGAGGACGGGGGAGAAGCGCTGTCGGTCATGGCAGTCGACTCCCCGGTGACCCCGGAGGTCGTCACCGCGCTTGCAGGAGCAGTCGGCGCCTCGCAGTTCTCCGCCGTGAACCTCACCGAGGACTGATCGATCAACGAAGACGGGCCGGGTCGGCTGGGGAATCAGCCGGCCCGGCCCGTCTTCGTGCGTGGTGTCAGGCGTTCCAGAGGCCGTAGGAGTCGGCGAGCTGCGCGATCTTCTTCGCGCGGGACAGCCGCGGGAGGTAGGAGCCGTCGGAGATGGTCATGCCGCCCTCGGCCTGCTGCAGCATCTCGCGTGCCCACTTGCGGTCCTCGGAACTCGGCGAGAGTGCGATGTTGACAGTGCCGATCTGGTCGGTGTCGAGCACGAGCTTGCCCGCCATGCCCATCTTCATCGTCCATTCGCAGTCCTGGACGACGCGTTCCCGAGGCGCTCCCACAGTGGACGGCCCGTCAATGGCTCCCGGCAGTCCACCGACGCGCGTCGCGACCACCAGCCGCGAGCGGGCGTAGGCCAGCGCGATCGGATCATCGGCCACACCCGTGTCCTTGCGGAAGTCATTGGTGCCCAGCGCCAGCCGGAAGGTGCCGGGCGCCTCGGCGATCCTGGTGGCGTTCTCGATGCCCAGCGCGGTCTCGATGAGAGCGAGCACGGGAACCCCGGCACTGACCCTCATCGACGTGTACGTGACCTGTTCGGGAAGCTCGGTGTTGGGGAGCATGACCCCGCGGAGTCCGGGAAGGCCCTTGATCGCCTCGAGGTCGGCGCTCCAGTGGTCACTCGTGATGCTGTTGACGCGGACCCAGCCGGACATGCCGTCGGAAAGTGCTCTGACAACGTTGTCGCGTGCGTCATCCTTCCCGTCCTCGGGGACCGGAGCCTCCAGATCGAAGATGACCGAATCGGCCTCGGACATCTGAGCAGATTCGAAGCGGTCGGGCATCGCGGCGTTGACCAGCAGCCAGGAGCGGGAGAGCTTGGCGGGCAGGGCGGCGGCGCGCGCGTTGCGAATGGAATCGGCGGAGGATGAGGAGACTGTCATGCATCCAGTCTAGGAAATCACAGCGGTGTGCTCATCCCTCCTCTTTGGGGTGAACTGCAGACCTTCGCCCCGTGCAGGATGAGGATGGGACCATTCCGCATTTCGATACGGCGACCTCGGAATCTGAGACAGAACCGTAGAATCACGCCATGACGACTCACAGGATCGCCGTGATGCCCGGCGACGGCATTGGAACCGAAGTCATTCCCGAAGGCCTCAAGGTCCTCAGGCGCGCCATCGAGGTCAGCGGCGAGCCGATCGAGCTTGATGCGAAGACCTTCGAGGCCTCCGCGCGCCGCTGGCACGAGACGGGCGAAACCCTCACCGATGCGGAGCTCGAGGAGCTGCGGGGCTTCGACGCCATCTACTTCGGCGCCTGCGGCGATCCCAGTGTTCCGTCCGGAGTGCTGGAACGCGGAATCATCCTGAAGATGCGCTTCGGCCTGGAGCACGCGGTGAACATGCGGCCGTCGAAGTTCTTCGCCGGTGCGACGTCGCCGCTGGCCGATCCCGGCGAGATCGACTTCATCGTGGTCCGCGAGGGCACCGAGGGCTCATACACCGGGCAGGGCGGCAGCCTGCGCACCGACACCCCGAACGAGGTGGCCACCGAGGTGTCCGTGAACACCTGGTACGGCATCGAGCGGACGGTGCGCTTCGCGTTCGAGAAGGCCAGGGCCCGCCGCCAGAAGCTCACCTATGTCCACAAGCACAACGTGATGGTCCATGCCGGTCACCTGTGGCGCCGCGTCGTCGAGCACGTGAGCCCGGAATTCCCCGAGGTCGCGGTCAACTACGAGCACACGGACGCGTGCACGATCTACATGGTCACCGACCCGAGTCGCTACGACGTCATCGTCACCGATAACCTGTTCGGCGATATCCTCACCGACCTGGCGGCCGCGGTCACCGGCGGGATCGGACTGGCCGCCTCGGCGAACCTCAACGTCGAGGGCACGGCGCCGAGCCTGTTCGAGCCGATCCACGGCTCCGCCCCGGACATCGCCGGCCAGGGGATCGCCGACCCGACCGCCACCATCCTCTCCGCCGCGCTGATGGCCGAATCCCTCGGGCTGGGCGTGGTCGCGAAGTCGATCCAGACCGCGGTCGAGGCGGATCTCGCCGAGCGCGGGGACACAAAGCGCTCCACGGCCGAGGTGGGGGACGCGATCGCCGCTCGCATCGGCTGAGCACTCGGCCGGCCGCGTCGCTCGCGGCCGGCTCCATACACGGCGGCCGCATTCCCGGTCCTGCCGTCCGCATAGTGGGCGGTACGCTAGTCTGTGGCCCAGCACACGACATTCATCGTAGAAAAGACATTTGCCTGATGACTGAATTCCAGCTTCTGAAGAATGCGCAGCCGACCGCCGAGAACGTGCGGGAGGCGATCAAGGCTGACCCCGGCTTCGGAAACCACTTCACCGACCACATGGCGCACGTGCGCTACACGCGGGAACAGGGCTGGCACGCGCATTCGGTCAGGCCTTACGGCAAGATCGTGCTCGACCCCGCCGCCGCGGTCTTCCACTACGCCCAGGAGATCTTCGAGGGGCTCAAGGCCTATCGTCACGCCGATGGCTCGGTGTGGACCTTCCGGCCGCAGAAGAACGCCGCACGCATCAACATCTCGGCTGCACGGCTGGCGCTGCCGGAGATCAGCGAAGAGGACTTCGTCGGTTCGCTGCGCGCGCTGGTGGAGCAGGACGTCGAATGGGTCCCGACGCCCGCCTCCGCGGCGGACGAGGTCAGCCTCTACCTGCGCCCATTCATGATCGCCTCGGAGACCTTCCTCGGCGTGCGGGCCAGCCACGAGGTCGACTACTATGTCATCGCCTCTCCTGCCGGAGCGTACTTCCCCGGCGGCGTCGAGCCGGTCTCGATCTGGCTCTCCCAGAACTACAAGCGCGCCAGTCACGGCGGCACCGGATTCGCCAAGGCCGGCGGCAACTACGCTGCCTCCCTGGCGGCCGGCGAGCAAGCCGCCGCCAAGGGCTGTGCACAGGTCCTCTTCACGGACGCGGCCGAGGACAAGTACATCGAGGAGCTCGGCGGCATGAATCTCATGCTCGTCACCCGTGAGGGCAAGCTCCTCACACCGGAGCTCGGCGACTCGATCCTCGACGGTGTCACCCGCAGGTCGCTGCTCGAACTCGCGCCGCAGCTCGGACTCGAGCCCGAGGAGCGCCGGATCCCGATCGAGGAGTGGCGCGAGGGTGCCGCCTCCGGCGAGATCACCGAGGCGTTCGCCTGCGGCACCGCCGCGGTCATCACCCCGATCGGCAGGCTCGTGAGCGAGGACTTCACCATCGATCACGGTGATCAGCCCGGCGAATACTCGATGAAGCTGCGCACGACGCTGCTCGACATCCAGTACGGACGCACCGCGGACATCAACAACTGGATGGTCCGACTGGCCTGACGGCTGGTCCGACTGGTGGTTGGTCTGACTGGCGGTTGGTCCGGTCGGCCTCGCGGTTGGTCCGGTCGGCCTCGCGCCTGGTCCGGTCGGCCTCGCGCCTGGCCCGGTCGGCCAGGTGGCTGTTCGGCCAGGTGCTGCAGGGCCGGGTCCGGCGGGGAACTCCCCGCCCGACCCGGCCCTTTCGCCTTTCTGGAGACAGCGCCCTCGGTGCGGGAGTTCCTGCCCGGATCCCGCCTCGGGCCCCGCCCGGATCATCGATCGGACTCGCACGGGCCCTGTGGGCGAAGCAGGCATCGGGCTCCGCTCAGCGCCGTGACTCCGGCATTTGCGCACTTCCGCGTAAAAGAGGATAATCCTGTTCCATGTCACAGACAACGACGCGGACCACCGCGCTTCGGGCCGACGAAGTCGTCGCCCTGCTGCCCTGGAAATGGCGCACTCAGGGTGCGATCTTCCTCATCGGAGGCCTCGGCTTCATGTTCGACGCCTGGGACGTCGCGCTCAACGGCTTCCTCATCCCGCTGCTGAGCGACGAATGGAACCTCAGCGTGGGCCAGGCTGCGTGGATCGCCACCGCCAACCTCATCGGGATGGCAGTCGGTGCGTTCGTGTGGGGCGGCGTCGCCGACCGCGTCGGCCGCAAGAGCGCCTTCAGCCTCACGCTGCTCGTCTTCTCGATCTTCACCGTCCTCGGCGCGTTCGCGCCCAACATCGCACTGTTCTGCCTCTTCCGCTTCTTCGCCGGCTTCGGCCTGGGCGGCTGCATCCCCGTCGACTACGCGCTGGTCGGCGAATTCACTCCCGCCAAGCACCGGGGTCGTGTGCTCACCGCGATGGACGGCTGGTGGCCGATCGGCGCGACGCTGTGTGCCTTCGTATCCGCGTGGCTGCTGGGCTTCGGTGACTGGCGCCTGATCATGCTCGTGATGGTCCTGCCGGCCCTCCTCGTGTTCTTCGTGCGGCTCTTCATCCCGGAGTCGCCGATGTACCTGATCTCTGCCGGCCGGTACGAGGAGGCCGACAAGATCCTCGGTGACCTGGTCCGCCGCACCGGGTCCGACAGCACCGATTGGACCTATGACGGGCTGGGACCGGCAGCGGGAGCCGCTCCGTCCGGTGGCACCGCCCCGTCCGGTGGCACCGCCCCGATCGGTGACGCCGCTCCGTCCGGTGACGGCGTGCCGCCGGCAACGCAGCGCGCGGGAGGGCAGCGCGGAGGACTGCTGGGGCGGCTCTCGGCTGCCACGGGCCAGATCGCGGAACTGTGGCGGTTCTCCACCCGCACCACCCTCACCGCCTGGCTGCTCTTCGTGTCGGTCCTGCTCCTGTACTACGCGGCGCTGACCTGGCTGCCGAAGATCCTGCGCGAGCAGGGGCTCGGCGATCAGGCTGCCTTCCTCGTCACCGGTCAGATGACGGCGATCGGCATCGCAGGCGTGGTGCTCTGCGCTCTGCTCGTCGAGTACACGGGACGAAAATGGATGCTCGGCGCCTCGTCGGTGCTCGCGGCACTCGCGATCGTCGGCTTCGCAATCGTGCTCGAGTCCTCCGGAGCAGAACTGACCGCCGGAGCCAAGTTCTGCATTCTGGCCTTCGGATTCCTCATCCAGATGGCGATTCCAGCCCTGTACACCTACGTGTCGGAGCTCTACCCGACACGGCTGAGAGGTTCGGGATTCGGCTGGGCCTCTGCCGCCTCGCGGGTGGCGACCGGCATCGCTCCGGTGGTGTTCGGATCGGTGATGTGGCCGCTGCTGGGATTGACGTGGACCTTCGCCCTGACCGGCGCACTGGTGCTCGTGGCTGTCCTGGTCATGGCAGTCACCACCCGGGAGACCACCGGCGTAGAGCTCGACTGACGCGATCCGGCGCGAGCCGTCCGGCTCCCTCCGGCGCGGTCCGGCATGTAGCTTTGATGTTATGACTTCCCGATCTCACGAGACAGCGACCGACCAGGTGGAGTGGCACCACGCGGAGCACAAGGTCACCGGCGGCAAGCTCGTCGTCGCCGATGTCGCCACCGACGGCCGAGCCGTCACCGATGCCAAGATCTCCGGAGACTTCTTCCTCGAGCCCGAGGACGCATTCTTCGAGATCGCCCCGGCGCTCGTCGGCGCCTCGATCGCCGAGACCAGCGCAGAGCTGGTGCGCCGGCTGGACGAGGCGCTGTCTCCCTTCGGCGACACCCTGCAGATGCACGGCTTCACCACCTCCGACATCGCGACGGTGGTGCGGCGAGCAGTCAGCCGGGCGTCGGACTTCTCGGACTTCGACTGGCAGATCATCCACGGGCCCACCCTGCCGACGAGGATGAATGTCGCCCTCGATGAGGTCCTCCTCAAGGAGGTCGACGCGGGGCGGCGGCAGCCGACTCTGCGGATCTGGGAGTGGGACGACAAGGCGACCGTGATCGGCTCGTTCCAGTCCTATGCGAACGAGATCCGCCACGAGGGCGTGGAGAAGCATGGCATCGACGTCGTCCGCCGGATCTCCGGCGGGGGTGCGATGTTCATGGAGGGAGGCAACTGCATCACGTATTCGTTGTACGTGCCCGATTCCCTCATCGCCGGCCTGGACTACGCGGAGTCCTACGCGTTCCTCGATCGGTGGGTGATCGCGGCGCTGTCGGAGCAGGGTGTCGACGCGTGGTACGTCCCCATCAACGACATCACCTCCAGCGACGGCAAGATCGGCGGGGCCGCCCAGCGGCGCCTCACCTCGGGCACGGTGCTCCACCACGTCACCATGAGCTACGACATCGACGCCGACAAGATGGTCGAGGTGCTCCGCATCGGCGAGGCGAAGATCTCCGACAAGGGCGTGCGCAGCGCCAAGAAGCGGGTCGACCCGCTGCGGCGGCAGACCGGGTCGAGCAGGGAGGAGATCATCGCGACGATGATCGACACCTTCACGGCTCGCTACGGCGCCACGGCCGGCGAGATCACGGCGGACGAGTTCGCGAAGGCCGAGGCGCTCGTCGCCGCGAAATTCGGCATGGAGACATGGACGATGCGGGTGCCGTGAGTCGCGATCCGGCTGTCTGGATCTGCATCTGTCAGCAGAGCCCGAACGTCTCCACGCCGCCCGAACCCTTCTGAACCCCGTGAGCACAGCAAATCCGACTAGGCTGTGCGATGATCTGAAATGCCCACCCGAGGAGAGCCGTGCGCCACGTAGAACCCACCGTCGAACTCCTGGCCCGTCCGTCGATCAACTGGGACGCCATGAAGAAGTACCTGGGCGAGGTCGGGGGCGAGACCTGGGCAGACCGGGTCGAACCCGCGGACAGTCCGGACGGGGAGGACCTCGTCGAGTTCGCCGGTCGGATGTGCTACCGCTCCTGGGAGCCGGGCCTGAACCCGAATGTGTCCCGGGTGCGCACGGACTCCGCAGCCTATCTGGGCAACGTCATCTCCTCCCAGCACGGTTCGGTGCTCGAGCACGCCAACTACACCTTCGTGCTGCACAACGTGTCCCGGGTGCTGACCCATGAGCTGGTGCGCCACCGCGCCGGCTGCGCATACTCGCAGGAGTCGCTGCGATATGTCCGGCTGGAGGAGGTCCCGTTCTGGTTCCCGGACTGGGCACGCGAGGACGAGGAGCTCATGAGCCGCTGCCTTGCGGTGCTCGACACCCTCGAGGAGCACCAGAAATGGCTGGCGGAGCACTTCGGCCTCGATGAGGAGGGCGTGAATTTCAGCCACAAGAAGCACATGACCTCGTTCATGCGCCGCTTCGCCCCGGAGGGACTGGGCACCGGAATCGTCTACACCGCGAACCTTCGGTCGCTGCGGCACGTGATCGAGATGCGCACCGCTCCCGGTGCGGAGGAAGAGATCCGACTGGTCTTCGGCAAGATCGCCGAGATCATGAAGGCGGAGGCTCCCGCCATCTTCGCCGACTACTCGGTCGAGGACGGCGCGTGGCTCCCCGGTACCCGAAAGGCATGATATGGCGCTGCTCTACGACGCACAGCTGAACCCGGGCAAGCTTCAGGCGATCGCCGGATGGCTCCCGAACCAATCGTGGACCTCGGTGGACCCCGGCGCCGAGGCGGAAGGCGCCTCGAGCTTTCGCTTCGACGATCCTTCCGGCGAGGTCGGCATCGAGGTGCACCTCGTCACCGTGGAAGGTGCGCTGATCCAGGTGCCGCTGAGCTACCGAGGCGCCGCGCTGGAGGGTGCGGAGTCGCACCTGGTCACCGAGATGGATCACTCCGTGCTCGGCCGGCGGTGGGTGTACGACGCGACTGTCGACCCCATATTCATCTCGGAGGCGCTCCGCACCGTGGCGGTCGAGGGGCCCAATGCGCGAGAGTTCGTGCGAACCGACGACGGGGATATCGAGAGGACCGAGATCGCTTCGGTCCTGGGCGTGCTCCGGGACGCGGGAGCAGCTGCGGACCTGGTGACTGTGAGCGCTGAGCTTGCGGACCGGGGAGCGGAAGCACTTGCCGGAGGCGCAGGCGCTGGTCCGGATTCCTCTGGTTCGCGGACAGCAGGTCCGCGGACAGCTGTGGGTGTCACGAGCACCGTCGTCGGCGGCTTCGCGATCGACGTTGTGCGATTCCCACTTGCTGAGACCGGCGCCCAGGGGAGTGCCGGAGATGGTGACGTGGTCGGCGTGCTGGAGGGGACGTGGGAGGGTCAGGATTCCCCGGTTGAGCTCCTGAGGATCCGGCGGGTCGGTGCCGGCGGCCAGTGAGTGCGCCGAGCGCGTTCACTGAGCGCGGCGCCTCCGTGAGGCACCTTCGTGAGGCCGTTGAGTGCCGTTGAGCGCCGACGAGTGGGTAAGGGCAGTGAGTCGGTTGCGGAACTGATTCGGCGAGTGATGTGAATGAAGCGGACCCCGAGCAGATGCTCGGGGTCCGCTGATCGTTCGAGGCCTGCTTCCTCCGCTCGCTGGCACTGGGGCTGTCACTCAGCCGGTCAGTGCGGCTGAGTGGATCAGTGCCGCGGAGTCAATCAGTGCCGCGGAGTGGATCAGTGCCGCGGAGTCTGGTTCGGGTCGCCGTTTAAGGGCGGCTGCTGCGGGCCGGTGTGATCCTGTCGCGGATCACCAGCGCGACCGTCGCCGAAGATCTGCTGGTCCGGTCCCGGTCCTGCGGCAGTCGAGCCCGGGTCATGTGCACCGTGCGTCGGCGTGCCCTGAGCGGGAGTACCCTGGGCCGGCGCGCCCTGCGCAGGGGAACGCTGCCCCGGGGCTGTGCCACCGTGTCCTGCGCCACCGGATCGATTGACATCCGGATCGAGACGATCCGCTTCTGCCCTCTGCTCCTGAAGGCGGGCCCGCTCGGCCTCGAGCTGCTCCCGCTCCCGTGCGATCTCGCTGTCCTTGCGGTCGGCTTCGACCCGTGCCCGCTCCGCGTCGAGCCTGCGCTTCTCGGCTTCGAGCTCACGCTGACGGACGCCGATATCGGCCTCTTCGGTTTCCGAGCGCAGCTCAGCGGCGCGCCGACGGTTCTCCTCGTCGCGCCGGAGCTGCTCGGCGCGTTCGCGCTCCGCCTTGCCTCGGGAGCGCTTCATGGCAATCACGATGACGACGATGATGGCCAGGATGACGATCGCCGCGATGACGATCCACATGATGGTCTGGGTATCCATGAATCTTCTCCTTATGGGATGCAATGGACAGATGGGACTCCTGTGGTACCCCTCTCACAAGGAACCTTACATTTATCGAGGAGGACGGAGAAGGACATCGGTCGGCGAGGAGAAAGAAGTCTTCGATGGGATGACTGGTCGCAGGGGACTGTCCCTCGCGGAGGCGGACGACACTCCCTGCGGAGAGTGCGGGAGCACCTGTCTAAGGTCGGATCAGGGTCATGCCTGGCCGGGTTCCCGAGTCCATTTCCAGGAGCGAGGCAGGGACCTCATCGAGGGAGATGGATCGAGTGACCAGGTCCTGCGGGCGGAGCGCTCCGCTGCGGACGAGATCGACGAGCTCGGGGTAGTCGGCTGCGGCCATTCCGTGGGTCCCGAGGAACGACAGCTCGAGCGCGATGATGCGAGGCACTGCCGTGACCGGGGGTTCGGCGAGGAGTCCGATCTGGACGTGTCGGCCGAGCGGGGCCAGAGAACGCAGAGCGGCGTTCATGGTGTCCTGAAGCCCGAGTGCTTCGACGGTCACTGCGGGTGCTTCACCGACAGCGTCGATCACAGCAGTGGCCACTCGGTCAGGCGCCAGCTCACGCGAGTTGACTGTCGCCTCGGCGCCGTGCTGCTGTGCCAGATCGAGAGCGTCATCGTTGATGTCGACGGCGACGACCCGGGCTCCGAGCGCACGAGCGATCATGACGGCGGAGAGGCCGACGCCGCCGCATCCGAAGACGGCGACAAGTTCGCCGTCGCGCACCTTCGCCCGGTGCTTCAGGCCGCGAAACGACGTGGCGAACCGGCAGCCGAGGCTGAAGGCGGCTTCAGCAGGCAGATCCTCCGGCAGTTCAACCAGGTTGAGATCGGCATGCCGGACGACGACCTTGTCCGCCCAGGAGCCGAAATGGGTGAAGCCTGGCTGGGTCTGGTCGGGACACACCTGAGCGTTGCCGGAGGAGCACCACTCGCACGAGCCGCAGCCACCCACAAAAGGAGTGGTGACGCGCTGGCCGACGTGCCAGTTCTCGACGTCGGATCCGAGGTCCGCGATGGTCCCGACAAGCTCGTGACCCGGCACGTGGGGGAGCTGAACCGTGTCGTCGTGCCCGGACCAGGCATGCCAGTCGCTTCGACACAGACCGGTGGCTTCGACGTCGATGACGACGCCGTCGGCGGGAGCCGACGGGTCAGGAAGCTTGGCGATGATGGGTTCGGTTCGGAACTTCTCGAAGTAGACAGCACGCATGGGGACATCGTATGGCTCCGCAAGGACTCGGTGGTGCGCAGACGGCAGCAGGAGCAAAGGGTGACGCGGGACTGCGTGGGTCTCGTGAGTGAGGGGGCATAGGCCGGTTCGAGCGGGCTGGGCAAGGTCGCCGTGGTTGAGCCGGACACCAGCCAAGGAGGGCCAGTACCCGGAGGCGATCGCCAGAGCTCCTGACCACCATCCAGCGTTTGCTTCAGTCCTCGTCGCGGATGGACTCGGCCACGTTCTTCGCGTCGTCGGCTTGAGCTTCATCAGCATCGACCCTGACACCGGGTGCGGCTTCGGGCGAACCGAAGATCCTCGGATCGGATTGATAGGCCTCGGCCTCTCCGTCGGCTGCTTCCGCAAGCTCGGCGTCCTGCTGCTGATTCATTCCAGCATCGACGGCTGCGCGGCTCTCCGGGGAATCGTCGAACTCATTCTTATTGCCGGTCAGCCCTGGGGTTTCAATCGGTCGCTCGCCGGGATCAGAGACAGACATGATGGACCTCCGTCGTCGTCGTGCAGCGGACTCTTCCTGACCGCTCGGATTCCGGCAAGTGGAGTTGCCGGATCACGGTCCAGCCTATCGACGAAAGCGCAGAGCCGAAAGCGACCTGACTCAAGGCCCGGGCTCCGCCGCCGACTGCCGTCGACTTCCACCGTCACCGCCGCAGGTGTGGAATCCGCTCGAGCTCGGTGAGCATCCGCTCGCGCAGCAGCTGTCCTCGCCTGCTGAACTCCCGCTGGCGTTCCACGTACTCCGCCTTCCCCTCAGCGGTCTCGACAGCGACCACCCCATAGCCCCAGTCTCGAAGGTCGTACGGTGACGCTTCCATGTCGAGGACGCGAATGTCGCGAGCCAGATCGAATGCTTCGAGGGTGAGCTCGGAAGGAAGCACAGGGACGAGCTTCATCGCCCACTTGTAGAGGTCCATCCCCGCGTGGAGGCACCCGGGCTGTTCGTTGTCCTGCATCCCGGCGCGGGTCGGGCGCAGCTCGTTGCGAGGCTGGGCCTGGGGCGTGAAGAACCGATAGGCATCGAAATGGCTGCACTTGATGCGGTGGGACTCGACCACCGCATCGGTGGCCCGCTGCGTCAGGCGCAGCGGGACCTGGGTGTGGCGGTGCTCATCCGTGCGCTGCCGGTAGACCATCGCCCACTCGTGCATCCCGAAGCAGCCGAAGGTGCCCGGTCGCTCCATCGTCCGCCACAGCAGGCCGGCAATGAACTGCGCACCATCGCCGCGGTCGGCCCACCACGCATCGAGGTCCACCTCCGCGAATCGGATGGCCTCACTGTCACTCGCGCCTGTGCTGGATCGGCTTCGCTCGCTGCTCCGATACCAGCGTCGATCGAACACCGCAGCATCGTCATCCGTGAGGAGTTCCACCCGTCGACCGGCACCGGGGTGCCAGACAGCCAGCTGACCCGGTTTGAACGGGTAGTAGGTGAAGAGAAAGTCCTCCACTGGATGCTGCTGGCCTCGAGATCGACGTGCGACATGATCCGCAGTCCGTGCCTCAACTGCTTCCACGTGGGCGGCGGCGGACGCGCGCCAGGCCGAGGCGGTGATGACTGTCGAAGGAGGTGAAGTGAGCTTGGGCACCGTTCAATTGTGGCAGACAGTGCAGCTGCATCGGGCGGACTGCGTCATCACCGGTCCTGCTGCGCCATCGGTGCTCGTCATCACCGGCCTCGTCGTCACCGGCCCTGCTCAGCACAATCCCGAATCGTCATCGGCCCTGCTTCTTGGTACCTCGTGCCGGGGGTGCGTTCCACGGGTCCTCCGGCCATGGGTGCTTGGCATATCGGCGCCGGTTCTCGGCTCGCACATCCGCATACGCTCCATTCCAGAACGAGGCCAGATCGCTGGTGACTGCGAGCGGTCGTCCGGCAGGGGACAGCAGATGCATGACGACGGGAACACCGCAGATCCGAGGTCCCTCGGCCATCCCGAAGCACTCCTGCAGCTTCACCGCGAGCACCGGCGGAGCGATGCGTGCTTCCGACCCACCGCCTGCCTGCACGTGCTCCTCCGGCTCCGGGTAGTCCACGCGGATTCTTCGCCCGCTCGGCACTGGCATCGCGGGCGGGGCCAACTCCGCCAGACGCGCAGCCTCCGGCCATGGGAGCAGCTCCTGCAGCCAACTCTCGGATGCGCCCTCGCTCAGCCGTCCGCTGAAGCGCTCGAGCAGCGCCCCCCAGCGCACATCCGGCCATGGCGGACCCACGGTCGCATGGATGAAGCCGAGGCGCCGACGCAGCTCCTCGAACCCTGCATCGGGCCTCAGCACGTCCCGTGGCCCGGACTGCGCAATCGCTGCCGCCGTCGCCGTCTCCCGGGCCGACTTCGTGGGTTTGGCCGGAGTCGAGCTCAGCTCGATGGCGCCGAGGCGCTCGACCCGTCGGGCCCGGACTCGGCCGTCCTCGAACCACGCATCCTCGTGCTCCGAGCGCAGCGGCTGCGCCGCGAACTCCGCGACCTCCCTGCTGATCGGGGCAGCGGCGCGGATCACTGCGTTTCCGCCGCTCAGTCCCACCTCGGCAACGGCCAGCCACTCCTGCCCCGCGAGCGCCGAACCGCGCGGCAGCTGTGCCCCGGTGCCCGACGCGAGCAGGTAGTGGTCGGCGGCATCGGGCCTCCGCCGGGCGATCTGATCCGGCCGTGCCAGCGCAGTCACCGCTCCGACCGTCTCCGAGGTTCGAAATCCCTGCGGCGCTGCATTCCGGAAGCCCTCTGCGCCTGGCGCGGCCTGCAGACCACCACCGCCGCTGCTCGACCCGGAACGCAGCGTATCCTCTGCCAGCCGGGTGAACCGGTCCGCCTCAGCGGCCCAGGTGCGATCACGGGAGGACCGCAGGGATGTGAGCAGAGCGCCGAGGTCGCCGTGCGGAGCCCGCTGGTCTGCCGCCAGGGCCGCGACCACCTCGCCGGCGGACCGAGCGCCGAGCACCAGCGCGCCCAGCAGGAGAGCGCGTCCGAGGCGCGGATCGGCCGGAATCCGGGCAAGCATCAGTCCCAGCTCCGTGGCCCGACCGGTCTGATCGAGTGCGCCGATGCCGTGCAGTGTGTCAGCGGCGAGTTCGGAGGCGCGCACCGGCAGGGGAGTGGGCAGCGCCAGTCCCGCGCCCCGAGGAGCACCCCAGCAGGCGAGGTCCAGCATCGCCGAGGTGAGATCGGCAGTGGTGACCTCCGGCGGGGTCTCCGCGGGCAGCGCGGCCCAGTCCGACTCTGCCAGACAGCGGATCACCCGACCCGGCGCCTCGCGAGCGGCGCGGCCGGCGCGCTGGGTGCCGGCGGCCTTCGACTCCCGCACCGTGACCAGCCCGCTCATCCCGCGAACCGTGTCCAGGCGCGGCTGGCGCGACAGCCCGGAGTCGACGACGGTGCGCACGCCGGGCACGGTGAGCGAGGACTCGGCGACGGCGGTGGCCACGATCACCCGGCGCGCGGGCTGCGCCCTGGTGCCGGGCACGGCCGCCCTGCCGGCGCCGAGGATCCTGTCCTGCTCCCGCGCCGGGGTGCTGCCCGTGAGGGTGAGCACCTCGACCCCGCCCGGCAGTCCGGAAGCCGGCCGCCCTGAATCCGGCCGCCCGGAACCGGAACCCGTCTGCCCTGAATCCAGCTTCGTTCGCACCGCGCCGGCCACGCGGTCGACCTCGCGCATGCCGGGCAGGAACACGAGCACATCACCGGAATCGGGTTCGGCGGTCGCGCGGACGGTCTGAGCGGCCACGTGGTCCAGGAACTGTGGAGTGACCGCGCGGGCATCGAGCGGCCGCTGGGCAGGTGGAGCCCATCGCACCTCGAGGTCGTGGGTGACTGCGGCGACCGACAGCACCGGGGCCGGTTCCTGCTCGCCCAGGAGCTGCGCCCACATGCGGGCATCCAGCGTCGCCGACATCACCACGAGCCCCAGGTCCTCACGCAGTTCGACGAGCTCGCGCAGCATCCCGAACGCAAGATCGGAATCGAGATGGCGTTCGTGCACCTCATCGAGGACGACTGCCGAGGCGCCGGCGAGCTCGGGATCGCTCAGCAGCCTGCGCACCAGCAGGCCGTGAGTGACGAATTCGACCCGAGTGCGCGGGCCCGACTTCCGGTCGCCGCGCACCGCGTAGCCCACCTCCTCGCCGAGGCGGGTGCCGCTCAGGGAGGCCAGCCGGCGGGCAGCGGAGCGGGCCGCCATCCGTCGCGGCTGGGCGACGATGACCCGACGCGGTGGCGCGGAGTCAGCTCCCTTCCCGGCTGCGTTGGCGAGGGCCGGGGGGACCAGAGTCGTCTTGCCGGTGCCGGGCGGCGCCTCGACGACTGCGCGCACGGGGCCGGCCGCAGCGAGCTCGCCGAGAGCAGGCAGGACGGCGGCCGCGGGCAGCCCTGCGGACAGGGTATCGAGGTCGAAGATCAGCATCGTCGCAAGTCTGCCATCGCACGACCTGAGGACGCCGGCAACCCCTGCGTAGACTGAGGGGCATGCGCATCGCGAGATTCATTCACAATGACGAGCCCACTTACGGCGTCGTCGAGGGCGAGCTGCCGGAAGTCGGCGCGGACGGAGTCCTGGACGACTCCGGACTGGCGATCGCGGTTCTGGACTCCGACCCGTTCTTCAGCCCGGCGCAGTCGACCGGCGAGCGCCTGGCACTGCAGGACGTGCGGCTGCTCAGCCCGATCATCCCGCGCTCGAAGGTCGTCGGCGTGGGCCGCAACTTCGCCGACCACGCCGCGGAGCTGGGCAACGAAGTCCCGGTCTCACCGCTGACCTTCTTCAAGCCCAACACCGCCGTGATCGGCCCCGGCGATCCGATTCGGCTGCCCGCGATCAGCGAGAACGTCTCCTTCGAGGCGGAGCTGGCCGTGGTGATCTCGCGCGTGGCCAAGCAGGTGCCCGCGGAGAAGGCCTACTCCTTTGTGCTCGGCTACACCGCTGCCAACGACGTGACTCTGCGCGACATCCAGCAGACCGACAAGCAGTGGACGCGGGCCAAGGGGTTCGACACGTCCTGTCCGCTGGGACCCTGGATCGAGACCGAATTCGACCCGGAGGACGTCCGGATCCGCTCCTGGGTCGACGGTGAGCTGCGCCAGGACGGCAGCACCGCCGACTTCGTCTTCGACATTCCCAGCCTCATCGCCCACATCACCGAGACGATCACGCTGCTGCCCGGCGACGTCATCCTCACCGGCACTCCGGCAGGGGTCGGCCAGGTGGTGCCCGGCAACCGGGTGCACATCGCGATCGACGGGCTCGGCCTGCTGGCCAATCCGGTGATGGACGCTTGACCGGACCCGAACGCCCCACCCCGACACGAACCATCACCGTTTTACTAACCACAACCACGCACGAACCACCGACATACTCCGAAACCAGCACACGAAGGATCAGCACCCTTGAGCGTCAAAGTCCGCTTCTGCCCATCTCCCACCGGCACCCCGCACGTCGGCATGGTGCGCACCGCCCTGTTCAACTGGGCCTACGCCAAGCACACGGGCGGCACCTTCGTCTTCCGGATCGAGGACACCGACGCCGCCCGCGACTCCGAGGAGAGCTACGGCCAGGTGATCGAGGCGATGCGCTGGCTGGGTCTCGACTGGGACGAGGGCATCGAGGTCGGCGGCCCCGACGGCCCCTATCGCCAGTCGCAGCGCGGTGAGATCTACGCCGAGGTGATCGAGAAGCTCAGGGCCGCCGGCCACCTCTACGAGTCCTTCTCGACGAACGAGGAGATCGAGGCGCGCCACCGGGAAGCCGGCCGCGACCCCAAGCTCGGCTACGACGGCTACGATCGGAACCTCACCGAGGAGCAGAAGGCCGCCTTCCGCGCCGAAGGCCGCGAACCCGTGCTGCGCGTCCGGATGCCGGATGCTGACGTCACCTTCCACGACCTCGTCCGCGGCGAGATCACCTTCAAGGCCGGCTCCGTCCCCGACTTCGTGGTCGTCCGCGCCAACGGCCGGCCGCTGTACACCTTCGTCAACCCGGTCGACGACGCGCTCATGGGCATCACCCACGTCCTGCGCGGCGAGGACCTGCTGTCGTCCACTCCGCGCCAGCTGGTGCTGTTCGAAGCGCTCAAGGACGTCGGCGTCGCCGAGCAGACCCCCGAGTACGGCCACCTGCCCTACGTCATGGGTCAGGGCAACAAGAAGCTGTCCAAGCGGGATCCGGAGTCGAACCTGTTCCTGCACCGGGACAACGGCTTCATCCGCGAAGGGCTCATCAACTACCTGGCGCTGCTGGGCTGGTCGATCGGCCCGGACCGCGACGTGTTCAGTGTCGAGGAGTTCGTCGAGGCCTTCGACATCGCCGACGTCAACCCCAACCCGGCCCGCTTCGACGTCAAGAAGGCCACGGCCATCAACGCCGATCACATCCGGATGCTCGACGAGGCGGACTTCACCCAGCGGATGGTCCCGTACCTGCAGCGCGCGGGAATCGTCGGTGAGACCCTGAGCGAGGACGAGCAGCGCGTCCTCACCGCGGCCGCTCCGCTCGTGCAGACCCGCATGAACCTCCTCGGCGAGGCGCCCGACCTCCTGCGCTTCCTGTTCGTCTCCGACGACGAGCTCGAACTCACCGCCGACGGGCTGAAGACACTCAAGGACAACGCCGGCGAGGTGCTCGCCGCCTCCCTCGAGGCGCTCGAGCCGCTGTCGGAGTGGACCACCGACTCCGTGCAGACGGCGCTCCAGGGCAAGCTCGTCGACGAGCTCGGCATCAAGCCGCGCCTGGCCTTCGGGCCGCTGCGCGTCGCCGTGTCCGGACGCCGCGTGTCGCCGCCGCTGTTCGAGTCGATGGAGATCCTGGGCCGGGAGTCCTCGCTCGCCCGCCTCCGGGCGCTCGCGGCCCACCTCGCGGCATCCCGCGAGGACACCGCCGGAGATGCTGATGTGGGCTGACGACACCGCCGAGGCGCCCGCCGGGTCCGGCCCGGCCCGCACCCGGTCCTACCGGCTGCCGGGCCTGCACGTCGAGGAGTTCAGCATCCCGGTGCCGCTCGACCACTTCGGTGACCGGCCCGGCTCGCTCGAGGTCTTCGCCCGGGTGGTCGGCGCGCCGGGCTCGACCAAACCGTTCCTGCTGTACCTGCAGGGCGGCCCGGGGGTCGAGGCGTTCCGCACCACCGCGGACAGCCCACCGTGGCTGGCGCGGGCGCTGGAGGACTACCGGGTGGTCATGCTCGACCAGCGCGGCACGGGACGGTCCACACCCATCGGGATCGTCGACGGCGCAGTCACCGGGGTGCCGAACGCGCTGCGCACCCCGCCCCGCAGTGACGCCGAGGCCGACGCGCTCGCAGCACACCTCACGCACTATCGAGCCGATGCCATCGTCGAGGACGCCGAGCTCGTGCGGCAGGCTCTCGGGACTCGGACGTGGAGCGTGCTCGGCCAGTCCTTCGGCGGGTTCTGCACGCTGCGATACCTCAACTCCCACCCCGGATCCGTCGCGCAGGCGTTCTTCACCGGGGGGCTGCCGGCCGTCGGCCGCACTTCGGCCGAGCAGCCGACGCTCACCGAGGTCTACGAGCGGACCTGGGAGACGATGGCGCGGAAGTCCCGCGACTTCCACCGCAGGTTCCCGCAGAGCCGTGAACGCCTCCTGGCCCTGGCCGAGCGGTCCGCTCAGGGCCTGGAGCTGCCCGATGGAAGTCACGCGGGACCGGCCCACGTGCGGCTGCTCGGACACCTGCTGGGCGCCTCGGGCGGTCCGGAGCGGCTCCACTACCTGCTCGACCTCGACGTCGACAGCGCGAGCTTCCGCGCGGACTTCGCCGCCGCCCAGCCCTACTCCGCTCGCAATCCGCTCTACGCCGTCCTGCATGAGAGCTGCTGGGCCAACGGCGTGACGTCGTATTGGGCGGCGGAGTCGGCGATGCCGGGCGAGGTGCGGGAGGACCCGAGCCTGCTGGCCGGGGAGCACGTTGCCCAGGAGATCTTCCGCACCGGCGGGCTGCGCGCCTGGGAGGGCGTCGCCCACACGCTCGCGGCGCATGACTGGCCGGTGCTGTGGGAGCCGTCCCGGCTTGCCGCCGCCGAGGTGCCCGCGGCCGCCATCGTCTACTTCGACGACGCCTACGTGCCGCGCGAGTACTCGCTGGCCACGGCGGAGCTCCTGCCGGACGTGCGCGTCTGGGTGACGAACGAGTACGAGCACAACGGCCTGCGCGCCTCGGGCTCGGCAGTGCTCGACCGACTGATCCGGATGGTCCGCGACGAGGTCTGAGGGCCTCACAGCGAACGCACGAGGCCCCCATCGACGGGAATCACGCTGCCGGTCATATAGGACGCGGCAGGGGACATGAGGAAGGCCGCGACCCGGCCGAACTCCTCGGGTTCGCCCAGGCGCTGCAGCGGAATGTGGTCCGCCGCGGTGTTCCCGCCGGCCACGCGCGGGGTCCGGATGACACCGGGGGCGACTCCGATCACGCGCACTCCGCGCGGGCCGAGCTCATCGGCGAGCGTCTTGACCATCATTCCCAGGCCGGGCCGCAGCCCATTGGAGATCGCGATGTTCGGCACGGGGTTCCACACCGACGAGGACAGCACCATTCCGATCGCGGACCCCGATTCCAGGTGGTCGCCCGCGTAGCGGGCCAATCGCAGCGTGCCCAGCAGCACCGAGTCGACCGCGTCCCTCCACTGCTGCTCGGTCGTCTCGAAGAACTTTCCCTTCTCCGGGCCGCCCACCGAGATGAACAGACCTCGCACAGGGGAATCGGGGAACGTGCGGGCAGCGGCGTCGAAGAGCTTGTGCGGCGCGGCCGGATCCGCGTTGTCGACTGCGATCCCGTGACTTCCGTCACCGAGCTCGGCTGTCGCCTCGTCCACCCGGTCCCGGCTCCGCGAGGAGACGAGGACTCGTGCACCCTCGGAGATCAAGGCCTTCGCAGTGGCCAGGCCGACTCCGGAAGTCCCTCCGGTGATGATGAATGTGGTGTTCACAACAGCAATATCCATGCCCTCAGTTTTGCACTCCGCGCCAGGAATGTGTAATGTTGTCTCTCGTTGCCGATCAGACCGCCCGGCGGTCGAATCGCAGTGGGATATGGTGTAATTGGCAGCACGAGTGATTCTGGTTCACTTAGTCTAGGTTCGAGTCCTGGTATCCCAGCGCTCCGAATCGGAGTTGTAGGCCCCCGTCGTCTAGCGGCCTAGGACGCCGCCCTCTCAAGGCGGTAACGGCAGTTCAAATCTGCTCGGGGGTACACGCAGGGCCCGGAAGGTTTTCCTTCCGGGCCCTTTGCCGTTTTCGGGCCCTTCGTCGTCGCCGCAGCGGGCAGCGGGCCCGAATCCGCTGACGCCTCCGGGTTCCCGGTCGCGGTGGATGCCTACGGGCAGACGACGCTGGAGTCCGCGGCGGCGCGGGCTGCGGTCACGCGCGGGCCAGGGCTTCCGAGAGCGCTCTCGCCGCTTCCAGGACTGCCTGGGCGTGCAGCCGGCCGGGCTGGCGGGTCAGCCGGTCGACGGGACCGGAGATCGACACTGCGGCGACCACCTGATTGCTGGGGCTGCGCACGGGTGCGGAGACCGAGGCGACTCCGCGCTCGCGCTCGGCGATGCTCTGCGCCCAGCCGCGCCGCCGGACACCGGAGAGGATGGTCGCGGAGAAGCGCGCCCCGCGCAGCCCGGTGTGGAGCCTGTCGGGCTCCTCCCACGCCAGCAGCACCTGGGCGGCGGAACCCGCGCGCATGCTCAGGGTGGCCCCGACCGGGACTGAGTCGCGCAGGCCCACCGGGCGCTCGGCGGCGGCGACGCACAGGCGCAGGTCGCCCTGGCGCCGGAACAGCTGCGCGCTCTCACCGGTGCGATCGCGCAGCTGGTTGAGGATGGGGCCGGCGGCGGCGAGCAGCCGGTCCTCCCCGGCTGCCGAGGACAGCTCCGCCAGCCGCGGACCGAGGACGAAGCGTCCCTGCATGTCCCGGCCGACGAAGCGATGGAACTCGAGAGCGACCGCCAGGCGATGGGCGGTGGGTCGGGCGAGCCCGGTGAGGGTGACGAGCTCGGCCAGGGAGGCCGGGCCCGCTTCGAGTGCTGAGAGGACGAGGGAGGTCTTGTCGATGACTCCGACGCCGCTGCCGTTCTGAGTGGTCATGATCGTCATTGTTGCGTCTCACTCAGCGAGATGCAAGTCCGCCATTCAATATAACGGGCGTAGAATGGACCGCACGACAGACGCACGCAGCCGCCGAGGAGGAGGTAGCCATGGGCAGGACCTTGGCAGAGAAGGTATGGACCGACCACGTGGTCCGGGCCGGAGAGAACGGTGCGCCGGATCTGATCTACATCGATCTGCATCTGGTGCACGAGGTCACCAGCCCCCAGGCGTTCGAAGGCCTCCGCCTTGCCGGTCGCCCGGTGCGGCGTCCCGATCTCACGATCGCCACCGAGGACCACAATACGCCCACGATCGACATCGACAAGCCGATCGCCGACCTCACCTCACGCACCCAGATCGAGACCCTGCGGAGGAATGCCGAGGAATTCGGCATCCGCCTGCACTCACTCGGCGATGCCGAGCAGGGCATCGTCCACGTCGTCGGCCCGCAGCTGGGCCTGACGCAGCCGGGCATGACAGTGGTCTGCGGCGACTCCCACACCTCGACCCACGGTGCCTTCGGTGCGCTGGCAATGGGAATCGGCACCTCGGAGGTCGAGCACGTGCTGGCCACGCAGACGCTGAGCCTGAAGCCGTTCAAGACGATGGCGATCACCGTCAACGGCGAGCTGCCCGAGGGGTCGACGGCCAAGGACATCATCCTGGCGATCATCGCCAAGATCGGCACCGGGGGCGGCCAGGGGTATGTGCTCGAATACCGCGGCGAGGCCATCGAGAAGCTGTCGATGGAAGCTCGGATGACGATCTGCAACATGTCGATCGAGGCCGGCGCCCGCGCCGGCATGGTCGCCCCGGATCAGACCACGTTCGACTACGTGCAGGACCGTCCGCACGCCCCGCAGGGCGCCGACTGGGACGCCGCGGTCGAGTACTGGAAGACGCTGCGCACCGACGACGACGCGGTCTTCGACGCCGAGGTGGTGCTCGAGGCGTCCGACATCGAGCCGTTCGTGACCTGGGGCACCAACCCGGGCCAGGGCCTGCCGCTGTCGGCCTCGGTGCCGGACCCGGCGAAGATCGCCGACGAGAACGAGCGCATCGCCGCGGAGAACGCACTGGCCTACATGGACCTCGAGCCCGGCACCCCGCTGCGCGAGATCTCCGTCGACACCGTGTTCCTCGGCTCGTGCACCAACAGCCGCATCGAGGACCTGCGCGGCGCCGCGGCAGTGCTCAAGGGGCGGACGAAGGCCCCGAACATCCGCATGATGGTCGTCCCCGGCTCCGCGCGAGTGCGCCTGCAGGCCGAGGCCGAGGGCATCGACCAGGTCTTCAAGGACTTCGGAGCCGAATGGCGCTTCGCCGGCTGCTCGATGTGCCTGGGCATGAACCCGGACCAGCTGTCCGAGGGCGAGCGCTGCGCCTCGACCTCCAACCGCAACTTCGAAGGACGACAGGGCAAGGGCGGCCGCACCCACCTGGTGAGCCCCCTGGTCGCCGCCGCCACCGCCGTGCGCGGCACCCTGTCCTCACCCGCCGACCTGGACTGAGAGGCCACGATGGAGAAGATCACCACGCACACCGGCGTCGGAGTGCCGCTGCGGCGCTCGAACGTCGACACCGACCAGATCATCCCTGCTGTCTACCTCAAGCGGGTCACCCGCACCGGCTTCGAGGATGCCCTGTTCGCCCGCTGGCGCAAGCAGGATGACTTCGTGCTCAACCACGAGGCCTACCGGAACGGCTCCGTACTCGTCGCGGGTCCGGATTTCGGCACCGGCTCCTCCCGTGAGCATGCGGTCTGGGCGCTGAATGACTACGGCTTCAGGGCCGTGCTCTCGCCGCGGTTCGCCGACATCTTCCGCGGCAACGCCGGCAAGGGCGGGCTGGTGGCCGGTGAGGTCGAGCAGTCCGACATCGAGCTGATCTGGAAGATCCTGGAGAACCAGCCGGGCACCGAGGTCACGGTCGACCTGGTGGAGCGGACCGTCACCTGCGACACGCTGACGGTGCCGTTCCAGATCGACGACTACACCCGCTGGCGCCTGCTGGAAGGTCTCGACGACATCGGGCTGACCCTGCAGCACGAGGAGGACATCACCGAGTTCGAGTCCCGTCGACCGGACTTCAAGCCGAGGACCCTGCCGGCGCGGACCTGACGCTGCCAGGCAGCCGCGGGCACCGGTTCAGCAGCCGCGCGAAGGGCGGAGTGACACTGCACATGTCGCTCCGCCCTTTCGCGTCTGCGCGCGAATCCTGAAACCTGCATCAGAGAGTCGGACGGGTGCGGTGGGCTAGCATTCGAACAGGCACTGCCCGCACTGAAGGAGGATCATGCTCGAAGTCCACGGCGGAACCCCGCTCCGCGGCACCGTCCGAGTCCGAGGCGCCAAGAACCTGGTGTCCAAGGCGATGGTGGCATCCCTCCTCGGCGACTCCCCATCGGTGCTGCGCGGCGTTCCCCGGATCCGCGACGTCGAGGTCGTCACCGGGCTGCTGGAAGTCCACGGGGTGACCGTGACCTCCGCTCCCGACGCGGGCTACCCGGACGGCGAGCTGATCCTCGATCCGGCCGATGTCGCCCAGGGGTCGATCGTCGACATCGACGCCCACGCGGGATCCTCGCGCATCCCGATCCTGTTCTGCGGGCCGCTGCTCCACCGCCTGGGCCAGGCGTTCATCCCCGACCTCGGCGGCTGCCGGATCGGTGATCGCCCGATCGACTTCCACCTCGACGTGCTGCGTCGGTTCGGAGCCACGGTCGACAAGACTCCCGGCGGAATCAAGCTCGAGGCCCCGCAGCGGCTGCGGGGAGCGAAGGTCGAGCTGCCGTACCCCTCGGTCGGCACCACCGAGCAGGTGCTGCTGACGGCCGTGCGGGCCGAGGGCATCACCGAGCTCAAGAACGCCGCGATCGAACCGGAGATCATGGATCTGATCGCGGTGCTGCAGAAGATGGGCGCGATCATCACCGTCGACACCGACCGGGTGATTCGGATCGAGGGCGTGGATTCCCTGTCGGGCTATGTCCACCGGGCGCTGCCCGACCGGATCGAGACGGGCTCCTGGGCTTCGGCTGCGCTGGCGACGGGCGGGGAGATCTTCGTCGAGGGCGCCAACCAGCCCGACATGATCACCTTCCTCAACGTCTTCCGCAAGATCGGCGGGGCATTCGAGGTCTGTGAGACCGGGATCCGGTTCTGCCATCCGGGCGGGGAGCTCAAGTCGAGCGTCCTGGAGACCGACGTCCATCCCGGCTTCATGACCGACTGGCAGCAGCCGCTCGTCGTCGCGCTCACCCAGGCCTCGGGAGTCTCCATCATCCACGAGACCGTGTACGAGAACCGCTTCGGCTTCACGGATGCGCTCAATCGGATGGGCGCGCGGATCCAGCTGTACCGCGAATGCCTGGGCGGCACCCCCTGCCGATTCGGTCGCCAGAACTACCAGCACTCCGCCGTGGTGTCAGGTCCCACCACGCTGCACGGGGCAGACATCGAGGTGCCGGACCTGCGGGGCGGGTTCTCCCACCTCATCGCAGCCCTGGCGGCCGACGGCACATCGCGGGTCGGCGGCATCGAGCTCATCAACCGCGGCTACGAGGACTTCCTCGACAAGCTCGCGGGTCTGGGTGCCCGGGTGGATATGGCATGAGCGGGAGCGAATCGCGGAAGGCTGCGGAATATCACGTCGAGTTCGACTCCGCGACGCTGCGGCGGCAGTACCGGAGAGCTCCGTGGATCGCCAACCCCGTCGGAGTCCTGATGAACCTGTTCGGCCGGATCAGGGCGGAGGACACGGAGAAGATTCCGGCCGCCGGCCCCGCGATCATCGTGCCCTATCATTCGAGCTACCTCGACCCCCTGGTCGTCGGTCTCGTCGTCTGGCGGACCGGGCGCCTGCCTCATTACCTTGCGAAGTCCAGTCTCTTCTCCGGCGTCGTCGGCCGGGCCCTGAGGGGCATCGGCCAGATCCCCGTGCTGCGCTCCTCCGCGCAGGCAGGGGACTCGCTGCGCTATGCAGAGGAGGCCCTCGCCGCCGGTGAGATCGTCGTCATCTACCCCCAGGGCACCCTGACCAAGGACCCGGAGATGTGGCCCGAATCGTCGAAGACCGGCGCCGCCCGCCTGGCGCTGCGCACCGGAGTCCCGCTGATCCCGATCACGCACTGGGGACTGCACACCCCCATGCCCGTGGGAGCGAAGGTGCCCAAGCCGGCGCCTCGGACCCGGATCAGAGTCCTGGTCGGCGATCCGATCGACTACCAGGACCTGGCGGACGGCCGTGACGGGATCGCCCGACTCACCGAGCGGATCACCGCCCACATCGCACTCGACGTCTCGCGGCTGCGAGGAGAGCCCATGCCGGAGCGGTTCCAGGCGGATCTCGGTCCCGGAGCCGCAGTATGAGCGCGACGGTGCTGGGAGCCGGCTCCTGGGGCACCACCTTCGCGAAGGTCATCGCCGACGCCGGGCACGACGTCGTGCTGTGGGCGCGCCGGGCCGAGGTCGCCGACGAGATCAACGCCGGCCACACGAACTCCGCCTACCTCGGTGACATCGAGCTCAGCGACCGGATCCGCGCCACCGCGGACATCGGATCGGCACTGGCCGACGCCCGGGTCGTCGTGCTCGCGGTGCCCGCCCAGTCGCTGCGCGCGAACCTCGCGCGCTGGCGCCCACTGCTGCGCGAGGACGTCGTGCTGGTGAGCCTGATGAAGGGAATCGAGGTGGAGACGGGCCTGCGGATGAGCCAGGTGATCGCGGAGGTCGCCGAGGTGTCCCAGGAGCAGGTGGCGGTTGTGTCCGGCCCCAATCTCGCCAAGGAGATCGCAGTCGGCCAGCCCACGGCCACAGTCGTCGCCTCGGCCGGCGGGGAGACCGCGGAGCTCATCGCCGAGCTCTGCGCGAACAGCTACTTCCGGCCGTACACCAACACCGACGTGGTCGGCGTGGAGATCGGCGGCGCGATCAAGAACGTCATCGCGCTGGCCGTCGGGATCGCCGACGGGCAGGGACTGGGAGACAACTCCAAGGCCTCGATCATCACCCGCGGTCTTGCGGAGACCTCGCGGCTCGCGCTGGCGATGGGCGCCGAGCTCCACACCCTGTCCGGGCTCGCAGGGCTGGGCGATCTGGTGGCGACCTGCGCCTCGCCGCTGTCGCGCAATCGCTCCTTCGGCCGGCTGCTGGGCGAGGGGCTGTCGCTGCAGGAGGCGATCACCGCCACCACCCAGACCGCCGAGGGCGTCAAGACCGCAGCCGCGGTGCTCGAGCTCGGGCGGGCCAACGGGGTCGATCTGCCGATCACCCAGGCCGTCGTGGCGGTCCTCACCGACAGGCTCCGTGTTGACGAACTCGCCGGTTTGCTATTGGCTCGAAAGCGCAAGACAGAAGGACCCGCTCACTAGGAGCCGACCCCAGAGGAGTCGAAATGACCGCATCGATCGATGTCCACAACTCGCCCTTCGCCCAGCTCAAGGACCTGCCGCGCTTCGAGCTCACCAGCACCGACATCACCGAGGGCGCGCAGCTGACCGAGCCGCAGCTGTCCGGCAGCATGGGAGTGCCCGGTGGCCGGGACGTGTCCCCGCAGCTGTCGTGGTCGGGCTTCCCCGACGAGACCAAGGCGTTCGCCGTGACCTGCTTCGACCCCGATGCGCCCACCGGCTCCGGCTTCTGGCACTGGGTGGTCGCCGACGTGCCCGGCGACGTCACCGAGCTGCCGACGGACGCGGGCAATCCCGAGGCCGGGCTGCTGCCCGAAGGCGCGGTGACCATGCGCAACGATGCCGGCGAGCCGCGCTTCGTCGGAGCCGCCCCGCCGGCAGGCCACGGCCCGCACCGCTACTACTTCATCGTCCACGCGCTGTCGGAGCCGCTCGGCCTCGACGACTCGGCCTCGCCCGCCTTCGTGGGCTTCAACATCTTCCACAAGTCGATCGGGCGCGCCTGGATCGAAACGAGCTACGAGGCCAAGTAATCTTGGGCGCATGACATCCCAGGACTCCCGCCCCCTCGTGGTCGTGCTCTTCGGCGGCCGCTCCTCCGAGCACTCCGTCAGCTGCGTGACCGCTGCCGGAGTGCTCGGCGCGATCGACACCGACAAGTACCGAGTGCTGCCGGTGGGGATCACGAGGGGCGGAACCTGGCGCTTGGTCGAGGACTGGCAGAGCTTCCGCTTCGATCCGGAGAACATGCCCGAGGTGGTGGAGGCCGGTCCCGAGGTGCTGCCTCCCGTGGCCGCCGGCCGCGCCCCGCTGCGGATGCGCAGCGCCGACGGCGAGGTCAGCGAGCTGGGTCCGGCCGATGTCTGCTTCCCCCTGCTCCACGGTCCCTACGGCGAGGACGGGACGATCCAGGGGTTCTTCGAGCTCTCGGACACCCCCTATGTGGGCTCCGGGGTGTTCGCCTCGGCGGCCAGCATGGACAAGCACTTCATGAAGATCGTGCTGCGCGCCGCCGGACTGGCCGTCTGCCCGTGGACGCTGATCACCCGCCGCGACTGGGGCACCCAGCGCGAGGATGCGCTGGAGCGGATCGGCGAGCTCGGCTTCCCCGTCTTCCTCAAGCCCGCCCGCGCCGGGTCCAGCGTCGGGGTCTCCAAGGTCGCCGACGCCTCGGGCCTGGACCGCGCGTTCGCCCTGGCGTTCGAGCACGACAGCAAAGTCCTCGTCGAACCGGCTGTCACCGGCCGCGAGATCGAGTGCGGCGTGCTGGGCTCCCTGCACAACGAGCCCGCCCGCGCCAGCGTTCCCGGCGAGATCATCGTCACCGGCGACCACGACTTCTACGACTTCGAAGCCAAGTACCTCGACGACGATGCAGTCGTGCTCAGCTGCCCGGCGGACCTGCCCGATGAGGTCGTCGCCCGGGTGCAGGACGCCTCGGTGCGCGCCTTCGAGGCCATGGAATGCACCGGCCTCGCCCGCGTCGACACCTTCGTCACCGCAGCGGGCGAAGTCATCATCAACGAGATCAACACGCTGCCCGGGTTCACTCCCAGCTCGATGTTCCCGCGGATGTGGCAGGCCTCCGGCGTGGACTACCCGGCTCTCGTCGAGACCCTCATCACCACGGCTCTGGCCGACTTCGCCTCCGCTCACGGGGAATGAGGCGCTGCCCGTGGCCGCCGCGCCGCCGCGGACATCTGTCCTCCGGCGCCGCGGGCGTCAGTCCTCCGGCACCTCGGGAACGCCCTCCTCGGTGACCTCATCGGGACCCACGCACGAGGCGTAGGGCTCGATCTGCGCGACAGCCGGAGACACCTCCGCCAGCACGGTCGCCCCCGGCACAGCCGTCGGATCGACGAGCACCTCGACCGCGGGCTCGCGGCCGTAGCTGACGAATGTCCAGGACTCGTCGGTCTGCCCCGTCGAGATCCAGTCGACCCCGTCCACACTGACGCACCTGTCCGTCGTGGGCGCCGGCGGCTCCATTCCGCACCGCGCGATCGCGATCGCCGGGTCGCCCCAGGCCTCCGTGCCCTGGGACGAGGTGTCACGATCGGGCTGACCGTCGACCTCGTGCGGCATCCGCAGCATGATCTCGGCGCAGGCAGGGTCGGCCGCGTTCGGAGCCGGCTCCACCACGAGGGCGGGCGTGCAGCCGGCAAGCACCGGAAGCAGCAGGGCGAGCGGGCCGAGGGCGCGGGGAGAGCGGGTCATGCCGACCAGGGTAGTCCGCTCCTTCTCGGAAGGGTGATCGCGGGTCGGATGGAGCAAGCCTGGGGTCATGTCCGCGGTCCTTGGCATACTGGGGAGTCATGACCACCTCCGACAGCGTGACCACACTCGACGACCTCGGGGAGGACGGTGTGCTGCGCCGGCTGCTCGACCGGCTGCCCCGGACGCCCACGCCCGGGCTCCTGGTAGGCCCCGGGGACGACGCCGCGGTCTCCGCGCCTTCCGGGCGGCTGGTGTCGACGACGGACATGCTGGTCGAGGGTGAGGACTTCAGGCGCGACTGGCTCGACCCTCGGCTCCTGGGCATCAAGGCCGCTGCCCAGAACCTCGCCGATGTCGCCGCGATGGGCGCCACCCCGCACGGCCTGCTGCTCTCGATCGCCGCGCCGGGGGACACCCCGGTGGAGCTGCTCACCGAGCTCATGGACGGCTTCGCAGCGGAGGCGCAGCGCGCAGGCGCCGCCGTGTTCGGCGGCGATCTGTCGGGTGGACCGTGCATCGTCGTCTCCGTCACCGCGCTCGGCTCCCTCACGAGGCCGCCGGTGCTGCGGTCGGGCGCTCAGCCGGGCGACGCGGTGGTGCTCGCCGGGACCATCGGCCACGCCGCCGCCGGCCTGGAACTGCTGTTCGCGCGCGTCGCGCCGGGGGAGGACCGCACCCTGGACCCCGTCATCGAGGTGCAGCGCGCTCCGTCCCCGGACTACTCGGCGGCGCTGCGAGCGGCACCGGTGGCGCACGCCATGATAGACGCCTCCGACGGCCTGTCCGGTGATCTCGGCAGGCTTGCCGTCGCCTCGGGCGTGCGGGCAGCGCTCGACCGGGACGCCCTCGAAGAACTCGCACGGCCGCTGCTTCCCGCAGCGCGGGCGCTCGCGGCCCGCGGGGCCCCGGGACGCCCCGAGGAGCGCGCGCTGCGCTGGGTCCTCGATGGAGGCGAGGACCACGGGTTCATCGCGGCGATGCCGGGGCAGAGCGTTCCGGTAGGCTGGGTCCGCATCGGCACATGCCGCGCCGGACAGCCCGGGGTCGAACTCGACGGGACCCCACTGACCGCTCGCGCGTTCAGTCATTTCACGGGGGACAGGTGAGCACGCAGGAGGATCCGGTCCGCCTCAACGGACGTCTTGCGGCCCGTTGGGCTCGCCGCACCGTCGAACGGCTGCGCCGTCAGCGCAACGACATCAACGCCATCAACGTCTTCCCGGTGCCGGACGGAGACACCGGCACCAACCTCTACTACACGGTGCGCAGCGCCTACCGTGCCGTCGAAGGGCTCAGCGGTTCGGTCACCCTGCCGGAAGTCCTGGGAGCGATGGCCACGGGTGCGCTGCGCGGGGCGCGCGGCAATTCCGGGCTCATCCTGTCGGTGGCCCTGCGCGGGGTCGCAGATGCCCTCGACGGCGTCACCGTCCTCGACGCTCCCACCTTCGCAGGCGCCCTCGAGCTCGCGTCCGCTCGTGCCCGTGACGCGGTCGCGGAGCCGGTCGACGGAACCATGCTCACGGTCCTCGACGCCATGGCGGATGAAGCGCGGGCGCAGGCGGACTCGGGCGCGGATCTGGTCGAGCTCATCGAAGCCGTGCGGGGCCGGTCGAGGACGGCGCTGCGGGAGACCACCGGACAGCTCGACGTGCTGTTCGAGGCCGATATCGTCGACGCCGGCTCAACCGGCATCGTCGAGCTCTTCGATCTCCTGTATCTGACCATCACCGGGCGGCAGGCCGTGGAGAGCGCCGGGGACACCGGAACGGATCTTGAGTCCGACAGCGGCCGGGCCGGCCGGAAGCCCTCGCCCCGGCCCGGGTTCCTCCAGCAGCTCAGCCAGGTCACCCACACGCGCACCGGGCACGCGGCGGAGGCCACCGGCCTGGAGCTCGTCTTCCACCTGGGCGATGTCAAGGACCGCACCCGCATCGTCAAACGGCTGCTCGCGAAGGCCAGGGGCACCTCGGTCGTGGTGTCCTGGCCGATGGTGCACGTCCACGTCGCCGACGAGCAGTCCGCCCTGCAGGTCCTGGTCGACTGCGGTGAATACGGGATCACCGACCTGCGGGTCGAGGACCTGTCGCTGGTCGGCGGCAGGGACCCGCAGACCGTGGTCATCGCACTCGCCAGCGGAGTCGGGCTGCTGCTGGCCTGCGCGCTTCAGGAGGTCATCGCGGTCGATTCGGAGGCGCCCGGAGTCGACGAGCGCATCGCCGAGCTCGCTGAGGCTCAGGAGCGTCCGGTGATCCTGGTGCCCGACAGCGGGGCTGCGCTCAAGCGGCTCCGGGACCGCTGTGAGCGCTTGCCGGAAGGGGAGTCCGACAGCACGATCACCCTGGTGCGCTCGCGCTCTGTCGCGGCGGTGCTGTCGGCTCTCGCCGTATACGATCCGGCGGCGGAGTTCGCCTCGGTCCTCGAGGACATGTCCGAGGCGGCCGCGGCCACTCGGATCGGCGCAGTCGTGCAGGCGGAGAGCGGATCGGCCGGCCCATTGATATACCAGCGCGGCGACCTGCTCACCGTCATCGACGGGCGGGTGCGGGCCGTCGACACCGAACCCGAAGCCGCAGTGATGACGCTGGCCGACAGGCTGCTCGGGGCGGGCGGGGAGCTGCTCACCGTGATCACCGGTGCCCGCCTGCCGGCGAATGCGGTCACTGCGCTGCTGAACCGAGTCCGCGTCGAGCACCCGGACGTCGTCACCGAGGTCGTGCACAGTCTGCACCCGCGCGGCTGCGCGGTGCTGGGAGTCGAGTAGGCGCCGGGGAGGGGCACATGGTGGAGATCCCGCTGTCGCGGCTGGTTTCGCGCAAGTCGGATGTGACCGACCTCGAGCGGCTGGAGCTGTACTCCGTCGAGGACGCGCTCCGATACTTCCCGCGCACCTATCTCAATCCCGGCGAGCTCACCCCGCTCGACCAGCTGCAGCCGGACACTACAGCCGTGATCAGCGCCACCGTGGTCAGCGTGACGAAGCGGCAGGTCGGCCCGAACCGGAGGCAGGCGCTGGTGGACGTGCTCGTCTCCGACGGGCTGACGGATGTGCACGCCCCGTTCTTCAATCAGCCGTGGCTGGCCGCACAGCTCCGGCCCGGCAGACAGGTGGCGCTGATCGGCAAGGTCAAACTGTTCCGCGGCGAACCGCAGATCAGCTCCCCCCGGTGGCTCAACCCCACGGGAACCGAATCGCTCGACGAGGAGGACCTGTCGATGCCGATCCCGATCTACCGGGCCACGGGCAAGGTCACCACCACCCGGATCCAGCGGCTGCTCCGAGTCCTCCTCGACACGGCCCCGCCGGAGTGCTTCGCAGATCCGATCGCGGAGGAGATCCGCGCGATGCACGGCCTGCCCGACTACCGGACGGCGCTGGAGTGGACGCATCGACCCTCGGACGCCGACCAGCCGAAGCGAGCCATGGAGCGCTGGAAGTTCGAGGAGGCGTACGCCCTCCAGACCGAGCTGCTGTCCCGCAAGGCGCAGATCGCCGAGGACAGCGCCGTGCCGCTCGAAGGCGCGATGGACGGCGCCCTCATGGCCTTCGACTCCGCACTGCCGTACGAACTCACCGGAGCGCAGAAGAAGGCCGCGCTGGAGATCTCGGTGGACCTCGCCTCCGGTCGTCCCATGAACCGCCTGCTGCACGGCGACGTGGGCAGCGGCAAGACGCTGGTGGCGCTGCGGGCGATGCTGCAGGCGGTCGATTCGGGCGCGCAGGCGGCGATGCTCGCACCCACCGAGGTGCTCGCCGCGCAGCACCACCAGTCGCTGCTGGGCTACCTCGGCGAACTCGGAACGGATTCGGGACTCGGTGCGGACGGGTCCCGGGTCCGGATCGCGCTGCTGACCGGTTCATTGCCGGCCAAGGAGCGCCGCCAGCTGCTGCTCGAACTCGTGTCCGGTCAGATCGACATCGTCGTGGGCACTCATGCGCTGCTGTCGGAGACGACGATGTTCGCCCGCCTCGGCCTCATCGTCGTCGACGAGCAGCACCGGTTCGGAGTCCGGCAGCGCGAGGCGCTGCGGTCCAAGGGCGACGGGCAGACGCCGCACGCCCTCGTGATGACGGCGACCCCGATCCCGCGCACCGTCGCGATGACCGTGTTCGGAGATCTCGACACAACCGTTCTCGACGAGATGCCGAACGGCTCCCGGAACATCACGACGCATGCGGTCTCGCTGGCCGCGCATCCGCGCTGGCTGGAGCGGATCTGGGAAGTCGTCGGAGAAGGCGTCGAACGGGGAGAGCAGGCGTTCGTCGTCGCCTCCCGGATCGACACGCAGGAGCCGCAGGTCGACGACAACGGGGTGACGGCTCCCGAGCTGCTGGGGGTGGAGGACCTCGCAGAGATCCTGCGTGCCGAACCCAAGCTCGTCGGGAGGAGCATCGAAACGCTGCACGGCCGGCTGGACCCGGTGGACAAGGACGCCGTGATGAGCCGCTTCGCCTCCGGGGCCACCGACGTGCTGGTGGCCACCACCGTGATCGAGGTCGGCATCGACGTGCCGAATGCGCGGACCATCGTGATCTATGACGCCGACCGCTTCGGAGTCGCGCAGCTGCATCAGCTCCGCGGTCGGGTGGGCCGGGACGGCTCGCAGGCAGTGTGCTTCCTCGTCACCCAGCAGTCCGAGGACTCGCCGACGATGGAGCGGCTCGAGAAGGTCGCCGGCACCCTCGACGGCTTCGCGCTGGCAGTGTACGACGTCGAACAGCGCAGAGAGGGCGATGTGCTCGGTCGGTCCCAGTGGGGTGGCAGCTCCTCATTGCGCTACCTGTCGGTGATCCGGGACGAGAATGTGATCCTGGCGGCCAGGGAAGCGGCGGAGCAGATAGTACTCGCCGACCCCCGGCTCACCCGGCAGCCGGAGCTGCGGAGGTACATCGACCGGATCCTGGTGACCGTCGCCGAGGACTGGATCGAAGCAGGATGAGCCGGTAGTGCGCATCATCTCCGGGACGCATCGCGGTCGAACCCTGCGCGCACCCGCGGGCGACCTCACCCGCCCCACCTCCGACCGGGTGCGCGAGTCGCTGTTCGCCTCCCTGGACTCCCTCGGGGTGATCAGGGACGCCCGGGTGCTCGACGTCTTCGCCGGCTCCGGAGCTCTGGGGCTGGAAGCGCTCAGCCGCGGAGCGAGCCACGCCACCTTCGTCGAACGGGCCGCCCCGGTGAGCAGGCTGCTCGTGCAGAACATCTACGCCCTGGGGGAGGCGGACAGGACGACGGTTCTCACCCGCTCGGCAGCGGCCGCCCTGCAGGGGATGCCGGCTCGGTCCGCGGACCTCGTGTTCGCGGATCCGCCGTATCCGCTCGGCGAGGCGGAGCTGACCGAAGTCCTCACCGCGGTCGCCGCGCTGCTGCGGGACGAGGACTCGCTCATCGTCCTCGAGCGTTCGGCGCGCTCACCGGCGCCGACCCTGCCCGGCCGGCTCGAGGCCTTCCGCGACAAGACGCTGGGGGAGACGCGCCTGTGGTTCCTCCAGCTGCGCGCTCACTGATCCAGCACAGCTGAGAGAAACTTCGCCGTCCGCTCGTGTCGGGGGTTGGTGAAGATCTCCTCCGGCGGGCCGTCCTCGAGGATCGCCCCGTTGTCGAACATCATCACGCGCTGGGAGACGTCCTTGGCGAACTGCATCTCGTGGGTCACAATCAGCATGGTGATGTCGGTCTCCCCGGCGAGCCTGCGCAGCACGTTGAGGACGTCATCGACGAGCTCGGGATCCAGCGCCGAGGTGACCTCGTCGAGCAGCAGGATCTCCGGATCCATCGCCAGGGCCCGGGCGATCGCCACCCGCTGCTGCTGACCGCCGGAGAGCCGGGACGGATGCTCGTTCTCCTTGTCCGCCAGTCCGACCTTGTCGAGCAGTCCGCGCGCCTTCGCGAGGGCGTCGGCCTTGCTCATGCCGAGCACATGCATGGGCGCCTCGATGAGGTTCTCCGCGACAGTCATATTGGGGAACAGGTTGAACTGCTGGAACACCATGCCGATCTGCCTGGTCTTGCGCCGAACCTCCCGCGGCGGCAGCGCTGTCCGCCTGCCGTTGCGCTCCTCGTGCGTGAGCGGCGAGCCGTTGATGTAGATGAAGCCGTCGGTGAGCGACTCCAGGGTCATGATCAGCCGCAGGATCGTGGTCTTGCCGGAGCCGCTCGGGCCGATCAGCGTGACGCGCTCCCCGGGCTGCACGCTGAAGTTCAGATTCTTGAGCACGACGTTGTCGCCGAAGCGCTTCTCCACATCCTGGAAGCGGATGGCGGGATCGCTGCCGACGGAGCCTGGGCCGGTGGAGCCTGGGGCGGTGAGGCCGGAGTCAGTACTGGGCAAGGGACTTCTCCATTCGTCGGATCAGCAGGGAGGTCGGATAGCTGGCCGCCAGGAAGATCAGGCCGGCGAGCGTGAACGCCTCGGTGTAGGCGAAGTTCCGGGCTCCGTACTGCTGAGCGGAGGTGACCAGCTCGACGACGCTGATGGCGAACAGGAAGGGCGTGTCCTTGAACATCGCCACGGCGTAGTTGCCGAGAGAGGGGATGGTGGCCCGGAGCGCCTGCGGCAGCACGACCGAGCGGAAGGCGCGACCAGGGGGCAGCGAGAGGGCGCTGATCGCCTCCCACTGGCCCTTCGGCACCGAATCAATTCCGGCCCGGTAGCTCTCCGACATGTACGTCGCGTAGTGCACGCCGATCATCGCGGTGCCGATCACCAGTGCCGGAACCTCGATGAGCACCGGATTCATCGCGAACAGGTAGTACACGAACAGCAGCTGGACCACCAGTGGTGTGTTGCGCACGAATGCCACCGCCAGCTTGAGGAGCCAGTCGATCCACCCGGGCAGGACCCGCAGCAGCACAGCGATGAGCAGCCCCAGGATCGCAGCGATGATGGTGCCGAGCACGGTGGCGATCAGAGTGTTTCCGAAGCCGCGCAGGAGGATCGGGAGCGCTTCGAAGGCCCGCTCCCAGCTCCAGAAGTCCGAGAAGTCCGGGAAGTTCATGACACCGCCTCCGCCTGGGGCTTCTGCATCCTCACGATCGACCGGAGACCGCCGGCCGTCCGGTCGACGCGTCCCAGCCGCGCCCGCGCCCGCTGCTCGAGTGCATTCATCCCGATCTGCAGCAGCCAGGCCAGCACGAAGTAGATCAGCAGACCGACGCTGTAGGCGAAGAAGGTGTCCCCGCTCGCCTGGCGCAGCTGCTCGATCCTCTCCGTCAGGTCCTGCAGGGTGATGAAGGACACGACTGCGGTGCCCTTGAGCAGCTGGATGAGGAGCGTGGCCAGGGAGGGGATCATGAGCGCCCAGGCCTGCGGGAAGATGACCCGGCGGACCAGGTGGGCGGGCGACAGGCTGAGCGCCCGCGATGCCTCCCACTGTCCGCGGTCGACGTGATTGATCGAGGAGCGGACGACCTCGGCGGAGTAGGCACCATAGTTGAGTGCCAGCGCCAGGATGCCGCAGGTCATCGGGTCCAGCTGCACACCGAGCAGGGGCAGCACGTAGAACAGCCAGAACAGCTGCACAAGCAGCGAGGTGCCCCGGAAGAACTCCACGATGATCTTCGCGGGCACACCCAGCCACCCGTACGGCGTGACCATCGCCAGGCCGAGCACCAGCGCGATGACGAACGCGCCGGCCGCCCCGCCGAGCGTGAGGAGGACCGTGGTGACTATGCCGTCGCTGAGCTGCGGCCCGAAGGCGAACAGGGCCGAGAGCTTCTCACCCATGACGAGTCAGCCGATCGCTCAGGAGCTTTCGGCTGTCGGCAGCTCCCCGGCGCACAGCTGCTCGGTCGAGATGGAGCCGTCCGGGCGCTCTTCGGCGGTGAATCCGTAGTCGCCGACAATCGACAGGTAGCGCTCCTCGTCGTTGACGATCTTGTCGAGCTCTTCGTTGTAGGCGTTCAGCAGCTCGGTGTCCTCGGTCCGGAACACGGTCGCGCCGGCACCCACCTGGGGTACGCCGTCGATCTCCTGGACGAAGGACTCCGTGACCTCGACAGCCGCATCCGGGTTGTTGTCGGCCATCCAGTTCAGCGAGATTCCCGTGAGCGCGAAGGCGTCGGCGCGGCCGGAGGTCACGGCGTCCATGCCGTCCTGCGGGGTGCCGACCTCGCTGTGATTGGAGATCTCGAGCTGAGAGGCGTAGTCGCTCTCGATGGCGCCGGTCATGGTCACCAGCGAGACGTCGTCACTGGCGGCGACGTCGTCGAGGGTCTGGAGGTTCTTGGGGTTGCCCTCGGCGACCATCAGCGCGGTGGTGTACATGAACTCCGGATTCGAGAACGCGGCCTGCTCGCAGCGCTCGGGGAGAATCGACATGCCGGCGGAGACGACGTCGAAGCGATTCGCGGTCAGCCCGGGGATCAGCGAGCCGAACTCGGTGTTGACGCCATCCAGATTCTCCACGCCGAGCGCGGAGAAGATCTCTCGGTGCAGCGCCACGGTGGCGCCGGTGAGCTCGCCGTCCTCCTCGAAGCTGTAGGGAGCCTCACCGGCGAAGCCGACGGTGATCGTGCCGGCATCGATCGCCTGCTGCAGAGTGCTCTCCTCCTCGCCTCCCGATCCTCCCGATCCGCCGCCGCATCCGGCGGTCAAGCCGAGCACCCCCACCGAGAGGAGTGCTGCGAGACTGTATGCGATGCGCGTACGTGCCATGGTGGATCCTTCGTTCGGCCGCCGGGGGGCGGTGTGGACTCGGGTCAGCGTTATCCACACTAAGGACCAACCTGCGGCGTGCGTCACATTCATGCAGAGCGTTAGTCATTCGTTACCTTTTTCGGCGGGCGCTGTTCCCGGTTCAGAAGGCACTGTCGTCGGTTCAACAGGCGCTGTGATCGCGAGTCCGCTTCTGCTCGGGTCGCAGTCGTGTCCTTCGTCGTCCGTCGTACGATGGCGGCATGAAGGTTGTCTGCCCCGGTTCCTATGATCCCGTCACGGTCGGTCACATCGACGTCGCCGCCCGCGCCTCCGTCCTGTTCGACGAGGTCGTCATCGCCGTCGTCCACAACCCTGCGAAGAGCGGCAATTTCCCGGTCGCACAGCGAGTCGAGCTGATCGAGCGGGGGCTGGCCGAGGATCCCCGGAGTGCGAATGCCGACAACATCTCCATCGATGATGTACCGGGCGGACTGCTCGTCGACTACTGCGCCCGGATCGGCGCCTCCGCCGTCGTCAAAGGCTTGCGCTCGGGCACCGACTTCGCCTACGAGCTGCCGATGGCGCTGATGAACCGGCACCTCACCGAGCTGGAGACGATCTTCATCCCCGGCGATCCGCGCTATGAGCATGTCTCGTCGTCGCTGATCCGGGAGGTCCACTCGCTTGGCGGTGACGTCGCAGGGCTGGTGCCAACCGCAGTCCTCGAGGCGATGGACGAGAAGCTCAGCCTCAGACGGGGATGAGCTCGGACCTCCCGGACTCCGGAGGCGCGGGGGCGCGCGGCTGGTTCCTCGCCCTCATCGGCTTCACCGTGGTCGTGCAGGCCGCGTTCAACGGGATTCGCGTGCTCATCTCCTACCGCACGCTCGAACTGGGCGGGGGAGCCGCGGTGCTCGGCCTGGTCGCCGCGACGTTCTCCCTCATGCCGCTGCTGGCCGCGATCCCCATCGGACGGTGGGTCGACCGCGGCTACGCGGCTCCGGTGATGTGGGTGGGCACGGGACTGACGATCATGCCGGCTGCGCTCGCCGCGGCGGCCGAGAACATCCCCGTGCTGCTGCTGGCGAACATGGCGCTGGGCATGGGCCAGATCCTCACCACGGTCTCCGGCCAGGCGCTCATCCCGCAGAGCTTTCCGACTGCGGAGCTCAATCGGCGATTCGGCTCCCTGACGATCGGGGTGTCCTGCGGACAGGCGCTCGGGGTGCCGCTGGCGGGATTCGTGGCAGGAGCCGGCGAGGAGCCGCAGGTGCAGGTGGCCCTCTGGGTGATGGCGGCGATCTCCGTGCTCGCGGTTCCGCTGATGCTCGGCGTCGCCACCCGTCCCGCGCCTCGCCACATCAGCCGCTCGGAGGCGAAGTCGACGTCGCAGTCGCCGCCGGCGCTCCTGGGGATCAAGGGGATGAAACCGGCGATCTTCGCCTCGATGGCGACCCTGGCCGCCGTCGACATCATGACGGCCTACCTTCCCCTGGTCGGACAGAGCTACGGCCTCGGAGTCCAGCTCGTCACCCTGCTGCTGACCGTCCGGACTCTCGCGTCGATCGTGTCCCGGCTCTTCATCGGGCAGCTCACCCGGCGCTTCGAGTTCCGCGCACTGCTGGGCCTGGCAAGCCTGGCCGGAGGGGTCGCGCTGGTGCTCATCCCGGTGCTGCCGCGATTCTGGTTCCTGGCGATTCTCATGCTGATCGCGGGCTTCGCATTCGGGCTCACCCAGCCGATGACCATGACGTGGGTCTCGATGCTGGCCGACCCCGCCAACCGTGCGGCGGTGCTGTCGATCAGGCTGGCAGGCAATCGGCTGAGTCAGGTCGTCATCCCGGCGCTGGCTTCCGCCGTCGCCGTGGTGGCGCCGGCGGGATCGGTGTTCCTGATGTCCGGAGCGCTGCTGGGCATGGCCTCGCTGACGACGCTCACGTCGGGTCGGCCTCCGATTGGAAGATCGAAACGCAAGCGGTTAGAATAGCTTCTTGCGTCATCCGCGGGGTTCGCCGCCGGGTGTGCAGCGTCGATCGGAGGTGGACGGATGAGGATCAAATCGGAACTCGTGCTCGACCTCCGCAAGCTCGGGCTCATCGGCAGCCCGGGCGAATGGTCGAAGCTGGACTTCACGGTGTCGGCCCCCGAGGACCTGCGGCTCGAAATGATCGGAGTGCCTGTCGGCTCTCCTCTGCATCTCGCCCTGCAGCTCGAGAGCGTCGTCGAGGGGATCTACGTCTCCGGCAGCGTGCGGGCTGTTGCACGGGGTCAGGACGCTCGGACCCTCGAGGATCTGGAGCTGCCGCTGGATGTGGCCATCACGGAGCTCTTCGTCTACGAGGCGGAGCCGGAGGACGAGGAGTCCTACCGGGTCGATCGGGGCCGGCTCGACCTGGAGCCGGCAATCCGGGACGCAGTGGTGATGGCTCTGCCGTTCCGTCCGCTCAAGGACGAGGACGGGGAGGACTTCCGGTACACCGTCGGCGAGGAGATCGACGACGATGATGCCGAGGCCGACCCCCGCTGGTCGGCACTGAAGAGTTTGTTAGACGAGAAGAAAGAGAGCTAGACGTGGCTGTTCCGAAGCGCAAGAAGTCGCGCAGCAACACCCGCCACCGTCGTTCGCAGTGGAAGGCCCAGGTTCCGACCCTGGTCAAGACTGTGGAGAACGGTCGCGTTGTGTACTCGCGCCCCCACCAGGCCAAGGTCGTCGAGGATTCGGCCGGCACCCCGCTGTTCCTTGAGTACAAGGGACGCAAGGTCGCCGATATCTGATCATCGGCACCTGATGGTGGTGTCCTCACAGGACCTGCATGATCTCAACGAGCGTCTCGGGGTGGATATCGACCCCGAGACGCTTCGTCTTGCCCTGACCCACCGCAGCTACGCCTTCGAGCACGGGGGGATCCCGACGAACGAGCGGCTCGAGTTCCTCGGTGACGCTGTGCTTCAACTGGTGGCCACGGAGTCTCTTTACATCGACAATCCGGAGCTTCCGGAGGGCCGGCTCGCCAAGATGCGCTCAGCAGTGGTCAATACGCGTGCGCTGGCCTCGGTGGCGCGACGGCTCGGCGTCGGCGGATTCCTGCTGCTCGGCAAGGGCGAGGAGCTGACTGGGGGTCGGGACAAGGACTCCATCCTGGCCGACTCGGTCGAATCGCTCATCGGCGCCGCCTACGTCAGCTGCGGTCGCCAGCCTGCATTCGACCTCGTCCAGCGGCTCGTCGGCGGGATGCTGGCCGAAGCGGTCACCCTCGGTGCCGGAATGGACTACAAGACGACCCTGCAGGAGGCGGCCGCCGACCTGGAACTCGGTTCCGTCTCCTATGTGCTCGAATCACGAGGACCGGATCACGCGCGCGTCTTCACCGCTACCGCAGTCGTCGGCGGCACGGCCTGGGGGACGGGCGAAGGAAGCTCGAAGAAGAGCGCGGAGGCGCAGGCGGCGGAGTCCGCGGTCCAGACCATCCGGCAGCAGCATCCGGAATACCAGCGCTGAGCAGTGCCCGAACTCCCTGAGGTCGAAAGCGTCCGCCGTGGTATCCAGGCGTGGGCGCAGGGCGCCCGAGTGGACCGCGTGCGCATTCTGGACCCCCGCATCCTCGGCACCACCTCGAACCGGCTGATCGCCCCCGAGGCGCCCGCCCGGCTCACCGCCGAGCTGACCGGCCGCGAGCTCGCATCCGTGGAGCGCCGCGGCAAGTTCATGTGGCTGCCCCTTCGCCACTGTTCCGATGACACTGCTTCCGGGTCGGCGGGAGGGGACGCGGTGGCCGAACCGTCGCCGGCCCGCGCGCTGTCGGTGCACCTGGGCATGAGCGGACAGTTCCGCGTGCACGAGTCAACTGACCCGATGCACCGGCACACCCGGGCGATCCTGGGCCTCGAGCGAGCAGGCCGGGAGCGGCTGGAGCTGCGATTCGTCGATCAGCGCATCTTCGGCCACCTCGGCGTCGACGATCTCGTCGACTCCCACGGCGCTTCGGTCCCCCGTTCGGTGTCCCATATCGCGCTCGACCCGCTCGATCCGCTGTACGACCCGGAGCGCACTGCCCGCCGCATCCAGGCGAAGCGGACCGGCATGAAGTCGGCGCTGCTGGACCAGACGGTGATCAGCGGGATCGGCAATATCTATGCAGACGAGGCGCTGTTCGCCGCCCGTGTCCATCCACTCGCGCCGACGCAGACGACCAGGATCTCCCGGATCCGGACAGTGCTGGCGAAGGCCGAGGCAGTGATGCGGGACTCCCTGGCCCAGGGCGGGACGAGCTTCGATGCGCTCTACGTCCATGTCAATGGCGAATCCGGCTATTTCGAGCGAAGTCTGCAGGTCTACGGGCGCGGCGGCTTGCCCTGCAACCGCTGCGAGACCCCGATCGTACGCGAGCGGTTCATGAACCGCTCGAGCCACTTCTGCCCGGTCTGCCAGCGAAAACCGTAGCTGAGCCGCGGCGCCGAGCGGCGCGGCGGACGCCACTGATCCCTCGGATACAGTAAAGAATGACAGCAGCAATACCAGCCGAAAGGTGCCTGGCCCGATGGCAAGACTCGCCTACTCGATCATCAACGACGCCGATCCCGCGGCCCCCGTCCTCATACTCGGCCCCTCCCTCGGAACCACCTACGCTCTCTGGGCGGCTGCGGCTTATCGCCTTGCCGACGACTTCCGGATCGTCGCCTTCGACCTGCCCGGCCACGGCAGGAGCCCCCGGATCCCGGACGTGACGATCGACCGGATCGCTGATTCCGTCCTGGAGATCGCCGACGAACTCGGCGCGGAGAGCTTCTTCTACGCCGGCATTTCGATCTCCGGAGGCCTTGCCCTGACCCTGGCGCTCAAGGCACCTGAGCGCGTCCGCGCGATCGGGGCGCTGTGCTGCGGAGCGAAGTTCGGCGATCCCGGCATGTGGAAGCAGCGCATTGCCGACGTGCGCTCCGGAGGCACGCGCTCTCTGGTACCCGCCACTGCCGATCGCTGGTTCGCCGCAGGGTTCGTCGACGAGGACAACGCCGCAGGCCCGATGGCCCTGGAGATGCTCGCCGGCACCGACGATGACGGCTACATCGACTGCTGCGAGGCTCTTGCGCAGTTCGACCTCGACAGCTCCATCGAATCGATCAAGGTGCCGACGCTGTTCCTCGCCGGGTCGCAGGACCCGTCGAACCCACCCGAGACGATGCGCGCGCTTCACGAGCGGGTGGACGGCTCCCAGTTCACGGTGGTCCCGGACTCCGCGCATCTGCCGGTGGTCGAGCACCCCGAACTGGTCGCGGACCGTCTCAAGACTTTCTTCAACTCCCACCTGGGGTGAGAGCTCCGGCCTGCCGGCCGGAGAGCTGCCGGAGCAGGATGAACCGACGGCGAAGGCCGGGTCTCCTGCGCGGAGCAGGAGACCCGGCCTCGGCCGTCGGTGCTGGATGCGTCAGCGCACCGGGTCGAGGACGAAGTCGTAGTTCGTCCGCTGTGTACCGTCCTCGGTCTCCTCGATGTCCAGGAGGAGCTCCGGCTTGACGGCGCCGGCGATGTCGTCGTCGTTGTGCTCGTCACCCGGAAAGTAGAGCTGCGCGGTCAGCAGCTCGTGTCCTGGTGCCGACACCTTCACGTGCAGGTGAGCTGGGCGCCACGCGTGCCAGCCGGCGGCGGCGATGAGCTGGCCGCAGGCACCGTCGGTGGGAATCTGGTACGGAGCGGGCCGCATCGTGTCGATCTGGTAGCGACCTTCGTCGTCGACGAGGAATGCGCCGCGGAGATTCCATTCCGGGATATCCGGTGCGAACTGCGAATAGAACCCGTCCTCGTCGGCATGCCAGAGTTCGACCCTGGCGTCGGTCAGCGGGGTGCCGTTCACGCTGCTGACCTGACCTTCGAAACGCAGGGGGATGCCCTTCTCATCGGGTCTCATCGGGATTCTCGCGGGGGACCGGTGCTCCGGGGCATCCGGGACGTAGTACGGTCCTTCGATCGTGCCCTTGCTGCCCTCGCGATGGGAGGTGGCGACCTCCTCGACGCTGTGCTCCAGGAAGACATCGAGGAAGAGCGGCCATTCGCCGTCCTCGCCGACCTTGATGAGCCAGGCCTTGAGTGCGTTGAATTCGTCGTAGGTCACCCGGTCTTCGAGCACGATGTCGTTGGCGGCCTTGATGAGCTTCCCCGCCAGGCTGCTCACCCTCTCCTGCGAAGCCTCGACATGGGCCAGCTTGCCGGATTCGCGGAAGCGGTCCGTTGCGGCGTTGCCGGATGCAGCTGCGGTGGCTTCAGTGGTCATCAGAGAACTCCTTCGTTCGAGCCGTCCCGGCCGGGACGGTGCCATTGATGTCATTCACCGTAGTGAGGGAAATCCACTGCGTGAAATATGCGTTCTGCTCGTATTCATCTCTGGAGAATATAAATTCGTATGACAGGCCCTGGGCAGCAGTCAGCTGATGGAGTTGGGGTGTTTGGCCAGGGGGGTGACCTTGATCTTCATGTAGGGGAACATCGGGAAGCCGCTGAGGACCTCGTGCAGGGTGTCGTTGTCCGGGACGTCGAACAGGCAGTGGTTCGCATACTCCCCGACTATGCGCCAGATCCCGACAATCGTTCCCTCCCTTTGGAGGTTGCCGGAGTACTCCTTCTCCCGGGCCTGGAAGTCCGCGATCTGCGCCGCGCTGAGGTGGGGAGGGAAGGCGACGTCCATGCGCGTCATGTACAGCATTGTGTTCCTTTCGGGTGTTGGTCCGGCTTCAAAGCTCGTCCGGCTCACCTGTCCTGGCGGTAGCGGGCCAGCTTCTCCTCGTCGATCTCCGCGCCGACGCCGGGCGCGTCGCGGACGGAAACCCGGCCGTCGACGATCGAGATCGGCTCGGCCAGCAGGTCATCGGCCATGTCGAGGAAGTTCGAGAGTTCTCCTGCTCGGCGGCCCGTCGCCTCGTGCGCCGCGCCGAACGCGACGGTGGCCAGCGTCCCCACCTGGGTGTCGATCTGGTTGCCCATGGTCACGTCGACTCCGAGTCCCGTGCACAGGCCGAGAATCTCTCGAGCTTCGGTGAAGCCGCTGCGCGCGGTCTTGATGCAGATCGCGTTGCAGCCGCCGGAGAGGAGCTCGCGAGATGCATCGCCGGCGGTGGGCACGGACTCATCGCCGACCACCGGGATGGGGGACTTCTCCACCAGGCGCCGCCGGCTCATGGCCTCGTGGGCATCGCACGGCTCCTCCAGAAGGGTGAGCCCGAGGCCGTCAGTGGCTCGCAGCACCTCCCACGCTTCGTTCGCTGTCCACCCCCGGTTGGCGTCCAGATAGAGCTCCGCCTCATCACCGAGGCCCTCGCGCAGGACGTGGCAGGCTTCGATGTCGAGGGCCAGCGGACGGCGGCCGACCTTGAGCTTGAAGGTGGTGATTCCATACTCCGCGCCGAATCGCTGCGCCTCGGCGAGAAGCTCCTGAGCGGGCCTGAAGCCGAGCATGTGGCTGACCCGCAGATGATCCCCGTAGCCGCCGAGCAGACGGTGCACGGGCTGGCCGAGGCTCTTGCCGATCGCATCCCACAAGGCGATGTCGAGAGCGCCTTTGGCGACCTGATTGTGGATCGTGCGCCCGAGCACGGCGTGGATGCGCTCACGGTCGAGGATGCCGAAGCCGACCACCTGTGGGGCGAACAGCCCGGTTATGACCTCCACGATCGACCGCTGGGTCTCCCCATAGGTGTAGGGCCGCGGTGGTGCATCGGCAACACCGACCACTCCCTCGTCGGTGTGCACCCGGACGAGCACGTGGTCAGCGGTGTGCACCTCGCCCGATGCGAAGCGCAGGGGGTGGGTGTAGGGAATCGCGTAGGGGATCGCCTCGATGCGGGTGATGTTCATGATCGCTCCTGAGCAGATGCGGGTCCGGAGTCGGCGACGTCCGGCAAGCTGCCGGACGGTCCGGGCTCGAGAATGTCGAACAGGGAGATGAATCTGCGAACCAGGGCGGTCTCGGCGGTCCGGCGCCAGGCGAGAGCGAGGTCCACCACAGGAGCACTGTCGAGGGGGCGGAAGACGACGCCCTGCACGGAGAAGCCGCGCTGGGTCATGGGCACCAGCGCGACGCCCATGCCGGCGGCGACGAATGCCAGCAGCGTGGAGGTCTCACCGGCCTCCTGCGCGATGTGCGGCCGGAAGCCGGTCCGGCGGGTTGCCTCGAAGGTCGCGGCGGCGACGGCGGAGCCCTGGGGATAGCACACGAACGGATCGTCGGCGAGGTCCGACAGCGCGATCGACGAACTGTCGGCCAGGGAGTGGTTGCCGGGCAGTGCGACCATCAGCTCGTCCTGTTCGAGCAGCTTCACCTCGAGGTCCTCGGAGCGGACCGGGGGGCGCAGCACCGCGACGTCGATGCGGCCGGTCTCCAGCGCCTCGGTGAGTTCCGGAGTCAGCATCTCTGCCTGCACGTGCATGTGCAGGCTCGGCATCCTGGTCCGAGCTGCCTGGACGATCTCGGGCATCAGCCGGTAGGCCGCCGAGCCGACGACACCGACGCGGACCACCCCTGCCGCGCCCTCGGCGACGAGGCGGACATCCTGGACCATGCGGTCGACCTCTGTCAGGAGCGCCTGAGCGCGCGTGAGCATGAGCTCGCCGGCCGGAGTGAGGTCCACCCGGCGGGTCGTCCGCTCGAGGAGCGCAGCGTCGAGCTCGTCCTCGAGCTGCTTGATCTGCTGGGACAGCGGCGGCTGTGCGACGTGGAGGCGGTCGGCGGCCCGGGAGAAGTGGCGCTCTTCGGCGACTGCGACGAAATAGCGCAGATGGCGAAGTTCCATGGCCCTCCTCGGTCCGGTTCCTGCCCCATCGTAGAGGCGAGTCCACTGGCCCTGAAATATCGATCCCGGCGGCATTGAGATGTGCGGAGTCTGAATCCCTCGACGCGCAGCCATCGGCCGGGACTCCACGAAGCCGGCGCTCTTCGCTCCTCGATCGAGCCACGCCGACAGGATCAGCCAGTGGGGCCGATCAACGGGCGCCCTCCGGCCGGTGGGTGTGCAGCGTCAGAGCCTGGCGCTTGACGTGCACAGTGAGGTACTTCAGGCCGTCCTGGCCGGCGGTGAACTGCCGCTCGGATCGGCGGGGCATCCACAGCAGGTCGCCGGGCTGCAGCTCCAGCTCCTCCGCCTCCGTGGACAGTGTCCCCGAGCCGGTCAGGACGTGGATGAGCACATCGTTGTCCGGGCCGCGGTGGGCGTCGATCCGTCCCTCGGGAGGCAATGCGATGATGTTCGAGTCGAGGTCCCGACCGCGGGCCTGCAGCTTCCAGACTGCCCCGGTGAAGTCCGGTTCGATCTCTGCGGCGCTGACGCGTCGGGTGTTGACGAGGATCCGCGGCAGGGACGTGCTGGTGGTCTTGGTGATGCGAAACCGCCAGACGCTCTCCGCCCGGCCGAGCTCCTCCCTCGCGTAGGCACCGGACAGGTCGGCCTCGAGCTCCTGCCAGAGATGCTCGGGGTCATGATCGTTGACCAGTACGAATGAGCCGCCCGCCGGGAGCTCGTCGAGTGTGCGGAAGACTTGCGGATGGCGCTGAGGCCTGGGCAGCTGCCTCAGGTCCAGGACGGTCTCCTCGGCGGCGGTCTCGGGGACAGTGCGGTGGTCGTCGGCGGTCACGGCGGCTCCCTTCAAAGGTCTTCAGTGGTCTTCCGCAAGCGGGATGTCGGGTGGACGTTCGTGGTCACCACACTGGCTGCAAACCTGATCGGCGTCCAGGGGTGATTTCCGCGGCGGCCTTTGTCCGAGACGATTCTTCAAGGCGTGCAGAAACCAGGTTAGTCCGACCCAAGTCGATGCCGGGGCGATGGCTGCCGATGCCGTCGCAGCCTTGGCCTCGGGCCGGCGCTATGACCGGATCGGGCTCAAGGTCCTCTTCGCCCTCCCATTCCTGGCCGCGGCGATCCCGTGGCTTGATTCCAGCGATTACGGCGCCGACGGTAGCAGGTGTGCTTCTCTGGGGCGCTGCCATGGGCTGCCCGGGGTCAGACCCGGACAATGGACGAGGATCGCGGTTCCGCAGCAGCGGTCAGCGCGGCCTGCTTGGTGCGGGCGGCGCGCAAGCCGTTGGCGATGACGACGACCTCGGCGATCTCGTGCACCAGCACCACGGCGGCGAGGCCGAGGACGCCGGTGATGGCCAGCGGCAGGAGCACGGCGATGATGGCCAGCGACAGCACGATGTTCTGGTTCATGATCGTCCGGCCGCGACGCGCGTGGCGCAGCGCCTGCGGGATGAGACGCAGGTCGTGGCCGGTGAATGCGACGTCGGCTGACTCGATCGCGGCGTCCGAGCCGGTTGCTCCCATGGCGATCCCGACGGTGGCCGAGGCCAGGGCGGGCGCGTCGTTGATGCCGTCGCCGATCATGCCGGTCGGGCGCTCCTTCGCCCACGCCGCGACTGCGGCGGCCTTGTCCTCGGGACGCAGCTCGGCGCGCACGTCGGAGATGCCCGCGATCCTGGCCAGCGCGTCCGCGGTGCGGGTGTTGTCGCCGGTGAGCATGACGACCTCAACGCCCTGCGCTTGAAGGGCAGCGATCGCTTCGGGCGCTTCGGACCGCAACTCGTCGCGGACGCCGACCGCCCCGACCACTGCACCGTCGCGAGCGACCATGACGCAGGTCTGCCCGTCGGACTCCATGGCCGCGACCCGGCCGGCCAGCTCGCCGGGGGCGATCCAGCGCGGGCTGCCGACGGTGATCTCGTGGCCGTCCACCCGACCGGTCACGCCGTGGCCGGGCTGCTCTGTCACGTCATCCGCCGCGGGCGCCTCGGGCGCGGCAGCGGAGATCGCCGTCGCGAGGGGGTGGGTGCTGCGCTGCTCCAGTGCCGCCGCCCAGTCCAGGACCTCCTCGTGCGAGGCGCCGGGGACGACTGCGACCTCCGTGACGGCGGGCTCGTTGCGCGTGAGGGTGCCGGTCTTGTCGACGGCGAGCCGGCGCAGGGAGCCCAGTCGCTCGAACGCGGCCCCGCTCTTGATGATCACCCCGAATCGGCTCGCAGCGCCGATCGCCGAGACCACGGTCACCGGGACGGCGATCGCCAGCGCGCAGGGCGAGGCGGCCACGAGCACGACGAGGGCGCGGGTGATCCATGTCTGCGGATCGCCGAGCAGGGAACCGAGGACGCCGACGAGCACGGCGAGGACCATCACTCCGGGCACCAGCGGACGGGCGATCCGGTCCGCGAGGCGGGCCCGTCGACCGCGGTCCTGCTGGGCCTGCTCGACCAGCCCGACGAGGGTGGTCAGCGAGTTGTCCGTCCCGTCGGCGGTGGCGATGATCTCCAGCGCGCCGGAGGTGTTGATCGACCCGGCGGCGACCTCGTCGCCTTCGGCGACTTCGACGGGGATCGATTCCCCGGTGATCGCGGAGGTGTCCAGGCTGCTGCTCCCCGACGACACAGCGCCGTCAGTGGCGACGCGCTCACCGGGGCGGACCCGCAGCACGTCGCCGGCCTCCACCTCGCGGGCGGGGACCTCGACCGCGCCGCCCGCCCTGACCACGGTTGCGGTCTCGGGGACGAGCTTGAGCAGAGCTCGCAGCCCTGAGCGGGCGCGGTCCATCGCCCTGTCCTCCAACGCCTCGGCGATGGAGTACAGGAATGCCAGAGCGGCGGCCTCCTCGACGTAGCCGAGGATCACCGCGCCGACGGCGCTGATCGTCATCAGCAGCGAGATCCCCAGCCTGCCCTTGGCGAACAGCCCGCGCAGCGCGCCGGGGACGAAGGTCCACGCGCCCAGCAGCAGGCCGGTCCAGAACAGCACCAGAGCGGTCACATCGGCGGCGGCGCTTTCCCCTGTCGCCCATTCGGTGATCAGCCCGGCGAGGAAGAAGGCGCCCGAGGCGATCGGAGCCAGGATCGTCGGATCGCGCCACCACGGGCGCTCGACCTCCTCGCTGTCCTCCGCCGCGGCAGGTTTCGAGTGGTCGCAGCAGTCGTCGCTCATGCTCCGGCCTCCTCGGCCGTGTCCCAGCAGCCCGGCACGGAGCACTCCGGGTCCATGCACGGAGCGTTCTCGTCCACCGCGAGCGTCACGTCCACCAAGGCGGTCAGGGCGGCGGCGATGTGCGGGTCGGCGATCTCGTAGCGCGTCTGGCGGCCCTCGGGCTCGGCGACCACGATCCCGCAGCCCCGCAGGCAGGACAGATGATTCGAGACGTTTGTCCGCGTCAGATCCAGATCACGGGCGAGCTTCGCGGGGTAGCCCGGTTCGGAGAGCAGGGACAGGAGGATGCGGGAGCGGGTCGGGTCGGCCATGGCCCGACCGAGCCGGTTCATGACGTCCACCCTCGAAGCAATGGTCAGCATCCAGTGACTATACACTGAGCGCTGACCTGTCGTCGAGCAGGCTTCGCCGCCGTCGAGCAGGCCCCGCCGCCGTCGAGCAGGCCTGGCTGCTGGGTCTGCGCCCCTCCCATGTGTGCCCGCACTGCCGCAAGGCGCCGCGCCACTGTTGCCCGTGGCTCCGGCGAGCTTCGGCAGGCGAGTGCGGCGGGCTGGATAGAATGTGCCATCATCCCCCGTCATCCGCCAGGAAGGAGCCGGCATGTACTTGAAGTCGCTGACCATGCGCGGCTTCAAGTCCTTCGCATCCGCCACCCGGATCGAGCTGGAGCCGGGCATCACGTGCGTCGTCGGCCCGAACGGCTCCGGCAAGTCGAACGTCGTCGACGCTCTGGCCTGGGTGATGGGCGAGCAGGGCGCCAAGAACCTGCGCGGCGGCAAGATGGACGACGTGATCTTCGCCGGCACCTCCTCCCGGCAGGCGCTCGGCCGCGCCGAGGTGAGCCTGACGATCGACAACACCGACGGTGCGATCCCGATCGACTACACCGAGGTCACGATCTCCCGGACGCTGTTCCGCACCGGCGGCAGCGAGTATGCCGTCAACGGAGCGCCGGCCCGGCTGCTCGACATCCAGGAGCTGCTCAACGATTCGGGGCTCGGCAAGGAGATGCACGTCATCGTGGGCCAGGGCCGGCTCGACGAGATCCTGCACGCCGATCCGGTCGAACGCCGCGGGTTCATCGAGGAGGCGGCCGGCGTCCTCAAGCACCGGCGCCGCAAGGACAAGGCGCTGCGCAAGCTCACGGGCCTGCAGACCAACCTCGACCGGCTCGCCGATCTGCGCGCCGAGCTGGCCCGCCAGCTCGGTCCCCTCGGAAGACAGGCCAAGGCCGCGAAGCGAGCGGCGGTCGTCCAGGCGACCCTGCGCGATGCCTCGGCCCGCCTGCTCGCCGACGACATCGTCCAGGCCCAGGCGCGCCTCGCCTCGGCGGCCGGACCCGAGCAGGCCCCGGTCCGCGCCCGCGAACTCGAAGCCCGCATCGCCGAACTCGACAGCACCGTCGCCTCGCACGAGGCCGAGCTGAAGAACCACGAGGCCCGCACCGAGACGGTCCGCACCCGGCTGCGCTCCGCGGGCACCCTCGCGGCTCGGGCCGGCGCCCTGGCCCAGCGAGCGGCCGACCGGGTCGGCTTCCTCCGGCAGATGCCGCCGGAGCGGACGGGCAATGATTCCCCGGAGACGCTGCGCGAGCGCGGCGCCCGGTTCGCCGCCGAGCTCGCCGACGTGCGCGCCGAGGTCGAGGCACGTCAGACCGCGCTGGCCGAGCTGACCGAGGCGCGGGATTCCGCCCAGCAACGGCTGCAGGCGGCCGAGACTGCGCTCACGGAGCTGCGCGCACGGATCTCCGCGCAGCTGCGCAAGCGGGCCGGACTGGAGAGCTCGCGGGAGGTGGCCCGGAAGACGCTCACCGACGCCGAGGCGGGTCTCGCCGAGCTCGATGACGAGGAGTCCCAGCTCGACGACCGGCTGGCCGCGGCCCGCACGCGGCTGACGGACGCGCAAGCGGCCGCCGCCTCGACGGAGTCGGGGGAGTCGGAGCTCGACGCCGCGCACGAGGACGCGCTCGCCCGCCTGCGGGAGCTGGAGGACCGGAACCGCAGCCTGCAGTCGGAGCTCGACACCGCGGAGTCGGAGCTCGGGCGGGCCCGGGCACGCGCTGATGCGCTGCGGATCGGAACCCGGCTGGCCGCGGAGACCGCCGACATCCTCGACTCCGGAATCAGCGGGGTGCGGGAAGCCGTCGGCAACCTGCTGCGGATCGCCCCCGGATACGAGACGGCGGTCACGGCAGTGCTCGACCACGTCTCGGAGGCCGTCCTCGTGGATTCCCCGCAGACTGCGCTGGCAGTCCTCGATCACATCGCCGAGGACTCCCTCGTCGACCTGGCGGTGGCACCCGGATCCACTGCGTCCCCCGACGCAACCGGTGAAGCACCCGCGCCGCCGCCTGCCGATCATCCGCTGCCGACTGTCGAGGCCGGGGAGCCCATTCCCGTGCGCCGCCTGGTGCGGACCAGCGACCGCGGCCTGTCGGCGCTGCTCGACTCCGCGCTCGCCGAAGTGGTCACCGCCCCCGACGCCGCGGCCGCGGTCGCGGCGCTGCGGCAGGACCCCGCATGCACCTTCGTGACTCCCACCGGCGAGGTGATCTCGGCCGAGCGGATCCGGCGCACCGGGTCGACCGAGGGTGCGCGGATCGCCACTCGAGCGGCATTGGAGGAGACCGAGGAGCAGACCGCCGTGCTCGGCGCGCGGACCCGCGAACTCGCCGCCGCGCTGACCGAGCTCGCGCCGGACATCGACACGGCCCGCGCCGCGGTCGACCGAGCGCTGTCCGCACTCCACGAATCGGACGCCCGCATCATGGCAGTCGGCGAGGAGCTGTCGCGGGCGGCAGAGGAGGTCGCCGGGCTCGAGGCCTCCCGCACTCGGATCGCCGATTCCCGCCGGCGCCTGACCGCGGAGGCCGCGACCGCACGGGCGACCCTCGCCAATGCCGAATCCGCGCTCGCGGTCAACAGCGAGACCATCGACAGCGAACCGGACAGCGGCGAGCGGGACGGACTCGCCGAGCAGGTCCGCGCGCTCGGCGAGGAGGTGATGGAGGCACGCATCGGACTGCGCGCGGTGGAGGACCGGGCGAAGTTCCTCACCGACCGCGTCGCCTCCCTCCACCGGCAGGCCGATGCCGAACAGCAGGCCCGCGAGCGCGCCGCCCGAGCCGCCGCCCGCCGCGCCGCTCAGGCCGACAGGGCCGCTGAACTCGCCGCCGTCGCCGCATCCCTCGCCGACCACCTGCGGAGCCTGGAGGTCCGGGCGGAGCAGGAGATCGGTGCCGCGCGCGGCCGCCGCGCCGAGCTGGAGTCGACCCTGGAGCAGACCCGGACCGACCGGCAGCAGCGCGCGGCGGAGCTGGCCGAGCTCACCCGCGCCGAGCACGAGGCGCAGCTGCTGCGGGAGCGCCACGTGATCCAGCTCGAAGAGCTGACCCGCCGGGCGCAGGCGGAGATCGGGCTGTCGGCAGAACACCTCGTCGAGCAGTTCGGACCGCATCTGCCGGTGCCCGCCGAGGACGGAGACGTGCCGTTCATCCGCTCCGAGCTCGAGCAGGCCAAGGCGGCGGCCGAGCGGTCGCTGAAGTCGATCGGCCAGGTCAACCCGCTCGCCCTCGAGGAGTATGCCGCGCTGACCGAACGCCACGACTTCCTCGAGAAGCAGCTCAACGACATCGAGGACAGCAGGCGCGACCTGCTGGGACTCGTCAGGGACGTCGACGCGCATGTCCGGGAGGCCTTCACCGCGGCCTTCGCCGACACCCAGCGGGAGTTCGAGGTGATCTTCGCCCGGCTGTTCCCGGGAGGGGAGGGGTCGCTGAGCCTCACCGACCCGGAGGACATGCTCACCACCGGGGTTGAGGTCCACGCCCGGCCCGCCGGCAAGAAGGTCAAGCGACTCTCGCTGCTCTCCGGCGGAGAGCGGTCCCTGGTCGCCGTCGCGCTGCTGGTGGCGATCTTCAAGGCGCGGCCCAGCCCCTTCTACGTCATGGACGAGGTGGAGGCCGCTCTCGACGACGTCAACCTGTCGCGGCTTCTCACCGTCTTCCGCGAGCTGCAGGAGGCCTCCCAGCTCATCGTCATCACACATCAGAAGCGCACCATGGAGATCGCGGATGCGCTCTACGGCGTGACGATGTCCGGCGACGGCATCTCCAAGGTCATCTCCCAGCGAATTCACCGCACCGACTGACACACGCTCCCCGGGAGCTCAGCCCTTCACATATACACTTGTCGGAAGATTGATCGAACCCGTTGACCGAAGGAGCGCCACGCCGATGTCCTCTCCTATTGCGATGCGGGGGCCTGGATGGATCTAGGGGCCGGCATCGTCATCTTCATCGCGCTCGCGGTGTCGTTCGGGATCGGATTGGTCATCGTGCTCCTCGTCGCACTTCCCGGACTCCGGGCCGAAGGCAGGATCAGGCCCAGCGACCGCCAGCTGTTCCGACTGCCCACCGAGTGGACCGGGTTGGACGACGACATCCACGGGTTCTTCGGGCATGATGACGACACCTCGCACCTGGCGACCCGTGAGCAGGCAGCCGTCACCGCCATGCGCGAGCACTCGTATGTGCTGCGCCCGCAGCCGAGGCGCCACGCCGCTCCGCCCCTTGCCACCTTCCGACCGCGGACTCGACACTGGAAGGTGCCCGACACCGGCACCGGCTTCCGGACGACGCTGATTCTGCTGTTCGGCTGAACCGCGCCCGATCGGGGCCGCACGCAGCGCCGTCCCAGTTCCCTCTCCCCTGAAGTTCCCAATCCGGCCTCACCCGCCGAGTAGGAGTTGATCGTGGATCCAGTCAGCCTCATCGTCATCCTCGGCGCTCTGATCGCCGCGCTGGTGGTCTCCGGAGTCGCCCTCTACGGGCCCCCCAAGCCGAAGAGGCCGGCGGTCGAGGACCTGCCGACCACCGTTCCCGACCTGACAGCGCCCCCGGAGGAACGGGTGCGCGAGGACGAGCTCGAGGCGCCGGTCGCGGAGCCGGAGACCATCGTCGTCGAGCAGCCCGAGGCGCCGGCCCGCGAGCTCGAGGTCCCCACCGAACCGCGCACCCGCCTCGCCCGGCTGCGGGCACGGCTGGCGAAGTCGAACAGCGCGCTCGGCCGCGGCCTGCTCGGCCTGCTCTCCCGCGACACCCTCGATGAGTCCACCTGGGAGGACATCGAGGACACCCTGATCCTCGCCGACCTCGGCGTCGCCCCGGCCACCGAGCTCGTCGATGCGCTGCGCGAGCGCGTGCGGGTGCTGGGGACCCGCGACCCGGAGGCGGTGCGCGATCTGCTCCGCGAGGAGCTGATCAAGGTCGTCGATCCCACGATGGACCGCGAGCTCAGCGTCGCTCGCACGGACGGGGATCCGGCGGTCGTGCTGGTCGTGGGCGTCAACGGCTCGGGCAAGACGACCACCGTCGGCAAGATCGCCCGCGTGCTCGTCGCCGAGGACAAGTCCGTCCTGCTCGGCGCGGCGGACACGTTCCGCGCGGCCGCCGCCGAGCAGCTGACCACCTGGGGTGAACGGGTGGGAGTGGAGACCGTCCGCGGCAGCGAGGGGGCCGACCCCGCATCCGTGGCCTTCAGCGCCGTCGAGCGCGGCATGAAGGAGGACACCGACGTCGTCCTCATCGACACCGCCGGGCGGCTGCAGAACAAGAAGGGGCTGATGGACGAGCTCGGCAAGGTCAAGCGGGTCGCGTCCCGCCCGCTGTCCGACGGCCACGAGCTCGATGAGGTGCTGCTCGTCCTCGACGCCACCACCGGACAGAACGGCATGCAGCAGGCCAAGGTCTTCTCCGAAGCCGTCAACATCACCGGCATCGTGCTGACCAAGCTCGACGGCACCGCCAAGGGCGGAATCGTCGTCGCCGTGCAGCGTGAGCTGGGCGTGCCGGTCAAGCTCATCGGCCTGGGTGAGGGCGCCGACGACCTCGCGCCCTTCGACGCCGCCGGCTTCGTCGACGCGCTGCTCGCGGACGCAACACAGCTTTAACATCCCGGGCGCTCCCGTAACCTCCCGGCAATGTCACCGGTCACACGGGGAAACAGCCGAAGTCGACACTGAATCCAGCGAAGAGCCTCTTCGTCCGGTGGGGGACCGTCCCGCACCGCTGAGAGTCCGAACGGCTGGAACGAAAATGGAAATCTCCGCAGTCGACGTATGGGTGATGGTCTCTGCCGCGCTCGTACTGCTCATGACACCCGGCGTGGCCTTCTTCTACAGCGGGATGACCCGCGCCAAATCCGTCCTCAACATGCTGATGATGTGCTTCTCAGCGCTTGCCGTGGTCGCCGTCGTCTGGACGCTCTGGGGATACTCCATGAGCGGCGCGACCGGGATCGCGCAGCTGTTCGGCAACCCCTTCGAAGCCTTCGGGCTCAGCTCGCTGCTGGGCTCCGGGGACCTGATCTCCGCGGGATTCAGCGCGACCTTCGCCATCATCACCGTCGCCCTGATCGCCGGTGGCATCGCCGACCGCGCCAAGTTCTCCGGCTGGCTGGTGTTCGTGCCGATCTGGGTGACCCTCGTCTACTGCCCCTTGGCCTTCATGGTCTGGGGCGGGGGCCTGCTGTCCGCGGAGGGGGAATTCGGCCAGGTCTTCGGTGAGGCGATCGACTACGCCGGCGGCACCGTCGTGCACATCAACGCGGGAGTCGCGGCACTGGTGCTCGCGCTCATCATCGGCAGGCGGCGCGGCTTCGGCGTCGATCCCGCCCAGCGCCCGCACAACATCCCGCTGGTGATGCTCGGCGCCACCCTGCTGTGGTTCGGCTGGTTCGGCTTCAACGGGGGAGCCGCGACCGACGCGGCCGAAGCGGGTGTCATCTGGATCAGCACCATGGTCGCACCCGCCGCGGCCTTCATCGCGTGGATCGGCGTGGAATGGATCCGCGACGGCAAGCCGACCAGCCTCGGGGGCGCCTCGGGAATCGTCGCCGGTCTGGTGGCGATCACCCCGGCCTGTGCGAACGTGTCCCCGCTGGGAGCCCTCCTGATCGGTCTGCTGGCCGGAGTCGCCTCGGCGCTGGCGGTGGGTCTGAAGTACCGGCTGGGATACGACGACTCGCTCGACGTCGTCGGCGTGCATCTCGTGTCCGGGCTGGTCGGCACCCTGGCGCTGGGCTTCTTCGCCCTCCCGGTCGACGGCGAGGGCGGAGGGCTGTTCTACGGCGGCGGAGCAGACCAGCTCATCGCGCAGTCGGCTGCAGCCGCATTCGCCATTCTGTTCACTGGAATTCTCACCACCATCATCGGCATACTCATCCATAGGACGGTCGGGATGCGGGTCGCCGAGGAGGACGAGATCACCGGCGTCGACCTCACCGAGCACGCCGAGACCGGCTACGAGTTCGGCGGGCTGGGCACCGGCGGGTCGTTCCGACCGCATCCGTCCAGCCCTGCCGCCCACCGCCGCACCCCCGAAGCCGAAAGGGTGAACTCATGAAGCTCATCACCGCGATCATCCGCCCCGACAAGCTCGCCGATGTCAGGTCCGCACTCGAGGAGTTCGGGCTCCAGGGGCTCACCGTCTCGGAGGCCAGCGGCTACGGCCGGCAGAAGGGGCACAGGCAGTTCTATCGCGGCGCGGCCTATACACAGGACCTGGTGCCCAAGCTGCGGCTGGAGATCCTCGCGGAGGACTTCGATGCACTCCGGATCCTCGAGATCGTCCTGGAGAGCGCCTCGACCGGCGAACCCGGGGACGGGAAGGTCTGGGTGACCACGGCGGATCAGGTGATCCGGGTCTCCGACCGCGCGGAGGGCGCGGAGGCGCTCTGAGCGAGCACGGACCGGCACGGGCCGGGATGCTCCCCCGAGTCGGGCGGTGACGAGAACTTGGTACCCTGGGGTGTTGACTTGATGTGCATCCGTAGACGAAAGCTGTAGACCTCAGTGTTCAATTCACTCTCCGAACGGCTGACAACGACCTTCAAGAACCTGCGCGGCAAGGGCAGGCTCTCGGAGGCCGATGTCGACCAGACGATCCGGGAAATCCGGCGCGCGCTGCTCGACGCCGACGTCGCTCTGCCGGTCGTGCGGACCTTCACCGGCAAGGTGCGTGAACGAGCGCTCTCCGCTGAGGTGTCCGAGGCGCTCAACCCCGGCCAGCAGGTCGTCAAGATCGTCAACGACGAGCTCGTCGGGATCCTCGGCGGGCAGACGCGGCGGCTGAACTTCGCCAAGCGGCCCCCCACGGTGATCATGCTCGCCGGCCTCCAGGGTGCGGGCAAGACCACGTTGGCGGGCAAGCTCGCCCACTGGCTCAAGTCCGAGGGCCACCGGCCGATGCTCGTCGCCGCTGACCTGCAGCGACCCAATGCGGTCAACCAGCTCCAGGTGGTCGGTGAACGCGCGGGTGCCTTCGTCTACGCCCCGGAGCCCGGCAACGGCGTGGGCGACACGGTCCAGGTCGCCACCGACTCGATGGATGTGGCCCGGTCCAAGCTCTACGACGTGGTCATCGTCGACACCGCCGGGCGGCTGGGCATCGACGAGGTGCTCATGCAGCAGGCTGCGGACATCCGCGCCGCGGTGGAGCCCGACGAGGTCCTGTTCGTCATCGACGCGATGATCGGACAGGACGCGGTCGTCACCGCCGAGGCCTTCCTCGAGGGCGTCGATTTCACCGGCGTCGTGCTGACCAAGCTCGACGGCGACTCCCGCGGCGGCGCGGCGCTGTCGGTGGCGCAGGTGACCGGCAGGCCCATCATGTTCGCCTCCACCGGCGAGGGGATGAAGGATTTCGAGCAGTTCCATCCCGACCGGATGGCCGACCGCATCCTCGACATGGGCGACATCCTCACCCTGATCGAGCAGGCGGAGAAGACCTTCGACCAGAAGGAGACCGAGAAGCTCGCGAAGAAGGTCGAGTCCGGCGAGGACTTCGACCTCGATGACTTCCTCACCCAGATGGCAGCGATCAAGAAGATGGGATCGCTGAAGAAGATGCTGGGCATGCTGCCCAACGCCGCCCAGTTCCGCGAGCAGCTCGAAGCCTTCGACGAGCGCGAGATCGACCGGGTCGAGGCGATCGTGCGCTCGATGACCCCGCAGGAGCGGGCCAACCCGCGAATCCTCAACGGCTCGCGGCGTGCCCGCATCGCCAAGGGCTCGGGCAGCACCGTGACCCAGGTCAACCAGCTCATGGAGCGGTTCGCCCAGGCCCAGAAGATGATGCGCCAGATGCGCAAGGGCGGAGGCCGCGGCGGCCCCGCCGGAGCGATGCCGGGCATGCCCGCGATGCCGCAGATGCCCGGTGCGAGCGGGCCGGGCGGAGCGCGGAAGAAGAAGGGCAAGAAGAAGCCCGTCGCGAAGTCCGGGAACCCGGCCAAGCGTGCTGAGCAGGCGCGCCTGGCCGAGCTCAAGAGGCAGGGCAAGGCGCCGGAGCCGGCGGGCTCGGCGTTCGGCGGGATCGACCTGGATCAGGACGAGGAGCTCGATCTCAGCAAGCTCCCGAAGGGATTCGGAGGCATCTTCGGCTCAGGTGGAAAGTCCTAGCCTGATCTGACACAATGGTCCCTTGAACTCGACCGGTAGCGGACCCTCTCAACCGTCTGCCGGTCTTGTCCACGTAATGCACGAGTCGCGTCCAGCCCCACGGACGACCGAGCGGCATTCGAAATCGATATCCACAAAGGAGACACCACTACAGTGGCAGTCAAGATTCGACTCACCCGCATGGGAAAGATCCGTGCACCCTTCTACCGCGTAGTCGTCGCCGACTCGCGGATCCGCCGCGATGGCAAGCACATCGAGGAGATCGGCAAGTACCACCCCACCGAGGAGCCTTCGGTCATCGAGATCGACTCCGAGCGTGCGCAGTACTGGCTGTCCGTGGGCGCCCAGCCGACCGACCAGGTCAAGGCCCTGCTCAAGCTGACCGGGGACTGGCAGAAGTTCACCGGCGAGGGCGAGGCCGTCAGCACCGTCAAGGGACAGACTGCCAAGGCCACGTTCGAGCCCCCGGCCGCCAAGTCGGTGGTCAAGGACGCGATCACCCCGAAGGGCGGCGACAGCGCTCCTGCTGAGGCTCCCGCCGAGGATGCCGCCGAGCCGGCTTCCGAGGAGAAGGCCGAAGGCTGATCATGCTGGGCCAGGCACTGGAACACCTCGTCCGGGGGATCGTGGATCATCCCGAGGACGTCTCCGTGCGGGCGCGGACCTCGCAGCGCGGCAAGACGCTCGAGGTCCGCGTCCATCCCGAGGATCTCGGCCGGGTCATCGGCCGCTCGGGGCGCACCGCGAAAGCCCTGCGGACAGTGATCGGTGCGCTCGCCGGTCGGGAGAGCGTCCGGGTGGACCTCATCGAGGCCTGAGCAGGTCCGAGCAGGTCCCGGAGACTTGAGGGACGGCCCGTCGAGGCCCCGTCACCACAGCGGTGGGCGGGGCCTCGTGCTGTCCGCCGGTGTGGTGACGGGGCCTCCGGTAGCCTGGACCGGTATCCGCCCGGGCCCGAACCGGTGGTCGCCGGAAGCAGACGAGGAGTGAACGTTGAGCACAGTGGTGGCCCGCTTGGGCAAGCCCCATGGAATCCGCGGCGAGATGAGCGTCGAGGTCCGCACGGACGACCCTGATTCGCGGTTCGTGCCCGGTGCCGAGTTCACGACGGATCCGGACATCGGCTCCCTGACGCTGACGCGCGCCCGGTGGCACCGCGATCGGCTGCTCCTGACCTTCGAGGAGGTCGGTGACCGCACTCGCGCCGAGGAGATCCGCAACACCCTGATCGCGACGGCAGAGGATGTCGAGGAGGACGAGGCCTGGTACATCGACGATCTGGTCGACGCGGAGGTCTACGTCGGAGACGAGCGGATCGGCACCGTCACCGCGGTGACACCGGGAGCCGCACAGGATCTGCTGCACGTCGGCCTGCTCTCCGGGGCCGAGGTGCTGGTTCCCTTCGTCGAGCAGATCGTGCCCGAGGTCGACGCCGAGGGCGGGCGCATCGTGCTCGACCCGCCGCCCGGCCTGCTCGACGTGGAGGGCTGATGCGGCTCGACGTCATCTCGATCTTCCCCGAGTATCTCGCTCCGCTGCAGCTGTCCCTCATCGGCAGGGCCGTGCGGGACGGAGCGCTCGACCTTGCGGTCCACGATCTGCGGGACTGGACCCACGATCGGCATCGCACGGTCGACGACACGCCCTATGGCGGGGGAGCCGGGATGGTGATGCTTGCCGAACCCTGGGCGGAGGCGCTCACGGAGATCTCCGATCGTGCAGAGGAGGACGCCGAGGCGCCCGCGGATCGCCCCGTGCTGCTGGTTCCCAGCCCGGCCGGGATTCCCTTCACTCAGCGGATGGCAGAGGAGCTCGCCGGGCGCGAGCATCTGGTGATCGCCTGCGGGCGCTACGAGGGCATCGACCAGCGGGTGGTGGATTGGGCCGACGAGCGCTTCGAGGTGCGGCTCGTCTCGATCGGGGACTACGTCCTCAACGGCGGGGAGGTCGCCGCGCTCGTGATGATCGAGGCAGTCGCGCGGCTCATCCCGGGCATCATCGGCAACCCGGAATCCCTCACCGAGGAATCCCATGAGGACGGTCTGCTCGAATACCCCGTCTACACGAAGCCGGCCGTGTGGCGCGGTCGTGAGGTCCCGGAGATCCTGCTCAGCGGCAATCATGCGGCCATCGATCGCTGGCGGCGCGATCAGCGACTGAAGCGGACCGCGCAGGTGAGGCCGGATCTGATCGCCGCGCTCGGCGCCGACGCGCTGGATCCGCGCGACCGTGCCGTCCTCGCTGAGCACGAACTCGACCGGGCCGATTTGTCCGAAGGGGAGTCGAAGCCCTAGACTTGGCTCTTGCGTTTGCTGACATCATCCTGCCTCGGGGGGTGTGATGTCTGGCCGAACCGCCTTCGCTCGCGCGAGCGGCGGTCCGGAGTTCTGGAGGAGCGATCGCTCCGGCAGACGAATCCACTGATCCGGCGTCGCCGGCCAGAGCAATGTCGTGCCGACCCGGGGCGCGCAGACAGGAGAAGACGAACATGCAGAAGCTTGATGCAGTTGACTCGCAGTCGCTGAGATCCGACATCCCGGAGTTCCGCTCCGGGGACACCCTCAATGTCCACGTCCGCGTGATCGAGGGCAGCCGCACCCGTGTCCAGGTGTTCAAGGGCATCGTGATCCGCCGCCAGGGCCAGGGCATCCGTGAGACCTTCACCGTCCGCAAGGTCAGCTTCGGAGTCGGCGTGGAGCGCACCTTCCCGGTCCACTCCCCGGTGCTGGAGAAGATCGAGGTGCTGACCCGCGGCGACGTCCGCCGTGCCAAGCTGTACTACCTGCGCGAGCTGCGCGGCAAGGCTGCTCGCATCCGCGAGAAGCGCTGAGCTCCTTGACGGCACGAGGCGCGACCCGGTCCGGGTCGCGCCTCTTTCGTGCTCCGCAGCTGTGGCGTGGGCTTGTGGCTGTGCTCATCCTGGCGCTGCTGACAGCCGGCGGGATCCGAGCTCTGGGGGTGCAGAACTTCAGCGTCTCATCCGGTTCCATGCAGCCCGCGCTGCAGGGCGGTGACACCGTCACCGTGTGGCGGCCCGACGCGCTGCGCGATGACGTCGACCGGGGCGACATCGTCGTCTTCGACGGGCGCGGCTCGTTCATCGCCTCGGCTCCTCCCAGCGGGCCGGAGCAGCTCGGCTCGTGGTTCGGCATCGGACCCCGGGACGTGTTCTTCGTCAAGCGCGTCATCGCAGTGGCGGGGGACACACTGGAGTGCTGCGACGACTCCGGGCGCCTGCTGCTCAACGGTGAGCCGCTGGACGAGCCGTATCTGGACCCGGGCATCAGTGCGTCCGAGATCGAGTTCGCCGCCGTCGTGCCGCCTGAGAGGCTCTGGGTGATGGGCGACAACAGGCCGGGATCGACGGACTCCCGCGCTCTGCTCGGACGCCCGGGCGGCGGGATGATCCCCATCCAGCGGGTGCTCGGCACCGTCATCGGACACGGCTCGTCGATCGACCGCTGAGGATCGGCTCGCTGCAGGTCGGGCTAGACTGCCACTCGTGAACCAGGACAGCCGGCAGCCCCGATCGAAGCGCTCGATCTGGGGGATTCTCCGAGAGATCGCGCTCATTCTCATCATCGCGCTGCTGATCTCGACGGTGGTCCGGACCTGGGTCGTGCGGTCCTTCTTCATTCCCTCGGCCTCGATGGAGCAGACGCTGCAGATCGGCGATCGGATCCTGGTCAATCAGCTGCCCTGGCCGGATGTCGAACGCGGGGACGTCATCGTGTTCGACGATCCGGGCGGATGGCTCGACCCGACGCTGACTCAGCAGTACCAGCCGAACCCGGTCCTGGAGTTCCTCGGGCTGGTTCCCGCCGACGCCGGACAGCAGCTCATCAAGAGGGTCGTCGGGGTCGGCGGAGACACCGTCGAATGCTGCGACGACCAGGGGCGGATCCTCGTCAACGGAGAGCCGATCGACGAACCGTACCTGGCGCCGGGCGCCGAGGCGTCGTCCACCTCGTTCCAGGTCACCGTCCCCGACGGCCACTACTGGGTGATGGGCGACAATCGCCCCAATTCGCTCGACTCCCGCTACAACGTCGACTCCGAGGGCGGGCCGTACGTGCCGGAGGATGACGTGGTGGGCATAGTATTCTTCATCAACTGGCCGCTCGAGCGGATCCGAGGAATGGGAACGCCGGAGGAAGTCTTCGCAGGGGTGCCGCAGCCGTGAGCAGGGGACCAGGATTCGCGGATGCCGGCAGCGCCGGCGGCCGTTCCGCACCGGTCAAGGGGCTGCGAGACCTCAGCGTCGAACGAGAGCTGCTCGCCTCAGGAATCCGCTCGGTGATCGGGATGGACGAGGTGGGACGCGGCTGCATCGCCGGTCCCGTGGGAGTGGGCGCCGTGCACTTCGACCTCGCCGCACTCGTCCGCGCCGAGGTGCCCGCCGGGATCCATGACTCCAAGCAGCTCACCATCCTGGCCCGCACCGAGATCTGCGAGGTCGTCACCCGGTGGCAGCCTGCGCACGCCGTCGGCTATGCGACCGTCGATGAGATCGACCGCGTCGGTCTGAGCTCAGCACTGTGCCTGGCCGGCCGCCGCGCCCTGGAGAGTCTGCCGGCCGCGGACCTGGTGCTCCTGGATGGGTCCTTCGACTGGCTGTCCCAGGCACTGACCTTCGAAGCGCTGGAGGTGTACGGCCCGGCGGCAGACGTGAGTGTTCCTCGCGTGCGGACATTCGTCAAGGGCGACGGTTCGCTGGTCACCATCGCCGCGGCCAGTGTGATTGCGAAGGTCCGGCGGGACGGGCTGATGACTGAGCTGGCGCAGCACCACCCCCAGTACTCCTGGGAGCGCAACGTCGGCTACCCGACCCCGGAGCACAGGGCCGCAGTGGCCGAGCACGGACCGAGCCCGCATCATCGCCGCACTTTCCGACTGCTCTAGGATTAGTTCATGAGTGCCGAGGACCTGGAAGACTATGAAGCCGACCTGGAGCTCCAGCTCTACCGGGAGTACCGGGATGTCGTCGGACTGTTCACCTACGTGGTGGAGACCGAGCGCCGCTTCTACCTGGCCAACAAGGTCGATCTCAAGGCGCACCACGATTCTGGGGACGTGTACTTCGAGGTCACGCTGCGTGACGCCTGGGTCTGGGACACCTATCGGACGGCGCGCTTCGTCAAGCAGGTGCATGTGCTGACGTTCAAGGACGTCAACATCGAAGAGATCGCGAAGTCCGACCTCGAGCCGCCGTCCTCATTGCAGAAGTAGTGCGCGACCGTCTTTCCGCGCGAGTCTGCGGATCGTTCTGATCCCGCCCGAATCGGATGCTTCGCATCGCTCCGTCGCTGGTCAAGCGGGTTACCCTACAGTAACGGTGCGTGCGGAGTCAAGTCGTTCGCTGCTTCTATGTATTATGGGAGCGGACAACCGGATGAACTGGCGGCGCAGCGACTCTGGAGTCGGCGCCGACTCTGCGAGGATGAGGATACTTGTATGGCTGAGGAGCCCCGCTCGAACAATGCGCACCCGATGCGTCAGTACGTCGATGATTTCCTCTCGGTGGCTGCCCCGGGGCTGCAGGAAGTGGTCAACTCGAAGTCCTTCGGCGCAATGGTCTCCCAGACCGCCAGCAATCTGGTCGCTGTGCAGCGGATCGGCCATGAGGTGTCGGATCTGGTCCTGCGCAATGCGCGGATTGCCGGCCGCGCGGATGTGACGTCCTTGCATCGGCAGCTCGCCCGCACCGAGGACAAGCTCGAAGCTGTGCTCGAGACCGTCGAGCGGCTCGAGGACGAACTGGCCGATGAGCGTCGCCGGAGCACCGAGCCGACGAGCGGGTCCGCGGCTGACGGCTCTCCGGGCGCGAAGCCCGCAGGCCGGTCCGGCCGGTCGTCGAGCAGTCCCTCGCCGCGACGAGTCGACAATCAGGGTGAGTGACGAAGTGCGGTCGCTGCTCAGGAATATGATCACTCTGCCCTCCGCGCTCGCCGAGTACACGAATATCTGGCTCACCACCCCCGAGGCAGTCGTCGGCGCCACACCGAAAGAGGTGGTCTGGACATATCGGAAGACCACTCTCTACCGGTATCGGAGCAGCCGACGGTCGCACGCTGTGCCCATCCTGCTGACCTTCGCACTCATCAATCGTCCTGACATCTTCGACCTGCGCCCGGGAAACTCCTTCATCGAGTTCCTGCTGGAGGAGGGTTTCGATGTCTTCCTCGTCGACTGGGGGTATCCCGACGAGGAGGACGCCGACACGGGACTGGACGACTACGTTCTCGAGCATCTCCCGAGGGCGATCAGGAAGGTGCTCCGAACCAGCGGCGCCGAGGAGATCACCTTGGTCGGCTGGTGCATCGGTGCTGCCCTCACCGGGATGTACCTGGGCGTGACTCCGGATGCGCCGGTGCGCAACTGGGTGCCGTTGACGATGCCGTTCGACGCTTCCAACACCACCTACCAGACATTGCTCGACAACGACGAGATGGACGTCGAGTGGCTGGCCCAGCGAACGGGGTATTTGCCGGGTGCCCACGTCGACACGGTCAACAAGCTGCTGAAGCCGGTGCCCAACTTCGTGGGGACGCCATTGCGGCTGTTCCGCGAGGTCCAGGACGGCACGGCCGACAAGATCGCGTATCAGTCGATGTCCAAGTGGGTGGCCGACAACCCGAATTTTCCGATGCGGGCATTCCGCCAGTGGGTGACCTGGATCTACCAGGAGAATCGGCTGGCCACTGGGCGGCTGCGCCTCCGCGGGCACCGGGTGGACCTGTCCAGCATTCAGCAGTCGACTCTCGTGGTGACCGCCAGCAACGACCACATCGCGCCGCGTGACGGCACCGTGCCGCTGTTCGACGTCCTCACCACCCAGGATCTCGAACATCTCGACGGCGTCGGCGGTCACATCGGGCTGATGGCCGGTTCCCGAGCCCGGAGAGACATCTGGCCTCGCATCCGTGACTGGCTCGCGCCCCGCAGCCACGAGCGCCGACCGAGCAGCACCAGGAGTGAGACACCGGTGACGGGAAGGATGGCATGATGCCACAGCAGGCAGCAGGACCCAAAGGCAGCAAGCTGGCCGGCCGTGTCGCCCTGGTCACCGGAGGCACCCGCGGTATCGGTGCAGCGATCAGCCGGAGCCTGGCCGCTCAGGGCGCCGATGTGGCGCTGGGCTACGGACGTGACCGTGAGCGCGCCCGACAGTTCCGCGACGAGTTGCAGGCGCAGTTCCCGGGAGCGACATTCACCCTGCATCAGGGCAATGTCGGCGTGTCCACGGAGGCACGCGAGACGGTCGCAGGCGTCGTCGAGGAACACGGCAAGTTGGACATCCTCGTGAACAATGCCGGCATCACGCGTGACCGGACCGTGCTGAAGATGGAGGACTGCGACTGGGATGACGTCCTGCAGGTCAACCTCTCGGGCACGTTCTACATGGCGCAGGCAGGCCTCAAGCACATGCTGGAGCGAGGCACGGGGCGCATCATCAATGTGTCCTCGATCATCGGGGAGATGGGCAATATCGGCCAGGCCAATTACGCCGCCTCCAAGTCCGGGCTGTTCGGACTGACCAAGACCCTGGCCCGCGAGGCGATGTTCCATCTGGACCGCGCCGGCAAGCTGAACGACGACTCGATCGGACTCACCGTCAATACGGTCACCCCGGGTTACGTGAATACCGAGATGGTCGAGGCAGTTCCGGAGAAAGTGCTCGAGAAGATCAAAGGCAGGATCCCGATGGCCCGGTTGGCCAATCCGGACGAGATCGCCAGGGTCGTGCATTTCCTGTGCGCCGACAAATCCTCCTACATCACCGGCCAGATCTGGGGCGTCAACGGCGGCATGGACATGTGACGTGAAGCAGCGGCCGAGCTGTCGGTTGACGAGTTAGCAGAATCTTGCTAACTTTAGTTAACACCGGCAGTTGCACACTGTCGCTGAAGAATACCCCAGAGACTTTAAGGAGTCATCCATGACTGCCAACCCGAACCCCGAGAGCAACGCCGGCAAGCCCAACTTCAACAGGTCCAAGGAGAGCGCGGACAAGGTGACCCAGGATGCTGCCAAGATGGTTGAGGAAGCCACCAAGCGTTTCGAGGAGAGCACCGAGCGGATGAAGGAATTCACCTCCGCGATGATGGAATCATCCAAGACCAGCGGCCGTGTGGTCGTCGACAACTACGAGACCGCCGCCAACAGCATCTTCTCGATGCAGCGTGAGATGGCCGGAACCAGCCAGGTCGACTGGGTTCGCGACACCGCGAACACCCAGATCCAGTTCGCCGAGGAAGTCACCGGGGCCTGGGTCAAGGCAGCGCGCGAACTGCTGAAGTGACAGGCGGAGTCTCGTACTCGACGCCTGGGTAGACTGCGTAGGACGGTCCCGCCGAAGTTTCGGCGGGACCGTTCGTCTTGCCCTCGCCTGAGCCGTTATTGCCGCTACAATAAGCCGAACGACGTGAAACGCGTCGTCGATCAGGGCGCGAAGTGTGCCCCGTCCAGCAGGAGGACATGTGCGCGACTCACACTCACCCACCAGCTCGTCCGGGATATTCGACTCCTTGGTGTCTGCCACGGTCGGGGCCTGGACAGCATACAGCACGGCCACGATCGACTACTGGTGGGGGGCAGTGAGGAGGGGGGCGACTCCTCTGGACCTGGCGTCTGATCTGATGTCCTGGTCGATCACGATGTCCGACCGGAAGCGTCCGGAATGGGCGCATGAGAACCGTGTGATCAAGGAATGGCCGCTTGCACGGCTGCGCGACTACTCGGCCCCGGACGCGGACCCCGATATGATCGCGACGGTCATTCTGCCTCCGCAGGCCGGGCACGATTCGAGCATCATCGACTTCACCGCAGACCAGAGCCAGGTGGTGGTCGGCCGTGAAAGCGGGTGTCACCGGATATATTGCCTCGACTGGATCGGCGCGACTCAGGAGACCAAGGACGCCGGAATCGACGACTACATGGCAATCCTGCGTGAGACCGCCGAACTGCTGGGTGGCAAGGTCAATCTCGTCGGTGATTGCCAGGGCGGCTGGACCGCAACCATCTTCACCGCTCTCTATCCCGAGCGGGTCAACACCCTGGCCATCGCCGGGGCGCCGATCGACTTCCATGCCGGCGAGCCGCTGATCCGCGACTGGGTGGATGCAATCGCCCCGGGCGGCGACATGACCATCTACCGTTCCGTGGTCGAGGCCAACAACGGGGTGCTGCCGGGCCGGTTCCTGCTCGACGGATTCAAGGCACTGCAGCCGGATCAGGAGTTCAGCCGGTCGATTCAGCTGCTGGCCAATCTGCACGATGCCGAGCACGTGGAGCGCTATCGGCAGTTCGAGGACTGGTTCCAGTGGACCCAGGCGCTGCCGGGCGTGTTCTACCTCTGGGTCGTCGAGCACCTGTTCATCCGCAATTCGCTGATCAAGGGCGAATTGGTCGTCGAGGGCCGCATTGTCGACCTGGCGGCGATCGAGTGCCCGCTGTTCCTGATGGCGGGACAGACCGATCACATCACGCCGGCCGACCAGGTGTGGGCACTGGCTGATTACGCGTCGACTCCTGCCTCGATGATCGGACGCCAGTCCTCGACCGGCGGTCACCTCGGCCTCTTCATGGGCCATGAATCGCTGCGGAATCATTGGCAGGTGATCTTCAAGGAGATGGCCGGCCTGTCCACGCCGACCCCGGACGATGACCCCGAGGTGCTCACCGACGAACCGTCACAGCCAGTCGCGTCCAAGGCGACTTCTGCCCGGAAGACTCCTCGCAGGAAGTCTGCGGACGTGAAACCTGCTGCCGTCAGCAAGCCCGCCGAGGAAGCCCCGGATGCCGAGGCGGCAGCCACACGGATTTCGACGACCAGGGTGCCCGCCAAGCGGACGCCGACCGAGGAGAGTGCTGCGTCGCCGAAGCCGAAGCCACCTGCCGTGGGGTCCGTCGGTGCCGCGGAGTCGGCGACGGGCATTCGCCGGCAGACCTCTCCGGTCGAAGAGCCCCGGAGTCACGAGGACTGATCCGCTGAAAGGACGGGCTGCGCGTTTGGAGTACCGTCTGCCGCCTGACTGACGCCCTGCAAGCCCGTGTGGGGAGTCAGTCAGCTGATTCCCGTGTCGGTGTCCTGCTCGTCGTCTTCAGCCGGACGATCCCGAGTCGTGCGGTCCTGGTTGTCGTCCTGAGCCGCGGCATCGGTCGTCCGGTTCCCGTCATTGGCGCGGACGAATGATCGGTAGATCTCTGCGAGGGAAGCCTGCTGGGCGGGCGTGAGCTCGGCGGCGTTCTCGATGGCCTCCAGCAGATCCGAGCGTTCGTCGCCGGAGTCGTAGCGAGCATGGAACTCCTCGACGCTGATCCCCAGGGCAGAGGCGATACCGGCAGCGACCGCCTCGGAGGGAGACCGCAGCCCCCGCTCGATCTGTGACAGGTACGGGTTGGAGATCCCGACCATCGCAGACACCTGGCGCATCGACAGATCCGCCAGCTTCCGCTGCTGGCGGATATAGGCTCCCATGAGATTGCGCTGTTCTCGGCTGACCATGGACTCATTCTACGACCGGCGCTGCTGAGGATGAGCGGAGGGGCCGGCCGACGAGTGGTCACAGCCGCTCATGGCCGATGCTCGACAGCAGTGGAAGAACCGTCATCGGGAGAATGCCCGCGCTGTGGACAGGGAGCCGGTCGTCCACAGTGAGGCCACGAGTGATGTCTCGGGGTGCCGTCGGTGATTGTCTCGGGGCATGGACACGAAGACACTGGGCCGCCGGGGCGAGCTGATCGCCGTCGAGCACCTGATCGATCAGGGCTGGGAGATCATCGCGACCAACTGGCGCTGCCGCCATGGAGAGATCGACGTGATCGCCGACGACGGGGACTCGCTCGTCTTCGTCGAGGTCAAGACGCGGACGAGCGCACGCGCCGGTCACCCGCTCGAAGCGGTCACGGCAGGGAAGATCGCGACGATGCGCGGTCTCGCCCTGCGCTGGCTGGCCGAGCAGCCGGAGTGGATTCCGCGGTTCCGGATCGACGTCATCGGAATCCTGTGGAATGGCGGCCGGCCGGAGATCTCCCATGTCCGCGATGCGCGATGACCGGCAATCTCGGACGCACCGAGTCGATCGCGCTGCTCGGCATCTCCGGAACCCCGGTGATCATCGAGGCGAGCGTCAACGACGGTCTGCCGGGCATCGACATCGTCGGTCTGCCCGACACCGCGGTGAGTGAATCCCGGAAACGGATCCGCGCGGCGATCTCCAACCTCGGAATCACCCTGACCTCGCGCCGGGTCACCGTCAATCTTCTGCCCGGCGGCGTGAAGAAGGTCGGCACCGCCTTCGACCTCGGGATCGCCGTGGCGATCCTCGCTGCCGAGGGGCTGTTCCCCGCCGAGCGTGCACGCGGGATCGTCCACTGCGGAGAACTGGGGCTCGACGGCCGCCTCCACCCCGTGCGGGGCGTGCTGCCGAGCGTGCTGGCGGGACTCCGGTCGGGCTTCACCCGCTTCGTTGTGCCCCGCGCCAATGCCGCAGAAGCCCGTCTCACCGGAGATGCGGTGGTGTGCGGGGCGGGCAATCTGGCCGAGGTCGTCAACACGCTCGGCGGCCATGTCCCAGTCCCGCTGCTGCCGGCCGTGGAATCCGTGGACACCGATGCACTGCCGCCGGCTGCCACTCATGACCTGGCAGACGTGCAGGGGCAGGACGACGCCCGCCATGGGCTCGAGGTCGCGGCCGCCGGCGGTCACCACCTTCTGATGACCGGCACTCCCGGCGCCGGCAAGACGCTCCTGGCCGGCTGTCTGCCGGGTCTGCTGCCGGCCCTCGACGAGGAAGCGGCGTGTGAAGTGGTCGCTCTCCGGTCGCTGGACGGCACCCTCGACGTGTCCGCGGGCCTCGACCGCACGCCGCCGTTCGAAGCTCCCCATCATCGAACGACCGCGGCTGCGATGGTGGGCGGGTCGAAACCGGGGATGATCGGCGTCTTCTCCCGCGCTCACCGGGGTGTGCTCTTCATGGACGAGGCACCGGAGTTCAGCCGCGATGTTCTTGAAGCGCTTCGCCAGCCCCTGGAGAACGGGCGCTGCGACATCCACCGGGCATGGGGCTCCGTCGTCCTGCCCTCGCGATTCCAGCTCGTGCTTGCCGCCAATCCCTGTCCCTGCGGCGCCGGAATCGGGAGCTCATCACGCTGCCGCTGCACGCCGCTGAACAAGCGGCGCTATCGGAACCGCCTCTCGGGACCCCTGCTCGACCGGGTCGACATCCAGCTCGAGCTCATGCCGCTGGGCCCGGCGGACCTGCACAGCGCACAACCGCGGGAGGGATCAGCGGAGGTCGCAGGCCGGGTCGCAGCCGCGAGGGAGCGGCAGACTGCACGGTACCGCGAACTGGAGTGGTCGGCGAACGCGCAGGCGCCGGGCAGCTGGCTGCGCGAGGCTTTCGAGTTCCGCCGCTCGGAGACGGCCCCGTTGGACAGCGCACTCGAACGCGGAGTGCTCACCATGCGCGGCTACGACAGAGTCATTCGAATCGCGACCACTCTGGCCGACCTCGACGGGCGGAACAGACCGGGTGCGGACGATCTGCTCAGCGCTCTGCTGCTGCGAATCAGGGAGGGAACATGACAGCGCCTGACAACGTGCACCAACCCCGGGACGAGATGATCGATCCCCGTCGAAACCCGATGGCTGACGATCCCCGAGTGGTCGCCGAGCTGATGCGACTCTCGGAACCCGGCGACAGGCTGCTGAGCGCGGCTATCAGGTACGCCGGTGCGGAAGCCGTGCGCTCCCTGGTCGAGTCCCGGACAGGCGCTGCGGCGCAGATCCTGCACGAGGCGGCGACCGAGTTCGGCATCGTGACCGGAACCGATGCCATCGGACGAGCACTCGGCCGCTGGCAGAGTCGACTGCCCGAAGCGGACGGAGACCGTGATCTGCGGATCATGGGAAAGCTGGGCGCCCGCCTGCTGCTCCCGGAGGCCGCAGGGTGGCCGGACGGTCTCACCGAGCTCGGGCTCGACGAGCCGATCGGGCTGTGGGTGCGCGGTCCGGCGGATCCGGCTGCAGTCCTCTCCGGTTCGGTCGCGCTTGTCGGTTCGCGCGCCGCCGATGCGTACGGCCTGCATGTGGCGAAGACACTGGCCTGGGACCTGGTCAGCCACGGTCGCACCGTCGTCTCCGGGGGTGCCTACGGAATCGACGCGGCAGCACATGCGGCGGCATTCGCGGCAGCCGAACACGCCGCCGTCGGCACCGTGGCATTCATGGCCGGAGGCGTCGACAGGTACTATCCACGGTCGAACGCCGAGCTGATGGCCCAGATTGCCGAGAGGTACGTCGTGATCTCGGAAGCCGCACCGGGATGCACCGCCATGCGACACCGCTTTCTCATGCGCAACCGGTTGATAGCAGCCGTCTCGGCCGGAACCGTGGTCGTGCAGGCGGGGTGGCGTTCCGGGGCGATCAATACAGCCAACCGGGCCGCTGAGCTCATGCGCCCTGTCGGCGCCGTGCCCGGCCCCGTCACCACTCCGGACTCTGCGGGCTGCCACCGGCTGATTCGAGAGGGCGCAGCGACCTGCGTGACCTCGAGCGACGACGTGCTGGAACTCGTCGGGTCTTACGCAGCCGGCCCTGCGTCGCCGGGGCCGGAGCAGGGCCGGCTGCGCATCACCGACGACATGAGCGACGACCAGCTGCGCGTGTACGGCGCCCTGCCGCCCCGGCGCGGTGCTGAGGTCGCCGCGATCGCGCTCAGGGCTGGTCTCGACACTGCAGCGACGATGGCCGCTCTGGCGGGCCTGGAACTCGCAGGCGCTGCATCCCGACAGTCTCACGGATGGATCAAGCTGGCAGAGTGACGGGAAGTCGGCCCAGCATCGGCAGGCGGAGCAACCGGAAGCGCAGCGAGAACGCCGTCGTGCCGCGGGCGGTGGACTACAGTGATGGCATGTCGGCTTCCCCCCTTCCCGGCGAGTACACCGAGGCTCTCGCCGCCTTCATCGAGGATCTTCGGGTCCAGAGCAACGCGTCGGAGCACACCGTGCGCGGCTACTCGGCAGACGTGCGATCGCTGCTGGAGCACCTCACCGAGGCAGACGGTCAGGGGTTGGCGCTCGCCGACCTCGAGATCGGCAATCTCCGGCAGTGGCTGCTGGACCAGACGCGCGGCGGCGCCGCCGCGGCGACGACCGCCCGCAGGATCGCAGCAGCCCGGGCCTTCTGCGTGTTCTGCACCCGCACGCATCGCATGCAGCGGAATCCCGCCGCCCGGCTGTCGTCCCCGCGGAAGGCCTCGCGGCTGCCGGCGGTGCTCCAGCAGAAGCAGACGACGGCGGTTCTCGACCGCTCGCACGCGGCTGCGCGGGAGGAGCTGACGGGCAAGGACCTGGCGGTGGCACTGCGGGACACTGCAGTGGTCGAAGTTCTCTATGCGACAGGCATGCGAGTGTCGGAGCTCGCTGCCCTCGACGTGGATGACATCGATGACCACAGCCGGCTCATCACCGTGCTCGGAAAGGGCAGCAAGGAGCGGCGCGTCCCCTTCGGGATTCCGGCAGCGGACGCGCTGGAGGACTGGCTCCGGCGCGGCCGCCCCGAACTGGTCGTGCCCGGCGCGGCGGGGGAGACTCCAGCGGTCTTCCTCGGCGTCCGCGGAGGACGGATCAATGTCCGACAGGTGCGCGAGATCGTCCACCGGGCAACCCGTGCAATCGACGGTGCTCCCGAGCTGGCGCCGCACGGGCTGCGCCATTCCGCGGCCACGCACATGCTCGAGAACGGCGCAGATCTGCGCCAGGTCCAGGAGTACCTGGGGCACTCGACGCTGAGCTCGACCCAGATCTACACCCACGTCTCCCTCGGCAGGCTGTCCGAGAGCTACTTCCGAGCGCACCCTCGGGCCTGAGGATCAGCTCCCCAGGTGCGCGTCCAGCGCGTCGCCGAGCGGCTGCTCCCCGTCGAGGATGTCGAAGTCCCGACCGAAGGTCCGTTCGTCGTCGAGGATGTGAGCGATGAATCGGGCAACGTCCCCACGCCGCGTGGTGCCGCCGCGCTCGAGGTTCTCGCCCACCTCAAGCTCTCCGGTGGCCGGATCGTCGGTGAGGCCGCCCGGGCTGACGATTGTCCAGTCGAGATCCGCGGCGCGCAGGGCGTTGTCCGCCTCCCGCTTGCACGCCCAGTACGCTGCGAAGACTTCCTCCGCGTCCGGCTGGGTGGGCTGCTTTGCGCCGATGAAGGAGATCTGCACGAAGCGCTGGATGTTCGCCGCGAGCGCGGCCTGAATCGATCGGACGGATCCTGCGAGATCCATGGTGTACTTCCGGAACGCCCCGGAAGCGCCGCCGGCGCCTGCGGCGAAGACGACGGCCTCGGCGTCACCGAAGGCCTCCTGCAGCTCCGCGACGGATGCGTTCTCCGCATCGCACACAACGGGATCGCCGCCGATGCCGCGGATCTCCTCGGCCTGATCCGGATTGCGGATGATCGACCGAACCGCGACGTCCTTCTCGGCGAGCAGCTCGGTCAGGAGGAGGGCGATCTTTCCGTGTCCGCCGACTACGGCGATGCGTGAAATGGTCATACCCCCTTCCTAACAGTTCACGGGCTGAGGTCAAGGCGCACCTGCCTCAGCTGCCCATCAGCCTCAATTGCGCGCCTGGTACTCCCAGTGCCAGGGCTCGGGCAGTGAGCCGGTGCTGCGCGCCCAGCTCGGATGTATCCATCCGTAGCGAGGGGCGTTCGCCCGCATCCACTCGTGCTGCACCGTTCCGAACGAGTTGATTCCGCCGCCCAGGTCCACGGCCAGCCCCCAGCCGTGATTCGAGGTTCCCGGAGTGGCGGCCATCCGCCCCTTCCGACGCTTGAGCACCACCTGGGTGGCGTAGTCGCGGTAGGAGTCGGTCACGGAGATGCGCGTTCCGAAGCGCTGGGAGTAGGCCGTCGCCAGCGTCTCGAACGCCGCAGCGGCGTCGCAGCGCAGCAGATGCCCCGGCGCCGCGGCGACCGGACACAGTGCCACAGCGGGGATCCTGCCGTTCTGATGACCGCCCCAGGCTCCGGCGCCGCTGCTGGCGTCACCCCCGGCCGGCGGCGGCAGCTCGGCAAGCGCGTTCGCCTCCGGAAGGAGCACTGTCGCATCCGCGGAGAAGAACTGCGCCGGATTGAGATAGTCCTTCTCGGCGTCCGCGCGCCACACACCGACGTGCACGCAGCCGTCATCGCAATGGGAGGGTTCGGCAACCGTGCCGATCGGATGACCGGCGAACACCTCGTCGCCGGCGCGCAGATCCGACTCGACCGGCTCGAACGACACCACATGACCGTCGACGTGCAGGCTGAGCACCGATCTGCCGGCCACGCTGCCGGAGAATCGCACGGTGCCGGACTGCGGAGCGCGGATCGGCTCGCCGGGCAGCGCGGCGACGTCGATGCCTCGGTGACCCTGCTGCCAGTTCTGCGCCGGCTTGTCGAATGCCCGGACGATCTCGAACCCGGGCACCGGCGTGAACCAGGTGCGACGATCGTCGATCGCCTGCGCCGGCATCGCCAGCCCGGCGGCGAGCACGACTGCTGCGAGCACGACTGCTGCGAGCAGAGCGGTCAGCACAGAGGCACGGAACCGCAGGAGGTGAGCGAGTTGGGAAGCAGAAGGGGATACGACCATGCCCCTCACCTTCGCCTGGGCGACGATGCCGCGCCACGACGATTCACCAGCTGTGGACGGGCGACGAGGATCCACAAGGTGGTGGACGCGGTCGAGGGACGACAATCCACAGCCTGCCTCGCCGTGCGGTTTGGCCCTGTTGGCTGCCCGTCGTAGAATGAGCCCAGCGGAAGTGTCTTCGCTTCCGACTACGCGTATTCGACTTCCCGTCGGCTGCCGCCGGTGCGAATCCACCTGACTTCCTGACAGTGCACTGCTGTGCGCAGACAGAGTCACGGGCTTCGTGGGCAGCCGCGGCGGATACCAGGAATCAACCGAAACGTCGCCGGTGAAGCGCATGTCGTCCAGCCGGGGACTCGACAGTGCGGCTGCCACGAGCGGCCGCCATGAAAGGAGTGCGTCGGCATGGCCGTCGTCACCACTCGCCAGCTGCTCGACAGCGGCGTCCACTTCGGGCATCAGACCCGTCGCTGGAACCCCAAGATGAAGCGCTTCATCTTCACCGAGCGCAACGGCATCTACATCATCGACCTGCAGCAGACCCTGGGCTACATCGACTCGGCATTCGAGTTCGTCAAGGAGACCGTGGCCCACGGCGGCTCGATCCTGTTCGTCGGCACCAAGAAGCAGGCCCAGGAAGCCATCGAGGAGCAGGCCAAGCGCGTCGGCCAGCCCTACGTCAACCAGCGCTGGCTGGGCGGCATGCTGACCAACTTCCAGACCATCTCGGGCCGTCTGCGCCGCCTCAAGGAGCTTGAGGAGATCGACTTCGACGACGTCGCGGGCTCCGGTCACACGAAGAAGGAGCTTCTCATCCTCAGCCGTGAGAAGGAGAAGCTCGAGAGGACCCTCGGCGGCATCCGCGACATGCAGCGGACTCCGTCGGCAGTGTGGATCGTCGACACCAAGAAGGAGCACCTGGCCGTCGACGAGGCGAAGAAGCTGGGCATCCCGGTGATCGCGATCCTCGACACCAACTGCGACCCCGACGACGTCGACTACCCGATCCCGGGCAACGATGACTCCATCCGCTCGGTCAACCTGCTCACCCGCGTCGTCGCCGACGCTGTCGCCGAGGGCCTGATCAAGCGCCACTCGTCGGACGACAAGGGCGAGAAGAATGTCTCCGCCGTCGAGCCGATGCCCGAGTGGGAGCGGGAGCTCCTCGAGGGCAAGTCCGAGGGCGAAGCCCAGCAGACAGCCTCGGACGAGGCGGCCGCTGAGCCTGCCGAAACACCGGCCGAGGCCGCCGAGGTGTCCGCTGAGTCCGCCGAAGCGCCGGCCGAATCCGCCGAGGCGTCCGCTGGGGCGACCACCGAATCCGCCGAAGCCGACAGCACCGAGTCGACCCAGGCCTGAGCTGATCCGGGCCGCGCCCGCAGGATCCTGTGGGCGCGGCCTTCCACACATCTCGTGACTTAAGGAGATCCATGGCAAATTACACAGCTGCTGACATCAAGGAACTGCGCGAGAAGACCGGCGCCGGGATGATGGACGTCAAGAAGGCTCTCGAAGAGGCGCAGGGAGATCAGGCCAAGGCCGTCGAGATCCTGCGGGTCAAGGGACTCAAGGGAGCCACCAAGCGCGAGGGACGATCGACCTCGGACGGACTCGTCGCCACGCACGTCGCCGACGGTGTCGGCACCATGATCGAGCTGAACTCGGAGACCGACTTCGTCGCGAAGTCCGACAAGTTCATCGAGCTCGCCGATCAGGTGCTCGATCTGGCAGTGCAGAACTCGGCCGCCTCGGCCGAGGATCTCCTCGCTGCCGAGGTCGACGGCAAGCCGGTATCGCAGATCATCACCGAGGGTGGCGCGGCTCTGGGCGAGAAGGTGGACCTGCGCCGCGTCGGCCGGATCGAAGGCGCGAACATCGAGTCGTACCTCCACCGCACCAACAAGGATCTGCCGCCGCAGGTCGGCGTGCTGCTCGCCTTCGAGGGCGACGACACCGAGGTTGCCCACGATGTCGCGGTTCACATCGCAGCACTGACGCCGAAGTACTTCTCCCGTGACGACGTACCTGCCGACATCGTCGAGAAGGAGCGTGAGATCGCTCTGGAGACGGCCAAGAACGAAGGCAAGCCCGAACAGGCGCTGCCGAAGATCGTCGAAGGCCGCGTCAACGGGTTCTTCAAGGAGAACTGCCTGCTGGACCAGGGCTTCGCCAAGGAGCCCAAGAAGTCCGTGGCATCGGTGCTCGAAGAGGCTGGCGTCAAGGCGACCGGCTTCCTGCGCTTCCGCGTGGGCAGCTGAGCTCGGACACAGCAGAGCACAGCACAGCAGAGCTGACGGCGCCTGAGCCGTGAGCCGCCGGCAGAGGGCGGGGCGATTGCCCCGCCCTCTGCTCGTTCCCGGCGAAGTCCGCAGCGCCTCGGATGCGCGAGTGCCCAGCGAGGGCCGCCACGGGACCGGGAGCGGACCGCTACACTGGTCGATGGCTCCCGCGCCCACCTGCCCCCGGCACCCCGGTGAGCAGCAGCCATTCCGGACACTGAGGAAGAGAGCAAATGTCAGACGTCCCTGTGCACGCCTCCAGCCACCAGCGAATCCCGACCAGGACGCATCGCCGACGGGTGCTCCTCAAACTCTCCGGAGAGGTCTTCGGCGGAGGTGAGGTGGGCGTCAATCCCGATGTCGTCGCCTCGGTCGCACGCCAGATCGCCCCGGTGGTGCCCGAAGTGGAGATCAGCATCGTCGTCGGCGGCGGCAACTTCTTCCGCGGCGCGGAACTGTCGCAGCGCGGAATGGACCGCACGCGCGCAGACTACATGGGCATGCTCGGCACCGTGATGAACTGCCTGGCACTGCAGGACTTCCTGGAGCAGGCGGGAGTCGACACCCGCGTGCAGACTGCCATTCCGATGACCCAGGTCGCCGAGACCTACATCCCGCGGCGGGCCATGCGGCACATGGAGAAGGGCCGTGTGGTGATCTTCGGAGCCGGAGCCGGCCTGCCGTTCTTCTCGACCGACACCGTGGCCGCCCAGCGAGCGCTGGAGATCCGCGCTGACGTCGTGCTGATCGCGAAGAACGGCGTCGACGGCGTCTACACCGACGATCCGAAGAAGAATCCGAACGCGCAGAAGATCGATCGCATCACCTATGAGGAGGCGCTGGCGCGGGGACTCAAAGTCGTGGACTCGACGGCATTCTCCCTGTGCATGGACAACAAGCTGCCGATGCTCGTCTTCGGCATGGAAGGGGACCGCACCCTGCAGCGTGCGATCGCCGGCGAGGAGATCGGCACGATCGTCGAGTCGGCAGAGGAGAAGGCGCCCGCGATCGCCGCCGAGCGCAGCGCCACGGAAACTGCCTAGAATAGTCAGCAACACCACCAGCGAGCGAAAGAGTACCCCGTGATCAAGGAAACCCTGACCGAAGCCCGGCAGAAGATGGACAAGGCCGTCGAAGTCACCCAGGATGCCTTCGGATCCGTTCGGACCGGCCGCGCCAACCCCGCTCTCTTCGCGAACCTCCTGGTCGACTACTACGGTGCCCCGACTCCGATGCAGCAGCTCGCGTCGTTTCAGGTTCCCGAGGCCCGCACCCTGCTCATCACCCCCTACGACCGCGGTGCGCTGAGCAACATCGAGACCGCCCTGCGCAACTCCGACATCGGCGCCAACCCTGCCAACGACGGCAATGTGATCCGCGTGGTGCTGCCGGAGCTCACGGAGGAGCGCCGCAAGGAATACGTCAAGGTCGTCAAGGGCAACGCCGAGGAGGGCCGGGTCTCCGTCCGCAACATCCGGCGCCGCGCCAAGGAGTCGCTGGAGAAGATCCAGAAGGACGGAGACGCCGGCGAGGACGAGGTCCGCGCGGCGATCCAGGAGCTCGAGGACCTGACGAAGAAGAAGGTCGACGAGATCGACACGCTGCTCGTCGCCAAGGAAGCCGAACTCCTCGAGGTGTGAGGACGATGTCCCCGGACGAGCTGCCGACCTCTCCGGCAGATCGCGGACGCCCCGCCGGCTCCGGTGACGCCCGGGCGGGCGCCGTCCCCTTCCCCAAGCGCCGGGATCTGCGCCGAGCCGAACAGGCTCGACTTGATACCCCGTCTCCACCCGACTCCGCCTCGGACCCGGGTGAGGTCGAGCTGGGCTACGGCCACGGATTGGTGACCCCGCACCCGCAGGCGGAAGTGGACGCCGAGGCGGTCGCTGCCGCACAGACCGCCGGCACCTCCACGACGGTCGAGGAGCCGGCGAAGAAGGACTACGGCCGGGCCGGCCGCAACCTGCCGGCGGCCATCGGCGTCGGCGTCGTGCTCGGCGGGTCCGTGCTGGCCTCGCTGCTGTTCTACCCTCCGTCCTTCGTCGTGCTCACCCTCATCGGGGTGATGGCGGCCATGTGGGAGCTGGCGAACGCGCTCTCCCGCTCCGGTTCGGTCGTCGCACGGGTGCCGACGATGACTGCCGCGGCGTGCATGCTCGCCGCGACCTACTTCGGCGGACGAGAGGCCCTGTGGGTGACGTTCACCGTCGGCACGGGAGCAGTGCTCCTGTTCACCCTCTTCGAACACCGGGCCAATCCCGTCAAGGACGTCTGCCTGAGCCTGTTCGCCCTGACCTACGTCGGCCTGGGCGCCTCCTTCGTCGTCCACATGCTGACCTTCGAACAGGGAAACCTGCTCGCCATCTGCTTCCTGGCCCTGGTCGTCGCCTCCGACATCGGCGGGTACGCCTTCGGCGTCATGTGGGGAAAGCACCCCATCGCCCCGAGCATCTCGCCCAAGAAGTCCTGGGAGGGCTATGCCGGCTCTGCGCTGCTGTCGACAGCAGTCGCGATCGGCATGGCCTGGTGGGTATTCGACGCGCCGCTGTGGACGGGCGTGGTCCTCGGAGTCGTGATCCCGGCGGTCGCCACTCTGGGCGATTTCTCCGAATCGATGATCAAGCGCGACCTCGACCTCAAGGACATGGGCACGCTGCTGCCCGGGCACGGGGGAGTGATGGACCGGCTCGACTCGATCCTGCCGACCGCCCCCGTCGCGCTCATTTTGTTCAGCTTCCTGCCGGGCTACGCGACCTGATCCCCAGGGCCTGTGACAGCGCTGCGAGCGGCAGCCCGGCGTCGACCCCAGAACCGCACTTCTGCAAGACCTGCGCCGGTGATAGAACTGGAGGCGTGACCACCATCGAATCGCTGTCCCGCGCGCTGCCTGCCGACATCATCATCACCGACCCCGATGTGATGGAGCGCTATCTCCACGACGACGCGGAGTGGGCACCCTTCGAACCCGCGCTGGCGGTGATCCGCCCGCGCAGCACGGACCAGGTGCTCGCCGCTGTCACCTGGTGCATCGACAACCGGGTCGCGGTCGTGCCTCGGGGATCGGGCACCGGCCTGTCCGGTGGCGCCAACTCCCTCGCCGGCAGCCTCGTGATCTCGCTCGACGCGATGGACCGGGTGATCGACGTGGACCCGGTCGAGCGCACGGCGCGCGTCCAGCCCGGAGTCATCAACGAACACCTCCGCACTCGGGTCGCCGAGGACGGCCTCTGGTACCCGCCGGACCCCGCATCCGCGCCGTGGTCGTCGATCGGCGGCAACGTGGCCACGAACGCGGGCGGCCTGTGCTGCGTCAAATACGGCGTGACCGGCGAATACGTCATCAGCCTGGAGATGGTGACCGGCACCGGCAAGCTCGTCCGCCTGGGCAGGCGAACCACCAAGGACGTCGCCGGCTACGACCTGCGAGGCCTCGTCGTCGGCTCCGAAGGCACCCTCGGCGTCATCACCGAGATCACCGTGCGCCTGCTGCCACTGCCGCCCGTGGGGACGGCGATCGTCGGCTACTTCGACAGCCTCGTCGCCGCCGGGCAGGGCGTCGCCAACGTCACCGCCGCCGGGGTCATTCCCTCCGCGCTCGAACTCGTCGACAAATACTGTCTGAAAGCGGTCGACGACTGGAAGAACATGGGTCTGTCGGCCGACGCCGAGGCGATCCTGCTGGCCGCGACCGACGCTCCCGGCGCCGCGGGCGTCGAGGAGGCGCGCACCATCGTCGAGGCCTTCGAAGCAGCCGGCGCGACATTCGCCGCGGTCAGCGAGAACGACGAGGAGGCCGACGCGTTCTTCGCCGCCAGGCGCCTGGCCTACCCGGCGCTCGAACGCCTGGGACCGGTGCTGACCGAGGACATCTGCGTGGCTCGCTCCAAGGTTCCCGAGGTGCTCGCGCGGATCCAGCAGATCGCGCAGTCCCACGACACGGTGATCGCCCAGATCGCCCACGCCGGCGACGGCAACCTCCACCCGCTGCTCGTGACCCCGCCCGGCGATGACGAAGCACGGCAGCGTGCCCAGGCAGCCTTCGAGGAGATCATCGCGGTGGCGCTCGAGTTCGGCGGAACCGTCAGCGGCGAGCACGGGATCGGGCTGCTCAAGCGCGATGGGCTGGCGGCAGAGCTTTCGCCGGACGTCATCGACATGCACGTCGCGGTCAAGCGAGCACTCGACCCCCACGGCATCATGAACCCCGGCAAGGTGTTCGAGTCGAGGCCGGCGACCACCTCGCAGGCAGCATCCGAGCAGCTCTGAGCGCCGCCTGACAGACGAGGCAGGCCCGGTCATGCGATACTGGACACCACATGACTGAGCACACTTCACGCAGACAAGTCCGTCCCGTCGTCGAGAACGCCGACGGGACCACTTCGAGCACCCCGCAGCGCGATGGTCGTCCGCTGCTCAACTTCGGCTCACGCCGGGTCACTCAGCCGCCTGCTCACCTGGCGGACATGTCGATGACCGAGCGGATCGCCGCGGTCGAGGAGATGGGACTGCCCGGGTTCCGCGCCAAGCAGCTGTCCACGCACTACTTCGTCCACCACACTGTCGACCCGGAGCAGATGACCGATCTGCCCAAGGATCGGCGCGCGGAGCTGACGGAGAAGTTCTTCCCGCCGCTGCTCCGCGAGGTCCGGCGGCTGAAGAGCGGCGAGGGTGACACCATCAAGTTCCTGTGGCGGCTGTTCGACGGCGCGCTCGTCGAATCGGTGCTCATGCGCTACCGCAATCGGATCACACTGTGCGTGTCCTCGCAGTGCGGCTGCGGAATGAACTGCCCGTTCTGCGCCACCGGCCAGCAGGGGCTGACCCGCAACATGTCGACGGCGGAGATCGTCGAGCAGGTGATCCGCGCCAACCAGGCCATCGCGGCCGGAGAACTCGCCGCGACCAGTGGGCAGGACACGGACATGCTCGGCAATCCCACTGCCGGAGTCGGCTCCGAGGCCGATGAGGAGCAGGGTCTCCCACCCGCCGGCGCAGTTCCCGGTCCCGCATCAGCCGGAGCCGGGGCAGGCGCCTCGGCTCCGGCCGAACGCGTCACCAACATCGTCTTCATGGGGATGGGGGAGCCGCTGGCCAACTACCGGCGAGTGATGAATGCGGTGCGTCGCTTCGTCGCCCCCGCCCCGGAGGGATTGGGTATGTCCGCCCGCCGGATCACGATCTCGACAGTGGGGCTGGTGCCGGGGATCAACAAGCTCTCCGCGGAGGACATCCCGGTCACCTTCGCGCTTAGCCTGCACGCCCCCGATGACGGCCTGCGCGACGAGATGATCCCGGTCAACACCCGCTGGAAGGCCGACGAGGCGATCGACGCCGCCTACAACTACTACCGGACCACCGGGCGCCGGGTGAGCATCGAATACGCGCTCATCAAGGACATGAATGATCATGCCTGGCGCGCGGACCTGCTCGCCAAGAAGCTCAACGCGCGTGGTCGGGGCTGGGCGCACGTCAATCCGATTCCGCTCAACCCCACTCCGGGTTCCGTGTGGACCGCCTCCGATCCCGGGGTGGCGGCGGAGTTCGTGCGTCGCCTGCGGGACGCCGGAGTTCCCACGACCATCCGCGACACGCGTGGCAAGGACATTGACGGGGCGTGCGGCCAGCTGGCCGCCGCCGAGTGAGTGAGAACCCCGAGGAGAACACGACCGTGGACACCAACTTCCCCAGGATGTCGGGCTGGAAGACCGGCTACGATCCTGTTCAGGTGGACAGCTTCTTCAAGCGCGCACGAGAGTCTTTCGAGCGCGAGGCGCCCCAGCCCGGAGACCTCGATGCGCGCGCGGTCCGCACCGTCGGCTTCGATCTGGTGCGCAAGGGCTATCACGTGGGCGTCGTCGATGCCGCCCTCGACCGGCTCGAAGACGCGTTCGCCAAGCGGTCGCGCGATCGGCTGATCGCCAAGGCCGGCAAGGATTCCTGGGTGCAGGAGCTGACCCGAGCGGCCAGCTCGCTGCGCGGCCGCCTCACCCGACCGGCCGGGGAGCGGTTCAACCACGCGGCCAAGGGTGAGATCGGCTACGACATCGAAGAGGTCGACGCGCTCTGCGATCGCATCAGCGGGTACTTCACGCAGGGCGAGGCGATGAGTGTCGACGAGGTCCGCCGCGTGCTGTTCCGCGTCCGCAAGGGCGAGCGAGCCTACGACGAGGATCAGGTCGACGCGTTCATCGACCGGGTGGTCGAGGTCATGGCCAGTGTCGACTGAACCGCGCTGGTTCGCGCGCCCGGGCGTGCTCGACCCCGACCATCCCGGCACGCTCAACCCGGTCTACGAGGTGCTCGACTACCCGATCGTGCTCGGTCGGGCGGACGAGACCTGCATGACCGCGGAGGCCTCCGCCGGGGCCGCACCTGCGGAGCTGAGCTACGAGACCGTGCTCGAACGGGTGGCCAAGCTCGCAGGTGTGCTGCGCCTGCTGGACGTGAGGCCGGGAGTCCCGGTGCGGATCGGCTCCGACGTCCCCGCGCTGCCCGCCCGGCTCGCCCGGCTGGCCGTGATCCGGATCGGCGGGCTGCTCGTGGAGGATCCCGCAGCCGAGGCGCGCGTCGCCTTCTCGGCAGCCGAGGACGAGCCGACCCGAGACGTGCATCAGGCGTTCAGCAAGCCGGTTCGCAGGCTTCCCAGCTATTACGAGGGTGTGCAGATCGCCACGGCGGAGAGATCCGTTGCCTTGGATCCGGTGGTGCGGGACCCGCGCATCGAACCCGGCGCGGCAGCTCAGCTTCCGGCCGATCTCGTCGTGATCCGGCGTGCCGACGGCACCGAGGTCACCGCGCGCGAGCTGATCGGCGAGCTCGACCTGCACAGCTGAGCCGGCTCCGGCTCACGCCTCGGGGATGATCCGGTGCCCGTGCCTACGGTCGTCTCGCGTCCCAGCCCAGGGCGCCGCGGACGAAAGCCGCCTGCCCGGCGTGCTGGGCGGCGTCGTCGATGATCGAGACCAGGCGGACGCCCCGGGTGACCGGCGGATCCCAGCTCTCGTCGATCACCTCGGCGAGGTCCTCCGGCGTCAGCCCGGCCACGCAGTCCTGCACGAACTCGGCAACCTCGTGGAGGTAGCCGAGCAGCACCTCGGGACCGGACACGCGAAAGGCCGCGACGTCCTCAGGCGTGTCGCCGAATCCGAAGTCGTCCGCGGGCTTCCCGAACTGCTCGTGCCAGCCCCGCGCGGTCCACACCTGCTCGCGTCCGGCCAGCGGCGCGATCTGCACGTCCTGCTCGCGAGCCAGGTGCCACACCAGCCAGGCGATGGAGTTGCTGGTCTCCGTCAGCCTCGCGTGGAGGGTCTCCTCATCGATGCCGTCGAGCACCATCTCGCAGACCTCGACCGGCCGCGAGAATCCGTCCAGCAGCACTTCGTCGACGTTCATCCGATCAGCTCCTCGATCGCAGGGGGTCATCGGCTCCGGGCACGGGCGGCTTCGGATGTCGCCTGAGCCGGCCCTGAGAACGGCGGAAGGACGCAGACCGGGTCCGCGTCCTTCCGACTATCGCACACTCGGCATCGCTGGCCTCGGATGCTCGGCCTCAGAGGTGCGAGTGCACCCGGCTCCGCTCAGTTCGCGAAGGCATTGATGCCGGTGAGCGCCCGGCCCAGCGTGAGCTGGTGCACCTCATGGGTGCCCTCGTAGGTGAGCACGGTCTCCAGGTTGATCGCATGCCGCAGCGGGGAGTACTCGCTGGTGATGCCGGAGCCGCCGAACAGGGCCCGCAGATCGCGGCAGATGTTCATCGCGGTGTCGACGCCCACCATCTTGCCCAGGCTGATCTGCTCCGGGCTCACACCGGTGGTGTCCTTGATCTTGCCGATATGGGCGGCCAGCAGGGTGATCGACGAGTACTGGCCGAATGCCTTCGCGATCTTCTGCTGGGTGATCTGGAAGGACGAGATGGGCCGGTCGAACTGGATGCGGGTGCCGGTGTAGTCGAGTGCCGATTCGATGGCGTCGCGGGCCGCTCCGGTGACGCCGAAGACGATGCCATAGCGGGCCTCGGAGAGGCAGGACAGGGGGCCGCGCAGGCCCTTGGCCTTCGGAAGCATCGCGGAGGCCGGCAGGCGGACGTTGTCGAGGACGATCTCGCCGGTGATCGACGCGCGCAGGGACAGCTTGCGCTTGACGACGGGCACCTCGACGCCGGGGGTGGCGGTGGGAATGACGAAGCCGCGGACGACGTTCCTGCCCTGGTCGTCGGTCTCCTCGGTCTTGGCCCACACGACCATGACATCGGACACCGGCGAGTTGGTGATCCACATCTTCGCGCCGTTGAGGACCCAGTCGTCGCCGTCCTTCTTGGCGAAGGTGCGCATCCCGCTCGGGTCGGAGCCGACGTCGGGCTCCGTCAGCCCGAAGCAGCCGATCGCGGTGCCGGCCGCCATCTGCGGCAGCCATTCCTCCTTCTGCTCCTCCGATCCCCAGTGGTGGATGGCGAACATCGCCAGCGAGCCCTGCACGCTGACCAGCGAGCGCAGCCCGGAGTCCACGGCTTCGAGCTCGCGGCAGGCCAGACCGTACTGGGTGGCCGAGGCGCCTGGGCACCCGTAGCCCTCCAGGTGCATGCCGAGCACGCCGAGCTCACCCAGGCCCACAGCCAGCTCGCGAGCAGGAATGGTCCCTTCGAGGTAGTAGTCGCCGATGTGGTCGCGGACATTGTCGTCGAGCCACTTGCGGACGATGCCGGCCCATTCGAGGTCCTCCTTCGAGAAGACGGAGTCGAGGCCGAGCAGGTCATCGGGAGTCACAGTCTTGCTCATCACAGTTCTTTCACTCGAGGTCGAAGCGGAACGCGCGCCGCTGTCTGCCGGGACCGGTGCGCGACGGCGTCGGATCAGTGCCGCGGCGCCGTCGGACCTCACCGTACTCTAAGGAAGCGGTGACATCATCGGTCAGCGTGAGCGTGCGTGAGATCATTGTAATGGGGGCCACAGGCTCGGTCGGCACTCAGGCCGTGGAGGTGGTCCTCGGCAACCCGGAGCTGTTCTCCGTGACGGGGCTGACCGCCGGGTCGAACCTCGGACTGCTCGCCGAACAGGCGGTGCGCCTCGGCGCCTGTCGGATCGGCCTCGCGCAAGCTCCCGCGGGCGGTGAGCCGGAGGTGCGCCAGGCGCTGACCGAGGTCGCGCAGCGCCTGGGGCTGCCGGACCGGGTCGAGCAGATCGAGCTCGGACCGGAGGCGGGAGTCCGCATCGCCGGGACCCCCGCGGACATGGTCCTCAACGCCGTCACCGGAGCCGTCGGACTGCGCTCCACGCTGGCTGCGCTCGACGCCGGCACCGACGTGGCGCTGGCCAACAAGGAATCGCTCATCGTGGGCGGTCCGCTCGTGCTCGAGGCCGCCGCACGCACCGGAGCACGGCTGATCCCCGTCGACAGCGAGCACTCCGCGATCGCCCAGGCCCTGCGAGCCGGCCGCGCCGAGGAGGTCGACAGGCTCGTCATCACCGCCTCGGGCGGGCCGTTCCGGGGCATGCGCCGGGCCGAGCTCGACGCGGTCACGCCGGCACAGGCGCTCGCCCACCCGACGTGGACCATGGGCTCGGTGATCACGACCAACTCCGCGACCCTGGTCAACAAAGGCCTCGAGGTCATCGAGGCCCAGCTGCTGTTCGGGGTCGACTACGACCGGATCGACGTCGTCGTCCACCCGCAGTCGCAGATCCACTCCATGGTCCAGTTCGTCGACGGGTCGACGATCGCCCAGGTCTCCCCGCCCGACATGAAGCTGCCCATCGCCTACGCACTCGGGACCCACGGCGCCGGGGAACCGCGCCGGATCAGCGGAGCCACCCGTCCCAATGACTGGACCCGGGCGACGGAGTGGACGTTCGAGCCGGTCGACCACGAGGCGTTCCCCGCACTCGGCCTCGCATACGAGGCGGGTCGCCGAGGCGGCACCCACCCGTCCGTCTACAACGCGGCCAACGAGGTGCTCGTCGACGCATTCCATGACGGCCGCATCACCTTCCCGCAGATCGCCGACGGCATCGCCGCCGCCCTGGCGACGCACCATTCTGACGCGAGCGGCCGCGCTCTCGACCTGGACAGCGTGCTCTCGGCCGACGCCGCCGCCCGGGAGCGGACGAGCAGCTGGATCGAGCGGGCGGCTCCCGGGATCGCGCGATGAGTCCGCTGCTCTACGCGCTCGGCGTCGTCCTGCTCGTCCTCGGGGTGAGCATCTCGATCGCCCTGCACGAGCTGGGGCACCTGATCCCGGCCAAGAGGTTCGGCGTCAAGGTCACCCACTACATGATCGGGTTCGGGCCGACGCTGTTCTCCTTCCGCCGCGGTGAGACCGAGTACGGGGTGAAGGCGCTGCCGCTGGGCGGTTTCATCGCGATGCCGGGGATGTACCCGCCGGAGGACTCGACCCACGCCCGAGCCGAGCAGCTGGTGGGCGCCCCGGGCGCCCAGGACATCGACGCCGATGAGGACGGAATCGACGCCGCCGACATCGTGACTGCCGACGCCCGGCTGCGGGCAGCGGGTGAGGTGGCGGGATCCGTGCCCGCGCCCGCTGGTGGCGATGCCGCGGCTTCCGGTGCGGGCGCCGAGGCGCCCGGCGCACGCAGCCGGCGGCGCGGGCGGCTCTTCGAACGCACGATGGCTGACGCACGGGAATTCTCCAATCAGGAGATCGATCCCGGTGAGGAGCACCGGACGTTCTACGCGCTGACGGTGCCCAGGCGCCTGGTGGTGATGTTCGGGGGCCCGTTCGTCAATCTGCTGCTGGGCATCGGGGTCATGGCGATCGTGCTGCTGGGCATCGGCACCATCCAGCCCACGACGACCGTCGCCAGCACCGTCGAATGTGCGGTTCCGGCCTCCGAGGCGGTCGAGCGTCCTGCCGATCAGCGCACTGCGTGCCAGCCGGGTGACCCGCTGACACCGGCCTGGGAGATCGGCCTGCAGCCGGGAGACGTGATCGTGTCGATCGACGGGACCGAGCTCGACGACTGGGACGAACTGGCCGAGGCGGTCGGCCGCTCCGCCGGGGAGACGGTGCCGATGGTCATCGAGCGCGACGGGCAGCAGCAGACGCTGCAGGTGCCGATCATCGCCACCGAGCGGCCTGTCACCGATGACGACGGCGTGCCGGTGCTGAATGACGACGGGACACCTCGCACGGAGACCACCGGCTTCCTCGGGGTCAGCCCCACCCAGGAACGCCGGCCGTTGGGCGTGCTGGAGTTCCCCGGGGAGATGGCCGAGATGATCGGGCAGACCTTCCAGGCGCTGTTCACGCTGCCGGAGAAGCTCGTCGAGATCACCCAGGTCGCGCTCAGCGACGCCGAACGCGACCCGAACGGGCCGATCGGAATGGTCGGAGTCGGGCGGGTCGCCGGGGAGATCGTCGGCACCGATCGCCTCGAAGTCATCGAGAAGGTCCAGGTCGGGCTGTCGCTGCTCGGCTCCCTCAACCTCTTCCTGTTCGCCTTCAACATGGTGCCCCTGCTCCCGCTCGACGGCGGCCACGTCGCCGTCGCGCTGTACGAGGGAGGCCGCCGCCAGGTCAATCTCAAGCGCGGGCACGGGATCATCGGACCGTTCGACACGGCGCGCCTGCTGCCGCTGACCTACGCGGTGGTGGGAGTGCTGCTGGGCATGACCGTCCTGCTTCTTTATGTCGACATCTTCAAACCCGTCGTCCTGTTCAGCTGACGCGTCCTGTTTCAGCTGACCCGTCCTGTTCAGTTGACCCGGCCTGTTTCAGCTGACCCGTCCTGTTCAGTTGACGCGGCGGGGGCGGCTCATGGCCAGGACGATCTCCGCCGGCCGGACCCCGTGGCCCGGCACGGGCGCTGTCACCCGAGCAGGATCGGAGTAGCCGGCCGGCGCCTCGGCGGCTCACACTCGGAGGGTGGACGGGACAGGTGCGGCGGTGATGCGACCGTGAGGGAGATACGCAGCGCGGAGCGGATCGTGCTCGACTCACCGGAGCCGGCAGTCGTCGCGACGGGACTGCGCAAGGCGTTCGGCGGCAAGGTCGCGGTCGCCGGCGTCGATCTCACGATCCCGCGCGGAGGCGTGTTCGGGATCCTGGGTCCCAATGGAGCAGGCAAGACCACGGTCATCCGGATGCTGGCCACGCTCCTGCCGGTCGACGGAGGACAGGCCAGGGTGCTCGGCCACGACCTGCGCACCGCCGGCGGCGAGATCCGCAGAAGGGTCGCGCTCACCGGACAGTTCGCCTCGCTCGACGAGGACCTCACGGGACGTGAGAACCTCACGCTGATCTCGCAGCTGTTCGGCTATTCCGCAGGCGAGGCGCGGCAGCGAGCGCGGGAGCTGCTCGCCGCCTTCGGGCTGCTCGATGCGGCCGACCGGCAGGTCAAGAAGTACTCGGGCGGCATGCGGCGCCGACTCGACATCGCGGCCTCCCTGGTCGTCACCCCCGAATTGCTGTTCCTCGATGAGCCGACCACCGGCCTCGACCCCCGCAGCCGCAATCAGGTCTGGGACATCGTGCGCTCGCTGGTCAGCGCCGGCACGACCGTGCTGCTGACCACCCAATACCTCGACGAGGCCGACCGGCTCGCCGATCGGATCGCCGTCATCGACCACGGCCGCGTGATCGCGGAGGGCACCAGCGATGAGCTCAAAGCGCTGATCGGGCAGGGGACTGTCAAGGTCCGGCTCGCCGACCCCGCCGACCGCCGTCGTGCCGCCGAGCTGCTCACCGCGCTGCTCGACTCCGAACCACTCCCGCGCACCGACCCGGTCGAGATCGATTTCACGGTGACCGGCGACGCTCCCGTCGCAGAGGTGCTGACCCGCTTGGAGGCAGCCGGCTTTGCGGTCACGGCCTTCTCGCTCGGCCAGCCCAGCCTCGACGAGGTCTTCCTCGCGATCACCGGTGAGCCATCCCACGAGGACGCCGACGACAGCCGGGAGGACCCGGAATGACCACCGTCCAGCCCCGGTCCGAGGTGTCCTCGGTGCTGCGCCCGGCTGCCGAGCATCCGGAACCTGCGTCACCGCTGCGCGCCTCGCTCGTCTACGCCAAGCGCGCGATGCTCAAGATCCGGCACGTGCCCGAGCAGCTGTTCGATGTCACCGTCTTCCCGATCATGATGACCCTGATGTTCACGTTCCTGTTCGGCGGAGCGCTCGCGGGCTCCGTGGACGCCTACGTGCAGTACCTGATCCCGGGCATCTTCGCCCAGACGATCATCATGATCACGATGTACACCGGGCTGACCCTGAACAAGGACATCGAGAAGGGCATCTTCGACCGCTTCCGGTCGCTGCCGGTCTGGCGACCCGCACCACTCGTCGGCGCGCTGCTGGGCGACCAGGTGCGCTACCTGCTCGCCGGCGCGATCACGATGGCGCTCGGGTTCATGCTCGGATTCCGGCCCGAGGGCGGCCTGCTCTCGGTGCTCGTCGCCACTGTGCTGCTGCTGGTGTTCGCGTTCGCGCTGTCATGGATGTGGACGATGATCGCCCTGCTCGTGCGCACCGAGCAGGCCCTGATGGGAATCTCGATGTTCATCCTCATGCCGCTGGTGTTCGCCAGCAACATCTTCGTCGACCCCGCGACCATGCCGCGCTGGCTGCAGGGCTTCGTCGAGGTCAATCCGGTGAGCGTGGTGGTCACCGCGATGCGCGACGTGATGAGCGGATCCCCGGTCGCCTCGGACATCCTGCTCGTCTTCGTGTGGTCGGCAATCCTGGTTGCCGGATTCGGCCCGATCTCCATGATGCTGTACAACCGCAAGACCTGAGCGTCCCGCGGGCCGCTTCCCGGCGCGCTCAGCCGCGGCACCGGCTGCGCGGTCGACCGCGCCGAGGGCGCTAGTCTGTCCCCTATGGAAGAATCGCTGTCTGCAGCAGGGGAGTCAATGCCGGGTCGCGAACCGACGCCGGTCTGGAGCGCGGACACGATCCTGCCGACGGCTCACGGCAGGTTCCGGATGCTGGCTCATACGGACCGAACCGGGGTCGAGCACCTCGCTCTGCTGATGGGGAATCCGGAGACCGCCGACGCTCCACTGGTCCGGGTGCACAGCGAGTGCCTCACCGGTGACGCGCTGGGATCCTACCGCTGCGACTGCGGGGAGCAGCTCGATATCTCCATGGCCCACATCGCTGCCGCGGGCTGCGGAATCCTCCTCTACCTGCGAGGTCATGAGGGCCGCGGCATCGGGCTGCTCAACAAACTCCGCGCCTACGAGCTGCAGGATCGGGGCCTTGACACCGTCGAGGCGAACGCGGCTCTCGGGCTGCCCATCGACGCCCGCGACTACCAGGCGGCCGCCGCGATGCTGCGGGCTCTGGACTGCACGCGGATCCGCCTCCTCACAGCCAACCCCCTCAAGCAGATCGAGCTCGAGGCCAACGGCATCGAGGTCGTCGACCGGCTGCGCCCACCGGTGGCCGACCGACCCGAGAACTCCCACTATCTGGAGACGAAGCGCTCGGGGATGAATCACGACCGTCCGAGCGATTCCGATGCCTCACCGCTGCCCGATCTCTACACGCCGCTGGTCGGCCGCACCGAGGTGATCGCCCAGCTCGCCCAGAGCACCGACGGCTTCATCGCCGCGAACGGGGGCGATGCGGAGTTCGTGTCGGGCGCGGCCGATCGCGAGCACCTGCACCGGCTCCGGTCGCTGGCCGCCGTCGTCCTCGTGGGTGTGTCGACCGTGCGCGCCGACGATCCCAAGCTCACCGTGCGCGCGGTGCAGGGTCCCAACCCGGTCCGCGCGATCCTCGATCCGCACGGGCGCGTCCCGCTGGACAGCCACGTGCTGACCCAGCCCGACGCTCCGACCCTGTGGCTCCTCGGCGAGAGGATCCCCGTGCCGGAATCGCTCGCGTCCCACGTGACGGTTCTCCGCCTCCCGGAGACTGCCGGCCAGGCGGCACGAGGCGGGTCGTCGCGGGACGATCCGGCCGGCGATCACCCGGCACGGGGTGGCGCGGTCGAGGAGCACTGTCTGGACGTTCCTCCGGCCGTGATCCTTCAGGTGCTGGGCCGGCACGTACCCGGCACTGTCCTGGTCGAGGGCGGCGGCCGCACCGTCTCGGAGTTCCTCTCCGCGGGGCTGCTGGACCGCCTGTTCCTCACGGTCGCCCCCGTGCTCATCGGCAACGGCGTGCCGGGGCTGCGGTTCACCGGATCCGATGTGATGGCCGAGGCGCTGCGGGCGCCGTTCCGCCGTCATGTCTTCGGCGCCGACGTGTGCACCGAGTTCGTCTTCTCCGCAGCTGCCCGAGCCGCCACCCCCGGGCTGTCGGACGGGTCCACTCCGCTGAGCTGAGGGCGGCCCGGCGAGGTGAGCGTGTCGCTGATGACCTGCGCGGTGGCCGCCCACGAGGGCAGGGTCCCGCGGCGGCGTCCAGCGATGTCGCGCAGCTCGGCCCGCCAGTCGCCATCCCGCAGCCACCGTCGGATGCCTGCTCGCCAGGCGGGCGCGTCGCGCGGGTCGAACGTGCAGCCGGCGGCGGGGGAGCCGAGCGCCTCGACGGCTCCGGTGCCGGTGGAGACGAATGCTGGGATCCCTGCTGCTCCGGCTTCCGCGACCACCAGACCGTAGGTCTCGAAGCGCGAGGGGAGCAGCAGCAGCTCCGCAGTGTCGTACAGGTCATCGATCCGGCCGCCGTCCAGCTCGCCCAGCAGGGCGATGCGGCCGGGCTCGATCACGCTCGCGATCCGGCCGCGCAGCCGGTCCGCGTACTCCCCGTCGGCGACGGGTCCGGCGATGCGCAGCTGCCAGTCGTCGTCCTGCAGCCGTGCCAGCGCCTCGACGAGAAGCAGCTGGTTCTTCACCGGGCTGATCGCTCCGACGGCGATCAGATCCCTGCCGTCCCGCCGTGCGGCAGCGGGGCGCGGTCGCACCCCGGGCGGCGCCACGACGACGTCGCGGCGCCCGTAGCGGGCGGTGAGGTCGCGGGCGGCCCAGCTGCTGGTGGCGATCACGGCATCCGCACCGGCCACACAGATGCGCTCTCGGGCGGCGACCCGCTCCCGGTCCTCCGCGGGGGCAGCGGCCGCCTGCGGCATGTGCATGAGCAGGACCAGGGGCCACCTGCGCCTGCCGGCGAACGCCTCGGGAACCGAGCAGCCCACGAGGCTGTCGAGCAGGACCGGGCCTTCTGCCTCCGCGACCAGCTCGACGACGGTCCGGCGCGCCGCGGGCCCGGGTTCCGGCCAGTCTCCTCGGACGCGGTGCGCTGTCAGCTCCGGCAGCTCCGCCAGCACGAACGCGTTGTAGCGGCTGCCGCCGCTGACCGCGGGCAGCTCGGGTTCGATCAGGTGAGCGGTCACGGGGTCAGGCGGCAGGACACCCTGGCCCGGGGGTTCTCGACGACCGTGACGGTCAGCGCGGCGAAGGAATGCCAGTCTGGGATCCCGGCGGCGATCCGCTCCGCCAGGTGCGCCGCGATGGCCTCGCTCGTCGACAGCCTCCCGGCGAAGTCGGGATGATCGTCGAGGTTGCGGTAGCGAATCCCGGAGAGCGCCTCGTCGAGCAGCGCTGAGGCCCGGCCGATGTCCATCACCACGGCGTGCTCGTCGAGCTGCTCGCGCTCGAATGTCGCCTCGACGGTGAGCGTGGCGCCGTGCAGGCCGGCTGCGGGGCCGAAGAAGTCATCAGGCAGGCTGTGGGCGATCATGGCATGGTCGCTGACGGTCAGTGAGTACACGGAGATACGGTCCTTTCGGGTTCATCCGACTGGGGGCGGAAGTCGATGACATGGCACACGGTCGAGGCTGCCAGTTCTGTGTTCCCGGCCAGTCCGTCCATCACCTCCGGCAACTGCTGCCGGGGCGAGCGGCCGGTCAGGAGAGCGTCGAACCGGCTGTCGCGCAGGGCGGCCAGCGCGGTCGCCATCCTCTCGCCCGTGGTCCGGCGGTTCCGCTTGCCCGCGGCCACCTGGCCGACCTGACTGGCGATGATCGAGAGCCTGCGTGCGTGGAAGTCGGCGCCCAGCGGGACCTGGGGCGAGTCGGTCCCGTACCAGGACGCCTCGATGAGGCAGCCGTCGTCGCCGGTGATCTCGAGGCCGCGGCTCAGGCCCGAGGCGCTCGCCGAGGTGTGGATGGTGATGTCGTTGTCGGTCCGGGCTGCGGCGGGGTCGCAGGCATCGAGTCCCAGCGAACGGGCCAGTTCGCGTCGGGCGGGGTTGGGCTCGAGCAGCTGCAGGCGCTGCAACGGCATGCGGGAGGCCAGGAGCGCGACGGACAGGCCGATCATCCCGCCGCCGATCACAGCGACTCGATCAGCGAAGGCCGGCGGGACCTGCCAGAGGATGTTGACGGCGGTCTCCACGGGCCCGGCCAGGACGGCCCGCTCAGTGGGCACGTCGTCGGGAATCGGGTGGAGCTCGGCGGGATCGGCCGTGTAGTGCGTGTGGTGGGGGAAGAGGCCGAACACGCGCCGGTCCCGCCAGTCCGCGGGACCGGACTGCACGACGCCGACGTTGAGGTATCCGTAGGAGACCGGGAACGGGAATTCGCCGAGCTGATGAGGAGAGCGCATGAGCTGGGCCACCTGGCCGGGCACCAGTCCCCGGTGAACCAGTGTCTCGGTGCCCTTGGAGACGCCCGTGACCAGCGTGCGCACCAGCAGCTGGTCCGCACCGGGGGAGGGGTCGGCGGTTTCGCGCCAGGTGCCTTCGCCCGGTGCGGTGGTCCAGTACTGCCAAGCCATGAGGAGAGCGTATCCCAGCGCGTGAGGCTCTCAGCTTGCACCAATCGCGCGGAGTAGGATTGTGCACGATGTATCAGCGCCCCGCCAGGGGTGAGCAGCAGACGTCGAAGGGAAACACGTGACCTCGGTCAACCTCGGAATGCCCGCGCCTCCGCCGCCGGTCCTCGCGCCTCGCCGGAAGACCCGTCAGATCAAGGTCGGGAAGGTCGGCGTAGGCTCCGATCACCCGGTCAGCGTGCAGTCCATGACGACCACCCCGACCACCGACATCAACGCCACCCTGCAGCAGATCGCGGAGCTCACCGCGGCCGGCTGCGACATCGTGCGAGTCGCCTGCCCGAGCGCGGACGACGCCGCCGCTCTGCCGGCGATCGCTCAGAAGAGCCAGATCCCGGTCATCGCCGACATCCACTTCCAGCCGAAGTACGTCTACGCGGCGATCGACGCGGGCTGCGCCGCGGTGCGGGTCAACCCCGGCAACATCCGCAAGTTCGACGATCAGGTCAAGGAGATCGCCAAGGCGGCCTCCGACGCCGGGACCTCCATCCGGATCGGCGTCAACGCCGGCTCGCTGGACAAGCGGATCATGGACAAGTACGGCAAGGCCACGCCCGAGGCGCTGGTCGAGTCGGCCGTCTGGGAGGCTTCGCTGTTCGAGGAGCACGGCTTCCAGGACTTCAAGATCTCCGTCAAGCACAATGACCCCGTCGTCATGGTCCGCGCGTACGAGCTGCTGGCCGAGCGCGGTGACTGGCCGCTGCACCTCGGCGTCACCGAGGCGGGGCCGGCCTTCCAGGGCACCATCAAGTCCGCCACCGCCTTCGGCGCGCTGCTGAGCCAGGGGATCGGCGACACCATCCGGGTCTCGCTGTCGGCTCCGCCCGTCGAGGAGATCAAGGTCGGCAATCAGATCCTCGAGTCCCTCAACCTCAAGCCGCGCAAGCTGGAGATCGTGTCGTGCCCGTCCTGCGGCCGCGCCCAGGTCGACGTGTACTCGCTGGCGGACAAGGTGACCGCGGGCCTGGAGGGGCTCGAGGTTCCGCTGCGGGTGGCCGTGATGGGCTGCGTCGTCAACGGCCCGGGCGAGGCGCGCGAGGCCGACCTCGGAGTCGCGAGCGGCAACGGCAAGGGGCAGATCTTCGTCAAGGGCGAGGTCATCAAGACAGTGCCCGAGAGCCAGATCGTGGAGACGCTCATCGAAGAGGCCATGCGCATCGCCGACGAGTCCGACATCCCCTCGGGCGCACCCGAGGTCGTCGTCGGCTGATGCGGCTGCTCCCGCTCCGGAGCGAGCACACGCACTGGCTGAGGGAGAAGGCCGCCGAGGATCCGGCGCAGCACGTCTTCCTCCTCAGCCTGCTGGAACTCACCAGGACCGCTGAAGTGTCCACGGCTGCGGGCACGCTGTACGGACTGTTCAGCGGCCACGATCCCGTGGCCGCCTACTGGGTGGGCGGCAGCATCATCTCCATCGGGGCGACCCCGGAGACGAATGCTCGGGTTGCGCGGATGCTCAACGTGCGCGGACGCTATCACTGCTCGCTCATCGGTGAGCACCGGGCGGTGCTGGATCTGCATCACCGGCTGGAGTGGGGCGCTCCGCGCAGCATCCGGCCGGATCAGCCGCTCATGGTCGCGAGCCGGGAACCGGAGGTCGGACCGGACCCCGGCGTGCGGGTGGGGACGATCGCCGATGCTGACGCCGCGTATGCCGCGGCAGTGGAGATGTTCACGGAGGAGGTCGGATTCTCACCGGTCGCCGACGGCTCAGCGGGGTACTACGGCAAGGTCCGCTCGAACCTGACCAGCTGCAGCACTCTCCTGTCGATGACGGAGACAGGTCCGGACGGGAGGCCGATGCGCGACTGGCCGGCCGCTGGTTCGCCCCGCCAGGTCGTGTTCAAAGCCGATCTGGGGATCCGGTGCCGCGAGGCCGTCCAGGTGCAAGGGGTGTGGGTGCATCCGGATTTCCGCGGTCGCGGTCTGGCCGCCCCGGGCATGGTCGCCGTCACCGAGCATGTGCGGGAGCACGTGGCGCCGATCGTGAGCCTGTACGTCAATTCGTTCAATGAGCCGGCGCTGCGGTCCTACGAGCGCGCAGGGTTCTCGCAGGTGGGGCGGTTCGCCACGGTCATGTACTGACTGCCGATCGCTTCCACCCGCTGACCGGCCGAGCGGCGGCGTGCGGCTTTCCGGCCGGTCAGTCCTGGCCGCTCAGTCTTGGCCGGGGTCGAGAAATCCCCCGTGGTCGTGGGTCCGAGCGCGCAGCTTCTCCAGGGCTCTGCGGTCCTTCTTCGTCGGCCGTCCGGTGCCTCTGTCGCGACGGGGCACCCACCCGCGCAGGGCGGGGTCCGGAGGAGGAGTGAGGTCCTCGTAGCATTTCTGCGCGACAGGGGCTCCGGCCCGCGAGGCGAGCAGCCCTGTGATGCGCAGGATCTTTTCGAAACCGGACCGGCGCACGCGCACTTCCTGGCCGATCCTGACCTTCTGCGCCGCCTTGACGCGCTGCCCGTCCACGTGGACGTGCCCGCCCCGGCAGCCGGCGGTGGCCTCGGAGCGGGTCTTGTACATCCGGACTGCCCACAGCCAGACGTCGACGCGCTGCGACTGCGTGGAATCGAAAACCGGTTCGGGCATGCTGGTGAGTCTACTCGGAGCCGAAGCCCCGGGCCGTGGCAGCGCCGGCGCCGTCATTCGAGGTGCCGCAGGAATCTCTCGGGTGCGTCGAGGAACAGTTGCCAGTTCCGGACGAGGTCGAGGTCGTCGTACGACGAGGTGCGGATTCCCCAGGGTCCCACTTCGCACAGCCGGGCGCCGGGAAGAGCCGCGAGCACGGGGGAGTGGGTCGAGAGCACGATCTGGGATCCGGCTGCCGCGAGCTGGCGGAGAATTCCGATGAGCGCAAGACAGCCGGAGAAGGACAGCGCGGATTCGGGCTCGTCGAGGATCCAGAGCCCCTTGATGCCCGATCTGCTCGTGATGAATTCGAGGAATGCCTCTCCGTGACTCTGCTCGTGCAGGCTGCTCGGGCCCAGCGATTCCAAGTAGCTGAAATGCCCGTGCATCGTCTCGGCCCGCAGGAACACGCCTCGCCTGGATGCGCCGGCGCCGCGCACGAGCTGCAGGTGCTCCGCGAGGTCCGATTCGGTGCGGCGGGTCTCATGCATCGCCGCGTGAGTGCCGCCTTCGGGGTTGAGACTGAAAGCACCAGCCAGCGCCTCGACGACAGTCGACTTGCCGGCGCCGTTGTCACCGATCAGCACGGTGATGGGACCGAGATCGAGACCGGAGTCGAGAATCTGCCGGACCGGTGCGAGAGTCGCGGGCCAGTGTCGCCGGTCCATCGGAGCCAGCGGATGCTCTTCGAGTCGCCTCACCGGCAGAGTGCTGAACTCCTCCATGGCCTCAGTCTGACAGCCGGGCCATCGTGGCCGCACATCGCTGTCCCGCGGCGCACCAACTGTGCCGGCCTCAGCCGCCGAATTCGACGCTCGGCTTCGGGCGGGTGTCGACGGAGAGCCGGAACACGTCCGGACGCGCATAGTGGCCGACCGGATCGAAGTCGAAGACTGTCCGGCTGAGGGCTGAAACGTCGATGTCAGCGGTGAGGATCGCCTCGGCGTCGTAGACGGGACCGGCCAGAGCAGTTCCGCTCGAATCGTAGATCGCGGAGCCGCCTCGGATCAGCCAGCCGTCGGCATTCGGCTCCAGGACGCCGGCATAGTCCTCCCCGTAGTCCTCGGCTCGGATCGCCTGGCAGGCCGAGATCACGAAGCACCGGCCCTCCATCCCGATATGCGCCATCGTGTGCTGCCAGGAGTCACGATCGTCGACCGTCGGCGCGCAGTACACCTCCACGCCCTGGGCGTACATCGCCTGCCGCATCAGCGGCATGTAGTTCTCCCAGCAGATCACCGCACCCGTGCGGCCTGCCGGGGAATCGACGACCGGCAGCGTCGAACCGTCGCCGAAGCCCCAGATCAGCCGCTCGCCGCCGGTGGGCATGAGCTTGCGGTGGTGCCCCACCGGCCCGCGTTCCGGGTCGATGTGCACGGCGGTGCAGTACAGCGTCCTGCCCGCCCGCTCGATGATGCCGAGAACAGTGAAGACGCCGGTGCGGGCGGCGGCCTCGGCGATCGCCGACAGCTCCGGCCCGTCGAGGGTCACGGCATTGGCGAAGTACTTCTCGAACTGGTCCCGGCCCTCGTCCGTGCGCCGTCCGACCGGAGCGCCGAAGGTCAGGCCCTTGGGATACGTCCCGAGGGTCGCCTCGGGGAACACGGCGAGCTCGGCGCCGGTGGCAGCGGCCTCGGCGAGCTTCGCACAGATCTTCTCCGCGGTGGCGGCGGCGTCGAAGGGGACGGATCCGATCTGGACTGCTGCGACCGTGGTCATGACTGCTCGCTTTCCGCCGCCGGGATCACCCAGTCGAACGCCTGTGCTCGTGACCGGGCGCCCTGTGCCGCCTTCGACGTGCTGCGCTGGCCGAGCTCGGAGGTCACCTGCTCGCCGAGCTCGACGATGCGCGCGAAGACCTCCGGGGTGAGCCACTCGGGTTTGGTGGCGAACAGGATGTCCTCGCTGGAGGTGTTGCCCGAAGCACCCGGGGCGAACGGGCAGCCGCCCAGCCCCCCGAGAGCTCCGTCGACCATCCGGGCGCCGGCGCCGATCGCCGCGAGCGTGTTGGCCACGCCCAGGCCCCACGTGTCGTGGCCGTGGAAGACGACCCCGTGGTCGGGCCGGGCGCGCGCGGTCTGGGCGATGAGATGGGCGACCTCGGTCGGATCCGCCTGGCCGAGGGTGTCGCAGATGACGGAGTCCGTGCAGCGCTCCACGCGCGGGTCCTGCAGGATGCCGAGCACTCGGGCCGGGTCGACCCGGCCCTCGAAGGGGCAGGTGAAGGAGGTGGCTAGCGTGAGCTGGAGCTGCGCACCCGCCTCGGCGGCGATGTCGAGGGCGCGGGGGAGCGCGGCCAGCGACTCCTCGGTGGTGCGCCCGATGTTGGCCCTGTTGTGGGAGTCGGTCACCGACAGGCAGTACTGCATCCGGGTGACACCGGCGGCGACCGCCTTCTCGACATTGCGCGGCGTGGCGGTCCAGATCCAGCAGCGCGCGAGCTCCTCCGGGCTGAGCTCAGCGACGACGTCCATGGTGTTCGCCATCGGCGGCACCAGATCAGGCCGCGCCATGGAGCCGATCTCGAGTTCGGACACCCCGAGTTCGAGCAGGTCGCGGATGAGCTGGACCTTGGTCTCGGTGGGCAGCACCCCGCCGGTGAGCTGCAGCCCGTCGCGCAGGGTGACATCTCGCAGGACGGCGGTCATCTCTTCTCCTCCGTGGTTCGGGTGCCTGCCATGACCTCAGCGATGGTGTCGGCGTCGACGCCCGCGCCCTGCAGGACCTCGACGGTGTGCTCGCCGAGGTCGGGCCCGAGGTGGTCGATGTCGACCGACCGGCCGTCGAGGACCGGGGTGATGCCCGGGAATGCGACTTCGCGCACCACCTCGGCGCCGGTGTCGACGTCGAAGTGCTGGAGCATGTTGCGGGCCCGGTACTGCTCGTCGGCGAGGATGTCCTCGGCAGTGTAGATCGGTCCGGCCGGCACCTCAGCGGCCTCGAGCGCTGCCAGCGCCTCCTCGGGACTGCGCCTGCGGGTCCATGCGGAGATCGCCTCGTCGAGCTCGTCGCGGCGCTCCCAGCGCTGCTGATTCGTCTGCAGGCCGGGGTCCGCGGCGAGGTCGGAGCGGCCGATGACCGCCATGTAGCGGCGGAAGATGCCGTCGCCGTTGCCCGCGATGACGATCGACTTCCCGCCCAGGCACGGATAGGCGTTGGACGGCGCGATGCCCTGGGTGCGCCCGCCGGTGCGCGTCCGGCGCACGCCGAACGCCGAGTAGTCGGGGATCAGCGATTCCATGACGGAGAACATCGCTTCGTGGAGCGCCACGTCGACCGTGCGCCCGGAACGCGGATCGAGGTTCGAACCGGCAGCGGCGCCGGACCCCGCGGCAGCGGTCCGGCTGCGCTCACGGTCGAACAGCAGCATGCACGCGCCGAATGCCGCCTGCATCCCCGCGATCGAGTCGCCGATCGACACGCCGACCCTGCTCGGCGGGCGGTCGGGATCGCCGACGAGTTCGCGGAAGCCGCCGTACGCCTCGGCGACGGCCGCGAAACCGGGACGGACCGAGAGCGGGCCGGTCTGTCCGAAGGCGGAGATGCGGACCAGGATGACCTCGGGGTTGAGCTGCTCGAGCACCTCGGGGCCCAGACCCCACTTCTCCAGAGTGCCCGGCCGGAAGTTCTCCAGCACGATGTCGGAGGCGGCGACCAGCTGCCTGGCCGCGCGCAGGCCGGCCGCGGAGCGCAGATCGAGGGCCACCGACTTCTTGTTGCGGTTGATCGTGCGGTACAGCATCGAGGTGGTGCCGCTGTGCAGGCGCCAGCCGCGCAGCTCGTCACCGGTGCCGGGCCGTTCGACCTTGACGACCTCAGCACCGAAATCGGCCAGCATCCGGCCGGCGGTGGGGGCTGCGATGTAGTTGCCGAGCTCGAGGACTCGGATCCCGGCAAGCGGGAGAGACGAGCGGTCAGTCATGTCGGCAGTGTGGCACAGGTCTCCGCGACCTGCTCGCGCGTCTCAGCCATCGGCCGGGTCGGCGTCCGACAGCACGCGGCCGGGCCGGCGCCCGAGGGCATCCGGCGGCAGGTGCGCCGGTGATAAGGTCCGATGGGATCATCGAGTCACTAGGAGAAGCCCTCATGCCCCTGCGGATGTCGACGCTGTTCGTGCGCACCCTCAAGGAAGACCCGGTCGACGCCGAGGTCGCCAGCCACAGGCTGCTGCACCGCGCCGGATACATCCGCCGCTCGGCTCCCGGCATCTACACGTGGCTGCCCCTGGGTCTGACCGTGCTGCGCCGGATCGAGAACATCATCCGCGAGGAGATGAACGCCGCCGGTTCGCAGGAAGTCCACTTCCCGGCGCTGCTGCCGGCGGAGCCCTACCAGACGACCGGCCGCTGGGTCGACTACGGCGACGACATGTTCCGCCTCAAGGACCGCCGCGACAACGACTACATCCTGGCACCCACCCACGAGGAGGTGTTCACGCTGCTGGTCAAGGACCTGTACTCCTCGTACAAGGATCTGCCGCTGTCGATCTACCAGATCCAGACCAAGTACCGGGATGAGGCGCGGCCCCGAGCGGGCATCCTGCGCGGACGCGAATTCATCATGAAGGACGCCTACTCCTTCGACATCGACGACGCCGGGCTCAAAGCCTCCTACGAGACGATGCGCCAGGCCTACATCCGCATCTTCGACCGGCTCGGGCTGGAATACCTCACCGTGAAGGCGACGGCCGGAGCGATGGGCGGTTCCGAGACCGAGGAGTTCCTCCATCCGTCCGAGGTCGGCGAGGACACCTTCGTCCGCTCCCCGGGCGGCTACACCGCCAATGTCGAAGCGGTGACGACCCCGACTCCCGAACCGCTCGACTGCTCCGACGTGCCGCCGGCGCGGGTCGAGGACACCCCCGACACTCCGACGATCGCGACCCTGGTCGACGCCGCCAACGCGCGGCACCCGCGCGCGGACCGCCCGTGGACGGCGGCCGACACGCTCAAGAACGTGATCGTCACGGTCGCGCACCCCAACGGTGAGCGCGAGCTCGTCGTCATCGGGCTGCCCGGTGACAGGGAGGTCGACCTCGACCGGGCCGCCGGCTCCGGAGCGCTGGGAGCCGGCGAGATCGAGGTCGCCCCTGCCACCGATGCGGAGATCGCAGCCCATCCGGGCCTGGTCAAGGGCTATGTCGGGCCGGGTAACTCCATCGACGCGCCCGTGCTCGGGCTGCAGGGCTCGACCGGCATCAGGTTTCTACTGGACCCGCGGGTGGCCCTCGGCTCCCGCTGGATCACCGGCTCCAATCAGCCCGGCCGGCACGTCTTCGACCTCGTCCACGGCCGCGACTTCACCGCTGACGGCACGGTGGAGGCCGCCGAGGTGCGTGCCGGGGATCCCGCACCGGACGGCTCCGGGCCGCTGGAGCTGGCGCGCGGAGTGGAGATCGGGCAGATCTTCCAGCTCGGTCGACGCTACGCCGAGGCGCTCGGCCTGCAGGTGCTGGATCCGAACGGCAAGCGCACCGTGGTGACCATGGGCTCCTACGGCATCGGGGTCACCCGCGTGATGGCCTGCATCGCCGAGGGCAATCACGACGATCGCGGACTGATCTGGCCCCAGCATCTGGCGCCCGCCGACGTCCATATCGTCGCGACCGGCAAGGGGGAGGAGATCCTCGCCAAGGCCGAGGAGCTCACCGCGGCGCTCGAGGACAGGGGCGTCCGCGTCCTCCTCGACGACCGGCCCAAGACTTCGCCGGGGGTGAAGTTCGGCGACGCGGAACTCCTCGGAGTCCCCACCATCCTCGTGGTCGGCCGTGGCCTGGCCGAGGGCACGGTGGAGCTGCGGGACCGGCGCACCGGACAGAGCCGGGACCTTCCGGTCGCCGACGCGGTCGCGGAGACGATCTCCTTCGTGGACGCCCGCTACTCCGAGCTCGGGGCGCAGCGGACCGGACGGTGACCGAGGTCGCGGCCCTCGTTCCGTTCGCCGCCCTCGACCTCGGCACGGTCGCCGGTGCCGCGACGTCGATCCTGCTGGTCCTGTTCGCCGCGGGGCTGCTCGCCGGCTGGATCGACGCGGTCGTCGGCGGGGGCGGTCTGATCCAGCTTCCCGTCCTGCTTCTGGTGCCCGGTGTCACGCCGCTGCAGGCGGTGGCGACGAACAAGATCGGGTCCATCGCCGGCACCGGGGTGTCGGCGGTGACCTATCTGCGGCGCATTCCCCCTGATCTCTCGGCGCTGCTGCCGGCGGCGGTCTTCGCCTTCTGCGGAGCGGTGCTGGGCGCCGTGCTCGCCGCCTCGGTCCCGCCGGAGCTGTTCACCCCGATCATCCTCGGCGCACTGATCCTGGTGGCCGGATTCACCATCCTCAAGCCCAGCCTCGGGACCGAGGCCCAGCTGCGCTTCCATGAGCAGAGCCGTCGCTATCATGCCTACTCCTGGCTGATCGGCCTGGTGATCGGAATCTACGACGGAATGCTCGGCCCGGGGACCGGCTCCTTCCTCGTCATCGCCTTCGTCTCCGTGATCGGACTGAGCTTCCTGCGCGCCTCGGCCCAGGCCAAGGTCATCAACCTCGCGACCAACATCGGGGCGCTGGCCTTCTTCATCCCGCAGGGTCACGTGGTGTGGCAGTACGGTCTCGCCCTGGCCGCTGGGAATGTGATCGGCGGGTGGACCGGCTCCCGCACCGCCCTGCGGCGGGGCAGCGGCTTCGTCCGGATCGTGTTCCTGATCGTGGTCAGTGCGCTGATCGTCCGGCTCGCCGTTCAGCTCGCATTCGGGGTGTGAGGCGTCGCCCGGGCGATGGGCAATCCCGCGCCGAGTGCCGGGTGCCGCCGTGCGCTCAGCCGAGGCGCTTGAGGGAGTGGGCGTTGACGCCCTGCACGCTGAGCCCGCACAGCGCCCGGCACACCCAGAGGGAGCGAGCGGCGTCGCCGAAGGCCTTGGCCGTCCCGCCGTACGCGGAGCGCAGATACCAGAACATGTTCTCGACCTCACGGGCGACTGCCGTGCCGATCCCGTAGGCCGCGTCGATATCGGCGTGAGAGCACAGGTCCGTCGCGAAGTCCCGCAGCCACTGGGCCTGGTCCTCCGGCGTGATCCCCGGCAGCTCGAACAGGCGGTTCCACAGCACCGGGGCCACCAGGTAGGCAGTCGGCCCGGTCAGCGGCTGCGGATCGATCGCCTTCCAGGTGGCGACCCCGTTGAGGTCCGGGTTGCCCGCCAGGATGTTGTAGTAGTGCAAGTCGGCGTGCAGGAGCCAGTTCTCCTCCGAGCGGGAAAGCCGCTCGATCCAGGCGCGAGCCGTGTCGAGCACGGCCCGGTCCTGGGTGAGGAACTGCGGGAAGTCCGCGACCAGCGCGGTGTCGGCGGCGTACTTCTCCAGCCAGCCGGCCGCGATGTCCTGGACCCGGACGAAGCCGGGTGCCCCGGGCACCGTGAGGGAGCGGGCGAGCTGTCCCCAGATCGGGGCCACCGTCTCCAGCGGCTCGCTCGACAGATTGACGTCGGTGCGCAGCCGCTCCTGCAAGGTCGCGCGGAACGAGGAATCGTCGCGGATCACCCGCACCGCGCCGTGGCCGCCCCATGCTCTGAGCGCCCGCAGCACCTGCAGATGGACATTCGGATTGTCCGTGTTCGGCCAGGCGAAGCGGATCACCGCCTGGTAGCCCTCCGCGGTCAGCACCGGGATCACCAGGCTCTCGGCACCTGCCCAGGGCGAGGACGGGAGCGGATCAGGGGTGACGTGCCACCGGTCGACGAGCTCGAACAGCATGAAGTCGAGCGCGTCCGCCCACGCCTGCGCGCGCGGCGCGCCGATGATCTCGGCCGCCGAATTGAACAGGACGGGTGGGACCTGCATCAGGACTCCGCACCCGGCCCGGCGGTGGGGCTCTCGGCTGCCAGGTCGTGGATCTGATAGCGCAGGGTCTGCGGCTGCCCGGCCTCGGCGCGGGCGCGGGCGGATCTCCACAGCTGGTCGACGGCCAGGTATTCGGCCGCCAGCGCGCTGAACAGACCGAGGACGGCGGCCGCCACCTGGTCCTCGAGAGCACGTGCCGTCTCCAGCGCCGAAGCGGCGTCGACGGGTTCCGGCTCGATCGCCCAGGCGGGGCGATTCGAGACCGAAGCAGCGGAATGCGTGCTGAGCAGCTCGTTGCCGAGGGTGGCGGCCTGATCGAGCTCGGTGACGCGATCGCGCGCGAAGGCGCCGTACGGGGAATCGGATTCGTGGAAGACCGCGAGCCGCTCATAGCCGTAGGCGGCCTGGTAGCACGTCAGCACGAAGTCCTCGACCAGCGCGGTCCCGAGCGCGGGGTCCTCCGGGTCGTCGGCCCGGTCCGGGCCCGTTCCGTCCTCGGCGTCCGGGACCGCGCCGCCTGCGCCGGGTCCGCCGTCGCCCGACCCCGCAGCCGGAGTGCTCGGTGCCGCCGAGGCGCCCGCGGGTTCGGCGAACCTGTCTCCGAGCGCGGCCGCGCGGCCCGCGTCGACCCGGGAGAGCGCCAGGGTGCAGCCGATCGCGACATCGACCAGCGCCGCGAGCCCGCTGCCCGGAAAGTCCTCGGACTTGGCGGCGACGAGCGAGCCGAGGCGGTCGAGCACGAGCTCCGCCGCGGCGGCCAGGCCGTCCTCGTAGTCATAGGAGGAGGGGCTGGGAGTCGCGGTCGGAGTGACCAGCTCCGTGGGCGGTGCCCATTCCGGGCCGACTGCCGCACGCAGCTCGGCGAGCAGCTCCGTCTGCGCGTCGGAGGACCGGGTGCTGCCCAGAATGCTGGCGAGTTCGCTGCGCGTCGCATCGGCGGCAGACGGCTGGGGCACCTCGGGCGGCAGATCGAGCCGCAGAGAGCAGGCGGAGAGGATGCTCAGACCGCCGGCGAGCCCCAATCCCAGAAGCGCTCGACGTCCGACGAGGGGACGGCTGCGGGCGGACTGCATGAGGACCATCGTAGCGTGGACTACCCTGGTCACAGACCCGAACCGCATCGAAGGAGGACCGCGTGGCACAGGATGTCGGCCCCGTCATCGAGGCCATCTCGGAGCCCTTGGAGGCCCGCGGAATCCTCGTCGAGGATGTCAGGGCGGTGGAGGCGGGCGTCCACCGCACCCTCACCGTGGTGATCGACCTGGCAGCCGACACCTCGGACCCGGTCTCCCTCGACCACATCGCGGAGGCGACCCGCATCATCTCCGAGGTGCTGGACCCGCTGCCGCTCTTCAAGGACCACCCGTACAGTCTTGAGGTGACCTCCCCGGGAGCCGATCGCCCGCTGACCGAGCCCCGTCATTTCCGGCGGGTGCGCGGGCGGACGATCGCCGTCCGGACCGCCGTCGACAAGCACCAGGGCGAGCTCGTGGAGGTCGAGGACTCGGCGATCACGATCCGCGATGCGAAGTCGCAGCAGGACCTGCGGCTCGAGCTGGCACAGGTCGAGCACGCCGAGGTGGTGCTCCGGTTCCGGTAGCGCACCCGCCGTTTACTATGGTGGTTCATCCACAGATCCATATTCGACAAGTGAACAGCTCGGCGGATCATCCGCTGCCGCAGTAAGGACAGGCAATGGACATCGATCTCAGCGCGCTTCGCCTGATCGAGCACGAGAAGGGCATCCCCTTCGACACGCTCGTGGAGCTCATCGAGCAGGCCCTGCTGGTCGCCTATCACCGCACCGAGGGTGCGTGGCCGGACGCCCGCGCCCAGCTCGACACCAAGACCGGCAAGGCTGCGATCCTCGCGGTCGAGTTCGATGACGACGACAACCCGATCGGCGAGTTCGACGACACCCCCGACGGCTTCGGGCGGATCGCCGCGATGACCGCGCGCAATGTCATCCATCAGCGGCTGAGGGACGTCGAGGACGAATCGGTCCTCGGCTCATTCAAGAACCGGGAAGGCGAGATCGTCTCCGGCATCGTGCAGCAGGGTCGCGACGAGCGCATGGTGCAGATCGACCTCGGCGAGGTCGAGGGTGTGCTCCCGCCGCACGAGCAGGTGCCGGGTGAGGAGTACGAGCACGGCAGCCGGATGCGGGTCTATGTCACCGATGTCCACAAAGGCCTCAAAGGCCCCTCCGTCACGGTCTCGCGTTCGCACCCCAACCTCGTGCGCAAGCTGTTCGCCCACGAATCCCCGGAGATCTCCGATGGCACCGTGGAGATTGTGTCGCTGGCCCGCGAAGCCGGCCACCGGACGAAGATGGCCGTGCGCGCCACCGTGCCGGGCGTCAACGCCAAGGGCGCCTGCATCGGCGAGCTGGGTTCGCGGGTGCGCTCGGTGATGGCCGAGCTCGGGCAGGAGAAGATCGACATCGTCGACTACAGCGAGGATCCGGCGAAGTTCGTCGCCAGCGCGCTCTCGCCCGCCCGTGCCCAGCGAGTCGAGGTCATCGATCCCGAGCTCCGGGTCGCGCGCGCCTGGGTCCCCGCCGATCAGCTGTCGCTGGCGATCGGCAAGGAGGGGCAGAATGCCCGCCTGGCGGCAAAGCTCACCGGCTGGAAGATCGACATCGTCTCCGACTCCTGAGGCGGGCGCGCGGGTGGCGTCGGCCGTGATGTAGAATAGAGCTCGTGCCGAACGCAGCTGATCCCATCCGGATGTGCATTGCGTGCCGGCGCCGCGAGTCGCAATCCTCCCTGCAGCGCCTGGTCGTGACAGAGGATGGCGGCACGCGCATCGTCGTGGACAGCAGTCGCAGCCTCCCCGGCAGGGGAGCCTGGATTCATCCTGCTGAGGAATGCTGGTCCGCGGCATACAAGAAGAATGCATTCGCAAGGGCATTCCGGGGGGCTCCAGCGGAGCCGCCGGATTCGCCGTGTCGGATCCACCATTCAGAGAAAAGCGGGTAAACCGAATGGAAACCAAGCAGTGAGTGCTCAGAAATGAGACTCCCAACAGACGGTCGTGAGCAGTGAGATGAACTCTGCTCGCCCCTAAGTGAGGTTCCTCCCTGTCCGGGATGGAGCCCGGACAGGAGAAACGTGGCAAAGCCCCGTGTCCATGAGCTCGCCAAGGAGCTCGGCACAACAAGCAAGGACGTGCTGGAGAAGCTGCAGAACATGGGCGAATTCGTTCGCTCGGCTTCCTCCACCGTCGAGGCCCCGGTCGTTCGCAAGCTGAAGGAAGCGTACGCGGACGGCGGCGGCAGCAATGACACCAAGCCGAAGCCTGCACCCAAGAAGGCCTCGCCCGCCGGTGCCGCCCGCTCGGGTTCGCGCACCGCCCCCAAGCCGGGTGCGAAGCCCGCTGCACCTGCTGCGCAGGAGGCATCGCCAGCACCGTCGAAGCCGGCCCCCAAGCCGGGAACGGCTGCCAAGCCCGCGCCGAAGAGCGACCCGAAACCGCGCCCGGCCGCACCCGAGTCGACTCTCAACGCGACCCCCGAGGCGCCCGAGCCCGCGGCTCGGACCTCTGCTGCGCGGCCCGGTCCGGCCGCCGCTGCGCAGCCCGGCCCGGCCGCGCCCAAACCCGGTTCCGAGCGACCGGCTGCCGGCAAGCCGGCTCCGAAGCCCGGAGCGGCTGCTCCCAAGCCGCGTGGCGGTGCTCGTCCGGGCAACAATCCCTTCGCTCCGGCGCAGGGAATGCCCAAGCCCGGTGGCAAGCCCGGTCCGAAGCCGCGTGGCGGTGCTCGTCCGGGCAACAATCCCTTCGCTCCGTCACAGGGAATGCCCAAGCCCGGTGGCAAGCCCGGTCCCAGGCCCGGTCCCGCCGACGCCTCGCGTCCGGGCGGTCCGAAACCCGCTCCCCGCCCGGGCGGAGCCAAGCCCGCTCCGCGGCCAGGCGCGCCTCGGCCCAATCCGGGACTGCTGAAGAACTCCGCACTGGCCAAGCCCGCGCCCTCGCGCGGCGGTGGCCGGGGAGCTCCCGGCGGCGCTCCCGGAGGTGCCGGCGCTCCCGGCGCCCCGGGTGGTCAGCGCGGCGGAGCCCGTCCCGGTGGTCCCCGCGGCTCCGGTCGGGGTCGCGGCGGCACCCAGGGTGCCTTCGGCCGTGGCGGCGGACGTGCGAGGGGACGCAAGTCCAAGCGCGCCAAGCGCCAGGAGCTCGAGCAGATGCAGGCGCCGTCAGTCGGCGGAGTCAAGGTTCCGCGCGGTGACGGGAACACCCCGCTGCGCCTGCGCCGTGGCTCGTCGCTGGCCGATTTCGCCGAGAAGATCAACACTGATCCGACGAATCTGGTGACCATCCTGTTCCACCTCGGTGAGATGGCGACGATCACCCAGTCCCTCGACGAGGACACCTTCCAGATCCTGGCGGAGGAGCTCGGCTACAAGCTGCAGATCGTGTCGCCGGAGGACGAGGACCGCGAGCTGCTGGAGAGCTTCGCCATCGACCTCGAAGCCGAAGAGGCGGAAGAGGACGACGAGAACCGTGTTGCGCGGCCGCCGGTCGTGACCGTGATGGGCCACGTCGACCACGGCAAGACCAAGCTGCTCGACGCCGTCCGCTCCGCGAACGTGGTGTCGAAGGAGGCCGGCGGCATCACCCAGCACATCGGCGCCTACCAGGTGCCGGTCGAGCACGAGGGCGAAGAGCGCCGCATCACCTTCCTCGACACCCCGGGCCACGAGGCGTTCACCGCCATGCGTGCCCGTGGTGCGGAAGTCACCGACGTCGCGATCCTCGTGGTCGCGGCCGACGACGGCGTGATGCCGCAGACGATCGAAGCGCTCAATCACGCGCAGGCCGCCGATGTGCCGATCGTGGTGGCGGTCAACAAGATCGACAAGGACACCGCAAACCCGGCCAAGGTCATGCAGCAGCTCACCGAGTACAACCTGGTGGCCGAGGAATACGGCGGCGACACCATGTTCGTGCCGATCTCCGCGCTCAAGGGCACAGGCATCGAAGACCTTCTCGAAGCCGTGCTGCTGACCGCCGATGCCGCTCTCGACCTGCGGGCGAACCCCGACAAGGCGGCGCGCGGCATCGCGATCGAGGCCAAGCTGGACAAGGGCCGCGGCGCGGTCGCCAGCGTTCTCGTCGAGTCCGGGACCCTCCGGCAGGGCGACGCGATCGTGTGCGGCACCGCGCACGGGCGTGTCCGCGCCATGTTCGACGAGAACGGCGATCAGGTCGAGGAGGCCGGACCCTCGCGGCCGGTTCAGGTGCTGGGCCTGTCGTCGGTTCCACGGGCGGGCGATTCGTTCCTCGCGACCGATGACGACCGGACGGCTCGGCAGATCGCGGAGAAGCGCGACGCCATCGAGCGCAACGCCGCTCAGGCACGCGGTCGCAAGCGGATCAGCCTCGAGGACTTCACCAAGGCGCTCGAAGAGGGCAAGGTCGACACGCTCAACCTCATCCTCAAGGGCGACGTGTCCGGTGCCGTCGAGGCGCTGGAGGACTCGCTGCTCAAGATCGACGTGGGCGCCGAGGTCGGTCTGCGGATCATCCACCGCGGAGTCGGTGCGATCACGGAGAACGACATCAACCTCGCGACGGTCGACAACGCGATCGTGATCGGGTTCAATGTTCGGCCGGAGTCCAAGGCGCGCGACGCCGCCGAGCGCGAAGGCGTCGATGTCCGGTACTACTCGGTGATCTACGACGCGATCGACGACATCGAGAGCTCGCTCAAGGGCATGCTCAAGCCCGAGTACGAGGAAGTCCACACCGGCTCCGCGGAGATTCGCGAGATCTTCCGCTCGTCGAAGTTCGGCAACATCGCCGGCTGTCTGGTCAGGGACGGGGTCATCAGGCGCAATGCCAAGGCCCGTGTCACCCGCGACGGCGTGGTGGTCGGAGACAACATCGCGATCGAGTCGCTGCGACGGTTCAAGGACGATGCCACGGAGGTCCGGGAGGGCTTCGAGTGCGGTATCGGACTCGGCAAGTTCAACGACATCCGTGAGGGCGACCTGATCGAGACCTTCGAAATGCAGGAGAAGCCGCGCGACTGATCGCACGGCCTCGCCCGAATTCGGCGCGGACAGTATGTGCTGTCCGCGCCGAATCGCTCTGAGGAAAGGACCACTCATGGCCGATTCCACACGCGCCCGCAAGGTCGCCGATCGCATCAAGGTGATCGTGGCTGAGACGCTCGAGAAGCGGGTCAAGGACCCGCGGCTGGGCTTCGTCACCATCACCGAGGTGCGCGTGACCGGGGACCTGCAGAATGCGACTGTCTTCTACACCGTCTTCGGTGACGATGATCAGCTGCAGGCGACCAAGTCTGCACTGAACTCCGCGAAGGGCCTGCTGCGCTCCGCGGTGGGCAGGGGCCTGCAGATCCGGCTGACGCCCACCCTGGAGTTCGTCGCTGATCAGGTCCCCGCTGCTGCCGCGGAGCTCGACGAGCTGCTGGCCCAGGCAGCCGCGCGCGACGCAGAGGTGGCGGCCCTGGCCGCGGGAGCAGCGCCGGCCGGGGATCCCGATCCCTACCGCAAGCCGAGGTCGGAGGAACCCGTGGGCGGGATGCTCCGGCATGGCGATGAGGACTCGGAGGTCGGCCCGGAAGAGCGCTGATCGCCTCTCGCTCCGATTCTGCTCTGCCCCGTTCCGCCGTGCCTGACCTGGTACGGAGGGACGGGGCAGAACTGTGTCCGAATGTCACGGAACGGTGTGAGGACAAACACCGTCGTTACCGTTTTGTCATAATCGCTCCCGCCACTACACTCGGAAAGGATTACGGAACGATTACAACTTTGTTAAGGGAAATTCGAATTGGGTAAGCACACGGATCCGCAGCCGAACTGGGGCGCGAACGCACGCACACTGCTGCGCGACCTCTCCAACGTCGGACGCAAGTCCTCCGGACGCCACAGCCAGGAGCCGAATACCGCGACAGGTGTTCTCAAGACCGTCCGCCGCCGCCCGATGGTCGCAGCGATCGCGCTGCCGGCTGCGGCGACCACTGCAATCGTGGCCTCCTCCATCGCCTTCGCGCCGAGCCAGAACGAGGGCGTCGTCAAGGCCGAGAACCAGACGAGCAGCGCGAGCGCCGAACCCGGCGCCGAGGACAGCCCGACGCAGAGCGAGGAGGCACTCGAAGAGGAGCGCCAGAAGGCCGCAGAGGAGTACTGGGACTCCCTCAAGGACGATCCCAAGTACACGTCGAAGTCCGAGGCCAAGGCAGCACTGCCCGAGCCCGAGCCGTCCGAGTCGGAGGACACCTCCGGCTCCGGTGCGGGCAAGTCCGGCGACAGCAAGTCCGGTGAGGGCAAGTCCGGCGAGGGCAAGTCCGACAAGGGCAGCGCCTCGGGAGAGGACGGCACCTCCGACCGGGGCAGCAAGTCCTCCCGGTCGGAAGCACGCGGCTCCGGTGGCTCCGGCGGAGTGTCGAACGAGCCGTGCTCGGTGTCCAGCTCGATCGAGTCCGGAATCTCGGCGAACGCCACGAAGGGATACCGCGCCGTGTGCGCCGAGTTCCCCGAGGTGAACTCCTACGGGGGACTGCGTGGCGGTTCGGGCTCCTCCGACCACCACAGCGGCAACGCCGTCGACATCATGATCACCGGCTCGACCGGGGACCGGATCACCGACTTCCTGATCAAGCACAAGTCCGAGCTCAACGTGAAGTACGTGATCTGGGAGCAGAAGATCTTCGCGCCGTACACCGGCTGGGAAGGTCGAGCGATGGAGGACCGCGGTTCGGCCACCGCCAACCACTACGACCACGTGCACGTCTCCTTCAACTGATCCGCCCGTCCTCGGGTCCGATTCGCAACCGCTGCGCTGATACTGTCGGCGCAGCGGTTGTCGCATTCACAGGAGAGCATTGAACGCAGGACGGATATGACCACGCCAACGGGAATCCTCGTCATCGACAAACCCACGGGCCTGACGAGCCACGATGTGGTGTCACGGGTGCGCAAATGGTTCGGCACCAAGAAGGTGGGACACGCCGGGACCCTGGATCCGATGGCCACCGGAGTCCTCGTCCTCGGACTGGGACGCGGCACCAAGCTGCTGACGTATCTGGTCGGGCTCGACAAGACCTACACGGCCACGATCCGCCTCGGCTCCTCGACCCCCACCGACGACGCCGATTCGGAACCGGACGTCTTCGCCGCCGAGGATGAGCTCCGCGAGGTCACGGACGCGCAGATCCGTTCGGGGATCGACGCACTGACCGGCGAGATCCAGCAGGTGCCCAGCTCCGTGTCGGCCATCAAGGTCGACGGCCGTCGTTCGTATGCGCGGGTCAGGGCCGGAGAGCAGGTCGAGCTGAAGCCGCGCCGGGTCACCATCGCTGAGTTCACCGCCGGTGAGATCCGTCGAGGCGCGGCCGATATCGACGTCGACGTCACCGTCACCTGCTCCTCGGGCACCTATGTCCGGGCACTCGCCCGCGACCTCGGCCGATCGCTCGGGATCCAGGGGCATCTCACGGCGCTGCGCCGGCTGCGGGTGGGGCCCTTCGACATCGGCAGATCTCACCGGCTTGCCGAGGACTTCGCGCAGGACGAGCGGCCCGAGCTCATCACCCTCGCCGCGGCGGCGGCCGAGGTGATGCCCGTCGTCGCGCTCGATGCGGCGCAGCGTCAGGCGGTGATGCAGGGCAGGTTCATCGAACCGGAGGCCGTTCCACCTGCGCCGGGGGGATTCTGGGCCGGAGTCAGCGAGGACGAGCTCATCGCGGTGCTGGAGCGCCGCGAGAGCCGGCTCAAGGCGGCCACCGGGATCGCGGTGAACGCGTGAGGAATAGTTCGAACCGTACTGTAATCTGTAGCGGGTACTGACGCAGGAAGGACGCACGTGGAGATTTTCTGGGAGCTCGATCGCATCCCGCCGGAGTTCGGTCCGACGGCTGTGACGCTTGGGAATTTCGACGGAGTCCACCGCGGTCACCGCGAGGTTCTCGGGGAGCTCGCGCAGCTGGCCCGTCGGCGCTCGCTCAGATCGCTGGCCGTCACCTTCGACCCGCACCCCCGGTCGGTCCATCAGCCGGATTCGCCGGTCGAGCTGATCACAGGTCTGACCGATCGGCTCGCACGAATGGCCGAGACCGGCATCGATGCGGTTCTCGTGCAGCACTACACGCTCGACTTCGCCGAGCAGTCGGCTGAGGAGTTTGTGCTGGACTACCTGATGGGCGGACTCGGCGCGCAGCTGATCGCCGTCGGCCACGACGTGCGGTTCGGCAAGGACAACAGCGGAAGCCTGGAGACGCTGCTGACGCTGGGGAGGAGCGCGGGCTTCGAAGTCGTGACCATCGACGACGTCGGCGTGCGGTGCCGCTACTCCTCGACAGCAGTGCGATCCCACCTGGGCCGCGGTGACGTCGCGGCGGCCGCGGACATGCTCGGGACCGCGCACACCGTGCGTGGCACGGTCGTCCACGGTGATGCGCGAGGCCGCGAGATGGGCTTCCCCACCGCGAACCTCGGCGGGACGATGGAGGGCCTGATCCCCGCGGACGGAGTCTATGCCGGCTGGGCCGCATTCGACGCCGACCCGGAGCGCTTCCCGGCGGCGATCTCCATCGGCACCAACCCGACGTTCCACGGAGACGAGCGCCGGGTCGAAGCGCATCTCATCGACGTCGAGTTCGGCAGCCTGAACGCGTACGATTCCACGATGACCCTGGAGTTCATCGGCCGGATCCGCGGGCAGGAGACCTACGCGGGAATGGACGAGCTCATCGCTCAGATGCACCTCGATGTCGACCGTGCGCGCGCTGTGCTAGGCTAGCGGATGCCGTTTTTTTGCCGGCCGCGGTTTCACAGTGCTTCGACAGCAGGTCGGGGCGCCGCGCAACGACCCCCGGAGGACATCCATGGCTCTTGATCCCAAGGTCAAGCAGGACATCATCAAGGAATACGCTATCCACGAAGGCGACACGGGTTCTCCCGAGGTCCAGGTCGCGGTGCTCACTCGCCGAATCAAGGACCTGACCGAGCACTTCAAGGAGCACAAGCACGACCACCACTCGCGTCGTGGCCTCCTGCTGCTCGTCGGCCAGCGCCGCCGGCTGCTCGGGTACCTGCAGCAGGTCGACATCGAGCGCTACCGTGCGCTGATCGCGCGGCTCGGCCTGCGCCGCTGACAAGCAGCTAGCCTGAATCGGGGTCGTCGCATTCGCGGCGGCCCCGGTCTGCATTCATGACGCTGGCGGATATCTGACGCTGGTGGATGCGGTCGGTCGCTGGTGGCGGATGCCGGACGCCGACCGATGGGATGCGGTTCGTCGCTGGTGGCGGAGCTGGACGCCGCCGATCTGCGATCCCCGGCGATCTTGGTAGACTGGTGCCGTCCATGGACCGCCCCCGGCAGGCCGGTGATCGGTAGTGGCCTCCGCAGACGAACGAATGCGTGGGCCTCGATCGATGACCGGGCCGGATCCCAGACCCCGGCGAACTCTTTCGCCTGGCGGTCCTCCACACGCGCGAACATCTTCGCGCAGCACGAATGGAGCTCACTTGGGACTCAATCCCGAATCAGCTGTTGCACATATCGACAACGGGCGCTTCGGCTCCCACACCATCCGCTTCGAGACCGGACGCCTTGCCCAGCAGGCCGCGGGTGCGGCCGTCGCGGTCCTTGATGACGAGACGATGCTGCTCTCAGCGACGACCGTCGGCAAGAACCCGAAGGAGCACTTCGACTTCTTCCCGCTGACGGTCGACGTCGAGGAGCGGATGTATGCCGCCGGTCGAATCCCCGGTTCGTTCTTCCGCCGCGAGGGCCGGCCGTCGACGGACGCCATCCTCACCTGTCGCCTCATCGACCGGCCCCTGCGCCCGTCCTTCGTGAAGGGACTGCGCAACGAGGTCCAGGTCGTCGTCACGGTGATGTCGATCCACCCCGACCACATCTACGACGCACTGGCCATCAACGCCGCCTCGATGTCGACTCAGCTGTCGGGTCTGCCGTTCTCCGGTCCGATCGGAGGTGTGCGGATCGCGCTCATCGACGATCAGTGGGTCGCGTTCCCGAACTACTCGCAGCTGGGGGACGCCGTCTTCGACATGGTGGTGGCCGGCCGAGTCGTCGGTGACGACGTCGCCATCATGATGGTCGAGGCCGAAGCGACCGAGCACGCGATGGACCTCATCGGCAGCGGTGCCGGCGCGCCGACGGAGGAGGCCGTCGCAGGCGGACTCGAGGCGGCCAAGCCGTTCATCCGCGAACTCGTCCGCGCTCAGCAGGAGCTCGCGGACCGCGCGGCCAAGCCCACCGCCGAGTTCCCCGTCTTCCGTGACTACGAGGACGATGTCTATGCGGCCGTGGAGGAGCTCGCTCTCGAACAGCAGACCAAGAACTTCCAGATCGCGGACAAGCAGGAGCGGGCCGCCGCCGGCGACGTGCTCCTGGACAGGCTCTTCGCGGACCTCGGCGAGCGATTCGAGGGGCGTGAGAAGGAGATCGCGGCCGCGCTCAACGCGCTCACCAAGCAGGTGGTGCGCAAGCGGATCCTCACCGAGCAGGTGCGGATCGACGGCCGCGGACTCAAGGACATCCGGCCGCTGACCGCGGAGACCGGAGTGGTTCCGCGCGTCCACGGCTCTGCGATCTTCGAGCGCGGTGAGACCCAGATCCTGGGAGTCACCACGCTGAACATGCTCAAGATGGAGCAGCAGATCGACTCGCTGGCCCCGGAGACGAGAAAGCGCTACCTGCACCACTACAACTTCCCGCCGTACTCCACCGGCGAGACCGGTCGAGTCGGCAGCCCGAAGCGCCGCGAGATCGGACATGGAGCGCTGGCGGAGCGGGCCATCGTTCCGGTACTGCCATCGCGCGAGGAGTTCCCCTACGCGATCCGCCAGGTCTCCGAGGCGCTGAGCTCGAACGGCTCGACGTCCATGGGCTCGGTCTGCGCCTCGACGCTGGCCATGCTCGACGCAGGCGTGCCGCTGCGCGCCCCGGTTGCCGGCATCGCGATGGGTCTGGTCTCGGATGTCATCGAGACCGACAGCGGCCCGCAGACCGCCTATGCGGCTCTCACCGACATCCTCGGTGCAGAGGACGCGTTCGGCGACATGGACTTCAAGGTGGCGGGCACCTCGGAGTTCATCACGGCGATTCAGCTCGACACCAAGCTCGACGGCATTCCCGCATCCGTGCTCGCGGCCGCCCTCAAGCAGGCGAAGGAAGCCCGTCAGGTCATCCTCGATGTCCTCACCGGCGCCATCGACGCCCCTGCTGAGCTCGCACCCACCGCTCCGCGCATCATCTCCGTGCAGATCCCGGTCGACAAGATCGGCGAGGTCATCGGCCCCAAGGGCAAGATGATCAACCAGATCCAGGAGGACACGGGCGCGGAGATCAGCATCGAGGACGACGGCACGGTGCTCATCGGCGCCACCGACGGGCCCGCCGCAGAAGCCGCCCGCAGCGCGGTCAACGCGATTGCCAACCCGCAGGTCCCGGAGGTGGGCGAACGCTACCTGGGCACCGTCGTCAAGGCGATGTCCTTCGGAGCCTTCGTGTCGCTGAGCCCGGGCAAGGACGGACTCCTCCACATCTCGGAGCTGCGCAAGCTCAACGACGGCAAGCGAGTCGAGGATGTCGAGGACGTCGTGTCGGTCGGGCAGAAGATCCAGGTCGAGATCACCAAGATCGACGATCGCGGCAAGCTCTCGCTGGTCCCCGTGATGGACGACGCGGATGCGGCGGACTCCGCTGACTCCGCCGACTTCGGCGACGAGGAGTAAGCAGGCGGTTGAACACCGAATATCTCATGGGGGAGGGCAGCAGCGCACAGCGCTCTGTCCTCCCCAATGGCATCCGGGTGATCACGGAGACGATGCCCGCGCTGGAATCGGAGACCGTGGGAATCTGGGTCGACTCGGGTTCGCGCGACGAAGCTCAGCCGGCCGCGGGTTCGACCCATTTCCTCGAGCACATGCTGTTCAAGGGGACGCCCACGCGCAGCGCACGCCAGATCGCGGAGGCATTCGACCGCACCGGCGGCGACTCCAATGCGGTGACCTCCAAGGAATACACCTGCTACTACTCGCGGTGCCTGGTGGACGACGTTCCGATGATCACTGAGCTCCTCTGGGACATGGTCCTGCGCTCGAAGCTGGATGAGTCGGAGTTCGAGCGGGAGCGGGGCGTCATCGTCGAGGAGCTCGCGATGGCAGCCGACGACCCCGTCGACGTGCTCTACGAGGCCTTCGACGCACTGGTGTACCGCGACCACCCGCTGGGCCGGCCGGTGGGAGCGACGAGGGAGCAGATCCGCGCCCTCGAGCACAGCACGCTGCTCGACCACTATTCCCACGATTACGTCGGTCCGCGGCTGGTGTTCGCCGCTGCCGGCGGTGCGTCCCACGACGAAGTCGTTTCTCTGGTGGACCGTGCAACCCGGCAGCTGCCGGAGGTCGGACCGGACAGCGGCAGGCAGCTGCGCCCCCACCGAGCGGTGCCCGAGTTCGCCGGGGGAGTGGAGACGATCCGGAAGGACACGGAGCAGCAGGGAATCATCTTCGGCGTGCCCGGGCTGCCGGAAGGCCACCCGGACCGCTTTGTGCTCACGGTGCTGTTCGCACTGCTCGGCGGCGGCATGTCGTCCCGGCTGTTCCAGACGATCCGCGAGGAGCGGGGACTCGCGTACACCGTGCACAGCATTGCCGGCAGATATACGGACTCCGGTCAGTTCGGGATCTACGCTGGAACCTCACCGGGGTCAGCGCAGCAGGTGGTGGATCTGGTGATCGACGAGTTCGCGCTGGTCGCCTCCGAGGTCCCCGGCGAAGCGGAGATCGCCGACATCGTCGCCCAGGTCGCCGGAGCGACGATCCTCGGACTCGAGAGCTCTGCCGCGCGAATGAACCGGCTAGCGCATGCGGAGCTGTCGAGGATTCCGCTCGAGTCCCCGCACGACCTGCTGCAGCAGGTCAGGAACGTCACTCCCGAACACGTGACGAAGCTCGCCGCGCGACTGTTCTCCGGCCCGCATGCCCTGGCCACCGTGGGTCCGAGCACTTCCCTGGTGCTTCCGGGCTGATCCGGGCACGCAGACGGCGGCCGACACTAATGCGGTGCCGGCCGCCGTTGTGCTTTCATCGGCGCATCATCGCGGAGCTCAGCCGCGCAGCTCCTCGAGAGCGCGCTGGGCGCCCGGATGCAGCTCGATCGGCTCCGTCTGGTCGGCTCGCTCAAGATCGATCTCGGCGGCGGCCGCATGCACCGATTCCAGGTCCGATTTCTTGTCGTAGATCAGCTTCGTGATCGCGCATGCCGTGCCCTCATCCATGTCCGAACGCACCATGAGGACGTTCGGCGTCACGAGGGTGTCGACGTCTGCGTCGGTGCCGTAGGTGTCGGCCGGGATGGTGGCGGTCTCGTACACCTCGTTGATCTCCTTCATCGGCGCCTCGAGATCGGTGATGTCGAGGATCTCGACATCGTTCGCCGAGGTGGTGAACAGATCGGTGATGCCGGCCGTCGGCAGGCCGCCGGACCACACCATGCCGTCGATCGAGCCGTCCTTCATCGATTCGACCGTCTTCGACAGGTCGATGCGTTGGGCGTTGACGTCCTCAGGGCTGAGTCCGGCGGCTTCGATGAGGCGGCCTGCGATCACCTCGGTACCGGACTTGGGGGAGCCCGTGGAGATCGTCTTGCCTGCGAAGTCCTCTATGGTCTCGATGCCGGCGTCCTTGCGGACGATGACGTGAGTGAAGTTGTCGTACAGGCGGGTGAGCGCGACGGTGTCCTGTGGCTGCTCGAATGATCCCTGTCCGGTGACTGCGTCTGCGGCTGTGTCGGCCAGGGAGAACGCGATGTCGTAGTCGCCGGACTCGAGCTGCTGCATGTTCTGGACGGATGCACCGGTCTCCGCCGCGGTCGCCTTGATGTCCGTGTTGTCGGAGATCAGCTGGGCGATGCCGCCTCCCATCACGTAGTAGACACCGGTCGAGTTGCCGGTGGCGATCGTCATCTGGCCCGAGGCGGCGGTGCACTCTGCCCCGCCCTCGCCCTCGGCGGCCGGAGTGGGTTCGCGCTTGCCGCCGCACCCGCTCAGCGCGAGCACGGAAGCCAGGGCGATTGCGGAGACGGAGCGAAGAGGTCTCTTCATCTGTTTTCAGCCTTTCAGGTCACCGGCTGCGGTGCCGGGTTCTTCTGGGTGGGGGTGACGAGATGGACGATGACGGCCAGCACCAGAGCGCTGAACCCGATGATCATGGACAGCGGCTGCAGATAGAGCAGAGCGGCGGCGGCGATGAGGCACAGGACCCGTTCCGGCCAGCGCGCGCGGTGGACGAGCCAGCCGCCGGCTCCGGCGGCCAGCGCGGCCACGGCGACGGCGGAGACGGCGAAGGTCCAGAGTCCGCCGAGGAACCCGTTCTGTGCGACCAGTCCCGCGCCCTCCGGCGTGAAGGTGAAGGCCAGCGGCACGAAGAACGCGGGGATGGCGTACTTGCAGGCCTGCCACATGGTGGGGATCACGCGCCCTCCGGTGATTGCCGAGGACGCCACCGCAGCCAGTGCCGTGGGTGGCGAGACCTCCGAGACCACCGCGTAGTAGAAGATGAACATCGCCGCCGCGGCAGCGGGGATTCCCAACTCGATGAGGGCCGGCCCGATGATGACCCAGGCGATGATGAACGACGCGGTGACGGGCACTGCGAGTCCGAGGATGGTCACCGCGATCGCCGACATGATGCACGACAGGATGATGATGACCGTCTCATTGGACGACAGCGCTGTCGCGATGCCGATGAGCATGTCCGCCAGCACCTGGCCGAGCCCGGTCTTGGTGATCGTGGAGACGATGATTCCCGCGGCAGCGCAGACGCTGACAACCGGAAGGACCGATCGGATGCCCGTGGACAGCGCGCCGAAGATCACCGACCAGAACTCGCGGACTGCGCCGGAGAGATCGGTGCGATGCTGTCGGAAGATCTCGATGAGGCCGAAGGCGATGCCGACCGCGGTGGCGTAGACGACAGCCTTGAACGGCGGGATCCCCAGCGCCAGGAACACCACGATGATGGCCAGGGAGATGAAGTGGTAGTAGCCCCGCTTGAAGATGGGCCAGGTCCTCATCACCGGCGGTGCGACCGGCTCGACGTCGATCTTGCGCGAATCGATCTCGATGGCCAGAAAGATGCCCAGGTAGTAGAGGAGCGTGGGGATGACTGCCCAGAGCAGGACGACCGCATAGGAGACGTTGAGCAGCTCCGCGATGATGAATGCGGCGGCCCCCAGCGTGGGCGGTGAGAGGATCGCGCCGATCCCGGAGGCGGCGAGCATGCCGCCGGCGTTCTCCCTCGGATATCCGGCCTTCTTCAGCACCGGCCACGTGACTGCGCCCAGCGAGACGGCGGTCGCTGTGCCCGAGCCGGAGACGGTTCCGAGCAGGAAGCCGGAGAGCGCAACCGTGCGCCCGGGAGCAGCCTTCGACTTCTTGAAGATCGAGAAGCTCAGGTCGATGAAGAACTCGGCGGCGCCGGTCCGGTCGAGCACGGCGCCGTAGATGGTGAACAGCACGATGTACGTGGCGGCGACGTCCAGCGGGATGCCGTAGAAGCCGCTGGCGTCGTTGTAGAACGCGTTGATGATCTGGTCGAAGTTCTGCCCCGCGTGAGAGCCGGGCCAGCTCACCGGGATATAGCTGCCGTAGTAGCTGTAGAGGAAGAAGAACAGACACACCGCCGGCAGGATCAGCCCAGTGGTCCGGCGAGTGGCCTCGAGGATCAGGATGGTCAGCAGAGCACCCATGACGACGTCCAGGGTGTTCAGCTGTCCCTGGCGGTCAAGGAATTCGTTGAAGCCGCCCGACAGGAAGGGCACGATCGGATACAGGCAGGTGACGAACGTGAGGGCGGTGAGCGCCCAGTCGAATACCGAGGGATCGTCCCTCTCTGTGGCCATCTGCGTGCCTGTGCGCCGGCGAGCGCTCGGTCGATAGCAGATGAAGACCAGCGGCAGCACCAGGGCCAGGAACCACATGAGGTAGTACTGGTTCCCACTGGTGAGCGGGAAGAACACCTGATTGAGGACGAACAGCGAGATGATGAAGCAGACGATAGCGACGCCCAGATCCAGTCTGTGCGAGAGCCGCCGCTGCGGGAGCTCCTCGTCGAACTCCGCGATCAGCGCATCGACGTCCGCTGTCTGCCGGTCGTCGTCCGCTGGTGCTGCCGGGCGGGACGTGGACATGGATTCCTCTCTGTGGCGCATCTCCGTCGATGCGTGATTCACCCCACAGAGCGTACGCCGCCGGCGGCTCCGGGGATCCGCATCCCGGGGCGCCTTTACCGATTCGTTATCCGCGGTCGGCGGTCGATGAAGAGATCGCCGTGGGGTGATGCCCCCACGGGTGAGGCGGCGCAGGACGTGGCCGGCCATGCCCACCATGAGCAGCCGGAATAAGGCCTCGACAATGCTCGTTGTCTGGAATAGGGCCCTGGGATAGGGTCGAATTCAGCGGCGGCAGTCAGCCGCCGGACTTGGATGTGATGTCCACATTAGGAGGAAACTCATGGTTGAGCAGTACACGCTCCCGGAACTGCCTTACGACTACGCGGCACTCGAGCCGCACATCTCCGCGAAGATCATGGAGCTGCACCACGACAAGCACCATGCAACCTACGTGAAGGGCGCCAACACCGCTCTTGACCAGATGGCAGAAGCCCGCGAGAAGGGCGACTTCGGCACCATCGGCAAGCTCTCCAAGGACCTGGCGTTCAACCTCGGCGGACACGTGAACCACTCGGTGTTCTGGAACAACCTGTCGCCCGAGGGCGGCGACAAGCCGACCGGTGAGCTCGCTTCCGTGATCGACGATCAGTTCGGCTCCTTCGACGCCTTCCGCGGACAGTTCGACGGCACCGCGACCTCGATCCAGGGCTCCGGCTGGGCTGTGCTCGCCTGGGACACCCTCGGTCAGCGGCTGGTCCTCGAGCAGCTCTACGATCAGCAGGGCAATGTGCAGCTCGGCGCGATCCCGCTGCTGCAGCTCGACATGTGGGAGCACGCGTACTACCTCGACTACACCAATGTGAAGGCCGACTACGTCAAGGCCTTCTGGAACATCGTCAACTGGGCCGACGTGCAGGCTCGCTTCGAGCGCGCACGCACCCAGACCGAAGGCCTGATCACCGGAAAGTGACCTGCCTGCGGCATCTGCCCTGAAGCGATCAGCGGGGCTCGGTTCGCCGGGCCCCGCTGTCGTGCCCGAGCGACTAGAATCGAGCGGGTTGACGAAAGGACATCGGATGAGTGATATCAGGGTTGCCGTGATCGGCGCCTCCGGGCGGATGGGCAGCGCAGCAGTCGAGGCGATCAGAGCCGCGGACGGGCTCGAGCTCGTCGCGGCGCTCGGCAGTTCCGACAGCCTGGGAGCCGTGATCGCCTCGGAGGCTGACGTCGCTGTCGAACTCACAGTGCCGAAGGCCACCGAGGACAACGTGCGGTTCCTCGTCGAGCGCGGAGTCGACACCGTGGTCGGAACCACTGGGTGGGATGCTGACCGGCTTGCGCGCCTGGCAGACCTGCTCGCCCAGCAGCCAGGCACCGCAGCGCTGATCGCTCCGAATTTCTCCATCGGCGCAGTGCTGGCCATGCACTTCGCCGAGCTCGCGGCCAGATACTTCGACTCGGCCGAAGTCGTCGAGATCCACCACCCGCGCAAGCTCGACGCTCCGTCCGGCACTGCGCTGCACACGGCTCAGAGGATCGCCCGAGCACGCGCCGAGGCCGGCTGGGAGGCGGTGCCGGATGCGACGGAGGCCGACCCTCACGGAGCTCGCGGGGCCGTGATCGACGGGATCCACGTCCACGCCATCCGACAGCTGGGGATGAACGCCAGCGAGGAGATCCACTTCGGCACCTCCGGAGAGGCCCTGACGATCCGGACCGACACCTTCTCCACGAGCGCGTTCATGCCGGGGATCATCACCGCCGTCAAGGAGATCGGCAGTCGCAGCGGCCTGGCTGTCGGCCTTGAGAATTACCTGACGCTCTGATGTCGAAGGCGAAGATCGGCGCGCTGGTGATCGCCGTGCTGCTTGCTGTGTACCTGGTCTTCACACTGCAGCGCGGATGGATCATGATCACCGACGAGAGCCCGGTGGCGAAGTTCCTGGGCATCGCCCTCATCGCGCTTCCGGTGATCGGAGCATGGGCGCTGATCTCGGAGCTGCTGTTCGGCACCAGGATGCAGCGGCTCGGCGGAATGCTCGAGGCTGAGGGCGGGCTGCCCGAGGACAACCTCCCGCGAACTCCGGGCGGTCGGGTCGACCGCACCGCCGCGGACGCGGAATTCGCCCGGTACCGAGCGGAGACCGAGGCGGCGCCGGAGGATTGGCGCAGCTGGTTCAGGCTCTCCTGCGCCTATGACGTCGCCGGCGACCGCCGCCGCGCCCGGCAGACGATGCGCAGGGCGATCTCCCTGGAGCGCACCGGCCGCTGACGCGACGCCAGGGCCGTGAGTCAGCGGGACTCGACGACGTCGCGCAGCACGGTCTTCTGAATCTTGCCGATGCCGGACCTCGGGAACGCTTCCACGATCCGCACGTCCTTCGGATGCTTGTACGAGGCCAGCCGGTCCTTCAGATAGGCGCGCACCGACTGGAGGTCGGGCGGACTCGTGGGATCCTTCGGCACGATGCAGGCGACCGGGACTTCGCCCCACTTCTCGTCGGGGCGGCCGACGATGCTGACTTCGGCGATGTCGGGATGCCATGCCAGGGCATTCTCGATCTCCGCGCAGTAGATGTTCTCCCCACCGGAGATGATCATGTCCTTGAGGCGGTCGACAACGTAGATGAATCCCTCATCGTCCCGCCGCACGAGATCTCCGGAATGGAACCAGCCGCCCCGGAAGGCCTCGGCCGTGGCGTCGGGATTCCTCCAGTAGCGGCTCATCACGCCGACGCCGCGATAGACGATCTCCCCGACTTCGCCCACCGCGACGTCGTTCATCTCGGCGTCGACCACCCGGACCGCCATGTCGTCGGCGGGCTTGCCGACCGAGCCGGGCTTGCGCAGCGAGTCCTCGAACTCGAGTCCCACACCGTAGCCGGTGGTCTCTGTCTGGCCGAATGACGCCTTGACCTCGGTGCTCGGCATGCAGACCTTCATGCGCTCCAGGAGCTTCTCACTCGCCGGAGCTCCACCCCAGTTCGCGTGCGTGAGGGCGAGGCCCTCAGCTCCTGTGCGCTCGATCTCCTCGCACAGCAGCTGCCACTGCTGGGGCACCATGAATGCGGCGGTCACTGCGAAGCGCTTCATCGTCTGCAGGGTCTCCGCAGGGTCGAAGCCGGCGCTCGGGATCACCAGCGAGGTCGCCCCGCCGGCGATCGCCCCGTGGCAGGCGAGGAAGGTGCCGATGTGGAACAGCGGAGGCGCGAGCATGACGACGCCGTCGCCGCTGGAAAGGGCCCAGCGGTTGGCCACCTGCGCCGAGCACGCGAAGATTCCGCCGTGGGTGATGACGGCGCCCTTGGGGTTCCCGGTCGTGCCCGAGGTGTGGATGATCGCGTAGTCGTCGCCCGCCTCGGGGACGAAGCACTCGTCATCGCCGAGCTCGCCGTCCGGATACTCGGAGACCGTGAGGAGGTCCACGTCATCACAGTCGATCACCACGGGGGAGCTCTGCGCATCCTGCACCGCGGCCGCGGCGAGGTCGCGGGCGCCGTGCTCGGTGAACAGGATCTCCGGCGAGACGTTGTCGATGATGTAGGCGACCTCGCCGCGGGTCAGGCGGAAGTTGATCGGAACGGAAATGGCCCCGAGCGCGGCTGCTGCGGCGGTGAGGACGAGGAATTCGGGTCGATTCGTCAGCAGGATTGCGACCCGGTCCCCGCGGCCCACGCCGCGGCGCTGCAGGTCGCGTGCGGAGCAGCGCACAAGCGAGCCGAACTCCTGCCAGCTGAAGGTCCTGTCACGGAAGCTCACCGCCGTCTCACCAGGCACCTCATGGGCGTGACGGAAGATCTTTGCTGTGATGGCGGGGGACCGGCTCAGGTCGAGCGCGGTGCTTCCGGTGAAAGTCGTCATCGACGTTCTCCTGCGGGTATTCAATCATGACTGATCGTTCGATTGGCTCTAATGAATGTAGGTCACGGATGTCTTAATGTCACGCTCCACCGGGGAATTTCGCGCAGCGGGTCGGCGAGGACGGATCAGGGTCACCGTGTGGGCTCTCCCTGTGCCTCCCGGTCGCGCTGAACTGCCTCCCGCGCGGAGGAGACTGCAGACGACACGAGCCCCTCCAGCGGGCCGCGGGGCGAGACTGTCAGCTTCCATACGATCGCGAATACGATCGCGAACACGATGTGGGTGATGAGATCGACCCCCGCGCTGAAGGGTGACAGCGCTGTGAACTCGAGGAAGACGATGTGACCGGCGTAGATCGTCAGCGGCATCGAGCCCGGGGCGCTCAACGGCGACAGGGCTGCGGAGCGGCGGCCGAGCACCATCGCCGCCAGGGTGCAGGCGCCGATCACTGCGACCGCCACACCCGAGGTATGGAGCAGGTCGAAAGGCGTCGCCGAGTGGGGGCCGGCGATCGCGAGCCACCACCAGGAATCGTTCGGCGTGACCCCGTAGCTGCCGGTGTGCAGCGCCTCCTCCAGCGAACCGCGATCGAAGGGCGCCACGGGGCCGATCACCGCCTCGAGTGCGCCGCGGCCGCCGGCGGTGAGCAGGAGCGAGGACACAGCCTTCGACAGCACTGCGGTGCCCAATCCGATGAGCACTGCGATGGCTGCCGCGGCCGCAGAGCGCCAGGGCAGTCGGGCCAGGAACATCCCGAGGAAGAGGTATCCCAGCCACGGCAGCACCGGGTAGTAGCCAGTCAGGACAAGATCGGTGAGCAGTGGGCCCGGGCTCAGCAGGTCACCGGGCGTCGGGACGATGTAGTTCGGATGCAGATCGAACGCCCGGCGCAGCCACATGCTGATCACCGGGGCGGCGATCATCCAGGTCGGGGCCAGGAGTCCGAGGGCGAGTGTCGGCAGCCGGAGGAACAGCGGAGCCAGGCAGAACATCAGGCCGTAGAAGACGAGGATCACCGCGATCGACGAAGTGATCACGCCAAGCAGCAGGCCGATGACGCTGATGAGCAGGCCGCGGACGACGAGGCCCAGACTTGCCGCTGCCCACCGGCGCTCTCCGCTGCCGGTGAGAATCCGGTCGGTGCTGAGGACCACGGAGAACCCGGCGAGGACGGCGAACAGGGCCGAGGAGCGGCCTGCGAACCAGACGGAGGGCAGAAGCTCGTCGCCGGGGCCGAGGAACGGCACGATATGCGTCACCATCATCCCGAACAGCGCGAGACCGCGGGCGGTGTCGATGCCCAGATTGCGCCCCGGCGGCGCCAGGCGCTGCGCTGGACTGCTGCTGTGGTCCATCCGACCTCCCGGGAAGTGCGCCAGATCGCTGGTGATGATTCTCGCACAGACCTGGGCCGGACCGGCGCCTGTCGGCGCTGGGACAGTGGCCCCACGCGTTAGACTTGGCGGCATGGCACTGATGACTGATGCTGCCGCAGCGCCTGCCCGCGAGGCGTTCGGCACCAACGGAACGGCGATGATCACGCCGTTCACCCGCGACGGCGCTGTCGACTACGCGGCCGTCGAAGCGACCGCCGCCCACCTGGTCGACCTGGGCAACGACATGCTGGTGGTCTCCGGCACCACCGGGGAGTCTCCGACCACCTCGGACGCGGAGAAGAAGCGGCTCATCGAAGTCGTTCTGTCCGCGGTCGGCGACCGCGCTCGCGTCGTCGCAGGTGCCGGCAACAACGACACCGCCCACACGCTCGAGATCGCCAAGCAGGCGGCCGCCGCCGGTGCGCACGGCCTGCTGGTCGTCTCCCCCTACTACTCGAAGCCTCCGCAGTCGGGCATTCAGGCGCACCTGAGAACGGTCGCCGACGCCACGGACCTCCCGGTGATGCTCTACGACATCCCCGGGCGCACCGGGGTCCCGATCGCCAGCGAGACCCTCATCGAGCTGTCGAGCCACCCCAACATCCTGGCGGTCAAGGACGCGAAGGGGGACCTGGCCGAATCCATGAGGGTGATGAGCGAATCCTCACTCGTCTACTACTCGGGCGAGGACGCGCTCAATCTGCCGCTGCTGGCCGCCGGAGCGATCGGCGTCGTCTCCGTCGTCGGTCATGTGTGTGCAGACCGGTTCGCCTCGATGGTGGCCGCGGTCGAGGCAAATGACCTCGACACCGCCCGCCGGGTCGCCCACGAGGTCCTGCCCGTGGTCGATGCGGTCATGAACCACATGCCCGGAGCCGTGTCGGCGAAGGCCGTGCTGGAGCTCCAGGGAGTGATCCCCACCCGCGCGACCCGCATGCCGCTGCTGCCCGCGGCCGACGACCAGGTGGAGTTCCTGCGCGATCGATTGAGAAGGAGCGGTTACCTCCAGTGACCACATTGCCTGTCGAACCCGGTGAGCCACCTGCAGTCGACTCCGAAGCGCTGCGCATCGTCGCCCTCGGCGGACTCGGCGAGGTCGGCCGCAACATGACGGTGTTCGAGTACCGCGGCAAGATCCTCATCGTCGACTGCGGTGTTCTCTTCCCCGAGGAGGAGCAGCCCGGTGTCGACCTTATCCTGCCGGATTTCAGCTACCTCGAAGGACGATTCGACGACATCGTCGGCATCGTGCTCACGCACGGGCACGAGGACCACATCGGTGCCGTCCCCTACCTGCTGAGACGACGCGCGAACATCCCGCTCCTCGGCTCTACGCTGACGCTGGCGCTGATCGAGGCCAAGCTCAAGGAGCATCGGATCCGTGCCACGACCCGAGTCGTCAGAGAGGACGACGTCGACCGGCTCGGTCCCTTCGACCTTGAGTTCGTCGCCGTCAACCACTCGATCCCCGATGCGCTCGCGGTGTTCATCCGCACCGGTGCTGGCAACGTGCTCCACACGGGCGATTTCAAGATGGACCAGCTGCCCCTGGACCGGCGGATCACCGACCTCCGCGCCTTCGCCCGGTTGGGCGAGGAGGGCGTCGACCTCTTCCTCACTGATTCGACCAACGCGGACGTGCCGGGATTCACTGCTCCGGAGAAGGGCATCGGCCCGGTCCTTGAGACACTGTTCGGCACGGCCGACCGACGGATCATCGTCGCCTCCTTCGCCTCGCACGTGCACCGGGTGCAGCAGGTGCTCGAGGCGGCCAGCGCCCATGGCCGCAAGGTGGCTCTGGTCGGACGGTCGATGGTGCGCAATATGAAGATCGCGCAGGACCTCGGGTACCTTCACGTTCCGCGCAATGTGCTGATCGACCTGCGCGAGGTCGACAAGCTGCCCGACGACCAGGTCGTGCTCATGTGCACAGGCTCTCAGGGTGAGCCGATGGCGGCGCTGTCGCGCATGGCCAGCGGAGACCATCGCATCGAGGTCGGCGAGGGGGACACCGTCATCCTCGCCTCGTCGCTCATCCCCGGCAACGAGAACGCGGTGTTCCGCGTCATCAACGGTCTGATGCGGCTCGGGGCGAACGTCATCCACAAGGGCACTGCCAAAGTCCACGTCTCCGGGCACGCCTCTGCGGGAGAGCTGCTGTACTGCTACAACATCGTCCGGCCCCGAGGCGTGATGCCTGTGCACGGCGAATGGCGTCATCTGCTCGCGAACGCCCAGCTGGCTGTCGACACCGGAGTGCCGGAGGACAGCGTCGTCCTCGCCGAGAACGGCTGGGTGGTCGATCTGAAGTCCGGGCGGGCAGAAGTCGTCGGTGCGGTCGACTGCGACTACATCTTCGTCGACGGCTCATCGGTCGGCGAGATCACCGAGGACGACCTCAAGGACCGTCGGATCCTTGCCGGGGAGGGCTTCGTGTCGATCTTCACGACAGTGGATGCGAAGCGCCGCGAGATCGTCGCCGGACCGGTGATCCACGCTCGCGGAGTAGCGGAGGACGACTCGGTCTTCGACTCGATCAGGCCGAAGATCGCCTCTGCGGTGCAGGAGGCGCTGGAGAACGGCACGCAGGACGAGCACAGGCTGCAGCAGGTGATTCGCCGCACGATCGGCCGCTGGGTGTCCTCGAAGCTGCGCCGCCGCCCGATGATCGTCCCCATGGTCGTCGTCGTCTGAGCAGCATGCTCGGCGTCTCAGGCGGCTGGAGCGGCTGCCCGTCAGCCGGCCCTCCGCCAGCCGTCGGCGAGATTCGCCGCCGTCGACCGCAGAGCCTGCGCCACCTCGGCGAAGGAATCCGGCACGAGCCGGGAGGTGGGCCCGGACACCGACAGGCCCGCAGGCGCCGGCCCACCCTCGACTGCCACGGCCAGGCACCGGACTCCGATCTCCTGCTCCTCGTCGTCGACGGCGTATCCGCGTTCTCGGGCCCGAGCGATCTCCGCGAGGACTGCGGGCACATCCGGCTTCGGCGCTGATCCTGGGGCGGGCTGGGAGAGAAGCGCGCGGACCTCGTCGTCGGGAAACGTCGCCAGCACGGCCTTTCCCACTCCCGTGTTGTAGAGCGGGACCCGCCTGCCCACTTCCGTGAACATCCGCATCGAGCGGGCCGCCTCGGCCTGGGCGACGTAGGTCATCGAATCCCGTGTGAAGAAGGCCAGGTTCACCGTCTCGCCCAGTGTCTCGGCGAGCTCGGCCAGCACCGGCTGCGCTTCGGATCCCACCTGGTGTGCGGCGACAGCGCCGAGGCGCACCAGGCGGGGGCCGAGCGAATAGCTCCGATCCGCCAGCTGCAGGACGAGCCCGCGCGCCGTCAGCGTGGTGAGGATCCGGTGCACGGTCGCGATCGGGAGTTCGATCGTCGCGGCCAGATCCTTGGTGCGGGCGGCTCCGCCCGCGTCCGCCAGTGCCTCGAGCACATCCACGGTGCGGTCGACTGACTGGACGCGGTGCGGAGAGGCCATAGGGCGATTATCGCTCAGTGACCGACTCGCCTGCCGCAGGCGGTCGCTGTCCGGCGCGCGTGCCGGTGCCGGCGGCCCTCGACGAGGCGTTGGTGCCTGCCGAGGAGGCGTCGGTCGTCGAGCCCGCTGAAGTCGAGCTGTCCGATTCGGGTGCGACGACCTCGACGGCCAGGGGAGCGGTGGCTGCCAGGGCGGCCTCCTGCTCGGGGTCGACCGGCGCGAGGTCGTGGTTGTCCTTGCCGGGAGAGCGCGAGATCGCGAATGCCAGGACCGCCAGCCCGACGACCAGGAGAACGAAGATCACCGTGCCCGCATTGAAGCCGATGCCGAAGATCATCATGTAGGCGATCGCGCCGGCACCCAGGCAGTACACGAGGGCGGGGATGATGGTCTTGCGGATGATGTCGCCCTCCCTGCCGAGGAGACCGACGGTGGCTGCGGCTGCGACGACGTTGTGCACGGCGATCATGTTGCCGGCAGCACCGCCGACAGCCTGTGCTGCGACGACGGTTTCGGGGGTCGATGCGCCGATGTTCACACCGGTCGAGAACTGGAACTGCGCGAACATGATGTTGGAGACCGTGTTGGAGCCCGCGACGAAGGCGCCGAGCGCTCCGACGAACGGCGCGACGAGCGGCCAATTCTGGCCCACGGACTCCGCGGCGGCGGCCGCGAGCGTGACCGGCATGGAGTCGAGGCCGGAGTCGTTGAAGTCCGGTCCGCTGTTGATGAACACGCGCACCATCGGCACCGAGCACAGCAGCGCGACAGCCGCGCCGGCGATCTGGCCGCCGGCAAGCTGCCACGATGCCGCGATCTGGCTGCCGCTCATCCGATGCAGCGCGTAGGTCGCGACGCTGGCAAGGATGAAGAGCGCGCCGGGCGAGTACAGCAGATCCATGTTCTGGTTGATCGGCGTGCCGAATATGCCCTCGACCTTGATCACGGCCGGCCCGGTGAGGAACGCCTTGATCGCCGGGATGTTGCGCGTGAGCAGCAGGAGCGCGACGACGATGAGGTACGGCGCCCATGCCTGGATCAGCGGCATCCGCTTGCGCAGATGGGCGGCCTCCTCCGCAGGGCTGACAGAACCCATCCAGCGCTCCGGCCAGCGGTAGCGCGGGGCGAATTCCCAGGTGTCCTTCGGAACGAGGAAGCCGGCTCGGGCGGCGGGGACGACGATGAGCAGGCCGATGAGCCCACCGATCATCGAGGGGAACTCCGGCCCGAGGAGGAACGCGACGAGCAGGTAGGGAACGATCATCGCGAGGGCGGCGAAGATCGCGAACGGCGCGACTGCCAGGCCGTCGGCGAAGCGGCGGCGAGCACCGAAGAAGCCGGTCATGAAGCAGCACAGGAGCAGCGGGATGAGGATTCCGCAGATGGCGTGGATCATCGCGACCTGGGTGGCGGTATGAGCGACGAAGCCGAGCTGGTCGAGACCCAGGGCTGAGGCCCGCTGGGCGACATCGGCCGACATCTGGCCCGTCTCGTCCGCCAGGCCGGTGCCGAGTCCCGTGAGCATCGGCGTGCCGACGGCGCCGAAGCTCACCGGGGTGGACTGGATGATGAGGCCGAAGAGCACCGCTGCGATTGCAGGGAATCCGAGCGCGAGCATGAGAGGGGCGACCACCGCGGCCGGCGTGCCGAAGCCCGCCGCGCCTTCGATGAAGCTGCCGAACAGCCACGCGACGATGACGACCTGGACGCGGCGGTCGGCGGACACCGAGATGAAGCCGGCACGGATGGTGTCGATGGCTCCCGACTTGGTCACCGTGGCGAGCATGAGCAGCGCGCCGAAGACGATCCACAGGAGGCCGATGGCGACGAGCGCTCCCTGGACGATCGAAGCGCCGATGGTGATGAGATCGACCTGCCAGGCGAAGAACGACACGGCTGCTGCGACGACGAGGCTGATAGGCATGGCGAGAGCGGCCGGCATCCGGAAGCCGAGCAGGAGCACACCTGCGACCAGGATCGGCAGCAGCGCGAGGAAGGCTGCGAGGAAGATGTTGTCCATGAAGGTTTCCTGTCTGGGGGAGCTGCGGAGCCGCGCCGAGGCACCGGCTTGAGGTGCGGCTTCAACGCCGCCGGCCCAAGCTGTGACTTTGATCACGGCAAGATTAGAGGATGCTGAGTGACGACGCAACCGAGGAGTAACCAAAAGATTTCGCTGTGTGGAATTTAGTTTCCATTATAGTTGTCAGTGACAGTCATCACCACATGCATTTCCGTTCGCGCCGTCGGGCCGCAGGGCGGATGCACCGGAAGGACCAACCGTGCCCACTGCGCAGACCCTCGACGAACTGGCAGCCCAGCTCCCGGACGGCGCCCTCATCACCGACCCGGTCAAGATGGAGGCCTACCGCTGGGACCGTGCCAACGACCCGGATGCCGGCGTCCCGCTGGCTGTCGTGCGCGCCGGCTGTGCCGATGACGTGCAGGCGACCGTGCGCTTCGCCGCCGCAACCGACACCCCGATCATCCCGCGCGGTGCCGGCTCCGGCCTGTCCGGCGGGAGTACCGCTCAGAACGGGGCGATCGTCCTCTCTGTCGAGCGGATGCGTGAGATCACCATCGACCCGGTGACGCTGACCGCGGTCGTCCAGCCCGGCGCGTTCAATGGTGAGGTCAAGGCAGCCGCCGCCCAGCACGGCCTGTGGTACCCGCCGGACCCCGCCTCGTTCGAGTTCTGCTCGATCGGCGGCAACATCGCCACCAACGCCGGTGGGCTGTGCTGCGTCAAGTACGGCGTGACCACGGACTACGTGCTCGGCATGAAAGTCGTGCTGTCGGATGGACGACTGGTCACCCTCGGCGGCCCGCGCCTCAAGGACGTCGCCGGCTTCTCGCTGACCAAGCTGTTCGTGGGAAGTGAGGGCCTGCTCGGAGTGATCACCGAAGTGACGCTGCGACTGGTGCATGCCCAGCGGCGCCCCTCCACACTGGTGGCGACCTTCAAATCCCTCGAAGCAGCCACGAACTCCGTGCTCGGCATCACCCAGAAGCTGCGGCCGTCGATGCTGGAATTCATGGACAACCCGACCATCAACGCAGTGGAGGACGAGACCCGCATGGGCCTCGACCGGGAGGCGGCGGCGATGCTCATCGTCCAGTCCGACGAACCCGCAGGGTTCGCCCAACACGAGATCGAGACGATCGCCGAGATCTGCACCGCCGGTGGAGCGACCGAATGCTACCACACCGACGACCCCGATGAGGGCGAGGCATTCATCGCCGCCCGTCGGATCGCGATCCCCGCGGTGGAGAAGAAGGGCACGATCCTGCTCGAGGACGTCGGCGTGCCACTACCCCACCTCGGCCGCCTCGTCGAGGGGATCGAGGAGATCAGCCGGCGGCGTGAGGTCCTGGTCGCCGTGATGGCCCACGCCGGCGACGGAAACACCCACCCACTGGTGGTATTCGACCCGACCGACGACGGACAGCGCGAGCGCGCTCACCTCGCCTACGGAGAGATCATCGATCTGGCAGTCTCGCTCGGCGGCACGATCACCGGGGAGCACGGCGTCGGGCGGCTCAAGCGGCCCTGGCTGGCCGACTACCTCGGCCCCGACGTCCTCGAACTCAACCACCGCATCAAGCGGGCACTCGATCCCCAGGGCATCTTCAATCCCGGATCGGTGCTCGAAATCCCGGAAGGCAGCTGAATGACCACCCACATCCACGTCCCCACCATCACCTACGCGACCGCAGCCCAGGCGGTGTCTCTCACCATCGAGGAAGGAGAGAAGGCCGGCGTCAAGGCGTGCGCGACCGTCGTCGACCCGGCCCTCGGGCTCGTCGCCTACGGACGCGCCGACGGCATGACCCCGCACAGCGTCGAGACCAGCAGGCGCAAGGCCGGCACTGCCGCCTCGACCCGACGGCCGAGCGCGCTGATGAATCCCGACCTCGCCCAGAAGCTGGAGCACGGCACCGGCGGGCTGCTGACCAGCATCGCCGGGGGTGTGCCGATCGTCTTCGACGGCGTCCTGGTGGGCGGTCTCGGCGTGGCCGGCGGCAAGCCGGACGACGATGCCAGGATCGCCGCGGCGGTCCTCGACCGGCTGGGCGCCGAACCCCCGGCCTCCGCCTGAAGCTCACCCGAACCCACCTGCACGTGAACCGGATGCACGAGAACCCGTCGTTCACGAGCGCCCGTCCCGCATCCGAACCACCCGCGCCACGCGCACTCACACAAGGAGAGATTTCATGGATTCGACCGCACTCGATCTGCCCGAAGGGCTGGAGATCACCGCTGAGATCACGCCCGAGTTCACCTCGGTCCTGACCCGCGAAGCCCTCGAACTCATCGTCTCCCTGCACCGGAAGTTCGAGCCGGTCCGGCAGGAGAGGCTGGCCGCCCGCAAGGAGCGGCAGACCCGCCTCGACGCCGGCGAGGAGCTCGACTTCCTCGAGGAGACCCGTGCGATCCGCGAGGACGACTCGTGGCAGGTCGCACCGCCCGCTCCCGGACTTGAGGACCGGCGCGTCGAGGTCACCGGACCGACCTACCGCAAGATGACGATCAACGCGCTCAACTCCGGCGCCAAGGTCTGGCTGGCCGATCAGGAGGACGCCAACACTCCGGCCTGGGACTCGGTCGTCGGCGGTCAGGTCAACCTCCTCGACTCGCTCAAGCGTGAGATCGACTTCGTCTCCGAGCAGGGCAAGGAGTACAGGCTGCGCCCCGACGAGGAGCTTCCCACCATCGTCGTGCGCCCCCGCGGGTGGCACATGGTCGAGAAGCACATGCTCGTCGACGGCGAGGTCGTTTCGGGTTCGCTGGTCGACTTCGCGCTCTACCTCACCACAGCCGGTCGCCTCCAGATCGAGAAGGGACGCGGTCCCTACTTCTACCTGCCGAAGATGGAGTCGCACCTCGAGGCACGCCTCTGGAACGACGTGTTCGTGCACGCGCAGGAGGCACTCGACATCCCACGCGGCACCATCCGCGCCACCTGCCTGATCGAGACCTACCCGGCGGCGTTCGAAATGGAGGAGATCCTCTACGAGCTGCGAGAGCACTCCGCCGGACTCAATGCCGGCCGCTGGGACTACATCTTCTCGGTCATCAAGACCCACCGCTCCAAGGGCGAGGACTGGATCCTGCCGGACCGCTCCCAGGTGACCATGACCGTGCCCTTCATGCGCGCCTACACCGAGCTGCTCGTCCGCACCTGCCACAAGCGCGGTGCCCACGCCATCGGCGGCATGAGCGCCTTCATCCCGTCGAAGGACGAGACGGCAAACGAGAAGGCGTTCGATCAGGTGCGGAGCGACAAGTCGCGCGAGGCCGGAGACGGCTTCGACGGCTCGTGGGTCGCCCACCCGGGCATGGTGGACCTCTGCCGGGAGATGTTCACCGAGGTGCTCGGTGACCAGCCCAACCAGATCGACAACAAGCGCGAGGACGTGCAGGTCGGGGCCGAGCAGCTGCTCGATGTCAAGTCGACGCCCGGCCAGGTCACCGAAGCAGGGCTGCGCGCCAACGTCTCCGTGGGCATCCAGTACGTCGCCTCATGGCTCGGCGGCAACGGCGCGGCCGCGATCAACGGCCTGATGGAGGACGCCGCGACCGCGGAGATCTCGCGCTCGCAGGTCTGGCAGTGGCTGCACTTCGGCGTCATCCTCGACGACACCGGCGAGAAGGTGACCAAGGAGCTCGTCGACCGGGTGATCGAGGAGGAGGTCGCCAAGCTGCCCGGCGAGGCCGCCGACTGGGAGACCTCGCGGAAGCTGTTCACCGAGATGGCCACCGCCGATGAATACCAGGACTTCCTCACCATCCCGGCCTACGAGCTGCTGGGCTGAGCCGAGGGCTCACGACACCGGCGTCCTGTCGTCGCCGGTGACCGTTGAAGGTCTGCAGGGGCCGTCCGATGCGAAGGCGTCGGACGGCCCCTGTGCTGTGCCCGGGCGGATGGACGGGCATCCTGCGGGCGGCGGGTCCAGGAGGCGCGGGCTCACGGGACACAGAGGCGCCGAAATCCCGGGTTCTCGACCGTGCCGGCCGTACGATGGTCATCATGGCGACCAGTACGACTTCCCCCGCTGCTGGCTCCGGCACCAGGCGACGTGGACGCAAGGCCACTTCCGACCGCACCGGCGTTGCGGGGGCACACGAGGTGGGCTCCGGCGGCGTGATGACCGGGGCATGGATAGGAGTGGCACACATGGCAGGCAACCGCACGCGCAGAGTGCTCACCGACAATTCGGACGATGACAATCCCATCAGGCGCGACGGCACCGCCTTCTTCCTCATCGGACTGGCGATCGTCGTCGCCGCCTTCGAGTGGTGGAACATCCCCGGCGCCTTCGGCAACGGTGTGCGTGCGGTCGTGGAGGGCACCATGGGCCGGGTCGCCCTGGCACTGCCGATCCTCCTCGTGGGCTACGCGGTGCGCCTCTTCCTGCACGGCGAGGACACCCGCGGCAACAACCGCATTCTGATCGGACTGCTCGCCTTCATCGCCGCCGCCGCCGGTCTCGCCCACGTCGCCGCCGGCAACCCGGGCTTCGTCAACTCCCGGGAGGCGATGGCCAACGGGGGCGGAGCGCTGGGCTTCGTCATCGCATCACCGCTGATCGCGGCCACCACCGTCTATGTCACCGTTCCGCTGCTGGTGCTCCTGGGGCTGTTCTCCGTGCTCGTGATGACCGCAACCCCCGTCAACGCCATTCCGGGTCGGGTGTACTCCCTCTACTGCCTGCTCGTCGGCAGGCGGGCCGATGACGGAGCCGACGGAGCCGACGCCGACTCCTCGCCCGACCTCGTGCGGGAGAACCGCACGACGAGCACCCTCAAGCCGATGGGCTCCAAGCGCCGCTCCCGGAAGAAGAAGGACGAGGCGCCGGAGTACGAGAAGGAGGATGAGAAGGCCTACGACAAGGCCTACATCCACGAACGTGACGTTCAGCCCGGATCCAAGCCCGCGCCGGAGTCCGAGCCCGAGCTGTACGACGTCTTCGCCGACGACGAGCCCAAGCCGCGCCCGGGCGAGCGCCGTCCGACCAAGGCCGAGAAGCACGCCGCCAAGCTCAAGAAGGACCTCGGAATGGAGGAGGCCACCCGGGTGATCGGCACTCCGGTCGACGAGGCGGCCGGCGCCGCTGCTGCCGCTACCGCCTCGCCGGCGGTGCCCGCTGCTGCTCCCGACCCGGAAGCGGCGGTGCCCGCCGTCTCCACCCCGGCACCGCAGGCCACCGGCGAGCTTCCGCAGCGCGTCGAGCAGCTGACCCTGGCCGGCGACGTCACCTACACTCTCCCGCAGTCGGACTACCTGCTCGCAGGCCCGCCGGCCAAGGAGCGCTCCGAGGCCAACGACCGGGTCGTCGAGGCGCTGCGCGACGTGCTCGACCAATTCAACATCGACGCCGAGGTCACCGGCTTCTCGCGCGGCCCGACTGTCACGCGCTACGAGGTCGAACTCGGAGCCGGCACCAAGGTCGAGAAGGTCACGGCGCTGAGCAAGAACATCGCCTATGCGGTCGCGAGCGCCGACGTCCGGATCCTCTCTCCGATCCCGGGCAAGAAGGCCATCGGCATCGAGATCCCCAACATGGACCGGGAAACCGTCGCCCTCGGCGACGTGCTGCGCTCGCAGGCGGCCCGCAAGACCGACCATCCCATGGTCGTCGGTGTCGGCAAGGACGTCGAGGGCGGGTTCGTGGTCGCCGATCTGTCGAAGATGCCGCACCTGCTCGTGGCCGGTGCGACCGGATCCGGCAAGTCGAGCTTCATCAACTCGATGATCACCTCGATCATGATGCGCGCCACACCGGACGAGGTCCGGATGATCCTGGTCGACCCCAAGCGGGTCGAGCTCACGGTCTACGAGGGCATCCCGCATCTCATCACCCCCATCATCACGAACCCGAAGAAGGCCGCCGAGGCGCTCGAATGGGTGGTTCGCGAGATGGACGCCCGCTACGACGACCTCGCGATGTTCGGCTTCAAGCACGTCAAGGAGTTCAACAAGGCCGTCCGCGAGGGACGCGTGCAGGTCCCGCCGGGCTCCGAGCGGGTGCTCCACCCCTACCCGTATCTGCTTGTCGTCGTCGACGAGCTCGCCGACCTCATGATGGTGGCGCCCCGCGACGTCGAGGCTTCGATCCAGCGCATCACGCAGCTCGCCCGTGCCGCGGGCATCCACCTGGTGCTGGCGACCCAGCGCCCCAGCGTCGACGTGGTCACCGGCCTCATCAAGGCCAATGTGCCGTCCCGCCTCGCGTTCGCGACCTCGTCGCTGGCCGACTCACGGGTCGTTCTCGACCAGCCCGGCGCCGAGAAGCTCATCGGCCAGGGTGACGCGCTGTTCCTCCCGATGGGCGCGGCCAAGCCGATGCGCGTGCAGGGCGCCTGGATCAATGAGAGCGAGATCGAGAAGGTCGTCGACCATGTCAAGGGGCAGCTGACCCCTGTCTACCGCGAAGACGTCGCGGTGGAGAAGCCCAAGAAGCAGATCGACGAGGAGATCGGCGACGATCTCGACCTGCTGCTGCAGGCGGCGGAGCTGGTCGTCACCACCCAGTTCGGCTCCACCTCGATGCTGCAGCGCAAGCTGCGCGTGGGCTTCGCCAAGGCCGGCCGGCTGATGGACCTCATGGAGTCGCGCGGCATCGTCGGACCGTCTGAGGGGTCGAAGGCTCGCGACGTGCTCGTCACGCCCGAGGACCTGCCTGCGACGCTGGCCGTCATCAGGGGCGAGGAACCACCGGCGGCTGCTGACGCCTCGGCGGGTGCCGGGAACACCAGTGGCGAGTACGACGAGGGGACCGGGCTGGAAGTGGTCGAGGCCGAGAGCGAAGACGCCTGGGAGCTCACCGGCAGGTAGTCTGGATCGGTGATGAATGAGCACTCCCAGCCCAGTCCCTGGAATCTGCCGAACGCGCTGACGATCCTGCGGATCCTGCTCGTCCCGGTGTTCCTGGTTCTGCTGCTGGGTCACGGGGGAGAGGACCCGGTGTGGCGACTGTGGGCCTTCATCGTGTTCGGGCTGGCGATGCTGACCGACAAGATCGACGGGGACCTGGCCCGGCGCTGGGGCCTGGTCACCGACTTCGGCAAGATCGCTGATCCCATCGCCGACAAATCCCTCATGGCCGCCGCGCTCATCGGCCTGTGGCTGATCGAGGTTCTGCCCTGGTGGATTCCGGTCATCATCCTCGTCAGAGAGTTCGGCATCACCGTCCTGCGGCTCGTCATCATCCGCTGGGTGGTGCTGCCGGCGTCCAAGGGCGGAAAGCTCAAGACGTTGCTGCAGACCCTTGCCATCGGGCTCTTCATCGTCCTGCTGCCGCTCGCCGGCGTCGTGCCCGAGCCGGTGATCGTCGGCCTCGTCATCACGGCCTGGGTCGTGATGACGGCGGCCGTGGTGGTCACACTCGTCACCGGCGTCGACTATTGCGTGAAGTCCTACCGGCTGGTGAGGCAGACCAGAAGGACCACTCCGTGAGCTCCGCGACGGTGCCGGCCGTGACGGAGATCGTCCACCGGCTTGCGGCTCACGGGCTCACGGTGGCGACAGCGGAGTCGCTCACGGCCGGCCTGATCGTGTCCACGCTGGTGACCGTCCCCGGCGCCTCTGCTGTCGTGCGGGGCGGGCTGGTGACCTACGCGACCGATCTCAAGGCCGAGCTCGCCGGAGTGGACCGGGAGCTGCTGGCGCGTTCGGGCGCCGTCGATCCTGAGGTGGCGCGACAGATGGCTCTCGGGGCCGCTCGGGTGTGCCGCGCCGATGTGGGGGTGTCCTGCACCGGCGTCGCAGGTCCCGATCCCCAGGACGGCAAGCCGGTCGGGCTGGTGTACCTCGGGCTCGCGAGCCCGGACGGCGTTGTCGTCCAGGAGCGCCGATTCGAGGGTGATCGAGCGGCGATCCGCTTGGCAACGGTCAACGCCGCGATCGACCTCCTGGGACGCGGGGCAGGGGAGCCGGCGTGAGGGGAAGGGTTGGGAGCGCGCGGTCCGGTCACAATTCGCTGTCAATCGCCCTCGGGCCCAGCCGGCCGATGGATGTCGGTAAGGCGACGCGCTACCCTAGGGGAACAAATTCGCTCAACGTTCGGTTGCTCAGGGTGTATGAGTAGGATTGCTGTTCACACTCCATCGGCACAGGGAGGATTCGGATGACGCTTCTGCGCATTGAGATCGGCGACTCCCTGCGTGCGGCGCGCCTCCGGCAGAATCGCACTCTCCGCGACGTCTCCACCGGAGCCAGTGTTTCGCTGGGGTACCTCAGCGAGATCGAGCGAGGTCAGAAGGAGGCTTCCTCCGAGCTGATCTCGGCCATCTGCGAGGAACTGGAGCTCCCGGTCTCGCTCCTGCTGCGCGAGGTCAGCGACCGGGTCGCGCTGAGCGAGGGCGTCGCGATTCCCGACACTGTTCCGCCAGAGATGTCCGAGCGCGTGCTGGCCGGCGAACAGGCGATGGCCGGAAACTCCTGAATGCGCCACACGCTCTACTGGACCCTCATGGCCGACGAGTTCGGGCGGGCACGTGCGGAGTCCCTGCACACCGACCTGGCTCTCAGCGGACTCGGATCCAGGACACCGGCCGAAGCCTTCGCCGCGGGCTTCGAGCCTCGTGAGGTCTGGCTCGCCGTCTGCGATGCGACCGGAGTTCCCGAGGAGAGGCGACTGGGCAGGGACAAGCCCCGTGCCACTCCGTTCTGAGTGCCTGCTCCGTCCGCGTGCCGATGCATCCGCGCTCAGGCCCGCAGTCATCGACGCGCGCGGTGCGGTAGGTGTGGACGACGGGAGTTCTCGCCACACCCGTGGTCAGTGCATGTGGACGACACGCCGCGTGTTTTCGAACAGGTGTTCCCATGGTCGGCTAGACTCGCTTCCAAGCCCACTGGACTGTGACCCGGCGAACGCGAAAGCCGCTCGCCGTCCCCAGACAGCCGGGCACAACCGGAACCGTGTCCGTGCTGCGTCCTAGAGTGCAGACTGACGGATCACACACAGGAGGAACCATGGCAGGCAGGACTCCGCGCTCGGCGCAGAACGCCGCGGACAACAAGGCGAAGGCGCTCGACGCCGCGCTCGGCCAGATCGACCGCCAGTACGGCAAGGGCGCCATCATGCGGCTCGGCGACGAAGCCCGTGCCCCCATCGAATACATCCCGACCGGCTCGATCGCGCTCGACATCGCGCTGGGCATCGGCGGCCTGCCGCGCGGCCGCGTCGTCGAGATCTACGGCCCGGAATCCTCGGGCAAGACGACGGTCGCCCTGCATGCTGTGGCCAACGCCCAGGCGGCCGGGGGGATCGCAGGATTCATCGACGCTGAGCATGCGCTGGACCCGGAGTACGCGAAGGCTCTCGGCGTGGACACCGACCAGCTCCTGGTGTCACAGCCGGACACCGGAGAGCAAGCGCTCGAGATCGCCGACATGCTCATCCGGTCCGGGGCCCTGGACATCATCGTGATCGACTCGGTCGCGGCCCTGGTGCCCAAAGCGGAGATCGAAGGCGAGATGGGCGATTCGCACGTCGGACTGCAGGCGCGCCTGATGTCCCAGGCGCTGCGGAAGATCACCGGCGCGCTCGCGCACTCGAAGACCACCGCGATCTTCATCAACCAGCTGCGCGAGAAGGTCGGAGTGTTCTTCGGCTCGCCGGAGACGACCTCGGGCGGCAAGGCGCTGAAGTTCTATGCCTCGGTGCGACTGGACGTCCGTCGGATCGAAACCCTCAAGGAGGCAGGTGAGGCAGTCGGCAACCGCACCCGCGTCAAGGTGGTGAAGAACAAGGTCGCCCCGCCGTTCAAGCAGGCCGAGTTCGACATGATCTACGGACACGGCATCTCCCGTGAGGGCAGCCTGATCGATATGGGCGTCGACAACGGCATCATCCGGAAGTCCGGCTCGTGGTTCACCTATGACGGGGACCAGCTGGGGCAGGGCAAGGAGAATGTGCGCAACTTCCTGCGCGACAACCCGGGCCTGGCCGAGGAGATCGAGCTGAAGATCAAGCACAAGCTCGGCCTCATCAAGGGCGAGGACGAGGAGGCCGCTCCGGCCGACGGTGCGGGTGCAGCCTCCGACGCCCCGGCGGCCCCGGCCTCCACGACCAAGACAGCGGCGCCTCCTGCTGGAGCGGCGAAGGCGAGCGGCGCGGCGAAGACTCAGGGTCCCGCGAAGTCCGCGCCTCCGACTCCGGCAGCAGGCGGAGTCGGTGCCGCCAGTGGGGCGCCGTCGGAAAAGAACAATGTCGACTTCTGACCGACAGGCTGAGGACCGCCCCCGACGGGCGGTCCTCGCCTCCCTCCAGCAGGCCGTCGATTCGATCACGCTCCATCCCGGAGGCTCTGCGCCCGGCGCGGGGATGCAAGTCTCATACGAGCGGCAAAGCCTGCCACTGCGGGAGGATTCCGCCGGCGCCGGCGCTGATGACATCGGTGCGGAGGACCCGGAATACCGGAAGGCCAAGAAGCGTGCACTGAACATGCTCGCCTCTCGGGATCATTCGTCGGCGGAACTGCGAGAGAAGCTGCTCAGAAGGGAGCATCCATCGGAGGTCGTCGATCGTCTGGTCGAGAAGCTGCAGGCATCGAAGCTGCTCGACGACAGCGCGTTCGCGGAGGCCTTCGTCCGATCGCAGCGCAGCAGTCGAGGCCTGTCGAAAAGTGCGCTGCGCCGCGAGCTCAGCAAGAAGGGCGTCCCGGAAGAAGCAGTGGAACCTGCGGTGGAAGCCGTGGACGACGAGTTCGGCGTGGCATACGAGGTCGCGCTCAAGAAGGCGCGAACTTCGGCGAACCTGCCGCGGGAGACCCGGATGCGCCGGATCCTCGGAATGCTCTCCCGGCGCGGCTTTCCACCGGGAGTCTCGATGGCGGCGGCGCAGCGTGCCCTCGATGACGTCTGACGCTCGGGGGCCTGCGCGACATCAGCGCGAGCCGTTCCGGCTGCCGGGAGCAGCAGTTCGGCGCTGGTGCGGATGCCTCGCTACACTTGAGGCCTCATGACTGATACTGCCGCCCGCCCCCTTCAGATCGGGGACTCCGACCACAGCGCCCGAACCTACGAGGTCAAGACCTACGGGTGCCAGATGAACGTCCACGATTCCGAACGTCTCTCGGGTCTGCTCGATGAGGCCGGCTACTCCCCGGCGCCGATCGGTGAGCAGGCCGATATCGTCGTCTTCAACACCTGTGCGGTGCGTGAGAACGCCGACAATCGCCTCTACGGCAATCTCGGACGACTGGCGCAGGTCAAGAGGGAGCGCCCCGGCATGCAGATCGCGGTCGGCGGCTGCATGGCACAGAAGGACCGCGAGACCATCGTCGAGCGCGCCCCGTGGGTCGACGTCGTCTTCGGCACCCACAACATGGGCTCGCTGCCGGCGCTGCTCGCCCGGGCGCGCCACAATGCGGAAGCCCAGGTCGAGATCCTCGAAAGCCTCGACGTCTTCCCCTCCACCCTGCCCACCCGACGGGAATCGACGCATTCGGGGTGGGTATCGATCTCGGTCGGCTGCAACAACACCTGCACGTTCTGCATCGTCCCCGCGCTGCGCGGAAAGGAGAAGGACCGCCGTCCGGGCGACATCCTGGCCGAGGTCGAGGCACTTGCGGCCGACGGTGTCATCGAAGTGACCCTGCTCGGCCAGAACGTCAACTCCTATGGTGCCGAATTCAGGGACCGCGGAGCGTTCGCCAAGCTGCTCCGAGCGGTCGGGAAGGTCGAGGGCATTGAACGGGTGCGCTTCACCAGTCCCCACCCGGCGGCGTTCTCCGACGATGTGATCCACGCGATGGCGGAGACGCCCACGGTGATGCCTCAGCTCCATATGCCGCTGCAGTCCGGATCGGACAGAATCCTCAAGGCCATGCGGCGGTCCTACCGGACGAGCCGTTTCATGGGCATCCTCGAGCGTGTCCGCAACCGCATTCCGGATGCGGCGATCACCACCGACATCATCGTCGGATTCCCCGGAGAGACCGAGGAGGACTTCGTGGGCACGCTGGAGATCGTGCGGCAGGCGCGGTTCGCCCAGGCGTTCACCTTCCAATACTCCAAGCGGCCCGGCACGCCGGCGGCTGCCATGCCTGACCAACTGCCCAAGGAAGTCGTACAGGAGCGGTTCGAGAGACTCGTCGCCCTGCAGGACCAGATCGCGTGGGAGGAGAATCAGGCGCACATCGGCAAGCAGGTGAACGTACTCGTCACCAGCCTGCCGGACTCCGAGCACGGTCGCGCCAGCGGCCGCGCGGCGGACAACCGGCTCGTCCATGTGGGTGCCGCCGGCACCACAGGACTGCTTCGCCCCGGCGATATCGTTGCCTGCACGGTCTCCGAGGCGAAGCCGTACTTCCTCATCGCCGACGGTCCTGCCGCAATCATCCCGACCCGCGCGGGCGACGCGTGGGAACGATCGCAGGCGGACAGCTGCGGTGCCGGCCCTGCACCTGTCGAGGGAGGGCCCACCCTGCTCGGCATGCCGACCATCCGCACCCGGAGCTGAGGTGCCCGACTCTCCGGGTGCGGATACGGTGATGGTGAGCCGACCGGTGATCAATCTCGTCGGAGCGACCGCGACTGGAAAATCCGACCTGGCGATCGGCCTCGCCCAGCGCCTCGACGGAGAGATCATCAACGCCGACGCCATGCAGTTCTACCGCGGCATGGACATCGGCACGGCGAAGCTCCCGCCCGAGGACCGCGGAGGGATCCCACATCACCTCATCGACATCCTCGATGTGGTCGATGACGCCTCCGTCGCGGAATTCCAATCGGCGGCCCGGCGGCTCATCCGCGAGATCGATGCACGCGGACACGTTCCGATCCTGGTCGGCGGTTCGGGGCTCTACGTCAGGGCCGCGACCGACGCGCTCTCCTTCCCTGGGACGGACCCGGTCGTGCGAGCTCGACTGGAAGTGGAAGCGGAAGAGCTCGGCTCCCCTCGCCTCCACGAACGTCTGCGCGGCATGGACCCCGCCGCCGGCGCGAAGATCTCCCCGGGCGACACCCGTCGCATCGTCCGGGCGCTCGAGGTCATCGAACTCATGGGGAAGCCCTTCTCCGCTCACCTGCCCCGGTACGAATACGTGGTCCCCACGGTCCAGATCGGTCTCCGGCTCGGGAGAGCAGAGCTGCATGAGCGGATCGCTGCGCGGGTGCAGCGGATGTGGCAGGCGGGCTGGACAGCGGAAGTCGAACGCCTCCTCGAGCAGGGGCTGGCCGCGGGGCGCACTGCCCGTCAGGCCATCGGCTACTCGCAGATCATCGAACTGCTCGCGGGCCGGATGGACCAGGCCACCGCCGTGGAGTCCACGATCACGCGCACCCGGCAGTTCGCCAAGCGGCAGGACACCTGGTTCCGACGCGACCACCGGATCCAATGGCTCGATGCTCCCGGCGGGGAGTCTTCAGATCACGGCGAGCTGATCTCCCGCGCCCAGCGAATGTATCGATCCGCCACCGGACTCTAGGTCGGGCGGTGCGCGCCGATAGACTGGCCGGGTGATGGGACGCGAACTGACCAAAGGACACGGCACTGCCAATGACTTCGTGCTTCTCCTGGACCCGAACGGGGACGTCGAGGTCTCGGCCGCCGAGGTCGCACTCCTGTGCGACCGGCGGCGCGGGATCGGCGGCGACGGCTTCATCCGAGTGGTGCGCACCTCGCATGCGAGAATCCCGGAAGCGCCCGCGGCTGCCGAAGCCGGCGCAGAGTGGTTCATGGACTACCGCAACGGCGATGGTTCCATCGCCGAGATGTGCGGCAACGGAGTGCGGGTGTTCGTCCACTTCCTCGCCGTGCGCGGTCTGGTCGACGTCGACTCCGAGGTCTCGGTGGGCACTCGCGCCGGCGTGAAAAGCGTGACTCGGATCGCAGACCCACTCGGGGGAAGCGCGCCCTGGTACCGCGTGGACATGGGACCGTGGCGCTTCCCTGCGCCGATCGCGGGCGGTGCCGACTCCCTCGTCACCACTGCCGGCATCGACGTGGCCAGGCCCGGCCTGAGTGTCGATCTCGGCAATCCGCACACTGTGGTCGCGCTGGCAGGTGCTGCCGACCTCGCAGCGGCCGACCTCACCCGGCGCCCTCAGGTCGAACCCGTCCCGGGCAATGGCACGAATGTCGAGTACATCGTCATCGAGCCCGACCATGACGGAGATCCCTCGACCGGCCGCCTGAGCATGCGGGTCCACGAACGGGGTGTGGGGGAGACCCAGTCGTGCGGGACCGGGGCATGCGCGGCCGCGCTGGCTGCCCGCTACTGGGCAGGGGACGCGGGGCCGAGCACCTGGTTCGTCAGCCTTCCCGGCGGAATCGTGCGCATCGAGATCACCGATGACGATGTCGCTCTGTCCGGGCCTGCTGTCCTGGTCGCCGACATCGCCCTCGAGCAGGAGTTCAGCCGGATTCTCGCCTGAGCCCGGGGCGGAACCCGAGGCGGAACCCGAGGCGGAACCGGAGCGTGACCGCGAGCCACTCAGGCTTCCCGGCGAATCAGGATGACTCGGAAGCCCTTGGCCGAAGAGTGCTTGGTCGCCGTGAATGCGTCGCCCAGGGTCTCCTCGATCCACTTCCGCAGTGAATCCGCGCCCAGGTTCTTCGAGACCACGAGCCATGCCTCCCCGCCGCGCCGGAGTCGCGGCAGCCAGGTCGTCAGGAGATCGTGGAGCACCTCCTTCCCGACTCGAATGGGAGGGTTGGACCAGATCGCGTCGAATTCGAGGTTTTCAGGCACCTGATCCGGCGTGACCGGTCGGATCGAGTCGAGACCGAGAGCGTGCGCGTTCTCCTCCGTCAACCCCAGAGAACGCCGATTGACGTCGAGGGCCCAGATTCGCACACCGACGCCCGCATCCTGGGCTTCGAGTCCGGCCTGCAGGGCGATCGGCCCCCACCCGGAGCCCAGATCCAGCAGATCGCCCGGCGGCGGGGCCGGCACTGCTCGCAGCAGCACCTGCGTGCCGAGATCGAGCCGGCCGGGGGAGAACACTCCCGAGGCGGTCGTCACCTCGACGTCGCGCCCGGCCAGGCGGACGGTGATGCGCCGCGGCTGCGCCTCGACGTCCGGCATCTCCGAGAAGTAGTGATCGGTCATCGGATCCATGGTAGTCGCGCGCCGCCCCACGCGCGCGACAGGACTCATCGCCTCACCATGGTGCTCTTTGCGCACCCTGCTCGGATGCCCCCGGAGACTTGCCTCGGGTGGCCTCCCCACACCCACCCGGATGTGGGAGAATGGAAGACCGACCGAGAGAGAAAGCGCCTGATGCCTGTGAACGAATCCGACCCGGATTCACCGATGCCCGAGAACCAGCCCGAGTCCGAACCGTCCAAGGACGAACGTCGCCGTGCCATGGTCGACCGAGTCCTCTCGCGGGCCGGCACCGCCCTGACCGACGACGAGCTCGTCCACGAGTCCGGCGCACAGGCGGATGTCCTCGACAGACAGGCGCTGCGCCGGATCGACGGGCTGTCGACCGAACTCGAGGATGTCACCGAGGTCGAGTACCGGCAGCTGCGGCTGGAGAAGGTCGTGCTTGCCGGCCTGTACTCGACGGGCACCGCTGCGGAGGCCGAAGCCTCTCTGCGGGAGCTCGCAGCACTCGCGGAGACCGCCGGGTCCACGGTGCTCGACGGGATGCTGCAACGTCGTGAGAACCCGGATCCGGGCACGTTCTTCGGCCGCGGCAAGGCGCAGGAGCTCGCCGAGGTCGTCGCCGCAGTGGGCGCCGACACCGTGATCGTCGACTCCGAACTCGCTCCGGGCCAGCGGCGCGGACTCGAGGACGTCGTCAAGGTCAAAGTCATCGACCGCGTCGCGCTCATCCTCGACATCTTCGCCCAGCACGCCAAGAGCCGCGAGGGCAAGGCGCAGGTCGAGCTCGCCCAGCTGGAGTACCTGCTTCCGCGGCTGCGCGGCTGGGGCGAGTCGATGTCCCGGCAGGCAGGCGGCCGGGTGGCCGGCGGCGAGGGCATCGGCTCCCGCGGTCCCGGTGAGACGAAGATCGAGCTGGACCGGCGACGAATCCGCACGCGGATGGCCAAGCTGCGCAAGCAGATCGCCGGGATGGAGCCGGCCCGGGAGACCAAGCGCGCCAACCGCACCCGCAACCATGTGCCGAGCGTCGCGATCGTCGGCTACACCAACGCGGGCAAGTCCTCGCTGCTCAACCGCCTCACCGACGCCGGGGTGATGGTTCAGAACGTGCTGTTCGCCACGCTCGACCCGACCGTGCGGCAGGCGGAGACCGAGGACGGTCGCACCTTCACCTACACGGACACGGTCGGATTCGTCCGGAACCTTCCCCACCAGCTCGTCGAAGCCTTCCGCTCGACGCTGGAGGAGGCGTCGTTCTCCGACGTCCTCCTGCACGTCGTCGACGCCTCGCATCCGGATCCCACGGGGCAGGTGGCGGCAGTGCGCGAGGTGCTCGCTGATGTCGACACCGCCGACATCCCGGAGCTCATCGTCTTCAACAAGGCTGACATCGCGGACTCCGTCGAACTCTCGGCCCTGCTGCAGCGCTACCCGGGCTCGATCGCGGTCTCTGCCGCGACGGGCGCGGGGTTCGAGGAGCTGCAGACGCGGATCGGCGAGCTGCTGCCCGTGCCGGCCCACGAGGTGACGGTGCTCGTGCCCTACGATCGCGGCGACCTCGTCTCCCGGATCCACGACGAGGGCACCGTCGTCGAGGAGAAGCACCTGCCGGACGGCACGGCGCTGCAGGCACGGGTGGACCCCGAACTCCTCAGCGAGCTGGAGGACTACCGCAAACCGGATATGTTCTCCGGCGGAACCGCTTGAGCCGCACGTCAGAGCTCCTCTCCACCGCTGTCACCTCCCTCGGAGGACAGCCGCGCGAGGGGCAGGAGACCATGGCCGAGGCGGTCGCCGGGGCGCTCGATTCCGGCACCCACCTGCTCGTCCAGGCCGGCACTGGCACCGGCAAGTCCTTGGCCTACCTGGTTCCAGCGGTCGAGTATGCCGTGCGCACCGGCGAGCGCGTCGTCGTGTCGACGGCGACCCTGGCGCTGCAGGCGCAGATCATCGACCGCGACCTGCCGCGGCTGCTGGGGTCGGTGAAGTCCGACCTCACCCAGAAGCCGCAGGCGGCGGTGCTCAAGGGCCGAAGGAACTACGTGTGCAAGCACAAGCTGGCAGGCGGTTACCCCGACGATTCCATGAGCATGCTGTTCGACCTCGGAGCCGACGATGCCGCCGGCCGCGGGGACGCGCAGAGCTCCGGCCTCGGCGAGGAGATCAGCAGGGTCCGCAGCTGGGAGCGGATCACTGAGACCGGAGACCGCGACGATCTGATCCCGGGGGTCTCCGACCGCGCCTGGGCGCAGGTGTCGGTCAACGCCTTCGACTGCCTCGGATCCCATTGCCCGCTGTACGAGGAGTGCTTCGCCGAGCGGGCTCGGATCAAGGCCTCGGAGGCCGACATCGTGGTCACCAACCACGCGCTCCTGGCCATCGACGCGTTCGGAGACAGCACTGTCCTACCCGAGCACGCGGCAGTGGTCGTCGATGAGGCCCACGAGCTGCGCGACCGAGTGACCAATGCGCTGTCGGGGTCCCTGACGACCACGATGATCAACGCCGCAGCACAGTCCGCCCGCAGGCACACCCAGGTTCAGGACGGAGTGATCGGTCTGCTGGAGACGGCGGCCTCTGCGTTCGACAAGGCTCTGGACGCGACGCCCGAGGGCCTGCTCGAGAAGTGGCCCGACGCCCTGGCCGACGCGGTCGTCGCGGTGCGGGACGCGGCTCGCCAGATCACCGCGGATTCGGGTCAGAGCCGCGAGGCGAAAGAAGCCGACGCCGGCCGCCAGATGGCGCGGGCGAGGCTGCAGGAGGTCTTCGAACTGGCCGAGCGGATGGCTGAGTCTGCCGAGAACGACGTGGTCTGGGTCAGCAGGTCGAGGTTCCGGGAGACGGAGACCGTTTCACTCGTCGTCGCCCCGTTGAGCGTTGCCGGCACCATGCGCAGCGGCCTGTTCGCCGATTCCACCGTGATCGCCACCTCGGCGACGCTGGCGCTGGGCGGACGCTTCGAACCGGTGGCCGCATCCCTGGGCCTCGCCGGGCCGGAGGCGCCCCGGTATGACGCCATCGACGTCGGCTCGCCCTTCGCCTACGAGCGGCAGGGAATCCTCTACGTCGCGTCGCGGCTTCCCAAGCCCGCCCGGAGCGGACTCACGGAGGAGGCGATCGAGGAGCTGCGTGAGCTGATCACTGCCTCCCGCGGCGGAGCGCTGGGTCTGTTCTCCTCCAAGTTCGCGGCCGTGCAGGCGGCCGAGGCCCTGCGGGACGTCGTCGACACGCCGATCCTGCTGCAGGGTGAGGACTCCCTCGGAGCGCTCGTGGCCCGATTCTCCGCGGAGGACGAATGCTCCCTGTTCGGGACCATGTCGCTGTGGCAGGGAGTCGATGTCCCCGGGCGGACGTGCCGGCTCGTCGTCATCGACCGGATTCCGTTCCCGCGTCCCGACGATCCCTTGGTCAAGGCTCGCACCCACGCGGCCGAACGCAACAGGGCCAATGGCTTCATGACCGTCAGCGCCACCCACGCGGCACTCCGCCTGGCCCAGGGGGCCGGCCGGCTCATCCGCTCCACGGCTGACCGGGGAGTCGTCGCGATTCTCGATTCCCGCCTCCGCACCGCCCGCTACGCCGGCTTCCTGCTGGGCTCGCTGCCGCCGATGTGGAAGACGGAGAACGGTGCGGCTGTCCGCGGAGCGCTCGCGCGGCTGGCACAGGACGGGCCCGCGGACTGACGTCCACGGGCCCGTACTGGTACCGCTCAGCCGCATGGCTCAGACGCGGCGGATCACCGCTACCACGATGCCCATGATGGTGGCCCGGTCGCCGTCGATCGGCTCGTAGAGGTCGTTCTGCGGGAGCAGCCACTGCTTGCCGTCCTTGCGGCGCAGCGTCTTGACCGTCGCCTCTTCGTCGAGGAGCGCCGCAACGATCTCCCCGTTCTCCGCCGCGTTCTGCCGACGGACCACAACCCAGTCGCCGTCGCAGATGGCGGCATCGATCATCGAGTCGCCGGCGACTCGAAGCAGGAACAGGTCGCCCGACCCGACGATCTGCTTCGGCAGCGCGAATACGTCGTCCACCGCCTGCTCCGCGGTGATGGGTCCGCCGGCTGCGATCCTGCCGAGCACCGGGACCATCGTGGTGTTCGCTGACTCCGGAACCGAGTGCGCCGTCTGCGCTGCCTCTTCTGCCGGGTTGACGATCTCGATCGCCCGGGGCCGCTTCGGATCCCGGCGCAGATAGCCCAGCCGCTCCAGCTGGGACAGCTGATGGGCCACGCTCGACAGGGAGGCCAGCCCGACAGCCTTGCCGATCTCGCGCATGCTCGGGGGATAGCCGTTGGTGTAGACGGCGGACTCGATGGTCTCGAGCACCAGCCGTTGGCGCGGGGTCAGCCGCGGGTCTCCCGCAGCCGCCGAACCCTCCGGCAGTTCGACCACGTCGGCCTGTGTCGCGCGGAACTCCTCGATCTCATCCGCGACGCTGTCGTTGCGCGGACGCCCTCTGGGACGTCGTGGCTGTGTGCTCATTCCTCTTCCCCTGTCTGCCAACGCTTGGCTCCCTGGCGGCGGAGCCGGCTCCGACCGCCGTGTCCGTGCCCGATGCAACACTGCGAACTGATCGATCACAACGTCGTTCTAATCCATTTTCACACACGCGTTCGAGATTCGGTGGACATTCGTTCGAATGTTGTGTTCAATAGTACATGAGTTCGATTACCTTGGTGGGTCCGTCTTCTCTTCGGCACCCGAAGCTCGACCAACTTCAGGAGGATGACATGGCTTCAGCTGCTCTTTCCCCAGCTCCTCGCGGGTCCCGGCTGACCTCGCGCGGCCGCCGCTTCGTGCGGCTGGCGAGGACTGTGGCGATCGTGATCGCAGCGCTGGCTGTCGGCATCGCAGTGGCCCTGTCCGCCTCACCGCAGGCGGCCGGTGCCTCGGAATCCGCTCTGGGCGGCACCGGGGAGTACTCGGTCGTCATCGTGGAGGACGGTGACTCGCTGTGGTCGATCGCCTCGGAGGTGTCCGGCGGGGTCGATACCAGGGATGTCGTTCTGGACATCGCTGAGATCAACAACCTGGGGGCTCATGTGGTGCACCCCGGCCAGAGGCTCGCGATTCCTGCGCGATAGACTTGTGCGGTGACTTCACTGCAGGATCTGCCCATCAGAGACGACTTGCGCGGCAAGGAGCCGTACGGCGCGCCACAGCTCGACGTGGCGGTTCCGCTCAACGTCAACGAGAACTCCTTCGCTGTTCCGGCCGACGTGGTGCGGGCGGTCCAAGAGTCGCTCGCCGCCGTGCTGGGCGATCTCAACCGCTATCCCGATCGCGAATTCACCGCACTGCGCGAGCGCCTGGCAGGGTACCTCGGGGATGTGCTCGAACGGCAGGGCGGCGGAACCGATCGCACGTCGATCGCTCCGGCCCAGGTCTGGGCGGCCAATGGCTCCAACGAGGTGCTCTCGCACATCCTGCAGGCCTTCGGCGGACCGGGGCGCAGTGCGCTCGGCTTCTCGCCCAGCTACTCGATGCACCCGCTCATCACCACGTCCACGGGTGCCGAGTGGATCTCCGTTGATCGCGCTGACGATTTCGGGCTGGATGCCGAATCGGCTGCGGCAGCGGTGCGCGACCATGACCCGGACGTCGTATTCCTGTGCACTCCGAACAACCCCACCGGCAACGGCCTCGACCTGTCCGTTGTCGAGGCTGTGCTGGCCGAGGCACACGGCATCGTCATCGTCGACGAGGCCTACGCCGAATTCGCCCGCCCCGGGTTCCGCACCGCCCTGACTCTGCTGCCGGACCATCCCCGACTGGTCGTCTCCCGAACCATGAGCAAGGCGTTCGCATTCGCCGGGGCGCGGTTGGGGTACGCTGCGGCGGACGCGGCGCTTATCGATGCGCTGCGCCTCGTGCGACTTCCGTACCATCTGTCTGCGCTGACCCAGGCTGCCGCGTGCGCTGCCCTCGACCACGCGCCCTCATTGCTGGCCAACGTCGATCGCCTGGTGGAGCAGCGCGATCGGATGAGCCGGGCACTGACGGAGCTGGGCTTCCGCGTCGTCCCCAGCGATTCGAATTTCATCCTGTTCGGCGGCGTGACGCGGCCGCCCGCGCTCTGGCAGGCGCTGCTCGAGCGAGGCGTTCTCGTGCGCGACAACGGAATCCCGGGCCATCTGCGGGTGAATGCGGGAACGGAGGCGGAGACGACCGCCTTCGTCGACGCCATCACCGCGGCGGTAGCCGCCGACCCGGGAATCGTCGCCGAATCATCTCAGACCGCTGTGAAGGGACAAGCATGACTGACCGCCGCGCCTCGGCGCACCGGGTGACGAGCGAATCCGACGTCACCGTCGAGATCGACCTCGACGGGACAGGCGCCTCGGAGATCTCGACCGGAGTGCCCTTCTACGACCACATGCTCACCGCGCTGTCGAAGCATTCGCTCATCGACCTCGAGGTGCGGGCCGAGGGCGATGTCCACATCGACGTGCACCACACGGTGGAGGACACTGCGATCGTGATCGGGCAGGTCCTGCGCGAAGCCCTGGGGGACAAGGCCGGCATCCGCCGTTACGGCGATGCGCTGGTCCCGCTGGACGAAGCTCTCGCCCGATGCGTCGTCGACGTCTCCGGTCGTCCGTACTTCGTCCACAGCGGGGAGCCCGAAGGCCAGCAGTACCACCTCATCGGCGGCCACTTCACTGGATCGATGGTCGCCCACTCCCTCGAGTCGCTGAGCTTCAACGCCGGGTTCACCGTCCACCTGAACCTGCTCGCCGGGCGCGACCCGCATCACATCGCCGAGGCCCAGTTCAAGGCGTTCGCGCGTGCTCTGCGCGCGGCAGTCGAATCCGACCCGCGCGTCAGCGGCATCCCGAGCACGAAGGGCGCACTGTGAGTCGGACGGTGATCGTGACCCCGTTCGGCCAGCCGGACCAGCTCGCCGCCGCCTGTGTGCTCTCGGACATCCGGGGTGCCATCGTGCCGATCGGCGACTTCTCCGCCATCGTGCAGGACGACACGGATATCGCTGCGGGCAACGCGGCTGCCGCAGCCATCTCCAAGCTCGCCGGCAAGCATGAGGTGCTGCTGATGGTGCGCAACGACGAGCAGATCGACGCTGCGCACTACCGGCACGGCACCCGCGAATCGGACGTGCCCGCAGGGCTGGCCCTGACCAACCTCCCCGAGGATCTGGAGAAGCTCCTCCTGGAGATCAAGGCGCCGCAGGACATCGAAGGCTGGATCGACACCTCCGCGATGACCAAGCTGCAGGCCAGCGCGGCGACGATGACGCCTGCCCGAGCGGCGCTGGCACGGACGGCGATCCTGTGGTTCGTCGTCGCGCTGCTGGCGGTGATCGCCATCGCCATCGGCGCGATAGCCGGGTTGCGAGGCGCCGCCGCGGGCTGGGCCGGCGCCGGATTGGGTGTTGTCGTGCTCGGATTCGGGCTCTACCGGATCAATGCGCTGCTGTCGGGGCGGCCGGCATGAGCCCGCGGGTGGTCGTCCTGGACTACGGATCCGGAAACGTCCGCTCGGCGGTGCGTGCTGTCGAACGGACCGGTGCGCAGGTCGAACTCACCGGGGACCTGCAGCGGGCCGCCGCGGCCGATGGTCTGCTCGTTCCCGGCGTCGGCGCCTTCGCGGCGGTGATGGCGGGGCTCACGCGTGCCGGAGCTGTCGAAGTCATCCGCGAGCGCCACGAGAGGCAGCTGCCCATGCTCGGGATCTGCGTGGGTCAGCAGGTGTTCTTCTCCGCCGGCACCGAGCACGGAGTCACCGCCGCCGGGATCGGGCTATGGCCCGGGGAAGTGACTCGCCTGGAAGCAGACGTGATTCCGCACATGGGGTGGGATCAGGTTCAGGTGCCTGCGGGATCGCGGATGTTCTCCGGCATCGAGAACGAACGGTTCTACTTCGTGCACTCGTACGCCGCCCACGTGAAGCCTGCCGGCTCCGTGAGCACCCTCTCCACTCACGGTCGGCCCTTCGTGGCCGCGGTGGAGGACGGCTCCACCTGGTCCACACAATTCCATCCTGAGAAGTCCGGGGACGCCGGAGCCGCACTGCTGACCAACTGGGTGAATGCTCTCGACTGAGAGGAATCAAGGAAGAGAAGATGACTGAACTTGTGACCGAACCCGCTCTCACACTGCTGCCCGCAGTGGACGTCGCCGCCGGCAAGGCCGTGCGTCTCGTGCAGGGAGCCGCCGGCTCCGAGACCGACTACGGCTCTCCTGTTGAAGCGGCCCAGCAGTTCGAGAGCGCAGGCGCCGAGTGGATCCATCTCGTCGATCTGGATGCGGCGTTCGGCCGCGGCTCCAACTATGACCTGCTCAAGCAGGTGACGAAAGCGCTGTCGATCAAGGTGGAGATCTCCGGGGGCATCCGCGACACCGAAAGCCTCGAGCGAGCCCTCGACACGGGTGCCGAACGGGTCAACATCGGCACTGCCGCGCTCGAGAACCCGGCGTGGACGGCCGAGGTCATTCGCGACTACGGCGACAAGATCGCGATCGGCTTGGATGTGCGCGGCACCACGCTGGCTGCACGGGGCTGGACCAAGGAGGGCGGTGACCTCTTCACCGTGCTGCAGCAGCTGGAAGAGGCCGGGTGCGCCCGATACGTCGTCACCGATGTCAACAAGGACGGGACGCTCAAGGGACCCAATGTGGAACTGCTGCGCGAGATGTGCACACGGACCGATCGGCCGATAGTCGCTTCCGGAGGAGTGTCCAGCTTGGACGACATCGCGGCGCTGCGCACCCTCGTGCCCGAAGGAGTGGAGGCCGCGATCGTGGGCAAAGCACTCTATGCCGGGAAATTCACCCTGGCGGAGGCGCTCGACGTCGCCGGTCGATGACCGACAGCACACGGCGGTCCCTGCCGGAGCACATGGCGCAGACGTCCGGCGCGCACAGGTCCGCTGCGCAGGCGGCGGACTCCGCCGGCACCCCGTGGGCTGGGCGAGACCTCAAGCCCAATCCCTTCTCCGGGGATACGGGTCAGGCGGATCCCTCGCTGCGAGCGGCGCTGCGGGCGGTCAACGTCTCGCCCATGGAACCGCAGGCCCACATCGGCGTCGTCGAAGCGCTGCGCGGGGCTCGGGTCTATGCTCCGGTGATGCCCACCGCCGTCGAGCACTCCACTGACGAGCGAGGTCTGGTCCACGACAACAGATCCGAGATGGCGATGGTGCGGCTCGCCTCGGAAGACGGGCGCGAATGCACTCCCTGCTTCGCCGACATCCCCGCGCTGACGAGTTGGGGAACCACCGCCAGGCCCGTCCCGATCGAGATGGAGCGGCTGGGCGTTGCCGCGATCCAAGAGGGCGCACAGCTCGTGGTGATCGACCCGGGAAGCACAGATCCCTTCCTCCTGCGGCGAACTGCTCTATGGGCTTTCGTGCAGGGGCACACGTGGAGGCCCGCTTGGGCCGATGCGCGCGTGGCGCGGCTCGCTGCTGAGATCGCAGGCAGATTCGGCTGGATCGAGGGGTTGGGGGTCGCCCCCGGCACGCGCAACGTTCACATCAGTGGTCCGGAAGTGGCCCTCGTGCTCCGGACAGCCGAGGCACCGGGCAGTGACAGGCTCAACGAGTTCAGACAGAGCCTGAGCGCACATGAGGAGTTCGTTGCGCTGGTCGACTCGATGGTCATCAGCTTCGCCGCCTGAGGCTCGAGCCGCGCACTCCGCCGGCCGCGCACTCCGGCGGCCGAGCTCGCGGTCGGCCGAGCCGCACGGCCTGCTCGCCTTCCTCGGTTCACGCCGAGTGAGCAGCGCGCGCCGATCGTCAGGGCGCAGCGGCGGCAGGCTCGCCTTCCGTGGCGCGGCACTCGGAGCAGCGGCCCCAGTACAGCACCTCGGCGATCTCGATCTCGAACCCGAAGGCGTCGTCGGGATGAAGGCACGGGGCGCCGGCGCCCAGGCAGGGCACGTCGAAGATCTGCTGGCACGACCGGCAGACCATGTGATGGTGATTGTCATGGCGCTGCAGCTCGTAACGAGCCGCTGACGCGCCCGCGGGCTCTATGCACCGCACCAGGTCGGCCCGCTCGAAGGCCGCGAGGACGTCGTAGACCGTCTGATGCGATACCTTGCCGATCCGCTCCCGAGTCGCGCTGGTGATCTCCTCGGCATCGGGATGGGACCTTACGGAGGTGAGCACCTCGAGCACGGCCTGCCGCGGAGCGGTCACCCGCAGCCCGGCAGCCCGAATGAGTTCGGCAGTGCTCGTTGTCGTCACGGCCGACAGCTTACTCCCTGTTTTGGAACCGTTCAAGAAAAGCGCGCGCTGTGCGTGTTCGACCAGACGTATCCGAGCGGGAATCAGTCGACGTGCAGGCATCCGCGCTCGGCCGAGCCTGGTGGCGGCGTCAGTGCGCAATAGTGTGGGGGCATGAGCGATCCGACCCGACCCACCGTCCCGAGCAGTGACTACATCGAGCACGCACGGCTGGAGGCCGCTCGTCGCGGCGCGGCGGCGCAGCCGCCCGAATCCGCCTTCAGCGGTGCGCCCGACGCGATCATCGACAGGGTCCGCGCCGAGGTCGCGGAAGCGCGGCTCCGACTCATCGGGCTGTCACACGCCGTCCACGCAGTTGCTGAACCGGCATTCGAGGAGCACGCATCCGCCGAGCTGGTGGCTGCCGCCGTGCGGAGTTCCGGAGTCGAGGCCGAAGTCGGCGTCGCAGGACTGGAGACCGCGGTGCGTGCGGAGTTCGGCAGCCCGGATGCCGGCAGAACGGTCGCGATCCTCGCCGAGTATGACGCGCTGCCGGACATCGGGCACGCCTGCGGCCACAATGTCATCGCCGCCTCTGCCGTGGGCGCCTTCTGCGCTCTGGTTGCGGCGCTCGACGGAGACGCACGTCGGCTGCCCGGTCGGGTCGTGCTCCTCGGCACGCCGGCCGAGGAGGGCCGGGGCGGCAAGGAGATCATGGCTCGCCACGGTGCTTTCGACACGATCGACGCGGCACTCATGCTGCATCCGTTCGGCTTCGACGCCTGCGAGCAGCTGTGGCTGGGCCGACGCGCACTCGAGGTCACCTTCACCGGCATCGCCGCTCACGCCTCCGCTCTGCCCTTCATGGGACGCAACGCCCTCGATGCGGCGTCCCTGATGTATCAGGGAATCGGTCTGCTGCGTCAGCAGATGCTTCCGGTCGACAGGGTGCACGCATCGCTGCCGGAGGGCGGAGACCGTCCCTCCGTCATCGTCGAGCGCTCGCAGCTGAACTTGTACGTGCGCTCCCCGTACCCGGAGACGCTGCGGGAGCTGTCGGGGCGCATCGCCGATATCGCTCACGGTGCGGCCTTGATGACCGGCTGCGGGGTCCAGCTCGACTGGGACATCCACCCGCCGAGCATGCCGGTCAAGGCGAACAGCGAGCTGGCGGCGCGGTGGTCTGCTTATCAGCGGGCCGTGGGACGAGCTCCCTTCCCGGCCGGCGTGGTGCCCGACACGCTTGCCGCCTCGACCGACTTCGGCAATGTCAGCTGGCTGGTGCCCGGCATCCATCCCACCATCGCCATCGCCGAACCGCGGGTCGCCTGGCACACCCGGGAGTTCGCCGATGCGGCGCGATCGCCGCAGGCCGACGAAGCAGTGGTCGATGGCGCGTTCGGACTGGCAGCAACTGCGCTCGACTTCCTGTTCGACGACGAGCTGGCCGATGAGGTGTCCCGGGAATTCGACCGGAATGGGGGCAGGATCCCTGCCGTTCGGTACTTCGGCGAGAAGGGAGCCCTCTAGGCCTCCGGTGTCACCGCACGGGGCCGGTGAACTTCTCTCCCGGGCCCTGTCCGGGCGCGTCCGGGATCGCCGAGGCCTCGCGGAACGCCAGCTGCAGGCTGCGCAGCCCGTCGCGCAGGGGGCGGGCGTGATGATCGCCGATCTCGGTGGCGCCGGCAGTCACGAGCCCGGCGAGCGCGGTGATGAGCTTGCGGGCCTCGTCGAGATCGGTGAGATCGGCGGCGCGCTCGGTCTCGGTGTCCTCAGCCAGGCCGCACTTGACTGCGGCCGCGCTCATCAGATGGACAGCCGCAGATGAGATGATCTCGACAGCGGGCACCTCCGCGATGTCGCGGATCGCCTGCTCTTCGCTGAACGCTGATGCGGAACCGGAAGCGGATTCGGCTGCGGGGTTCGACTGTGATTCGGTCATGCCCAACAGCATCCCACACCTCTCCCTGCAGGCCGGCGTCCGAAGAGCTGGGAAGCGCGGTTCGTGCAGATCTCAGCCGCTGATGTGCACGCGGGCAGGAATCGTAGTATCATGGACGTGTGCAAAGAGGAGCTCGGCTCCCACCTGGATCGTCACAGGCGATCGGGTTTCGAATGATCGTCCTTCTCGAAAGGGCGCATCGAGTGTCTCCATCGCTCGCATTCGTCTGGGCTCCCTTGGCATGTGCCGAAGGGAGCTTTTTCTTTTCGGCAGCATCGTGAATCATCGTCGAAGAAGGAGCGAGCACATCAGCGAGCCGCGCATCAATGATCGGATTCGAGTTCCGGAAGTCCGCCTGGTCGGCCCCAACGGCGAGCAGGTGGGGATCGTTGCCATTCACAAGGCACTCGAGCTGGCCCGTGACGCAGACCTCGACCTGGTCGAGGTGGCCCCGCAGGCCAAGCCTCCTGTGGCCAAGCTCATGGACTACGGCAAGTACAAGTACGAATCTGCTCAGAAGGCACGTGCCGCCCGGAAGAATCAGGCCAATACGGCGCTGAAGGAAATCCGGTTTCGCCTCAAGATCGACGAGCACGACTACGAAACCAAGAAGGGCCATGTCGAGCGGTTCCTGACCGGTGGCGACAAGGTCAAGGTCATGATCATGTTCCGCGGTCGTGAGCAGTCCCGCCCCGAGATGGGAATCAAGCTGCTCAACCGGCTTGCGGAGGACGTCGCGGAGCTCGGCTCCGTGGAGTCCCAGCCGCGGGTGGACGGGCGCAACATGGTGATGGTCGTAGCACCATTCAAGTCCAAGTCGGATGCCAAGGCGGAAACGCGACAGGCGAACCGCGGGGCGAAGGGAACCACCGTCGAGGCCAAGTCCCGGCGCGATCGAGCGGCCCAGGCCAAGGCAGAGCACAAGCCTGCCGACGCCGAAGCGTAAGTGTGCGCGTCCTCCCTGCTGTTCAGCGGGGCTGACGCATGACATCAAATCGACGTTGTGCGCCGGCGTGCGCCGGTCGACACGACACGAGAAGGAGAAGCGGCACCATGCCGAAGCAGAAGACTCACAGCGGCGCCAAGAAGCGTCTGCGCCTCACCGGCAGCGGCAAGGTCATGCGGGAGGGCGTCAACAAGCGCCACCTGGCTGAGCACAAGTCCTCGCGGCGCAAGCGCCGGATCTCGATGGACAAGGGACTCCCCAAGGGCGATTCCGCCAAGGCCCTGAAGCTGCTCGGCAAGCGCTGAGACTCCAGCGCCGGGTCCGAACCCGAGCTGTGCAGACAGCGATCACAATTTTCTAAGGAGTACACGTGGCACGTGTGAAGAGGGCGGTCAACGCCAAGAAGAAGCGCAGGGTCATTCTCGACCGCGCAAGCGGATACCGCGGTCAGCGGTCTCGCCTCTACCGCAAGGCAAAAGAGCAGGTCATCCACTCGCTGGTCTACAGCTACCGTGACCGCCGCGCTCGGAAGGGCGACTTCCGTCGCCTCTGGATCCAGCGCATCAACGCCGGCGCCCGCGCCAATGGCATGACCTACAACCGCTTCATCCAGGGGCTCAAGGCCGCCGGCGTCGAGGTCGACCGCCGCATGCTGGCCGAGCTCGCAGTGAATGACTCGGCGACCTTCGCAACGCTTGTCAAGGTCGCCAAGGAAGCGCTGCCGGCAGACGTCAACGCAGCCAAGTCCAGCGCCGCCTGATGCGAGCTGCCGCGTTCGCATGAGTGAGATCACTCAGCACGAGCGCCTGACCGGGCCGGTCATCCACTCCCCGCAGTCCAAGCGGGTGAGGGAAGCCGCCAAACTGGTCAGGCGCTCGTGGCGTACCAAGACCCGCCAGTTCCTGGCCGAAGGCCCCCAAGCCGTTCGCGAGGCTCTCTCCGCCCGAGCGGAGGCCGTGAGCGGTGCTGGTGCGGACGACCGCGTCGACGCATCTCCAATCCGGCTGGTCGACCTGTTCGCCACCGCTGCTGCCGCGGACCGCCACCCGGACATCCTCGAACTCGCTGAGCGTGCCGGGACTCCTGTCCGCCAGATCGACCCGGCTCTGCTCGCGCAGATCGCCGACACCGAGGCGTCACAGGGCCTGCTCGCCGTCTGCGAATTCCTCGATGTGGATCTGAGCTCCGCCATCAGCTCCGGTTCCAGGCTCGTCGTCGTGCTCTCCCAGGTGCGCGATCCCGGGAACGCCGGCACCGTGCTGCGCGTCGCCGATGCAGCGGGCGCGGACGCCGTCGTCTACACGGGGTCGAGCGTCGACGTCTACAATCCCAGGACAGTCCGCGCCACAGCAGGCAGCCTGTTCCATCTCCCCGTCGTCACGGGCGCCGACCTCGCCGAAGTCACCGAGCGAGGCCGGGCTTCCGGCATGCAGGTGCTCGCTGCCGACGCCCACCCGCCGGTGCACGACCTGCACAGTCCCTGGGCGACAGGTCTGGATCTGACCCGTCCTACGATGTGGGTGTTCGGCAACGAGGCCTGGGGATTGCCCGAGGCGGACCGGCAGCTGTGCGACGCCGCGGTGGCCATTCCGATCTACGGACGCGCTGAAAGCCTCAATCTTGCGACGGCCGCGGGCATCTGCATCTACGAGACCGCGCGCAACGTGCGGCTGTAGGCGAGTCCTCGGCCGACCGTCGGACTGGTTAGACTGATTGACGGTCCCCACCCACTCGACAGAAAGAAGGCCGATGACTGCGCATCCTGATCCGCGCGACGAGTCCTCGGTTGCGGCAGCCGTCGACGCTGCGCTGGCCGCATTCGAAACCGCTGCCACCCTGGACGAGCTCAAGACCGCCAGGATCGACCACACGGGCGACCGCTCCCCGCTCGCCCTGGCCAATCGTGCGATCGGCTCTCTCGACAAGTCGGAGAAGGCCGGAGCGGGCAAGCTCGTCGGTCAGGCTCGGGGACGGATCAAGAAGGCCCACGACACACGCCAGGCGGCACTTGAGGAGCAGCGCGAAGCCGAGGTGCTCGTCGCCGAGGCCGTTGACGTCACGCTCCCCACCGGCCGCCGGCCGATCGGGGCCCGGCACCCCCTCCAGCTGCTGCAGGAGCAGGTCGCCGACCACTTCATCGGGCACGGCTGGGAGGTCGCCGAAGGCCCGGAGGTCGAAGCGGAGTGGCTGAACTTCGACTCCCTGAACTTCGGTCCCGACCACCCGGCCCGACAGATGCAGGACACATTCTTCGTCGACCCGGCCGAGGCATCGCTCCTGCTGCGGACCCACACCTCTCCGGTGCAGTCGCGGTCGCTGCTCGAGCGCGGCGTCCCGCTCTACGTCGTCTGCCCGGGCAAGACCTTCCGCACTGACGAGCTCGACGCCACCCACACGCCGGTGTTCCACCAGGTGGAGGGCATCGCCATCGACCGCGGCCTGACGATGGCCCACCTCAAGGGCACGCTCGACGAGTTCGCCCGCGCGATGTTCGGCCCGGAGTCCCGCACTCGGCTGCGCCCCAGCTTCTTCCCGTTCACCGAGCCCAGCGCCGAGATGGACTTCTGGTTCCCGAACAAGGTCGGCGGGGCCGGCTGGATCGAATGGGGCGGATGCGGCATGGTGCACCCGAACGTGCTCCGCGCCGCGGGCATCGACCCCGATGTCTACCAGGGCTTCGCCTTCGGCATGGGCATCGAGCGCACCCTGATGCTGCGCGAGGGCATCAACGATATGCATGACATGGTCGAAGGCGACCTCCGTTTCTCTGCACGGTTTGGAGTGAATGCCTGATGCGCGTCCCGCTCGAATGGCTCGGCGACTACGTCGACACCTCGGTCGTCGATGACCCCCATACGCTGGCAGCCGAACTCGCCGGGATCGGCCTCGAGGAGGAGGACTTCCTCGGCCCGACCATCACCGGACCGCTGGTCGTGGCCCGCGTGGCGGAGATGGCCAAGGAAGAGCACTCCAACGGCAAGACCATCAGCTGGTGCCAGGTGGACACGGGTGAATCCGAGCCGCGCGGCATCGTCTGCGGCGCCCACAATTTCGCCGTCGACGATCTCGTCGTCGCGGCCCTGCCGGGTGCGGTTCTGCCCGGTGAATTCGCGATCTCCGCGCGCACGACGTACGGACACGTCTCCGACGGCATGATCTGCTCCGCCAAGGAGCTGGGCCTGGGCGAGGACCACACGGGCATCATCGTGCTCGGCGAATGGGGCCTGGACGGCACGCCGGGCGACGACGCCATGGAGCTCCTCGGCCTCGACCGGGTCACACTCGACGTCAACGTCACGCCTGACCGCGGCTACCAGCTGTCGATGCGCGGCATCGCCCGCGAATTCGCGATGCTCAAGGGCCAGCAGTACGACGACCCCGCAAAGCTCGAGGTCAACGAGCCCACCTGCGACGGCTTCCCAGTCGTGCTCGAGGACTCGGCACCGATCCACGGCGTGCCCGGGTGCAGCCGTTTCACGGCGCTGACAGTCCGCGGAGTAGATCCCTCGGCGCGCACGCCCTTCTGGATGCAGCGCCGTCTGCTCGAGGCGGGGATGCGACCCATCAGCCTCACCGTGGACATCACGAACTACGTCATGCTCGAACTCGGCCAGCCGCTGCACGCCTACGACCTCGACCTGCTCGGTGAGCGGATCGTGGTGCGCCGGGCGCAGCGCGGGGAGACGATCACGACGCTCGATGAGGTGAAGCGCACGCTGGATCAGGAGGACCTCCTGATCACCGACGAGGTCGCCGGCCGCAGCCGCCTCATCGGTCTGGCCGGGGTCATGGGCGGCGCCGAGCTCGAGGTCTCGTCCGAGACCCGCAATGTGCTCATCGAGGCCGCCCACTTCGATCAGATCTCCATCGCCCGGACTTCGCGCCGGCACCGTCTCTCCACCGAGGCGTCGCGCCGGTTCGAGCGGGGAGTCGACCCCGCCCTCGGCCCGGCCGCGGCCCGCCGTGCGGCTGACCTCCTGGTCGAGCTCGGCGGCGGCGCCCTCGATGAGGCGACCACCGTGGTCGGCGAGGAGCCGCCGCCGCGGGTCATCGACCTGCCGGTGACCATGGCCGCCGAGAAGGTGGGCGTGGACTACTCCACCGCCGAGGTGGTCGCCCTGCTGGAAGCAGTCGGCGCCTCGGCCGCCGAGCAGGGGGAGTCGGTGTCGGTGACCGTGCCGACCTGGCGGTCGGACCTCACCGATCCGATCGACCTGGTCGAGGAGATCGCGCGGGCTGGCGGCTACGACAGGATCCCCTCGGCGGTGCCCCAGGCGCCCGGCGGAAGGGGTCTCACCCGGGCGCAGCGCGCCCGCCGCCGGATCTCGAATCTGCTGACCGCGCTCGGCTGCACCGAGGTCCTCACCTACCCCTTCACCTCGGACAAGCGCAGCGACGCCCTGCTGATCCCGGCTGAGGATCCGCGCCGCCGGAATGTGCGGCTGGCCAATCCGATGGCCGACGACAACCCGCTGATGCGCACCCACCTGCTGGCGACCCTCGTCGACGCGGTCAGCCGCAATCTCGGGCGCGGCTTCAAGGACGTCGCAGTGTTCGAAGCGGGCCTTGTCACGCAGCCGGAGGAGGACCGACCCCGCCGCGGCCTCCGATTCGACCCGGGCTACCACCCGACCGAGGATGAGCTCGGAACGATCCTCGGCGCCGTCCCTCCTCAGCCCTACCATTTCGCGGGCGTGATCAGCGGACATGCAGAGCTGCCCGGCGTCTGGGGAGAGGGACGGCCCGCCGACACCGCCGACGCCATCGACATCGTCCACCGGATCGCCGAGGCCAACGGCATCGCCGTCGACGTGCGCGCCGCCAGGCACGCACCGTTCCATCCCGGCCGGTGCGCGGAGTTCGTGCTCGGCGACGGCAGCGTGCTCGGGCACGCCGGCGAACTGCACCCGAAGGCGCTGGAGAACCTCGGGCTGCCGGGCCGCACGGTCGCCTTCGAGATCGACCTGGATGCGCTGCTGCGGCAGGAGGATCAGCGGGAATGGGCCGGTGCACTGTCGACCTTCCCGGTGTCGCGGCAGGACGTCGCGCTGGTGGTCGACGAGCACGTCCCCGCCGCAGCCCTCGCGGCCGCCCTGCGCGAGGGGGCGGGCGCGGAGCTGGAGGCGCTCGAGGTCTTCGACGTCTACACCGGCGACCAGGTGCCCGAGGGCAAGAAGTCCGTGGCGTTCCGGTTGACGTTCCGGGCCGCAGATCGGACGCTGACCGCAGATGAGGCTTCCGCCCGCCGGGAGTCGGCCACCGCTGTCGCGGCGGAGCGCTTCGGAGCCGCAGTGAGGAGTTGAGATGCCGGATCGTTCGCTGAGTCTTGTCATCATCACCGGGGGATCCCGGGGGATCGGCCGCCGCCTGGCGCGGGGCTTCGCCCGGGAGGGCTTTCCGGTGCTGCTGACGGCCACCGATGAGGACCGAGCGAAGGACACCGCCCGTGAGCTCGCCTCGGGAACGGGGATGCGGATCGGCGGAGCCCGGCTGGATGTCACCGACGAGGACTCGATCGCCGCACTGCTGGATTCCGTGCGGAGCATCGAGCGCAGCTGGGGCGTCAGGCTCCGGGTCCTCGTCAACAACGCCGGTCGGATCGAATCGACCGAGGGGCCCCTGTGGGAGGCGAAGCCGGAGGACCTGCGCTCGGTGGTCGAGACGAACACGATCGGCCCACTGCTGCTCCTCAACGCCTTCGTGCCGCACCTGCTCGAGGTTGCAGAGAAGACCGAGCAGGCGGTTCGGATCATCGATCTCAACTCGGGATCGGGCGCCGTCGGCTCACCGCCCTACGCGGCGTACTCGGCCTCGAAGGCGGCGCTGTTCCGGATCGCGGACTCGGTGCACCATTACGGCTACGAGCGCGGCCTGCGCATCTTCGAGATGTCGCCGGGCGTGATCGAGACCGACATGACCCGAGCGATGCCGGTCCACGACTTCCGCACCGACAAGGACTGGACGAATCCGGCCGAGGTCGTGGCGCTGGCGCTGGCCCTGGCCGGCGGCGACCTCGACGCCTGGTCCGGCCGCTACGTCCGCGCCGGGGTGGACACGGCGGAGTCCCTGGCGCGTGCGGCTGATTCCCTCGAGCAGAACACGCGGAAGCTTCGCCTCGACGTGCGCTCGGAGTGAACGCCTAAGCTGAGACCGCGCGTGCACCGCGCACCGCACTTCGTACACTGCACACCGCACACCGATGACACGACGGGTGGTCACGTGAACTTGCTCTGGTCGATCCTGCTCGGACTGCTCAACGCACTCATCATGGGGGTGCTGGTCCGGCGGACCATCACCGTCGGCACCGGGGCCCTGCGCAACACGATCGTTTCGGTGGTGGTCGGGATGTCGCTGTGGCCGATCACGCTGGCGGCGTACCAGATGCTTCGGATCCCCCGGGGTGGGGACATTCCCTGGATCGAGACGAGCTTCCCCGCCGTCATGGTGTTCCTGCTGATCTTCGCGTGGCTCATCGTGATCCAGATGTTCGTGCTGCTCGCCATCGAGATCGTCCTGCCCAGCGGAACCTTCAGTCACGTCGTCCGCTCCGTCTCCCGGCTTCCCGTGTGGTACCGCCGCGTGACCCGCCTCGGACAGATCCAGCGGATCCTCCTGCAGTTCGGTCTGTCGCGCTACTTCCGTCCCCGCATCCCGACGCTGCGCGTGTCGATGCGGGAGGCCGCCAGGACCACGGCCGAGGCGTTCGCCGCCGCCGGGGTCACCTTCGTCAAGCTCGGGCAGTTCGTGGCCACGCGGGCCGACATCGTGCCCGTCGAGTTCGTCGACGAGTTCTCGAAGCTCCAGTCCGATGTCCCGCCCGTGCCCTTCGAGGATCTTCGCGGCGAGCTCGAGGAGTTCTGGGGCGCTCCGGTCGAGGAGCTGTTCGCCGAGTTCGACACCACGCCGCTGGCAGCCGCCTCGGTCGCGCAGGTCCACCGAGCAGTGCTGCCGAACGGCGCCGAGGTCGTCGTCAAGGTGCAGCGGCCCAGGCTCCGACGGCAGGTGCGCGCGGACTCCGACATCATCATGACGCTGGCCGAGCGCCTGGAGAATGCCGCCGGGTGGGCTCGCAGCATCGGCGTGCGGGCGATCGCCGGCAACTTCGTCGAATCGCTGCGCGAGGAACTCGACTACCGCGGCGAGCTGCGGCAGACGATCGCCCTGCGCGAAGCCGCAGGTCCGCACTCGGATTGCGCGGTCCGCATCCCCGAGGTGTACCCGGAGCTCAGCGGCGAGCGGGTCATCGTCATGGAGCGGATACGCGGTGTGCCGCTGGCGCAGGCCACCGGGACCCTCGACGGGCTGTCGCTTCTGGCTCGGCAGGACATCGCCCGCGATCTCTTCCTGCTCGTGGCACGACAGGTCCTTGTCAAGGGGATCTTCCACGCCGACCTGCATGCGGGCAATGTGATCATCGATGCCTCGGGTCGGGCAGGTCTCATCGACTTCGGGAACGTCGGCCGCATCGACAAGCGCGACCGGCGGGCGATCGCGCTGCTGCTGGTGGCATTCGAGCAGCAGAATTCGAACGCGGCGATGAATGCGGTCCTCGACATCTTCAGTCCCCCGTCCGGCCTCGACCTGCGAGCGCTCCAGCGGGATATCGGGCAGATCATGCTGCACTACGACGGAGGCATGCCCGGCGGCTCGTCTGCGCTGTTCACGGAGCTCCTGGGCTTCGTCGTCGACAAGGGCTTCGAGCTGCCGTCGGCTGTGGCGAGCGCGTTCCGCGCCATCAGCACGCTGGAGGGCAGCCTCAGGAAGCTCGATCCCGAAGTCGATCTGCTCGTCATGGTCCGCGACCACAGCGACGCGCTGCTGCATGAGACCCGGAGCATCGGGGAGACGGCGGAGAATCTCGGCCTCTACATCAGCACCACCGCGCCGATGCTGGCCAGTCTTCCCTCGGAAGTCAGCCGGGTGGTCCAGCACCTGCAGGACGGCACTCTCGACATCGGCACCAGCGGGCTGAACATCGATCTCATCAAGACCCTCGTGCAGCGCACGGTGGATCAGCTGATCCAGGTCATCATCGCCTTCGCGCTGATCCTCGGGGGAGTGTTCCTGATGGCCGCCGACCTCGGTCCGGCGCTCACCCCGGAGCTCAACATCTTCACGTACTTCGGAGCGTGGGTCCTGCTCGGCGGCTTCGTGCTGGCCGCCGTCGTGCTCGCGCCATCGCTGCGGGAGCGGCAGAGCCGCTGACCGGCATGAGCTGGGGCAGAAGCGCTGACCTGGGCTCAGGGGTGAGCCCAGGTCAGCACCAGACCGGGTCGAGGTTCAGGGGATGAGCACGACCTTGCCGGTGGTCCGACGTCCTTCGAGGGCCCGGTGCGCCTCAGCGGCCTCTGCGAGGGGGAAGGCGGCTCCCACCCGGAAGTCGAGCCAGCCGTTCTCCAGACCGTCGAACAGCATCTCTGCCCGTTCGGTGAGCTCGGTCGGATTCGTGACGAACCACTGCAGCGAGGGGCGGGACAGGAAGATCCCGCCCGAGGAGTTGAGGCGCTGGATGTCGAAAGGCGGAACCGGACCTGAGGCAGCGCCGAACAGCACCATCGAGCCGCGGATCCTCAGCGATGCCAGGGACGCGTCGAAGGTGTCCCTGCCGACTCCGTCGTAGGCGACGTCGACTCCTGCCCCGCCGGTGAGCTCGCGCACCTTCGCAGTGATGTCGACGCCCTCGCCGTAGAGGAAGACCTCGTCGGCGCCTGCGCCGCGGGCCAGCTCGGCCTTCTCCTCGGTGCTCACGGTCGAGATCACACGACCGCCCAGGTGCTTGACGAGCTGGGTCAGGAGCAGGCCCACGCCACCGGCGCCGGCATGGATCAGAGCAGTCTGCCCGGGCTCGATGCGGTGGGAGCCGGTCGCGAGGTACTGCGCGGTCAGCCCCTGCAGCGGGATCGCGGCGGCGGCCTCGGCGGACACGCCGGCCGGCACTCGCATCGCCATGTCGGCCCGGACCGCGACCTTCTCGGCGTAGGAGCCGTGAGCATCGTGCCAGGCGACCCGGTCGCCCGGCGAGAAGCCGGTCACGCCCTCGCCGATCGCCTCGACGACTCCGGATCCCTCGACGCCGACCACATGCGGGTATTCCATCGGGTAGGCGCCGGAGCGGCGATAGGTGTCGATGAAGTTGATGCCCGCGGCACCGACCGCCACGAGCAGCTCCCCGGCACCCGCTGACGGCTCTGGCACTTCCGCGTACTCGAGGACTTCGGGGCCACCTGCGCGGGTGGCCTGGACAGCGTGGATCATTGTGCCTCCTGCGGGCATCGACCGGGGTCGTCCACGATCCCGGAATGAATAAAGAACATGTGTGATGTATAGTTATTCACATGGCGGATTTCACTGTCGCAGTTTCAGGAGCCACCGGGTACGCCGGGGGAGAGATCCTGCGTCTTCTCAGCTCTCATCCTGACCTTCACGTTACAACGGTGTCCGGTCATTCGACAGCGGGGTCGAAGCTCGGCGAGCACCAGCCCCACCTCCTGTCCTATGCGGACCTGACCGTTCGGGAGTCCACGGCCGAGGTGCTCTCCGGACACGACGTCGTGGTGCTGGCACTGCCGCACGGCGCCTCCGGTCGGATCGCCGCCGAGCTGGCCGACTCCTCTCCGGAGACCCTCATCATCGATCTCGCCGCTGATCACCGCCTGCAGTCGGCCTCTGCATGGGAGAAGTTCTATCAGTCCGAGCACCCCGGCACCTGGACCTATGGGCTGCCGGAGCTGCTGCTGCCGGGCGGTGAGAAGCAGCGCGAGCACCTGCGCTCCACGAAGCGGATCGCGGTTCCCGGGTGCAATGTCACCGCGGTGACATTGGGCTTCCAGCCCCTGATCGCGGCGGGTGTCATCGACCCGAGCCGGCTCACCGCGGTGCTGGCCAACGGGGTCTCCGGTGCCGGCAAGGCGCTCAAGCCGCACCTGCTCGCCGCCGAGATCCTCGGCGATGCCAGTGCCTACGGCACCGCGGGCACTCACCGGCACGTGCCCGAGATCGAGCAGAATCTCAACGGGACCCTCGGGGAGCCGGCAGACTCCGGACCTGTGCGGATCTCCTTCACGCCGACTCTTGCGCCGATGTCCCGCGGCATCCTCGCGACGTTGACCGCGCCGCTGACCGGCACCGCCGCCGACGTTGCCGCCGCCTTCGCGCAGACCTACGGGGACGAGCCGTTCATCCGCCTGCTGCCGGCCGGCCAGTGGCCCCACACCGCGGCGACCACGGGAGCCAACACCGCGCACATCCAGTTCGCCGTCGACGATCGCGCCGGCACGGTGCTCGTCAGCGTGGCACTGGACAACCTCGTGCGCGGCACCGCCGGGCAGGCCCTGCAGTCGGCCCACCTGGCCCTCGGAATCGACGAGACCCAGTCCCTGCCCCGCGAAGGAGTCGCCCCGTGAGCGTGACCTATCCCAGCGGATTCACCGCAGCCGGCATCACCGTCGGGCTCAAGCCCAGCGGCAGCCCCGACCTCGCGCTGGTGCACAACCGCGGCCGCAGCGACGCAGTCGCCGCCGTCTACACCGCCAACCGGTGCAAGGCCAATCCCGTCCTGTGGTCCCAGCAGGCCTCCGCCGACGGGCGGGCCCGCGCCGTGGTCCTCAACTCCGGCGGCGCCAACTGCTACACCGGCGACTTCGGCTTCGAGACCACCCATCTGACGGCGGAGAAGGCCGCTGAGCTGCTCGGGCTCTCCGCCCTCGACGTGCTCATCTGCTCGACGGGGCTGATCGGCGTCGGGGGCCAGGACTTCCGTGATCGGATCGTCGGCGGACTGCCGGAGATCACCGCGGCAGCGGCGGAGGGTCCTGACTCCGGGAAGGCCGCGGCCGAGGCGATCATGACGACCGACACCGTGGCCAAGACCGTCGCCTGCGACGGTCCGGGCTACCGGATCGGCGGGATGGCCAAAGGCGCCGGAATGCTCGCGCCTGCGCTCGCGACGATGCTCGTCGTGATCACCACTGACGCCGACCTCGGCGCCGCCCAGCTCGACTCCGCCCTGCGGACTGCGACCGCGCGCAGCTTCGACCGCCTCGACACCGATGGCTGCATGTCGACCAACGACACAGTGATCCTCATGAGCTCCGGGGAAGCCGAGTCCGCAGACCTGACCGAGTTCACCGAACGGCTGACCGAGGTCTGCGTCGACCTGGCCGGGCAGCTGCACCGTGACGCGGAGGGCGCCCACCACGACATCGTCATCACCACCCGGGGTGCCGCCTCGGAGGACGAAGCGGTCGAGGTGTCCCGGGCAGTGGCCCGGTCGAACCTGTTCAAGGCCGCGATCTTCGGGGAGGATCCCAACTGGGGGCGGGTCGTCGCCCAGGTCGGGACCACCGCCGCCCGGTTCGAACCCGACGCGATCGACGTCACCATCAACGGCGTGCCCGTGTGCATCGCCTCGAGCCCGGGCGCGGACCGGGACGAGGTGCGCTTCGGACGCGAGGTGACCGTTGAGATCGACCTGCACGCCGGTGACCACCGAGCCAGCATCTGGACATCCGACCTGACCCACGACTACGTCGAAGAGAACAGCGCATACTCGACATGACCCCATCCCAATCGCCCACCGCCGCCGAACGCCTCGTCCGGGCCCAGTCCAAGGCGGAGACGCTGACGGAGGCCCTGCCGTGGATCAAGACCTTCGCCGGCGCCACCATCGTCATCAAGTACGGCGGCAACGCGATGATCTCCCGCGAGCTCCAGCAGGCCTTCGCCGACGACATCGCCTTCCTGCGGTTCGCGGGACTGCGGCCGATCGTCGTCCACGGCGGCGGCCCGCAGATCACCTCGATGCTCGACCGCCTGGGCATCCCGAGCGAGTTCCGGGGCGGGCAGCGGGTCACCTCGGAGGAGGCCGCCCAGGTCATCCGCATGGTGCTCGCCGGGCAGGTCAACCGGGAGATCGTGTCGCGGATCAACATGAACGGCGACGCCGCGATCGGACTGTCCGGTGAGGACGCCGACCTGCTCCTGGCGGTCCCGGCGACGACCCTGGTCGACGGCGAGGTCGTCGACCTCGGGCGGGTCGGGGATATCCGGCAGGTCAACACCACCGTGCTGCGCGAGATGCTCGACGCAGGCAGGGTGCCCGTGATCTGCTCCATCGCCGCGGAGCTCGGCGGAGAGGCCGGAAAGCCCCTCAACGTCAACGCCGACCTGGCCGCCGCGGCCGTGGCCCGGGAGATGAAGGCCGACAAGCTCATCATGCTCACCGATGTGCCCGGCCTGTACGCGAACTGGCCCGACCGGGACAGCCTGATCTCGCAGATCACCCCGACCGAACTCCGCGAGCTGCTGCCGCGGCTGGACTCCGGGATGATCCCCAAGATGACCGCCGCGCTCGACGCCGTGGACCACGGCGTCCGGCAGGCTCACATCGTGGACGGACGGATGGCGCACTCGATCCTGCTGGAGATCTTCACCACGCAGGGGATCGGGACGATGGTCCAGGATCTCAGCACCGCTTCGGACCATAGGAAGGACCCGCAGTGACCTTGCGCGAATCGACTGATCAGGCGGCTCAGACCGCTGACTGGCGCACCCACCACGAGCAGGCGATCCTGCCGGCGCTCGGGCGTCCGCAGCGCCTGCTCGTCCGCGGGAAGGGCGCCCGCGTATGGGACGAGACGGGCAGGGAATACCTCGATCTGCTCGCCGGGATCGCGGTGAATTCCCTCGGACACGCCCACCCGGCCCTCGTCGGCGCCGTCACCGCACAGCTGGAGACGCTGGGCCAGGTGTCGAACTTCTTCGCCTCGCCCCCGCAGATCGGGCTGGCCGAGAAGCTCCTCTCCGTTGCGCAGGCGCCCGCCGGCTCGTCGGTGTACTTCTGCAATTCCGGCGCCGAGGCGAACGAGGCCGCCCTGAAGATGTCCCGCCGGGTGGGCGAGGGGAGATCCAAGGTCGTCGCCGTCGAGGGCTCCTTCCACGGCCGGACCATGGGAGCGCTGGCGCTGACCTCGAAGGAGGCCTACCGCGCCCCCTTCGCACCCGGCGTTCCCGACGTTGTGCACGTGCCCTTCGGCGACGTGGCGGCGCTCCGGGCCGCCGTCGACGACAGCTGCGCGGCCGTCTTCGTCGAGACCATCCAGGGCGAATCGGGAATCCGCAACCATCCGGCGGGCTACCTGGGCGCCGCGCGTGAGGCGACGAGCGCTGTCGGAGCGCTGCTGATCCTCGACGAGATCCAGACGGGGATCGGGCGCTGCGGCAGCTGGTTCGCGTTCCAGGATCCGCAGCTCGGCGAGGGCATCGTCCCGGACATCGTGACGTCGGCCAAGGGGCTGGGCGGCGGACTGCCGCTGGCGGCGACCATCGCCTTCGGAGCCGCGACCACCGCGCTGCTGCAGCCGGGCCAGCACGGCTCCACCTACAGCGGCAACCCCGTGACCACCGCCGGCGGTCTGGCGGTGCTGGACACCATCGAGGCCGACGGCCTGCTGGCCCACGTCCGGGAGCTGGGAGGCTGGTTCGCCGAGCGCCTGCGCGCGATCGACGGCATCTCCGACGTCAGCGGGGCAGGCCTGCTGCTGGGCGTCGAACTGGCGGCAGGGAATGCCAAGCGGGTCGCCGACGCCGCGCTCGCCGCGGGATTCATCGTCAACCCCGTGACCGACACGCGACTCCGGTTCGCCCCGCCCCTCATCATCACCGCCGAGGAGCTCACCGAGTTCCTCGACGCACTGCCCGCCATCCTCGCCGCCGCGCAGGACTGAAGGAGAGCACATGACTCGACACTTCCTCAAGGACACCGACCTCTCGCCGGCAGAGCTGACCGAGGTCCTCGATCTCGCCGACGAGCTCAAGCGCGACCCGTTCTCGCGCCGGCCTCTCGCCGGTCCGCAGACCGTCGCGGTGCTCTTCGACAAGACCTCCACCCGCACCCGGGTGTCGTTCGCCTCTGGCATCGCCGCGCTCGGCGGCAGCCCGCTGATCATCAATCCGGGCGAATCGCAGCTCGGGCACAAGGAGTCGATCGCCGACACCGCCCGTGTCTTCGAGCGCATGGTGTCCGCGATCGTGTGGCGCACCTTCGCCCAGTCCGGGCTGGAGGAGATGGCGGCCCACGCCTCGGTCCCGGTCATCAACTCGCTGTCCGACGACTTCCATCCCTGTCAGCTGCTGGCTGATCTGCAGACGATCCGCGAGCACCGGCACACCGGTCACGGCAACGGACTGGCGGGGCTGACGCTGTCCTACTTCGGCGACGGCGCCAACAACATGGCCAACTCGTATGTGCTCGCCGGCGTCAACGCCGGCATGCACGTCCGGATCGCCGCTCCCGCAAGTCACCACCCCGCCGAGGCGGTGCTCGCCGAGGCACGCATCCTGGGGGAGACCACAGGCGGCTCCGTGCTCGTCACCGAGGACGCCCAGTCCGCAGCCGCGGGTGCGGACGTGCTCGTCACCGACACCTGGGTGTCGATGGGCCAGGACCACGCCGGCCGCGACGACGAGGCATCGCCGTTCGCGCACTACCAGGTCAACGCTGAGCTGTTGGAGGCCTCGAACGACGCGCTCATCATGCACTGCCTGCCCGCCTACCGCGGCAAGGAGATCACCGCGGAGGTCATCGACGGCCCGAACTCCGTGGTCTTCGACGAGGCCGAGAACCGACTGCACGCGCAGAAGGCGCTCCTGGTGTGGCTGCTGGAGCACTGAGATGACCGCCCAGCGCGCAACCGACGAGTACTCGGCACTGGCACCGGCGACGAAGGCCGCCCGGCAGCAGCTCATCGTCGACCTCATCCGGCGGGATCCCATCGGGTCGCAGTCCGAGCTGCTGCGAAGGCTGGCCGCCCGCGGCGTCTCCGTCACCCAGGCCACGCTCTCCCGGGATCTCCTCGAGCTCGGAGCGGTCAAGGTGCGCGGAGCCTCCGGGCCCGTCTACGCCGTTCCGGGCGAGGGCGGTGATCGCCGGCTGCAGCCGGCGGGCGAAGGCGAGGCGCTGGATGCCAAACTCCCGCGGATCCTCGAAGAGCTGCTGGTGAGCGCCACGAGCTCCGACAACCTCGTCGTCCTGCGCACTCCGCCGGGAGCTGCCCAGTACCTCGCCTCGGCGCTCGACCGGTCGGTCATCCCGGGGGTGCTGGGCACCATCGCCGGGGACGACACCGTCCTCGTCATCGCGGGCGAGGGCCATGCGGGCGAGGAGCTCGTCGACCGCCTGCTGGAACTCGCCGGCGACGGCAGCTGAGCTGCGACCTGATCTTCACCACCCGGAACTCGACCATCACCCGGAACTTCACCACCATCCTGAACTTCACCACCACACCGTAAGGAGAACCCCATGACAGAACGCGTCGTCCTCGCCTACTCGGGCGGACTGGACACCTCGGTCGCGATCGGCTGGATCAAGGAGGCGACCGGAGCAGACGTCGTCGCGATGGCCGTCGACGTCGGACAGGGAGGCGAGGACCTCGAGACCATCCGCCAGCGCGCACTGGACTGCGGAGCGGTCGAGGCCTACGTCGCGGACGCCCGCGACGAGTTCGCCGAGGAGTACTGCATGCCCGGCCTCAAGGCCAACACCCTGTACATGGACGCCTATCCGAACGTCTCGGCCCTGTCGCGGCCGGTGATCGTCAAGCACCTCGTCGCGGCCGCCCGCCAGTTCGGCGCCACCACGGTCGCCCACGGCTGCACCGGCAAGGGCAACGACCAGGTCCGGTTCGAGGTCGGCATCACTTCGCTGGCCCCGGACATGAAGTGCATCGCCCCGGTGCGCGACCTGGCCCTGACCCGCGAGAAGGCCATCGAGTACGCCGAGCGCAACAGCCTCCCGATCGTCACCACCAAGTCGAACCCGTTCTCCATCGACCAGAACGTCTGGGGTCGCGCAGTGGAGACCGGATTCCTCGAGGACATCTGGAACGGCCCCACCAAGGACGTCTACGACTACACGGACGACCCGGCGTTCCCGCCGCCGGCCGACGAGGTCATCATCACCTTCGAGAAGGGCATCCCGGTCGCGATCGACGGCCGGCCCGTGACCCCGCTGCAGGCGATCGAGCAGCTCAACCACCGCGCAGGAGCCCAGGGGATCGGACGCATCGACATCGTCGAGGACCGACTGGTCGGCATCAAGAGCCGCGAGGTCTATGAAGCCCCAGGCGCGATGACGCTGATCGCCGCGCACCGGGAGCTCGAGAACGTCACCCTCGAGCGCGAGCAGGCCCGCTTCAAGAAGCTCGTCGACCAGCGCTGGACCGAGGTCGTCTACGACGGTCAGTGGTTCTCGCCGCTGAAGAAGTCGCTCGACGCCTTCATCGACCAGACCCAGGAGTACGTCTCCGGCGACATCCGGATGGAGCTCCACGGCGGGCGCGCAACCGTGGTGGGACGCCGCTCGGAGACCTCGCTCTACGACTTCAACCTCGCCACCTACGACGAGGGCGACACCTTCGACCAGTCCTCGGCCCGCGGATTCATCGACATCTACGGACTGGCCTCCAAGCAGGCCGCAGCCCGCGACCACCGCTTCGGCAAGGGCCTCAAGCTCTGAACCTGGGGCATCGAACGCTGGGTCCGCAGCAGTGAGCTCCGGACCCGGCACACCCCGGCCGAGGCGGTCCGGCACCTTCCATGAGAAGGCGCCGGACCGCCTCGGTCCTCCCTCTAGACTGACATCGACCGCACCCTGATCTTGGAAAGCCTGGTACATCGTGACTGAACGCATCAGCCTGTGGGGAGGCCGCTTCGCCGGTGGCCCGGCCGAGGCGCTTGCCGCCCTGAGCAAGTCCACCGACTTCGACTGGCGACTGGCCGGCTACGATATCGCCGGCTCCCGTGCTCACGCCCGCGTCCTGCACCGGGCGGGCCTGCTCGACGAGGCAGAGCTCAGCGACATGCTCGCCGCCCTCGACACGCTCCAGGAGCAGGTGGACTCGGGCGAGTTCCAGCCGGAGCTCTCCGATGAGGACGTGCACTCCGCGCTCGAGCGCGGACTGCTCGAGATCGCCGGTCCCGAACTCGGCGGCAAGCTGCGGGCCGGCCGGTCCCGCAACGACCAGATCGCCACCCTCGGGCGGATGTACCTGCGCGACAGCGCCCGGATCATCGCCGGTCAGGTCCTCGACGTGGTCGAGTCCCTCATCGCGCAGGCGGAGGCTCACCCCGATGCTCCGATGCCAGGCAGGACACACCTGCAGCACGCGCAGCCGGTGCTGCTGGCCCACCACCTGCTCGCTCACGCCTGGCCCCTGCTGCGCGACGTCGACCGTCTCATCGACTTCGACGACCGTGCCGCGGTGTCCCCGTACGGGTCCGGCGCATTGGCCGGCTCGTCCCTGGGTCTCGACCCGCAGGCCGTTGCAGCGGAGCTCGGCTTCCGCGATTCGGTGGAGAACTCCATCGACGGCACCGCCGCACGGGATGTGTTCGCCGAATTCGCCTTCGTCACCGCGATGATCGGCGTCGATCTCTCGCGGCTGAGTGAGGAGATCATCCTGTGGGCGACCAAGGAGTTCTCCTTCGTGGTGCTCGACGATGCCTTCTCGACCGGCTCCTCGATCATGCCGCAGAAGAAGAACCCGGACGTGGCAGAGCTGACCCGGGGCAAGGCCGGCCGGTTGATCGGCGACCTCACCGGGCTGCTGGCCACCCTCAAGGCGATGCCGCTGGCGTACAACAGGGACCTGCAGGAGGACAAGGAGCCGGTGTTCGACGCCGTCGACACCCTGACGCTGCTGCTGCCGGCCTTCTCCGGGATGGTCGCCACCCTCGAATTCAACACCGAGCGGATGGCGCATCTGGCGCCGCGCGGATTCGCGCTGGCCACCGACGTCGCCGAGTGGCTCGTTCGTCAGGGGGTGCCCTTCCGCGTCGCGCACGAGCTGGCCGGCGCCGCCGTGAAGCTCGCCGAATCCCGCGACTGCGAGCTGTGGGATCTCACGGACGAGGACTACGCGGGCATCTCCGAGCACCTCACTCCGCAGATGCGGGAGGTGCTCTCCACCGAAGGCTCCATCGACTCGCGCAGCTCGAAGGGCGGGACGGCCAGATCCGCCGTCGCAGCGCAGCTCGACAGCGCTCGCGCCGAGCTGTCGCGCCTGCGGGAGTTCAGCGATTCGACCACCCGCTGAACCGCTAGGATGAGCCGAGACTCTGAAGAGAAAGGCGGATCGTGACCGATACCCTCAGTGAACTGCAGGCCCGAGACCTGGTGGCACTGTCCACCGATGAGCAGGCGCTGCGCGATGCGCTCGGCGCGGGCCCGGTGAACTTCTATATCGGCTTCGATCCGACCGCCCCGAGCCTCCACATGGGCAACCTCGTGCAGCTCCTGTTCGCCCGCCGTCTGCAGCTGGCCGGCCACAACCCCTTCGCACTCGTCGGCGGAGCGACGGGCCTGATCGGCGATCCCCGGATGTCGGGGGAGCGGACGCTCAACGAGCGCGACGTCGTCGAGGGGTGGGTCGAGCGGATCCGCGGCCAGATCGAGCGCTTCCTCGACTTCGACGGGGCTCATGCCGCGCAGGTGGTCAACAATCTGGACTGGACCGGCGGGCTGTCGGCGATCGATTTCCTGCGGGATGTCGGCAAGCACTTCTCCGTCAACCGGATGCTGGCCAAGGAGACGGTGTCGGCGCGTCTCAACAGTGAGCACGGCATCTCCTTCACCGAGTTCTCGTACCAGATCCTGCAGGCTCACGACTTCCTCCAGCTCTACCGCCGGCACGGCATCACCCTGCAGCACGGCGGCTCGGACCAGTGGGGAAACCTGACTGCGGGCACCGACCTCGTCCGGCGGGTCGAGCGGGTCGCGGTCCACGCGATGGCCACTCCGCTGATCACCAAGGCCGACGGCACCAAGTTCGGCAAGACGGAGTCCGGCACCGTATGGCTCGATCCGGAGCTGACCAGCCCGTACGCGTTCTCCCAGTTCTGGCTCAATGCCGACGACCGGGACGTCGTGAAGTACCTCAAGGTGTTCTCGCTGCGTCCACTCGAGGAGCTCGAGGCGATCGCCGAGGAGTTCCAGGCAGCACCGCACAGGCGCCTCGCCCAGCGCGTTCTCGCCGAGGACGTCACCACGCTGGTCCACGGCGAGCAGCAGACAGCTCAGGCCTTCGCCGCCGCCGAGGCGCTGTTCGGCTCCGGGGAACTGGCGGCACTCGAACCGGGCACCCTCGCCTCTGTCACCGCAGAGCTGCCGATCGCCGAGTTCCCCGAATCTGTGCTCTCCGACGGGCTGCCCGTCGTCGACGCGCTCGTGGACTCCGGACTCGTGACTTCCAAGGGCGCCGCGCGTCGGGCGATCAAGGAGGGCGGCGCCTACGTCAACAACTGCAAGGTGACCTCCGAGGACCAGGCCCTCACCGCGCAGGACGTCCTCGACGCCGGCAGGGCCGGCGTCGTCGTGCTGCGGCGCGGCAAGAAGACGCTCGGGGCCGCCCGCTTCACCCGATGACCCCATCATCTGCGACCCCGCACCGGTTCCCTTCGGATCCGTCGGCGGGGTCGCTGTGTTCTCGTCCTGCGAGTTCGGCGGCTGCACTGTGATGGAGAGCACGCCCCACCGATTTGCATCACCCCTGGTGGACCAGTAAGTTATTACTTGTCGCTCGAACGGAAACACCGAAGCGAGCGGGCCGGGCAGGTCGAATCAGACCACGCCGACGAGCCCCGCTTCCACTGGAACAGCAGCGAGCGACACCGCCCAATCAGATCTCGCAGCGGATTTCTCCGCGCAGAGAACGTGCGTGCGGGTCACTGAGAAGCGACTTGCCAAGCGCATGGGACTGGGTCTAAAGTTAATAACCGGCCGTCCCGCGGTGAACACGGTGGAAACATCGGGTAGCTGCGGTGTGCGTCTGTTCTTTGAGAACTCAATAGCGTGTTTGTTTGAAAATTTTTGTGATGCCAGTTTTTTTGTTTTTCTGGTTGATTGATTTTGGTGGAGAGCAGTTTTGTTTCTCTGTCTTTTTCTTTTGGCTGGGGTTGTATTTTCTTTTTATGGAGAGTTTGATCCTGGCTCAGGACGAACGCTGGCGGCGTGCTTAACACATGCAAGTCGAACGATGATGCGGTGCTTGCACCGTGGATTAGTGGCGAACGGGTGAGTAACACGTGAGTAACCTGCCCCTGACTTCGGGATAAGCCTGGGAAACTGGGTCTAATACCGGATATGACTTCCTGCCGCATGGTGGGGGGTGGAAAGTTTTTCGGTTGGGGATGGGCTCGCGGCCTATCAGCTTGTTGGTGGGGTGATGGCCTACCAAGGCGACGACGGGTAGCCGGCCTGAGAGGGCGACCGGCCACACTGGGACTGAGACACGGCCCAGACTCCTACGGGAGGCAGCAGTGGGGAATATTGCACAATGGGGGAAACCCTGATGCAGCGACGCCGCGTGGGGGATGACGGCCTTCGGGTTGTAAACCTCTTTCAGTAGGGGAGAAGCCCTTCGGGGTGACGGTACCTGCAGAAGAAGTACCGGCTAACTACGTGCCAGCAGCCGCGGTAATACGTAGGGTACAAGCGTTGTCCGGAATTATTGGGCGTAAAGAGCTCGTAGGTGGTTTGTCGCGTCTGCTGTGGAAACGCAAGGCTCAACCTTGCGCGTGCAGTGGGTACGGGCGGACTAGAGTGCAGTAGGGGAGTCTGGAATTCCTGGTGTAGCGGTGAAATGCGCAGATATCAGGAGGAACACCGGTGGCGAAGGCGGGACTCTGGGCTGTTACTGACGCTGAGGAGCGAAAGCATGGGGAGCGAACAGGATTAGATACCCTGGTAGTCCATGCCGTAAACGTTGGGCACTAGGTGTGGGGTCCATTCCACGGGTTCCGCGCCGTAGCTAACGCATTAAGTGCCCCGCCTGGGGAGTACGGCCGCAAGGCTAAAACTCAAAGGAATTGACGGGGGCCCGCACAAGCGGCGGAGCATGCGGATTAATTCGATGCAACGCGAAGAACCTTACCAAGGCTTGACATGCACCGGAATGGGCCAGAGATGGTTCAGCCCTTTGGGCTGGTGCACAGGTGGTGCATGGTTGTCGTCAGCTCGTGTCGTGAGATGTTGGGTTAAGTCCCGCAACGAGCGCAACCCTCGTTCTATGTTGCCAGCACGTGATGGTGGGAACTCATAGGAGACTGCCGGGGTCAACTCGGAGGAAGGTGGGGATGACGTCAAATCATCATGCCCTTTATGTCTTGGGCTTCACGCATGCTACAATGGTTGGTACAAAGGGTGGCGAGACCGTGAGGTGGAGCGAATCCCAGAAAGCCGATCTCAGTTCGGATCGTAGTCTGCAACTCGACTACGTGAAGTCGGAGTCGCTAGTAATCGCAGATCAGCAACGCTGCGGTGAATACGTTCCCGGGCCTTGTACACACCGCCCGTCAAGTCACGAAAGTCGGTAACACCCGAAGCCGGTGGCCCAACCCTTGTGGGGGGAGCCGTCGAAGGTGGGACTGGTGATTGGGACTAAGTCGTAACAAGGTAGCCGTACCGGAAGGTGCGGCTGGATCACCTCCTTTCTAAGGAGCGAACACATTGTGTGTTGCCATGTCCATGGCCGAGTGTGCTGTGGGTGGTTGCTCATGGGTGGAACATCACAGATTTTTTCTCCTGGCCTGCTGCTGTTGTGGTGGTGGGGTGGGGCGAGCACGCTGTTGGGTCCTGGGGGAACAGGCCGCCTGTGTGGTGGGTGTTCTTCTGCCGGCCCTGGTCATGGTCGCACCGGTTGGTGTGGGTGTGGGTGGGTGTCTGGTGGTTGTTTGAGAATTGGATAGTGGACGCGAGCATCTGGATGCCATGCCCTGTGGGGTGTGGTGTTCTGTGTGATTTTGTTGTTGTTGTGTTTCTTGTGTTATCTGACTCGGGCGCCTGCGTGTGTCCTGCTGCTGTTGTTGTGGTGGTGGGGTGTGTGGGTGTGTGAGTGTTCAAGAGCGCATGGTGGATGCCTTGGCATCAGGAGCCGATGAAGGACGTGGCAACCTGCGATAAGCCTCGGGGAGTTGGTAAGCGAGCGGTGATCCGAGGGTGTCCGAATGGGGAAACCCGGCGGCATGTTATGTGTCGTGACCCGTGTCTGAATGTATAGGGCATGTGGGGGGAACGCGGGGAAGTGAAACATCTCAGTACCCGCAGGAAGAGAAAATAAGAATGATTCCGTTAGTAGTGGCGAGCGAACGCGGAGGAGCCTAAACCGTGTGTGTGTGAGAGCGTGTGGGCGTTGCATGCATGGTGTTGTGGGGTCATCTGTCGGGGGTCTGCACGCCCCTGGCATCAGTTTCAGTGTGCGTAGTCGAATGGTCTGGGAAGGCTGACCGGAGAGGGTGAGAGTCCCGTAGGCGAAACGTGTGCTGCTGGTGTGGGATGGTGCCCGAGTAGGACGGGACTCGTGTAATCCCGTGTGAATCTGCCAGGACCACCTGGTAAGGCTAAATACTTCCTGATGACCGATAGCGGATAAGTACCGTGAGGGAATGGTGAAAAGTACCCCGGGAGGGGAGTGAAATAGTACCTGAAACCATGCGCTTACAAGCCGTCAGAGCCTTGCGGGGTGATGGCGTGCCTTTTGAAGAATGAGCCTGCGAGTTAGCGGCATGTGGCGAGGTTAACCCTGGTGGGGGAGCCGTAGCGAAAGCGAGTCCGAAGAGGGCGTTGAGTCGCGTGTCCTAGACCCGAAGCGGAGTGATCTAGCCATGGGCAGGGTGAAGCACGTGTAAGAGCGTGTGGAGGCCCGCACCCACCTAGGTTGAAAACTGGGGGGATGACCTGTGGTTAGGGGTGAAAGGCCAATCAAACTCTGTGATAGCTGGTTCTCCCCGAAATGCATTTAGGTGCAGCGTTGCGTGTTGCTTGCCGGAGGTAGAGCTACTGGATGGCTGATGGGCCCCACCGGGTTACTGACGTCAGCCAAACTCCGAATGCCGGTAAGTGTAAGCGTGGCAGTGAGACTGCGGGGGATAAGCTTCGTAGTCGAGAGGGAAACAGCCCAGACCATCAACTAAGGCCCCTAAGCGTGTGCTGAGTGGAAAAGGATGTGGAGTTGCGAAGACAACCAGGAGGTTGGCTTAGAAGCAGCCACCCTTGAAAGAGTGCGTAATAGCTCACTGGTCAAGTGATTCCGCGCCGATAATGTAGCGGGGCTTAAGTACACCGCCGAAGTTGTGGCAGCACCACGTGTGATGAGCCGCCGGACGTGTTCTGGTTGGTTGAGTTGTGGTGCTGGGTAGGGGAGCGTCGTGTGGCCGGTGAAGCTGCGGAGTGATCCAGTGGTGGAGGCTATGCGAGTGAGAATGCAGGCATGAGTAGCGAAAGACGGGTGAGAAACCCGTCCGCCGGATGACCAAGGGTTCCAGGGCTAGGCTAATCCGCCCTGGGTAAGTCGGGACCTAAGGCGAGGCCGACAGGCGTAGTCGATGGACAACGGGTTGATATTCCCGTACCGGCGAAGAACCGTCCGTACCGAGGCGCGTGAGACTAACCTCCCGCGACTGCCGCCGGCCCTTCGGGGCGGGTGTGTGGTCAAGGGTGGGACCTGAGCGTGTAGTAGGTAAGCGTGTTAACAGGTGTGACGCAGGAAGGTAGCCGGGCCGTGCGATGGTTGTCGCGGTCTAAGGTGGTAGGACGACAGGTAGGCAAATCCGCCTGTCATCAAGTCTGAGAGCTGATGGGCGCCCCACTTGGTGGGGTGATCCGGTGATCCTATGCTGCCGAGAAAAGCATCGACGTGAGGTTCCAGCCGCCCGTACCCTATTACCGACTCAGGTGGTCAGGTAGAGAATACTAAGGCGATCGAGAGAATCGTGGTTAAGGAACTCGGCAAAATGCCCCCGTAACTTCGGGAGAAGGGGGGCCCTCCTGGTGACACGACTTCGCGTTGTGGAGCTGGTGGGGGCCGCAGAGACCAGAGAGAAGCGACTGTTTACTAAAAACATAGGTCCGTGCGAAGTTGTAAGACGAGGTATACGGACTGACGCCTGCCCGGTGCTGGAAGGTTAAGAGGACCTGTTAGACCCTTTCGGGGGTCGAAGCGGAGAATTTAAGCCCCAGTAAACGGCGGTGGTAACTATAACCATCCTAAGGTAGCGAAATTCCTTGTCGGGTAAGTTCCGACCTGCACGAATGGCGTAACGACTTCTCTGCTGTCTCAACCACGAACTCGGCGAAATTGCACTACGAGTAAAGATGCTCGTTACGCGCAGCAGGACGGAAAGACCCCGAGACCTTCACTACAGTTTGGTATTGGTGTTCGGTGTGGCTTGTGTAGGATAGGTGGGAGACTGTGAAGCATGCACGCCAGTGTGTGTGGAGTCGTCGTTGAAATACCACTCTGGCCATAGTGGATGTCTTAACTTCGGACCCTGATCGGGTTCAGGGACAGTGCCTGATGGGTAGTTTAACTGGGGCGGTTGCCTCCCAAAGAGTAACGGAGGCGCCCAAAGGTTCCCTCAGCCTGGTTGGCAATCAGGTGTCGAGTGTAAGTGCACAAGGGAGCTTGACTGTGAGACGGACGTGTCGAGCAGGAGCGAAAGCTGGGACTAGTGACCCGGCCGTGGATTGTGGAATCGCGGTCGCTCAACGGATAAAAGGTACCTCGGGGATAACAGGCTGATCTTGCCCAAGAGTCCATATCGACGGCATGGTTTGGCACCTCGATGTCGGCTCGTCGCATCCTGGGGCTGTAGTCGGTCCCAAGGGTTGGGCTGTTCGCCCATTAAAGCGGTACGCGAGCTGGGTTTAGAACGTCGTGAGACAGTTCGGTCCCTATCCGCTGCGTGCGTAGGAAATTTGAGAAGGGCTGTCCTTAGTACGAGAGGACCGGGACGGACGAACCTCTGGTGTGCCAGTTGTACCGCCAGGTGCATGGCTGGTTGGCTACGTTCGGGAGGGATAACCGCTGAAAGCATCTAAGCGGGAAGCCTGCTTCAAGATGAGATTTCCATTGAGGCGCCCTAGAGACTATGGGGTTGATAGGCCAGATGTGGAAGCGCAGCAATGCGTGGAGCTGACTGGTACTAATACGCCGATCACTCACCCAATACCGCACATGTCGTGCGGGTGTTCGGGTCGGGTAACACAAGCACACACACGCAACAGGCTGTGTGTCACTGCAGAACATTTTCCAGCACTGCGTCGCGTCCACGATGATCCAACACTTGTTCTTGAACTGACTGTTCCCCCGCGGTTTTGCGGTGGTGATAGCGGTGGGGAAACGCCCGGTCCCATTCCGAACCCGGAAGCTAAGCCCACCAGCGCTGATGGTACTGCACTGTGAAGGTGTGGGAGAGTAGGACACCGCCGCAATCACACATGATGAATAGGTAAGGCCCCACCACCCGATGCCGGGTGGTGGGGCCTTACCCCATTCACCCAGCTTTTCCATTCACCGTCACTTGTTGTTTGAATGGGCACATGATGAGTGCGTCTCGAATTGCCTTCCTCACGGGTGCAGGCATCAGCACTGCGGCCGGCATCCCCGATTTCCGTGGTCCGCGGGGAGTGTGGACCAGGGACCCGGAGGCCGAGAAGACCTCCACATTGTCGTGGTACCTGCGCGACCCGGACGTTCGGCGTCGAGCGTGGCGAACGCGAGCGGAGTCGGCGATATGGGAACGCTCGCCGACGCCTGCGCACTATGCGATCGCGAGCGTCGAGAAGGCCGGTCGACTGCAGGGGATCATCACTCAGAACATCGACGGGCTTCATCAGGAGGCCGGTTCCGATCCCTCGCTGGTGCATGAGGTGCACGGCAACGCGCGCGAGTGGCGGTGCGAGGACTGCGGGGAGACCGGTGCGATGGCAGCTATGATCGCCCGCGTGAGGGCCGGTGAACCCGACCCGCGCTGTCCCGAATGCGAGGGCATCACTCGAGCGACCACGATCCTGTTCGAGGAGATGCTCGACCCGGACGTGCTCGATGCCGCGACTGCAGCCGCAGAGCGGTGCGACCTGATCGTCGCCGTCGGCACCAGCTTGTTCGTCCAACCGGTGGCGTCGCTGTTCCCGATGGCCCTCGACGCCGGCGCGATCGGCGTCATCGTGAACGCGCAGCCCACTCCATTCGATGACATGGCCGAGGTCGTACTGTCCGGGGATATCCAGGATGAGCTGCCGCGCTTCATCCGCAGCCTGCTGAGCTGATCGCGGCCTGCTCGCTGCCCGCAGCCCTATGAACCGACAGACACCGTGAGCGCTGGACGCAGATTCCGACCCGACAACCGAGAGGACCAGTGATGCTTCGACTATCCGATCTGGAAGTGCCCATTGTGCAGGCGCCCATGGCAGGAGGTCCCTCCACGCCTGGCCTCGTCGCGGCCGTCAGCACTGCCGGGGGCCTGGGGTCACTCGGGGGTGGCTACCAGTCACCGGAACGGATGCGCGCCGACATCGAGGCAGTGCGCGCCCTCACAGATCGTCCATTCGGTGTGAATCTGTTCGTCCCCGAGCACCGGCCCTCCGACGCCGGAGCCGTGGCCGCCTATGCCGCCGCGCTGGAGCCGTTGGCGACAGAGCTGGGCGTGGAACCCCCGGTTCCGGCACCCGCCGGAGACGATCACTATCGGGAGAAGGTCGCGGACCTGATCGCTGACCCGGTTCCGCTCGTCTCCTTCACCTTCGGTCTGCCGAGCCGGGAGGAGGTGCGGGCGCTGCAGGAGGCAGGCTCCGCCGTCGTCCTCAACGCGACGACCCCCGAAGAGGCGACTGCTTGTCTCGCGTTGGATCCCCAGGCCGTCGTGCTGCAGGGGCCGGCAGCCGGAGGGCATCGCGCCCAGCACGACCAGTTCGCCGAGTCGTCCGACGTCCCGTTGGCGATCCTGCTCGAGGCCATCGCCGGCCGAACAACAGTGCCGTTGATCGCTGCGGGAGGAATCGGGGCCTCCGCGGACGTGCGTGCGCTGCTGTCGGCAGGAGCATCTGCAGTTCAGGTCGGAACCCTGTTCCTCACCAGTGCGGAAGCCGGCACCAGACCCGTTCACCGGAAGGCGCTGCTGAGCGGGGAGTTCACCGAGACCGTGGTGACGCGCGTGTTCTCCGGTCGGCCGGCCCGAGCGCTGCGCAACCAGTTCATCGATCGGATGGCGGAGTCGGAAGTGGTGGGGTACCCGGAAGTCCACTACCTGACGTCACCTCTGCGGGCCGCCGCCCGCGACGGGCACGGGATCAACCTGTGGGCCGGCACCGGTTTCGTCTCCTGCCGTGAGGCTCCTGCGGCGGACATCCTGGCCCAGCTCGCGCCGTAGTCCTCGCCCGCACGGGGACGACAGCCGGCCTGACATGCGCCGAGGCGGTCGCCGGCACGCGGCGACCGCCTCGGCGGCGGAATGGGCGGACGACTCAGCCGCGGCTGCGACGAGCAAGCCAGATGGCCGCCGCTCCTATCATCGCAAGCACGGCGCCGACCCCGGCGATGACGCCGACGTCGGTGCCGGTTCGGGGGAGAGCGCCCGGCCGGTCGCCTGCGGCATCAGCTCCGTCGGAAGAGCCGCTGTCGGCCTTCTCACCCGGGACGGTGGACGGGGCCTCGTCGTCGGGGACAGGCGCGGCGCCTGCGTCCTCGCCGTCATCCTCAGCGGGAGCGCCTTCCGACCCATCGGCGGGCTCGCTCGGCGTCGCCGGTTCGCTCGGCTCAGCGGCGAGGAGGTCGCTGTGGACGTCGTAGAACGTGGTGCTGCCCGTGACTTCGTTGCCCACGATGAGCATCCCGGCCACACCCTCCGCCGGCGTGTTCAGCTCCGAGGCGGGCACGAACACCACACTTTCAGGCCCGGAGTCGCCGGCATCGGCAACGCCGGCGGAAAGATCCTCGACGGCGAAGTTGCGGTTGTTGAAGTAGGTGACGAACTCGGACTCCGCGGGCCGGGTGATGTCGTACACGGCGATGCCGCCGATCCGCTCGAATCCGACGAAGGCGAAGGTCCGGTCGCCGATCCGGCCCACTTCGACGGCCTCCGGTTCAGGACCCTTGTCGTCGGAGCGGTTGTCGAAGTTCGATTCGTCATTGGTCGAGTTGAAGAATTCGGGTGCCGCCTCGGCGGTGATCTGCTCGAACTCGTCCTCCGAGTTGAAGACGAGTTCGCCGGAGGTGTCGAGGATCGAGAAGGAGCGTCCGCCGAATCCGTAGATCTGCTCGTAGCAGCTGCCGTCGGCGGCGAGCCCCTGAGCGCTGGTCACCGTGAGGCGTCCGAGATTCTCGTCCGCCTGCAGCTCCTCGACGCTCATCCCGAAGTCCTCTGCGACGCTCTCACACAGCGGGGCCACTCCGTCCTGCCCGAAGTCCTTCACGCGCAGCTCCTCGGAATAGGCGTCCCAATCCCTGGAATCGCCTTCGTTGGCCGTCAGCAGATACTCGGTACCGCCGATCTCGACTGCCTTGATCGTGTCGGGCTGGAAGAACGTCTCCACCGGCCAGTTGGCGATGTTGACCGACCCGTCCTCATTGGAGACGTCGGCCGGAACGTTCATGAGGTCCTGAGTGCCGAGCGGCAGCAGCGACTCGACCGCTGCCGACGCGAGATCCACCACGGCGATGGCGTTGGCCTCCTGCAGCGTGACATATGCCTTGGAGCCGATCACGGCGCTGTACTCGGGCTCGAGGTTCTCCGACACCGGAAACTCCGGGTCGCCAGTGCCGGCATCCTCCCGACCGCCGTAGACGCGCACACCTTCGGGCAGATTGTCGTCCTCGAAGGCGTGGAAGCCCGCCAAGCGGACCGCATTCTGCTGAGGAGCCTCGACAGTGCTGGGCAGCGCGATCACTCCGACGGTGCCCTCCGGGTCGACCGAATAGTCCTCGGCGGGCTCGCCCTCATTGGCGACGACGGCGTAGGCGCCGTCAGGTGAGAACACGACAGAGTCCGGCAGCGCACCGGTGCGCACCGCTCCGAGGGCTGTCGGCTCGTCTTCGGACAGATCGAAGAAGGCGACCCAGCCGTCGTCGGTCTTGTTCGGGTTCTCGACGGCCACTGCGGCCAGGCCGTCCTCGCGCACGTCCACCGAGTTGGCGGTGCCGCCGGCGGGCACGGTGGAGCCGTCAGCCGAGGGGATGCCGCCGGTGGCGAGCTCGAACAGCTCCGAGGGTTCGGCAGGATCCGACGAGTCGAGCACCCGAATGGTGCCCGCGGCGGCGTTGACGACGAGCGTCTGCTGTCGGGCCGAGTAGTGGACGACGATCTCGGCTGCACCCTCGTCGAAGATGTCGGTGCGGTGGCTGCCGACGGGGTCGAGAGAGAGATCAGCACCTGGGGCGGAGTGCTCGACCGCACCGGGAACCGGTGCGGCAGCAGCAGGGGCGAGGGCGGTGAAGCCGGTCAGGCCGGCGATCAGCACGCCTGAGGCGATTGCACGTTGCATCGAGCGCCTTTCATGTCGGGACGAGTGGGAATCGTCGAGGGAGATGACCCGGCGGCGGCACAGGCGGCGGCCGCAGAACCCCGTCGACGTTAGGCAGACAACCCGGCCGGCCTGCGGCCTGCACACGACGAGGAGGTGAATTCTGGGAGCAGGCGCGGCCCGGTTAGAATTGAACGGATCAATCCGACAGTCGAATAGGGAGCATCGTGGCGAGTTCAGACGACCAGTCAGACAGCCGGCCTCAGCACAGGGGCGACGGGGGACGGCGTGGTGACTCGTTCGACGGACCGCGCAAGGACGGGCGCGGCGGTTCTGATGCTTCCGATCAGCGAGGCCGCGGGCGAGGCGCCGGCCGGTCCCATGCGGGCCGGGACTTCCGGCGGGACGACCGCAAGGGCGGCGACCGGCGATCGCAGGGGGACCCGAACCGTCGCCGAGACGACCGTGACGGCGCGCGCAGCCGTGACGAGGGCCGCGATGGTGACCGGCGCGGAAGCAGTCGCTCCTCCGGTGCCCGAGACTCCGGACGGAACGACCGGGGAGGAGACCGCCCCTACTCGAAAGGCCCCGGTCACCGCGGCGATGACCGGAAGGGCGGCGACGGGCGGCGCTCGGGCGGCGGCCGTGACTTCCGACGTGACGACCGCCAGCGGGGTGACGACCGCCGGCCACACGGCGGGCGCAATGACGGCCGCGAGGATCCCCGCCGTGAGGGGGAACGTCCCCGTGACGATCGAGGCCAGGGCACCGAGCGTCGGAGAGACGATCGCACTGACCGCTCCCGGGGCGACCATCCCGACCGTCGTGAGCACGGCGGTCGCGATTTCCGGCGCGAGGACTCGCGCCGGGAGAACTTCCGGCGTGACGATCGGCGTCGCGACGATCGCCGGCCGGACAGACGTGATGACCGTCGTCGGGATGATCACCGACGGGACGAGCGCCGGCCGGAGAGGCGCGACGACTTCCGGCGCGACGATCGGCGTCGCGACGATCGCCAACCGGACAGGCGCGATGACCGCCGTCGTGACGATCGACAGCGGAACGACAGGCGGCCGGACAGGCGCGACGACCAGCGTCCGGACACCCGCCGGGATGACCAGCGGCGCGGCGGTCGCGGCGGGCGCGACGACAGACGCTCGGATGCGCCTCGGCGTCGCAGCGATACCGGACGAGGGCGAGAGCGACGCATCGAGCCGGTAATTCCCGAGGGGATCACCGGCAGGGAGCTGTCCGGTCCGGTCCGCTCCCAACTGCGGCCGCTGACCAAGGACAACGCCGAGAAGGTGGCGCAGCACCTGGTTGTCGCTGCACAGCTGCTGGACGTGGATCCGGAGACGGCGTACCAGCATGCCCAGGCCGCGGTCAGCCGCGCAGGGCGGATCGGCGCTGTGCGCGAGGCGATGGGCCTGGTCGCGTATCAGCTCGGCAAGTACGAGGAGACGGTGCGCGAGCTGCGCACGCACCGGCGCATCACCGGCTCCGACGACAATCTGGCCGTCCTCGCCGATGCTGAACGGGGGCGCGGGCGGCCGGCAAAGGCGCTGGAGATCTTCGGAGAGGCCGACCGGGAGAAGCTGTCGGCTGAGCTCTACACCGAGCTGGTCATCGTCGCGGCGGGCGCTCACACCGACCTCGGCGACGTGAAGGCGGCCCGCAACCTCCTTGACCAGCAGAGCTTCACCGGTTCCGCCTCGGGGTCGACCGTCCGGCTGCTCTCGGCCTACGCCGACCTGCTCCGGATGGACGGAGACGAGGAGACCGCCGACAAGTACGAGGAGCTTGCCCGACGCACCGCCAAGGCGACGAACACCCTCTTCGGGGACGAGGAGCCCGACCCCAACGCAGACGCGGAGATCATCACGATCGAGGAGATCGACGACGAGATCAGTCAGGTCGAGGCTGAGGATGCCGACCAGATGACCGCCGATGAGCCCGACCGTGCTCAGGCTGATGATGCCGGTGACGAGGCTCGCGGCGAGCGGCGCCCGCAGACCTTCCACGAGGAGGTTGAAGCCGAACTCGATGAGATCCTCGCCGAGGCAGAGACCGGCCTCGAGCAGGAGGCAGAGGAACCCGTGGGTGAGGACGCGTCGGGTGACCGGGAAGGGCCGGTCCGCCCGGAGGAGGCCGACACGGAGGGGGAGCCCCGGGTCGCTGAGCGGCCGGTCCGCCCGGAGGAAGCCGACACGGAGGAGGAGCCGCCGGAGGAAGAGGCGACGGCTCCGCTGTTCGATCTGTGATGGTCATGCGCGAATTCGATTCGGTGCTCCTGGACCTCGACGGGGTCGTCTACGCCGGCCCGCACGCCGTGCCCGGCGCAGTCAGTGCACTCGACGCCCTGCTGCACGAGAACCTGCCGTACGGCTTCGTGACCAACAACGCCTCGCGCACTGCGGCTGACATCTCCGATCAGCTCGTCGACCTGGGCCTGTCCTCCCGGCCGGAGCAGGTGGTCACGTCGGGGATCGTCGCGGCCCGAGCGCTCGGCGAGGCGCTGCCGACCGGTAGTCGCGTGCTCGTGATCGGCAGTCCCGCGCTTGCCGACCTCGTCGCCGAGGCTGGGCTGGAGCCGGTGCACCGGTTCGCGGATGAGCCCGCCGCAGTCGTGCAGGGATTCTCCAAGGAGATCGGCTGGCACCAGATCGCCGAAGCCTGCCAGGCGGTCGCCTCGGGCCTGGCATGGTGGGCGACCAACCTCGACTTCACGATGCCCACCGATCGGGGCCTGCTGCCCGGCAACGGGGCTTTCGTGAGCATTGTGGCGGAGACCACCGGTCGTCGGCCCCAGGTTGCAGGAAAGCCGGGAGCGGCGATGCTGCGAACAGCGGCCGAGGTGATCGGGGGATCCCGGCCGATCATGGTCGGTGACCGCCTCGACACCGACATCGCCGCGGCAGTGGCGGCGGGCATCGATTCAGCGTTGGTGCTGACCGGCATCCATGATGTCCACGACGCTGTGCGCGCACCCCGAGGCCTTCGCCCGAGCCGCATCATCGGAGTTCTGCCGGAACTGCTCGACCCGGTGCCGGAGGTCACCGTCGACGGCGACACGGCGCGCTGCGGCGAAGCGTCGGCCCACCTGCGCGAGGGCGTGCTCACCGCGGCCGGTCCCGCAGTCCAGGCGGCCAACGCGGCGCTGGCGCTCGTGGTCGAGCTCTCCGATGACGAGAGCGCGAACCTCGTGATCGCCGATTCCGTCCCGCGGAGGACCGAGGCGGTTGTCGAAGGCGGGGCCGAGAGCGTGAGACACCGATGAAGCCGGGGGGAAATCCTGCGGCGGCAGCCGGTCGGCTGCCGACCGGGCAGTGGCAGTCGCGGCTCGAAGAGCTGCGCGAGCTGCCGCCCGCCGAATCGCTGGCGGCGGCCGAGGCCCTGCTCGGAGAGCTCGAGAAGGGCCTCGACTCCCTGTGACCCGCCTCGACGTCGCCCTGGTGGAGCGCGGACTGGTCCGCTCCAGGAACCGGGCGGTGCGCGAGATCGCAGCCGGGCGTGTGGCGGTCAACGGGTCGACTGCCCGCAAAGCCTCGGTCAGGGTCGCACCCGATGACGTCCTCGAGCTCACGAGCGCAGATCCCTGGGTGGCGCGCAGTGCACACAAACTCCTGGGCGCTCTCGGCGACTTCGGTCTCACCGACTTCCCGGCCGGCCTCGTGTGCCTCGACGCGGGAGCCTCCACCGGCGGCTTCACCCAGGTGCTGCTCGAACACGGGGCGCGCCACGTCTACGCAGTCGACGTCGGCCGCGACCAGCTCGCGCCGGAGCTGGCAGGGGACGCACGCGTCACCGACCTGTCCGGACACAACCTGCGCGAGCTCGAACCGGCGTGGTTCAGCGGTCCCCGGCCGATCGACCTCGTCGTCGCCGACGTGTCCTTCATCTCCCTGACTCTGCTCCTCGACCGCCTGCTCACGACGACACGCCCGGGTGGCCTGCTGCTGCTGATGGTCAAGCCGCAGTTCGAGCTCACCCGCTCAGCCCTCGACAAGCACGGGGTCGTCACCCGTGCCGTCGACCGCGCCGAGGCGGTCGTCTCCGTGGTCTCGGCCGTCGCCGGAGCCGGCGGTCAGCTGTTCGGCTGGACACCCTCCCGACTGCCCGGCCCGAGCGGCAATCGGGAGTACTTCCTAGGCGTTCGCAGAGCCGGATCGGTAGGATCGGGTCCAGCGCCGGTCGACCCGACCGCGCTCATGACCCACGTCCGCGCCCAGATCAGCCAGGAGGAATCATGACGCGCCGAATCGCCGTCGTCCTCCATCCCCACCGGGAGCAGGCCCGTGCCGCCGCGCTCAGCGTGTGCCGCACCCTCGACTCCGACGGCATCCGCCCGGTGATGCTCGAAACCGAATACCGCGCGCTCGTGGCCTACAACGGCATCCCCGACACCGAGATCATCGTCGTGCCCGACGCCAGCCCCCGGTGCTCCGAGATGGACTGCGAGCTCGTCATGGTGCTCGGCGGCGACGGAACCATCCTGCGCGCCGCGGAGCGGTTCCACAGCTCCGGCGTGCCGATCATGGGCGTCAACCTCGGTCACGTGGGATTCCTCGCGGAGAGCGAACGCGACGATCTCGACGAGGCAGTCCACCGCGCCTCGGCCCGCGACTACACCGTGGAGGAGCGGATGGCGCTCGACATCTCGGTCATCGACCGGGAGACGACGATCCACCGCGCATGGGCGCTCAATGAGGCGACCGTCGAGAAGAGCGAGGACTGCCGGATGATCGAGCTGGTGCTCGGCGTCGACTCGCGCCCGGTGTCGAGCTTCGGCTGCGACGGTGTCATCCTGGCGACCCCGACCGGCTCGACCGCCTACGCCTTCTCCGCCGGCGGACCCATCGTCTGGCCGGAGGTCGAAGCGCTGCTCATGGTCCCGATCAGCGCCCACGCCCTCTTCGCCAAGCCGCTCGTGGTGTCCCCGAACTCGCGCCTCGGCGTGGAGTTCCTGCCCTCCGGCCAGGATGTCGGCGCCGTGCTCTGGTGCGACGGCCGGCGGGAGATCGAGATCCCGCCGGGCGCCCGCGTCGAAGCCGTCCGCTCAGCCACCTCCGTGCCCCTCGCGCGCCTCAACATGAGCCCCTTCACCGATCGCCTGGTGGCGAAATTCCAGCTGCCGGTCACCGGCTGGCGGGGACCGATGGGGACGGCCGGATGATCGTCTCTCTGGGGATCGAGAACCTCGGTGTGATCTCCGGCGCCCGGCTGGAGCTCGGACCCGGCCTGACGGTGGTGACCGGCGAGACCGGTGCCGGCAAGACGATGTTCGTCACCGCGCTCAACCTCCTGACCGGCGCACGGGCGGACGCCCATGTGGTCCGCGCCGGCGCGCAGAAGGCGATCGTCGAGGGCGTATTCGACCTCGCAGCAGTCAGCGACTCGGTCGCCGAGCGGATCTCGGAGGCCGGGGGAGATGCCGACGAGGAGGCCATCATCGGCCGCGTCATCCCGTTGGCAGGCCGGGCGCGCGCCACCGCCGGCGGGCGGACTGTGCCCCTCGGGGTGCTCCGCGACGTCGGAGCCGAGCTCGTCAGCATGCACGGCCAATCCGAGCAGATCACCCTGCGCAGCCCCGCCAAGCAGCGCGAACTCCTCGACACCTATGCCGGCACCCCGCTGGCCGAGGCGCTCGCGGACTACCAGCAGGCGCATTCCGCATGGCGCGAGCTGCAGGCCAAGCACGAACGCCTGCTCACCACCGTCCAGGAGCGCGCCGAGCGCACCGCCTTCCTCACTGTCAGCCTCGAGGCGATCGACGCGGTGCGCCCGCTGCCCGGCGAGGACACCGAGCTCAAGGCGCTTGCCGCGCGGCTGGGAGCGGCCGAGGACCTCAAGGCCGCCGTCTCCGCCGCCCATGACCTGCTGGTCGGCAGCGACTGGGACGAGACCGCGAACGCCGCCGATCTGATCAACCGCGCCGCCGCGGAGGTCGGCCGCGCCGCTGCCGTCGACGACTCGCTGACCGCCCTGACCGCGGCGGTCACCGACGCCGGGCTGCGGCTGTCCGACACCGCCGCCGAGCTGTCGGCCTACCTGCAGGAGTTCGACGATCTCGGAGACATGTCGCTGGAGGACGCCGAGGCGCGGCGGGCCGAGCTCGGATCGCTGGCCGCATTCGGAGTCGACGTCGAAGCGGTCCTCGATTTCGAGCAGCGGGCCGGGCAGGAGCTGCTGGAGCTGCAGAACTCCGAGACCTCCCTGGCGGACATGGACGAGCGGGTCGGCCGAGCCGAGGATCAGGTCCGCGAGACCGGGAACCGTCTCATGGAGATCCGGCGCACAGCCGCCGCGGCCTTCGCCGCGGCGGTGTCCGCGGAGCTCTCGGCCCTGTCCATGCCGCGGGCCCGCATCGTGTTCGAGATCAGCCCGGCCGCACCGCATGCCCTGGGAGCCGACTCGGTCCGCATGCTGTTCAGCGCCCACGACGCCTCGCAGCCGGGTGACATCGGCCGCCTGGCCTCCGGCGGCGAGCTGTCCCGGGTGATGCTCGCGATCGAGGTCGTCAAGGCGGAGCGTCTGACGTTCCCGACCTTCGTGTTCGACGAGGTCGATGCCGGGGTCGGCGGCAAGGCCGCGATCGAGATCGGTCGCCGCCTGGCGCTGCTGGCCCAGCACTCGCAGGTCATCGTCGTCACCCACCTCGCGCAGGTCGCCGCATGGGCGGACCAGCACCTCACGGTCGTCAAGGACGACCGTGAGGGCGGCGCGGTCTCCGGGGTGGACTCCCTCGACCACGACGGGCGGATCATGGAACTCGCGCGGATGCTGGGCGGCATGGCCGACTCCGGCACCGCGCGCGCCCACGCCGCCGAACTCCTTCAGACCTCGGCCGAGGAGAAGGCTGAGTTCGCCTCGGGCCGGCCGCGCGCAGAGCTGGCGGGCAGTCGGCGTGGAAGAATGGGTGCACCATGAAGCTGCGCAGAGGCCGAGAGACCATCCCCACCGAAATCGTCATCGGACCAGCGGTGGCCCGCCCGGACCGCAGGACAAAGGACCTCGCCCAGCGCCTGCAGCCCGGTGAGATCGCGGTGATCCGGCACACCGACATCGATCGCGTGGCGGCCGAATCCCTCGTCGAACGCCGGCCAGCCGCTGTCGTCAACGCCTCGCAGTCGATCTCCGGGCGCTACCCCAACCTGGGGCCGGCGATCATCGTCGAAGCGGGCATCCCGCTGATCGACGACGTGGGAGATGAGGTTCTCGACCTCATCGCCGACGGTGAGGAGCTGACCCTGCGCGACGGCGAGCTGCTGCGCGGTGACGAACTGATCGCCTCCGGACGGGTGCACACCGCCGCCAGCATCGAAGAGGCCATGGAGGGCGCGCAGGCGGGGATGATGAGCGTCCTCGTCGACTTCGTCGACAACACCATCGAGTACATCCGCAAGGACTCCGATCTGCTCGAGGAGGAGATCGTCGTCCCCCATGTGCGGACCGACTTCACCGGCCGGCACGCCCTCATCGTCGTGCGCGGCTACCACTACAAAGAAGACCTCGCGATGCTCAAGACCTACATCCGCGAGTACCGGCCCGTGCTCATCGGCGTCGACGGGGGAGCCGACGCCATCCTCGAAGCAGGCCATACCCCGAACATGATCGTCGGGGACATGGACTCGGTGTCTGATGCGGCGCTCACCTCGGGTGCCGAGCTCGTCGTCCACGCCTACCGCAATGGCCGGGCACCGGGCGTCGAGCGCCTCAAGGAGCTCGACCTCGAATGCGTGCTGTTCCCCGCCTCGGGCACCAGTGAGGACATCGCCATGCTGCTCGCTGACGACAAGGGCGCCGAGCTCATCGTCGCCGTCGGCACTCACGACACGGTCATCGAATTCCTCGACAAGGGCCGCCGGGGGATGGCCTCGACCTTCCTCACCCGCCTGCGGGTCGGCTCGAAGCTCATCGATGCCAAGGGCGTCTCGCTGCTGTACCGCCAGCGGATCTCCAACTGGCAGCTCACCGTCCTCGCGCTGGCCGGACTGCTGGCGCTGTTCGTCGCGGTGTCCGCGACCTCCGCAGGCCAGACCTTCTTCGGCCTGATCGGAGCTCAGTTCGACGGCATGGTCCAATGGTTCCAGTCCCTCTTCGGCTCGCGCCCGGCGATCGACGAGTCCGCCGGCGCTCCGGTGCTCCCCTGGATGCAAGGAAAACAGCTCACGTGATCGACTTCCGCTACCATCTCGTCTCCCTCATCTCGGTCTTCCTCGCATTGGCCGTGGGCATCGTGCTCGGCGCGGGACCCCTGAAAGAGCCGATCGGCGACTCGCTCCAGAGCCAGGTCGAGGCGCTGCGCTCCGATCGCGACGGGCTGCGCGTCGAGCTCGAAGCTGCGCAGGGGGATGCCGAGCGGCTCAGCGAGTACGTCGTCGCCTCGGCTCCCGAGCTGTTGGCGGACACCCTGCCGGATACCTCGGTGACGCTGGTGGCCGGGCCCGGCGGCAGCGCCGACACGGTGACCGCCCTCAAGGACCGCTTCGAGGAGTCGGGAGCGAGCATCGCCACCGAGCTGCAGCTGTCCGAGAACGCGCTCGACCCGACCGACAGCGCCGAACTGCTCGAGTCGCTGCGCGAGGTCGATCCGACGCTGCCGGCGGGTGACGGCGACGCCCTCGTCCAGGCGCTGACGAAGGCGCTGGCGGCCGGAACGGGACAGGAGCCGGGCGGACCGGCCGCCACCGGCGAGCCGACTGACGACAGCGCCGAAGCGCCGGGCACGCCGCCGGCCGAGGACGCGTCGGAGGGCTACTCCCAGGATCAGGCGGCGCAGGTCATCGAGGTCCTCTCGGCCGCCGGCAGGATCAGCGGCGGTCGCTACTCGGCCGCGGACAGCGTTGTCCTGGTGGCGCCGGTCGTGCCGGACCCGCCGGCCGACGGCCAGCCCACCGCAACCCCGACCCCGGAGTCGGCCGAGCAGGACACCGCGTACGTGGACCTGTCGACGGGTCTGGCGCAGCGCATCCCGACCGTCGTGACCGGCACCACCGCCTCGGCCGAGCGCGGACTGGTCGCAGCCCTGCGCGAGGCGGAGTCCGCCGTGAGCACCGTGGACGGTCTGGAGCTCGCCGCCGGCCCCGTGATCACAGCTGTGACCGTCGAGGAGACCATCGCCGGTTCGCCGGGCGCCTTCGGGTTCGCCGGCAATGCGCAGGCCGTGCTGCCGGGGGTCCAGGAGTGATCCGGACGATCGTCCTCACCGCTGTCGCCGCCGCCGGCGGCTGGGGCGTGACCCGCGCAGTGCTCGCCGGCCGGGGCGTCATCGACCGGCGCGGGCGCCTCGACCGCACCAATCACGCCGGCTCGACGGTCTCGCTCATCGAGGGCCCCGCCGTCGCCGCCGGACTAACCACCGCCGCGGTGCTCGTCGCCGCTCCGTCGCACCGGACTGCGGCCGTGACCGCGACCGCGGTCTCCGGCATCCTCGGATTCGTCGACGACGTCGCCGAATCCGGGTCCGCGAAGGGCCTCAGAGGGCACCTCGGCGCTCTTGCGCGGGGTGAGATCACGACCGGCGCGCTCAAGGTGATCGGCATTCCGGCGGCGGCGCTGCTGGCGGCCGGAGTCGGCCGGCGCCCGGAGCCGCTGGGCGGTTCGGCAGCGCTGGGCGCTCTCACGGATACGGTGCTGGCCGCCGGCGTCATCGCCGGGACCGCCAACCTGCTCAACCTCCTCGATCTGCGGCCCGGGAGAGCTCTCAAAGCGGGACTGCTCGCGCTCGCGATCGGCGAATCGTCCCCGCGCACCGGCACCGTGCTCACCGGCGGCGCGCTCGGTGTCATCGCCGCAGCCTGGCCCGACGACCTCGCCGGGTCCTCGATGCTCGGCGACACCGGGGCCAACGCCCTCGGCGCCTATCTGGGAACGCGGTACGCACTGTCTGCCTCGCGTCCGCGCCTGGCCCTGGAGCTGACGCTGCTGGGCGCCCTCACGCTGGCCAGCGAGAAGGTCTCCTTCACCGCCGTCATCGCGCGGACTCCGGTCCTGCGCGAGCTCGACGCCTGGGGACGCCCCGCGGCGCTCGTCTCGCCGTGACGCCGCGCTGGCTGCGCCTCCTGGCCAGCGCCGCGCTGGCGGTCTCCATCGTGACCATGCTGTCGCGGCTCGTGGGATTCGCCCGGTGGCTGGTGTTCTCGCCCACCGTCGGCGCAGGTGCTGTGGGCACCGCCTACCAATCCGCCAATCAGGTCCCGAACATCCTCTTCGAGGTCGTCGCCGGCGGCGCGCTGGCCGGCTCCGTCGTCCCCCTGCTCGCCGCACCGTTGGCCCGCGGCGACATCCGCGAGGTGTCCCGGATCGCCTCGGCTCTGCTGACCTGGGCCGTCACGCTGACGCTGCCGCTGACCGTGCTGGTCGCAGTCTTCCACCAGCCGCTCGCCGAGCTGCTGGTGTCGCCGGATTCGGGCACCGGCGCGCTGGCCGGGCGCTTCCTGCTGATGTTCTCCCCGCAGCTGGTGCTCTACGCGATCGGCGCGGTCCTCACCGGTGTCCTGCAGGCCCACCGGAGGTTCCTGTGGCCGGCGTTCGTGCCGCTGCTGTCGAGCCTCGTCGTGATCGCCACCTACTTCGCCTACGGTGCAATGGCGACCGACACCGATTCCGCTGCGCCGAGCGCGCTGGCGGTCCTCGGCTGGGGCACGACTGCGGGCGTGGCGATGCTGGCCCTGCCCTTGGCGCTGCCGACGGCTCGCACCGGCGTCCGCCTGCGGGTGACGTGGCGCTTCCCGGTCGGGGTCGCCTCGCGCGCGGGCCGGTTGGCCGCGGCCGGGATGACAGCGCTGGTCGCCCAGCAGATCGCGGTCCTCGTCACCCTCGTGATCTCCAACCGAGTGGGCGGCACCGGCGTATTCGTCGTCTTCAGCTACATCCAGGCGGTCTATCTGCTGCCCTACGCCGTGCTGGCCGTGCCGATCGTGACCGTGGTGTTTCCGCGGCTCAGCCGTCAGGTCGCAGAGAAGTCCTCCGAGGTCACATCGACGGTGAGCACCACCACTGGCGCGATCATCCGGGTCGGCGTGCTCGGGGCCGTGATCCTCATCGCCGCGGCCCATCCGCTGCAGGTGTTCTTCAGCTCGTTCGACGCGGCTTCCGGCAGCTCCGAGGTTCCCTTCGACGCGATGGCCGCCGGCATCATGCTGATTGCCCTTGCCGTACCAGGGTGGTGCATGGTCGCGTGGGCCTCGCGGGTCTTCTACGCGGTGGAGCGCTCCCGCTACGCCGCGATCGGGACCACCACAGGCTGGGTGCTCGTGTCGCTCACGGTCGTCATCGGCGCCGGGTTCGTGCCTGCGGAGGGTCGCAGCACTGCGACGCTGCTCCTCGTGTGCGGCGCCTATGCTGTCGGCATGACCGCCGCCGGGGTCGTGCTGCTCATCCTGGTGCGGCGGGCGGCCGGACCCGAGGCGGTCGCCGGCCTGGCGGTCGGCGTGCTGATCACCTCCCTCCTCGGGGCGGCTGTCGCCTGGGGAAGCGCCGCGCTCTCGCAGCTCCTGCTCTCCGTGCTCTCGGAGGTGCCGATCCTGCTCGGAGCGGTGCTTTCCGGGATCGGCGCCGCCCTGGCCGGTGCCGCCGTGATGATCGGCGCGCTGCTCGCATTCGACCGGCGGCTGATCGCCCGCACGCTGGAACTGGCTTCCGGCCGGGGCATGTGACCGCCTCGCCGGCCGGGCCCCGCGATCGCCTCATCGGTTTCCGCCTGGACCCTTGTCCGCCTCGGGCAGGGGGAAGCTCACCGCAGCATTCGAACGAGGACGACCAGCACTCGGGGGGGGTGAGAATTGGATAGGCTGGAGACCTGAGGACGATCGGACGAGAGGAGCTCCCGTGAAGCCGCTGCGCATCCTGCTGGTGCTCGCCACATCCACCGGCGGCGTCGGCACGCATGTCGCATCGCTGGCCCGCGAATTCGCCGCCGCCGGGCATACGGTCGGTGTCATCGGCCCCTCCTCGACGGACGAGCAGTTCGGGTTCGTCGCCCATCGGAGGATCGCGTTCGCGCCGCTGGAGCTCGGTACCTCGCTGCGCCCGAATGATGTGGCGACGGTCCGCCGGCTGCGCCTCCTGATCACCACGTTCCATGCGGATGTGGTCCACGCCCACGGCTTTCGCGCGGGCTTCACGATGCTCACCGCGGCTGCCGGGATCCGGCGCGGGGACAGGCCCAGGACGGTGGTCAGCTGGCACAACAAGGCCATGGGCCGGGGAGTGCGCAGGCTGGCGGAGCGGACCGTCGAGAGCTACGTCGCCCACCGGGCCGACCTCACGCTCGGCGCGAGCAACGACCTCGTCGTCCGAGCGCAGGAGCTGGGGGCCGACCGGGCGGTGTTCGCACCGGTCGCGGCGCCGGAATGGCCGATTCTCGAAGACGTCAACAACTCGCTGCTGCGTTCCCAGAAGATTCGGGAGCTGGGACTGCCGCGCGGGTCGGTGCTCATGCTCTCCGTCGGCAGGGTCGCCCCGCAGAAGAACTACGGAATGCTGCTCGACGCCCTTGAGCTCGTCGCCCCGAAGCATCCCCGGCTGTGCGTCCTCATCGCCGGCAGCGCCGACCCGACCGAGCTCTCCGCGCTCAGGGACCGGGTGCGGGAGCGCGAGCTGCCGGTGCACTTCCTGGGCCAGCGCTCCGATGTGCGGGCGCTCAACCAGGCCGCGGACATCTTCGTCCTGACCAGCCTGTGGGAGGCGCGTGCGCTGGTGCTGCAGGAGGCCATGGTGGCGGGCAAGGCGATCATCGCCACTGCGGTGGGCGGCACCCCGGAACTCCTCGGCGACGCGGGCATCCAGATTCCGACCGGGGACGCGACCGCGCTGGCCGACGCCATCGACACTCTGCTGGGCAATCCCTCCGAGCGCGCCCGGCTGGGGCGGGCGGCGGCGCTCAAGGCGCTGGACCTGCCGCGCGAGCCCGAGGTCGCGGCAGCTGTCGAGAACCACTACCGGTCGCTGCTGAGCTGAACGATAGGGTTGAGTCCATCCACACAGACGAAGAAGGAAAGCGCCTGATGACTGAAACCGGTGGCAATCTGATCCTCGACCCGGACACCCGCATTCTGCACGTGCTCACCGAGTCGGCAGGAGTCGTCGCGGAAGTCGCCCGCGTCGCGATCCGGCGCCACCTGATCGCCGGCTTCAGGGTCGCGGTCGCCTCGCGCCAGGCCGTCTTCGCGGAGCTGGACCTGCCCGCGGGCCCGAACCTCGTGCACATCGACGTGCCGGTGCGGTCCGGACTGCGGCCGGGCGATGTCGGGCGGGCCTTCACCCTGCATCAGCACTACCGGCACGTCGACGTCGTGCACGCCCACGGCCTGCACGCCGCCGCACTCGCCGGTCTGGCGATGACGGGCCTGCCGGCCCATCTGCGGCCGGCTCTGGTGGCGACCGTCGGCCGGTTCTCGCCGGGCGGAGCGATCGATTCGGCTGAGGCCGCGCTCGTGTCCCGCTGGGCCGCTGTCGTCCTGGGAACCACCGATCCGGTCTGCGAGCGCTTCGTCGACGAGGTCCCGATCGTCGAGCGTGCCGAGCTGATCACGCCCGACATCGACACCGTCTGGGAGGCGCGGCGCACACGCCGGGAGGTCCGTGACGATCTCGGGCTCCGGGCCGGCACCTGGTTGATCGCCGCGCCCGTCGAACTCACCGACCACGATCCGCTGACCACCATCGTCGAGGCCGCCCTCGAGCTGCGTGCCCAGCGTCCGGACTGGCGGTGGGCGGTCGCGTTCACCGGCGCCGGCAGGCTGCGCGGCATCATCGACGAGGAGGTCGCCTCCCGCCGTCGCGACATCATCCTCGCCGACGGGGTGTCGACCGTGGACATCGTCAGCGCCGCCGACCTCGTCCTCGCGACCGAGCGCATGACGGCGATCGACGCCGAGGGCATCATGCAGCTGGCCCGGCCGGCCGTGTTCGTCGGCACCGAGCGTGCCGGCAGGGTGTGGGGCGACGCAGTGCCCCGGGTCGGCAGCACCGACACGCGGGCTCTGCTGCGTGAGATCGAGCGGCTCATCGACGACCCTGCCGAGCGCGCGCGCACGGCGATCGCCGGAAAGCGGCGGGTGATCGACGTCGACGGCGCGGACCTCATCGCCGGAGATCTGCTCGACGTCTACGCGGCCGCGCTCCCGGCTGCTCGCTGATCCCTCGAATCCTGATAGCATTGAATTCCGTGGTGAATCGACTGAGCACAAGCGAACAGCAGAACACACGGCACATCTTCGTGACAGGCGGTGTCGTCTCCTCGCTCGGCAAGGGGCTGACGGCGTCCTCCCTGGGACATCTCCTCTCGCAGCGCGGCATCAGAGTGGCGATGCAGAAGCTGGATCCCTATCTCAACGTGGATCCAGGCACGATGAATCCGTTCCAGCACGGCGAAGTGTTCGTCACCGACGACGGCGCGGAGACCGACCTCGACATCGGCCACTACGAACGCTTCCTCGACACTGATCTGGATGCCAGCGCCAACGTCACCACCGGCCAGGTCTACTCGACGGTGATCGCCAAGGAGCGTCGCGGAGCGTACCTGGGCGACACGGTCCAGGTGATCCCGCACATCACCGATGAGATCAAGACCCGGATGCGGGCGCAGGCCGCACGCACCGACGGCGAGGCACCGGATGTCATCATCACCGAGATCGGCGGGACCGTCGGAGACATCGAGTCGCAGCCTTTCCTCGAGGCGGCGCGCCAGATCCGCCATGATGTGGGCCGCGAGAACGTGTTCTTCATCCACGTCTCGCTCGTGCCCTACATCGGTCCGTCCGGCGAGCTCAAGACCAAGCCCACGCAGCACTCCGTGGCCGCGCTGCGTTCGATCGGCATCCAGCCCGACGCGATCGTGCTGCGCTCCGACCGGGAGCTGCCGGACTCCATCCGAGCGAAGATCGCCTCGTCCTGCGATGTCGACTTCGAGGCGGTCGTCTCCTGCGTCGACGCCCCCAGCATCTACGACATCCCCCGGGTCCTCTACGACGGAGGCCTGGACGTCTACGTGGTCCGCCGTCTCAACCTGCCCTTCCGCGACGTCGACTGGACGCAGTGGAACCGGCTGCTGGAGCGGGTTCACCAGCCCAAGCACACCGTCGAGGTGGGATTGGTCGGCAAGTACATCGACCTGCCCGACGCGTACCTGTCGGTCACCGAGTCGCTGCGCCACGGCGGATTCGGCAACGACGCGAAGGTCAACATCCACTGGATCCAGTCGGACAGCTGCGAGACGCCGGAGGGCGCCCGCGAACAGCTCGGCGGCCTCGACGCGATCTGTGTCCCCGGCGGCTTCGGGATCCGCGGCATCGAGGGCAAGCTCGGCGCCCTGACCTATGCCCGCACCGAGGGCATTCCCGCGCTGGGGCTGTGCCTGGGCCTGCAGTGCATGGTCATCGAATACGCTCGCAATGTCGTCGGCCTCGAGCACGCATCCTCGACCGAGTTCGACCCGGACACCACAGAGCCCGTCGTCGCGACGATGGCTGAGCAGCTCGACATCGTCGAGGGCGAGGGCGACCTGGGCGGCACCATGCGCCTCGGGCTGTACCCGGCCGATCTGGTCCCCGGCAGCGTGGTCGCGGAGACCTACGGCTCCGAGACGATCTCCGAGCGCCACCGCCACCGCTACGAGGTCAACAACGCCTACCGCGAGCGCCTCGAGGAGGCCGGACTGGTGGTGTCCGGCACGTCGCCGAACGGCCAGCTCGTGGAGTTCGTCGAGCTGCCCGCCGACGTCCACCCCTACTACGTCGCCACGCAGGCGCACCCCGAGCTGCGTTCCCGGCCGACGCGACCGCACCCCCTGTTCAGCGGGCTCGTCAAGGCGGCCCTCGACCGGCAGCAGGTCTGACCCCGTGGCCCGCGACGAGGACTCGATGATCCGCGACGAGTTCGTCGAACCGGAGATGCTCAGCACCGAGATCGTGTACCGCGGACTCGTGTGGAACGTCGTCCGGGACACCTTCCGCCTCCCGGAGTCCGACGAGCCGATCACCCGCGACTACGTCGAGCACCCCGGAGCAGTGGCCGTTGCCGCGGTCGACCCGGACGACCGCATCATGCTGATCCAGCAGTACCGTCATCCGATCCGTGCTCGCGAGTGGGAGGTCCCCGCCGGACTGCTCGACGTCGCCGGTGAGCCGGCCCACCTGACGGCCCAGCGCGAGCTCCACGAGGAGGTCGACCTGCGGGCGGCCACCTGGAACGTGCTGGCCGACCAGCTGTCCTCCCCGGGAGGTCTCAGCGAGACGCTCCGGATCTTCCTCGCCCGCGACGTCGCCGAGGTGCCCGAGGCCGAACGGTTCGCCCGGGACGCCGAGGAGAACGGGATCGTGCCCCGCTGGGTGCCGCTGGCCGAGGCGAAGGAGGCTGTGGTGGCCGGCAGGATCACCAACGCCACCGCGGTGATCGCGATCCTGCAGGCGGAGCTGGCTCGACAGCGGGGCTGGGACGGCCTGCGGCCCGCCGATGCCGCCTGGCCGGCCCGCCGCGGCTGAGATGGCCCGCCACGGCGCAGACCTGCTGCCGGAGGCGCCGGCGGGCCTGCTCCGACCGACTGCCGACTACCTCGTCCACCTCGAACTCGAGCGCGGGCTGTCGCTCAACACGCTCGACGCCTATGCGCGCGACCTCGCAAAGTACCTGAGCTGGCTGTCGGAGCAGGACACTGCCGACTTCACCGCGGTCACCGCCGAGGACCTCCGCACCTTCACGGCCACACTGGCCGACGCCGGACTCGCGGTGCGCAGCCGGGCGCGAGTCGTGGTCGCGGTGCGGCGCCTGCACGCCTTCCTCCATGCCGAGGGCCTGACACCCGATGACCCCGCCGCCGAGATCCGCCCGCCGAGCGGCGCCGAGCGGCTGCCCAAGGCGCTGAGCATCGCCCAGGTCGAGGGCCTGCTGGGCACCGTGACCGGCGACAGCCCGCCGGAGCTGCGCACGGGGGCGCTCCTGGAGTTCCTCTACGCCACCGGTGCCCGGATCAGTGAGGCCGTCGGCCTCGACCTCGACGACCTCGACCTCGACGCCCGGATCGCCCGCCTCTACGGCAAAGGCAGCAAGGAGCGGCTGGTGCCGCTCGGCTCCCACGCCGTAGCCGCGCTCGAGTCCTGGCTGGTGCGGGGACGGCCGGTGATGAGCGCTGCCCGCGCCTCGGGAGCTCGCGCTGCCGAGCGGGCGGGCGCCGTGTTCCTCAACCAGCGCGGCGGCCGGCTCAGCCGGCAGTCGGCGTGGCAGACCATCCGCACCGCCGCCGCGGGTGCAGGACTGGCCGATCACGTCACGCCGCACACGCTCCGCCACTCCTTCGCCACCCACCTGCTCGAGGGTGGTGCGGACATCCGGGTGGTGCAGGAGCTGCTGGGGCATTCCTCGGTGACGACGACGCAGATCTACACCCGCGTGACTTCCGAGACTCTCCGCGAGGTGTATGCCACATCACACCCGCGAGCGCGATAGGCTGGACAGCATCTCAGCAACAGAAAGGTGTCGATCCGCGTGGCCGATTCGCAGCAGAAACTGGACATTCCCGGGACCGAGGCGCAGCTGGGACCGACCGGGCGTCCGGTGAGGGATTACCCGGAGCCCGCTCCGCTGTCGCAGCACGGGCCCGCTCGCATCATCGCCATGGTCAATCAGAAGGGCGGAGTCGGGAAGACGACCTCGGCGATCAACCTCGGCGCCGCGCTGGCGGCCTACGGGCGCAAGGTCCTGCTCGTGGACTTCGATCCGCAGGGTGCGCTGTCGGTGGGGCTCGGCATCAACCCCTACGAGATCGACCTGAGCATCTACAACGTGCTGATGAACTCGAAGCTCGACCCGCACGAGGTCATCTCGACCTCCGGGGTCGAGAACATCGACATCATGCCGGCCAACATCGACCTGTCCGCCGCCGAGGTGCAGCTGGTCAACGAGGTGGCCCGCGAGCAGGTGCTGGCACGGGCCCTGGCAAAGGTGTCGGGGGAGTACGACGTCGTGCTCATCGACTGCCAGCCCTCGCTGGGCCTGCTCACCGTCAACGCGCTGACGGCTGCCCACGGCGTCATCATCCCGCTCGAGACCCAGTTCTTCGCGCTGCGCGGAGTGGCGCTGCTGGTCGAGACGATCGAGAAGGTCCAGGACCGGCTGAACCCCGGACTGCAGATCGACGGCATCCTCGCCACGATGTTCGACGGCCGCACCCTGCACGCCCAGGAGGTCATCGCCCGGGTGGTGGAGGCCTTCGACGACAAGGTGTTCGACACCGTCATCAACCGCACCGTCAAGTTCCCCGACGCCTCCGTGGCCGCCGAGCCGATCACCTCCTTCGCCCCGACCCACGCGGGCGCCGAGGCGTACCGCAGGCTGGCCAGGGAACTCGTGGCCCGCGGAGGAGCCCCCTGAGCTCCAGCAGCTTCGTCGTCGAGCTGGAGAACTTCTCCGGACCCTTCGATCTCCTGCTCGGACTCATCAGCAGGCGCAGGCTCGATATCACCGAGGTCGCGCTGTCGGAGGTCACGGACGAATTCCTCGCCTACGTCTCCGCGCTCAGAGGTCGCACCGAGCTCGACGAGCTGTCGAACTTCCTGCTGGTCGCCGCGACCCTGCTCGATCTCAAGACCGCCCGGCTGCTGCCCAGCGGCGAGGTCGAGGACGAGGTCGACCTCGAGCTGCTCGAAGCCCGCGACCTGCTGTTCGCCCGGCTCCTCCAGTACCGTGCCTACAAGTCGGTCTCCGCGGTCTTCGCCGCCCGGATGACCGAGACCGCGACTGCCGTCGCCCGCTCCGTCCCGCTCGAACCGCAGTTCGCCGAGGCGCTGCCGCCGCTGATCATGACTGCGACGCCCGAGGTGCTGGCCGCCCTGTTCGCCACGGTCCTGCAGCGGGACCACACGCCGCCCACCGTCTCCCTGGAGCATCTGCACCTGCCCCAGGTCAGCGTTCCCGAGCAGCGGTCGCTGATCCTGTCGCGGCTGCGCGCCGACGCGGCCATCGACTTCACGGCCCTGGTCGCCGACGCTGAGAACACCCTCGTCGTGGTGGGGCGGTTCCTGGCGCTGCTGGAGCTGTTCAAGGCCGGGCTCTGCCGCCTGGAGCAGTCCGAGCCGCTCGGCATCCTGCTGGTGAGCGGAACGGATCGCGCGGCTGCCGGCCGACCCGGCGGCTCAGCACCAGTCGGGCTCGACACTGCGGACCACTGGGAGGCCGCGGATGGATGAGCAGCTGCTGGCCGGCATCGAGGCGGTGCTCATGGTCGCCGACCAGCCGGTCGCTCCGGCAGAGCTCGCCGAGGCGCTGGGGCTGGGCACCGCGGATGTGACCGCGGCCCTGGAGGAGCTCGCCGCGGACTACGGCGGAGCCCGCGGCGGACGCGTGCGCGGCTTCGAGCTCAAGCAGGTCGCCGGCGGCTGGCGGCTCTTCTCCCGGGCCGAGTTCCACGAGATCGTCAGCGACTTCGTCACCGCCGGGCAGTCGGCCAAGCTCTCGCAGGCCGCGCTGGAGACGCTGGCCGTGATCGCCTACCGGCAGCCGGTGACGCGCGCCCGGATCTCCGCCATCCGCGGCGTCAACGTCGACGGCGTCGTCCGCACCCTCCTGCTGCGCGGTCTGATCGTCGAGGCCGGGACCGACGAGACATCCGGCGCTGCGCAGTTCGTCACCTCTCGCGTGTTCCTGGAGTCGATGGGCCTGCAGAGCCTCGACGAGCTGCCCGACATCGCGCCCTTCCTGCCGGCCGGCGAGGACGTTCCGACCCTCGACTGACAGGCGACCTGCAGAGGGTCGGCCGGCGGAGAGCCGGTCCCGCTCCGGCGCGGGCTGCCGGCCCCGTTCCGACCCGGACCGCCGTCCCGTTCCGGCACGGATTGGCTGTCGCGCACCGATGCGGGCGGCCTGTCACATCTGCCCCCGGGAGTTTGAGAGAATGGACCCCATGAATGCCAAAGATCCGCGCTCCCCGGGACACCCCTCCCGACGACCCACGCGGCGACAGCGGGCCCAGCGGTCCGGACAGCCAACCGCCGACGCCCATCGTCCCGACGGCGTGCGCCTGCAGAAGGTGCTGGCCGAGGCCGGGCTGGGCTCGCGGCGCGCCTGCGAGCAGCTCATCGCCGATGGCCGCGTCATGGTCGACGGCGTCACGGTCCGCGAACTCGGCACCCGCATCGACCCCGAGACCCAGTCCGTCTCCGTCGACACCATGCCGATCACCACTCACACCGGCAAGGTCTACCTCGCGTTCAACAAGCCCGCCGGGGTCGTCTCGGCGATGTCGGACCCCGAGGGCCGCCCGAGTCTCCAGGACTACCTGCGCGACCGGCCCGAGCGGCTGTTCCATGTCGGCCGCCTCGACGCCGAGACCGAAGGCCTGCTGCTGATCACCAATGACGGCGAGCTCTCCAACCGGCTCACCCATCCCTCCTACGAGGTGTCCAAGACCTACCTCGCCGAAGTGCGGGGACCGGTCGCCAGGGATGTCGGCGCACGGCTGAAGTCCGGCATCGAGCTCGACGACGGCATCGCCCACGTCGACTCGTTCCGCCTGGTCGACTCGACCCCCGGCTACGCGCTCGTCGAGATCGTCCTCCACTCCGGTCGCAACCGCATCGTGCGGAGGATGCTCGACGCGGTCGGCAATCCCGTCCAGCGCCTCGTGCGCACCCAGTTCGGTCCGATCGCGCTGGCCGAGCAGCGCCAGGGCAAGGTGCGGGAGCTGCGCCCCGACGAGCTCGGCAAGCTGATGGAAGCCGTCGGTCTGTGAACCGTCCCGCCGTGCACGTCATCGGCACCGGTCTGCTCGGCACCTCGCTGGGCCTGGCGCTGCGCAGAGCCGGCTACGAGGTGACCCTGGCGGACCTCTCGCCGACTGCCCGACGCCTGGCCGCCGACATGGGCGCCGGCACCGCAGCCGAGCCGGAGGACCCCGGGATCGTCGTGGTCGCCACGCCACCCGATGTCGCCGCGCCCACCATCGTCGAGGCGCTGCGACGCTGGCCGGAGGCGACGGTGACCGACGTCGCGAGCGTCAAGACCGCAATTCTCGTGCGCGTGCGCGAGCAGACCACCGCCCGCGAGCTCGACCGCTACATCGGCAGCCATCCGATGGCGGGCCGGGAGAAGTCGGGCGCAATCGCGGCTCGCGAGGACCTGTTCGCCGCCCGGCCCTGGGTGGTCTGCTCCGACGAGGACACCCCGTCGGAACGGCTGGCCCAGGTGGTTGCGCTCGCGGAGGCGACGGGCGCCTCGGTGATCCACCTCGATCCGGACTTCCACGACTCCTCGGTCGCGCGCGTGTCCCACGCCCCGCAGGTCCTCGCATCGCTGATGGCCGCCCAGCTCAAGGACATGCCCATCGACGGCGTCGGGCTGGCAGGGCAGGGACTGCGCGACGTCACGCGCATCGCCGCGTCGGATCCGGGCCTGTGGACGCAGATCCTGACGGGGAACGCCGCCGAGGTGCGCGAGGTGCTCGCGGCGATCCGCGGCGACCTCGACACAATGATCGATGCCTTGGAGCTGGCGCCCGGGGCCTTCGCCTCGATCGCCTCGCTGCTGGCGGCCGGCAACGAGGGCCGCGACCGGATTCCGGGCAAGCACGGAGCCGCCCCCGCCAAGTACGCCGAGGTGACCGTCGTCGTCGACGATACGCCGGGCACGCTCGGCAGGCTGTTCGCCGACGTCGGCGAGCTGGGCGTCAACATCGAGGACATCCGCATCGACCACGCCACCGGCATTAGGCTGGGCAGCGTGGACATCTCCGTGATCCCCGCCGCCCAGCTGACCCTGACCGAGGGGCTGCTGGAGCGCGGCTGGAGAGTGCCTGAAGCTGCTATCGAACAAGAAGGACGAGAATGACAGTCATCGCGATCGACGGGCCCAGCGGCGTCGGGAAGTCCAGCGTGTCCCGCGAGGTTGCTCGGCGCTGGGGCTTCGGCTACCTCGACACCGGGGCGATGTACCGCGCCATGGTCTGGCTGTGCCTCAACCGGGGGGTGACCGATCCAGGTGATGTGGTCGAGCTGGTGCGTGGGGCGGACCTCGAGATCTCCACCGACCCCGACCACGAGGAGATCAGCGTCGACGGGATCGACGTCACCGCGGAGATCCGCACCACGGAGGTGTCCGAGAACGCACAGCTCGTCTCCTCGGTCCAGGACGCCCGCGACGAGCTCATCGAGCTGCAGCGCGCGATCATCGCCGCGGCAGCCGATGGGATCGTCGTCGAAGGGCGGGACATCACCACCGTGGTCGCACCGGAGGCCGAGGTCCGGATCCTCATGATCGCCGACGAGAGCGTCAGGATCGCCCGGCGCTCGAAGGAGCTCCACGGCACCGCCGACGAGGCCGCCGTCGCGGCCACCCGGGCGCAGGTCGCCGACCGCGATGCGAAGGACTCGAAGACGACGAGCTTCCTCACCGCAGCCGACGGCGTCCACACCCTGGACACCACCGACATCGATTTCGCCCAGTCCGTGGAAGCGGTCATGGGCCTGGTCGAGAGAGCACGGGTATGACCGAGAATCAGCAGCCTGGCGGTGACGAGCGACCTGGCGGTGACGAGCGGTTCGTTCCCCAGCCGGATGAGGACCTCACCGCGCGTGTGGCCGAGATCGCCGACACCGAGGCGGAGCAGCGGGCGGCATCGCTGCGTGCCGGGCTCGAGACCTACGAGCTCGCGGACGAGGACCGTGCGCTGCTCGCGGAGTACGAGGACGGCGAGGGGGCGGCGGGCCGGACCGGGCCGGCTCCGGTGCTCGCGATCATCGGACGGCCCAACGTCGGCAAGTCGACCCTGATCAACCGGATCCTGGGTCGCAGGGAGGCCGTCGTCGAGGACGTGCCGGGAGTGACCCGCGACCGGGTGAGCTATCCGGCCGAGTGGAGCGGCCGTCAGCTGACGCTCGTCGACACCGGCGGCTGGGACATCGACGCCAGGGGCATGGCCTCGCGCATCGCGGAGCAGGCGGAGATCGCCGTCGAGCTCGCCGACGCCGTGGTCTTCGTGGTAGATGCCACGACCGGTCCCACCGCCACCGATGAGCACATCGTGCGCATGCTGCGCAGGTCGCGCAAGCCGGTTGTGCTCGTCGCCAACAAGGTCGACGACGAGCGCGGCGAGCTGCTGGCCGCCGAGCTGTGGTCCCTCGGCCTCGGCGAGCCGCATGCGGTGTCGGCGATGCACGGCCGCGGAGTCGCGGATCTGCTCGACGTCGTGATCGACGTGCTCCCGGAGGTGTCCGGCGTCGAGGCGCTGGAGGAGGTCGGAGGCCCGCGCAGGGTCGCTCTGGTCGGGCGCCCCAACGTCGGGAAGTCCTCCCTGCTCAACAAGCTGGTCGGCAGCGAGCGCGTGCTGGTGGACAACGTCGCCGGCACCACCCGCGACCCCGTGGACGAACTCGTGGAGCTCGGCGGACGGCAATGGCGCTTCGTGGACACCGCCGGCATCCGGAAGCGTGCCCGGCAGGCCACCGGCGCCGACTTCTACGCCGCGCTGCGCACCCAGACCGCGCTGGAGCGTGCGGAGGTCGCGGTCGTCCTGCTGGAGGCCGACCAGCCGCTCAGCGAGCAGGACGTGCGCATCGTCAAGATGGTCACCGAGGCGGGGCGGGCGCTCGTGCTCGCGTTCAACAAGTGGGACCTCATGGACGACGAGCGCAGGCACTTCCTCGAGCGCGAGATCGAACAGGATCTGCAGCACGTCGACTGGGCGCCGCGGGTGAACATCTCCGCCCGGACCGGTCGCCACGCCGAGCGGCTGGTTCCCGCGATGGAACGGGCACTCGAGAGCTGGGACACGCGCATTCCCACCGGACGACTCAACGCGTTCCTCGGAGAGCTCGTCGCCGCCAATCCGCATCCCGTGCGCGGCGGCAAGCAGCCACGGATCCTGTTCGGCACGCAGGCATCGAACCGACCGCCGAAGTTCGTGCTGTTCACGACCGGCTTCCTCGATCCGGGGTACCGTCGGTACATCACACGCCGACTGCGGGAGACCTTCGGCTTCGAGGGCAGCCCGATCGAGATCAGCATGCGGATCCGGGAGAAGAGGCAGCGGCGGTGAGCTCCGCGGGCGGCGACCCAGCGGCCGTTCACAACCCGGCACTCCTTCAGGCGGAGTCGTCGGCGACGGGCTCCTCGGAGACGTGGCCGCGGTTCCTCCTCGTCGTGCTGGGAATCGCCGGGCTCGCCTACACCCTGCATTTCTTCCAGGGCCTGCAGGACATCATCGCGCCGGTGTTCCTGGCGATCAACCTCGTCATCGTGGCGTATCCGCTGCAGGGGTGGCTCGTCGCCCATCGCACGCCGAGGTTCATCGCCGCGATGGTGACGGTCGTCGTGGTGCTCATCGTCATCGTGGCCTTCTTCGGGCTGACCGCCTGGTCGATCGCCGAGCTCATCATGGTGATTCCCGACTACGTCGACGAGCTCACCCGGACCTACACCGATATCCTCGCCTGGCTGTCAACGGTGGGAGTGACGAGCGGAGTGATCGAGGAGCAGCTGGCGAGCTTCGATGTGGGCACGATCTTCTCCACTCTTGCGCCTGTGCTGTCGAACGCCTCGCTCGTGGTCTCCTTGCTCGTGACGGTCGTGATGGCTGTGTTCTTCGTCGCGGTGGACTCGATGTCCTTCCCGCGCCGGCTGGACCTCACCTCACGGGTGCGCCCGCGATTCGCCACGGCGATGCACACCTTCGCCCAAGGTGTTCGCCGGTACTGGGTAGTCGCCACGATCTTCGGCCTCATCGTCGCGGTGCTCGACATCGCAGCACTGTGGATCATCGGGGTCCCGATGGCCCTCGTGTGGGGAGTCCTGGCGTTCCTGACCAACTACATCCCCAACGTCGGGTTCCTCATCGGTCTGATCCCGCCGGCGATCATGGCACTCATCGACAGCGGGTGGTGGGACGCCTTCTGGGTCGTCGCCGCGTACTCGGTGCTCAACTTCATCATCCAGTCGATCATCCAGCCCAAGTTCACCGGCGAATCGGTCGGCGTCACCCCGTTCATGTCCTTCCTGTCGCTGCTGTTCTGGTACTGGGTGCTCGGCTGGATGGGCGCGCTGCTGGCGCTTCCGGCGACGCTGCTGCTCAAGGCCCTGCTCGTCGACGCTGATCCAAAGGCGCGCTGGATCAACAATCTCATCGCCTCGGACCTGTCGACGGGCTCGGGCCTGCCGGTCACCCGCTATCGGCGCAGAACACTGGAGCCGTCCCGTGCAGTGGTGTTCAGCAGCGGGCTCGGCCGCGACTCGGATGCGGCGACCTCCGACCCGTCCGCGGATGTGACGGCGACGGGTCCGGCAGCAGTCGGCCCGGCGGTGTCCGATGATGCAACGGCAGTGAGCCCGGCGGCGTCCGATGCAACAGCCCCGGGTCAGGCCGCACGAGGAGCCGAAGGAGACGCGCGCACCCTGTGATCGGCGCCATCTTCAGGGTTAGCATGACGTATGGCAGAAATCGTTGAGATCCATCCTGACAACCCGCAGCCGCGCCTCATCCGCAAAGTCGCGGAAGTGATCTCCGCCGGCGGGCTCGTCGTCTACCCGACCGATTCGTGCTACGCCCTCGGCTGCGCCCTGGGGAACAAGAAGGGCATCGAGACCATCATCCGCATCCGGAAGCTGGATTCGAAGCACCATTTCACCCTCATGTGCCGGGACTTCGCACAGCTCGGACAGTTCGTCATCGTGGACAACGCGGCCTTCCGCACGATCAAGTCGCTGACGCCGGGTCCGTACACCTTCATCATGAAGGCCACGAAGGAGGTGCCGCGGCGGATGCTGCACCCGAAGAAGAACTCGGTCGGGGCTCGGATCCCACAGAACAACACGGCGCTGGCCCTGGTCACCGAGGTCGGCGAGCCGATCCTGTCGTCGACCCTGCTGATGCCGGGCGACGACGACCCGCTGACGCGTGCCGATGAGGTGCGCGACGCGATCGGCAACGACGTCGATCTCATCGTCGATTCGGGCACCCCGGGAGTCATCCCGACGACAGTCGTCGACTTCACCGAAGGCCACCCGGTGGTGCGGCGGGTCGGCGCAGGCGACGTCTCACGGTTCGACACCATCGAGGCAGGCTGATCCGCTCACTGCAGATCGGATGACCGGGGCAGACCCAGCGCGTTCGTCCACAGCACCGATACTGTTCGGATGAGGTCCTCACGGCTGTCCTCCGACTGATAGCGAGCGTCGGGGACATCGACAAAGAGGTGGAAGCACAGCCTGCTCACCATCGCCGACAGCGCCTGAGCGAGGAGGTAAGGGTCCAGACTCGGGTCAACATGGCCCTGCTCCTGCAGCTCGGAGATGCTGCGGGCATTCCGTTCGAAGAAGGCTCGGGCCCGTCTGAGGCGCAGCTCGCGGATGCTGGCGTCCACGTGCGACACCTGGTCCATCAGGGCCATGAGATCGGCGTTCTCCTGGTAGGCCTCGATGTACTCGCGGTTGGCGCGTTCGATCCTGGCAACCGGATCGAACGGCTCCGCGCCGGGCGCCTGTGACGTGAGCATTCGCTCCTGGGCGCCCTCGATGATGGCGGTGAGCACGTCCTCGCGATTGCGGAAGTAGGTGTACAGGGTCCCGGTGGAGCAGCCGGCGCGCTCGGTGATGTCCGAGAGCTTCGTCTCGAAGTAGCCCTTCTCCGCGAACACCGAACGGGCGGCGGCGATGAGGGCGGCACGCGTCCGCTGGCCCTTGCTTCCGATCGGCACCGCCTCGGGCGGTCGATGCTCGGGGCGGCGGGGGGAGGAGCGCTCGTTCATCAACTGGTCCTTCTCGCAGGCCGGGCAGGGGCGGCTTCGGACTCAGCACGCCTGCGGGTCTCAGGAATTGACGCCGGTGTCAGATTCGCTGGGTCCGAGTCTGCCGATCGACGGGCGGGGTGTCAACGACTCGTCGTGATGACGAGTCGGCGAACCACTCGGGCACTGGCACAATGAGTGAACGATTGTTTGGCTCGACTTGAAACTGAATCCGATCTCAACTATGAATGGGTGGTGAGTTCGGTCACAAGGACGTCTCCGAGCCGACTGGAGGAGCCACATGGAAGTACGCGAGAAGACAGCCGTCGTCACTGGAGCAGCCAGCGGGATCGGCCGCGCAGTCGCGACGGCGCTTGCCGCGCGCGGCGCCCGCGTCATGGTCGCCGACATCTCCTCGGGGGTGCACGACGCCGGAGCGGAAATCGGTGCGGCCGCGTGGCAGGGCGATGTCTCCGCCCCGGACGGAATCCGGGACCTGCTCGCGGCTGCGGAGGCGCAGCTGGGACCCGTCGACCTCTACTTCGCCAACGCGGGAATCATCGGCCCTCCCGGGCTCAGCGGCGACGAGGCGGAATGGGATCGGGCGTTCGACGTCAACGTGCGCGCCCATATCCGCGCCGCGCAGCAGCTGATTCCCGGCTGGCAGCAGCGCGGGGAGGGCTACTTCGTGTCCACCGCCTCGGCGGCCGGACTACTGACGCAGATCGGGCAGGCCGCCTACTCCGTGACCAAGCACGCAGCGATCGGCTTCGCCGAGTGGCTCAGCGTCACCTACGGCGACGACGGGATCCGAGTCTCGTGCCTGGCGCCGATGGGCGTCAACACCCCGCTGCTGCGCGGCGGGGAGACCGCGGACTCGGACGCCGATCGCACCGCGAACCGGGCCGTCACCTCCGCCGGCAAGGTGCTCGAGCCCGCCGACGTCGCCGACGTTGTGATGGCCGCCGTCGAATCGGAGACATTCCTCATCCTGCCGCATCCCGAGGTGCTGGAGATGTACCGCATGAAGGGCTCCGACTACGACCGCTGGCTGCGGGGAATGCGACGCTACCAGCGCACCCTCGCCGAATCCGCTGCCCACTGAACCCCAGGTTTCCCACACAACAGGAGTGATGATGTTCGAAGAGACCGAGCGCGCCAAGAAGTACCGCGAGGACCTGCTGGCCTTCATGGACGAGTGCGTCTACCCGGCCGAGCCCGTCCACGACGAGCAGATGGCCGCTGCCCCCAGTCCTCACACCCAGCCCCAGATCCTCGAGGATCTCAAGGTCGAGGCGAAGAAGCGGGGGCTGTGGAATCTCTTCCACCCTCACCCGGACTGGGGACCGGGGCTGTCGAACCTCGAGTATGCGCCGCTGGCAGAAATCATGGGCCGCTCGATCCACCTCGCGCCGGAGGCCACCAACTGCAACGCGCCCGACACGGGCAACATGGAGGTCTTCACCCTCTTCGGCACCGAGGAGCACAAGGAGAAGTACCTGAAGCCGCTGCTGGAGGGCACCATCGCCTCCGGCTTCGCGATGACTGAGCCGGCGGTGGCCAGCGCCGACGCCACCAACATCGAACTGCGGATGGAGAAGGACGGTGACGGCTACGTCCTCAACGGGCGCAAGTGGTTCACCTCGAACGGGATGCACCCGTTCATCAAGGTCCTCATCGTCATGGGCAAGACGGATCCCAATACGGAGACGCACCGCCAGCAGTCGATGATGGTCGTGCCGATCGACGCTCCCGGCGTCACCGTCGAGCGCAACCTCTCCGTCTTCGGCTACCACGACCGTGAAGGCCACGCCGTCGTGAACTTCGAGAATGTCCGCGTCGAGGCCAAGGATGTCCTCAAGGGCGAAGGCGAGGGCTTCGCGATCAGCCAGGCGCGCCTCGGGCCCGGTCGCATCCACCATTGCATGCGCGCCATCGGGCTTGCCGAGCGTGCTCTGGAGCTGCTGTGCCGGCGCGCCGAGGAGCGCGTCCTGTTCGGCTCGAAGCTGTCCGAGAAGGCCAACATCCAGGACTGGATCGCCGAGTCCCGGGTCGAGATCGACCAGGCCCGCCTGCTCACCCTGCACGCAGCGGACATGATGGACAAGGTCGGCAACAAGGAGGCCCGCACCCTGATCTCGGAGATCAAGGTCGCGGCACCCCAGGCCGCACTCAAGGTCATCGACCGCGCAATCCAGGTCCACGGTGGCGGCGGCGTGACCGCCGACTTCCCGCTGGCCGAGATGTACGCCCACGCCCGCACGCTGCGGATCGTCGACGGGCCGGACGAAGTCCACAAGATGTCGATCGCCCGCCGCGAGCTCAAGAAGTACCGCACCGCCTGATCTCGGCCGCCGGCGCCGCACGCGCCGGCGGTCCCACCCACACTTCCCGTTCGACCTCAAGGAGAACAGACATGACCCAGCGCACTGCGATCGTCACCGGCGGCGCACGCGGAATCGGAGCGGCGATCAGCGAGCGCTTCGCCGCCGACGGCATGAAGGTCGCCGTCATCGACCTCAAGCAGGAGGACGCGGCCGAGGTCGCCGAGCGCATCACCGCCGCCGGGGGAGAGGCGCTCGCGATCGGTGCTGACATCACCGACGAGGCCTCGGTCGACAAGGCCGTCGGCGACGTCGCGGAGAAGCTCGGCCCGCCCACCGTGCTCGTCAACAACGCCGGCATCATCAAGGACAACATGCTGTTCAAGATGACGGCCGCGGAGTTCCAGGCCGTGCTCGCAGTCCACCTCACCGGCAACTTCCTCGTCACCAAGGCCTGCCAGCAGCACATGGTCGAGGAGAAGTTCGGGCGGATCATCTCGATGTCGTCGACCTCGGCGCTCGGCAACCGGGGGCAGGCGAACTACTCGGCCGCCAAGGCCGGGATCCAGGGCATGACCAAGACCTACGCCATCGAGCTCGGGAAGTTCGGGGTGACGGCGAACGCCATCGCACCCGGCTTCATCGAGACCGACATGACCCGCGCCACCGCCGAACGGATCGGTATGTCCTTCGAGGACTTCACCGCGGGAGCCGCAAAGCAGATCCCGGTCGCCCGCACCGGCAAGCCCGAGGACATTGCGCACGCCGCATCATTCCTGGCCAGCGAGGGCGCAGGCTTCGTGTCCGGTCAGGTCATCTACGTCGCCGGAGGGCCGAAGAATTGAGCACCGAGCAGCAGCGCATCGATGATGCAGTGGCGGCCGCGGCCGCCGCGACGACGGATGCCATGAACGACTCCGAGCGCTACGGGGTCCTCTACGATCACGGTCTCGCCTGGGTGAACTTCCCGGAGGGCTGCGGCGGGCTCGGCGTCTCGACCAGTCTGCGCGAATACGCCGCCCAGCAGGTCGCCGAAGCCGGCCTGCGCACACCGCCGCGCGGCAGCAACACCATCGGCTTCGGCATGGCCGCCCCGACCATCGTCACCTACGGCACTGCCGAGCAGAAGCTCATCCTGCGCGACATCTACACTCTCGATACGATCTTCTGTCAGCTCTTCAGCGAGCCGGGCGCCGGATCGGATCTCGCCGCAGTCGCCACCCGCGCCGTCCGGAATGGCGACGGGTTCCGCGTCACCGGGCAGAAGGTGTGGACCTCCGGTGCGCAGAACGCCGACATGGCGATCCTCGTCGCGCGCACCGACCCGAGCGTGCCCAAGCACCAGGGCCTGAGCTACTTCCTGCTCGACATGCACGCACCGGGAGTCGAAGTCCGCGGACTGCGGCAGATCACCGGCGAGGCGGAGTTCAACGAGGTCTTCCTCACCGATGTCGAGGTGCCGGAGGCCAACCTGCTCGGCGAGCTCGGCCAGGGCTGGAAGGTGGCCAACACGACGCTCAACAACGAGCGCGTGGCGATCGGGGGCGGCACTCCTCGTGAGGGCGGCATGATCGGCGTGGTCGCCGGTGCCTGGCGCGCCAACCCGGAGTACCGCGACCCGCTGCTGCACGACGAGCTCGTCCGCCTGTGGGTCGAGGTCGAGGTGGCGCGGATGATGGGGGAGCGGCTGAGCCAGAAGCTCGCCGCCGGCCAGCCCGGACCCGAGGGGTCGGGCGCCAAGCTGTCGTTCGCGCGCAACAACCATGAGCTCACCGGTCTGGAGCTGCAGATGACCGGGGTCGACGGGCTGCGCTACGACACCTATGCGATGCGCCGACCGAGCGAGTACTCGATGATCGGGCGCATCCCCGGATACCGCTATCTGCGCGCCAAGGGCAACTCCATCGAGGGCGGCACCAGCGAGATCATCCGCAACATCATCTCCGAACGAGTCCTCGGGCTGCCCGGTGAACACCGGGTCGACAAGGACGTGGCATTCAAGGACCTGCCGAAATGACTGATATCGATCTGCTGCCCCGCGAGCACGAAGAGGACCTGCGTGCCAGCGTCCGCCGACTGTTCGAAGCCGAATCCAGCGCGGAATTCGTGGCCGGACTCTACGACGATCCGACTGCGGACACCTCGAAGCTCGACCGCGCCTGGGCTCAGGAACTCGGTCTTGCCGCGCTGCTGGTGCCCGAGGAGCTCGGTGGAGCCGGCGCCTCGGCGTCCGAGGCGGCCGTCGTGAGCGAGGAGATCGGACGGGCCGTCGCCCCGGTCCGATTCCTGTCCTCGGCGGTGCTGGCCACAACGCTCGCAGTGCATCTCAAGGCCCAGTCGCTGCTCGCCGGGCTCACCGCTGGTGAGCGCTTCGCCGCGATCGCGTTCCCCGCGACCGCCGCTCGGATCGACTCCGGCATCGAGATCGCGGTGGAAGGCGGCAGCGCGACCGTGAGCGGCACCGTGCCCGGCGTGATCGACGGCGTGGGAGCGGACGACTACCTGGTCGTCGCGGGCGAGGGCGTCGACACCGTCGTGGTGCGGGTCTCTGCCGAGCACGTGCAGGCGGAGCCGTTCCTCGGCTTCGACCAGAGCCGCCAGCTCGCCGACCTGAGCTTCACCCACGCGCCGGCCGAAGTCCTCGGCCACGGGCTGGACGCCGCCGCTGCTGTCCGCGCGGCGGAGATCCTGGGACGCACCGTGCTGGCGGCCGAACAGGCCGGCCTCGCTCAGCGCGCCTTCGATCTCACGCTCGAGTACGTCAAGGGCCGCCGCCAGTTCGGCCGGACCATCGGCTCCTTCCAGGCGGTCAAGCACCGCCTGGCCGACCTGTGGCTCGAGGTGTCCCAGGCCGGCGCCGCTGCCATCTTCGCCGCGCGCACTGCCGCTGCCTCCGAGGCAGGGGAGGAGCTGCCGGACGAGGCCGAGCTGTGCTCGCTGGTGGCGGGGTCCTACGCCTCCACCGCAGCCGTCCACGCCGCCGAGGAGGCCGTGCAGCTGCACGGCGGAAACGGCATGACCTGGGAGTACCCGCTGCACCTCTACCTCAAGCGGGCGAAGGCCGACGAGCAGATCCTCGGGCACTCCCGGCGCCAGCGGCAGCAGCTCGCGCCGCTCATCGATCTGCCGACGGCCTGAGCCGGCTGTTCCGGTCGTCTGCCGACCGCACCACCACCGACCCCCTGAACACGAAGGACTGAGATGACAGACGCAGTGATCGTTTCGACAGCGCGCACGCCGATCGGCAAGGCCTATCGCGGCGCATTCAACAACACCCAGGCGCAGGAGCTGGCCGGGCACGCGATCAAGCACGCCGTCCAGCGTGCCGGGCTCGAAGGCGGCGAGGTCGAGGACGTCATCCTCGGCGCGGCGATCCAGCAGGGCAGCCAGGGCGGCAACGTCGCCCGGCAGGCGCTGCTGCGGGCGGGTCTTCCCGTCACGGTCTCCGGGATGACCATGGACCGCCAGTGCTCCTCCGGCCTGATGGCGATCGCGACCGCCGCCAAGCAGATCATCCACGACGGCATGGACATCGCCGTCGGCGGCGGTGTGGAGTCGATCTCCCTGGTGCAGAACGACAAGGCCAACAACTACCGCGCGCAGGATCCGTGGCTGGTCGAGCACATCCCGGAGATCTATCTGCCGATGCTCAACACCGCCGAGGTGGTCGCCGAGCGGTACCAGGTGTCACGCGACGCCCAGGACGAGTACGCATTCCAGTCCCAGATGCGCACGGCCGCCGCGCAGGCGGCGGGCCGGCTCGACGACGAGGTCGTGCCGCTGCCCTCGGTGCAGATCGTCGTCGACAAGGCGACCAAGGAGACCTCCGAGCAGGAGGTCACCTTGACGAAGGACGAGGGCAACCGCCCGCAGACCACGCTGGAGGGGCTCACCCAGCTGCAGCCGGTGCTCGCGCCCGGAGTGGCCTCGCAGAACCCGACCGTCACGGCCGGCAACGCCTCGCAGCTGTCGGACGGCGCCTCGGCCTCGGTGCTGATGTCGGACGCGGAGGCCTCCCGCCGCGGTCTCGAGCCGCTGGGCATCTACCGGGGAATCGCTGTGGCCGGCTGCGGGCCGGAGGAGATGGGGATCGGGCCGGTGTTCGCGATCCCGAAGCTGCTTCAGAAGCACGGACTGACGGTCGATGACATCGGACTCTGGGAGCTCAACGAGGCCTTCGCGGTGCAGGCGCTGTACTGCCGCGACCGGCTCGGCATCGACCCGGAGAAGTACAACGTCAACGGTGGCGGCATCTCGATCGGCCACCCCTACGGCATGACCGGCGCGCGCCTCGTCGGCCACGCCCTCATCGAGGGCCGGCGGCGCGGCGTCAAGTACGTTGTCGTGACCATGTGCATCGGCGGCGGCATGGGCGCCGCCGGCCTGTTCGAAGTGGCCTGACCCGGCCCACCGCGGGACAGGGCGAAACGCCCTGTCCCGCACCCGACGGTGCGCCGAGCACCTGCGGGCGACCATCACAGCGACGTGAAGGACGAGGAACATGAGCTTTTTCGACGAACGACCCTGGCTGCAGACTGCCGCCGCCGGCGGGCACGAGGTGCTCCTCGAGCCGATCGAGGAGACCACCACCCTGGCGCTGTTCGACCGCGCTGTCGAGAACTTCCCCGACCGGCCGGCCATCAAGTACTACGGCTTCGAGCCCACCTGGCGTGAGCTCGACAGGATGACCGACGCCTTCGCGGCCTACCTGGTCGATCAGGGATTCGAGGCGGGCGACCGGCTGGGCGTCTACCTGCAGAACGTTCCCCACTACTCGATCGCGGTCTTCGGCGCCTGGAAGGCCGGCGGCATCGTCGTCCCGCTCAACCCGATGTACCGCGACGAGCTCGACCACGTGTTCTCGGATGCCGAGGTCAAAGCCCTCGTGGTCTCCGCCGCCGCCTATCTCGACCGGGTCCGGCCCCACGCCTCGGGCCTCGAGATCGTCGTCACCTGCAACGAGAAGGACTATCAGGTCGACGGGGACGACCGGATCTTCGGGAAGTTCCAGGATTCCTACGACACGGGCCGCTCCGACTTCGCCGCCGTGGTCGAGCAGTACGCCGGCAAGTCCGCGCCCGCCCCGCAGCTGACCCCCGATTCGGCCGGCATCATCGGATACACCTCGGGCACCTCCGGCCGGTCGAAGGGCGCGGTCATCACCCACCGCGGGCTGTCGGTCAACGCCCAGATGCTGCGCGACTACCAGGGCTTCGACGAGACCGCGACGATCTTCACCCTCGCCCCGGTCTTCCACATCACCGGATTCGTGTGCCAGTTCCTCGCGGCCGTCGCCTGCGGGGCGGCCCTGTCGATGAACTACCGGTTCGAACCGGGTGCGGCCCTGTCGACCTTCCGCACCGACAGACCTCAGTACATGGCGGGCCCGGCGACTGCCTACATGGCGCTGCTGGCCCACCCCGACTTCACCTCGGACGCGTTCGACTCCTTCACCTCGATCATGTCCGGCGGTGCGCCGCTGCCGGAGGCGATCGTGGCCAAGTTCGAAGAGCGCACCGGCCACTACATCGGCCAGGGCTACGGCCTGACCGAGACCACCGCGCAGTGCGTCGTGGTGCCCCGCCACCTGCGCGCCCCCGTCGACCCCGACAGCGGAAACCTGTCCTGCGGGCTGCCGCTGTCGAGCGTGATGGTCAGGATCCGCGACGAGAGCGGCACCGAGGTCGGCCCGAACGAAGTCGGTGAGATCTGCGTGCGCGGCCCGATGGTGTCTCCGGAGTACATCAACAATCCCGAGGCGACCGCCTCGGAGATCCCCGACGGGGAGCTCCGGACCGGTGACGTGGGCTTCATGGACGAGGACGGCTGGGTGTACATCGTCGACCGGAAGAAGGACATGATCAACGCGTCGGGCTTCAAGGTCTGGCCGCGCGAGGTCGAGGACGTCCTCTACACCCACCCCGCCGTCCTCGAAGCAGCTGTCGTCGGCGTGCCGGACGAATATCGCGGTGAGAGCGTCGTCGCGTTCGTGAGCCTGCAGCAGGCCGCGCAGGTGACGGAGGAGGAGATCATCGCCCACTGCCGCGAGCACCTCGCCTCCTACAAGGCACCGCGCCAGGTCAACTTCATCGATGCCCTGCCCAAGACCGCCTCGGGCAAGATCCTGCGCAGGGAGATGCGCAGGGTGGGAACCGAGCAGGCAGCGCCGCAGCCGGCAGCGACCGGTCCGGCCGACCCCGGCGAGCAGGCATGAGCGGTTCGACTCGGACATGAGAACGCTGCTGGTCGCCAACCGCGGAGAGATCGCGGTCCGCATCATCCGCACCGCCGAGGACATGGGACTGCGGACCGTGGCGGTGCACCCGGCCGACGACGCCGACAGCCTGCACGTGCACCTCGCCGACTCCGCGGTGGAGCTGCGCGGCGTCGGCTCGCAGGCCTACCTGGACATCCTGCAGCTCATCGCCGCAGCGGTCGAGGAGGGCGCCGATCTCATCCACCCGGGCTACGGCTTCCTCGCCGAGTCACCCGAGTTCGCCCGCGCCTGCCACGAGGCGGGTCTCGGCTTCCTCGGGCCCTCTCCCGAGGCGCTCGAGCTCGCCGGGGCGAAGACGGCGACGAAGGAGCGAGCGGCCTCCCTGGGCATCCCGGTCCCGGAGTCGACCGGCGTCCTCGAATGCCCCGAGGACGCCCTCCGGCTGCTGGCGAGGCATCCGGCAGGCATCGCGATCAAGGCCGTAGCCGGGGGCGGCGGGCGAGGCATCGCCCTGGTGACCGATCCCGCGGAGGTGCCGGCCGTCATCGACCGCTGCCGGACCGAGGCGGAGCGCGGGTTCGGAGACGCCCGGGTGTTCGCCGAGACCTGGCTGCCCCGAGCCCGTCACATCGAGGTCCAGTGCATCGGCACGCCCGACGGCGTGCGCGTGCTCGGCGACCGGGACTGCTCCCTGCAGCGCAGGCGGCAGAAGGTCATCGAGATCGCACCGGCACCGGGCATCTCCCCCGAACTGCGGCGTGACCTGCGCCACGCGGCCGAGAGGCTGCTCGATTCGATGCACTACGTGTCGCTGGCGACGGTGGAATTCCTCGTCGACGGCGATGACTGGGTGCTGCTGGAGGTCAACCCCCGCATCCAGGTGGAGCACACCGTCACCGAGGCGGTCACCGGGCTCGATCTCGTCGCGCTGCAGATCGCACTCGGGCTGGGGGAGGAGCTCTCCGAGCGCGGACTGCCCGAGGCGGACTCGATCCCCGAATCGGGAGTCGCCGTCGAGGCACGCGTGTGCGCCGAGACCGTCGGCGCCGACGGCACTCCGGCTCCGAGCGCCGGCACGCTGGAGCGCCTGGATCTGCCGACCGGGGCCGGCATCCGCATCGACACCTGGGTGCGCAGCGGTGTCGAAGTGGGCACCCTGTACGACACGCTGCTGGCCAAGATCATCGCGCACGGCCCGGACCTCCCGACGGCGCGGCGCCGCCTGCGGGCCGCTCTGCGGGAGTTCAGCGGTGCGGGAATCGAGTCGAACGCCGACTTCCTCGCCGCAGTCCTCGAACTCTCCGGCTCCCGGGAGGGGGATGCGGCGCCGCACACCCGGTGGCTCGACGAACACCTCGGCGAGGTGCGTGACCGCCGCATCGCGCTCGCCGCGGAGCGGGCAGCGGCAGATGGTGCCGCGACGGGCGCCCGCGGCGGCGAGCACACCGAACCCGCGATGCGGGGCCGGGGCGGGCAGGCCGGTGATCCACGGGGCAGTGGGAAGCACCGCGCGTCGGGCAACGGCAGCAGCGGGGCGGGGATCGCGCTGCGACCCGGCGAGGAGCTGGTCCCGGCGCCCCTGAGCGGCACTGTCGTGTCCCTCGACAGCCGACCCGGTGAGCTGGGGCTCATCGAGGCGATGAAGATGCATCACCCGATTCCGGCCCCGCCGCACTCGCACGCGCGGCCGCTGGTCGAACTCGGACGCACGGTGACCGCCGGTCAGCCCGTGTTCGCTGTCCTGACCTCTGACACCGGCGCGCAGGCAGCCGCCGCCGGCGAGCAGCTCGCCCACCCGCTGGTCGATGAGGTCATCGAGCGGCACGAACAGGTGCTCGACGCCGCCAGACCGGACGCCGTGGCGAAGATCCGCGAGCGAGGGCGCAGGACCGCGCGGGAGAACCTGGAGGACCTGCTCGTGCCGGGCACATTCGTCGAGTACGGCCCGCTCGTGATCGCGGCCCAGGCGGCCCGCCGCCCCCTCGCCGATCTCATCGCGCGCACGAGCGGTGACGGGCTGATCGGCGGCATCGGAATGGTCGACACCCCGAGCGGCCCCTGCGAAGCAGTGGTGATGAGCTACGACTACATGGTGCTGGCCGGCACCCAGGGGTCGCGCAACCATGACAAGACCGACCGCCTCATCCAGCTCGCCGGAGCGAAGGGCCTGCCGGTCGTGCTGTTCGCAGAGGGCGGCGGTGGACGGCCCGGCGACACCGATCGCGCTCCCGGAGCTCACCTCAAAGTGCACACCTTCGCTGCGCTGGCAGCACTCCGGGGCCGGGTCCCGCTCATCGCCATCGCTTCCGGCCGCTGCTTCGCCGGCAACGCCGCCCTCGCCGGCCTGTGCGATGTCATCATCGCGACCGAGGACGTCAACCTGGGGATGGGCGGCCCGGCGATGATCGAGGGCGGTGGCCTCGGTCGGTGGGCTCCCGAGGACATCGGACCCGCTCACGTCCACACCGCCAGCGGAGCGATCGACGTCCTCGTGGCCGATGACGCCGCCGCAGTCAGCACGGCTCAGCAGTATCTGGGCTATTTCGCGCCTCATCCCGCTGCCGACGCCGAGGCGCCGGACCCCGAGCTCGCCCGCGCAGCAGTGCCCGGCGACCGATTGCGGGCCTACGAGATGCGTGCGGTCATCGGCAGCGTGGTGGATGCTGGCAGCTTCCTCGAGCTGCGGGCGGAGTACGCTCCCGGTGCGATCACCGGGTTCGCCCGGGTGAGCGGCCGGCCGATCGGCATCATCGCCAATGACAACCACCACCTCGGCGGGGCGATCGACGTCGACGCCGCCCGCTCCTTCGTCGAGCTGCTCGAGGTCGCCGAGTACCACGGGCTGCCCGTGGTGTCGTTCGTCGACACCCCGGGCTTCATGGTCGGACCGGAAGCCGAGCACGAACCGGGGGTGAAGACCTTCGGGCGGCTGTTCACCACCGGAGCCGGGCTCACCGTGCCGTTCGGCGCGGTGATCGTCCGCAAGGGCTACGGACTCGGCGCGATGGCGATGACTGCGGGATCCTTCGCCGCCACGCGGTTCACCGTCTCCTGGCCCAGCGGCGAGATCGGACCGATGGGGCTCGAAGGAGCCGTCAGGCTCGGGTACGCGAAGGAGCTGGCGACGATCGACGACCTGCAGCAGCGCGAGGCCCGTTACGAGGAGCTCGTCGCCGCCTCGTACGAGCAGGGCAGGGCGATGACCGCGGCGATGCTCTTCGACGTCGACGACGTCATCGACCCGGCCGACACCCGGAGGTGGATCGCCACCCTGTTCTGACGGCCGGTGAGCGCTGTTCCGCTGGGCAGCGCTCATCCGCTGGACGGCACACGTCCGGTGGCCGGCACTCGTCCGGTGGCCGGCACTCGCTGCTGCCGACCGAAAGCTCTCGCTCGGCGGCAGCCGGGGGAAGTATCGTCGGAGCATGGACCTTCCGCTGCTGCCGCCGGTCGCGCCGATGCTGGCCAAGTCCGTCAAGGACGTGCCGGACGGCGAGTACCTCTACGAGCCCAAGTGGGACGGCTTCCGGGCCATCATCTTCAAGGACGGTGACGACGTCGAGATCGGCAGTCGCAACGAGCGCCCCATGACGCGGTACTTCCCGGAGCTGGTCGAGAGCCTCCGCGCGCAGCTGCCCGAACGCTGCGTCGTCGACGGCGAGATCGTCATCATCGCCGACGGCCGGCTCGACTTCGAGTCCCTTCTCCAGCGCATCCATCCCGCCGACTCGCGAGTCCAGCTGCTGGCCCGGGAGACGCCTGCGTCCTTCGTCGCCTTCGACCTGCTCGCCCTCGGCAGTGAGGACCTCACCGGCCTGGCGATGGCAGAGCGGAGGAGTCGGTTGACGGACGCGTTCGGGACGGCGCGCGGGCCGATTCACCTCACCCGGGCCACCCGAGACACCGCAACCGCTCGCGACTGGCTCGATCTCTTCGAGGGCGCGGGCCTCGACGGCGTCGTCTCCAAGCCGCTGAGCCTCACCTACCAGCCGGGCAAGCGGCTCATGCTCAAGACGAAGCACGAGCGCACTGCCGACTGCGTGCTCGCCGGCTTCCGATGGCACAAGTCCGGCGGCGTCGTCGGCTCCCTGCTCCTCGGCCTCTACAACGAGGAGCGCCGCCTGCAGCACGTCGGAGTGGCCTCGTCGTTCTCGATGAAGCGGCGCGGGGAGCTCGTCGTCGAACTCGATCCGCTGCGCATCGCGGACGGCGAGGACCACCCGTGGGCCGACTGGGGAGACGCCGCCGCTCATGAGAAGGATCGGCTCCCCGGGGCGCAGAGCCGGTGGAACGCAGGCAAGGACCTGTCCTTCGTGCCGCTGCGGCCGGAGCGGGTCGTCGAGGTCGCCTACGACCACATGGAGGGCACGCGCTTCCGGCACAGCGCCCAGTTCCGCCGCTGGCGACCGGACCGGGAGCCGGAGTCGTGCACCTATGATCAGCTCGAGGAGCCGATGAAGTTCGACCTCGCGGACGTTCTCGGCTGAGCGGCGACCGGCCAGCGCCGCCGGAGCCTCCTCGGATCCGAGCCAGCTGACCGTGTCGGGGCGACGGCCGGGTCGGGGTTGCGGGCGGAACCGGCGGGGCGGGCCCGCGAGGCTGCTGGCTAGGATGGTGCGCATGCGTGCACTCGACCGGGACATCCTGGGACTGGCTGTCCCCGCGCTCGGCGCACTCGCCGCGGAACCGCTGTTCCTGCTGGCCGACACGGCGATGGTCGGCCACCTGGGGCCGTCCGCGCTCGGAGCGCTCGCGATCGCGTCGACCATTCTGCAGACCGTTCTGGGCCTGATGATCTTCCTCGCCTATGCGACCACTCCGCGGGTCGCCCGCAGACTTGGTGCGGGGGACCAGGCGGGTGCGATCAGCGCAGGATTCGACGGGATCTGGCTGGCGCTCATCACCTCGGCGGTCCTGCTCGTCGTCGGCCTGCCGTTCATCGACACCGCGGTGGGCTGGTTCAATCCCACCGCCGAGGTGGCAGCCGGCGCGGTCGGCTACCTCACCATCTCGTGGTGGGGGCTGCCATTCATGCTGACCGTGATCGCGGCCACCGGTCTGCTCCGCGGACTGCAGGACACGCGAACGCCGCTGTACGTGGCAACCGGGGGCTTCCTCGCCAACATCGGACTCAACGCCCTGTTCATCTACGGCCTCGAGATGGGGGTGGCAGGCTCCGCACTCGGGACCCTCATCGCCCATGTGGCCATGTGCTCGATCTACCTGGTCATCGCCGTTCGAGCCGCGCGGCGGTTCGGCGCCGGACTGCGACCCGACTGGCGCGGCGTGCTGTCCTCGGCCCGCACCTCGGGCTGGCTGCTGCTGCGCAACGGCTCCCTGCGCGCTGCCATGATCATCCTCGTCGTGCTCGCCACCGGTCTGGGCACTGTGCAGCTGGCGGCGATCCAGGTCATCCAGACGCTGTTCAACGCGCTGGCGCTGGTGCTCGACTCGCTGGCGATCGCCGGTCAGGCGCTCATCGGGCTCGAACTGGGGCTGCGGCGGCGAGATCGGGTGGCGGCGATCAACCGACGCCTCATCCAGTGGGGGATCGGGTTCGGAATCGTGGTTGGAGCCCTGCTCGCCCTGGTCTCGCCGGTCCTCGGCCGCGTGTTCACCCAGAACTCCGAGGTCGCCGGCCTGATCACGGGCCTCGCGCTGATTCTGGCAGTGGGAATGCCCTTGGCCGGGTACGTCTTCACCCTCGACGGCGTTCTCATGGGTGCCGAGGACTCGCGGTACCTGGCCGTCGCGCAATTCGGCGCCCTGCTGGCGTACTGCCTGCTGCTGGCGGTGGTCTTCCGAACATGGCCCAATGTCCACGTGCTGTGGGCGTGCTTCGGCATCGGCTTCGTCGCCTGGCGGGCGATCGGGCTGGGCTGGCGGGTGCGCAATGACAAGTGGATCATCCGCGCCGAGCAGCGCACCTGACCAGAACATCGATCCGGACCGCGAACCGCTTGAAAGGAGTGCCGAGATGAGAATCATCCCCGTACCCGCCGATGCCGAGGAGCTGCTGCTGCCGTTCCTGCAGCTGTGCGTCAACTGGTCGATCGACCGGCCACACCTCGATGTCGATGCCATCCGGGCCGACGACCAGCTCCTCCGCTATGTCACCGACTGGGGAAGGGACGGCGACCTCGGCGTAATGGCGATCCCCGACACCGCGCCGGGTGGCATTGCGCCCGGTGACACTGCACCCGGCGCCGCTGATGCTGCGTCCGCTGATGCGGCCGACGGTCCGCACGGCCGGTCAGCAGATGCCAGCGCGCCGGCCGCGCCGGCAGGTGCGGCATGGATCCGCATCTTCGCCGACGATCCCGGATTCGGGTGGGTCTCCGATTCGATCCCGGAGCTGTCGGTCGCGGTGCTCCCCGAACACCAGGGCGAGGGCATCGGCCGGCGCCTGATCTCGACGCTCATTCAGATGGCGCGACTCTCCGGAGTCGAGGCGATCAGCCTCGCGGTCGAAGAGGGCAACGGCGCGCGTCATCTCTATGACGAGCTGGGGTTCGTCGCGGTCGGCAGCAGCGGGAACTCCGTGGTCATGCTGCTCGACCTCGCTCCGGAGGCCTGATTCCCGGCCATCGCAACCAGTCGGTGATCGCCAGGAGAAGGTCGTGAATCGCGCGGGCGGGACGCGGGATTGCCGGTGATTCCGACGCGCGATCGCGGACGTCAGGGCCTCAGCCGAGACTGAACGGCATCCGAACCGCCTGCTGGGTCATGGCAGGTCGCGAACCGCCTGCTGGGTCACGGCAGGTCGGGGAGCTCCCGCTCGAACAGCCAACCATGGAGGACATCGGCAACCGGTCGAGCGCACACGTTCTCGGCGTGGATCAGGAACGTGTCGGTGCTCACCGTCCCGAACCGGTTCTTCTCGGTCCACGAGCGCAGGATCCGGAAGAAATCGTCGTCTCCCGTGAAGCTTCGCAGCGCGTGCAGCGCCAGCGCTCCGCGCTTGTACACCCGGTCATCGAACATGTCCTCAGGTCCTGGGTCGGTGAGCACGATGTCCTGGTCCTCGCGCGCAAGTCGGGAGTGGGCGGCGCGCGCCTGCTCGTCGGCGCTGTCCTTTCCCGCGGCCTCGGACCACAGCCACTCCGCGTAGCAGGCGAAACCCTCGTTGAGCCAGATGTCCGACCACTGCGCCGGAGTCACCGAATTGCCGAACCACTGGTGGGCGAGCTCGTGGGCGACGAGGCGTTCGGCCTCCCAGTCGTCAACCAGGTGGTTGGGGCCGAGGATCGACAGGGGCTGGGATTCGAGCGGGATCTCCAGCGGGTCATCCGTGACGACGACCCCGTAGTGGCCGAACGGGTAGTCGCCGAACAGCGATTCGAAGGTGTCCATCATCGCATGCTGCTTGGCCAGCGCCCCCTGGGCGCGCTGCCACTGGGACTCCCCGCAGGCCAGCATCAGCGGCACCCGTGAAGGGGGATGCGAACCGCTGTCGACGCGCCCCGACCGGTACTGACCGATCTGCACGGTGGCCAGGTAGGTGGTCAGCGGCTGGGCCGACTCCCAGGTCCAGGCAGTCCGTCCCGCCTTCCGCGTGGTGTTGACGAGCTCACCGTTGGAGATCGCCATGTATTCGGATTCGACCAGGATGGTGCAGCGGAACGTCGCCTTGTTGCTCGGGTGGTCATTGCACGGAAACCAAGTCGCCGCCCCGTTCGGCTGCCCCGCGACGAGCACGCCGTCCTCGAGCTCCTCCCATCCGACATCACCCCAGGTGCCCATCGCCGGTCCCGGGTTGCCCGAATAGTGGATGTCGAAGGTGATCTCCTCGCCGGCGGCGAAGCACTCCTGGGCTCGCACCACCAGCTTGGACCGGTGCATCCGGAATCGGTGGCGCCGGCCGTTGACGAGAACCCTGCTCGCCGCGAGCCCGATGAGATCCAGCTCGATCGCCTGAGCGTCCTCGAGCACGCGTCCGCGCAGCACCGCGTGACCGGCGAGCCGGTTGGGATTGATCTTGTAGTCGAGGTGGAGATCGTAGTGGTCGATCCGCACCGCTGCGGTGCCGGATGTGGGGGTGTAGGCGTCGAGTTGGCTCATCTGGCGGGTTCGGATCCTCACGGGTTCGGCTCGGCGATCGGGGTCTGCCGGATGGGCGGGGCGTCCGGGGCAGGCGGATTGGCCAGACTCGGGTCGGGCTTCAGACTTGACTGCGGCATCGGCGTGGGGCCGGCGACCGGGTCGCGCAGCGGCTGCGTCGAGGTCGGTTCAGCACCCGCCGGGCCGACTGCGTCTTCGGAACCCGAGCCCGAGGCGGTGTCCGAATCAGGGTCCGCATCGGAGCTCCCATCTGTGCCAGGGACGGTGTCCGAGTCGGGGCCTGCGCCCGAACCGGGTTCGAACGAGCTTTCGGGCAGCGCCGGGGCGTCGACCCACGGCACCACGGGATTGCCCGAGAAGTACGAGTCCGCGGGAACGTACTCCCCGCGCATCACCAGCGAGGCCGGACCGACGGTCGCTGCACGGCCGAGCTCCGCAGCCGGGAGGATGACGCTGTTCGGGCCGAGAGTCGCGCCCTCGCCCAAGGTCACCGTTTCCAGCGACATGACGCGATCGTGGAACAGGTGCGTCTGCACGACGCAGCCGCGGTTGACGGTGGAGTTGTCCGCAAGGCTCACCAGATCGGCTTCCGGCAGCCAGTAGGTCTCGCACCACACCCCGTGGCCGATCCGCGCACCGAGCGCGCGCAGGTACCAGACGAGAGCCGGCGTTCCGACTGCCGTGCGGGTGAACCAGGGCGCGGCGATGAGTTCGACGAAGCAGTCGGCGACCTCGCTGCGCCAGACGAAGGAGGACCACAGGGGGTGCTCACCGGTGTGGATCCGCCCGACGAACAGCCACTTCGCGATTACCGCCACCCCTGCGGCGACAGCCCCGGCCAGCATCATCACGAGTCCGGACAGGACGGTGATCAGCAGCGCGGGCACCACGCTGCTGATCCCGGCAGGAACGGAGGGGAGGGCATCAACGAGCTGTGACCCGAGCTGGAGCAGCCATTGCAGGGCTGCGAACACTCCCACAACCATCGCGCCGGCGGCCAGCACCGCGAGGATCCGGAGAGTCTCCCACGTTCCGCGCAGCACCTTCAGCCGGGTCGGCGGGTCATAGGTCAGGGATTCGTCCGCCGCCACTTCGGCGCGGCGCAGCTCGACCGGCGGTGAGCCGATCCACGAGCTGCCCTTCTTGGCCTTCTGCGGGGCGGCCGAGAGCACCGCGACGAGCGAGTTCTTGCGGACGCGACGTCCGGCGGCGGCCATGCCCGAGTTGCCGAGGAATGCTCGCTTTCCGACCTTGGCGCGTCCGATCCGCATCCACCCGTGGCCGAGCTCGTAGGAGGCGACCATGGTGTCGTCGGCGAGGAACGCACCATCGGCGATCTGGGTCATCTTCGGCACCAGCAGCACGGTGGAGGCCTCGACGGCGCGGCCGACCCGGGCGCCGAGGATGCGCAGCCACACCGGGGTGATCATGCCGGCGTAGAGCGGGAACAGCAGATCGCGGGCCATGTCCATGATCCGCTCAGTCGCCCAGACACGGTAGCCCATGGCTGACCGCACCGGGTGCAGTCCTTCCACCAGCCCGACAGCCAGGGTGCGCACCGCGATCACGATGAGCGCAGCGGTGAGCACGAACCAGACCGCAGCCAACAGCGGGGCCCAGGCCAGCAGCTGCAGGGGGGCGGCGAACACCTCGGGCCCGGAGACCGCGACCATCAGCGCCAGCGCGGGCACTGCGGCGAGATAGGGGATCGCCGCATGGAGCAGCGACCCCACCGCGTAGAGCAGGAACGGTGCCCGGCGCCGCTTCGCGGGCGGATCCGGCCACGTCTTCCTCGCCTTCCCCTGGCGCACCGCCGGGGATCCGGAGAAGACCTGATTCTTGCCGACCTTGCCGGTGACCGCAGACCCGGGCTCGACCTGGGCGCCCGCTCCGATCCTCGTTCCCGGCATCAGGGTCGAGCGGGCGCCGACGGTGGCGAACTCGCCGATGTGGATCTCGCCGATGCGCAGCAGATCACCGTCGACCCACCAGCCCCGCAGATCCACTTCCGGCTCCACCGCAGCACCTTCGTCCAGCGTGAGCAACCCGGTGACGGGCGGAATCGTATGCAGGTCGACATCCCGGCCGATCCGGTTGCCCAGCAGCCGCGCGTACAGGCTCACCCAGGGCGCCGAGGCGACGGAGACGGCGGCGGCGAGGTCAGCGATGTGCTCGGCCAGCCACAGGCGGATGTGCACGCTGCCCGAGCGCGGATAGACGCCGGGCCCCACGTTCCTCAGCAGGGTGCGGGCAGCGAGCGCGGAGATCAGCATCCGTCCCCAGGAGGTGACGAACACGAGGTAGAGCACGATGATCAGCCACCAGGGAGTGCTGATCGTGGGCGCGCCGAAGAACGCCGCCACGTTGCAGAGCACCAGCGTCAGCACCACCCAGCGCATCGCCGAGAGGATGTGGAGCGGAACTCCGAGCAGCGTCTGCAGGACTTGCATGGAGCGCCCGGTGCGCCGGACCCGCCGGGGTCGACGGTGGACGTTCTGGGGCGCGTCCGCGCCCGTGCACTGCTCCACCAGGGCGCCGAACCGGGGATAGGCGTAGATGTCGCCGACGGTCACCGAGTGGTGCCGGGCCCGGAGCCGGGACACGAGCTGGGCGGCGGCCAGCGAGCCGCCGCCGACGTCGAAGAAGTCGGTGTCCATCCCCGGGGCGGCGCCGAGGACTGCCGTCCACTGCTCGCCGATCCATTCCGCGTGGGCCGGCAGCGGCTCTGCGGAGTCGCCGGCGCTCAGCGAGGTCAGCGGCCAGGGCAGAGCATTGCGGTCGACCTTGCCCGAAGTCTTGGTGGGCAGCTCGTCGACGACGGCGAGGCGGGGGACGAGCGCGGGTGGCAGCACCTCGCGCAGCCGTTCGGTCCACTCGTGGATGAGATCCGACTCCGGCCGGTCGGCGGACTCCGGTGATGCGACGAGGTAGCCGATGAGCAGCTGGGTGCCGCTCGGGGTCGACTTCACCGCCGCGGCTCCGCCGGCCGCTCCGGGCAGCGCCTGCAGCGCGGCGTCGACCTCCCCGAGTTCGATCCGGCGGCCGCCGAGCTTGACCTGCTCGTCGGCACGGCCGACGAAGAGCATGCCGGCCGGATCGTTGACGACGAGGTCGCCCGACCGATAGGCCCGCTCCCAGCCCAGAGTGGGCATCGGCGCGTACTTCTCGGCGTCCTTGACGGGGTCGAGATAGCGGGCCAGGCCCACGCCGCCGATGATGAGCTCGCCGGTCTCGCCCTCGGCGACCGGCACACCGGCCGAGTCGACGACGGCCAGGTCCCAGCCGTCGAGCGGCAGGCCGATACGCACCTCGCCCTGGCCCAGCGGCGCCGCACAGGCGACGACGGTGGCCTCGGTGGGACCATAGGTGTTCCACACCTCGCGCGTGCCGTCGGAGAGCCGCTGCGCGAGCTCCGGCGGGCAGGCCTCACCGCCGAAGATCAGCAGGCGGACATTGTCGAGGGTCTCCGACGGCCACAGAGAGGCCAGCGTGGGGACGGTCGAGACGACCGTGATGTTCCGCTCCGACAGCCATGGCCCGAGGTCCATGCCGGACTTCACGAGCGAGCGCGGTGCAGGAACGAGGCAGGCACCGTGGCCCCAGGCCAGCCACATCTCCTCGCAGCTGGCGTCGAAGGCGACGGACAGGCCGGCGAGCACGCGGTCGCCCGGCCCGAGCGGCTCGTCCTGGCAGAAGATCCGTGCCTCGGCGTCGACGAAGGCGGCGGCCGACCGGTGGGTCACTGCGACGCCCTTGGGCTTGCCGGTCGAACCGGAGGTGAAGATCACCCAGCAGTCATCGTCCAGACCGGGGGCGCGCAGTGCCGGCGTCCGGTCGAGCGGTCGGTCCGTGTACCGGGTGACCGTGGGGCCATCGGTGACGACGGCGGCCACGGCGGCCTCCTCGAACACCGTGCGCGCTCGCTCATCGGGATCGTCGACATCGACGGGGACGTAGGCCGCGCCGACCATGAGGATCGACAGGATGGAGACGTACAGGTCGACGGTGCCGCTGGAGACCCGCACCCCGACCTTGTCGCCGGGGCCGACTCCGTGTTCGGCCAGCCGCAGCCCGAAGTCGCGCATCGCCGGCAGCAGCTGTGAGTACGTCAGAATGTGAGTTCCGTCGTCGATGGCGGGAGCGTCGGGATAAGACGCAGCCATCTCCAGGACGATGTCGATGAGAGTGCGCGCCGGCGGGGCGAGATGAGCCCCGGGGAACTGCGGAGGATACGTTGTCACAGGCCTTCAGTACGATCGTGGTAGCAGTGCGATGCGGAAAAGTTGACCTTTGGATGATAGTCCGAGTTTATGAGTTTCTCCGGGGAAGAGGTGGATCCGCAGGTGCTGTGGTCGTGTCGGATGGGCGAGGAGGCCGCCGCGGTCGTCCGGGACCTGGTCGTCGAATCCCGGCGGGTGCTCCCGGGTTCCGTCGAGGTGCTGCACGAGCGCGGAGTGCCCGAGGCGAGGCTCGGGGGCGTTCGGATCGAGGTGTCGATGGCGCGCAGCCACGGGTATGTCGCCGCCTGTGCCGCGCCCGACTCCTCGGTCGGCTGGCTGGGAATCGACGTCGAAGCCGTCGAGCCGTTCCTCGCCTCGGGGACCCGGGCCTCGGACTTCGCCGGGGTCGCCTTGGGGCCGGCGGAACTGAGCTGGTTCAGAGCGGCGGCGGGCGCCTCGGAGACCCAGCGGCTGCTGTGGCTGCTGCGCACCTGGGTGCGCAAGGAAGCGGTGCTCAAGTCGATGCACACCGGACTCGACACTGCTCGCGGGGGACTGGCGCCGAGCGCGGTCGCCCTGAGCGCGCCCTGGGAGAGCGCCGCCTGTCTCAGCCACCCGGACCTCACGGTGACCGACCTGTTCAGCGACGCGCACGGGGACGCCGTCATCCTCGCCGCCGCACAGAACCCTGCCGCCGCTCGTCCGCCCGCGAGGCCTGTGGACGGAGCAGCACCCGGCTGAGTCCGCTGAGCAGGCTGCGCCGTTCCCCCTCCATCCTGCCGGCCTGCCACGGAGCCGGATCGGTCAGCGGCAGCGAGCCGGACCTCGCTCCCAGGTCATCGGCGATCGCGTCGCCGATCCGAGCACACGCCTGCTCGCTGAGCCCGGTGTCGAGCACCGCGTTCCAGTAGTGGACGACCTCCCGGTGGTAATTGTGCCCGAAGCCGCCCGGCAGCTTCACGGATCGAGGCATGTCGGAGGTCAGCTGCCAGAACGTGATCCACGGCATCCAGTGCACGGCCGAGCTGACGTCGGTCCCGCGCCGCTCCTCGAGCCAATCCGGCCGGCGCCAGATCAGTCGCGGCTCCCACCACACGATCGGATCCGAGGCATGCTGGGCGTAGACGATCCGGGGAGACTCCCACTGCGGGTACGGCTCTCCGTGGGCGGCGGTGCGCAGGTCCGCAGGACGACTGACGAACCGCACGCGGTCGCCGCGGCCCACCACCGGCAGGATCTCGGGGGAGAAGCTGCGCCGGTCAGCTGTGAGCTGGGCGTGGATCCGCGTGGTCCGCGGGGTTCCGGTCCACACCGCACCGTCGATGCCGGCCTGCATGTGCTCGGAGCTGCGGAACGCGCCGTGCCCGCCGAGAGCACCCAGGGATTCTCCGGCCAGGTAGATGCGCGGCCGACGCTCGGCGGGGCAGCGTGCGATCCGCTCGGAGACCGCTCGGAAGAGCTCTCGGGAGGCGTCCTGGGCCTGCCTGCGGTGGATGAGGAACGCCAGCCACGAGCCGGCGAAGCTGTACTGCACGGCGGCCGTCGCACACCTTCCGCCGGTGAGGTATTCGAATGCCTCGACCGACCATTGGGGAATCCAGCCGGAGCCGGTGTTCGTCACCAGCAGGATCGCGTCCCGCTCGAACGCGCCGGCCCGCTCGAGCTCAGCGACTGCCGCATTGGCGGCCTCGGCGAGGTCGGGATGCCCGAGTCGGCCGATGAAGACCCGGATGGGCGTCTGCGTGGACAGTTCGACGCGCTCAGCGCAGCGGCCCTGGACGGCGGACAGCACCTCGGTGATGCGTGCGGCGCGCGGTCCGGCACTGACGAAGCCACGACCGTGATACCCGAGGGTGGCGAAGGGCTCGAAGGATGCCCGCGACCCGGTGCGCTCCGGTTCGGGCGGGGCGGTGCTGATCGACGGTCGCGCGAAGTCCGAGATCACGGCCTGGCTGCCGATCCGGTTGAGCGTCGAGGACAGCACCGAGCGCCAGGTGTAGGCGATCAGCCCGAGGACTGCGGTCGAGAGCACCGCCTCGGGCAGGAAGGGCAGGCGGCGGCGCAGCCTCCGCACGGCCAGCTGCCGGCCGCTTTCGGTGAGGGCCAGGAGAACGTCGATCGCCAGCCACCCGGCGGCCCCGACCACGTAACCGGCCAGCTGCTGCCGCGTCGTGTCGGAGTGGATTCCGGTGAGACGGCCGATCTCGGTCTGCCTGACCATCGAGCGGTCGAGCGCCACGGTGGTGCCGGTGACCGCCGCGGCGAGGATCAGGGTGTTGGTGCGCCAATGGAACTCGGTCTCCTCCGGAGGGCGCGTCGGCAGGCTCACTCGACGCCTGCGGCGCAGCGGGGAGAGGAAGGACTCGACCGCCTCGGCGATCTTCTGGCCTGCGAAGGCGTTGGCGGCGACATTCACCGCCGTCATCCACCAGGTGCGGGGAATCAGGCTCGGACTCAGTGCGGCCCAGGACGCTGCATGGGCGGCAGCGGCCGAGATCCTCTTCACGCGATCTCCTTCTCGCCAGGGACGTCTCCGCTCACTGTAGCGAAGCGCGCGGACGCGTTCCGCAGCGCTGCCATCGGACTCCGCGACCCGTGCCGCTATCCTCGGAGACCATGGAGACGAGAATCCACGAGGCCGCGAAGCGGCTGCAGCAGGCGGCGAGGACGGGCCGGCCGTGCATGCCGGTCCGTCACATCCCGGATATGACACTGGAAGACGCCTATGCGGTCCAGGAGCTCATCATCGCCGCGCTCGAGTCAGCGGACAACCCGCGGGTCGGGCGCAAGATCGGCCTGACGTCGGACGCGGTCCGGGCGCAGCTCGGGGTCGACCAGCCCGATTTCGGCGTCCTGCTGGCGGACATGGAGGTGCCCGAGGGGGAATCGCTGCCGTGGAGGCGGCTGATCGCCCCGCGGATCGAGGCGGAGATCGCGTTCGTGCTCGGCGCCGATGTCTCCGACACCTCGCCCGAGGCGGTCGCCGAGGCCGTCGATTACGCGGTGCCCTCGTTGGAGATCGTCGACAGCCGGATCGCCGGCTGGGACATCGGGATCGTGGACACGGTGGCCGACAACGCCTCGAACAGCCTGTTCGTCCTCGGCTCTGCCCGCCGAAGGCTGTCCGACTTCTCGCCTGTGGCCGCAGTGATGACCTTGCGGCGGAACGGCGAGATCGTCTCGGAGGGCACCGGGGCCGATTGCCTCGGTGATCCGCTGCGCTCGCTGACCTGGGTCGCTGCGCAGGCCGCCGACCACGGCCGGCCGCTGCGAGCCGGTGAGGTGATCCTCACGGGAGCGCTGGGACCGATGGTCCCGATTGCGCGGGGTGACGAGTTCTCCGCAGAGATCAGCGGCCTCGGCGCGGTGAGCGTGAGAGCCTAGCGATGGGCAGGCCGCGGGGGACCTCGCCGACGACATCGGCCTGGTGCTGCCTGACCGCGGCATCCCCCAACCGCAGTGGGCGTCCGGAACTTAAAAAATCCCGGAGCCGCAGGGCGGTTCCGGGACGAGCAGTCGGGCTAGCGGGATTCGAACCCACGACCTCTTGACCCCCAGTCAAGCGCGCTACCAAGCTGCGCCATAGCCCGATCGCATCGCGGTGAGGCGAAACGATCCTGGACCACTGTATACCTGCTTCTGCAGGCGAGCAAAACGGCTCGCGGCGCCTGTGGCACGATAGAAGCCCGTGTGGTCCCGCGAACCCTGGGGGAGGAGGAGAGCATGGCCGATGATCACCGAGATCGCCGCCGGGCGCGTCGATTCGCTGAGCGTCGGATCACCTCCCGCGAGTACGACCGGCCGCGCCAGTCGTACTCGTCATCCCTGCTCGAGTCCCTGTGGAACCGCACCCCCGAGCCGGACTACGCCATCGCGGCACGGAACCGGCAGCCGCGGACCAAGGCCTCGAAAGCGCGCTCCGGTGCGGCGGCCATCGTTCTCGGCGTCGTCTTCACCGCCTCGGCCGTGCAGGTGCTGCGCACCGAGCAGACCCAGCGGGGCACGACGGAATTCCTCCTCGAGCAGATCGAGACCCAATCCGCAGCGAACGAGGAGCTCGCCATCGAGAACGAACGGCGGATCGCGGAGCGCGCCGAAGCTCAACAGGCGGTGCTGAGTCCTGAGGAGGCGCAGAAGCTGACGGCGGTGGCGATATCGGCGGGTGCCGAGGAGCTCAGCGGACCGGGCGCGGTCGTCACCCTGCAGGACCGGCAGCAGGCTCGTGGGGACGGCGACCCGCGCGCGCTGGCGGGCACGGAGAACGCGGTGCAGGACACAGATCTGCAGACCGTGGTCAACGGGCTCTTCGCGCTCGGCGCGGAAGGCGTTGCCATCAACGGCCACCGGCTGACCAGCTGGTCGGCGGTGCGCGGGGCGGGCAGCGCGATCCTGGTGAACTATGACCCCGTCGAACCACCGTACGAGGTGGTCGCAGTCGGCTCGGAACAGCTCGGCGAGGAATTCCTCGACTCACCGACCGCCGACTACCTCGCCACCCTGCGCTCGGAGTTCGGGATCGTGACCGACGTGAGCAGCGAGGAGACCTCGATTCCCGCCGCCGAGGTGAGCGCGCCGCGCTATGCCGCGCCCGCCGACCAGGAGGATCTGCTGTGATCGCCATCATCGGGCTCATCATCGGGATCGTGCTCGGCATCATTCTCGACCCCTCGGTTCCCGCGGCCATCCAGCCCTACCTGCCGATCGCGGTGGTGGCGGCGCTCGATGCGCTCGCCGGCGGCCTGCGCGCCGTGCTCAGCGGCAACTTCGATGACCGGGTCTTCGTGATCTCGTTCTTCTCGAACTCGCTGGTCGCCGCTCTCATCGTCTTCCTCGGGGACAAGCTCGGTGTCGGCTCTCAGCTGTCGACCGGCGTCGTCGTGGTCCTCGGCATCCGGATCTTCACCAACGCCGCGGCGATCAGAAGGCAGCTGTTCCGCGCATGAGCGATGCAGAGGACCCCCGGCCCGACGCGCCCGATCAGCAGCGGCTGCGGACACGACGTGAGGCGATGGCACAGGAGAGGGCGGCCGAAGCATCCCCCGGTGAGTCGGATGGCGACCGAGGCGGGCGGCAGCGGACGACTCCGGGGCCCAATCCGGAGCCCGAGGACTCGGGAACGCGCGAACAGTCATGGCTGCGGCTGAAGTCCGCGCTGGTGCCCCGGCTGGGGCGCTCACAGCTGTTGGCTGCGATCCTGTGTGCGCTCCTCGGCTTCGCCCTCGTCGCTCAGATCCAGCACACGGAGGACTCCGGGCTGGCCACTCTCTCCGAGCGCCAGCTCGTGCGGGTCCTCGACGACGTCGACGATCGCAACGAGCGACTGGAGGCCGAGGCCGCCCAGCTGGCCCGGGACGAGGAGGAGCTGCAATCGGGAAGCAATCAGCGCGAGGCGGCCCGGCAGCAGGCGCAGAACCGGGCCGAGGCGCTGTCCGTCCTCGCGGGCACCGTGCCCGTCACCGGGCCCGGCGTCGAACTCAGGATCGCGGGATCGCCGGGGACGATCACCTCGACGAACCTGGTTGCTCTCGTGCAGGAGCTCAGGGACGCCGGTGCCGAGGCGATCGAGATCAACGGCGTCCGGATCGTGGTCGACACCTACTTCACGGAGGGATCCCGTGGGGACCTCTTCATCAACGACGAGCCGGTCAGCCTCCCGATCACGATCACCGCGATCGGGGACTCCGAGACGCTGGCGACTGCCATGCGCATCCCGGGGGGAGTGGGCGACACCATCGAGCAGCGGGGAGGTGAATTCACGGTCACTGCCCACGACGCCGTCGACATCGACAGTGTCGTCCCGCAGGTGACCGAGGAGTAGCGGCTGCAGTCCGGCAATGGGTACTCCGGGGCAGACTCGGCGCCCCGATGTCCTGCGCGGTGCTCGAGCGGTTATGCTGGTCTCACCACGTCGAACAGCAGGAGAAGACATGGCCACCTTGAACTACCCGGCTGATCTGAAGTACTCGCGCGACCACGAGTGGGTTGCCGAGACTCAGGATGATGCTGTCGTCCGAGTCGGAATCAGCGATTTCGCGCAGGACTCGCTCGGTGACGTCGTCTTCGTCGACCTGCCCGAAGTCGGTGACACGGTCACCGCTGACGAAACCTGCGGCGAAGTCGAGAGCACGAAGAGCGTCTCGGACGTCATCTCCCCGGTGAGCGGAGAGATCGTGACGGTCAATGACGACATCGTCGACGGCCCGGACTCCATCAACAGCGACCCGTACGGCGCCGGATGGCTGTTCGAGGTGCGGTTGAACGATTCTGCTGAGCTCGATGCGCTGATGGACGCAGAGAGCTACAAGAGAGAAGTCGAAAGCGAGGGAGCCTGATGTCGCAACAGCACCGTCCGGGGAACAACTCCGGAGAGCCGCAGGCCCCCTGGTACGGCGGCGAGGAGTCCGCGCAGGCCCCGAAGACCTTCCCCTTCGCCTCGCTGGAGCCTGACGATGGCCCCCAGGACGCCCAGGCCGGAACGCAGGGGCAGCCCTACGGCTCCCAGGGCCAGCCGTACGGGTCTCAGGGCCAGCCGTACGCTTCGCCGAACCAGCCCGCCAGCTTCCAGGGCCAGGGGCAGGGGCAGCCGTACGAGCAGCAGGCGCAGCCCTACGGCCGACCGGCACCGGAGCCCCAGCACGGGCAGCAGGGATACCCGCAGACCCAGGTCAACAATCAGCAGACTCAGTCCTACAAACAGCAGTCCGATCCGTATTACGGCCAGCCGCAGCACGGTTCCCAGGGGCAGAGCTACGGCCAGGCACCGTCTCATCCGGATCAGCAGCAGCCCGAGTCCGGCGGCTGGCATCAGCAGCCCGGACAGCCGCACTCCGGCCAGCCGCAGCCCGGTTCACAGGAGCAGTCCTACGGGGTCGATCGCGGAGCTCCGCGGCATGCTCGGCCGGCGGACGGCCGGACCGCCCAGGGCCAGCAGCCGTTCCACGGAGTCCTCGATCCGCACACCGGCGAGATCCACCCGGTTCCCGACCTCGAGAACCTGCAGGAGACCGACGCCCTGCTGATCGTGGTGTCCGGTCCGGATGCCGGGGCCCAGATCCTGTTGGACACGGACGTGGTCACTGTGGGACGCAGCCCGAATGCCGACATCTTCCTTGACGACGTCACTGTCTCCCGCAAGCACGCAGAATTCGTGCGGACTCCCTCGGGCTTCACCCTGCGGGACACGGGCTCGCTCAACGGCACGTACGTCGGGCGTCAGCTCATCGACTCGATCGAGCTGCAGAACGGCGCCGACGTGCAGATCGGCAAGTTCAGGATGATCTTCCAACAGCGTCCGCGTTCAAGCTGAGGCCGCGGAACTCTATGGCACGAATCGAAGTCGAGGTCGTCGGAGTCCGGATCGAGCTGCCTGCGAACCAGCCCATCCTGCTGCTCAAGGCGGTCAACCTGCCCCAGTACCTGCCGATCTGGATCGGTGCGGCCGAGGCGAACGCGATCGGCATCGCCCAGCGGGGCCTGACACCGCCGCGGCCGCTGAGCCACCACCTCATGGTCGACATCGTCGAGGCGTATGGCGACTCCCTGTCGGAAGTCTTCATCTCCGGCCGAGAGCACCACACCTTCCTGGCAGAGCTCCACACCGAGGGTGGTAAGGTGATCTCCGCCCGTCCGTCGGACGCGGTGGCGATGTCGCTCATCGCCGAATGCCCGATCTACGCCGACGAAGACCTCATCACCGAGAGCGGAATCGAGGCGCCGGCACCGGACGAGGAAGAAGTCGCGCAGTTCCGCGAGTTCCTCGATCACGTGTCGCCGGAGGACTTCGAAGGGCGCTCCTGAGGTCCTGGCGAATCCCATCTTCCAATCATTTCAATCGCAAAACCAGGTGAGAATTCGTGAGTCTGAATATCAGTCGTGTGTACGAAGCAGCGGGGCACGCAGAGGCCAGCGCCGAGACCGTGGAAGGTCTCGACGCGTGGCGCGGGATGAATCCTCAGCAGCAGCCGACCTACACCGACCCGGCGGAGCTCGCGGAGGTCCTGGAGCGGCTGCGGTCCGTGCCGCCGCTGATCTTCGCCGGTGAGGCGGACCAGCTCAAGGACCGCATCGCCGCGGCCTCCCGGGGCGACGCCTTCGTGCTGGCAGGGGGTGACTGCGCGGAGTCGTTCGCGGACGCCACAGCCGACAAGATCCGCAGACGAGTGCAGACCGTGCTGCAGATGGCAGCTGTTCTCACCTACGGTGCATCCGTGCCGGTGGTCAAGATCGGTCGGATGGCCGGCCAATTCGCGAAGCCCCGGTCATCGGATATCGAGACCCGCGACGGCGTCACGCTGCCGTCCTACCGCGGGGACATCGTCAACGACCATGAGTTCACCGCGGAGGCTCGGCGCCACGATCCGCACCGGCTCCTGTACGCGTACCAGGTGTCATCCTCGACGCTGAACCTCATCCGCGCGTTCACCACCGGCGGCTTTGCCGATCTCCGCCTGGTCCACGAATGGAACCGCGGCTTTCTTGCTTCGAACCCCAACTACCATCGCTACGAGCAGCTGGCGCGCGAGATCGACCGCGCACTCAAGTTCATGGATGCCTGCGGCGCCGACTTCGATGCCATTCGGTCGGTGGAGTTCTTCTCGGCGCACGAGGCGCTGCTGCTCGAGTACGAGCGGGCTCTGACCCGCATCGACTCCCGCACAGGCGATCCGTACGACGTGTCGGGGCACTTCCTGTGGATCGGCGAGCGGACTCGGCAGCTCGACTCGGCCCACGTGGATTTCCTGTCGCGCGTGAAGAACCCGATCGGAGTCAAACTCGGGCCCACCGCCACAGCGGCGGAGGCCCTGGCCCTTGCCGACAGGCTGGACCCCGAAGGCGAACCGGGCCGGCTCACCTTCATCACCCGCATGGGTGCCGGAGTGATCCGCGAACGCCTGCCCGTCCTGCTCGCCGAGATCGGCGATCGGCTGCCGCAGGTCACGTGGGTCTGCGACCCCATGCACGGCAACACCATCACCTCGAACACGGGCTACAAGACCCGGCGGTTCGAAGATGTGATGGGGGAGGTCGCCGGATTCTTCGACGCGCACCACGACGCGGGCACGATCCCGGGCGGCCTGCACATCGAGCTCACCGGCGACGACGTCACCGAGATCCTCGGAGGCGCCTCGGAGATCGACGAGGAGGGCCTGCGGCGGCGCTACGAGACGCTGGTCGACCCGCGCCTCAACCACGACCAGTCCCTCGAGATGGCATTCCAGGTCGCAGAGCATCTGGCGGAGCACCAGAGGACTCACGGCTGAACATGATCGATCTGCGCTCGGATACGGTGACCAGGCCGTCGCTCGGGATGCGAAGGGCGATGGCGGAGGCAGAGGTCGGCGACGACGTCTACCGCGAGGACCCCACCGTCAACTCCCTGGAGGAGAGGACAGCGGAGCTGCTCGGTCACGAAGCGGGACTGTTCTGTCCGAGCGGATCGATGACCAATATGCTGGGCATCGCAGCTCAGGTTCCGCGCGGGTGGGAGGTGCTCGCGGAGTCGCAGGCGCACATCCTGCGCGCGGAGTGCGGCGGGCACGCAGCCCTGGCCGGAGTCACCTCGCGCACGTGGGTTTCGGCTGATGGCACCTTCGACGCTTCGCAGGCGCTGTCGCTGGTCAGCCGTCCGCGCGGCTACAACCAGGTGGGGACGGCAGTCGTGTCGGTGGAGAACACCCACAACTTCGGCGGCGGCAGGATCGCCGACTTCGAGCAGCTGAGCATCCTGCGCAGCCGGACTCGCGAGCTCGGAGTGCGGGTTCACGTCGACGGTGCCAGGCTGCCCAACGCGTCCGCGGCGACCGGCATCAGCCTGTGCGAGTACGGCCGGCTGGCGGATTCAGTGTCGCTGTGCTTGTCGAAGGGGCTCGGCGCCCCTGTCGGCAGCGTCCTCGTCGGCTCCACGGACCTCGTCGAAGAGGCTCGCAGCCTGCGCAAGCGCTACGGCGGCGGTATGCGTCAAGCCGGAATCCTCGCCGCGGCCGGCCTGTGGGCGCTCGGCCACAACGTGGGTCGGGTCGCCGAGGACAATGCCGGCGCTTCCGCGATCGCTCACAGGATCGCCGAGGTCGATCCGACCGTCGTGGATCCGCAGACCGTGGAGACGAACATCGTGTTCCTCGACCTGAGCTCGACCGGGCTCGACGCCGAGGCGTTCGCCGCGTCCGCTGAGGCCGCGGGCGTGCGCGTGTCGGTCATGGGGGAGACATCGGTGCGCATCGTCACCCACCTCGATATCAGCGCCGACGACGTGCGGAGAGCCGGCGAAGTGCTTGCCCGGTGTGTGAGCGAGAACGCCTGAGGCGATCTTCCCGACTGAGAGGCGCGCTCCTCCCGACTGAGGAGATCGACCTTCTCGTTCCGCTGGAGGTTCGTCCCTGTCCCGGTCAGGAACTCAGCCCCGGTCTGGAACTCAGCTCTCGTCCTTCGCCTGCGCGTCGTCGGGCTTGTCCTCGTCCTTCTTGTCGTCTGCCTTCGCGTCCTTCTTGTCGTCGGCCTGCGCCGGCTCCTTGCCCTTCGAGACCTTGAGGATGACGAGCTCCCCGGGGCTGGTCTCAGCCTTGCCGCGCGGATACTGCGAGACGACTCGCCCCTTCTCGACCGAATCGTCGAATACCTCTTCCTTCGCGACCAGGAAGCCCAGGCGGGTGAGCTTGCCGAACGCAGTGTCGTACTCCAGCCCGGTCACGATCGGCACAGTCACCGGTGCGACGCCCTTGGAGACCACGATGTCGACGGCAGTTCCCTTGGTGACCTGATCTCCGGGCCCCACCGACTGCGAGATCACCACACCGTCAGCGACCGACCCGGAGTGCTCTCGGGAGACGCTGCCCACGGTCAGCCCTGCTGCTTCGATCGCGTCGCGCGCCTCGTCCTCGCTGCCCCCTGTCACGTCCGGCGTGCCGAACAGCTCCTCGCCCTTGGAAACCAGGATCGTGACCACCGCATCGGGCGCCAGCTCGGTCCCCGGGCCCGGTTCGGTCCCCACGACCCGTCCGGCGGGCACTGAGGTGTTGAAAACTTCCTTGGTGCGGATATCGAAGCCGGCGTCGGCGATGGTGCGGGAGACGTCCTGCTGGTCCTTGCCGACGGTCGACCCCGGAACCTCCGCCACGGGGTCGGTGCCGACGGCGAACCCCCAGCCGACAAGACCGAGCGCGACTGCGGCGCTCACGACACCGGTCAGCCGCTTGCGCTTCCGATGAGGGTGGGCGGCCGTCGCCCCGGACGAGAGGTGCCGGGTGCCGCTGCCACGGGAGGACCTGGGCGGCGCCCCGGCAGAATTCGCAGCGAGCGTCTCCTCGTCGCGGGATTCGCGAGACTCGGAGGCCTCACCCGCGGTGCGGCGTGCGGAGTCATCCCGGCCGAGAGCGGCCTCGTCATCGTCGGCCGGTTCGGAGTCGGCGGACGCGGCGCCGGCCGAACCGGCCCCTGCATTTCCGGAGGAGTCGCTGCGAGCGCCCGATCCAGCACCCCGAGCACCTCTCAGATACGGGATCTCATCGGTGCGGGCCTCGGGTTCCTTGGGCTCCAGTCGCTCCGGATCCTCGTCGACGACGATCGTGGCGGTGAGCACTGCCTGGCCCGTGGCGGGCACCTCCTGGTCGGAACCCCAATCGAGTTCGTCGTCGGTGAGGGAGGTGCGCGCCTCGGCCAGCGCTGTCCTGAGGGCGGTGGCAGACTCCGGCCGGTCATCGGGATTGCGGGAGGTCGTCCACAGCACGATCGCGTCGAGGAGGGGGCTGATCCCCGATGCCGCCTCCGACGGCGCCGGCACCGTATCGTGAACGTGACGGTAGGCCACCTGAATGGGCACCTCATCCGTGTAGGGCTGGCTGCCTGTCAGCATCTCGTAGAACATGATGCCGAGGGTGTAGAGATCGGTGCGGGAGTCGGCGCCGGTGCGCGTCACGAGCTCGGGAGCGACGTATCCGACGGTGCCGATGAGTGTCTTGGTGGTCGTCGCGTTGGTGACGGAGCGCGCCAATCCGAAATCCGCGAGCTTGATCTGGCCGTCGGTGCCGAGGAGGACATTGTCGGGCTTGAGGTCGCGATGGATGATTCCGACAGCGTGGACCGCCTCGAGCGCGGACAGCACGGCGTCCATGACGACGATCGCCTGCCGCGGGGTCAGCCGACCGCGGTGTCTGAGCTCCCTGCGCAGCGTGACGGATTCCAGATACTCCATGACGAGGTACACGACGTCGCCGTCGCGGCCCTGGTCGTGGACGGCCACCAGGTTCGGGTGGCTGAGCCTGGCCGCGTTGATGGCCTCGCGGCGGAAGCGCTCGACGAAGGACTCGTCAGCGGTGAGGTGCGCGTGCATCACCTTGATCGCGACCTCGCGATCCAACCGCAGGTCGGTGCCGCGATAGACCATCGCCATCCCGCCTCGGGCGACCACGGAATCCACTCGGTAGCGATGGTCGAGGACGACGCCGAGCAACGGGTCCTTGAGAGTCATCATGAGTTCTGCCCCTGTGCTCGGAAGCGTTCCTTGGTCACCTGGACGTTGCGCACGTAGCGCTGGGTGTCGGCGTAGAGCCCGTTCTCGCGCACCGAACCGAGTCCCTGGTAGTACCCTGCAAGCGCCTGCGACTCGGATTCGGCGTTGCGCTTGAGCCAGCGGAGGATCGCGACCCCGGCAACGATGTTGTCCTCTGTGTCGAGGAGATCCAGTTCGCGTCCCGTCAGGTTCTGCGCCCAGTCTCCCGAATCGGGGATCACCTGCATGACGCCGATGGCATTGGCCGGAGAGACGACGCGCTGATTGAATCCGGACTCCTGCTGGGCGACCGCCAGTGCGAGGCTGGGGTCGACACCCATCTGGCGGGCGGTGGCCCGCACCAGGTCCTTGACCTCGTCCTTGGACGGGGCGCTCCGCTCCAGCAGGATCTTCTTGTTGATGCGGGCGGCGCGGTGGACGTCCTCGGGGTATTCCCGGCCCTCGAAGCTCTTGGGCAGATAGGGCAGGTCCTCGTCCTCCGGAACGGGCGGACGACTGCTGGTGGCACCCGACCCGGAGAGGGCAAGCACCTCACCTTCGCGGATCACCGTCGAACTGCCCATCGCGTTGGCCTTCTGCAGGTCCGGAACGGTCGTTCCATGCGCCCGGGCGATCGAGGACAGGGTCTCTCCTGCTCGAACACGATGACCAGCTGGTGCCGTCGGCGCGCTCTGCTCCGGCAGGGACAGGATCTGTCCGGGCCTGATCGTCGCCCGACCGCGGAGGTTGTTGAGTTCGATGACGGCCGGGGCGGAGACCCCGTGCGCTGCTGCGATGGAGATCACGGTGTCGCCGGCCTTGACCCGGTAGGTGCGGCCGCCATGGGACACCGGGACGGCGTCCGTGGTCGTCCCCGAGGTGAAGCCGGGGCCATCGGCATGATCTCCCGGCAGCCGCTGCTGCCGGTCGTCGTCCGGGATGCTGCTGACATCCTCGCCCGCGGCTGATCCCGCAAGGAGCGCAGCGACCATCAGCGGAGCGGACGCGGCCGCGGCAGAGTACGCGCGGCGGGCCCGAGGCGACGTGGGACGCTTGGCTGTTTCACTCATGCGATGACCTGCAGTTCGTAGGGGGAAGGCAATCTGCGGATTACGTCACAACCAGCCTATCGGGGAGTCTGCTCATCGCAGTCGAGCGTGCGCGTCCGGCGTGTCGGGTCTAATCTGGTCAGGTGACCAATTCACTGAATCTCGTAGACGATTGGCTGACCCTGCCCGATATCGCTGATGCGACTGATGTCGGAATCTCCAAGGTCCGCCGCTGGGTCGAGGATCGCGCGATCGCCGGAATCAAGCACGGCAGTCCGAGCGTCTTCCAGGTGCCGGCCCTGTTCCTCAAGGAGGACGCTCCGGTGCCGCACCTCAGAGGGACCTTGGTGCTGCTCGCGGATGCAGGATTCGATGACGACGAGGCGATCGTCTGGCTCTTCACTCCCGACGACTCCCTGCCCGGCCGGCCGATCGACCTCCTGCGGGAGGGGAACAAGGGCGAGGTCCGGCGCCGCGCTCAGGCGCTCGCCTTCTGAGGTTCGGGAACCGAGCTCACGCGGTCCGGCGGGTCAGCCGCATAGCGTAATCGGCGAGGACTGCTCGATCCGCCGAGGACAGACCGAATTCCGCCAGGCGGTCGAGCGCCGCGTGAGCCCTGGCCATCTCCACGTCGATCTCGGCTTCGAACGCGGCCAGCGCGCCGGTTGAGCGCATGAGATCCTTCATCCGCTCGATCTCCGAATCCGACAGATCAGCCGCGCCCAGCCGGTCGGCGAACCAGGCGCAGGTTCGCTCGTCGAGCCGCGTCAGCGTATTTCCGACCAGGACCGTCTTCTTACCCTGCCGGAGGTCGTCGCCCGACGGCTTCCCGGTGATCGAGGGGTCCCCGAAGACCCCCAATTCGTCGTCCCGGAGCTGGAATGCGCGCCCCAGAGGAAGTCCGAACTCCGACAGCAGCGTGAAGAGTCCGGCGTCCGCTGCTCCCAGGGCCGCACCGAGCAGCAGCGGCTGCTCGACCGAGTACTTCGCTGATTTGTACGTCAGCACCTCGTGGGCACGATCGGCGATCTCAGCCGCGTCGACGGCGGCGGCCTGCAGCCGGATGTCGAGGAACTGGCCCACCATCACATCACGGCGGAAGTCGTCGTGCCGGCGCACCGCCTCGGGGTCGGCGATCCTGTCCAGTCCGGAGGCGGTGTAGATCTCCTCGCTCAACGATAGGCACAGATCACCCGCGATGATCCCGGCACCCACCCCGTACAGCTCGGGATCACCCTGCCATCCGCGCTCCCGGTGATCGGCGCGGTATGCGGCGTGGATGGCGGGCCGCCCGCGCCGGGTGTCGGAGTCGTCGATGATGTCGTCGTGGATGAGGGCCGCGGCATGGAGGAGCTCCACCGAGGTCGCCGCGCGGGCGATGCCGGGGTGCTTGCGGGCGTCTCCTCCTGCCAGTTCGAATCCCCACCAGGTGACGAGGGCTCGGATGCGCTTTCCGCGGGCGGTGAATCGTCGGATCGGCTCGATCAGCTCGGCGGCCGCCGGTGAGATCCCGCCGAGTCTGCCCGCGAGCCCTTCAAGATACTCGGCCAGCACGGTGTCGACCCGAGCGATCACGTCCTCGGGAGGGGTCAGAGCAGTCACCTGTTGACCACGCCGCCCACGGTGATCAGGCGCGCCGATTCGTCCTCGGGATCAGGACCGATCGACACGGAGACCGTCTGATTGTCCTCTTCCGCGTGGAAGGCCTGGGTCGTGACCCCGTCGCGATTGTCCGCTTCACCCACTGCGGCGAAGCCATGGCCTTCGAGCGATTCGGTGTAGAAGTCGAGGATCTCCTGCTCGTTCGCGCCGGTGCGCATCACAAGAGCTGCCGAGACCTGATCCTCACCGGGGGCGGGTTGATCGCCCTCGTCCTGGTCCGAAACCGGTTGGTCCGGGTCGTCGCCCTCCTGCTGTTCGGCCTCTTCGCCGTCGGCCGGCTCCTGCGCCGCGCCTGCGGTGCCGGAGCCCATGGAGGAGGACACGATCTCGCTGTCCGGGAACTGCTCGATGACTTCGGGGAAGCCCGGAAGCAGCTCCCCCTGCGTGGTCTGGACGTCCGGCTGCTCGTCTCCGGCTCCCTCGTCCTCGCCGCCGGTGGTCTCCGGGGCCGAGGCGGCGGGCGACTGCGGAGACTCCTCGGAGTCCTGCGGCTCCGGGGCCGTGCAGGCGGTGAGTACTGCTGCTGCCGCGATGCCGGCGGCGACCAGCGCAAGGCGTTGTATCATGCACTCCAGGGTACCGGGCGGGGGTGACATGAGTCGAAAGCAGCTGTCGCGCTCGGGGGGAGACCTCAGCGCGCTGGGCACCGACGACACGGGGTGCAGGATCCTCCATCTCGACATGGACGCCTTCTTCGTCTCGGTGGAGCTCCTCGATCGCCCCGAGCTCATCGGCGTTCCGGTGATCGTCGGTGGCAGGGGCGGCCGCGGGGTGGTGGTGTCGGCCAGCTATGAAGCCCGCGAGTACGGAGTCCATGCGGCGATGCCGATGGCACGCGCTGTCCAGCTCTGTCCGCAGGCCGTCGTGATCCCGCCGTCCAAGGGCCGCTACAGCAAGTACTCCCGCCAGGTCTTCCAGACCGTGGCCGAGGTCACCGACGACTACGCGCAGGTCAGTGTCGACGAGGGATACGTGGACGTCGGTTCGGCTCTGCGGCGTCTCGGACGACCGACGCAGATCGCGATCGCCCTGCGCTCCCGGATCCGGGAGCGCACCGGGCTGACAGCGTCGATCGGAGTCGCGGACAGCATGGTGGTGGCCAAGCTCGCGTCGACGCGGGCGAAGCCGGACGGATTGCTGGTCGTCCCCGTGAAGTCCGTGGCCGGTTTCCTGCGGCCGATGCCCGTGGAGGCGCTGCCCGGCGTGGGCCCGAGGACTCAGGACACTCTGGCCCGCTACGGCATCCGCACCATCGGCCAGGCGGCCGACGCGGACCCCGCATGGCTGCAGCGGGTGCTCGGCTCGATGGGGGCCACCGTGCACCGGTTCGCTCACGGGAAGGACGGCCGAACGGTGCACTCGACCGCGCGCGACCACACCATCAGCGCGGAGCACACGTTCCAGCACGATGTGTCGGTCCTTCCCGAGCTCGAGCGCGAGCTGCTGCGCCTGGCCGACACGGTGGCGTACCGGTTGCGGGCCGAGGGCAAGGCGGCAGGGGGAGTGGGGCTGAAGTACCGGCTGGCCGATTTCACCACGCTGTCGCGATCCGTCACCCTGACCGCTCCCACTGATGTTGCGGCGGAGCTGCAGGCTGCGCTGCTGCCGGCGCTGCGCACCCTCCACGGCACCAGTGCTCAGCCGGTTCGCCTGCTGGGGCTGCGCGCGGGCGATCTCATCGACTTCGATGCCGCCGGCAGGCAGCCGACTCTCGACCAGCCGGACCGGTCTCCCCGAGAGGCCGAGCTGGCGCTGGATGCGGTGCGCCGCAGGTTCGGAATGCAGGCGATCTCCCAGGCCTCGCTCCTGCGGGGGCCGGGACCCGAGGGAGGCGGCTCCGAGGGCGCCGACCGCGATGCCCACGGCGGTGAGTGAGCCGCGTCTCAGCAGGGCACTCGACCAGCGCGGTCCAGGGCTGGACGGTTCGTCAGAGATTCCGTCGAATCCCCCTCCCGGTATGCGTCCGGAGAGGAGAGAGGACTATGATAGTGGTACTCAGTCGTCCGCGTGCTAGTAGGGGGAATCGGCATGCCGCTCTCGGAACATGAACAACAGCTGCTCGACCAGCTCGAGAAGCAACTCCGCAGCGAGGATCCCCGGTTCGCGCAGAACATCACGCAGCCGCGTCCGGTGGGGCCGGGTTCCCTGTCGGCCAAGCGGTTCGTCGGCGGTGTCCTTGCTCTGATCGTCGGTGCGGCAGTTGCGGTAGCTGCGATCTACTTCCTTCCCGTTCCGTGGAACGCCATCGGCGGTGTTCTCGGATTCGCCATCATGGTGGCCGGTGGGTACTGGGCCATCGCCGGAAACGACAAGCCCTCCGGTGTTGATGTTCCGAAGCCAGGTTCTGCCAAATCCGGTGCGGCTGGGCCGGACAAGTCTCCCGGATTCATGAACCGGATGGAGGAACGATGGGACAAGCGGCGCCGAGGTGAGTGATTCGCCTCGACGCCGGTTCCCCATGACTTCGGCCCGCTGAGCTCGTCTCAGCGGGCCGAATCACATTCAGGCCGCCCGCCGGCTCAGGACTCCCTGCGATCCACGGCTTCGGAACGCACGGGTTCTCGGGACGAACCGGCGCACCGGGACGTCCAGGGCCGTCGGGGCGAACCGGCGCGTCGGTTCGAATCGGGCTGGTTCGAACCGGGTCTCAGCGAAGGCCGAACACGCTGGCCGGCCACAGTCGCGCAAGCAGAGCCCCGCGTCGTCCCGCCTGCTGGGCCAGCCCCTTCTGCAGCTCCTGCAGGGCGGTCTGCACCTCGCCTCTGTCGAGTGCGGTGCGCACGGTCCCCGCATACCGCGACTCGTCCACCGATCGGCCGACTTGGTGCAGCCCGGAGCCTGCCTCCGGGGCGATCCGGCTGAGGTTCTCGACGTGCTCGCGCACCGTGATGGTCGGGGCCAGACCCGCGCCATGGTCGAGCGCCAGCGCCCGCACCTCCTCCCACACTGCCTCGGGAGCCAGCGGTTCGCGCAGCCGACGCCCTCGCTGGCCTCGGCGGATGAGAGCCGGCAGAGCCAGCAGCACGAGGACTGCGAGCGCGACGACCCCGATCCAGGTCCAGGCGATCCCTGCCGCAGTCTGCGAGTCGGCAGCCTCTTCGGACTCCTCTGCGGCTTCGGCCTCGTCAGCGGATGCCTCGGGTCCTTCCGTCGGCGTTTCCTCTGTCGGAGTGGGGCTGGCCGTCTCCTCGGATTGCGCAGCCTCCGCGTCGGTCCAGGGCGGAGGATCTCCCGCCGGGCCTCCGGGCGTCGGCTCGAAGCGCACCCAGCCGGCACCCTCGAAGTAGAGCTCCGGCCACGCATGAGCCTGATTGATGCGCACTTCGTAGCTGCCGTCCCCGGTGGACGTGCCCGCTGCGAACCCCACGCCGATGCGGGCAGGGATCCCCAGTGTGCGGGCCATCGCCGTCATCCCTCCGGCGAACTGGACGCAGTACCCGCGTTTCTCCAGCAGGAAGTCCGCGAGTGCGCTGCCCGAGGCCTCCGGGGGAGCGTCGAGGGAGTACTCGAACTCCCCGGATCTGAAATAGGACTGCAGGGCGGTGGCCTTGTCCCATTCGGTTGCGGCCCCGGCAGTCACGTCATCCGCGGTCTCCGCGATGAGGTCGGGAGTGTCGTCCGGGAGCCGAAGGTAGTCCTCGAATTCCGTCGCGGACACCGGTTCGGCACTGCGCAGGGTCTCGACCGACGGCTCGATGGACAGGTAGTCGACGGAGTACTGGGCCTCCGCAGTGATCTCGCCGTTGCCGACGATCGTGAGTGTCTCCGGATCGTAGATCCACCGCCTCGACAGCCCGTCGATCCCCTGCGGGGCGTACGGCGTGGGCAGATGCTGCTGATCAAGGTCGGCGATATCGAATTCCGCGGCGCGATCGACAGTCCGGGTATCGGCGGTCACCCCCGGTGGAGTCGGGAGGCCTTCGACTGCGACCGCGAAGGGGTCGATGTCGAACTCCGCAGGCATCCACGTGGTGCCGTCGAACTCGCTGACGGAGGTCAGCCGGATGGGCGGGGCCAACGGGTCGTCGCTGGTGTAGGTGAAGGCGAGGGCGTCGCTGTCGGAGGTCAGGTCCGACTTCAGATCGAGGAAGGGATTGACCACGGTGAGATCGCCCTGGGGATTCTGCGCCCGATCCGGTCGCATCGACACATCCGGCAGCAGCACCGGAAGCCCGACGCCGATAGCGAGTGCCAGGGCTCCGGCGAGCACTGCTGTGGCCGGTGATCGCAGGTGCGCGGTCTCGAGGTAGGACGACAGCATGAGCAGCAGGAACGCCGCCGCGATCGCGGCGAAATGCCACCAGGCGAGCTCCCGGGGCGCCAGGAGCACAGGCACGATGTACACCAGCAGAAGCAGGATCCCGGCGACCTTCGGGGCCCTGATGTCCGTCACCAGGCCGTCGACGAGCATGGTGATGAGGCCGAATCCCGCCGTCAGGATGGTACGGAACCCTGGTGTGCTCGGCGCGGGAGCGGTCGTCTGATAGATGTCGTCGATGCCGTTGGCCAGCTGCGCGAACAGCTCGGTGAAGGAGGCTCCGGTCGGGAGCACCCCGCCGGCGAGGGTATGGGGCACACCCAGATACACCGCGGCGAGCGCTGCGACCACGAACTGTGCGGCGACCGTCATGCCGCTTGCGCGCAGCACCGGGACGGATCGGAACAGGGCACCGGTGACGACCACCAGCGTGATCATGACGATGACCTGGACGAACCACTCGGTGTCGGAGAACACTGCGGTCAGACTTACAGCCGTCAGCAGCATCGCGACGTACACGATGAGCGACGGCAGCCAGACCGCTCGGGTGCGCGGTGCGGGTGCAGTCGAGGACGCTTCGGGTCCGGCGGTCATCGGCTTCTCCTTGCGCTCCGCGTCCAGGTGTCCGGCAGGGCAGGTGATTCTCCGAACAGCTCGGAGCCCAAGCCTGCCGCCTCGGGCACTTCCTCGGCGACGAGCCGGCGCCTCGGGGTCTTGCGTGGCAGTTGGGAGCTGACCTGGTCTGCGCGTGCGCTCGTCTGCGCGCAGATGACGGCCTCGACCACGGCACCCAGTCGGGCCAGCTCGTCAGGCATCGCTGGTGATCCCGGCTCGTAGCGAGCGGATGCCAAGCGCAGCATGTCCTCGCCCCGCTTCCCGGAGAGGATCGTGCGCCGTCCGGAGGTGTAGAAGAGCAGGTCGTAGCCCGCGCGGAGGTAGGAGCTCGCCACTGAAGCGGCCCCGGAGATCAGCAGCTCCGTCGCCGGTCCCGAGAACTCGCGGACTCCGGTGTCGAGGATCACGGCAACGAAGGGCGTCTCCTCCTCGGCTTCCTGACGCACCATGAGCTCGCCCACCCGAGCCGTCGATGCCCAGTGGATGTGCCTGAGGTCATCACCTGGCACGTACTCCCGGGTGTGGAAGTCGCGGCTCGTGTCGCCGCGGACCAGTTGGGGGCTGTCGCTGAGGGGTCGCGCCGCACCAGCACTGCGGGGGGCCCTGACCGGTTGGATGGGGGTCGACACCGCCACGGAGTACTCCGAGTGGGCCGTCTTGGTCACGCCGGTCAGGCCGAAGGGCCCGGCGACGACGGTGCGCACGGACCGGAGCCCGCTCATGCCGCGGTGGCGGGGGAGGAATTCGGCATCGACCGAGACCTCTGCACCGGCCGTCATCCCGGGGACGTGTGCGACGGCGGTGTCACCGAATCCGTCCTGGGGCTCCAGAATGAGTTCGAACGGCCCGACTGGCAGCGGAGAGCGGTTGGTCACCGTCGTGCGGATCTCGAGCGCCTGGCCCACCTCGGTGACGGGTACCCGCTCGACGCGCCGAGTGCGTGCCTCGAGCGAGGCGGCCAGGCGGGCGCCGGTGAAGAAGGCCAGCGCCAGACTCAGCCCGACGAGCATGATGAGCAGGATGCCGGCCGGCAGGAGGCCGGGCAGCGCGAACCGGTAGGCGGCGATGCACAGGGTCACGCCGGCGATGAGGAAGACGATTCCGGAGGTCGTCAGGCGCATCAGCGGACTGGGGTGCGGGCGATGATCGCGCGGATGATGTCGGCGGAGACCTGCGCATCGTCGTGGTCCTTGGGGATCACCCGGTGGGCCAGCACATCCACTGCGAGCGCTTGGATGTCATCCGGCGTGACGTAGGAGCGACCGTTGAGGACTGCCAGCGCCTTCGCGGCCCGCAGCAGCTGCACCCCGCCTCTCGGAGAGGAGCCGAGCGCCACGGCGGGATCCCGGCGGGTGGCCTCGAGCAGCGCGACGACGTAGGTGCGCAGCTCCGGGGTCGCCGTGATGTGGCGGACGATCTCCCGTGCTTCGAGGATCTCCGCGAGCGAGGTGACGGGCCGCAGGCTTCCCAGCGGGTCGTGGTCGACGTGGTGGTCGAGCAGACCGATCTCGGCCTCAGCGCTTGGGTAGCCGATCGAGATCCTGGCCATGAAGCGGTCGCGCTGGGCCTCCGGCAGGCTGTAGGTGCCTTCCATGTCGATCGGATTCTGGGTTGCGACGACCATGAAGGGGTCCGGCATCCGATAGGTCGTGCCGTCGATGCTCGCCTGTGACTCCGCCATGCATTCGAGCATCGCGGACTGGGTCTTGGGGGAGGCGCGGTTGATCTCGTCGGCGATCACGATATTGGCGAACACCGGTCCGGCCCGGAACTCGAACTGGCGGCTCTCCTGGTTGAAGAGACTCACACCGAGCACGTCTGAGGGAAGCAGGTCCGGAGTGAACTGGATTCTGCGGACGGATCCGTCCACCACGCGACCCAACGACTTGGCGAGCAGGGTCTTTCCGACGCCGGGCACATCCTCCAGCAGCAGATGTCCGCCGGCCAGCAGGGCGAGGAGGGCGAGTCGGACAGCGTGGTCCTTGCCGTCCAGGACCGAATTCATCGCGGTGCGGGCCGCACCGGCGATCTGCTGGACGCGTGCGATCGCAGGCTCTGCGACGACGGCGCCGGCGGCGGTCGCGCCCGCCGGGTCGGCCGGCTGCGCGGGGGAGACGGTCGGATAAGCGGCGGACCGCGCCGCTCGGCGCGAGGTGGGCTGGGATGCATCGCTCGGCAGACTCATCTGCCCATTGTCTCGCAACCCGTCTGCGTACTCCACTTCCCGTGATCGCCATCTCCTGCCGCCGGCCTGCCCGCTCGGGCGGCAGCTCGCTCCACTTGGCTCCCCACTTCGCTCCACGCGGTCGCTCCACCTGACTCCACACGGTCGCTCCACCTGACTCCACACGGTCGCTCCACCCGACTCCACGCGGTCGCTCCACTTGGTTCCCCACTTCGCTCCACGCGGTCGCTCCACTCCGCTCCCCGGTGCCCTCCTCGGGCCGGATCCAGGCCCTCTGCAGGGCCGAATCGCGCCGTACCGAGCCGGAATCCGCGCCCCGCCCCCTCCCGGGTGAGCCCGCGACGGAAAAAATCCCCCACTTCTCACCACAGCGCTCACCAGGGCAGATGCTTGTTTGACCCAGCATTTCCGGCGTTGTGGGGTTGTCGGTGGTGCAAAGTGGAGTACAGTGGGGGCCATCGGAGCCGATTGGGGTTTCGAAGGGGGTGAGACGCCATGTTCCTGGGCACGCACATGCAGCGGCTCGATGACAAAGGCCGTCTCATCCTGCCCGCGAAGTTCCGTGAGGAGCTCGCGAACGGTTTGGTCATCACCCGGGGACAGGAGCACTGTCTCACCCTCTTCTCGACCCGGGAGTTCGAGACCGTTCACGAGCAGATGAGAGCAGCTCCGATGACGAGTAAGGAGGCCCGTGACTATCTGCGTGTGTTCCTGTCGGGAGCTTCGGCCGAACAGCCGGACAAGCAGGGGCGGATCACCATTCCGCAGATCCTGCGTCAGTACGCCTCGCTCGACCGGGACCTGGCTGTGATCGGAATGGGAAACCGCGTCGAGATCTGGGACGCCGCGACCTGGGAGCAGTATCTGGCCGAACGAGAGCAGGAGTTCGCCGAGCGCACCGACGAGGTGATTCCCGGCGTGATCTGAGAACTCGGTCGAGATCCTCGCCCGCCGCCGGTTTTGGGGCACTTCCCCGGTTCCAAAGCCGAACGGTCCTGACACTCTTCCCCGGTGCCAGGGCTCGGGCGGGCGAGGTTCTGGATCGAGTGGCAGATCACAGGCAGCAGAACGGACAGACGAGAGGAGGAGGCCGTGGACGATCATCCGGACGGGCACGTGGAGGAACCCCTGCATGTGCCGGTGATGCTTGAGCGGTGCGTGGAGCTGCTGGGTCATGGCGTCACCGCCGCGCGCGAGCTCGGTCTGCCTCCGGTCATCATCGACGCCACGCTCGGAATGGGCGGCCACAGCGAGGGTATCCTGCGCGAGTTCCCCGACGTCCGACTCATCGGCATCGATCGCGACCCCCAGGCCATTGCCGAGGCGTCAGCCCGCCTCGCATCCTTCGGGGAGCGCTTCACCGCCGTCCATACGACCGATGACGCGCTGCCCGAGGTGCTCTCCGCCCATCGGATCGAGCGCATCTCCGGGGCGCTCTTCGATCTCGGCGTCTCGTCCCTTCAGCTCGATGAGGACGAGCGCGGCTTCAGCTATTCGCGGCCCGCGCCGCTGGACATGCGCATGAATCCGCAAGACCCCCTGACGGCGGCCGACGTGCTCAACAGCTACAGCGAGTCGGAGCTCGCCCGCATCATCTCCGAGTACGGCGAGGAGCGCTTCGCCCGCAGGATCGCACGCATCATCGTCACCGATCGCGGTGAGCGCCCCTGGAGCACGTCCGACCAGCTGGCGGACATGCTTCAGCGGGTCGTCCCCGATTCCAAGTCCGCGCGCAAGCGCTCGCACCCGGCCAAGCGCACCTTCCAAGCGCTGCGGATCGAGGTCAACCGCGAGCTGGAGATCCTGGAATCAGCCCTCCCGGCGGCGCTGCGCGCCCTGCACATCGGCGGAGTGGTGGTCGTCGAGTCCTACCAGTCCCTCGAGGACACGATCGTCAAGCGGATCTTCCGCTCCGGCACCACCTCGGCGGCTCCTCCCGAGCTGCCGATCGTCCCCGACCACCTGCAGCCCTGGCTGACCGACCTCACCCGGGGTGCGGAGAAGGCCGACACCGCCGAGATCGAGATCAACCCGCGGTCCGCCAGCGTGCGGCTGCGGGCCGTCGCGAAGACGAAGGAGCAGCCGGCATGAGCCCAGTCGCACAGGCCGTCGAAACGGCGCCGGTTCGAAAGCACAGCACGGCACCCCTGCGGGGCAGCGAGGCGGCCCGGCTGCGCCTGGTCGTGCCGGAGATCGCGCGACGTCGGCTGCCGTTCTCCGCGGTGTGCATTCTCGCCCTCGTCATCGGAATCCTCGGGGTGCTGCTGCTGAACATCTTCATCTCCCACAGCACGTATCGAGTCGAGCAGCTGACGATCGAGCAGGACCGTCTGCACTCGGAGCGCGATCAGCTGACAGAGGACATCTCCTACCGCGAGAGTCCGCAGAACATCGCGGCCGCCGCCGAGGAGCTCGGGCTGGAGCGCGACCTGACACCCGAGTACATCCGGCTCTCCGATGGAAAGATCATCAGTCCCGGAGAAGTTCCGGGGAACACGCACAGAAATCCGGAAACCGTCCCGGGCCCGCGCGCCGATGCACGTCAGGACGTGCGACCGAACCTACGATCGGACGAGAAGCTGCCCGCGGTGGGCGGCGGGTCGGAGGAGATCCCGGCCCCCAGCCAGCGCAGTCCCGAATGAATGCGATGTGAGACCCAGGTGATCCCGGCGAGCTCGGCGAGGAAGTGGAATGACGACAGCGACACCGCAGCGCAGGAGCCGCTCGCGCTCGTCGGCTGCACCAGGGGTTCAGCAGGGCACACGTCGACAGGCGAGCAGCCGCAGACAGCCTGACCCCGCCCACCGGACAGGCAGGGGCACGGAGCCGAGCACTCGTCGGAAGCCCACGGCACGACGCGCTCCGCATGCCCGGTCGTCGGCCGGGGGCGGCAGCGGCCCGGTTCGCCGGAGACCCTCCGGACCGCCTGACCCACGGCACCGGATGCGGTGGCTGATCGTGGCCACCGCTGCGATATTCGTGATGATCACCGGCCAGCTCGTGGCCATCCAGGGCATGGACACCATGAGCCTGGCCCAGCAGGCTCTCGACTCCCGCCTCGTGACCAAGCCCCTTCCTGCCTCCCGCGGCGTCATCACCGCCGCGGACGGCACCGTCCTCGCCGACAACGCCATGCGGTACCGACTCGTCGTGGACCAGCAGAACGTGGCGCGGTTCAAGGACGACAGCGGAAATCTCATCGGCGCCTGGGGCGCGGCCGAAGCGATGGCGGGTCCGCTCGACACCGAACCCGGACTCCTGCTGCCGAAGCTCGCCGGCGACAAGCTGTGGAACCCGGTGGCCGACGGGGTCACCGCAGAGGTGTGGCACGAGATCGACGAGCTCGACATCCCCGGCGTCAGCGTCGAGGAGTACGCCATCAGGTCCTACCCGGCAGGGGCGGTGGGTGGCAACCTGCTGGGCTTCGTCGGATCCGACGGCCAGGCGCTGGCCGGACTGGAGCTGGAGTACGGCGAATCGCTGCAGGGCCGTGACGGCGAGCAGCAGTATGAGCGCGGCCTGTCCGGAGACATGATCCCGCTGGGCGACAACAACGTGACCCCGGCACAGAACGGCACAGGCCTGCAGCTGACGATCGACCCGACGATCCAGTACTACGCCCAGCAGGCGATTGCGGACCAGGTCAAGAAGCACGATGCGGAATGGGGCTCGATCGTCATCGAGGACGTGGGGACCGGCCGCATCATCACCGCGGCGGAGGCGCCCAGCGTCGATCCCAACAACCCCGGCGCAGTCGATGCCGAGGACCGGGGCTCGCGCATCTTCACCGGCATGTTCGAGCCGGGTTCCACCGCCAAGATGATCACGGCTGCGGCCCTCATCGAAGAGGGGCTGGTGACCCCGGAGACCGAGTTCATCGTGCCCGACACCTGGAAGGCTCCCAACGACGAGGAATTCCGGGACTCGAGCACCCACGATGATCAGAAGCTCACCTTCGCCGGCATCCTCATGAACTCCTCGAACACCGGCACCCTCCTCGCCGGCGACGAACTCTCCCTCCAGCAGCGCTACGACTACCTGCGGGCCTTCGGCTTCGGTCAGGACTCCGAGATCCCGTTCCCCGGAGCGACCGGCGGCATTCTGCATCCCTACCAGGAATGGGACGGGCGCACGAAGTACACGGTGATGTTCGGCCAGGGCATGTCCGGCACTGCGCTGCAGACCACCTCGGCGTTCGCCACCATCGCCAACGGCGGAGTGCGCATGCCTCAGCAGCTGGTCTCCGGAATGATCGACGACTCCGGCAAGGTCACCCCGGCGCCCAACGGCTCCGGCACCCGCGTCGTGTCCGAGGACACGGCCGCCCAGGTGATGTCGATGCTCGAAGCCACTGTCGTCGAGGGTACTGGCGGATCCGCCGCGATTCCCGGGTATCGAGTCGGCGGCAAGACCGGCACCTCTCAGGCTCCGGCCGATGAAGGAGGCGGCTATGACGGCTACACTGCTTCTTTCGTCGGTGTGGCTCCTGCGGAGGATCCGAAGCTCGCGGTCTCGGTGACCCTGCAGCGGCCTCGCAAGGGCTACTACGGTGGGTCAGCGGCAGCTCCCGTGTTCTCGGATGTCACAGGGTTCGCCCTGCGGCACCTGCGGGTCCCGCCGTCCACCGCGAAGCCGACGCTCCCGCCCGAGAAATGGAAGTAGATGCTGATTGCCGACCTGGCGCTCGACGCCGACATCCGCGTGCTCGGGGACCCGCAGGTTCCCGTGACCGGGGTGTCCCTGGACTCGCGTTCCGTCGAGCCGGGATTCCTCTATGCGGCGCTGCCCGGCGCCAATGTCCACGGAGCGCAGTTCGCGGCGCAGCTGATCGCGCGCGGCACCCGCGCGATCCTCACCGACCCGCCGGGGCTGGAGATGATCCGACAGGCAGCGCCGCAGACCGGTGAGACCACCGCGTACCTGGTTGCGGAGAATCCGCGGGCGCACCTGGGCGCGATCGCGGCGCAGATCTACGGCACCGACCCCGCACATCCCGTGCTGCTGGGAATCACCGGAACCAACGGCAAGACGACGACCGCGTACATGCTCAACGGCCTGCTGACCGCGCTGGGCCGGACCACCGGGGTGATCGGCACCATCGCCACCCTCATCGCCGGCACGGAGCAGCCCAGCGTGCGCACCACGCCCGAGGCGCCCGAGCTCCATGCGCTGCTCGCCCGGATGCGGGCGGCCGGCGTCGACTCGTGCGCGATGGAGGTGTCCTCCCACGCGCTGGCCCAGCATCGGGTGGACGGCGCGCGCTTCCGGGTCGCCGGGTTCACGAACCTGACGCAGGATCACCTCGACTTCCACGGCACGATGGAGGAGTACTTCCGGACCAAGGCACAGCTCTTCACCCCGGCCTTCTCCGATTCCGGGGTGATCGTGCTGGCAGACCACTGGTGCCGCCGCCTCGCTGCCGAGGCGGAGGTTCCGGTGGTGACGATCAGCACCGACCCCGGGGATGCTCCCGACTGGCTGGTGACGATGCAGGACCTCGGACGGTTCACCTTGGCGGGCCCGGCCGGAGTGCAGCTGGCAGGGACGTCACCGCTGCCGGGCGACTTCAACGTCATGAACACAGCGCTGGCGCTGGTCATGCTGGAGAGGGCGGGGACTTCGCCGGCAGACCTCGCGCGGTGCGCCGGCTCCTTCGAGGCCCCGGTTCCCGGGCGCATGGAGGTCATCAATCCGGCCGACCCACGGGCGATCGTCGACTACTCGCACACGCCCGACGCCATCGAGCAGGTGCTCGCCGGCCTCGACGAGGGCACCGGACCGCTGGTCATCGTGTTCGGCGCAGGGGGCGATCGCGATCGCGGAAAGCGCCGCGCCATGGGTCGGGCCGCCGCGCGAGAGGCCGATGTGGTGATCATCACCGACGACAATCCGCGCTCGGAGGACCCGGCAGAGATCCGCGCCGCGGTCCTCGCCGGCATCCGCGATGCGATCGCCGACGGCAGCGCCCGGACGCGCGCCGCCTCGGTCCTCGAGATCGGCTCCAGGTCCGAGGCGATCCGCACCGGCATCGACCTCGCAGGCAGCGGGGGGACCGTGGTGATCGCCGGCAAGGGGCACGAGACGGGGCAGGAGATCGCCGGCGTGAAGCATCATTTCGACGACCGCGAGCAGACACGCAGCGCGCTCGCATCGCGAGGGTCCCACACCGGACCCGGTAGAGTTCAGGATTGATATGAAGCAATTTGCAGCGCACGAGGTGGCGACAGCCCTCAAAGGCGAACTCTACGGAATCTCTCCCGACACACTGCTCACCGGGGGAGTCGTCACCGACTCCCGGGAAGTCCAGCCCGGCGACGTCTTCGTGGCCCGCCGCGGCGAGACCGCCGACGGCCTGGACTACGCTCCGGCGGCCATCGAAGCCGGTGCCTCGCTCATCATCGCGGAGGCGGTGCCGACCGTCGACGGGGAGCATCTGCCGTCCCTGCACGTGGCCGATGCGACGGTGGCGCTCGGGCAGCTGGCCCGGCTCAGCGTCGAGGCGCTCCGGGAGACCGGCGAGCTGACCGTGATCGCGATCACCGGCTCGGCCGGCAAGACCACGGTCAAGGACCTCACCGGTGATCTGCTCGCCGGCCACGCTGAGACGGTGTGGCCGCCCAACTCCTACAACAACGAGGTCGGCGTCCCGCTGACGGCGCTGCGCGCGTCCGAGACGACCCGCTTCCTGGTGCTCGAGATGGGCGCCCGCTCGATCGGCAATCTCAGCTATCTCACCTCCCTGGTGCGGCCGGACATCGCCGTCGAGCTGGGGGTGGGCACCGCGCATTCCGGAGTCTTCGGCTCGCTGGAGAACACTGCCCGCGCCAAGGCCGAGCTCGTCGAGTCGCTGGTCGAGGGCGGATGGGCGGTCCTCAACGCCGACGACCACCGGGTCGCGGCGATGCAGGAGGTGCTGGCCGCAGGCGTGAGCACGCTCTGGTTCAGTAGGGAGGCGGAACCCGAGCGAGAGCCCGCTGTCCGCGCAAGCGGCATCCAGGCGCACGCCTCGGGCCGCACCTCGTTCACCCTCCATCTCCCCGACGCCGAACCCGCACCCGTCGAACTCGCACTCCTCGGCGAGCACCACGTCGCGAACGCGCTGGCAGCTGCTGCGGTCGCCCACCTGTGCGGCATCCCGGCCCGCTCGATCGTGACCACGCTGGCGACCTCCGGAGCGGCCAGCCGGTGGCGAATGGAGCTCATCGACTCACCCTCGGGCATCACCGTGCTCAACGACGCCTACAACGCCAACCCGGATTCCATGCGCGCCAGCCTCAAGACGCTGGCGGCGATGGGACGCGGCGACGACACAACAGGTCCCCGCCGCACTTTCGCCGTCCTCGGGGAGATGCTCGAACTCGGCGAGGACTCGGTGGAGGCCCACGACTCGATCGGGCGGCTGGTGGTCCGCCTCAACATCGGACGGACGATCGTCGTCGGCGAGGGAGCCAAGCCCATCTTCCAGGCCGCGAACCTCGAGGGCTCATGGGGCAACGAGGCCGCGTGGGTGCCCTCGATCGCCGAGGCCCGCGAACTGCTCCAGGCCGAGCTGCAGCCCGGGGACATCGTGCTGTTCAAGTCCTCTCGGGACGCCGGCCTGCGGTACCTGGGCGATGAGATCGCAGGGGTGTCGGGGGCGCAATGATCGCAGTCGTCATCGCGGCGTGCCTGAGCCTCGTGCTCACCCTCGTCGGCACTCCGCTCCTGATCCGCGTGCTGGTCAAGCGCGGCTACGGCCAGTTCATCCGGGACGACGGCCCGGCCTCCCACGCCACGAAGCGGGGGACCCCCACCATGGGCGGGGTCGTCGTCATCGGGGCCACGCTCATCTCCTACTTCCTGGCCCACCTGCTCACCGGATCGCTGCCGACCGTGTCCGGCCTGCTCGTGCTGTGGCTGGCGGCGGGCCTCGGCGCGGTCGGCTTCATCGACGACTACATCAAGGTCTCCCGGCAGAGATCCCTGGGACTCCGGCCGGCGGGCAAGCTCATCGGACAGGGCTTCGTCGGCATCAGCTTCTCGGTGCTGGCCCTCCAGTTCCCCAATCAGTACGGCCAGACGCCTGCGTCGACAGCGATCTCGTTCGTCAGGGACACCAGTGTCGACCTCGCCTTCGCGGGCACGCTCGTCGGGCTGGTCCTGTTCGTCCTCTGGTCGAACCTCATCGTCACCGCAGTGTCGAATGCCGTGAATCTGACCGACGGGCTCGACGGTCTGGCTGCCGGGGCCGCCTCCGTGGTGTTCGCCGGCTTCGTCATCATCACGACCTGGCAGTCGACCCAGAACTGCGACCTCATGAGCCAGGCCCGGCAGGGCTGCTACGAGGTCCGCGATCCCCGCGACCTCACGATCGTGGGCGCCGCGATGGCGGCAGCCTGCATCGGATTCCTGTGGTGGAACGCCTCACCGGCCAAGATCTTCATGGGCGACACCGGCTCGCTGGCGATCGGCGGTGCCATCGCCGGGCTGGCGATCATGTCGCGCACCGAGCTGCTGCTGATCATCATCTGCGGTCTCTTCGTCATCATCACCCTGAGCGTCATCATCCAGGTCGTCTCCTTCAAGCTCACCGGCAAGCGGGTATTCCGGATGGCGCCGCTGCAGCACCATTTCGAGCTCCGCGGGTGGGCGGAGGTCACGATCGTGATCCGGTTCTGGATCATCGCCATCCTCTTCGTCGTCGCAGCTGTCGCGCTGTTCTACGCCGAGTGGGTGTCCCATCTTGACTGATGCCGGACTGCCGCCGATCGTGTCGCCGGGCGCCGAGCCCGTCGGCTATCCCCACGCCGAGGCGATCCCGGCCGCGCTGCACGGACCCACCTCATCACTGGCAGGTCTGACGATCCTCGTCACCGGACTGGGCGTGTCCGGGTATCCGGCGGCCGTTCACGTGGCGGAGCGCGGTGCCGAGGTGATCGTCGTCGACTCGGACACCGCCCGCGACCTCTCCGAGCGCGAGGCGATCCTGCGCGTCTTCGACGTCGACATCCGGCGCGGCGACGAACACGTCGCGGACATCCCGTGCAGCCGCTCGGGCAGGACTCCGGACCTGATCATCACCTCCCCGGGATGGCGGCCCGATCAGCCTCTCCTGGCGGCCGCGGACAGGGCCGGGATCCCGGTCATCGGAGAAGTCGAGCTGGCCTGGCGCGTGCGGGGAACCAACAGCGCGCCGTGGCTGGTGGTGACCGGAACGAACGGCAAGACCACCACCACGTCGATGCTCGCCGCCATGCTGCAGGCCGCCGGTCTGCGCGCGCGGGCCTGCGGCAACATCGGCGCACCGCTGCTGGAGGCCGTCCTCGACCCGGAGGCCGATGTGCTGGCGATCGAGCTGTCGAGCTTCCAGCTCCACTGGCAGTTCTCGATGTCCGCCCACGCCGCGGCCGTGCTCAACATCGCAGATGACCATCTCGATTGGCACGGAGACCGCGACTCCTACATCGCGGACAAGGCGAAGGCCTACTCGAACGTGGCGCGCGCCTGCGTCTACAACGTCGCCGACCCGACGACCCGCACGATGGTCGAGGACGCCGAGGTGATCGCAGGTGCCCGGGCCATCGGCTTCGGCACCGGGATCCCGCGTCCTGGGGAGTTCGGGCTCGTCGACGACGTCCTGGTCGACCGCGCGTTCGTCGCGGAGCGACGAACCTCGGCGGCCGAGCTGGCCTCGACCGCCGACGTCGCCGCCGCCTCCGGCAACCCTGATCGTCCCGCCTCGCCCCACCAGGTGGCCAATGCGCTGGCCGCGGCCGCGCTGGCACGGTCGCTCGACGTGCCGCCGATCGCGATCAGAGATGGTCTGCGTGCTCACACCACCGGCGGGCACAGGCTCGAAGTGGTCGGCGAGAGCGGCAGGATCCAGTGGATCGACGATTCGAAGGCAACCAATCCTCACGCCGCGGATGCGGCGCTGTCGGCGTTCGAATCGGTCGTGTGGATCGCGGGCGGCCTGGCCAAGGGGGCGCGCTATGACGAACTCGTGGCCGCTCACGCGCACCGGCTGCGCGCGGTCGTGCTCATCGGGACCGACCGGCAGCCGCTGCGCCGTGCACTGGGCGAACATGCCCCCGGGGTGCCGGTCCACGAGATCGACGAGATCGACGATGCGGAACTGCCTGCTGAACTGCGGGGCGCCGAGGTCATCGCCGAGGCAGTCGGTGCGGCCGGAACGTGGGCGCAGGTGGGGGACACAGTGCTGCTGGCGCCGGCGGCGGCGAGCATGGACCAGTTCCGGGACTACGCCTCCCGCGGCGAGCTGTTCGCAGAAGCGGTGTCGACATATCTGGAGGGCTGATGGGCTTCCTCGGAATTCCCACGCGCAGCTCCGAACCACGCGTGCGCCGGACCACGCCGGAGGACTTCATCCGCTCCGGCAGCGGGGTCTGGGCGTCGGTTCGGCGGCTCCTCGAGCTGCCCGTGACCAGCTACTACATCGTGCTGTTCGCCACTCTTGCGCTCACCGCGCTCGGGTTGATCATGGTCCTGTCCGCGTCGTCGATCGTCTCCTACGACGGGGGAGAAGGGTCGTCATTCACGCTGTTCAATCGGCAGCTGGTGTTCGCGCTGATCGGGCTGTTCATGATGTTCACCCTGTCCCTGGCGCCGTTGCGGTTCTGGCGATTCATCGCCGGACCTGCGATCATCCTCGGAATGCTGCTGCAGGTGCTCCCGTTCATCCCGGGTCTGGGACAGACGGTCAACGGCTCGACCAGCTGGGTCGAGATCGGCGGCGTCCAAGCTCAGCCCGCGGAGTTCGTCAAGGTGGCGCTGGCGCTGTGGCTGGGCGTGTTCCTCGCGAACAAGGCCACCAAGCTGCACAGCATCAGGGAGCTCATGCCTGCGGTCGCCGTGCTCGGGATCGTGCTGGGCTTCATCCTCTACGGCCGCGATCTGGGCACCGGAATCATCATCATGGGGCTGGCCCTCGGCGCGCTCTTCGTGGGCGGGGTGCCATGGAGATACTTCTTCGCCGCCCTTGCCGCGATCCTCGCCGTCGTCGCAGTGATGGTGCTGACCAGCGCCAATCGGATGGCCCGCATCAAGGCGATGTTCACCGGCGGCGACTCGGCGCAGATGGACGCGCTGGGGCAGCATTGGCAGTCGAACCACGGACTGTTCGCCCTGGCCTCGGGAGGCTGGTTCGGCGTCGGCCTGGGGGCCAGCCGGGAGAAATGGTCCTGGCTGCCGGAGGCGCACAACGACTTCATCTTCGCCATCATCGGCGAGGAGCTGGGGCTTGTCGGCTCCTTCATCGTGATCCTGCTGTTCCTGGTGCTCGGCTACGGACTGATCCGGATCCTCATGCGCACCGACGACCGCTTCGTCCAGGCGACCACTGCCGGCGTGTTCGTGTGGCTGATCGGGCAGGCCGCCGTCAACATCGGCGTCGTCGCCGGTGTGCTGCCGGTGATCGGGGTGCCCCTGCCCCTCGTCTCCTATGGAGGCTCGGCTCTCATCGCCACCCTGATCGCCGTCGGCATGATGCTGTCCTTCGCGCGCGCCGAGGCGGGGGCGCTGGAGGCGATGCGCGCCCAGTCGAGCCGAGTCCGCCGGTCCCTCGCAGTCCTTGCCCGCCGTCCCGCCCGCAGAAAGTGAAGAGACCTCAATGCCCCTGACAGTGCTGCTCGCCGGTGGCGGGACCACCGGTCACATCTCGCCGATGCTCGCGATCGCCGAGGACCTGCGTCGGCGAGAACCGGACAGCGAGCTCATCATGCTCGGAACCGAGGAGGGCCTCGAGACCACACTGGTCCCCGCCGCCGGCTTCGAGCTGGTGACGATCGACAAGGTGCCGGCTCCCCGCAGGCTCGATGCCTCTCTCCTCCGGTTCCCCGGTCGGCTGCTGGGAACCGTGAGGGCGGTGTCCCAGCTGATTCGCAGCCGCGGAGTCGATGTCGTCGTCGGTGTCGGGGGCTATGTGTCCACTCCCGCATATCTGGCCGCCAGACGCGCCGGCGTCCCGATCGTCATCCACGAGGCGAACGCGCGGCCCGGGCTGGCGAACCGCCTCGGCGCTCGGCTGACTTCCCCGGAGCTGATCGGCTACACCTTCGCCCGCACGCCGCTGCCCGGCGAGCACGTCGGCATGCCGATGCGCGAGGGCATCGAGGCCGTCGACCACCGGGACTCGTCTGCACGGGCCGCAGCCGCTGCCCGGCTGGGTCTCGACCCGAAGCTGCCGACCCTCGTCGTCACCGGTGGGTCACTCGGAGCACAGGCGATCAACGAGGCCTGTCGCGACGCGATGCCCGATCTGATGGCCGCGGGCTGCCAGATCCTCCACATCACCGGCCGGGGCAAGGGCGAGGAACTCATGGCGGCCGCGCGCGAGCACCGGGACTATCACGTCGTGGACTACGTCGACGGGATGGAGAACGCGTATGCCGCGGCCGATCTGGTGATCTGCCGCGCAGGCGCCGGGACCGTGGCCGAGGTGACCGCGGTTCGAGTTCCGGCCGTCTACGTGCCGCTGCCGATCGGCAACGGCGAGCAGCGCCTCAACGCCGCCGACGCGGTCGATGCGGGGGCAGCACTCGTCATCGACAATGCGGACTTCACGGGCGACGCCGTGCGCTCGACGGTGATTCCGCTGCTCGGCGACGAGCAGCGGCGGTCGGCGATGACGACTGCCGCTGAGAACATGGACTTTCCGCGCTCGGCGGCGCAGACCATGGTGCAGAAGGTGTATCGCGCCCTCGAACGACCCCTTCCGCCGCTGCCGTCCGGCGCCCCCACTCCGAATCACTCCGGTACCGCCGCCGGCGCTGCCGACGCCGCCGGTGCTGCCGGTGGTCGGGAACGCGTCGATCCCAGCCAGGAACGAGGACAGGAATGACAGACACCATCCCCAGAGCCGAGGAGCTCGGCCGCGTCCACTTCATCGGCATCGGCGGTGCAGGAATGTCCGGGATCGCACGCATCATGCTCATGCGCGGCATCCCGGTCAGCGGATCCGATGCGAAGGAGTCCAGCGTCGTGACGACCCTGCGCGCCCAGGGCGCGCAGGTCAGCATCGGGCAGCGTGCCGAGAACATCCGGGATGTGGACACCGTTGTCGTGTCCTCCGCGATCCGGGAGTCGAACCCGGAACTCGCCGCTGCCCGCGTCCGCGGCCTGCAGGTGATCCACCGGTCGCTGGCGCTGGCGTCCCTGATGGTGGATCGGCGGGCAGTGGCGGTGGCGGGCACCCACGGCAAGACCACGACCACGTCGATGACGACGGTGGCGCTGCAGGCGTGCGGCGCGGACCCGTCCTTCGTCATCGGGGGAGTGCTCACCGCGACCGGCACCAGCGCCCATGAGGGCACGGGGGATGTGTTCGTCGCGGAGGCCGACGAATCGGACGGCTCGTTCCTGCTCTACCGCCCGACCGTGGGAGTCATCACCAACGCGGAGCCCGATCACCTCGACCACTACGGGACCTGGGAGGCAGTCCGCGAGGCCTTCGTGGAGTTCTGCGCCCACGTCGGCGAGCAGAACGGGACGATCGTGGCCTGCGCGGACGACCCCGGTGCGCGGGAGATCGCCGAGCAGGCCGGGCAGACCGGCACGCGGGTCCTGCTCTACGGCCAGGCGCCCGAATCCGACGCCCGCATCGTCGGCTTCCGAGAGGGCGCCTCGGGCGCGGAGTTCAGCATCGAGCTCGACGGCCAGGTGCACGGCCCGATCAGCCTGCAGCAGCCGGGGGCGTACAACGCCGCCAATGCGACGGCCGCCGTGTGCGTCGCCCACGAGCTCGGGCTGTCGGTCACCGCTGCGATCTCCGGTGTCGAGTCCTTCGGCGGGACTCGGCGCCGCTTCGAGCTGCGCGGAGCGGGTCGCGGCGTGCGGGTGTACGACGACTACGCTCACCATCCCACCGAACTCACGGCGGTGCTGACCGCGGCGTCCTCGGTCGTCGATCCCGGCGGTCGAGTCCACGTGGTCTTCCAGCCGCATCTGTTCTCCCGCACCCAGAACTTCAAGGCCGAGTTCGGGACAGCCCTGGGCATCGCCGACGAGGTCGTGGTGCTCGACGTCTACCCCGCCAGGGAGGACCCGATCCCGGGGGTGACCGGTGCGATCGTGGCCGCCGAGGTGCCGCACGACAACGTCGCATTCCTCCCCTCGTTCGCCGATGTGGTGCCGTACGTCGTCGACCGAGTGCGGCCGGGAGACGTGGTCATCACCGCGGGGGCCGGCGACGTCACCCTGCTCGGGCCGGAGATCGTGGCAGCGCTCAGCACCGCATGACCACGCTCAGCCTCAGCGATCGCCTCGCGCAGCGCCGCCGCAGGAGGATGCTGCGATGGGGGATCGGCGCCGCCGTCGTCGCAGCCCTCGCGGCGCTGCTGAGCGTCGCGTGGTTCACCCCCGTGCTCGAGCTCAGATCCGTCGAGGTCACCGGCGGTGAGCTCACCGATCCGGAGGAGGTTCGGGAATCAGTGCTCAGCGCGCACGCCGGCACGCCGCTGCCGCGGATCCGACTGGGTGCGCTCGAGGGGCAGCTGCTCGACGACTATCCCAAGGCCGCCGAGATCCGGGCACGCTGGTCGGGTCCGAATTCCCTGCGAATCTCGGTCACCGACCGGCGGCCTGTGCTCGCCGTTCCTGATGCGGGTCGCTGGGACCGCTACGACGGCGAGGGCAACAGGATCGACAGCGTCACGGCGGAGCCTGAGCTGCCGGTGCTCGAGCTCGATGGTGTCGTCGACATTCCGGCTGCGATCACCTCCGCGGTGCAATTCATGGCAGCGGTGCCCGAGGCGGAGAGGGCCAATATCGTGTCGATGACTGCCGGCTCCCCGGAGGACCTGCGCATCGTGTACCTCCATGAGGAGGACGAGGTCACCATCGTCTTCGGTTCGCCGGAGGACGCCGCCCGGAAGTTCGAGGTCGCGCGAGCCCTGCTGGGCACCGGCCCGAAGACGATCGACGTGTCCGTTCCGGAGGTGCCGGTCACGAGCTGAGCCAGGGCCGGCTGTGAGGAGCGGCGGGCTGAGGAGCGTAGAGTGGGCGCGCAGGAACATCGCGAGACAACATCGCGAGACGCCGGCGTCGCGGTGAGACGAAGGGGACACACCATCTGCAGTGGTTGCACCGGGCGCTCGATAACCATAGCGTCTCTCACAAAGGCACAATCGCCAGTAGCCCAGTAGGGCCTGATGCGTCGAAAGAGGAACCGACTTGGCTGAATTCCCACAATCCGGAGCTGACATCAAGGTCGCCGGTACCGGCGGCGCCGGTGTCAATGCCGTGCAGCGGATGATCGATGTCGGGCTGCGCGGTGTCGAGTTCATCGCGATCAACACCGACGCCCAGGCGCTGCTGCTCTCGGAAGCAGACCTCAAGCTCGAGATCGGCCGTGATCTCACCCGTGGCCTCGGCGCAGGAGCCGACCCGGAGATCGGCCGCAAGGCCGCGGAGGACTCCGAGGAGGCGATCCGCGAGGCGCTCGAGGGCGCCGATATGGTCTTCGTCACTGCCGGCGAGGGCGGCGGCACCGGCACCGGGGCGGCCCCGGTCGTCGCGCGGATCGCCCGGTCCCTCGGGGCGCTCACGATCGGTGTGGTGACCCGCCCCTTCACCTTCGAGGGCCGGCGCCGATCCGCCCAGGCGGAGTCGGGCATCGCAGCTCTGCGCGAAGAGGTCGACACCCTCATCGTGATTCCCAACGACCGGCTGCTGTCGATCTCGGATCGCAACGTCTCGGTCATCGAGGCCTTCCAGTCCGCGGACGAGGTGCTGCGATCGGGCGTGCAGGGCATCACCGATCTGATCTCGACCCCGGGCATGATCAACCTCGACTTCGCGGACGTGAAGTCCGTGATGCAGGACGCCGGCACTGCGCTCATGGGAATCGGCTCCGCCGTCGGAGAGGATCGCGCCGTGCAGGCTGCGGAAGCCGCGATCGCCTCGCCGCTGCTGGAGGCGAGCATCGAGGGCGCCCACGGTGTGCTGCTGAGCATTCAGGGCGGCTCCGACCTCGGTCTGTTCGAGATCAACGAAGCCGCCCGGCTGGTCCAGGAAGCTGCTCACCCGGAGGCGAACATCATCTTCGGCACCGTCATCGACGACAACCTCGGAGACGAATGCCGGATCACGGTCATCGCCGCCGGATTCGACGCACCGATGGCCGGCGACCGCCCGGAGCCGCTGGCCGCACGCCCTGCGGCCGTCGAGCCGGAGCCTGTGCCGGCCCGCACCGAGGTCGAAACCGAGCAGCCGCTGTCGGCGGGCTACCAGGAGCCGACTCCGCTCCGCCCGGTCGCGGAGCAGGAGGTTCCCGCCGCGCTGCCGGAGGAGCGTGTAGCCCGCTTCGACAACAGCGATCTCGACATTCCCGACTTCCTCAAGTAGTAGGCGGTTCAGCAGTGCTCGCCAGTCGCTTCGTCCTGCCGGGGGAGCACTTCGTCGCCAATGCCGCCTTCACCGATCGGAGGGGCGGCTACAGCAGCCAGCCCTTTGCGTCATTCAACCTGGCCCACCACGTGGGCGACGACGAGGCGATGGTCGGGGCCAACCGCAGCATGCTCGCCACGGTGCTCGGGCTGCAGGCGGACCGGCTCAGCTACGTGTCCCAGGTCCACGGCACCGACGTGCACGAGGTCACGGTCTCAGCCGGCGCGGCTTCGCTGCCCCGGGAGACCGTGGTCGCCGACGCGCAGCTGACCACCACCCCGGGCGTCGGCCTGGTGGTCCTGGTGGCCGACTGCACACCGGTGCTGCTGGCAGACGTCCGGACCGGCGTCATCGCCGCAGTCCACGCCGGACGCAAGGGCATGGCCGCAGGAATCGTGCACAGGACGGTCGCGGCGATGCGCCGGGCAGGCGCCGACGACATTCGCGCGGCCATCGGGCCGGCGATCTGCGCGCGCTGCTATGAGGTGCCTACAGAGATGCGAGCCGAGGTGGCGACTCACGAGCCCGTGACCGCCTCGGTCTCGCGGAAGGGCATGCCGGCACTGGACGTGCCCGGAGGCGTTGCGGAGCAGCTCAGCGCCGAGGGAGTCGTGCTCGAGCACTGGGATGACCGGTGCACCTTCGAGGACGCCGAGCTGTTCTCCTACCGCCGCGACGGAACCACGGGACGCTTCGCCGGCGTCGTGTGGTTCGATCGTCGCTGAGGAAAACGCCTCCGACACGCCCGCGCGCCTGGTCCGATCCGACCGGCGCCTGCGATAGCTTCGAAGATGAGGGAAACCCGCTGCGGCCTGCTCACCGTCCGCGGCATCACCAGAGCCACAAGGAGACGATATGTCCGCTCTCAAGAAGATCGGCACCTATCTGGGCTTCGTCGAGGATGACATCGACGAGCCCATGCCGCGGAAGGCGCACGACCGTGATGAATACGTCGACGAGTACGAAGACGAAGACTTCGGCGACGACATCGAGGATCAGGTGCCGGCCGCGGTGACCCCTATCCGAGCGTCCGTCCGTCCCGTGGAGCACGCCCCTGTGTCAGCAATGCAGCGCATTCAGACGATCCACCCCCGCAGCTACAACGACGCGAAGGCGATCGGCACGGCGTTCCGGGACGGGATTCCCGTGATCATGAACCTCTCGGCGATGGACGAGACCAACTCCAAGCGCCTCGTGGACTTCTCCGCCGGACTGATCTTCGGGCTGCGCGGCTCGATCGAGAAGGTCACCAACAACGTCTTCCTGCTGACTCCTGAGAACATCGAGGTCACGAACGAGAGCGAGGCCGCTGCGGACACGCAGGCGAGCTTCTTCAACCAGAGCTGAGCTTCGAACTCACTGAATGTAAGGGTTTCGGTTCGGGTTTCCTGAGGACGGCGGTCTACTCTAGTGGGTAGGTCGCCGTCGGCAATTCATCGAAAGAGGTTCGACTTCCTCGTGAGTATCATCTTCTATCTGCTCGGCACGCTGGTGGGACTGTACGTCTATGTGCTTCTCGCCAGGGTCATCATCGACCTGATCCAGGTCTTCTCAAGGCAGTGGCGTCCGACCGGAGTGATCCTCGTGATCTGCGAGTTCGTCTACACCCTGACCGACCCGCCGATCAGGTTCGTGCGCCGGTTCATCCCGCCGCTGCGGCTCGGACAGATTTCGCTGGACCTCGGGTTCATCGTCGTGTTCATCCTGGTGCAGATTCTCTCCGGTGTCCTCTTCACCCTCTCGCACTCATTCGCGTGAGTCCGGATTCCCAGCTCGCCACCGCAGATTTCAGCGGCGTGCTGACCGTTTCAGCGGTGAGTCGACTGCGGAGTGTCGTCCCTGATCACGGGACAACCCGACTTGCGGTGGGGTATGGTGTGTGCGATCCCTGTCGTATGGCAGAGTTGTAAAGTCAAACATTGTCGACCGAAGGTGGCCTCATGGCGCTTACGCCTGAAGACGTAGTAAACAAGCGGTTCCAGCATGTGAAGTTCCGCGATGGGTACGATCAGGACGAGGTCGACGACTTCCTCGACGAGGTGGTTGTCGAGCTTCGCCGTCTGTACCAGGAGAACGACGAACTCCGTCAGAAGCTCTCCGCCTGCGAACAGCGTGTCAATGAGCTTTCGCAGGGCGGCGCGTCTCGGGCCACCCAGCAGTCGCCGGCCGTCGACGCCGATGCGACCCAGGCGATGCCCGCGGCAGTTCCCGCCAATGAGCCCAAGCAGGATCGCCAGACCTCTGAGCCTGCACAGACGCCTGCTTCGCCTGTCGTGGCCCCGCAGGCGCCGACGACCCCTGCCGCCTCGGCCCCCGCCCCGCAGCCCAAGCGCGAGGAATCGGTGCAGCCTCCTGCCGCGTCCGGTGCCGGGAAGTCCGGCGGGCCGAATATCGCCGCCGGCGGACAGGACGCCACCGGTCTGATCCAGCTCGCTCAGCGCCTCCATGACGAGCACGTTGCAGAAGGCGAGCGCAAGCGGGATCAGCTCGTCAGCGATGCCGAGAAGAAGGCATCGCAGATCGTCGGAGATGCTGAGCGCAAGCGTGACGACACTCTGCGGCATCTGGAGTCGGAGAAGGCCAACCTCGAGCGGGAGATCGACGGCCTGCAGAACTTCGAGCGCCAGTACCGCACCCGCCTGAAGAGCTACCTGACGGATCAGCTCCGCGAGTTGGAGAATTCCGGCTCGCTGGCCCCGGAGAGCCTGGGCGGAAACAAGCTGGGCAACAACTCGTCCCCGTCGATCTGACACCGCGGGCCCCTCTTCCGGCCGCCACCGCCGGAAGAGGGGCCGGAGTGGTGTTCGCTCGACATCCGCACCTCAGAGGCGCCGAGACCACGCGATGGTCGGCGCCTCTGCGGCGTCTGAGCGGGGAGTGCGCTCCTGAAGGTCTCGTCCGCGGCGCAGCTGCGCCCCTACTAGACTGTGAAGCCGACCCTGCACCACCGCCGATGAAACAGGAGACCCAGCACCAGTGAGCTCTGCACCGACGACCAGGAGGCGATCCGTCCTCATCGGAGTCCTGTTCGCCATCGCCGTGGTCGTCGTCGTCATCGATCAGGCGACCAAGCAGATCGCGATCGTCCTGCTGGAGGGGCGACCGGCCATCCCCGTGCTCGGAGAGCTTGCCGGGTTCACCTTCTACCGAAACCCCGGTGCCGCGTTCGGGATGGGGGAGAACGCCACGTGGCTGTTCGCCGTCATCGCGGTGGCCGTCTTCGTCGGGATTCTGATCGCCATGCGTCGACTCGGGTCACGGATCTGGGCCTGGGGTCTGGGGCTGCTGCTGGGCGGACTCACGGGCAACCTCATCGATCGACTGTTCCGCCCGCCGGGATTCATGCACGGCGCTGTCGTCGACTTCATCGATCTCAACTTCTTCATCTGCAATGTCGCAGATATCGCCATTTCCGCAGCCGCTGTGCTCATCGTGCTGGCCACGCTTCGCGGAATCGGCCTCGACGGCAGCCGGGACGGCGACCGCAGAGAATCCAACGACCTGGACGCGAAGGAGCAGGTATGACTGAACGGTCGATCTTCGTTCCCGAAGGTCTTGAGGGCGAGCGGGTCGACACCGCGCTGAGTCGGCTCCTCGGACTGTCGCGCTCGGCAGCCGCGGCGATGGCGGCTGCCGGCGATGTGCAGGTGGACGGAGTGATCGTCGGCAAATCGGATCGGCTCACCAGCGGATCGCGGATCGACGTCGTCATGCCCGAACCGGACAAGCCCCTGGAGATCGTTGCGGAGCCCGTTCCGGGGATGAGGGTGATCCACGACGACGCGGCGCTCGTCGTGGTCGACAAGCCGGTAGGCGTAGCCGCACATGCGGCCGCCGGGTGGGACGGTCCGACCGTGATCGGCGGGCTGGCCGCTGCGGGCTATGGCGTCGCGACCTCAGGCGCAGCCGAGAGACAGGGCATCGTCCACCGGCTTGACGTGGGCACCTCCGGGGTGATGGTGGTCGCGAAGGGGGAGCACGCCTACAGCGTGCTCAAGCGTGCGTTCAAGGAGCGCACTGTCGCGAAGACGTACCATGCGCTCGTCCAGGGCCTGCCCGACCCTGTCGTGGGAACCATCGAGGCGCCTATCGGACGGCATCCGCGCCGAGACGGTCTCTACGCGGTGCGCTCCGAGGGCAAGCACGCGGTCACCCATTACGAGGTTCTGGAGGCCTATCGCTCTGCATCCCTGGTCGAGGTGAATCTGGAGACCGGGCGAACCCATCAGATCCGCGTTCACATGGCCGCGACGAAGCATCCCTGCTGCGGCGATCTCCCCTACGGAGCGGACCCCGTGCTGGCCCGGAAGCTGGGGCTCGACCGCCAGTGGCTGCACGCGGTGCGGCTGGGCTTCACCCACCCGGAATCAGGCGACTGGGTCGAATTCGAGAGTGAGTACCCGCAGGATCTGCAGACCGCACTCGATCGGCTGCGGTCAGCCCAGGGATGACAGGCGATGATCCGACGGGCGCGGCGGAGTGACATGCGCGGCGGCGGGCCGAACTGAGCGGCCGAGGGGACCGATGTCCGAATGGGCAGATGTGCTTGGGCACACACTGCGGTCGGGCGTCGAATGCGCCGAACCTCCGCAGCGTCTGCCCCTGCCGCTAAGGTGATCTGAGCGTGGAATTGTGGAGGGAAATCACTCGTGGTGACCGATGACTTCGTGCATCTGCACGTGCACACCGAATACTCGATGCTCGACGGCGCCGCCCGAATCGGCGACCTCATGGCGGCGGCCAAGGAGATGGGCATGCCCGCCATCGCCACCACCGATCATGGGTACCTGTTCGGCGCATTCGACTTCTGGAGTCAGGCGACGAGCGCCGGGATCAAGCCGATCATCGGTGTGGAGGCGTACGTCACCCCGGGTACAGCGCGCACCGACAAGACCCGGGTGAAATGGCGGACCGACGAGAGCCAGCGCGGGGACGATGTGTCGGGCGGCGGCGCCTACACCCATATGACCCTGCTGGCGGAGAACAACACCGGCATGCAGAACCTGTTCCGGGCGTCGTCGACCGCGTCCCTCGACTCAGCGTTCGGCAAGTGGCCGCGGCTCGACAGGGAGCTGATCGAATCCCATTCGGAGGGACTGATCGCCACGACCGGGTGTCCCTCCAGCGAGATCCAGACCCGCCTGCGACTCGGCCAGTACGACGAGGCCGTCAAGGCTGCCTCCGAGTACAGGGACATCTTCGGCGCCGGAAACTACTACTGCGAGATCATGGACCACGGTCTGTCGATCGAGCGCCGGGTGATCAAGGATCTGCTGCGCCTGGCCAAGCAGCTCGACCTGCCGCTGGTCGCGACGAACGACCTCCACTACACCCACGAGTCGGACGCCAAAGCACATGAGGCGCTGCTGGCGATCCAATCGGGCTCGAAGCTCATCGAGCCGACGTACGACCAGGGTGGCAGCCGGTTCGCATTCTCGGGTTCGGGCTACTACCTCAAGTCGGCGGCGGAGATGCGCTCGCTGTTCAAGGAGATGCCGGAGGCCTGCGACAACACGCTCGAGATCGCCGAGCGGTGCGAGGTCTCCTTCGACACCTCGGCCAACTACATGCCGAAGTTCCCCTGCCCGCCCGGCGAGGACGAGAACTCCTGGCTGATCAAAGAGGTCGACAAAGGACTGCACTTCCGCTACCCGGGCGGAATCCCCGACGCGGTTCGTGCGCAGGCCGACTACGAACTCGACATCATCATCAAGATGGGATTCCCGGGCTATTTCCTGGTCGTGGCCGACTTCATCAACTGGGCGAAGGACAATGGCATTCGCGTGGGTCCCGGCCGCGGTTCCGGAGCGGGCTCGATGGTGGCCTACGCCATGCGCATCACCGAGCTCGACCCGCTCCAGCACGGCTTGATCTTCGAACGCTTCCTCAACCCCGACCGCGTGTCCATGCCGGACTTCGACGTGGATTTCGATGATCGCCGCCGCGGCGAGGTCATCGACTACGTGACGCGGAAGTACGGGTCCGAATACGTGTCGATGATCGTCACCTTCGGGACCATCAAGACCAAGCAGGCGCTCAAGGACTCCGCCCGGGTTCTCGGCAAGCCGTTCTCGATGGGCGAGCGGCTGACGAAGGCGCTGCCGCCGGCAGTGATGGCCAAGGACATCCCACTGGCCGACATCGAGGATCCGCAGTCCAAGCGCTACGGCGAAGCCGGTGAGTTCCGCGAACTGATCCAGTCGGACCCGGAGGCCCGCGAGACCTTCGAGACCGCCAAGGGCCTGGAAGGCCTGAAGCGGCAGTGGGGCGTTCACGCCGCCGGCGTGATCATGTCCTCGGAGCCGATCATCGACGTCATCCCGATCATGCGCCGCTTCCAGGACGGCCAGGTGATCACGCAGTTCGACTACCCGACCAGCGAGGGTCTCGGCCTGATCAAGATGGACTTCCTGGGGCTGCGCAACCTCACCATCATCTCCGACGCGCTTGCCAACATCGAGCTCAACCGGGGCGAGACGCTCGACCTGGAGAACCTCGGGCTGGACGACGAGGAGTCGTACAGGCTGTTGGCCCGCGGCGACACCCTGGGCGTCTTCCAGCTCGACGGCGGCGGCCTGCAGAGCCTGCTTCGCCTCATGCAGCCGGACAACTTCGAGGACATCTCGGCGACCCTGGCTCTGTATCGACCGGGGCCGATGGGCGCCGACTCCCACACCAACTACGCGCTGCGCAAGAACGGCCAGCAGGAGATCACACCGATCCATCCGGAGCTCGAGGAACCGCTCAGGGAGATCCTCGACACCACCTACGGTCTGATCATCTACCAGGAGCAGGTGATGGCGATCGCGCAGAAGGTGGCCGGCTACTCGCTCGGCCAAGCAGATATCCTGCGGCGGGCGATGGGCAAGAAGAAGAAATCCGAGCTCGACAAGCAGCGGGTGGGCTTCTTCGGCGGAATGGCGGAGCGGGGCTTCTCGAAGGAAGCCGCTCAGTCGCTCTGGGACATTCTGCTGCCATTCTCCGACTATGCCTTCAACAAGGCCCACTCCGCCGCCTACGGCGTGGTGTCGTACTGGACGGCCTATCTCAAGGCCCACTACCCCGCTGAGTACATGGCCGCGCTCCTGACTTCTGTGGCCGACAACAAGGACAAGCTCGCTGTCTACCTGAACGAATGCCGCAATATGCGCATCACCGTGCTGCCGCCCGACGTCAATGAGTCGGCGCAGAACTTCACTCCGGTGGGGACCGACATCCGCTTTGGCATGGGAGCGGTCCGCAATGTCGGCGCGAACGTCGTCGAGGGAATCGTCGGGGCTCGCACTGAGAAGGGCGCGTTCACCTCGTTCAACGACTTCCTCGACAAGGTGCCCAGTCACGTGTGCAACAAGCGGACCATCGAATCCCTCGTCAAGGCGGGTGCATTCGATTCGCTGGGGCACTCCCGCCGCTCTCTGGTCGAGGTCCACGAGGAGGCCGTCGACTCGGTGATCGGCGTCAAGCGACAGGAGGCGGCAGGGCAGTTCGATCTGTTCGCAGCACTGGGCGGAGCGGACGATTCGGAGACGAGCTTCTCGGTCACGATCCCCGACCGGCCCGAATGGGATAAGAAGGAGAAGCTGGCATTCGAGCGCGAGATGATCGGGCTGTACGTATCCGACCACCCGCTCAATGGGCTGGAGGGGATCCTGCACAGCGAAGCCGAGATCTCGATCGCCGAGCTCGTCGACCCGGAGAACTCGCGCCCCGACGGATCTTCGGTCAAGATCTGCGGCATGATCACCCAGGTCCTGCGCAAGGTCTCGAAGAACTCCGGCAAGCCCTATGGCATCGTCACCATCGAAGACCTCGAGGCCAGCGTGGAGGTGATGTTCTTCGGCGACGTCTACGAGCCGATCGCCACGCTGCTGGCCACCGATCTGGTGATCACGGTGACCGGCAGGATCCGGCGCTCCGATGATCGGCCCACATCCCTGATGGCGCAGTCGATGACGATCCCGGACGTCACGGATCCCGCCGATCGGCCGCTGAACATCAGCATGCCGGTCGAGCGATGCACTCCCGACCTCGTCGAACAGCTGCGTGAGATCCTGATCGCCAACTCCGGATCCACCGAAGTCCACCTCAACCTCACCCAGCCGGGACGCAGCATTGTGATGCGACTCGATCACAGTGTGAGGGTGAGCCCGGGCCCCAGCCTGTTCGGTGATCTCAAGGCGCTCTTGGGAGCGCAGTGCCTTCAGGCTGCGGGCGCGGCGATGTTCTGACTGCGCCGCAGTCGAAACCAACGTGCCGGTCCTGGCGGTCGGCCGCCCGGGCCGTCGAACTAGAATGAACGGGTGATGAACTTGATGAACCGCCTCGACTTCCGCACGACTCCGCTGGACCGCCGCACGCTGCGCAGTTCCGTTCCCCGCGTTTCCGTCGACATCTCCGACGCCGTGGCAGCTGTCGGCCCGCTGATCACTGATGTGCGTGAGCGCGGGCGCACAGCGGTGCTGGAGTATACGCGACGGTTCGACCAGGTGGAGCTTGAGTCGGTGCGCGTTCCGGCCGAAGCCCTCGGGCGTTCGCTCGCTGAGCTCGACCCGAACATCCGCGCCTCGCTCGAAGAGTCGATCGCCCGGGCTCGGCGAGTGGCTGCGGCCGACCGCCGCGAACCGTCGACCACCGAGTTCGACGGCGACGGCACGGTCACGACGCGCTGGCTGCCCGTGGACCGCGTCGGACTCTATGTGCCGGGCGGACTGGCGGTCTACCCCTCGACAGTGGTGATGAATGTGGTCCCTGCCCAGGAAGCAGGCGTACCGTCCCTGGCCATCGCGTCGCCACCGCAATCGGACGGTCTGCCGCATCCCACGGTGCTGGCTGCTGCCGCTCTGCTCGGCGTGGAGGAAGTCTGGGCGATGGGCGGGGCGCAGGCCATCGCGGCGCTTGCGTACGGCTTCGACGACGGTGAGGACCTGGAGCCCGTCGACCTGATCACCGGGCCGGGCAATGCCTACGTGGCCGCGGCCAAGGCGACTGTGCGGTCGGTGGTCGGCATCGACTCGGTGGCAGGGCCGACTGAGATCATCATCCTCGCTGACGACACTGCAGATCCCGGTTTCGTCGCTGCTGATCTGATCAGCCAGGCCGAACACGATCCATTGGCTGCGGCGGTCCTGGTGACGGACTCCGAGCAGCTCGCCACGGCAGTGGAGAGCCAGCTCGCGGTCCAGGTGCCGGCAGCGGAGCACGCCGAGCGCATCACCGAGGCGCTGTCGGGCCAGCAGTCGGGCATCATCCTGGTAGCCGACCTCGACGCCGGTGTGGCAGTGCTCAATGCCTACGCCGGCGAGCATGTGGAGCTGCTCGTGCGCAACCCCGAGGCGGTCGTGGATCGAGTCACCAGCGGCGGCTCGATATTCCTCGGCTCCCATTCCCCGGTCGCCCTCGGAGACTACTGCTCGGGTTCCAACCATGTGCTGCCCACGATGGGAACGGCATCACACGCCTCAGCGCTGGGCGTTCAGTCGTTCCTCAAGGGGAGCCAGATCATCGACTACCCCCCTGAGGCGTTGCACAAGGTGGCCGATCACATCATCAGCCTCGCGAACGAGGAGGCGCTCCCCGCGCACGGCGCGGCAGTCGCCATGCGCTTCGGCACTGAGGAGGGCGTTCGCTGATGCACTGTCCGTTCTGCCGGCATCCTGATTCGAGAGTGGTCGACTCGCGCATCTCCGAGGACGGGTCCGCGATCCGTCGCAGGCGCCAGTGTCCCAGCTGCATGCGCCGATTCACCACCATGGAGCACACGAGCCTGTCGGTCATCAAGCGCTCCGGAGTCTCCGAGGAGTTCTCCCGGCAGAAGGTCATCGCAGGAGTTCGCAAGGCATGCCAGGGCCGCCCGGTGGGGGAGGACGACCTGGCGAAGATGGCCCAGCAGGTCGAGGAGAAGATCCGCAGCCGGGGCGTGGCCGAGATCGACGCCGATGAGGTGGGCCTGGCGATCCTGGAACCGCTGCGGGAACTCGACCAGGTGGCGTACCTGCGATTTGCCAGCGTGTATCAGGGCTTCGATTCGCTGGAGGATTTCGAGTCGGCGATCGCCTCACTGCGGGCCGAAAGGGATTCGGGGCAGGACAGCCGGAAGTCCGATCCCGCGGGCTGACCGAGCTTGGCACATGACCGTCGGGTCGGTATATGATGGTGTCTGCGCACCTAGTGCGCCCGCCGCCGGTGGCATCGGAGGGGAAGCCGACGCCACCGGCGGTTTTTCAATTCAGTTTTCTCCTCATCTGCGAACGGCCGCCCCCGCGTCGAGGAACGGGCTGAGCACAGACGGTTCCACTCCGACCACTCGCAGTCGGGACGTCGCTCGTGTCAGCGCCACGTAGAGTTCGCCGATGCCCCGCGTATCGCCGGCCGGCGCGATTGCTGCCGGCTCCAACACGATGACACCGTCGAATTCCAGTCCCTTCGCCTCGAACGGCGACAGCACCGCGACCGTGTGGTCGATTCCGGCCGGGCCGCGTCCGAAGTCCACGTGCTGGGCGTTCGACAGCGCATGTTCGACGAGCTCGACATGAGCAGGGGTGGCGATGACCGCGATCCGGCCGCCGCCGATCGCTGCGAGCTCTTCACCGATCACATCGGGAAGCGCAGCGGATGCCGCAGCGAGGTCGGGCATGACATCGATCTTCGGATCCCACGACCCTTCCCTCACCGGCTCCGGTACGCGCAGGCCGGGGAAGTAGGTCGTGAGCAGGCTGTTCGCCAGGGTCATGATCCGTGCCGGCGTCCGATAGGAGACGCTGAGCTGCTCCAGGCTGAAGCGATCGCCGACGTGCGGCTGGAGCACTGATTGCCAGGTCCGACCGCTGTCGACGGTCGTCGCCTGCGCCAAGTCACCCACGAGTGTGGCCGACTTGCTCGGCACCTTGCGGAACAGCAGGCGGAGCTGCATCGGACTGAGCTCCTGGGCCTCGTCGACCACGAGATGGCCGTAAGTCCACTCTCGGTCCTCGGCAGCGCGCTCGGCGACGGTCAGGCTCAGCTCGCGAGATGCATATCGCTGCGCCAGCTGCTCGGCAGAGACCATGTCCCCGGTGCCGGTCATATCCAAGACCGCCTCGGCATACTCGATCTCCGCGGTGTCGCGGTCGGGAGCCGCCGCTTCCCAGGGTCCGATGAGTTCGGCCACCTCGTCGAGAAGGGGAACGTCCTCGACGGTGAGCGGCGAGCGTCGGTTGCGGCGCAAGCGGGCCATCTCCTCGAACGAGAGGATTCCGTCGGCGGCAGCCACCAGCTTCTGCGGTTTCGAGAACAGCGCGTCCAGCACGCCCGAAGGTGTCAGAGGCAGCCAGCACAGGTTGACGGCGACCTTGACGTCGCGGGAGTTCCGCAGGTCCTCGAGCAGCTCTGGCAGCTGCTCGTCCGTGCCTGCGAGTCCCTGCTGCTCGGCAAGCAAGGGAACGAGCTGCTTGAGCAGGGCGCTGACGAAGGTGTCGCGAGCCTGGTTGTGAGGGTTGCCGGTCCTGCGGGCGCGCTCCCGCGCCTGCTTGACCATCGCCGGGGTCATCACAATGGTGTGGCGGCCGACCACCAGCTCCTGGCTCTCCTTGGGCACGCGCTGGTAATTGCGGACGGACTTGGCGATGACCTGCACCATTCGCAGGTCGCCCTTGATCGCGGCCGTCGTGTCACGGTCGTGGAGTGTGGTCTCGAAGCCGGGCATGAGCTGGCCGGGAGTCAGAAGCACGGCACCGGTCTCGCCCAGCGACGGCAGCACCTGCTCGATGTACTTGAGGAAGACCGGCGAGGGGCCGACGAGCAGAACACCTGACTTGGCAATCCTCTCGCGGTGCTGGTAGAGGAGATATGCGGCCCGATGCAGGGCGACTGCAGTCTTGCCGGTGCCGGGACCTCCCTGGACGACGACCACTCCGGCGAGCGGCTTGCGGATGATGCGGTCCTGCTCAGCCTGGATAGTCGCGACGATGTCGCTCATCCGACCGGTGCGGTGGGAGCTCAGGGAGGCGATGAGCGCGCCTTCCCCGTGCAGCGACTGGATGTCCTCCTGATCCAGCGCGGTCAGATCGAGCACATCGTCCTCGATGCCGATCACCGAGCGTCTGCGCGTGGCGATGTGGCGGCGCCGGATCACCTCGCCCGGATCCGCGGCGGTGGCTCGATAGAACGGCTCGCTCGCCGGGGCGCGCCAATCCATGACGAGCTGACGGCGCTCGGCATCGGAGAGCCCGATGCGGCCGATGTAGGTGGTGTCACCGTCGGCTGCGTCGATTCGTCCGAAGACCAACCCCTCTTCTGCGTTGTTGAGTTTGACGAGCTGGTCTTCGTACAGCGTGGCGAATGCATCCCGCTCGGAGCGGTTCTGGTGATTTCCGCCGACGTTCGTACGCCGGACTGTGCTCAGTTTCGCCTGTGCTTCGTCGCGCAGCTCGTCGAGACGCTCATATACAACATCGAGGTTCTGCTGCTCGAGGTTGATCTCGGTTTGTTCGCTCACCTTCCACCTTTCCAATCGGCAATCAATTATGCCGTGTTTGCGACCGGTGCGCCCACCCGGAGGCGCCGTGGCGGCAAGATTTCGCTGAAACGTCACGGTCATTTCGCGATCGCGACCGGGAAATGCGGGATCAGGACACGTCAGTCGCCGATGAATGCGCGCAGCTGCCGGCCGGCGAGCACGGACGCGACTGCGGGACCGCGACGCATCACCTTCGCGATCGCGACCTCGTCGAGCGGCTGGTGGGCCGCGATCGCGACCACGTTGCCCCAGCGACGTCCGCGCAGCTGGCCCGGGTCGGCCACCACAGCCAACCATGGGAAGTGCTCGGCCATGCGCTTGAGCTCGGCACGGAGCCCATGATGAGGAGGACGATCGGCGACATTGGCCAGGTACAGGCCGTCCTCGGTCAGGACGCGGGAGACATCCCCGAAGAACTCGGGTGAAGCCAGCTGCTGCGGTGTCGTGTCGTGGTCGAAGGCGTCACGCACCACCAAGGTGATCGACTGATCGCGGAATGCTGCGATCTCGACAGCACCGTCGCCGATGCGCAGAGCCAGCGCCGGCGATCGCGGCAGGTCGAACCACCTGCGCACGAGCCTGGCGAGCTCGGGGTCGATCTCGACGGCGGTCTGGCGGGACCCGGGGCGAGCGGCATCGATCCACCGCGGCAGAGCACAGCCGGCTGCGCCGATGTGCACGGCGCGCAGAGTGGCCGGATGCGGGAACACGGTATCGACGACCCGCGACATCCAGTCGAGGTATTCGAAGTCCAACCGCAGTGGGTCACCGATCGTGATCGAGGAGCTGGGGACCCCGTTGACGTAGAGGACCCATGATTCTGCGTCACCGGGGACCGGCTCCAGGCGAGCAGTGCCCGTTGCGATGGGGACCTCGACCTCCTCCGGTGCCGCTTCCGCCCGCTTTCTTCCCATGGCCACACCTTAAGCCGGTCGAGAAACGCGCTCCTCGCGCACTCCTCGCGAACTGCCGACGCTGACTTTCGGATCCGGCTCCGGCGCTGCGGGGAAGGGGCGGTTGCCAACACTTCGGAGGTCACAGGCGAGCGCGTGTGGAGGTCACATCCGGGTGCCGGCACGGCCGCTCGGTCCACAAGGGGAAAGGCGGTGTTCCTCGGGCACTCCGACCCGCGCTGGACTCGGGTCATGAATGCATACACCGTTTCCAAGCCATTCGACCTCATCGGCGTCGTCCCTCACATCCTCGGCTACCGCCCCAACGAGTCCCTGGTCCTCGTCACCGGTTCTCGTGGGCCGGCCAACCGAGGAGAAGTCGGCCTCACGCTTCGCTTCGACTACGGTTTCGCCGACGCGGCGAAGCTCGACGATGACGACCTCGACGCGATCGCCGGAATGGTCCAACACTCGGAGGATGCCGCCGCCGTGTTCCCGATCGTCTTCTCCGACGAGATCCCGGCCGCTCTCGGGCTCACCGGGGAGGAGGCGAGTGACCTGCTGTTCGAGCACTTCCAGCTTCCGGTTCTGCTCATCTGCTCGGCTCTCATCGAGGCCGGCTACGAAGTCGTCGACCCGCTGTGGACGGGTGCCGGCTTCTGCGGAAGCCTCACCGACCGAACAGCGGTCTTCGACTCGACAGTGGGCACCGCGGCCGAGGTGTCGGTGCGGATGATCGCCGACGGCATGTCCCATGCCGATGACTTCACCGACGCGGTCAGCCATCCTCCCGCCGACGGACAGCTGCTTGCGGATCTCGATCTGATCCGCCGGGAGGAGCTGTCCGACGTCGACCTCTTCGACGCCGCGCTGAGTGACATCCTGCGGCTGCACGAGATCGCGCGCGGAGGGTCGCAGCACGGCAGCCTCGATGGGCTGCCCACAGCCCGTGGAGCGGTAGGCATCGAACGGATGTGTGAGCAGCTGTGGAGCAGAGACTGCATCCAGATGATGCTCGGCTTCGAACATCCCTCCTTCCTTCCCGCCGAGCTCGGCCGGCTGGGCCCAAGAGAATTCATGCACTATGCGCGTCCGATCTGCAGCTCGCACGAGGCCGCGGCCAGCATGATCGGACTGTCTCCGGAGCGGCCGGATTTCGCGCTCACCGGCTTCTCCGTCGCATATCTCTCCCGCCTCGTGTCCGTTGTCTCGATTCGACACCGGGCTGCGGTGCTGGCGATCCTGGCATGGATGGAGTGGTCGCGCGCTCGCAATTCCTTCGCCGCGCACTACGCATCCTGTGCGTTGGAGCTCGACCCCGATTACACGCTCGCGCAGCTCATGTCCGCTGCAGTGGCGCAGGGGATGCCGCCCGCCTGGATGGCCAAGCACCAGTGACGACAGCATCAGGGAGGAGCCTTCGGTGAGCAGCTCGGCGAGGCAGAGCGTTCGGTGAGCAGCTCGGCGGGGGAGGGGCGTTCGGGGAGTGGCGCCGGCCCGACGGGACAGCCTGACTGCAGGTCATGATGCAGAAGGAGCATGACCGGCATCACACCTTCGAGATCTTGCATCCGGTCCCCTCCGAGGTGTAGAGGATTCGCGCGATCTGGAATACCGTGCGAAGATTGGGTGTTGACCCATTCGTACTGGCGTTGTACCGCACTGTGTGTGGAGCCGTACTTGACATGGGTCTTACTGATGCCGTGACGACATCAGGAGGTCCGCAGCCATACTCCCCGAAAGGTGTACTCGTGCCGACAGAGAAGGATTCGAACGTCGCCGTCGAAACCGCTGTGCAGAAAGCTTCCGCACCCGAGGAAACCGCTCGGTCGAGTTCCCCCGCAGGGCCTTCCTCGGCGGGAGCCGACGAGGCCGGTACTGCGAAGACGGCTGCACCGAAGACGACAGCGCGGAAGACCGCTGCCCGCAAGACCGCCGCCGCGAAGACCGGCGCGGCCAAGACCACCGCTGCGAAGACCGGTGCGGCCAAGTCCGGCACCGCCGCGACGACTGGCGCCAAGCCGAGTACGGCCAAGACCGGCACTGCCAAGACGGCATCGGCGAAGTCGACGAGCGCTGCCGCCACGACTGCGAATACCGCCACCAAGAAGACCTCCGCCGCGTCAACCTCTGACGAGGAGGCGCAGAAGCCGAAGACCACCCGGCGCAGGGCGAGCACCGCCAAGACGACCTCGGCGAAGTCCACGAGCACGGCGGGAAAGGCCACTGCGGCCAAGGCCGGCAGTGCGAAGGCCGGGGGAGCGAAGACCACGGCCGCACAGAAGAAGGCGGCCGAGGAGGCTCCTGCGGAGAAGACCGCCGAGGAGATCGAAGCCGAGGCGGAGGCGCTGCGGGAAGAGACCGAGACGAAGAACGCGCAGGAGGAGAAGCGGGACGAGGTCGTCAAGGAGGCCGGCGGTTTCGTCGTCTCCGACGCCGACGACGACGATCAGCCTGCGCAGCAGGTGGTGTCTGCGGGTGCCACTGCGGACCCCGTGAAGGACTACCTCAAGCAGATCGGCAAGGTGCCGCTGCTCAATGCGGCAGAAGAAGTCGATCTCGCCAAGCGCATCGAAGCAGGCATGTACGCCGAGCACCTCCTCAAGGAGGGTGAGGTCACCGAGGCCCGCGCTGTGCGCGACTACAAGTGGATCGTCCACGACGGTCGGGTCGCCAAGAACCACCTGCTGGAGGCCAACCTCCGCCTCGTGGTGTCATTGGCCAAGCGCTACACCGGGCGCGGAATGCTGTTCCTCGATCTGATCCAGGAAGGCAACCTCGGTCTGATTCGCGCGGTGGAGAAATTCGACTACACCAAGGGATTCAAGTTCTCGACCTACGCCACCTGGTGGATCCGCCAGGCCATCACGCGTGCCATGGCGGACCAGGCCCGCACTATCCGCATCCCGGTGCATATGGTCGAGGTGATCAACAAGCTGGCCCGGGTGCAGCGGCAGATGCTCCAGGATCTGGGGCGTGAGCCGAGTCCGGAGGAGCTCGCGAAGGAGCTCGACATGACCCCGGAGCGGGTCGTCGAGGTCCAGAAGTACGGTCGCGAACCGATCTCGCTGCACACGCCGCTGGGCGAGGACGGCGATTCCGAGTTCGGCGACCTGATCGAGGACTCGGAAGCCGTTGTGCCTGCCGATTCTGTGAGCTTCACCCTGCTGCAGGAGCAGCTCCACTCGGTCCTCGACACCCTGTCGGAGCGCGAGGCCGGAGTCGTATCGATGCGGTTCGGACTCAACGACGGGCAGCCCAAGACCCTCGACGAGATTGGCAAGGTCTACGGTGTCACCCGCGAGCGCATCCGCCAGATCGAATCGAAGACGATGGCCAAGCTGCGCCACCCGTCTCGCTCACAGGTGCTGCGCGACTACCTGGATTGATTCTCGGATGATGCCGATGACCTGCCCCGGTCGCTGATTCCGTCGCGGGATCACGATCATCGCGGCCGGCTGACAGTCATCGTGGCCGGCTCGGGGTCAGTGTGGCTGGATCACGGTGAACGCGCCGTTCTGCGCATCGATGAACCGGCCCACTCGACCGTGGACGGAGTCGTGCGGCTGTGCCAGCCAGTCCCCGCCGAGCTGTCTCACCAGCCTGGCAGTCTCGTCCGTGTCCTCGACCTGGATGTAGGACTCCCAGTGGGCAGGGATTCCCACGCGTGAGGCATCCAGGACGCCCCCGGTGGCGCGGCCGTCGTGCATGAAGGTCGCATAGCGGAAGTCGTCGCTGTCGCTGACAGTCTCGAAGCTCCACCCGAAGACCGCCTCATAGAAGGTCCGCACGCCGAAGTCCTTGGTATGCAGCTCGAACCAGCTGGGGGCCCCGGGCATACCGGCTCCAGTGAAGCCCCGATCGTCGTCGTAGTCGAGAATTCCGAAGGCAGTGCCTGCGGGATCTGCGAGCAGTGCGACTCCGGCGGTGCCGTCGAATTCCGGGATCGCCATCATGGCCTGACCGTCGGCATCTTCGGCGCGGCTGAGCAGATCCGTCAGATCGTCTGCCCGAAAGTACACGGACCAGAAGGCCGGCTGTCCCGCCGGAGCCTGCTCCGGCTGCGGGCTGATTCCGGCCACAGCAGCCTTGCCGATCATGGCTTTGACGCCGAAGCCCATCGGTCCGGGCTCCGTGAAATCCCATCCGAACAGGGGGCCGTAGAATTCCTGGGCTGCGGTCGTGTCAGGTGAGCTCAGCTCGATCCAGCACGGGCCGTGGGGTGAAGGGTTGTACATTGTGCCTCCCGTTCCGCCTGGGCGGAGAGCATGTGGCGTCGACCCGTGAGTACGACTGGTATCCGGCGGCGCCTGCGCGGTCATTCGTTCTCCGAGAGTCTACGGGTGCGGCACACCGGGCATGCGTGAGGGAAGACGGCTCGCGCAGCCGAGCCGGCCTCCGGGCGGTTCACTGCTCGGTGAGGATGCTCTCGATTCCGCTGACGATTGCGTCAGCGTACAGTTCGCGACCTTCCGCGCTCTCCATGATCGCCGCATCCTCCGAGTTGCGCATCTCACCGCACTCCACGAGCACTGCGGGGACGGCAGCGTGGTTGAGCCCTGCGATATCGGTGCGGCGGACGATGCCATCGGTCCCATAGGCAGGATTGCCTTCAAACCCCGACGCCTCGAAAGCGTCGAACAGGTGGGCAGCCGCGGCGGCCGATGCCTCCTCGAGCCGTTCGTCCTCGGTGTCGCGAACGGTGATCATGTGGAAGCCCCTGGCTACGGGGTCCTCGCTGCCATTGGCATGGATGCTGATGAGGATGTCGGCGCCAGAGTCGCCGGCGAACTGCCCACGCTCATCGACGCACGGTCCCACGCCCTCGTCATCGGAACGTGACAGCACCACGTCCGCGCCCCGGTCCTTCAGCTCCAAGGTCACCTGCTGCGAGACGTCCCAGTTGAACGCATGCTCGGGGTATCCTGACTCAGTTGCGGTGCCGGTGGTGTTGCATGCCTTCGTTCCGCCTCGACCGTCAGGGACAGCTGCATTGATCCGATCGGGATTCGCGGCGTTGCCGCCGTTGTGGCCCGGATCGAGCGCGATGGTTCGACCTGCAAGCGCCTCGTCCGAGGAGCTGCCCGCCGGTGGTGACTGCTGCGCGTTGCTCGGACTCTCAGCCTGCACTGGGGTGGGGTCGGCCGACGCGCTCGGCTCAGCAGGTCCTGCACCACCGCATCCGGCCGGCAGGCCGAGCGCGGCGAGCAGCAGGAGTGCCGGCGCGACGGTGACGCGCTGGGGTGAGAGGTGAAGCATGCTGTCAGTATTCCACTGGCGCCCGGCATGCCGGTGCGCCTCCTCGGCGGGGAAATCGTAGACTGGTGGGGTGAATTCGAACGGGAGGACTGCTCTTGGCAGGGACGAGAACACGTACTGACGACTACGGCGCGCGACAGCTGTCCGTGCTCTCAGGTCTGGACGCAGTGCGCAAGCGGCCCGGCATGTACATCGGGTCCACGGACTCTCGGGGTCTGATGCACTGCCTGTGGGAGGTCATCGACAACTCGGTGGACGAGGCGCTGGCCGGTCACGGCGAGGACATCACGATCACACTCCACGCCGACGGCTCGGTGACGGTCGAGGACCATGGTCGGGGGATCCCGGTCGATATCGAGCCGAAGACCGGTCTGACGGGAGTCGAGGTCGTGATGACCAAACTGCACGCGGGCGGCAAGTTCGGCGGCGGCTCCTATGCCGCGGTGGGCGGCCTGCACGGGGTGGGCGCCTCGGTGGTCAATGCGCTCTCGTCGCGGCTCGATGTGGAGGTCATCCGCGGTTCGAAGATCTATCGGATGTCCTTCAAGCGCGGCAAGCCCGGCCGCTTCGACGATTCCGCCGGTGCTCCGGCCCCGGACAACCCGTTCACCCCGTTCACGAAGGCCTCGGAGCTCGACGTCGTCGGCAAAGCCAAGCGGGGAGTGACAGGAACGAAGATCCGCTACTGGGCCGACCCCCAGATCTTCCTCAAGGACGCGCGATTCAACTACGAGAATCTCGTCGACCGTGCGCGGCAGACCGCCTTCCTGGTGCCCGGCCTGGCACTCACCGTTCACGACGAGCGCGGAGTCCAGCGCGACGAGACCGGTGAGGTCATCGAATCCCGCACCGAGGAGTTCCGGTTCTCGGGAGGCATCTCCGAGTTCGTGGATCACCTTGCCCACGACGAGGCGGTCACCGACACCTGGCGGCTCATCGGGACCGAGACGTTCACCGAGACGGTTCCGGTGCTCGACGACCGGGGGCACATGGTCTCCACCGACGTTCCCCGCGAGGTGGGAGTCGACATCGCCCTGCGCTGGGGCAAGGACTACGAGACGCGGATCAAGAGCTTCGTCAACATCATCGCCACCCCCAAGGGCGGCACCCACATGGCCGGCTTCGAGCAGGCTCTGCTCAAGACGATGCGGAAGTCCGTCGAAGTCAATTCGCGCCGTCTCAAGGTGGGCAAGGACAAGCTCGAGAAGGACGATGTGCTGGCGGGCCTCACTGCTGTGGTGACCGTCCGGCTGGCCGAGCCGCAGTTCGAGGGCCAGACCAAGGAGGTGCTCGGAACCGCTGCTGTCCGGCAGATCGTCGCGCGCACCGTAGAACAGGAGCTCGGCGCGCTTCTCAACTCGCAGAAGAGGCACGAGAAGCAGCAGGCGAACCAACTGCTGGAGAAGGTCGTCGCCGAGATGAAGTCGCGCATCTCGGCGCGGACCCACCGGGAGAATCAGCGGCGGAAGACCGCGTTGGAGTCGTCCTCGCTGCCTGCGAAGCTCTATGACTGCCGCAAGAGCGACATCGAGAATTCCGAGCTCTTCATCGTCGAGGGCGACTCCGCGATGGGAACTGCCAAGGCCGCAAGGGATTCCGAGCATCAGGCGCTGTTCCCGATCCGCGGCAAGATCCTCAATGTGCAGAAGGCCTCCGTCGGAGACATGCTCGCCAACGCCGAATGCTCTGCTCTGATCCAGGTGATCGGAGCTGGAGCGGGCCGGTCCTTCGACCTCGACGCTGCCCGTTACGGCAAAGTCATCATCATGACCGACGCGGACGTCGACGGCGCCCATATCCGGACCCTGCTGCTGACGCTGTTCTTCCGCTACATGCGACCGCTGGTCGAAGCAGGGCGCGTATTCGCGGCGGTGCCGCCGCTCCACCGCGTCGAAGTGGTCAACCGGGGCAGAGCCAACGACGTGCTGTACACCTACTCCGAGGCGGAGCTGCACGCCCTGCTGAAAAGGCTGGAACGTTCGAAGAGGACCTACAAGGAGCCCATCCAGCGCTACAAGGGGTTGGGGGAGATGGATGCTGATCAGCTGGCGGAGACGACGATGGAGCCGGAGATGCGATCCCTGCGGCGGGTGACGATGCACGACGCCGAGGCGGCCGAGAGGACCTTCGGTCTGCTCATGGGATCCGAGGTGGCGCCTCGGAAGGAGTTCATCGTGTCCGGTGCCGCGGTGCTCGACGCGGAGAGAATCGACGCCTGACTCGCACAGCCAGGCGCTGGGTGTGCTCTCAGTCCAATGCTGGATGCTCGCACAGCTCGCCGCTAGGCGAAGAGCGGCCACGCCAGCAGCAGGGTGGGAAGCAGCAGGAGAGCGGCCGAGGCGACCAGATTGAGTACGCGGACCCGCCTGCGTGCCAGGGGAAGCGGCTCGGCCAGGCGCGCTGCGCGCGCCGCGGCCAGGGGCGCACTGTGCGAGCCGGAATCGACTGCTGCATTGGTCTTGATCGCCTCCGCCAGCGCGGCAGCGGGGACCACCGCGCGCGCCCGGTCGTCGGCCATGAACTCGATGAGGGCCGACACCGCTCCCAGCGCCGTCGATGTCGCCGGGACGAACGGCAGCGCACGATTCCAGGCTGCGAACGGCAGCACGAGAAGATCGTGGTGATATTCGAGATGGGCCTGTTCGTGAGCGACGACTGCCTTGCGCTGTCCGCTGGTCAGGACTTCGAGCAGCCCGGTCGACACCACGGTCGTGCCGGAGCGGCCGGGGAGGCAGTATGCCACCGGCTCGGCACTGGAGAGCACTCGGGTGTTGGGCAGTTCCTCGGAGGGTTCGGTCAGCAGCTCGACCAGGGCGACATGCTTGCGGCGGTGCCGCGCAACGCTGATCGACTGACTGATCAGCGAGCCGATCAGCCGGAGGCTCAGCAGCACCGCGACGATGAGCAGAGTCCACTGCCACCACTGCAGCACCGAGAGCACCTCCGCATCAACCAAGCCGACCAGGCCTGTGCCGATGGACTCGGCGAAGGGGGCGGTGGCGAATACGACTGCGGTGCCGATGAGTGAGAGGCCTCCCGCGAGCCCGATCGCCTGCCACAGTGCAAGCTGGGAGACGGGGTCGATGGTTGCCGCGCGACGAGCCAGAGCAAGGGGCACCGGCCATGCGAGGATGACCGCGAGGATCGCCAGGAGCGTGCCGGTGAGGAGCATATGTGACTCCGGAGCCGCGGGCAGCTCGTCGATCAGCGCTGGATCAGCTTGCGGTTGATGAGCGAGGAGAGGAACGCGGTGTCGGAGTCGGAGACGGCGCCGAGGAACCGGGCAAGCACTGCCTGCCGGTCGGGCGCCTGATCGAGCACTTCGGTCATGAGCTCGGCGACGTGGTCCTCGCGACTGGAGACAGCCAGGTAGCGATGAGGACGAGCGGCTCGATCACGTGAGACGAAGCCCTTCTTCTCGAGTCGGGTGAGAACAGTGTGAACTGTCGTCAGCGCCGGATCCCGATCGCTGAGCTCGCCGCGCAGTTCCGCGGCAGTGAGTCCCGAGGGGGTGTTCCACAGCGCATTCATCACGCTGCGTTCAAGTTCACCCAAAGTTGCCACGCCGGTAACTCCCTACTCGAAAGGTGGATCTTCGCGGCTCCCAGTATAGCGTGAGGCAGGGAAAGAGCCACCATTCGAGACAGCTTCGTATCACTTTTCAGGCCTTTCCCCAGCCCTGATCCCGTGAGGTATTCTACGATGCGTAGAATTAAGTTCTACAGTGCGTAGAAAACGGCCGTCGGCACTGGGGGCGACCGGTGAACAAGGAGGAATGAGTGGATCCGGTACTGATCGGCCGCTGGCAGTTCGGCATCACCACGGTGTACCACTTCTGGATGGTCCCGCTGACCCTGGGACTGGGCCTACTGGTGGCGATTCTCCACACCATGTACCACCGCACCGGCAACGAGGTGTGGCTGCGGGCGACGAAGTTCTGGGGAAAGCTGTACCTCATCAACTTCATCATGGGAGTTGCCACCGGCATCGTGCAGGAGTTCCAGTTCGGAATGGCCTGGTCCGAGTACTCCCGCTTCGTCGGCGACGTCTTCGGAGCCCCGCTCGCCATGGAGGCGCTCATCGCCTTCTTCCTCGAGTCAGTGTTCCTGGGCATGTGGACGTTCGGCTGGGGCCGACTGAATCCGAAGGTCCACCTCGGCGTGCTCTGGGCTGCTGTGACCGGCTCGTGGTTCTCGGCCTACTTCATCATCGTCGCCAACTCGTGGATGCAGCATCCCGTCGGAGTGGAGCTCATCGACGGCCGGCCCGTGATGACCGATGTCTGGGCGGTGCTGACGAACAACACCGCGCTGGCCGCCACCTCGCACGCGCTCGCCGGAGCGGTCTCGGTCGGAGCGGCGTTCCTGCTGGGCATCGCGTGGTATCACCTGTGGCGCCGCCGGGTCGACGGCATCGACACTGTCGACGAGAACGGGCGCGTCGTGGTCGGCGAGGCGCCCCTGGTCCCGGGCCGCGACAAGGCCGACTACAGCGTCTGGTGGAAATCGCTGCGGATCGGCGGCTGGACCGCGATCATCGCGTTCGCCGCGGTGTCACTCACGGGAGACATCCAGGCCAAGCTCATGTACGAGCAGCAGCCGATGAAGATGGCCTCGGCCGAAGCTTCCTGTCACGACAGCACGGCCTTCTCCGTCCTCACCATCGGAGACCTGAGCTCGAACAGCTGCGATGACGTCACCCCGATCATCGAGATCCCCGGCCTGCTGTCCTTCCTGGCCAATTACGACTTCACGACCGAGGTTCCGGGTGTCTCGAATCTGATCCCGGAGTACGAGGAGGCCTACGGCACGCACATGCCGGATGACCCGATGTACCGCGACTACGCGGGCCAGAAGATCGATTACCAGCCGTCGATGTTCGTCACCTACTGGGGCTTCCGCCTGATGATCGGCTTCGGTGCGCTCGCTGCCGGCGCCGCAGTGTTCGCGCTCTGGGTGACCCGCAAGGGAACCGTCCCGCGGGCGAGGTGGCTGGCCCACCTCGCGCTGTGGGGCATCACCGCTCCCTTCATCGCCAACTCGGCCGGCTGGATCTTCACCGAGATGGGGCGGCAGCCCTTCGTGGTCGCGCCGAACCCCGACCCGTCAGGTGTCGACGGCGTGTTCCTGTACACCGCCGCGGCGATCTCGCCGTCGGTCGGAGCCGGATCCCTGCTGTTCTCGCTGATCTCCCTGACGCTCGTCTACGGCGGGCTGATGGTGGTCGAGCTGATGCTCATCATCAAGTACGTGCGCGGAGGTGTCGTCTCCGCGATGCCGGAGATGGACACCAACTACACGCCGACGGTCAAGACGAGCGACGACGACGTGCTGTCGTTCGCCTACTGAGGAGTCTGAGTCGCAAATGGAAACACTGCCTACGATCTGGTTCGTCATCCTGGCCGTGATGTGGCTCGGCTACCTGTTCCTCGAGGGATTCGACCTCGGAGTCGGGATGCTGCTGCGGGGCTTCGCCAAGAACGAGCGGGAGCGCCGGCTCCTCATCAACACGATCGGCCCGGTCTGGGACGGCAACGAGGTGTGGCTGATCACCGCCGGCGCTGCGACCTTCGCCGCCTTCCCGATGTGGTACGCCTCGCTGTTCTCCGCGCTGTACCTCCCGCTCACCCTCGCTCTGCTCGCGCTCATCTTCCGCGCTGTCGCCATCGAATACCGCGGCAAGGCCGTCGGCAGGAGGTGGACCGAGTTCTGGACCTGGGCGATGTGGGGCGGGTCGCTGCTGGCGGCCTTCTGCGTCGGCGCGATGCTGGCACTGACGAGCACCGGCCTGCCGTTGAACGACAACGGAGACAACATCGGCGGACCGTTCGCCTGGGTCACCGCTGAGGCGTTCATCGGCGGACTGGGAGTCGTCGGCTTCAGCCTGCTGCACGGCCTGCTCTACCTCGGGCTCAAGACCGATGGCGAAGTCCGGCATCGCGCCCGGCGCTGGGCGGTGCGCGGCGGGCCGGTCATGCTGCTGCCGATCGTCGTCTGGGTGCTCATCGTCCAGCTCTCGAACGACAAGCCCTGGGGCTGGATCCTCATCATCGGGGCGGCCGCCAGCACCGTCATCGGCTGGCTGCTGGCCCGCCAGGGCCGCGAGCTGGGGGCGTTCCTGGCGCAGGCGGTCTTCCTCGTGCTCGGAGTCGCCTCGATCTTCTCCAACCTCTATCCGAACGTGCTTCCGTCGACGGTCAGCCCGGAGTTCTCGCTGACCGTGTCGAATGCCTCGTCCTCGGACTACACCCTCGGAGTCATGCTGATCGTGGCGGTGATCTTCCTCCCGCTCGTGATCCTCTACCAGCTGTGGGCCTACTCCGTGCACGGCTTCAGGCTCACTGTCGAGCACATCCCGCCTGCTCACGAGGTGCCTGTCGCCATTCGCAGCCACCACGAGCCGGTGGGAGCCCGGGACTCCGGCGGCGGACATCGCGATGCGCGCGATCGCCCCGAGTCGGCTGCCGGTGAGTGACCGGACTCCGCCGACAGCCGCAGCGCTGGCATCGCCGCAGGGGCGCCGTGCGCTGTGGCTGCTCGGCTTCATCGCCTGCCTGAAGGCGCTTGGTCTGATCCTCGTCGCCGAGGGCATCGCCATGGGTGTCGTCGATCTGATCCGCGACGAGCCGATCAGGACCGCTGTGACTCTGGGCGCGCTCGGGGCCCTCGTCCGCGCAGGGGCCGTCTGGGCGTCCCGGACGGTCGGCGCGCGGGCGGCAGTCGGTGTCAAGACCGAACTGCGCCGAGCGCTCGTCGGCCGCGTATTCGCGGGGTCCGGGCGGGACATGCCGTTGTCGGACGGGGCGCTGACCCTGGCGGCAACCCGATCGCTCGACGATCTCGATGACTACTTCACCTCGGTGCTGCCCGCGCTGACCGGTTCGGCGGCGATCCCATTGCTCATCACGGCCCGCATCGTCTTCACGGACTGGGTGAGCGCGGTGATCCTCGTCCTGACGCTGCCGCTCGTCCCGTACTTCATGGTGCTCATCGGCAAGTACACCGCCGACAGGGTCAGCGACGCGACGATCTCGCTGGACCGGCTGTCGACGAACCTGGTCGAACTCGCCCGCGGCCTGCCGGTGCTCGTCGGCCTGGGCAGGGTGGTGGCCCAGACCACAGCGCTGCGGGCGATGAGCCAGACCTACCGAGACACGACCATGCAGACGCTGAAAGTGGCGTTCATCAGCGCCCTCGCGCTCGAGTTCATCGCGACGATCTCGGTGGCCGTGGTCGCCGTCTTCATCGGTGTGCGGCTGGTGTACGGCCAGATGGAGCTGCAGGACGGTCTGTTCGCCCTCATCCTCGCTCCCGAGTGCTTCCTGCCGCTGCGTCAGCTGGGCGCGGCCTTCCACTCCACGGAGAACGGCATCGCCGCCTTCGAGCGGATCAAGGGCCTCATCGCGCGTCCCACGGCCCCCGCACGGACAGCTCCCGCAGAGGCCGGGGATGCCATCACGATCGATGACCTCTCGGTCCGCTATGCCGATCGGCAGGTGCCGGCCCTGGGGCTGCTGGACGCGAGGATTCCGTCAGCGGGGGTGACGGTGCTGCGCGGTCCGTCCGGCGCCGGGAAGTCGACTCTCCTCGGAGTGCTCGCGGGGCTGGTCCGGGAAGATGAGGGCTGCGCGATCACGGGAACGGTCCGCGGGGTGCCCGCCCCCGTCGCGTACGCAGGGCAGAACCCCCGCACCTTCGCGCCCACCGTCGGAGAGGAGCTGCGACTTTACGGGCCGCCCGAGTGCAGCGAGACTCAGCTGCAGCAGTGCCTCGACCGAGCAGCGCTCGCAGTGCCGCTGAGTGCCCCGTGTGCGGCGCTGAGCCCCGGCGAGCAGCGTCGGCTGGCACTGGCCCGGGTGTTCGCCGCGGTGGCCGCGGGCGCGCGCCTCGTCCTCGTTGACGAGCCCACCGCTCACCTCGACGCAGACTCCGCCCGGCGAGTTCGGGAGAGCCTCGGTGCCGTCTCCGCCGAGGTGCCCGTCGTGGCAGCCACCCACGATCAGCGGCTCATCGATGCGGCCGCTCATATCGTTGACATCGCTCCCGCCGCGGCCGCAGGCGCGCCGCTCGCGGACGCGGCCGAGGCGGCACCGCTTGCAGTGGCGATGCAGGCCCAGCCCAGCGGCACTGCCGGCAGCTCCGGCATCGTTGTGTCGACTCGTGCGGAATCGAGCAATGGTGCGACGACGCCGGACGGGTCGACACGGGACGCGACCCGTGGCGTCGGCGAGCGCGCCTCGGCAGACGCCGCTGCGTCCGGCGCCGCTTCGGCAGACGCCGCTGTGTTCGACGGATCCCGGGCATCCGAAGCTTCAGCCGCGGCAGTCTCGGGAGATGGAGCGGCGGCCCCGGCCGCAGTGCCGGCCGTCGGTCAGATGGGACCGGACACCGATCCAGCGGCACCTTCCGAGGAGTCGCAGTCGGTGCCGCTGGTGACCGCCTGGCGGCGGCTCGTCCGGGCAGTCGACCTGCGTTCGCCGAAGATGCTGCTCGCGGTGCTGTGCGGAGTCGCAGCCGTAGCGGCCGGGGCTGCTCTGACCGGCGTCTCCGCCTGGCTCATCGTCTACGCCTCCAGGCAGCCGCCGATCATGTACCTGCTGGTGGCGATCGTCGGAGTCCGCTTCTTCGGGCTGTCCCGCTCCGTGCTCAAATACCTCGAGCGGCTGGTGCTGCACGACGCGGTGCTGAGCTCGCTGGCCGACCTGCGGGAGCGGATCTGGCTGGCATTCGCCCGGATGGGAACCGCCAACCGGGCCCTGCTGCGCGGAGAGGTCGCCCTGAGTCGGCTGATCGCCGACGTCGACGACATCAGGGATCTTGCGCCGCGCGTGGTGCTCCCGCCGATCGTCGCCGTCGTTGTGGCCGTGGCCGCGGTGGTGACCCTGGGCCTGATCCACCCGGCCGCTGCAGTGCTGATGGCCGTTGCGGCGGTGCTGTGCCTGGTGCTCGCCCCCGCGCTGACGCTGTGGGCCGACGGGCACGCGACGAGCGCGCGTCTGCGCTCCCGCAATGTCGTGCTGTCGGATCTCGCGGCCCTGCTCTGGGCCCGCGAAGACCTGCTGGTCGGGGGCAGCGCACCGCGCGCCGTCCGCCGCTTCCTGCGCGCCGATGCGCTCGCCGGAAGCCAGGAGGCAGCAGCGCTGCGCGCAACCGGCATCGGTGAGGCGGTGATCACTCTGCTCGGCGTGCTGGCCGGCGTGCTGATGCTTCCGGTGCTGGCCGGATCGGTCAGCGCCGGTGAGCTCAGCGGAGAACTCCTGGCGGTCGCCGTCCTCTTGCCCCTGGCCCTCATCGACTGCTTCATCGACTCGCTGGCGGCACTGCAGCAGTGGCCGGCGCTGCGCCAGGTGCTGGGGCGGGTCACGGAGTTGGACGACACCACCGCACCGGAGGATCTCGGCGGTGACAACGGCCCCGATGAGATCGGCGACCTGGAGCTGCGTGATCTGGCAGCGCGCTGGCCGGGTGCGGAGGCCGAGGCGTTCAGCGGCGTCAGCACTCGCCTGGAGACCGGCGAGTGGCTGGCCGTCACGGGACCGTCCGGCTCGGGCAAGACGACGCTGGTCAGCGTCCTCCTTCGATTCCTGAACCCCAGCCGTGGGGAGTACCGGATCAACGGGGAGCCGACCGCCGAGCTGCTGCCGATGGATCTTGCCGGGCTGATCTCCTGGTGCCCCCAGGAGGCCCACGTGTTCGACTCCAGTCTGCGAGCGAATCTGCTGGTGAGCCGACCCAAGGACGACGCGCCCGACGAGGAGGAGCTGCACGCCGTGCTCGATCGAGTGGGCCTGGGTGAGCTGGCTGCGGATGTCGGCATGGATGCGAAGATCGGCGCCTCGGGGGCCCACCTGTCGGGAGGTCAGCGGCAACGGCTGGCCGTCGCCCGGACTCTCCTGGCTCGAGCGGATGTGATCGTGCTGGACGAACCGACCGCACACCTGGATCAGGAGATGTCGTCAGCGCTGATGGGCGATCTGCGGACCGGCCTCGGCGACACGAGCGTCGTGCTCGTCACTCACGACGAGGGGATCGTCAAGCCGGATGACCGGCGGGTCCGGCTCGGGTGAGGCAACCGGTCGCGCCCGCGTGCGGCAGCCGGTCGCGCTCGGGTGAGGCAGCCGGTCGCGCCCGCGTGCGGCAGCCGGTCGCGGGCGGGTGCGTCGGGCAGGCCGCGCCCGGACGAGGCGATCAGTCCCGCTTGGATCCGAACATGATCTCTTCCCAGCTGGGGACGGAGGACCGGCCCTTCTTGCGGGGGGCGTCGGAGTCCTCCGGGCGGGGTATCGGCTGGGTGGCGCTGTGGTCTCCGGAGACGCCCGGCTCGTCGAGCAGGGAAAGCTGATCAGCTCCGACTCCGTCCTCGTCCTGAACTCCGCCCTCGGCCCGAACTCCGTCCTCGTCCTGCATCACCGATGTGTGCGGGGCCGCCTGATGCGCACCGCCGGGTCCGCCTGATCCCAGCTCCGAGGCGTGCTGGAGGCCGGGCTCTGCCGGAAGCGGGAACACACCTGCATCCCTGGCCTCCTCGGGAGCGCTCAGAGCAGTGTGGGCGCCGTCGGGCTGCCGCTCGGGCGCCTCGGGAACGGCATGGAGCACGCCATGGCGCGACACCGCGGGAGCGTGGTGGGGACGGCCGTGCTCGCCGAGGGCGTCGGGGGACTCCGCAGCGGTCGTCGCGTGCCGACCCCGGCGACGCCTGAGACTTTCCAGAATCCGGTCGGTCTCCGCAACGTGGCTGCCGCGGGGCGATTCCTCGTGGAGCTGGGTGCGGCCCTCCTCGGCCTCGATGTTGTACACGCGTTCGGACCCCGTGCCGAAGTTCGGGATCGGGCCGGAATCGCTGGGGCCTGCATCCGACAGCCATCGCGCTTCGTCGTCGAGCGGCGAGATCGAGCCGCGTGCGTATTCCCACCCGGCGGCCCTCTCCTTGTCCGCAGCGATGAACCGCAGCTGGACGTACCAGGTTCCGGAGTCCTTCTTCCACGCGTCCCAGACCATGGTGCCCAGATTGACGTCGCGCATCCGGAGTCGCTCTTCGCACAGAGTCGTCAGCTGCTTCGGCTCGCCGCTGGGGTCGTTCTCCGGATAGACGAGGCAGCGCCCGGCACGGTGTGCGATGTGCGCCCGCTCGGCGAGCACCGGTCCTTCGTAGACCTGAATGTGCTCCAGGGCGGCGCCGGTGGTCTGAGCAACCTCCTCGGCGTTCATTCCCGACCGGATCAGCGCCTGGATGTCCTTGGGGCGCACCGGCTCGTCGGCGGCACGAATCTGCGCCAGACGAGCACGGTCCCGCCGAACAGCGGCATACAGGCTCTCATCGATGGGCAGCAGGTAGTCGTTGCCGGCTCCATCCGTGAGGAGGAGGTGCTCTTCGTCGTCGTGCACCCCGCGCAGCGTCAGCTCCGTCATTTGCCTCAACCTCCAGTCATGGCCTTTGAGAGATCGTTTCACGAACTCCGTGTGCTTTGTGGTAAGAGCACGGGCGAGTCGCTCGGGGGGCGGGGAGTCGAGCGGCTATTCAGTGGGGGAGCCCGAGGGGCGATTCACCGAGCGTTGCCTCACCGGGCGCCGGGGAGGTCATCGAGCGGGCAGCCGAGTGCTGAGACTCGACCTCTCGCCGACTTGCCCGAGGCGTCGGCCGGTCCCCGAATCGCTAGACTGGGCACCGTGAATGCTTCCAGTCTCGCGCCTTTCGACGCGCTCGTCCTGATGTCCTTCGGCGGTCCCGAATCCGAAGCGGAGGTGCTGCCCTTCCTGCAGAACGTGACTCGCGGCAGGGGGATTCCTGACGAGAGGCTCGTCGAGGTGGGCGAGCACTACTACATGTTCGGCGGCAAGTCACCGATCAACGACCAGAATCGGGCGCTGCTGGCGGCGATGAAGGAAGAGCTCGACGCCCGGGGCATCGACATCCCCGCTGTGTGGGGCAACCGGAACTGGGCGCCCTACCTCACCGACGTGCTGCGCGACGAGCATGCGAACAACGGCCACACCAGGTTCCTGGCCGTGGACACCTCGGCGTACTCCAGCTACTCATCATGCCGGCAGTACCGCGAGGACTATCACATGACCACCGAGGCGCTGGCCGAAGAGGGCATCCGAATCGAGATCGACAAGGTTCGGCAGTACTTCAACCACCCCGGGTTCGCGCAGGCCGAGCTCGAATGCGTCCGTGAGGGGATCGCCGACTTCACCGCCGAGGTCGGGACCCTGGACCGCAGCAAGCACCGTGTGCTGTTCGTCACCCACTCCATCCCGAACACGATGCAGGATGCTTCGGCGGTGATGACGCGCGGGTACCAGGCCCAGCACGAGGACCTCATCGAATGGATCGGCGGTCAGCTCGGTGACGAGCTGCCCCTGGCCTCGGAGCTCGTCTACTGCTCCCGTTCGGGTGCCCCGCACATCCCGTGGCTCGAGCCCGACGTCAATGACCGGATGGCCGAGCTCAAGGAGCAGGGCGTCGAGGGCGTCATGGTGGTGCCCATCGGCTTCGTCTCCGACCACATGGAGGTCAAGTACGACCTCGACACGGAAGCTGCTGAGACCGCGCAGGAGCTCGGTCTGGCGTACACCCGCGCCGCCACCGTCGGCACCAGACCGGCCTTTGTCGGCGGACTGATCGACCTGGCGCTGGAGCGCGCGGCCCAGGTGCGGGGCGAGGATGTCGAGGCGCCCGCCGTGACCAGCGAGGGGCCGCTCGGTCCCGGCAGCGGGGCCTGCTCGATCGAATGCTGCCGCGGCAAGTCGGACAAGCCGGTGCTTCCGCAGTGGGAGGCTGCTGCCGCTCGCTGAGCTGCAGTCGCCCGCTCAAGGGAGCGGCCCCGTTTGATGACCTTGAACTGCCCCCAGCGGTGACCTGGACCGGGCAGCGAAAGAGGCCGGAGCCTTCGGGGCTCCGGCCTCTTCTTCTGCGCCCTGCACGGCGGTGCGCGGGCCCGCGCAGGGGCGCGAGGCCTGGACGGGCCGGCAACGCCCAGGAATGGCGTGAGAGAACCGGAGCGGGTGCGGGCGAAACGTTGCCGTCGGGGTCACAGATCGACTGTGCTTCGCAGGTCGACTGTGCGCGGTGACCGCAGCCGTCGCTGCGGCGGCATCCACACCACCGCTGATGAATCGGCATCGATGCAGTGAGCTGGGGGCTGCTCAGGCGCGATCGTCCCCGACTTCGATGACGGGGATCGCGCCGGTCTCCACCTGGAGCACCCGCTGCATCTCCTCGGTGTCCACGTCGTTGCGCTCCGCGAGACCGATCAGTCCCTCGAGCTCACCGATGAGGGAGTCGACCGCAAGGTCGTTCTCCTCCCTGCGGGCCTCGGAGATGAGTGCGCGCAGGGCCGCAGTGTGCTTCTGCAGCTCGTCCTCGAAATGGCTCATGTCACATCCTCCATCGAGCGCGGTACCCGCTCATCGTCATCGTCCAACCGTCATTGTGAGTTATTTTTCCAGATTGCACGAACCCTCGGAGCGCGCTGAGGGGAACCTCACGAGGGCATGAGATATATCACCTGCCGGATGCCCAAATCCTCCTTGCCAAATCATCAGGGGCAATGCAAAATGCACTAGACATTGCACGGTGGTGCTCCACGGACCATCGCACCATCACGTACTCCCGGAGAGTGATTAGGCCACATGGCGACAGACTATGACGCGCCTCGTAAGCAGGACGAGGAACTCAACAGCGACTCCATCGAAGAGCTCAAGGCCCAGCGCACTCAGCAGCAGGCCAGCCAGGTCGACGAGGATGAAGCTGTTGCCGCCGAGGGATTCGAGCTTCCGGGGGCTGATCTCTCCAACGAAGAGCTGTCCGTCCGGGTTCTGCCCAAGCAGAACGACGAGTTCACCTGTATGGAGTGCTTCCTCGTTCGCCACCGCTCGCAGCTGGCGAGCGAAGAGGGCGGAGTGCCCATCTGCACTGACTGCGCCGGCTGAGGATTCCTCTGCCTGCCCGCCGGGGGGGGGGCG
>NZ_JAJTWW010000010.1 GCF_021729135.1 Brevibacterium daeguense
GAGGCCGCCGACGTTCCTGTCGAGCTGCACCTGGTGATGACCGATGAGTCGCTGCTGGGCGGTGGTGCGGTCCCGGCGTGGATTCCCGGGGCACGGCCCGCTGCCGGCCGAGGCGGCCCGCCGGCTGGTCGCCGATACGCGGGCGGAGGTGTTCCTGCGGCGGCTGTTCACCGCGCCGGAGTCCGGGCAGCTGGTGGGGATGGAGTCTCGGCGTCGGGAGTTCTCCGGCTTGCTGCGGCGGATGGTGGTGCTGCGTGACGGGACGTGCCGGACTCCGTTCTGCGATGCCGCGATCAAGCACGTCGATCACGCCACGCCGCACCGGGATGGTGGCTCCACCAGCTGGCACAACGCCTCCGGATTGTGCGCGCGCTGCAACTACGCGAAGGAGAACCCCGGCTGGCAGCACCACGCCACCCCAGCTCAGCTGGAAGTGACGACCCCGACCGGCCATACCTACACCGGGCGCACTGGATCCCTGATCCCCGGCAGTACGTGTGACTCGGAAGAATTCTCGTCGGGTGCGACCGCGAAGGCACAGGCACCGCCAGGATCCGACAGCCCACCAGGCACGGATGGCTCAGCAGGCACGGATGGCCCGCCAGGGCCCCTACCCTGGACCAGCCTGCCCGAACCACACGGGTCCGAACCACACGGGTCCGACCCCGACGAAAGCGCGCTCGAATGCCTGCTGACGGACTATCTCGCCGCTTAGGTCAATCGGAATCAGGCCAGTGCAGCTCACACGGCCGGCCGGAAGAAGTAGCTCGTCCGCGTGGTGATCTGGCCGACGTCGTCGAAAGCGAAGAAATCAGCAAACCCGACGTGCGCTTCATCCCCTGTCTTGAGCACACCGTCGAAGCGACCCCGGACCGCGGCGCGATCTCCTTCGACCAGCACTTCGTCAAGGGTGTGAACCCCCGATTCGATGACCCGGGCACCGAGGTAGAACTCGCGAATCGCCGGACCGACGAGGGTGTCGTACCCGGGACGGTCATAGGTGCCGGCGGCTGCGAAGAGGTCCGCGGTCGCCTCGGGATCGCCGGCGTCCACGGTCGAGTAATACCGCCGGGCGAGCGCGGCCGTGTCCTGTGGTGCAGCGGTGTCCTGCGGCTTCGGATTGGTGGTCGTGTCCGGGAGCTTCGGATTGGTGGTCATGGATACTCCAGTGTTCCGGTGACGATGAGGTGCGCGGCGACAGTGGCGTGCGCCTATCTTTTGGCATCGATTCTATCGGCCGCGGCCTCCCGCGACGACTCCTCTTCGAAAGGCGCGACCACGAGTTTCCATCAGCCCGCGAGGTTCTCGTCTCACTGCGTGGACACTGCTGAGTCGGCCGTTTGCCCCGCGCTATGTGACCCGCATAACGTGGGCAGGGAACCTTCGAAGATGAGGAGCCACGGAAAATGTCGCATTACAAGGTTGTCAATCCTGCCACGGGTGAGACCGTCGAGGAATTTCCCACTGCTACTGATGATCAGATCAAGGACGCCCTGGCGCGTTCGCACAATGCTTTCTCGTCGTGGAAGAACACCCCGATCGAGGAGCGGACCGCGGTGCTGACGCGGGTGGCCGAGATCTATGAGCAGCGCTCGGAAGAGCTGGCCAAGATCATCCAGACGGAGATGGGCAAGGCCATTCCGGAGGGGCAGGGCGAGATCGCGCTGTGCTCGCTGATCTACAAGTACTTCGCGAACAATGCCGAGGCGTTCATCGAGGATGAGCCGCTGAAGGGCCCCAAGAACGCCGAGGCCTACATCGAGCGCCTTCCGGTGGGGTCGATCCTGGGCATCATGCCGTGGAACTTCCCGTACTACCAGGTGGCCCGGTTCGCGGCGCCGAACCTGGCGCTGGGCAACACGATCATCCTCAAGCATGCCCCGCAGTGCCCGAAGTCGGCTGCGGTGATGGAGGAGATCTTCCAGGAGGCCGGGCTCCCGGCCGACGCCTACATCAACGTGTACGCCACCAATGAGCAGGTCGCTGACATCATCCTTCCGGATCCGCGGAACCAGGGTGTGTCGCTGACCGGTTCGGAGCGGGCCGGCTCTGCTGTCGCCGCTGAGGCGGGCAGGAACCTCAAGAAGGTCGTGCTCGAGCTGGGCGGTTCGGATCCGTACATCCTGCTGGACACCCCGGATCTGGACACGACGGTCAAGACGTTCTTCGGCACCCGGATGGGCAACACCGGGCAGGCGTGCAACTCGCCCAAGCGGATGATCGTCATGGATGACCTCTACGACGAGTTCGTGGAGAAGATCGCGGTTGCTGCCCAGGAGGCGGCTCCGGAGGATCCGACCACGGACGGGTCGAAGCTGTCGCCGCTGTCGAGCGTGGCGGCCAAGGAGCGGTTCCTGGAGCAGGTCAACGCCACCGTGGCTGACGGGGCGACGATCCTGGCCGGTGAGGAGCAGTACGACGGGCCGGGTGCGTTCGTCAAGCCGGTCGTGCTCACCGACGTCAAGAAGGGCGGGCGCGGCTACTACGAGGAGCTGTTCGGTCCTGCGGTGATGGTGTTCAAGGTGTCCTCCGAGGAGGAGGCCGTTCAGCTGGCCAACGACACCCCGTTCGGGCTGGGGTCGGCGGTGTTCTCCACCGATGAGAAGAAGGCCGAGGAGATCGCCTCCCAGATCGACGCGGGCATGGTGTTCATCAACTCGCCGGAGCAGTCGCGGGAGTACCTGCCGTTCGGCGGCGTGAAGCGCTCCGGTGTGGGCCGCGAGCTCGGACCGCTGGCGATGGACGAGTTCGTCAACAAGCGCCTGGTCTTCAAGAAGAAGTGACCTGAAGCCCGCGAAGGGCATGATTCGCACGGCGAGGCGGGCAGGATTCCCTGTCCGCCTCGTTGCGTCCCGACAGCGAACCGGAGTGCGGAGATGAGGACGACGACATGACGTCGGGCGCGTGGCTGGTGCTCCTGGGCACGTGGCTGGTCGCGGTGGCCAGCCCCGGACCTGACTTCCTGGCAGTCCTGCGGACGTCGCTCAGCCGCGGCCGAGGTGCCGGCTGGGCTGTCGCAGCAGGTGTCACCGCTGGGATCGCGGTGTGGATTGCCGTGGCCCTGCTGGGCATCGTCGCCCTTGTGTCGTCGCATCCTGCTGCCGCGCTGGTCATGCGCTGGGCCGGCGTGGTGTTCCTCGTGATCTACGGCGGCTGGATCCTGTCGGGAGTCGTCCGGGAACTGCGCAGGCGCGCCCGTGTCGCCGAGAGCCCGGTGGGGAAGCCTCCTGCCGTGCAGACAGTGCCGACGATCTGGCAGTCCGTGCGCCTCGGGTTCCTCACGAACACTGTCGGGAACCCGAAGGCGGTGGTGTTCTTCGGTGCACTGTTCGCCTCGATCCTGCCGCCCGGGATCACTCTGGCGGAATCCGTGACTGTCGCGGCTGCGATGGTGCTGGTCGCGTTCCTGTGGTTCGGCCTGGTGGCGATCATCGCGAGCCGGCGGGTGGTCGTCGCCACGTATCAGCGGGCGCAGCTGTGGATCGATGGGTTCCTGGGAGTGTTCTTCGTCCTGCTGGGGATCCTGCTCATCCCGTGGCAGGGAGTCTGAGGCGGCTCCCGCTTGAGCAATCAACAGTCCGCCGCCGGGAGTTCACCCGACCGCAAGCCGCTCTTCGCGTGGCAATCGACTGCTCGTGCCCCTGCTTCGATAGCTTTTCCCAATGACTGCTCGCGAATGTCGCCGGATCGCTGAGATCCTGGCTGAAGAGGTTTCGCAGTTGGAGCCCGGAGCCAGAGTGGCCAGCGAACACGAGCTCATGGACCGATTCGGTGTGTCCCGCTCGATCGCGCGCAAGGCGATTGCCGAACTCGAATCCAGGTTCCTCGTGCGGCGGGTCAGAGGTTCCGGGACCTATGTGAACAATCGGGTGGACTATGTGATCTCCAATCGAAATCCGCCGTCGCTGCACAGCACGATCGCCTCGGCTGGAGGAGAGGTCCGGACCTTTCTCCTCAGTTCCGACGCTCAGGAAGTGCCCAGTGACATGGCCGAGCTCCTGGGCACAGCTCCGGGGGTCTCCGCGACCCGGCTGACTCGGCTGGGATACATCAATGGCGCGGTCGCGTCCTACTCCGAGGAATGGCTGGCACCCGGTGTCTCGGACTACGTCGACGTGAGCTTGGGCGTGATCGAGTCGCTGTACGAGGTGCTGCAGGCATCCGGGCATGCACCGCGTCGGGCGTGGAGCCGGGCGACCACGGCGAGTCCGCCTGCGCACATCGAACGGCGTCTGGAACTGGACTCCTCGGTTCCGACCTGGGTGGTCGAGACCCTGACGAAGGATGCGGACTCAGATGCCGTGCTCATGGCCAGCCGCACCTGGAGCCGCCAGGACAGCGTTCGGATGGTCTTCGAGTTCGCCGTCGAGGACGGCTGAGGCGCGCTTGTCCGCCAACTTGTCGAATCGTTTACGCGCACCGCACCGGACTTCACCTCGCGGTGGGGTTGCCGCCAGTTCCGATGTCCACACTCAGGGATGTCCTCGACGTTCTGCCCTGACAACGAAGGAATCCCATCATGGTGACAATCTCCCGCCGGTTCGCACTGGTCGCAGCCTCGGCTGCCGCCGTTCTGTCCCTTGCCGCCTGTGGCGGCTCCGCTGATGCCTCCACCGGAGGCTCCGACTCCGAGACCCTGACATTCGCCTCCATCCCCTCCGAGGAATCCTCGTCGATCACCGAGGAGTACGCCACCGTCATCGAGGTGATCGAGGCGGAGACCGGCGCGACCGTCGAGATGCAGAACGCCACCGACTACGCAGCCGTCATCGAGGCGCAGCGAGCAGGGCAGGTGCAGATCGCCAGATACGGACCCTTCTCCTACGTCACCGCAACCGATTCCGGCGTCGAGTCCGAGATCCTCGGCGTGCCGGTCGACACCCCGGACGAAGAGCCCGGCTACCGCTCCTACGGCATCGTCCCGGCGGGATCCGACATCAAGTCCCTCGAGGACTTCGAGGGCAAGAACGTCTGCTTCGTCGATCCCACGTCGACGTCCGGCTTCCTCTATCCCTCCGCCGGGCTCATCGAAGCAGGCGTCGACCCGGAGAACGACGTGAACCAGACCTTCGCCGGTGGACACGACGCCTCGGCGCTGTCGGTGGCAGACGGCACCTGCGATGCCGGCTTCGCCTTCGACACCATGGTCGACACCGAACTCATCGAATCCGGACAGCTCGAGGAGGGCGCCCTCGAGGTGATCTGGGAATCGGAGACCATCGCCGCCAGCCCCACCGTGGTCAGCACCGATGTCAGCGACGAGCTCAGGGAGCAGCTGCACGACATCTTCATCAACAAGCTCAACGTGGACTGGCTGACGGAGAACGGCTATTGCGATGATGCGGCCTCCTGCGGCCTGCCCGGCGAATACGGCTATACGCAGGTCGAGGACGACTTCTATGACGGTGTCCGCAAGGTCTGCGACATCACCGAAGCGGAATCCTGCGTCTCCTGACGTCGATCGGACAGCCGGGGTGTTCGGTGAGCTGCTGCTCTCCGAACACCCCACCCGCCTTGAAATCAGCTCTCGACAACGATGAGGATCACGATGCTCCCAGTTCACTCGGTCTCCCACCCGCACAGCAACGCCGAAGTCATCCGCTTCACCGATGTCACCAAGAGGTTCGGTGAGAACGTGACCGCCCTGGATTCGGTGTCCGCCGAGTTCCAGCCCAACCGGATCACCGTCCTGCTGGGACTCTCCGGTTCGGGCAAGTCCACCCTGCTGCGTCACATCAACGGCCTCCAGCGGCCCTCCGCAGGAGAGATCACCACGCTCGGCACCCGCGTCGACCTCGCAGGCACGGGACAGCTGCGCCGTCTGCGGCGCGACGTCGCCATGATCTTCCAGCACTTCAATCTCGTCGGCAGCATGACAGTGCTCGAGAACGTGTGCACCGGGCGACTGGGCTCCCTGCGCGGGCCGCGCATGGGCCTGTTCATGTTCCCCAGGACCCTGCGTGCCGAGGCGATGGAGCAGCTGGCCCGGGTGGGCCTGGCCGATAAGGCCTTCCAGCGCGCCGACACCCTCTCCGGCGGTCAGCAGCAGCGGGTGGCGATCGCCCGCGCACTCATCCAGCGGCCGAAGGTCCTGCTCGCCGACGAACCGGTCGCATCGCTGGACCCGGTGTCCTCGGCATCGGTCATCGATCTGCTCACCCGGATCTCCCACGAGGAGAACCTCACAGTCGTGTGCAGTCTGCACCAGGTGGAGATCGCGCTCGGCTTCTCCGACCGGATCCTCGGGCTGCAAGGTGGTCGGGTCGTACTCGACGAGGAGACCGCCGACATCTCTCCCGAGGATGCCTACTCCATCTATGACCGGGTCGCCAATCCTGCCTCCGTCGCGGACGAGAGCCGGTTCGAAGCGGCGCTGAGCTAGGGGCCGCGATGTCTGTCACCGCCACGCTCCCCAGGTCCGAGGAACCGTCGAACTTCACTCCGCCCGAGAAGCCCGCGCCTCCGGCTCAGAACGTGGCTGTCACCGTCGTGCTGCTCCTGGTGCTGGTCGCGGCGGTGTGGTCGGTCATCGATCTGAGAATCAACCTGGCGACCTTCATCGACAGCTTCCACAACGCCATCGCCTTCGTTTCGCGGATCTTCCCCCTGGACTTCCCTCCCTTCCTGGAAATCGTCCGGATGACCGTGCAGACCCTCGCGATCGTCGTGGTCGCCACAGTGCTGGCTGTCGTCATCAGCATTCCGCTCGCCCTGCTCGCGGCGGCCAACACGACACCGGGCGGGACCTCGCGGACATTCGGCCGCGTGGCCATCGTCATCGCGCGTGCCATTCCGGATCTGATCTTCGCCGTCATCCTGTTTCGCATCTTCGGTCTGGGTGCTCTGCCCGGAATCCTGGCGCTGGCCTTCCACTCCGTCGGAATGGTCGGCAAGCTCTATGCCGACGCCATCGAATCCATCGACGAGGGCCCGGTCGAAGCCATCCGGGCCTCAGGTGGGTCTCGTGCCCAGCAGATCATCAGCGGAGTCTTCCCTCAGGTCATGCCCCAGTTCATCGCGACGGCGCTGCACCGGTTCGACATCAACCTGCGCACTTCGGTGATCCTCGGCTATGTCGGCGTCGTCGGCATCGGCCTGGAGATCTCCAATGCCATGCGCACGATGAACTACGACCGCGGGGTGGCACTGGCGCTCGTCGTCCTCGTGCTGTGCATCATCACCGAACTCATCTCCGGTTCGATCCGTGCCAAGCTCATGGGTCACGAGGAGGCGAAGAAGAAGGGCGCCTACGGCCTCGCCTTCCGGATCGCCGATGCCTTCTCCCAGGGATGGGTCAGCAGCTCCCGCACCCGCAGTACTCCTGGACCCGACGGCCACACTCCGCAGACGATGCCGGACGGCGCCGTGCGCACCTCGCCGCCGTGGACTCTCGAGCGGATGCGCCGGAGTGCCTATCTCGGCCTGGTGCTGGTGGTTCTGGCAGTCTCCACCCTCGTCAGCGACATCTCCTTCGGGAGCATCGTCGACGGTCTCCGGGATCTGCCGCAGACCCTGAGCCTGTTCTGGCCGCCCTCGGCGGGCGACATGCTCGGCGATCTGGTGCACGGCATGATCGTGACCCTTCAGATCGGCCTGGCCGCCACCCTGCTGGGCGCCGTCATCTCGGTCCCGATCGGAGTCCTCGCCGCCCGCAATGCCGCCCCCAACCCATCGGTGCACAAGTTCTTCCGCATCACGATCGTCGCTGTGCGTGCTCTGCCGGACCTCATCCTGGCGATCATCTTCATCGTGATCACCGGGCTGGGTCCGGTGGCCGGCACCTTGGCTCTGGCGATCGGGTCCATCGGTCTGCTCTCGAAGCTGCTGGCCGATTCGATCGAGGAGACCGATGAGAGGGTCCAGGAGGCGATCCGCGCCAATGGAGCGACGCGCTCCCAGGTGTTCTTCGCCTCCACCCTGCGGCAATCCTTCCCGGCCTTCGTCGCCCACGTGCTCTACCAGCTCGACTCCAATATCCGCGCCGCCACTCTGCTGGGCATCGTCGGCGCCGGCGGCATCGGGTTCTACCTCATGGGCGCCTCGCGCGTCATGAGCTTCGACGTCGTGACCTTCATCATCATCATGATTCTGGTCGTAGTCCTGCTCGTCGAGGCGCTTTCGGTGTGGACCCGAAAAGTGATTCGGTGAGGCTCATTCGCCTCCGGCTTCACCTGCCGTTCACCTGAGCTGACAACTCCCCAACTGTTTACCTTCGCGTTCATTCCGCTTCCACCGCCCGGTGCGTTCGCCATCACCGCCGGTCACTCGAATGGGACATGAACCACCGACCACCGGACTGCACCGGGCCGCGCCCCGCGGCTTCGGCGAAAGGACCCCCATGACAACCCACGTGCACCCCCGCCGCAGCCGGGAGGAGCTGACCGAACTGCTCAGCGCTGCCGAGCCCGCCCAGATCATCGCTCTGGCAGACACGGTCATCGGCTCACTGGACGAGGACGAGCTCCACATCACCCGCCCGCCGGAGACCGGCACCATCGTGGCGCAGGTCCGCGAACCCCTCGCCGAGCAGCGCTTCATCCTCGGCGACCTGATCGCCTCCACCGCCGAGGTGGCTCTCGCCGAGGTCAGGGGCTGGGCGATGCGGCTGGGGGACGACCGACACGCCGCGCTCGCCCAGGCTGTGCTGGATGCCGAGGTGCTGCGCGCCGGCCCGGCGGCCGAGGAGATCCTGGCACTGGCCGACCAGGTCGCCGACCACAGGCATGCCCAGCGGGCCGCCGAATGGGAACGCCTGGTGCCGACCATCGTCGAATTCGAGGAGATCGCATGACGACTACAGCAGCTGCTCCGCACCCCACCCGGACCCGCCAGAACCTCGCTGTGCTCAGTCCGGCGACGGCTCAGCGGATCTTCCGGCAATGCCTCGAGGCTCTCGCCCGTCCCGGAGCCAGCTATGCTCTCAGCACTCCGGAGGCGCTCGCGGCCGCCGTGGCCGGCCGCCCAGCGGTGGTCGCCCCGGCGCTGGCGCTGGCCGACCTGATGACTCCGCTCGCGCCGGTGCCCACCGGCGCGCAGCTGGACCGGACCGGCGCGACCGCCCAGCAGCTGGTGACGGAGATCGTGCGTCTGACTGGTGCCCCGCGGGGCACCCTTCCCGAGGCCCGCCTGGCGCTGTCCCTGAGCGAGCCGGACCCGGCAAGCATCCGGCAGCTGGGTGTCGGCACGGCCTTCGCCCCGCACCACGGCGCGCTGCTCTTCCAGCACGTCGACGCGCTCGGTGAAGGCTCTGCAGCAGGAGGCGCAGCGATCCGTCTGCGCCTGAGCGGTCCCGGAGTCGACGGCACCGCGGAAATCACCGTCGACGGGGTCGGCTCCGACTTCTTCGCAGCCCGCGAAACCCTGGTCGCGAACTTCCCGACGGGCATCGACGTCCTGTTCGTCTCACCGGAGGGCACCGTCCTCGGTCTGCCCCGCACCACGAAAGTCGAGGTTCTCTGATGGGATACGCAGGCACCAACAAGGGCGGCACCTCGGCGATTCTGGCCGCCGAGGAACTCCTCCGCAGCAATCGCGAGGCGGCCGACGAGATCTCTGTGGACGCCGTTCTCACTGCCTTTCCGGCGATCATCGACCGCATCATGGGAGAGGGCGGGCTATGGCATGAGCGGACCGCCGCCGCCGCGTTCATCCAGGCCGGCGGAGACACCGCCGAGGCTGTTCACCTGCTGCGCGCCCACCGCTCGACGCTGCCGCGGCTGACCTTCAGCCTGCCGATCGAACCGGACGACATGGCGCTGTGCCGCCGTGTGGTCCCTGCTCACCGCAGCCCCGACGGGCCGCAGCTGCTGGGCGAGACGGTCGACTACTCGCCGCGCATCATCCGGCGCGGTGTCGGTGACCCGCTCGGCGGCGACGACTCGGATCTGGTCGTCGACGACGACCAGATCGGCCCCGCGAAGTACCCGGACCGCCCCGTCCAGCGCTACACCCGGTTCCTTGCCGCGCAGGGACTGCTGGTCGATCGCCGCGACGAGTCGGATCCCGAGCCTTACGACCTGGCACTCAACCCGATCACGCTGCCGGCCCCGCGTTCGGCGCGCCTGTCCGCGATGTCGCTCGCCGAGACCGGCGCGCTGGTCAACCTCTGGTACCGCGGCGTGATCGGCCCCGACGGCCATACCGATGAATCGGTGACCCTGGGCGAGGTCCGCTACGGCCGCCTCGGCGTCCGGGTCACTCACCCGCACACCGGCAACCCGGTGCAGGTGGGCGAGATCCGGGCCACCGAGTGCGAATCCATGGCCCACCTCGATGAGCGCGGAGAGGACGCCTCCCGCTTCGACGCCGGCTACGGCTTCGCGATGGGCCACAACGAGCGCAAGGCGATCGCGATGGCGAACATGGACCTGGCTGCCCAGCGCTATGCCTCCGGGCCGGCCGGCTGGCAGACCGAACAGGTCATCATGCACACCACCGACGGGCTGGCGGCCAACGGCTTCCTCGAGCATCTCAAACTGCCTCACTACGTCACCTTCCAGTCGATGATCGATCGAGCGCTCGCCGCGCGCGCCGAGGACGGGAAGACCTCCCAGCGCGAGCTAGCGGAAGACGCCGCGGAGCAGCCCGCGCAAGACGCCGCAGAGCAGCCTGCGGAAGACGCCACCAAGAAAGAGGTACTGGCATGAGCACCGCGTCCGTTCTGAGCGAGATCGACCGGGAACTCGAGCTCTCCGGCAGGCCGACGGTCCTTGACGAGCAGGCCAAGCGGGAAGTCCGCCGCGCCATGCTCTCGGCCGTGTGCATCCCCGGCTATCAGGTGCCCTTCGGATCGCGCGAGATGCCCGTGGCCCGCGGCTGGGGCTCCGGCGGACTGCAGGCGACCCTGGCCATGGGCGGGTCCGAGGACGTCGTCAAAGTCATCGACCAGGGCGACGAGGAGGGCGTCAACGCAGTGAACCTGCGCCGACTGATCCGCGGGACTCTGGGCTGCGGTACCACCGCCGACACCCGCGAGGCGTCGATCGTGCAGTCCCGCCACCGAATCCCCGAGGACCGAATGGTCGCCGGCCAGACGATAGTGCTCCAGGTGCCGAACTCCGAGCCGCTGCGAGGGGTGGAGAAATCCGTGCGCGAATGCAATCGCATGCACGCGGAGGCTGACTACTCCCGCATCTGGGTGGGCATGTACGAGGACCTCGTCACCGGGGGAGTCGTCAACACCGGTGCCGGCTATCCGGTGATGGTCAACGACCGCTACCTCATGGCACCCAGCCCCATTCCGCGCTGGGACGTCCCGCGGCTGAACGACAGCGATCATCTGACCATCCTGTCCCACGGTCGCGACAAGAAGATCTACGCCGTGCCTCCGCACACTCCGGTGGCGCCGGTGACATTCGACGACGTCCCGTTCGAAGTCGAATTCACCGAAGGCACCACGTGCGGGCTCTGCGGTTCCGCGGACACCTTCATGGTGCAGACCTCTGACGGCCGCTTCCTGTGCTCGGACGTCGAATGGTGCCGACGGGTCCGCGACCACGATGTCGATCCCGCCGAGCACCGCGTCATCGCCCCGCTGCAGTATCTGCCGGACGCCGGCAAGCGGGTGCGTGCCACGGCCGAGGACTACCTCGTAGATCCGGGCCTGCTGGCAGACGAATCCGCCGGCTTCCGGGACGCGGTCACCACCACGGCACCCGGCGCAGAATGGACGCTCAAGGTCTCCGGCCTGGGCAAGACCTATCCCGCCCGGCGCGGCTCCTCAGCCGTGGTCGCCGCCGCCGATGTCGATTTCGACGTCGCTCCCGGCGAGGCACTCGGCATCATCGGCGAATCGGGTTCCGGCAAGTCCACCGTCATGAAGTGCATCATCGGGGACGAATACCAGGCGCAGGGCGATGTGCGGCTGGCCGGCTTTGACGATGCCCGCACCAACATCCTGCAGCTCACACCCACCGAGCGCCGGAACCTGCGCATCTCCGCTCTGAGCGTGGTCTACCAGGACCCCGCGATGGGCCTGAACCTGCGCATCAGCGCCGGCGGAAACATCACCGAACGGCTCACCGCTGCGGGATGGCGCAACTACCGTGCGATCCGCCGCCGCGCGGCGGGTCTCCTCGACCGGGTCGAGGTGCCGCTGAACCGGATGGACGATGCGGTGGGGCAGTTCTCCGGCGGGATGCGCCAGCGCGTGCAGATCGCCAAGGCCCTTGCCACCGACCCGGACGTCCTGCTCCTGGACGAACCGACCACCGGCCTGGATGCCTCGGTGGCGGCGGGTGTGCTCGACCTCCTGCGCGAGCTCCTGGCGGAGCGCAATATCGCCGTCGTCGTGGTCAGCCATGACTTCTCGGTGATCGATGCGCTGACCGATCGTGCGATCGTCATGCACCGCGGCCGCGTCATCGAGACCGGGCTGACCGATCAGCTGTTCGCCGATCCCCACGAGGCCTACACCCAGCGGCTCGTGGCCGCCGCCCGGGGGTGAATCCGATGAGAGACAAGGAAACGACGATGTCCGACCCCACCGAGATCCTCACCGTCAGCAACCTGCGCAAGACCTTCACGATGCACGCCGTCGGCGGGCGCCGGGTCAGCTCCCTGCAGGGCGTCAGCTTCTCCGTCGGCGTGGGCGAGCACGTGGCGATCGCAGGCTCCTCAGGCGCCGGCAAGTCCAGCCTGCTGCGCTGCGTCTACCGCAACTACCTGCCCGATTCCGGGTCGGTCGTCCTGCACACGGCGACCGAGAGGATCGAGCTGACCGAACTCTCCGACCGCGCAATGGCACGGCTGCGCGGCCGCGAGTTCGGGTATGTCTCCCAGTTCCTCAGCGCGCCGCCCCGCACCGGGCCGCTGCAGCACGTCGTCACCGCGGCGCTGCGCCGCGGCCACAGCCGGGAGGAGTCCCGGTCCTTGGCGGAGACCGCGCTGCGCCGCCTCGGGATCGACGAGCTGCTGTGGGATATCGACTGCAGCGTGCTCTCCGGCGGAGAGCGCCAGCGCGTGAACCTGGCGGCCGGAATCGTGTCTCCGCCCAGGCTGCTGCTGCTCGACGAGCCGGTGTCCGCGCTCGATCCCGCCAACCGGGAGCGCGCACTCGAGGTCATCGACGAACTGGCGCACAGGAACGTCGCCGTGCTCGCCGTCTACCACGACATGCACATCATCCGCCGTCTTGCCCAGCGCGTCCTCGTGCTGTCCGACGGCAGCATCGCCGATGAAGGGCGCCCGGAGGACGTGCTCGCTGCTCGCCATGCCGCTCTCGGGGAGGTCGTGGCATGAACCCCACCGTCACCCGACACGCCCCCGACACCACGATCGAACCATCGGGCGCAGGGAAGACCGCCGTCACGGCAGCGCCACAGGTGTGGAGCCTGGGCCGACCGTCCGGAACGTACACCATCCGCAACGTCCGAGCCGTGCTGCCGGACCGCCTCGTGGACAACGCCAGCGTGTTCGTCCGGGACGGTCGGATCGACGGGATCACCGAGGGCGGGCGGAACGACTCGGCCGATGTCGACGGTGCCGACCTCCTGCTGACCCCGGGGCTCATCGACGTCCATTCCGACGCGCTGGAGAAGGAGCGGGCACCGCGGGCCAACGCCGAGGTGCCCCTCGACTTCGCGATGGCCTCCTTCGAAGGACGAACGGTCTCGGCCGGCATCACGACGATGTTCCACGGCGCCGGCTTCCAGCATCAGCTGGCTCGCGGCGTCGAGCGGTCGGTCGAACGCGCCCTGGAGACGTGCGGAGTGGTCGACGGCACCGCGTCCTACCGCGTCGACCACCGGGTCCTGCATCGCCTGGACATCCTCTCCGAAGGCGGCGCGGCAACCCTGGCGCGCCGCCTGGAAGGGCTGCCGTGGAGCGCCGCCGAGGCGCCGCCGCTGGTCTCCCACGAGGACCACACCCCCGGGCAGGGCCAGTACGCCGATGTGCAGGGGATGAAGAACACCTTGATCAGAGCCGATGGACTGTCCGAGGCCGAGGCGGAGGAGCGAGTGGCCCGGCTCATCGCCGAAGGGCAGGCCAACGCGCGAATCCGAGAGGACAACCTCGAATGGCTGGGGCGGCTGGCCGCGGAGGGCCGAATCCGCCTCCTGGGGCACGACCCCGACACCGCGCAGGCGATCGACGACCTGCACGCTCGTGCGGGTTCGGTGGCCGAGTTCCCCACCACCATCGAAGCCGCTCAGCGAGCCCGGGAGCTGGGCATGCTGATCGTCGCCGGTGCACCCAACGCCGTCCGGGGCCAGTCCCATTCCGGAAACGTGTCGGTGGCAGCCCTTGCCGCTGCCGGTCTGATCGACGCCCTGGCCTCGGACTACATGCCGACATCCCTGCTGGCCGGAGTCCATGTGCTGGTGGGCAGGGGACTCCTGACCCTGCCGGAGGGGATCTCCCTGATCACCTCGGGCCCGGCCGCGGTCGGTGGACTCGACGACCGCGGGGTGATCGCAGAGGGCATGCTGGCCGACTTCGCGCTGATCGACGACTCGATCGGCGCATGGCCGCGAGTGGTCACGACGCTCAAGGCTCAGCCATGAGCGCGGCCGGACAGGTGAGCGCGGTGACCGAGCGACACCGTGGCAACGACCTGGTGCCGTACCGGGCGCCCCGGCCCGTGATGGATCCGGAGGTGTCCCCGGTGCTCGCTGCGCTGGCCCACGCTGCCGTCGCCGGTGTGAACGAAGCCTGGGAGAACCACGGCCGCCGCGAGCTGGTGGAGGAGGTCAAGATGGGCGCTGACGGGACGGCGACCTATCGGATCGACGCCATCGTCGAAGACAGGATCGCGCAAGCGGCCACCGATCACCACGTGAATCTGCTCAGTGAGGAGATCGGCTTTCTGGACGGCGGGCACGCGGCGACACTGGTCGTCGACCCGCTCGATGGCTCGGCCAATGCGGCCGCCGGTGTCCCTCTGTCGTGCTTCTCCGCGGCACTGTTCGTCGACGGGGAGCCGCGCGAGGCGCTGAACGTGTGGCTGGAGAACGGACACAGTGTGTGGGCCAGGGCCGACACCCCGGTGCCCTACCGGACCTCGGGCACGTCCTCGCTGACGTCGGCGGCAGTCGGTCTGCTCCGGCCCAAGGTGCATTCCGGCGGAGACTCCACGGCGGCCTGGCTGCGGGTCAGCGCTGTGACGAGCCGCGTGCGGATTCTGTCCTCGAGCTGCCTGGAGGCGATGCTGGTGGCCGAAGGAAGCATTGACGCCTTCGCCGATCCCGGTTCCCAGACGCATCGCCTGATGGATCTGGCTGCGGCGCTGCTGTTCGTGCCGGCTGCCGGCGGTGCAGTGATCGACGCCTTCGGTCAGCAGATCGAGTTCGATACGGACCTGACTCGCCGCTGGTCAGGCGTGATCGCGGCGACTCCGGAACTTGCCGAGGAGATGGCGCAGGTGATCGTTGGGGAGTAGCTGCTGCCCGCTGGGTTTTCGGGTCAGCGATCCTTCGCCCACGCGTAGAGCGCGCGGTAGAGATCGACAAGTGAGCACCCGCAGTCCTCTGCCAGGGTCCGCATGGTCGAGATGTAGTGCGCGTAGTCCGCGCGAGCGGGGTTGCCCGAATCGAGGTGCCCGGCCGCATGCAGGGCGTCGGTGGCGCGGGCATCCATGATCGCGAAGCGCGTAGGGAACACTGCCGAGAGCACCGAGCTCGCCAGCGGCACTCCGACTCCGTCGAGGACTCGCAGCAGCGAGACCCGGAATTTGTCCGGAGTCTTCCGTGACACCGCCAGCGAGGTGATGAACTCGACGTCCTCGGCCGGATGCTGCTCCAAGCGGCTGAGCGCGGCCAGCCCCTTCCACTGCCCGATGCGCAGGAAGGCCTTGCGTTTCATCACGCCCTTCTTGAGAGCCCGCGGGCCGTCCTTGCGCAGCACACGGTCCTCCAGATCGGAAATCGGATAGCGCGGCGCGTACTCCTCGACGAACGCTCGATCGATTGTGAGCTGCTTTCCCGCTTTCCGAGCGCTCGCGGAACTGCGGGCAGAGCCGGACTTCGATGTGTCAGAGGTGGCATCCATGAACCGATTCTAGGTTCTCGGCGGACGGGCGGAAGCCCGATCAGCTCGGGCGGGTCGCCGGCGACTTGGTCAAGGACGGGTCGGTGACCGCGAGGTGACCGAGCGCGTCGTCGATCCGAGCGAGCACCTCGGCGTCGAGCGTGACACCGGCGGCACCCACGTTGTCCGCGATCTGCTCCGGCCGCGAGGCGCCCACCAGGGCCGAGGCGACGTTCTCCTGGGACAGCACCCACGCGATCGCGAGCTGCGCCATGGTCAGGCCGAGGTCCGCGGCGATCGGCTCCAGGCTCTTGACTCCGGTGAGGATCTCGTCGGTGAGGTAGCGCTTGATCGTCTCGGCGCCGCCGCGCTCGTCGGTGGCGCGGGAGCCGGGGGGCAGCTCGCCGCCCGGGGCGTACTTGCCGGTCAGCACGCCCTGCGCGATCGGCGACCACACGATCTGGGAGATGCCGAGCTCCACGCAGGTGGGCACCACCTCCGCCTCGATGACCCGCCACAGCATGTTGTACTGCGGCTGGGAGGAGATGAGCTGGAACCCGAGGTCCTTGGCCAGGGCGTGCCCGGCCCGGATCTGGTCGGCGGTCCACTCGCTGACGCCGATGTAGAGCGCCTTGCCCTGCCGGACGATGTCGGCGAAGGCCTGCATCGTCTCCGCGAGCGGGGTCTCGAAATCGTAGCGATGCGCCTGGTAGAGGTCGACGTAGTCGGTGCCCAGGCGGGACAGGGAGCCGTTGATCGACTCCATGATGTGCTTGCGGGACAGCCCGGAGTCGTTGTGTCCGCGGGGACCGGTCGGGTGGTAGACCTTCGTGAAGATCTCCAGCGATTCGCGGCGCTGCCCGCGGAGTGCCTCGCCGAGCACCGATTCGGCCCGCGTGTTGGCGTAGACGTCGGCGGTGTCGAAGGTGGTGATGCCTGCGTCGAGGGCCGCGTGGACGCACTGGGTGGCGATCTCGTTCTCGACCTGAGACCCATGGGTGAGCCAGTTGCCGTAGGTGATCTCCGAGATCTTCAGACCGCTGTTTCCGAGGTAGCGGAATTCCATGGTTTCTCCTGAGTTCGAGGCGGGCCGGACACTGTGTCCGACTCTAGTGCACCTCCTCGGAAGTGGGTCAGGGTCGATGCTGCGGGTCTCCAATCCCGCCGTCTGCCCGTGCCCGTCGCAGGCCCCTTTTCGGACGGAAGAGGCGAGCGAGCCCCGCATCGTTGACGGCGCTGTGGCGTGAACCTACGCTGAGAATCCGGATTCTCAGGACTGCCAGGTCAACGTCGATCCGAGCGAGGGGGTCCGTGCTGGACTCTTCGCCCGGTGGACGACTACGGGACGGGGTGGGTTGGCCCGAGGACCGGAACACTCGGCACTGGCTCGAGAGCAGGGGTCGATACCCGCGGTGGAGATTTCGGTCGACATCGTCGGGAGCGCATCAGGGAGCGCGCATCGTGAACGCGGAAGGGACCGCAAGAGTGGAACACATCAAGGAGAACGGGAAGGCGCTCCCGTGGTTTCAGCGATTCGCGTGGCCGTTCGTCATCGCCGGCGGCGTCCTGTCTTATGTCGCCCTGCTCCTGGTGATGGTGCTGACGCGCAACCCGGCGCTGTTCCCCGCACTGCTCGTGGTGGGGGCGCTGACGACGCCGTTGGCGGTTCTGCTGTTCGCGATGACCGGTCGCTACCGCACTCTCGCTCCGCCGTCGCTCATCGTGATGACGGTGCTCGTGGGTGGGGTCGTCGGAATCATCGGGGCCGGACTGCTCGAGGGCATCGCGGGTGCTTTCGGTATGGAGTCGGTGCTCTTGGTCGCAATCGTCGAGGAGACAGTGAAGCTCATCGTCCCACTCGTGGTGCTGATCCTGGCCTACCCCATGACGGCCTTCGGAGGAGTTGCGGTCGGAGTGGCATCCGGCACGGGATTCGCAGTGCTGGAGACGATGGGGTTCGGGTTCGTAGCGCTGCTCGAGCGTGGCGGAGGCATCGAAGCCGTCGATTCGGTGCTGCTGCTGCGCGGCGTGCTCGCTCCCGCGGGCCACGTCGCCTGGACGGGTCTGGTCTGCGCGGCGCTGTGGGGCATGCGGTCCTGGCGCAACCCGGCACTGGGGATCCTGGCCGTGCTCGGCGCCTACCTGAGCGTGATCGTCCTGCACGCGGGATGGGACACGGCGTTGTCGGAGGGTCCCCATGTGCTGATCGGCCTGCTGAGCGTGGCCGCGCTGATCACGGTGACTCTGCTGGCCAAGCGCCGCGCGACTCGGACGCAGGACGCCGTCGGGCCGGTCGCAGAGCGGGTGCTCTCGAAGACCATGGACCACGGCCCGACTGAGACCGAGCTGAAACAGGAGTGACATGGAACCCGTCGGAACCCTGATCATCCTGGGGGCAACCGGGGATCTGACCTCCCGATTGCTGCTGCCAGGGCTCGGACGGCTGCTCGCCGAACAGCCCGACAGACGGATCTGCCTGATCGGCGCCGACCGCACGGCGGTTGACGCGGGGCGGTGGGGCGAGGTCGTGCGGGCGGCCTTCACCGGAGTCGACGCTCGGGGACCGGCGGTCGAGTACGCTCTTGACCACTCCGACTACCTCGTCGCCGATGCTTCCTCCGCCGATGACCTGGCACGCGTGCTCGCCTCGGCCACCGGTGCTCCAGCCGTCTACTTCGCCCTGCCCCCGGCGGTGACGGCGCAGGCGATCCACGCACTGCGCGGCATCGGGGTGGGGGAGGGCACCGTGCTGGCTCTGGAGAAGCCGTTCGGGGTCGACGAGGCGAGTGCCGCCCAGCTCAACCGGCAGCTGACCGCGCTGGTGAACGAGAACCAGGTCTTCCGGGTCGATCACTTCCTGGGCAAGTCGACGGTCCTGAGTATCCTCGGGCTGCGGTTCGGCAACTATCTGTTCGAGCCGCTGCTGAACCGGGATCACGTCGCCGGGGTCGAAATCGTCTACGACGAGCAACTCGGGCTGGAACACCGCGCGGGATACTACGACCATGCGGGAGCCCTGGTCGACATGCTCCAGTCCCATCTGCTGCAGGTCATGGCCCTGGTCACCATGGAGGCGCCGCAGTCGGTGCATGCCACCGAGCTGCGCGGTGCCAAGACCGAGGCGCTGCGTGCGGTGCGTCCCTTCGGCGGGGATCCCGTGAGGGCCGGGCTGCGCGCCCGGTACATCAGCGGCACCATCGGCGGCCGGCGGCTCCCGTCCTATGTCGACGAAGAGGGCGTGGACCCCGCGCGTGGAACCGAGACGCTCGCCGAGGTGACCCTGGAGTCACGCACCTGGCGGTGGGCCGGCGTCCCGTTCGTGCTGCGCTCGGGCAAGGCGCTCGGATCCGCCCGGCACGAGATCGTCATCACCTTTCGCGAGGTGCCGCTGCTGCCCGCGGGGCTGACGGGGGCGGACACACCCACGGTGCTGCGGATCAGCCTGGACCCGGCCGCAATGGTGCTGGAGCTCAACGTCAACGGACCCGGCGACCCCTTCGTCCTGGACCGGGAGCAGCTCACCTCCCATTTCGGGCCGGGCCGGCTGAACCCCTACGGGGAGGTGCTGGGCGGTCTGCTGGACCGGGATCCCACCCTGTCGATCCAGGGCGAGGCGGCCGAGCAGTGCTGGCGGATCATCGATCAGTTCCGGGCTGCCTGGCGGGCCGGGGAGGTTCCGCTCGAGGAGTACCCGGCAGGTTCCTCGGGACCGGCGCACTGGCGTCCCTGACCGCATGCCCGCCGAACTGCCGGCGCATCGCCGCGATCATCTTCATCGCCGGCGAGTCGTCCTGACGCGAGGTGAACCGGGCGAACAGGGCACCGGCGATGCCCGGCACCGGAACCGCCAGGTCCAGGGCAGCCTCCACCGTCCACCGGCCCTCCCCGGAATCCTCGGCGAAGCCGCGCAGCCGATCCAGGTGCGCGTCCTCGTCGAGGGCATCCACCGCCAGATCGAGCAGCCAGGATCGGATGACCGACCCCTCGCGCCAGGAGTTGAACGTCTCCCGCGCCGAGGTGACGTGCCCTGCGGTCTCCAGGAGCTCCCACCCCTCGGCGTAGGCCTGCATGATCGCGTACTCGATGCCGTTGTGGACCATCTTGGCGAAGTGGCCTGCGCCGTGGTCCCCAGCATGGACGAAGCCGTACTCGCCGGGTGGTTTGAGCGAGTCGAAGATCGGCTGCACCTTGGCTACGGTCTTCTCCCGACCGCCGACCATGAGCGCATAGCCCTGGGTGATGCCCCACACGCCGCCGGAGACACCGCAGTCCAGGTACTCGATCCCGCGGTCCGACAGCCGCTGCGCCCGCGGGCCGTCGTGGGTCCACTTCGAGTTGCCCCCGTCAATGATGACATCGCCCGCACCCAGCTGCCCTGCCAGTTGGTCGATCACCGGGTCCACGGCCGTGTCCGGGACCATCACCCATACCACCCGAGGCTCGGTGTCGAGCTGCTCGACCATTGCGGGCAGGCTCTCGGCATCCGAGAGCGCGGCGTCCGTGTCGTATCCGATGATGGTGTGCCCTGCCTCCCGCAGGCGGTCGCGCATGTTGCCGCCCATCCTGCCCAGTCCCACGAGTCCCATCCACATGAGGGTCTCCATCCTTCCGTGCTCAGTCCTGGGGAGCAGAATGTGCCTCATTGTCCGTCCGCTCCGCCGTCGTCGTACCGCGTCCGACCGGAGCGGCAAGGGCAGCCGTCAGGTCCGGCGCCGCTGGATTGCGACCTTGAGCGCCTTGGTCTCGGCGGCGCGGCCGAAGGTGTCGTATGCGTCCAGCATTTCGTCGAGCGCAAAGTGGTGCGTCACGAACTTCTCCGCCGACAGCTTGTGCTGGGCGACGAGTTTCAGAAGCATCGGCGTTGTCGAGGTGCTGACCAGCCCGGTGGTCATCGTGATGTCCATGATCCACAGATCCTGCAGCGGCAGCTCCACGGCTTTGCCGTGCACGCCGACGTTGGCGACCGAGGCGCCTGGGCGGATGATCTTCAGGCAGGCGGCGAAGGTCTGCGGAATGCCGACGGCCTCAACGGCGACGTCGACGCCGAGCCCGTCGGTCATGTCTTTGACCTCGTCGATCCAGCCGTCACCGCTGCTGTTGTTGACCGAGTCTGTGGCTCCGAAGACCTTGGCCTGTTCGAGCCGGTTGTCATCGAGGTCGATCGCGATGATGCGGGACGCGCCGTACAGGCCGGCCGTCATGACAGCGGCCAGGCCGACCGGACCGGCTCCCACGACGGCAACGATGTCGCCGGGCTTCACCCGACCGTTGCGCACGCCGATCTCGAAGCCGGTCGGCAGGATGTCCGACAGCATGAGCGCGGCTTCGTCCGACACGCCCTCCGGGATCCTGTAGGTGGAGTTGTCGGCGAAGGGAACGCGCACCTTCTCGGCCTGGGTCCCATTGATCAGGTGGCCGAAGATCCAGCCGATCCCGCTGGCGCCTTCGTCGGCGAGGCAGTGGGAATACAGGCCCTGCTGGCAAAAGGAGCAGGAACCGCAGGAGCTGATGCAGGACAGCAGAAGGCGATCGCCTTCCTTGGCTCGTGAGACCGCCGATCCGACGTCGACGACTGTGCCGACGCCTTCGTGGCCGAGGATCCGACCGTCCGTCACCGCGGGGACGTCGCCCTTGAGGATGTGCAGGTCTGTGCCGCAGATCGTCGTGGTGTCGATCTCAACGATCGCGTCCGTCGGTTTGAGGATCTCCGGATCCGGCACGTCTTCCCAGGACTTCTGATCGGGGCCGTGATAGACGAGCGCTTTCATGGCTGTTCCCTCCGTGGGCGCAGCTGCATCATCGCAGCCAGGGGCTTCCAGCGTAGGACCGATTCCGGGGGCCGGACAAGAGCACCTCGGACCGCCCGCGGGCCGCGCATCGAGTGCGCCCTGTGGTGACGGCCGGATTGGAACGGCGGCGCTTCATCCGGTCACCGTCGCCAGGCGGATGCGTGCGCCGGCATCTGCCGCTTCTGCGGGTCTCCGCAAGGAGAATGTGGCAATGCGCAGGATCGCCCAGCGACCCTCTGGGGCAGCGCTTTCCATGCGTAACGTGGCAGACGCAGCCGAGCACTCGTGGCTGTGAGGAGCGATCGCCGGCGGAGCTGAGAGCGATCCCTGAGATCGACGGGTCGCGGCAACGGCGCCGCAGCCTGTCGATCCTCCGCCGGCGCAAGAACTGCTTCCCCAGGTTTCGTACGACAGGCGTTCTGCCGGGCCGGGCGCCGCACTGGTATTCAGCGCCCGGGTGAGACTCAAGGGAGAAATGTCATGACGTCCAATCGCGTGGTCGTGTACAAGGGACCGTTGGAGACAGCCATCGAAGACATCGACTATCCGAAGCTGGAGATCCCGGCGGAGGTGGCCGAGGGGATGGGCATCAAGCAGGCAGCACCGCACGCGGCGATCCTCAAGGTCGTGACGACCAACATCTGCGGCAGCGACCAGCACATGGTCCGCGGTCGGACGATCGCGCCGGTGGGGCAGTCGCTCGGGCACGAGATCACCGGTGAGGTCGTGGAGACGGGCGACGACGTGCTGTTCGTCAAGGAGGGCGACATCTGCTCGGTGCCGTTCAACATCGCCTGCGGTCGGTGCCGCATGTGCAATGAGGGCAAGACCGGCGTCTGCCTGAACGTCAACCCTGCCAGGCCGGGTGCGGCGTACGGGTACGTCGACATGGGCGGCTGGATCGGCGGTCAGGCCGAGTACGTGATGGTGCCGTTCGCGGACTTCAATCTCCTGAAGTTCCCCGACCGTGATCAGGCACTGGAGAAGATCCTCGACCTGACGATGCTCTCGGACATCTTCCCGACCGGCTACCACGGCGCGGTGTCGGCCGGCGTGACGACGGGCTCGACCGTCTATGTCGCCGGGGCCGGTCCCGTCGGACTCGCCGCTGCGCATGCCTCGCAGCTGCTCGGCGCCTCGGTCGTGATCGTCGGCGACATGAACGCCGAGCGACTGAGGCAGGCGGAGAGCTTCGGCTGCGCGACGGTCGATCTGTCGACGTCCGGGGAGCTGTCCGACAAGATCGCGGAGGTCGTCGGGGAGCCCGAGGTCGATGCCGCGGTCGACGCGGTCGGGTTCGAAGCCAGAGCCCACGGCGAGGGCGCCGGCGAACAGCCGGCGACGGTGCTCAATGACATCATGTCGGTGGCCCGCGTCGGAGCGGGGCTCGGCATCCCCGGACTGTACGTCACGGGCGATCCCGGTGCCGCCGACGACAATGCCAAGGTCGGCCAGATCGGGGTGAAGCTGGGCCTGGGCTGGGCCAAGTCGCATCACTTCCAGACGGGTCAGTGCCCGGTGAAGCGATACAACCGCAAGCTGATGAACCTGATCCTTGCCGACAAGGCGCAGATCGCCAAGGCCGTCAACGCGACGAAGATCAGCCTCGACGAAGCACCGGATGCCTATCAGCAGTTCGATCAGGGTGCTGCGAGGAAGTACGTCATCGATCCGCACAGCATGGTCGCCTGAACCGGGTGTCCACGGTCCGCAGACTGCGGAGATTGAAGGTCAGAGGCGATGACTGGTGAGACGGTGCGGCGGAAGCGGGACAGATCGCAGAGCGGTTTCTGGGGCGCGATCGTCGGCGAGATCCTCGGAACCTACATCCTGGTGCTCGGTGGCACCGGAACGGTGGTGGCAGTCCTGCTGGCGACGCCGGATGACGCCGCAGTGAATCGAACTGCGATCTCATTGGCGTTCGGATTGGCCGTCGTGGTCCCCGTGTACGCGTTCATCCACGTTTCCGGCGCTCATATCAATCCGACGGTGACCGTCGCGCTGGCAGCGATCGGCAGGTTCCCGTGGCGTGCGGTGCCTGCATACATCGTCGCACAGCTGGTCGGCGCTGTCCTGGCATCGCTGACCGTGTGGATGTTCTTCGGCGGCCAGGCGCGCAGCGAGTCGTTGATGCTCGGCGCCACCCCGGTCGGTGATCGCGGCTGGGTCATCGCATTCGTGGCGGAGGTGATCCTGGGCTTCCTGCTGCTGGTGGTGATTCTGTCCGTCGGGACCGACGACCGGGCCGCTCCCGGGATGACGGGGCTGACCGTCGGCGCGCTGGTCGCGGTCGGCATCTACGTGACGCTGACGATCTCGGGGGGTTCCTTCAACGCGGCGCGGACCCTGGGTCCCATGATCGTGTCGGGCCACTTCCCGGACTGGTGGCTGTACGTCATCGCCCCCACCCTCGGCGGCGTTCTGGGCGCGTTGTGCTACGAGCGCCTGGCACGTCCGGGGTCGCCGCCCGAGTAATGGTTCCATCGGACGGCGGTTCCTTCCTTCTCGGAGGGAACCGCCGTACGCTTGGTCCCCACCACCGTGGAGTTCCGAGGAGTGCGCCATGGTTGCAACATCCGCACAGTCACTGCCGGCTCGCCGTCCCCAGAGCCCCGCTGACACCGACCCGGACGTCGTCACACCGCCTCCTGCGAACCGGGCAGTGCCCGAGGTGCTCGCCAGCGCCGTCGGCATGATCCGGCTGCTGCGCGCTGGGCGACTGCACAGCCCACGGCAGAACATCGGCCGGACGCTGCGGTTCGCCGATGGCAGCAGCGCTGCGGTCTACCGGGAGACCCGGGTGGACGACGGCCGCGCAGCGGAACCGGCGCTGCTGGTGGTCGGATTCGTGCTGCGCGGCATCCGCGGTCGGGCCCATGTCGCGTTTCGCGTGGAGAGCTGGCTCAACACCCCGATGTTCGTCGGCTTCCCCGGTTTCGCCTCGAAGCTGTGGATGCGGCATGACGAGAGCAGTCGTTACCGCGGGATCTATGAGTGGGACGGCGCCGAGCGAGCCGCCGCCTACGTGAGAGCGCTCAGCTGGGTGCTCGGCGTGGTCAGCGTCCGCGGCTCGATCCGGGCCCACATCGTGCCGGGACTTCACCGGGACGATGTGCTTGCCCGCCCGGAGCTGCTGGGCGACGAGGGAGCGGACCGATGGTGGCGCCCGGCGACACCGGTCGGCGAGACATGAGCCGCCCCGATGTCCTCGTCGTCGGCGCCGGTCCGGTCGGCACCGCACTCGCGCTTCACGCGCAGCGACATGGCGCGGACGTCTGCCTGATCGAGCGGCGCACCCGGCTGGCACGGCCCTCCCGGTCCATGCTGCTGTGGCCGCGCACGCTGGAATCGCTGCATCGCCTCGGCGTCGCGGACGAACTGGTGGCGCACCCGGCCGCGCGCATGCCGACCCAGCTGCACCTCGGTGCGCGCACCGTCGACGTCGCCCTGGCGGAGCTCGCAGCCTCGGGGCGTGCGCGGCTGCCGCTGATGGTGCCGCAGGCGGAGATCGAATCGGTGCTGGACCGGGCGCGGGAGCGTGCCGGCATCCGGCTGGCGACCCGCACCGAGCTGGTGAGCCTGAGCCGCGAGGCCGAGGGGGTGCTGGCGCGCCTGCGCATACCGGGCGGGGAGCAGGGGCTGCGCTGCCGGTACCTCGTCGGCTCCGACGGCGCCGACAGCACCGTGCGCGGGCTGAGCCGGATTCCGTGGCGCGGGCACGTCTACGCGGAGGAAGCCGTGATCGCGGACCTGCGCCTGAGTGATCTGCCCCAGACCGCGGCCCACATCGGCGCGGGTCCGGCCGGCATCGGCTTCCTGTTCCCGGCCGGGGAGCACGGCGCGGACTGGCGCCTCGTCGCCACTCGCCGGGCCCGAGGCGCCGGGGCGCCTCCGGGACGCGACGGACCACCGGTCCCGGTGCCGGAGCTCCAGGGCGTGCTCGCCGGGGCCAACCTGCCCGGCATCGTCGACGACTCGGTGTGGTCCACCCGGGTCCGGCTGCAGCGCCGACGCGCGGGCCGGTACCGTGCCGACCGGGTGTTCCTGGTCGGCGATGCCGCCCACGTGTTCTCGCCTGCCGGCGCTCAGGGCATCAACACCGGCCTGCAGGATGCGGCCAACCTGGGGTGGAAGCTCGCCGCCGCCTGTGGCGGCTCCTCCGACCCGGAGCGGCTGCTGTCCTCGTACGAGGCCGAGCGGCGGCCGGTCGCCGGTCGGGTCGGCCTCCTCACCGAGGCGATCCTGCACGGTGAAGCCGATGAGCGGCTGCCGTTCCTGCTCGCCCGCACCCGGGTGATGCCGGTCCTGGCACCGCTCGCGCCCGCGCTGCTGCGCCTGCGGCCGCTGACGGCGATAGGGGGAGCGGTGCTGTCACAGGACTGGGTCTCCTACGCCGCGAGCCCGATCACGGCGCCCGGGACCGGCCGCGGGCCGCTGCGGGCGGGCAATCCGCTCCCGGACGCGGAAGCAGTGGTCCGCGGCCGGACTGTCCGGCTGCATGGGCTCACCTCCCCGCCGGGCATCCACGTGCTGCACGGCGCCGCGGTCCCGGCGCGGCCGGTGCTGGGACCCGTTCCTGTCACGTGCCACGAGCTCGACGGGTGGCCGCGGCGCCGGATCGTGGCCGTCCGCCCCGACGGCTACATCGGGTTCCGCAATGACTGGGCGGATCTGGAATCGCTGGATCGGTGGCTGGGAGTGGTCTGCTGTGGAGCGTGATCGCATGCTCGATCGAGTGAAAGCTCGCCCGACGCGTCATAATGAGGAAGAGACTCACCAGGAGGAGAATCATGACTGACACCATCGAGTTCAGAGCAGGAGCTCTCGGTCGGCTGGCCGTCGGCAGTGTGGCTGTCGGAGCGTTCGCCGCCGGAGCGCTTGCGGTCGGTGCCCTTGCGGTGGGCGCGCTCGCGATCGGACGATTGACGATCGGCAGGGCCGAGTTCAAATCGCTCAGGGTCCGACGTCTGGAGGTCGACGAGGTGGTGTGGGGGTCGCAGTCGACACCGGCCGAGGAGTCGCTCATCGGGGCCGAGGCGTCGACACCGGCCGAGGAGTCGCTCGGCAGCCGCCGCTGATCACTCGGCTCACGGCACGCTCCTCACCGGCACCACCAGCACCGGCGCGACGGTGTCGCCCAGCAGCGCGCGACTCACCGAGCCCAGCAGCAGACCGGCGAATCCGCCGCGTCCGCGCGTCCCGACGACGACCAGCGCCGCCGTCCGCGAGGCTTCGGCGAGAATGTCCGCGGGCGACCCGTCGACGAACTGCCGGCGGACCGGCAGCGACGCGTACTCATCGGCGATCACATCAGCGATGTGCTCGAGGTAGTCGGAGTACTGCTCGCGGAGTCGACCGAGTTCTGCGCGGTGCCGCGCGGGCAGCGGGAACCACGCATCCAAGGGGGCCGCGGCCACCAAGGTCAGGGGGCGCTCACACAGTTCGGCGGTTTCGGCTGCGGTCAGCGCGACCGTCGACGCGGCGGGGTGGCCGACGTCGATGCCGACCACGATCTCACCGCTGAAGTCCAGCTCGTCGTCGCCCCTCTCGCCGCACTCGAAGTTGTCGCCGGGTTCACGCGACGGCTTCTGCTCATCTCCGCGTGAGGTTTCCCCGGCGTCGGGTACCGCGGGGACGACGAGGGTCGGGCAGTGCGAATGCGCCGCCAGCTGAGCCGAAACGCTCCCGAGCTGCTGACCCGCGAAGCGGTTGCGGCCACGCTTGCCGACCACGGCGAGTCGGGCGTACCGGCTCTCATCGACCAGCACACCGCCTGCGCTGCCCTCGATCACGCGGGTGGCCACGTCGACCCCTGCCGCCGCCGCGCGCGCCGCGAACCCGTCGACGAGCGCCTGAGCGCCCTGCGTTGCCGACACCCCGTAGCTCTCCGAGAGTCGCGCATGGTGTGCGTCGGGAACATACGGGAAGGAGAAGGCCGTGACCACGCGCAGCGGCCAACCCTGAGACCTCCCGATGTCCAGCGCCAGCTCGAAGGCCCTCTCACTGTTCGCCGAGTCATCCACTCCGACCAGCACGACGGAACCGCTGGCGACGCTGCCATGAGCTGCGTGTTCCATGAGGCAACGGTAGGGGGTTCGCAGCGTTCCGGGGTACTGATCGGACGCGTGGAGTCCGCGGGGTGACACGACCGTGCGGTTTCCCGCATGTCGCCGCAGGAAACCGCAGCGACCGCCGAGAGGCGCTCGCGGGCTGTCGTTGTGCTTCACGTCACCGATACGGTGTGTGGGACCCCGGCACCTCGCAGTGCTCGGCCGTGTCAGAACAGCAGCAGAATCGGATGCGCGGAACCATCGGCGGGTCGCTGTCGACCGCATCTGGCCGCTCCGTTTCGAGGAAGAGCAAGAGGCACCGGATGAACCAGCTGAGAATCGGCACTGCGCCGTCAGCCGACCGCCACGAGGACCTGTTGACCGATCAGGACCTGTTGAACGATCAGGACTTGGTGAGCGATCAGGACTTGGTGAGCGCATGCATCGCCGCATGCCTGGAGTGCGCCAAGGTCAGCGAGGAATGCGTGGCGGCCAGACTGGCCGACCAGAACGCGGATCTCATGATCCTTCATCTTCACCGCGTCAGCACTGAGGCGTGCATCTCGGCGGCCAGCGCTCTGCGCCGATTCGGGCTCGGCGCGGACACTGCCCTGATCGTGCTCGAAGCATGCCGTGAGGCGTGCCGAGTCTGCGCCGAGGAGTGCGAGCAGACGGCGTCGGACGTCCGCAGCGAAATGTGCGCCGGCGCGAGCCACGGGTGCGGACGCCTGTGCGAGGATGTGCTCGACCGCCTCGGGAGGGCGAAGTGAGCGCAGGATGAACAGCACCGATGCGGCAGTGATCGCCCAGATTGCGCGGCAAGCACGCTCCGCAGTCCTCGAGGTCGGGGCGGCGGGATGCCGATCGGCAGAACGCCGACTGAGTCTGGTCGAGATCGATGCCGCTCACCACATGTGGTTCTTCACCTGGGCACCCGTCCGCCACCTCGCGGAAGAGCTCAGCGACCGCGAGGTGACGCTGACCTTCGGTGACGAGGTGCGAGGAGCGTCCATCGAGGGCCGGATCTGGGGCCATCGGGAAGTCGCAGCGAAGCTCGCTCGCTGGGGAATGGACCCACAGGCCGCCGAACAGCGCGCCGAACTGGTTCCGCTGGTGCTGGAGGTCGTACCCCTGGCGTTCCGCTGCTGGGGCGGTCGCAGGAATGCCGACTCCTTCGCGGACCGCCGGAGCCGCACCGCGCCTGAGGGCCACCCGGCCGATCCGTTCAGGGACCGGGTGACCAACGGGTTCGATGAGGATTCAGGACCGGGGCGGGTCCGGTGAGGGAAGCGTTTCGGAGAGTGTGACCACGAGCGCACCGGAGGCTCGGCCTCAGGCCGATCGCTATTCCCAACGCTGGTCCTCGATCGGTAACATCGTGATGTGGACAACATTCCTGACGGAACCGGAACGCGGCCGATCCTGGTCGGTTCCGACGGTTCCGAGAACAGCGAACGGGCATTCGAGGTGGCGCTGGCCATGGCGGTCAGACGGCAGCAGCCGCTGCTGCTCGTCGCGGTCCACTTCCTGTCCTACGAGGTCTACGGCTACAGCAGCTACCGACCGCCCGACACCTTGGAGAGCTATCGAAGAGCGGCGCTGGAGGAGACCGAGGCCCACGTCGCCGGACTCGTGGAGCGGGCGCGCGCCATGGGCGTCGACGTCAGCACTCGGATCGTCGAAGGGGACGCTGCCGGAGTGCTCATCGAGGACAGCCGCACAGCGTCCCTGGCGGTGGTCGGCAAACGCGGTCGCAATCGCTTCGCGGGCAGGTTCTTGGGCAGCGTGTCCGGCAGCCTTGCCGCCCACGGCCATTGCCCGACTTTGGTGGTGCCCGAGAAGTGGCAGAGAGCTGAGGCAGGCGCTCTGTTCGCCCCGCTGCAGGAGCGTCCAGAAGGAGCCGAGGCCGAACCGACGGAACTCGTCGCTGAGTCTTCGCATCCGAGGCCTGCACCCGGGCAGTTCGAGAACGTCGCCGATGAGCTGAATTTCGACGGCGAGGTCGTGTCCGGCATCGACCTCGGTCATGCGGCCTCGACAGTCGCCGGCCACGCCGCCGAGATGGCGGCGATGCTCGGCGCGCCGTTGACCCTGGTCGCGGCGATCCCGCTGAGCACCGGCGTCTTCTCGTATCCGATCCCCGCTCCGGACGACGCAGAGATCTCCCGGTTCAACGCCGAGAACGTCGAGCGGCTGGAGCAGGTCGCGCACGAAGTCGCTGCCGAGTTCGAGGGTCTGCAGGTGCGTTGGCGCCTGTTCGACGCGTCGGCGGCCGGTGTGCTGTCGGAGGCAACCAGGACAGCGGACCTCGTCGTCGTCGGCACCCGCGGGCGCGGAGGATTCACCGGTCTGCTCCTCGGGTCGGTGAGCCAGAAGGTGCTCAACCGCACTGCCTCGCCCCTCCTGGTGGTGCCCACCAGGAAGCACACGTAACCCGCCTGAACCGGCAGGCGAACCAGCCCCACAGACCGACCAGCCGCAGCGCAGTGCTGCGGAGGGCGAACTCGATGAGCAGACAGCAGAGAGGACGGGCATGAACCGGAAGAAGTGCACGAGGACCTGCCGGTGGAAGGATCTGAGCTCGGGTCAGCAGGCCGCGGTGCTGACCCTGGCGTCGGTCCAGGTCTCGCTGGCCGTGACCGCCTGGACCGACCTGGCCTTCCGGCCGTCCTCGGCGGTGAGGGGCGGCAAGGGCAAGTGGGCTGCGATCATCGCCGTCAACTTCCTCGGTCCCATCCTGTACTTCACCCGCGGCATCCGACGCTGACAGCTCGGCGGGCACCGATCGGGTGACCCGGCAGACCGGGCGTCGAGGACGCGACCGGAAAGGCAGACCGAGGTGAACACCACACGATCTCAGCCGACGGAGATCGCCGCCGGGGTGCACGTGCGGCGGACCGGCAGCGGCCGGTTCGCCTCGAACGTCTACTTTCTACGCTCCGCGGTGGGCTGGGTGCTCGTCGACACCGGCTGGCCGGGCTCGGAGCAGGCGATCGTCGCAGCGGCCGAGTTGCTGCACGGCACCGGCGCCCGTCCGGCGGCGATCGTGCTCACCCACATCCACCCGGACCACACCGGATCGCTGCCGGAGCTGGCCCGCCGCTGGGGAGTGGGGGTCCACGTGCACCCGGCCGAGGTGCCGCAGGCCCAGGGAAAGCTGCTCGACGAGTACGCCAATCCCCTGGACCGGCGGGTGCTGCGCCCCGTGATGCGCCTGCTGCCCTCCGGGGCGATGCAGGAGACCGACCTCTCCGATGTCGTCCGCACCTTCGACCCGGCCGCCGGCGTGCCTGGGCTGCCCGAGTGGCGGTGCGTGCCGACGCCGGGTCACACGCCTGGCCACATCGCCCTCCTGCGGGAAGCGGACGGCGTGCTCCTGGCCGGCGATGCGGTGCTGACCGTGGACGTGAATTCGCCGACCGGACTGGTGTCCGGCGCGCAGCGGGTCGGCGGTCCACCATGGATCACGACGTGGGATCGTCCGGCGGCCGAGGCATCGATCGTCGCTCTGGCGGACCTGCGGCCGCACGTGCTCGCTCCCGGGCACGGGCTCCCGCTCACCGGGCCCGAGGCGACGCGCCTGCTGTCGGACTTCGCCGCCGGGTTGCGCCGGACCGGACAGGGCAGGCACAGCCCGGGCAGTGTGGCCCGGAGCACACCCGGTTCGCCACGCCCGGCGCCGCTGACCGAGTACCGCCGGGTGTCCGCGGCGCGCCCCTATCTGGCGCTCGGCGGGTTGGTGATCTGCTACCTTGCCCTGATAGAGGTGACCAAGCGGATCTTCTTCCGTCCACGTGGCGAGACCGCGGTGACCCGGCCCGTAAGGGTTCCGCAGCATCCTTCGAAGCGGATCCGCCGTCGCGCGACCGGATTTGTGCTCCGGCAGGCTGCGCCGGCCCGCGTTCCGTACCTGTCGCGGGAGACGCCGACTGAGCCCTCGTCCCTGATCGATGCGGGAAGCTCCACACCTGCTCCCAATTCTGACCCGGACCCCTCGGGGTCCTCGTGATTCCCTCGGCACGCCTTTTCGGCCCCGTGCTGCGGGCCGGCGGCTGCTGGGAGCACGGGGCCTGCGCCGTGCCCGGCTGTGCCCACGAGCGCGACCGGCAGCGCAAGTGTCATGGGGAATCGCGGGACAGCAGCCGGCCGAGCCGCGGGATATCGGCGATGCCCTCCGCGTCCACGATGGCCAGGCCTTGGCTGGCAAGTGTGTCGATGCTGCCGACCATCACGTAACGGGGGACCCATGACGGCTGGTACTTCGCGTTGAATTTCCATAGCGATTCGATCGGGGCTCGGCGGGAAGCCTGCCGCAGGAGCGCCCGGGCCGCCCGTGCCGACCGCCGCTTGTTCTCACCGGCGACGATGCCTCGGAACAGGGCGAAATTCAGGCCGAGGCCGCAGCCTCCTTGGTCTCGAACATGGTAGATCGTCTCGGTGATGAGGAAGTCCATCACGCCGTTCGGCAGGTCGGCCTCGGTTCTTCGCCGCATCACGTCCAGCGACCAACCCTCGATGCCCTGCGCCGGCACCCATTGCACAAATGCCTGGACGCGCCCGGACGTGTCCCGGGCGATGCTGAGCAGCAAACCGGTGTCCTCCGGGTCGAACAGGCGGGAGAGCGTCATCGAGAAGCCGCGTTCGACGTCGCCACGGCGGCTCTGCGTCGATACTTCCCGCAGCTCCCGGCGCAGGTCCTCGTCCAATGCCGCCGGATCGTGGAAACTGGCAGAGTACCCGGCTCGCTGAACGCGGCGGTATGCGCGTCGGAGGCTCTTCATCGACGGTCCGTCCAGGGTGAAGGTGCGGCAATCGACGACAGCCTCGTCCCCCAGGTAGACACCATGCAGCCCGGTGGCCTCGTAGGTGGGCAACCACTGGGGAGAGGCACCCAGCACCGTCACGGACCAGCCGGAGCGCTCCGCATACGTCATGAATTCCATCCACACCTGTGCGCGCTCGGCCGGCGGGCCGATCGGGTCCGGGGACACCAGGCATACACCGCCGCGAACGATGTGCGCCACCAGGCTGTCGCCGGTGAAGAACCACTGCTTGTCATCACGCAGCGCGAAGTAGTCCAGCGTGCCCCCTCCATACCGTTCGACCACCACCCGAGCCCGTTCCCGCTCGGCGTGATGGGCGCTGCCGGTCAGGGGAGCGGGAAATCGTGGCGAGAGCAGCAGCCACAGCGCGCTGCCGAGGGCGCCGAGGCCGATGGCGACCAGCACCGGTGTCGCGAAAGGTCCGCCGAAGGTCACGGGCAGGGAGTTGTTCCCGCCCATCGTATGGACCAGGTCAGCGATGGTCTGGTCCACGTCGCGATGGTGGCGACGATCCACTCGCGCCGCCAATGCGACGGCGACGAGCAGTGTGACTGCGGTTCCTCCGACCCCGACCAGAATCGCCCGAGTGGTTGCCGCGCGACTGGGCAGCACAGGGAAGGCCCGATGGTTCGCGGCAAGCCAGACCGCACCAGCAGCCGCAAGCACCGCCTCCTCGATGTCGATGCCCTTCACGACGTGCAATACGACAGACGCCAGCAGGAGCACGAGCGAGGCAACCCAGGCCAGCCGGTGCCCCCGCCGCAGGCCCCGCGCCGCCAGCAGCAGCGCGAAGGATACGAACACCAAGGTCACAGCCGCCGTGCCCGGGACGATGAATGGCACCACCTGAAGGATCTCGGTCAGCATGCTGCGCAATGGCGAGGACGCCGCGGAGATCAACCCCACAAATGCCAGACCAGCGACCAGGTAGGCAGCGACACGTCGCGCACGGTCATGCCGATAGAACTCCGCCATGTCGTTCATCGTCCAACGCTCTCATGAGTCGGATTTCCTGGTGGGCACCACGAGAACCGGAGCGACGGCATCGCTCAGCAGCGCTCGGCTCACGGAGCCCAGCAGGAGACCCGCGAACCCTCCGCGGCCGCGGGTGCCGACCACCACCAGCACCGCGGTGCGCGATGCTTCTGTCAGGACATCCGCTGCCGAATGGTCGAAGAACTGCCGGCGCACCGGCAGTGTCGGGTGCTCCTGAGCGATCACGTCGGCGATGTGCGACAGATAATCCATGTATTTCCCGCGAAGTCGTCCGAGCTCCGCATCGTGCCGCCTGGGCAGGGGGAACCAGCTGCTGAGCGGGGCTGCTGCGACGAGGGCCAGGGAGCGCCCGGACGCCTGCGCGGCTTCGGCGGCTGTCAACGCGACAGTCGCAGCAGCACGATGGCCCACGTCGATCCCCACCACGATATCGGACGTGAAATCCGACCGGCTCTGGTCGCCCCCTGCAGCTTCACGCTGGTGCCTGTGCGGCTCCGCCGTTTCCCGCGCCCCGGTCCCCGACCGGTTCAGTCCCGGTTCCCCGGGAACCACAAGAGTGGGACAGTGCGAGTGGGCTGCCAGCTGGGCGGACACGCTTCCGGGACGCTGACCGGAGAAGCGGTTGCGACCCCGTTGCCCGACGACTACCAAGCGAGCGTCCCGACTTCCTTCCACCAGCACCGCGGCCGGGCCGCCTTTGACCGCTCGTGTCGAGACCGGCACTCCCGCTCGTGCCGCGCGCGCGGCGGCTCTGCCGAGGATCTCCTGCGCCGCCTGAGCGGCAGCGACGTCGTAGTTGTCCGACAGCCCGGGAAAATGCTCGTTCGGCACATATGGAAGTGAGAAGGCTGTGACAGCGCGCAACTGCCACCCGTGGGACTTCGCAGTCCTCAGGGCCAGCTCGAAGGCTCGTTCGCTGTCGGCGGAACCATCGATGCCGACGAGCACGACCGATTCGCGGGCATCTTCGCCCTCCGCTTCCTGTGCCATGGATCAACGGTAATGGAGGAGCGAGGCGAAGGGTAGGTAAGGGCAGACTCGGATGGGGCGGCCGAGGTCTATCCGAGCGGCAATGCGAGGGTGAAGCGAGTGCGCCCTTCGGGGGAGAGGCCTGCAGTCAGCGTCCCGCCGTGTGCCCGGGCGATCTCTCGGGAAACGTGCAGGCCGAGGCCGGAGCCGCCTGAGTCCCGCTGCCGGGAATCGTCCAGCCGCACGAACCGTTCGAACACTCGATCGCGATCTTGCGGCGGTATGCCCGCACCGTCATCGTCGACCTCGAGGACAGCGACCCCCGTACCCGCGTCCACTCCTGCGATCGCCGCGGCGGCATCGTCGGTCACAGTGAGGTCGTCGGCCTCAGCGGCCTGCCCGGAATCCCACGATTGCAGACGCACCGCCACGACCGAGTTCGCGTGACGGACCGCGTTGGAGAGCAGGTTGCTCACGATCTGTCGCAGGCGCCCGGGATCGCCGGTCACCCGTACCGGGGAGATGTGCACGTCGAATTCGAGGTTCCGATCGCCCTGCACGGCTTCGAGAGCGCCGGCGACGACATCGTCGAGGTCGGTGTCAACACGCTGGAAGCTCCACCCGCCTTCCTGTGCCTTTCCCAGGGTGAGGAGATCCTCGACCAGGCTTCCCAAGCGCTGCGTCTCCCCCAGGAGAGCGTCGTACCGCAGTGCTTCCGCAGTCTGCGCATCATCGGCACCAGCGGTCTGCTGCCCGGCAGCGATCTCGAGCGAAGTCCGGAGCCCGGCCAGCGGGGATCGCAGCTCGTGCGAGGCATCGGTGAAGAACTGCCGTTGCGCGCGGTCGGCCGCTTCCAGCCGACCGAGCATGCGGTTCATCGTCGTGGCCAGCGCCGCGAGTTCGTCCTGGGTGGGAGGAACCGCGACCCGATCCGTGAGCCGGGACGCGGTGATCGCATCGACTTCGGCAGCCATGCACCTCACTGGACGGAGCGCACGGCCGACCAGCCACCAGATCGCGGCAGTGCCCACGAGCCCGACGAGAGGAACGCCGATGAGGAGAAGAAAGGTGAGTTCCGAGAGAGTCCTGGCCTGCACCTCGGTCGAGACTCCGACGACCACCTCCACCGGGCGGCCGTCCAATGTCAGCGAGTGGCTCGCGACGACGAGCTGGTGCTCGTCGGTCGACTCCGTCAGCGGAGTCGTCTCGTACTCGGGGAAGGCGGCCTCCACGGAATCACCGGCGTCGACGACCTGCACGATGCTGCCGCGGGATCCGGCCTCCCTCAGCGCCTCGCCCAGCCGCTCCCGGTCTTCGATCGCGTCGGAGGGAGAACCTTCCGGGCTGTCCGAATCTCCGCCGTCGGATTCTGTGCTGTCGGATTCCGTGCCGTCCTCGTCCGTGCCGTCGAGGTGCGGTTGGCTCAGGCGATCGGCGATCTCCGTGGCCTGCCGGGCAGCCGCGTCGTGGGCTGCCGAGAGCATTGCCCGCTCAACGGCGATGTGGGTGAGAACAGCGGCGATTCCCAACGCCAGAACCAGGATGACTGCCCCGGCCAGCGCGGCCCGGACGCGGATTCCCCAGTGGTGCGGGCCCCGACGCCGTCGGCGATCGGACGGACTCTCCTGGGCTCCGGCTGAACCGCTCATGAATCCGGCTGCAGTCGATAGCCCATGCCGCGCACGGTCGTGAGCGTGGTCAGGCCGAACGGCACGTCGATCTTCTTGCGCAGGTAGCCGATGTACACCTCGACGATGTTCTCCGATCCCTCATACGCCGTGTCCCACACGTTGTCCATGATCTCGGTCTTGGACACGACCTCGTCGGCACGGCGGGCGAGGAACTGGAGGACCAGGAACTCCTTCGCCGTGAGTTGGATGGGCGTGTCGCCGCGGTGCACCGTCTTGCGGACGGGATCGAGCCGCAGCGAGCCCACTCGGATCTCGACGGGACGCTGTGGGGCACCGCGACGAATCAGGGCGCGTACGTGAGCCAGCAGCACGTTGAAGTTGAAGGGCTTGGTGAGGTAGTCGTCGGCACCGAGGTCGAAGGCATCGGTCTGGTCGTACTCGCCGTCCTTGGCAGTGAGCATGAGCACCGGCACCCAGTTGCCGGCTGCACGGAGGTCCTTGAGCACGTCGTACCCGTTCTTTCCCGGCAGCATGAGGTCCAGGACGAGGACGTCGTAGGGGTTCTCCGCGGCCAGCCAGGACCCGGTGATCCCGTCTTGGGCGAGGTCGACGACGAAGCCTTCCGCGGTCATCCCCGAACGCAGCGCTTCGCCCAGGACGCGCTCGTCCTCCACGATGAGCACACGCACGCTTCTCTCCGTCCGCGAGGCGCCGCGCGTCCGCCGATGGCCGCGGGCGAGTTGAACAGAATTCTAGGCGCTGGAGCGGTCGGATGCCGAGCGGTCCGGCTCCGGTTTCCGCCTTGTCAGGTGGAGCGCCAGCGCAGGACAGGCAGCCGCAACAGTCCGCTCATCGCGGCGCGAGGCGAACTCGCCGATGATCGGGTACCCCCATTCGTCGAGAGTGACGGCCTCGGGGAACAGACCGGCGCAGACCCCGTGCGCCCGACAGGCGGTGCGGTCGATCTCGATCATGGTCGCGCCTCGTGGAAAATCGCCCGTGCGGGCGCGGCCGCCTCGGCCGCGCAGCGCCCGCGGTGATGGCGGGCGATCTCGTCCGGGAAGGCGCGCAGCGCGCTTCGCGTCATGGCGGCCACGCCGTCGGGAAAGCCGCAGGCGCCTCGGCCGTCGATCTCCGCCAGAAGCGTCTGCAGACGCGGCAGCGTCGTGTCGCCGGTGCTGAGGCCGGACCAGTGGGATGCGAGCGAGTCGAGGCCGAACATGCACGGCCCGCACTGGCGCGCGGACTGGCGGGCGGCGTACCGGAGCCAGGCGGCGATCTTCGAGACCGGGCATCTGTCGGGCGGGAGTACGGTGATTGCTCCGGACCCGACTCCGGAGGGCGGACGTCCGCATCGGACCGTCGGCCCGGCGCCCGCCTCGGGAATGCCGCCGAGGCGTGCCAGCCCCTCGGGTGAGAGCACGGCGGCCGCCGCTTCTGTCGGATTGGCCCAGACTCCGCCGAGGCCCCCGATGCTCGTATTGGACACGGGAGCACCGGCGCCGGCGAGCAGTTCGGTCAGGCGGACCCCGGCTGTGCTGTCGAACACGGACACGATGCCGTTCCACGCGACGCTGAACAGCTGTGGGCCGGGGGCCGAGGGGGTTCCCAGCGAGCGGAACCACTCGGGGCCGTGCTCGGCAATCTGCGCAATCCGCCACACCGTCTCGGCATTGAGCACCAACGTCGGCGGGACGGTGACCCGGCCGCGGTCACGTCCGGTCGTGATCGCCGGCTCTCCCAGGCGACGTCGCTGCGTCAGAGGCCTGCTGTGATGCACAGGCCGGGCATCGGCTCCGGCGGCTGCCGCGGCAATGGCGGACGCTTCCGAAGCGACGTAACGATCCGGCACGGTCAGGACGTCGGTCCCGGCGGCGGCGAGCTCGTCGAGCGCGGCTCGGCGCGCCGGCGTGAACGTGGGGTGATCGGGATCGCCCGCGCGCAGCGAGCTCGCGTGGATCGCGAGCAGCGGCGGGAGTCCGCCGCTCCACGCCCGGATGAGGTCGATGCCGTGCTGGAGCTCAGCAGTCCGGTGATCGAGGACCCAGCGGTCCTTCGCCGCGCCGATCTCGCCGTCGCAGGCGTTCACGATGAGGCGGGCGTGAGAGGAGCGGGCGGCGTCGAGCTTGCGAGCTGCGGGGAACCCGCCGCCGCCGCGACCGCCGAGACCGGCTGCGGCGACCGCGCCGGAGAGTGTGCCCTGCCGCGGTGTCATGTCGGGGTCCTCTCGGCAGTGCGGCGGGTGACGTCGGCAGCGCGGCGCGTGCGTCCGGTGTCTTCCGCAGAGCGGTGGGGTGGGCGGAGTTCGAGCAGGCCCGGATAGCCGGCACGCGCCTGCCGGTCGCGATCGCGGTGGACGAGCCGGTGGATGAGAGCGCCGCCGAACACGCCGCCGCTGACCACGCATGCTGCGACTGTCAGTCCGCTCGCCGCCATGGCGAGACCATGGATGACCGCGAAGGCGAATGCGGCGTAGGTCAGGAAGTGGATGCCGCGCCACCAGCGTTCAGAGATGCGGTGCCGGACCAGCGACACCACGACGACGGTGATCGCAATGTCGAGAGCCATAGTCCCCAGCCCGACCCAGACTCGCTCATAGCCCGAGGCGAACGGCGCCACAGCTGCGATCCAGCCGATGTCGACATAGTCGTCGACCACAGCGGTGATCACATGGACGGCGAGGAACACGATGGCGCCGAGCGCGAGCGTCCGGTGGACGCCGGCGACCACGGCAGCCGCGCCGCCGGCGCGGCCGTGGACGGTCCGAGCCGCGGTGAGCATGCCGAGCACCATGACCGAGGTGAGCAGCACGAGAGCGACGAGCCCGGCGGAGCGGGAGATGAACCACAGGAGCTCTCCTGTCATGCCGCTGCCTCCTCGGTCGTGACTCCGTCGCAGCGGTTCGGGACCGCCGTGGTGGGCCACCTGATGGCGGTGCGTCGGTCGGCGCCGACCAGCAGTGCGTGCACATCGCGCCCTGCCAGCCAGTCCGGGGCGGCGTCTCCGAGCACGATGGCTGCGGTGCTGGCAGCGTTCGCCGCCACCGCGCTCGCGGCCGTGACGGTGGCCGTGTGCCATACCGGAAGGGCCGGCTCACCGCTGCGGGGGTCGATGATGTGATGCAGGCTGCGACCGTCGCGCTGCCAGCGGCGCAGCTGCGTGGACGAGGTCGCCATTCCGCCGGCGCTGAGCTCCACGGCGTCGACGAGCCGGTCGTGCGCGTCCATGATGCCGAGCGGGACACCGGAGCTCGGAGCGAGGCCGGCCAGTGCGATGTCACCACCGCAGTTGACAACGAACGCGCCGGGCAGCTGGGAGTCGCAGCGGGCTGCGATGGCGTCGGCCGCGAAGGCCTTTCCGATCGAGCCCACGTCGAGCAGGGTCCCCGCCGGGAGCGTCAGGCGCCGTCCGCGAAGCTCGACGTTCTGCCATCCGGAGGACCTCTCCGACGGAACCGGCGGCACCCAGGCCGCCCACTCGTGCGGGGCCCTGGAGCGCACCGCGTCGATGTCCACGTCGTATCCGGCGGCGAGCAGCCCGGCTCCCAGCGTGGGGTCGTTGAGACCGCCGGTGTCCGCCGCCGCCCACAAGGCTGCCCGGAGAACTTCGGCCAGCAGGGGACTGATTTCGGCGGTGACCGGCCCGTGCAGTGCGGCGCGATTGAGACTGTCGAGCTCGGAGACGTGGAAGCGAGACGCAGCCGAATCGAGTTCGGCAAGGAGGTCTTCGGCGATGGCGACAGCTATGGGACGCGCGGATTCCTCGCTGCACAGAATCTCGTGCTCAGCTCCGATCGCCCGGAAGCGCGCTGCGTGGAAGGTGGGAGCAGGGTCGCGCATCATGATCCGCTCGAAGAGGTGACGGGCGCCCGATGCGTGGAGCGGGGGGCGGTGTCGGTGGTGGTTCCGGGGGTGTGGGTCGAAGCCCTGCCCGAGGTGCCGGCGTCCTCTGGCCTCTCGACATCGGAGTGGGACCTGGCGGAGTCTTGCGAATGGTCCGATTCGTACTCCTCGTCCGACCCGTGCTCGTGGTCGTCGTACCTCTCGGTCCCGTGATCCTCGTCGGACCCGGACGACTCTGCACGTGACTGCGAGCCGTGGTCGGAGGCGCTCTCTGCTCCCGGTGCGGGAGCCGATTCAGCTGCATCATCATCGAATGACGTGCCCGTGCCGCCTGTGGTGGCCGCGAGACCGGCAGTCAGCCCGCCCGACAGGAGGGCCGCGACCGCGAGCACCCCGAACGTGGTGCGACGGATGGCGCGAGCTGCAGGCGAGTTGTTCATTGTCGTGTTCCTTCCGCTGGATGGTGCTCCAACGGTAGGACGCAGGACCTGAAGCAGACCTGAACCTGCAGGGCGGGAATCGAGGAGTGACCCGATATCGCGGACCCGTCACGGCTGTCCGTACCCGGAGGAGGGCATTCGTCGGTGGTCCTTCCGCGCCGGACTTCTGGGGCCCAGTGCCACCTCCCACACCTGGCCGGGACCGAGTGTTCTCGTCATCCCCTCGGCGCAGACCCGGATGGGGGCGGCCGAGCCCGAATGGAGTCGGATGTGCATTCGGCGGCTCGTCACGTCGATGGTCACCGGCTGCCCCCGATAGCTCAGTTCGAAGGAGGCGGAGTTCAGCTCGTCCGGCAGCGCCGGGTGCAGCCACAGAGCGTTGTCCCGGGTCTCCACGCCTCCATAGCAGCGCATCACCATGTCCGCGGTGCCGGCCATCGCGCCGAGGTGAACGCCCTCCCGTGTCGTACCGCCCTGAGTGTCGGCCAAGTCCGCCTCCAGCGCCTCGGTGAGGAGCGCCCAGGACCCGGCCCGGTCAGTGCGAGCAGCCACCCACGCATGGACGACCCGACTGAGCGTCGAGCCATGGCTGGTGCGCTCCAGGTAATAGCGGACAGTGCGCGGGATCAGTGCAGGAGGCAGCTCATAGCCGAGGCGGGCGAACAGACGGCTGGAGTCTGCGTCTGGTGACGGCGTTCGCCGGGCCGGTCCCCGACAGCGGCGGCGGACGGTGGTCGAACGCCTACCGACAGGCGGTGTCCGAAGCGGTCGATTCGGTGGTCTCCGGCCTGCTCGAGCGCGCCGAAGATGCAGGAGTCGACGCCACCGCCCGGACAGTCGAGGGCGACGCCGGAGGAGTGCTCGTCCAGGCGAGCCGATCGGCTCGCCTGATGGTCGTCGGCAGGCACGGACGGAATCGGTTCGCCGGCCGTTTCCTGGGGAGCGTGTTCGGCAAGCTCGCTTCGCATTCCCGGTGCCCGACGCTGGTGGTTCCGGAGACGAGGCACTCCTCCTCAGCCAGAGCGCCGGCGCCGGAACAGGAACAGGAACAGGCGCACACCGGTGCGCATGACGACGAACACTTTGCGCTGCTGGCGGAGTCGGGGCAGCGGTCACCGGAGCGCCGACCCTGCACCAACGTCCACCCTGTGATGAGCTTCGACCCCGAAGTGGTGGCAGGAATCGACGTCGGCGACAGCGGCCTCCCGGTCGCCCTCCAGGCCGCCGAGGCAGCGCGGGCGCTGGGCCGCCCGCTGACCCTGGTCTCGGCGGCACCGCTGAACGTCGAAGGTCATTGGTTCCCGAATCCGGTCGAATACAGCTTCGGCATTCCGGTCATTCAAGCGCGGTTCACGGGCCGGTCCTCATCGTGCCGATGGGGAAGAACGATCACAGCCATCCGACTCGTTTGAACACCAGGTAGAGCAGCAGACTGCCGGAGAGCATCAGCCCCAGCGCGAACGGGTATCCCAGCAGCCAGTGAAGCTCCGGCATGTGCTTGAAGTTCATTCCGTACGCGCCGGCGATCAGCGATGGGAAGAAGAAGATGCCGGCCCATGCGGAGATCTTCTTCATCTGCTCGTTCTGCTGGATCGACAGCTCGTTCAGCTGCCGCATGTCGTCGTTCTGCCGCTCGGCGATCAGCGTGGCATTGACGCTGAAGATCTCCCGGACCACGGTGCGCAGCCGCTCCAGGCGCTCGATCGCCGTGTGGATGTGGTCGGTGACATCGCGCATTCCCCGGAGCAGATCCTCGGGTGGGCGGTGACGATCCAGTGAGACGTGCAGCGAGGCCGCGAGGCCGCCCAGCGGATTCACTGCGCGACCGAGCTCGATGAGCTCGCGTGACAGGTAGTAGACGTCCCGCGACGGGACCGGGCCCGTTCCGAAGATGCGCTCCTCGAGGGAGTCTCCGTAGTCCTCCAGGGCGCTGAGCAGGGGCTCGTAGCCGTCCACCACTTCGTCCATGATCCGGTAGAGAGCAGACAGCTGCGGGAACTCGAGAAAGCGGGGGTCGCGCTCGAAAGCTCTGCGCACAGCCGGCAGGTCCACCGAGTCCGTATGGGCAACCAGGATGACGAACGCGGCACCGACGAACACGTGGAGTTCGCCGACTCGGACGTCGATGATCGCGGGATCTCTCGCGACATCACTCTCGGAGGGAGTCGGAGCGGCCTCGGCCGGGCGCAGCACCACGAAGTCGGTGGTGCCGTAATGCTCGTACTTGGGCCGCTGATGCGCCTCGGCCGCATCCTCGACGGCGAGCGGATGCAGATCGAAGCGCGCAGCGAGTTCAGCGAGGTCCTCCCGGCTGGGTCGCAGCAGGTCGATCCACAGGAAGGGCTGCTCGTTCGAGTGCTGGTCGAGCGCGAGATCGAGGGCGTCTGCCGCCTCGGCGACGCTCCGGGGATGGGCGACCGCGTCCGCCTCGATGTAGAGGACGAAGTGGTCGCCGGCATTGCAGCGGGTGGGCCGCTCCGAGTGTTGGTTGAGGTAACGCGGATCTGCCACTGCGATCTCCCGGTCCGGCGAACGTGTCTGCTGGAATTGTCCCAGATCAGACAGGAGTCAGGCTTCCTTCCGTCGTTCGACGGTTCTACTCTGGAAGGACCTGATCCGGTACTCGACGAAGAGGTCCACGATGAGAGTTCTGATCGGATACTCCAGTGCCCATGGGTCCACTGCAGAGATCGCCCGGCGGATCGCCGCCGTCCTGCGCGACACGCCGAAGGCCGAGGTGCGCGACCCGCTGACGGCCGAGGTGCGCGAGACGCTGACGGTCGAGGTGCGACCGCTTGAGGACGTGCACCGCCTGGAGGGGTTCGACGCCGTCGTCCTCGGCAGTGCGATTCACAGCCAGTCGTGGCTGCCGGAGGCCGCCGAATTCGTGGAGCGCCACTCCGCAGAGCTGCGTGCGCGCCCGGTGTGGCTCTTCAGCGTGGGGATGAGCGGCGCGCTGCCGCGCTTCCTGCGCGCTCCGGCGAAGGCGGCGCAGAACCGGAAGCTGGCCGAGGCACTGCGAGAGCAGGCTCGCCCTCGCGGCCACGGACTGTTCTCCGGAGTGGCCGCCGCCGAGGAGTTTCCCCGCTGGGTCAGGATCGTCCTGCGCGCCATCGGCGGGCGGTTGGGCGACCTGCGCGACTGGGAGGAGATCGACGATTGGGCCCGCGGCGTTCGCACTGAGGTCACCGGCCGAGGCGAACAGAAGGTTGGGCAGACCGGATAGCCGGCGGCAGGCCGCGCGGCGTGAATTCCCAGCGAAAGGTGTCGCAATGACCACGATGGCAGGACCACCACCACCGTATCCGCCCGCCGCTGCGGGCCGTGTCACCGCCAATCCCGGGCACTGGGTGCTGCTGATCCTCGGAACAGTGCTGACGATGGTCGGCCTGGGTCTGATGGGCGGCGGCATCGGCCTCTTCGCGTATCTGGCCGGCGGCCGCCGGCAGCAGTGGCAGCGGCCGACCGATGCGGATCTGCCGAACCCGGCGCAGCAGGAAGCACTCACATCACTGGCGCCGGGGCTGCTGATCGCCGGGCTCGTCAGCCTGCTCGTCGGGATCCCGCTGCTGCTGCTCGGGGCCAGGAGCCTCGGACGGAACCTCGACGAGCAGCAGCGAGGTGTGGCCCCGTTCGCCGCCGACGGAGGGCGGCCGGTCTACCCGGTGCGGCTCACCGGCTTCCTCGACCCGCAGCTGTCAAGGGCCCTGTGGCTGATCAAATGGCTGCTCGCGATTCCCCACTACTTCGTCCTGGCGCTCCTGTGGTTCGCCGCTCTGGTCACGACGATCGCCGCCGGCCTCGCCATTCTCTTCACGGGCCGCTATCCGCGCTCCTGGTTCTTCTTCTGCGTCGGAGTAGCGCGCTGGTCGTGGCGGGTGGGATTCTACGGATACTCAGCACTGGGAACGGACCGGTACCCACCGTTCTCGCTGGCGCATGCCGAGTATCCGGCGGACCTGGACGTCGCCTACCCGGAGCGGCTGTCCAACTGGATGGTGCTCGTGAAGTGGTGGCTGCTGGCGATTCCGCACCTGCTGATCGTCGGCATCATCACGACGCCGGGTGGCGGCTGGAGCTCCGGAGATGGCGACGGTCAGATGTCGTCGGGGTGGGGCTTCTCCCTGCTGGGGCTGCTCGTGCTCATCGCCGGCGTCATCGTGCTCTTCACGGGTCGCTATCGGCCGGAGCTCTTCGCTTTCATCATGGGGCTGAACCGGTGGGTCAACCGGGTGGGCGCCTATGTTCTGCTGCTGCGCGACGAGTATCCGCCCTTCCGCCTCGACCAGGGATCCGATGAGCCGCAGCCCATTGCGGGCTGGACGGCGCCCGGAGCGCCGGGCCGGGCAGGAGACCCAGGCGCGCCGGGAGGCCCAGGCGCGCCGGGTGGTCCAGGTGGTCCAGGAGCGCCGGGTGGCCCAGCGGCACCTGGAGGTCCAGCCGCACCTGGAGGTCCAGCCGCACCCGGAGGCCCAGGTGCGCCGGGAGGCCCAGGGGTTTCTGGAGGACCGGCCGCACCGCGCCCGTGAGACCGCCGGCCTGCCGCAGATGCCGTTGACCAGCAGGCGGTGCGCGGAGTCCGAGAGGTCGGCAGTACGGATTGTGAGACATCTATGACGGCAATCTTCCTTGCTGTGTAATATCCCTTTCGGAAGCAAGGTGCATTGCCGCTGAGACCAGCGGATTCGGCCCATCGGAACGGGAACCTCAGGAGCATCATGACTCAGCAGGACACGGCGAACCTGAAGAACCAGCTCCAGATCGTCGTGCACGCCGACCCCAGCAGCACGGAGATCGCCATCGAAGCCGAGGGGAGCCTGACCGTGGAGACCGTCGGTTCCCTGCTGCGTACCCTCGAGCGGGCGGTGATGCTCATCGGCTGCACCGGCATCGACGTTGATCTGTGGAAGCTCGACCGGCTGGACCCGGAGGCCTGGTCCGCGCTGGAGGGGTTCGCCGCGGCCGTCGGCGAGCATCCGCCCATCCGGCTCGACGAGTCCTGCCGTCCCAGCAACCTCCTCGGCGCATCGCAGGAGGCGCAGAGCCTGCCCAGGGAGGAAGCCCAGCGGCAGCTGCTCGGCAGCTGACTGGAACGCGGCAGCTGACGGGCTCGCCGCACCTGGCTGATCGCGGCAGCTGACCGGAGCACGGCACCTGACTGGAGCTCGGCAGCTGACCCGTATACTCGCTGAGCGTGACCACGCAGAATCAGCAGGGTGCTCAGCAGACCGCCACGCCGGTGCTCGAGGCGACGAGTGCCCGCCACCCACAGGTGCAGGCGCAGTACCAGCACGACATCGCCGCGGAGCGGAAGGTCTTCCCGGACCGGCGCCCGTGCCCGATGGGCAAGATGATCCGCAAGGCCCGGGAATCCGGTGTCACCGACCCGAGCGAGCCGATCCTCGGCGAGAACATCTATCCGTACGTGCACTTCGCCGACCAGCAGGTGCTTCGCCATCAGCTGCTGACTCCCAGCTACCACGTCGCGGATGTCGACCAGCTGCTCGAGATCGACAAGGAGGCGTGGGAGCGGTTCTACCTCCGGCAGGGCCGGCTTCGGCGTGACGGTCACGCGATCTTCATCCACGGCCTGGGTTCCTCGGCGATGTCGGTAGCAGGGCACGTGCATGCCCACGTATTCACCCTGGGCCCCAAGATCAACCTCTTCGACTACGACCAGGAGGCGGCTCGCGTGCGCATCCGGGCCGGTGAGTGCTGGCTCGTCGACACCGAGACGCAGGAACCGCTCGCAGCGCCGGAACAGTGGGCGCCCGAGGAGAGCGTGTGCGACCACGTCTACCAGGAACGGTTCGGCTGGGCGTAGGGTTTCGGCAAGGCCACCCGCGGCTGACGGGCATCCCAGTCCCGCCGGCGGCCGCGGAAGGGGAGGTGTCGGAGTGGAGATCGACTTTGTGAGCGATACTCTGCTGACCGAGACGGTCCTGCTCCTGTGCGCTTTCGTCCTCTCCGGGATGGTCGGCCTCGAGCGGGAGCTGCGCAACAAGAGCGCGGGAGCGCGCACCCACATTCTCGTCGGTCTTGGATCGGCGCTGTTCACACTGGTCTCCGCCTACGGCTTCACCCGAGTGATCGGCAGCGACGTGGTTCTCGACCCGTCCCGGATCGCCGCTCAGATCGTCAGCGGCATCGGCTTCATCGGCGCCGGAGTGATCTTCGTGCGCCAGAATATCGTGTCCGGATTGACCACTGCGGGATCCGTCTGGGTCACCGCAGCCGTGGGAATGGCCTGCGGCGCAGGGATGCCGCTGACCGCGGCCGTCACCGTTGCCCTGTATCTGCTGGCGACGACCTTGGTCACGCTGGTGATGCGGCGGATCCCGCGGGCCAGCCGGGACCGGATCTACGCAGTCCGGTACGCCGACGGCAAGGGCGTCCTGCGGCAGGTGCTGCGGACGGTCTCGGAGCGCGGATTCGAAGTCGCGTTGTCACACACCCGACGCGCAGAAGGGCCTGACGGGCCGGCCGTGGTCGCGACGTTGAGATTCACACCGCAGAAGGGCGCGGACGACGGCGACCTGTTCGAAGCGCTCTCGGAGATTCCTGGCGTGTTCAACGTCGAAGCCGCTCACGAGGAGAACGACTGACAGGTGCTCGTGCGCGCTGCCGAACTCACGGCATACTTGTGCCATGTCGTCTGATATCGAGATCGCCTCGCAGGCCACGCTGCGGCCCATCGCGGACATCGCAGCCTCCGTCGGGCTGACGGTCGAGGACATCATCCCCTACGGGCACTACGCGGCGAAGGTGCCGCTGGCCCACATCACCTCTGACGCCGAGGCGCCGGCCGGCCGCCTTGTGCTCGTCACCGCGATGAGTCCCACCCCGGCAGGCGAGGGCAAGACGACCACCAGCATCGGCCTCGCGGACGCCATCAATCAGGTGGCCCGAGCTGACGGCTGGGAGCCGGTGCCCGGCAAGCAGCCGGCCGTGCTCGCGCTGCGGGAGCCCAGCCTCGGACCAGTCTTCGGGATGAAGGGCGGGGCTGCCGGCGGCGGCTGGGCCCAGGTGCTGCCGATGGAGGACATCAACCTCCACTTCACGGGCGACTTCGCCGCCATCGCGCTGGCCAACAACCTCGCGTGCACGATGCTCGACAACCACCTGCACTTCGGGAACGAGCTCGACATCGACCCGCGCCGGATCTCGATCCGCCGGGTGATGGATCTCAACGACCGCGCCCTGCGGCAGACGGCCATCGGGCTGGGCGGCTACAACGGCGGCATTCCGCGTGAGGACTCCTTCGACATCGTCGTCGCCAGCGAGGTGATGGCGATCTTCTGCCTGGCGACCTCGCTGTCGGACCTCAAGCGGCGGATCGGGCGGATCGTCGTCGCTCAGACTCGCGCCAAAGAGCCGGTCACCGTCGACGATCTCGGGGCTGCCGGGGCGATGACGGCGCTGCTGAGGACTGCGCTTCAGCCCAACCTCGTGCAGACGATCGAGCACACCCCGGCATTCGTCCACGGCGGGCCCTTCGCGAACATCGCCCATGGCTGCAACAGCGTGCTCGCGACGACGGCGGCGCTGCGGTTCGGCCAGTGGGCGGTCACGGAAGCCGGTTTCGGCGCCGACCTGGGAGCGGAGAAGTTCCTGGACATCAAGTGCCGTGCCGCCGGTCTGCGGCCGGACGTCGCGGTCGTGGTGACCACGGTGCGGGCGCTCAAGTACCACGGCGGGGTGGCCAGGGCAGACCTCGAGACCGAGGACGTCGCGGCCGTCGAGGCAGGATTGCCCAACGTGCTCCGCCACCTCGAGAATTTGCAGGAGGTGTACGGGATCCCCGCCGTTGTGAGCATCAACCGGTTCCCCTCGGACACTGATGCAGAGGTCGCCCGGGTGATCGGAATGCTGGCTGAGCACGGCGTGACTGCGGTGGAGGCGAACCACTGGGCGCACGGCGGTGCCGGCGCCCTCGATCTGGCCCGCGCAGTCGTCGCCGCGGGGGAGCGAGGCGGCGACCAGCCGGGGGCGGCTCGGTACTGCTACGAGCTCGGGATGTCGCTGGAGGCCAAGATCGAGGCGGTGGCCACCCGGATCTATCGCGCCTCGGGAGTGGACATTCCGCCCAAGGTGCAGCGCAAGCTCGACCAGTTCCGGGACGAGGGGTACGGCGAGCTGCCCGTGTGCATCGCCAAGACGCAGTATTCGTTCTCGAACGATCCGGCGGCGCTCGGCGCTCCCACCGGTCATCGACTTCAGGTGCGGGACGTGCGGCTGTCAGCGGGTGCCGGCTTCGTCGTGGTCATCTGCGGCGACATCATGACGATGCCCGGTCTGCCGCGCCGACCTGCTGCGCTGCAGATCGACGTCGACGAGGCCGGGAACATCATCGGGCTGTTCTGATTCTCTCAGAGTGCTGTTGAACTTCAGAGTGCTGTCGGCTTCGGAGAGGTCTTCCGCCGTGCCTTCTTCGCCGGAGCGTGCGGGACGGCGGAACGCCGCTCTGCTGGTCCTGCAGTGGGTGCGGAGTCGGTGCTCCACGAGTTGACGATTCGGATCGGCGGCTGGCGCCCGAATGCCTGCACATACTCCTCCAGCGACGCCCAGGCCTCCGGGTCTGTCCGTTCCAGCCTGCGGAGATCCAGATAGATCCCGGAGCACCCCTGAAGCATGCCGGCGCGCGCGATTGCTCGCAGCAGTGAACCGACGGTCTTCGCTGTCAGCGCGCCCTCCGCTTGGATCACGATCGAGGTGGTGCTGGTCTCGGCGCGAACAAGAATCTGCAGCTGATCTTCCATTTCGTTCTCCCCATTGAGAATTCCGGCGACGATCCTCTCGCCGCGGCGAGGTTCCAGTATTCTACCTGACAAGGTATCTTGATAATCAACAGGCGCGGTCCACGTGCGGCTGAAAATGGGAACGCCCTGGTCAAGGGGGGTGGTGGGTAGCCGGTTCCACTAGTAGATATCCGCTCGATTCTCGAAGGAGATAGAGAATGTCTGCCACAACACCGACCCGTACTCGCTCGCCGATCCAGTACGTCGCACTTCTGTACGGCGTCGTGTTCCTGCTCGCCGGGCTCTTGGGATTCATCCCGGGCGTCACGACCAACTACGATGCGTTGAGCATTGCGGGCCATGATTCCGAGGCCATGCTGCTGGGCATCTTCCAGGTCTCCATTCTGCACAATGCCGTCCACCTGCTCTACGGCGTCGTCGGCGCCATGGTGTGGCGCAGCTCGCGCAGCTCTCGCACCTACCTGCTCTGGGGCGGCTTGATCTACGCAGTGCTCTGGATCTACGGGCTCATCATCGATCTCGATTCGCAGGCGAACTTCGTGCCGCTCAACACCGCGGACAACTGGCTGCACCTGGTTCTTGCGGTGTCGATGGTGGCGCTGTCCTTCCTGCCCGTCAAGGAGGATCCGCCGGCCGGAATCGTGTGACAGCGAAGCTGCCTCAAGCTGCCTCAGCAGGGGCCGGCACCGGGAGGGGCCGGGCCCCTGCCCTGTTTCCGCTGACTCCGGTACGGTTCAGAATGAGGGCGTTCGACGATGAGCGCTTCGAACGAAGGGACCTGATGTGTACAAGCTCATAGCCTGCTGGTCCGCGCCCCGCGCGGAGGACGAAGCGTCGTTCGAGCAGCACTACCGTGACGTTCACGCACCGGCAGCCGCAGCTGTGCCGCGCCTCCGTCGGCTCGTGACCACGCGGACCGCGATTGGACTCGAAGGCGGTGACCCGGCCTTCTACCGTGTCGCAGAGCTGGTCTTCGACTCGCAGTCGGACCTGGAGGCCGGCGAGCACTCCAAGGAGTGGGCTGCAATGCGAGCCGACGCCGGCGCCATGATCGAGAGGTTCGGTGTGAGCCTGACCGTCGGCACCGGTGAAGAGGTCATCGTCGATGTGGAGGATCGATGACGGTTCTGGTGACGGGCGGCTCCTCGGGAATCGGCCGAGCGATCGCAGAGCATTGGGCAGACCTCGGCCACGATGTGATCATCAACTATCACGCGAATGACGAGGCGGCGAGTGATGCCAGGAGCGCCGTCGAGGCGCTCGGGCGGAGGGCCATACTGGTCAAGGCTGATATGGGGACGCACGACGGAGTCGACTCGCTGCTCAGCAGTGTGCTCCGGGAGACGGACGACCTCGCGCTGTACGTCCACTGCGCCGCGCTGGCCGTCACCGGTGGAGCGCTCGATGTGGATCCTGAGCAGCTGGCTCGTGCCATCGCAGTCAACGGCACCTCGCTGATCCCGCTCACGCAGGGGCTGCTGCCCGTGCTCAAGCCCGGCAGCAGCGTGATCTACATCAGCAGCCGAGGCGCACGAAGCTTCGTTCCCGAATACGTGGCGCTGGGCCCGTCGAAGTCTCTGGGTGAGGCGCTGATTCGCTACCTGGCCGTCGAGCTCGCCCCGCGCGGGGTCCGAGCCAATACTGTCGCCGCCGGTGCTCTCGACACGCCGGCGTTCCGCACGGTATTCGGGGAGCAGGCCCAGACACGGCTCGAGCGCGCGGCGGCCGCGAACCCCAGCGGCCGTGGACTGCGCTTCGCTGATGTGATCGCCGCCGTGGAGGCCCTCACGGGAGCCGAGACCGCCATGGTGCAGGGGCAGACGCTGATGGTCGACGGAGGTGCTTCACTCTGATTCGCGACGGGTTTCGGCGGGGCATCGCCGGCACGGCGCCGGGCTCACCGGCCGGACTGCAGCCTCTTCAGCGCGGTCGCCAGGTCGGTCGGAAGACCCCGAGCAGCACGAGCACTCCCGTCACCTGAATCGCGCCGATGCCGAAATACAGGGGCTGCAGGAAGAAGTAGACATCGACCACCAGCAACTCGCCGACGATCCACGTCATCATGGTGAATCCGGCGAGGGCGTGCGCGGCCGCCGTCCATCGGCTGCGCAGCAGGTGGGCGATCACCGCGAGCAGCTGCACTGCCCCGACGAGGGCGAGCAGCGCCGCTCCTGCTCCGTACATGCCCGCGAACCGCGTGCCCGCCAGGATGTCGACCCCGAACAGTTCGGCTCCTCCCGCTGCCAGTCCCCAGGCGCCCGCGGCGCACCCGAGGACATTCAGAACTGCGATGACGAGCAGGATGACTGCGATGATCCGGTCTGCGCGGGCGGACCGATACGACTGGACGGGCGCGCTGGTCTCAGATGTCTTGTCGTCGTGCTCGGGAGCGGTGCCAGCGGGTACAGGAGTCATCGTCGAGTTCTCACTTCCTGTTCGGGAGAGCTGCTGATGCTGTCGACACCAGTATCGCCGGGAACCTCACGTTTCACCTCGCTGCCACGTCTACTGTGTGATGAAGAGATCGAGCGGGTGAAGAGGATGAAGGAACCATTCGAGCAGGTCGTCCGGCGGCATGGCGCCTCCGTGTTCCGGGTCTGCCGCGCACTGCTCGGCGCAGGGGCCGACGCCGAGGATGCGTGGTCCGAGGTGTTCCTCGCCGCCCTGCGCTCCTGGCCGGAGCTGCCGGAGGGCATGAATGTGGAAGCCTGGCTGGTGACCGTGGCGAAGCGCAAGGCGATCGATATCATTCGAGCACGCGACCGGCGCGCGGTACCCGCCGCCGAACTCCGGGAGGGCCACTCGCCCCACGGCAACCCGGGTGGCGAGCACCTGGGTCTGTGGCAAGCGGTCGCTGCCCTGCCGGAGCGTCAGCGGCTGGCTCTCGCGTATCACTACCTCGGCGGTCTGCGGCACACTGAGACTGCTCAGTTGATCGGCAGCACTCCTGACGCAGTCCGCAGGGCAGCCGCTGACGGGCTGAAGACGCTGCGCCGCAGCTATCACGACCGTGAGTCCCCGGCAGAAGCGTTGCGAGCCGATGACATGCCGGCCGGAAGGTTCGACGCCGGTGAGAGACCAGAAGGAGCGCAGATATGAATCCGACGCACTGGAGCGTCCGTGACGCATCCGACTCGGATGCACTGTTTCCAGTCACGGAAGCGGAGATGGCCAAGCTGCACGATCGGCTCGCGGAGAGCGCGGTCGAGCAGGCGTTGGTCGACGTCGCCTATCGCACCGTCGATTCTCCGATCGGCCCGATGCTGCTGGCAGTGACGGAGAAGGGCCTGGTGCGGGTCGCGTTCGAGAATGAAGGCTTCGACGCAGTGCTGGAGCAGCTGTCCGCACGAATCAGCCCCCGTGTGCTGGAAGTTCCCCGGCGGTTGGACCGGGTGGCGCAGGAGCTGGATGAGTACTTCGCCGGCTCCCGCCGCAGCTTCGACATCCCGCTGGACTACAGGCTTTCGGGTGGGTTCCGACAGCTCGTGCAGCGACATCTGCCGCAGATCGAATACGGCCAGACCCTGACCTACAAGCAGGTTGCCGAGCTGGTCGGCAGGCCGACAGCGGTGCGGGCCGTCGGCACCGCCTGCGCCACCAACCCGCTCCCGGTCGTGGTGCCCTGCCATCGAGTGCTGCGCACGGACGGCGGCTTGGGAGGGTACCTCGGTGGTCTGGAGGCGAAGTCGGCACTGCTGCTGCTGGAGAAGGCGGCATGACTCTCTTCGGCGACGATCTCGTCGCACGCCCCGTGCCTGAGCTGCCGGAGGGGGCCCATCTCCTTCCCGGGTGGCTGTCGTTCGAACAGCAGCGGTGGATTGTCCGTCGGTTCTGGGATTGGACTGCGGGTCCAGTGCCGTTGCGCGGGGCGAAGATTCGGGGCCACGAGATGAGCGTCAAGACGGTCTGCCTGGGCTGGCATTGGCGCCCGTACGAGTACACACGCGAAGCAGTGGACGTCAATGGCAGCAGAGTGCTCGACTTCCCGGACTGGATGGTGCGCCTCGGAAGGAAGGCGCTCGTGGCTGCCACCGGGAATCCGCGCGCGGGCGACGACTACACGCCGGACACAGCGCTGGTGAACTTCTACGACGAGCGGGCGCGGATGGGCATGCACCAGGACAAGGACGAGAGATCGCACGCTCCCGTGGTGTCGCTGTCGATCGGGGACACCTGCAGGTTCCGCTTCGGCAACACGGAGTCGCGGAACAAGCCCTACCAAGACCTGGACCTGGCCTCCGGGGACCTGTTCGTGTTCGGCGGCCCATCGCGGCTGGCGTACCACGGAGTGCAGAAGGTGTACCCCGGCAGTGCTCCGGACGGCTGCGGACTGGAACGGGGAAGGATCAACATCACGATGAGAGTCACGGGACTGGGGGAGTGAAGTGAGCGTCAACGACGGTGTGTCGAACCAGGACAACCGAACCGACACCGGCCTCGTCATCGGGGAGGACGGGTTGGTCCGACCGGTCTGGGCCGCGACGGATCCGCTGCTGCGGGAGTACTACGACACCGAGTGGGGAATGCCCGTTCGGGACGAGCAGGGGATGTTCGAAAGACTCAGCCTCGAAGCGTTCCAGGCTGGGCTGTCCTGGGTGACGATCCTGCGCAAACGCGAAGCCTTCCGTGAAGTGTTCGCGCACTTCGACCCGGACCAGGTTGCACAGTTCGGTGAGGACGACGTCGCGCGATTGATGTCGGACGCTCGAATTGTGCGCAACCGGGCGAAGATCAATGCGGCGATCACGAACGCTCAGGCCACGCTGGAACTCCGCGACGCCGGCGGCCTGGCGGATTTCGTGTGGTCATTCCAGCCGGAGGAGACACCTCGACCGCGGTCCATCCACGAGGTTCCCTCGACCTCGCCGGAATCGGTGGCACTGTCGAAGGCGCTGCGCAAGAAGGGATTCGCCTTCGTCGGACCGACCACGATGTTCGCATTGATGGAGGCCGTGGGCATCATCGACACCCACGTGCTGGGATCACATCGGCGCGGGTCCTCAGGGGTCTGGCGTCACCACAGATCACCCGCATAAGGGCGGGACCACAGCACGAGCGTGACGGTGACGGCCTTGAACCACGCCTGGTGCATCGCCTCGACTTCGTCACGATCCGATTCGGCCTGCACCAGGAACTCCTTGACCGACAAGGTCACGGGAACCACCAGAGCGAACAAGTGGCTCATGGGCACGTGCGCCACCGGCGAGTCGACGTTGTCGGTCTCGTTCTTCTTGGACGTGTGGCGGAGCCCGATCTCCTCCTGGTAGGCAAGCCATTGCTCGTCGAAATCGCGCGTGCACAGGTCGACCACCCAGCGTTCGAACCTCGCGCGAACCCGTGCGAGGTAATCGGCGTCCGGCTCACCGTCCGCGCCGCGGAAGACGGTGACCAGATGCGGCGTCGAGCCGATGAAGTCATACCAGGCGTCGAGGATTTCCGAGACGCGGGGCGTGAGAATATCCCCGGCTCTGCGCAGTGCGGCTGCGTCCTCGTCAGTCCACATGACGTCGGTGAGCAGTTCGTCCAACTGGGATCTCGTCACGGGGGACGAGGGCAGATTCTGATCGTAGGTGTAGCCGGCCGGCGTGGTGTTCATCATCGAACCTCATTCCGATCATCAAATTTTCACCGGGCTTCCACCATAGGCCGTCGCCGGGTGTCTGCCAATCGCCGCCGCGGTTGATTATCAACCGGGTCAGGAGCCACGATGGAGGTCAACCGCAAGCGGCCGAGGAGCAGAACAGTGGTCACCGTCGACATCGCAGAATCCGACTTTCTTTCCACCATCCAGGACAACGACATCGTCCTCATGGACTTCTGGGCCGGCTGGTGCGGCCCGTGCCGCATGTTCGCTCCCACCTACGAATCCGCATCGGAGAATCACCCCGACGTCGTCTTCGGCAAAGTGGACACCGAGGCGGAGCAGCAGCTCTCCGGGTCGCTGGGCATCAGCTCGATTCCGACCCTCATGGCGTTCCGGGAAGGCGTGCTCGTGTTCTCCCAGCCGGGTGCGCTGCCGCCACCGGCCTTGGAACAGGTCATCACCGCCGTGAAGAATCTCGACATGGAAGAAGTCCACGCCGAGGTGGCCAAGCAGCAGGCGGAACAGGGCGAGTCGCAGCCCGAATAGGGACAGCCAGCCGCCGCCGCTCGCTGAGCGACGACACCGAGGCGCCGCGCAGCTCACAGCTGCGCGGCGCCTCGGCAGTGCCGGATGATCGATTCCATCCCGGCCCTCAGTTGAGAATGACGAGGGCCGACCGAACGCACCCGACCGAATCCGACCGATCGCGGCCAGGCGATCAGTTCGCCGGGATGACCTCGCCCTCCGGCCAGGTCTCGGTGATGAAGTTGGCGACCTCTTCGGAGTGCGCCAGCTCGGCCAGCGTCTGGATCGCCTCGTTGTTCTCGTCCCCGGCGCGGACGACCAGGATGTTGGTGTACGGGTTGCCCTCCGGCGACTCCACGAGGATGCCGTCCTTCTTCGAGGACAGGCCGGCGTTGAGCGCATTGTTGCCGTTGATCACCGAGGCGTCGGTGTCGGCCAGAGTGCGCGCAAGCTGCGCGGCCTCAGCCTCCACGAACTCGATGTTCTTCGGGTTCTCGGCGACGTCGTTGACCGTTGCGGTGATCGGGTCGACGCCCTCGGCCAGGGTGATCAGGCCGTTGTCGGCCAGCAGCTTGAGGGCGCGGCCCTGGTTGGCCGGGTCGTTGTTGATGCCGACAGTGGCGCCGTCGGGCAGATCCTCGACGCTGTTGTGCTTCTCCGAGTACAGGGCGAAGGGCTCGATGTGGATGCCCTGCTCGAAGTGGTAGAGCTCGTAACCCTGGTTCTCCCGCTCCGATTCGAGGAACGGCAGGTGCTGGAAGTAGTTCGCGTCGATCTCGCCGTCGACGAGCGCGCGGTTGGGCAGAGAGTAGTCGGTGAACTCCTGCACCTCGATGTCGATCCCCGCGTCGGGGGCGAGGTTCTCGTCGATGAACCGGAAGATGTCACCGTGCGGGGTCACGGAGGTGCCCACGGTCAGCGTGGTCACGCCGTTCGATTCGGTGCCGACTTCCTGTTCGCCGCCGCCGGTCAGGCCGCAGCCGGTGAGGGTGAGAGCGGTGGCGGCAGCGGCTGCCGCAGCAAGCTTGAGCTTCATGATTCTCCTTCTTCGTTGAGTCTGTGAGTGATGGCCGGTGAGCGCGCAGGCGCATGAGCGTCCGGGCACCGGCCGAAGGGTCTCCGGGGCTCGGCCGGGTGGGTCCGCGATACCTACCTGTGGTCGAATGCTCGCGACAGCAGGTCGCCTGCGAGCTGGATGATGCCGACGAAGACGACGAGCAGCACGATGCACACGATCATCACGTCGCCCTGGTAGCGGTGGTAGCCGTAGGAGATGGCCAGGTCGCCCAGGCCACCGCCGCCCACCGCGCCGGCCATGGCGGTGTAGTTGACGAGCGCCACCGAGGTCACGGTGGCCGATCCGATGAGGGCGGGCATCGCCTCGGGAACGAGCACCTGCCGGATGATCTGGCCCCGACTCGCACCCATCATCTGGGCGGCCTCGACCTTGCCGGCCGACACGTCGTGCAGGGCGGTCTCGACCAGCCGGGCGTAGAACGGGATCGCGCTGATCGAGAGCGCGACCACGGCGGCCTGCCAGCCGAGTGCGGTGCCCACGACGAACCGGGTGAACGGGATGAGCGCGATCATCAGGATGATGAACGGCACGGACCGGACGATGTTGACGATCACGCTGAGCACCTGGTGCACGACGGGGTTCGGGGCCAGCGAGCCCTTGGTCGTGACGAACAGCCAGATGCCCAGCGGCAGGCCGAGGATCACCGCGATCGCCGACGACCAGAAGGTCATGGCGATGGTCTCGACCAGGGACGGCCACATCTCCTGGGTGATGGCGGGGTTGTTGAACCAGGTCTGCTCGGTCATGCCGCCACCTCCGCATGGATGCCCTGGGCTCGCAGCGCATCGACCAGCCGGTCGGCCTCGGCCCGGCCGTCGAGGTTGACCTGGAGGCGGCCCACGGGGGTGCCGGAGATGGTCTCGATGGAGCCTGCCCCGACCGAGGCGCCGGGCGCCGTCGCTTCGATGGCGTCGAGCGCGGAGCGCAGGGGAGTGTCGGTGAGCAGCGCCTCGACGACCGTTCCCGAGGTGGCACCGGTCGGGGGCAGGGGCAGCAGCTCCCGGCTGAGTGTGGAACCGGCGTCGCGGATGACGTCGAGCAAGGTGCCGCTGCGGGTGATCCGGCCGTCTTGCAGCAGGGTCACGGAGTCGCAGGCCTCACGGACCACGGACATCTCGTGGGTGATGATGAGCACGGTGATCCCCAGGCGTTCACGCAGTGAGCGGATCAGCTCCAGGATCTGCCGCGTGGTCTGGGAGTCCAGTGCCGACGTCGGCTCGTCGCACAGCAGGATCTTGGGGTTGGCCGCGAGCGCGCGGGCGATGCCCACGCGCTGCTGCTGGCCGCCGGACAGCTGCGCGGGATGGTTCTTGGCGCGGGGTCGCTCAGGCCCACGATCTCCAGGAGCTCCAAGGCGCGGCTGCGGCGCTCGGACCTGCCGACCCCGGCGATCTCGAGCGGGTGCTCGACGTTGCCGAGGGCGGTGCGCGAATCGAGCAGGTTGGCGTGCTGGAACACCATGCCGATGTTCCGCCGTGCCCTGCGCAGGCCTTCGCCCTTCTGGGCGGTGACGTCGACGCCGTCGATGCTCACTGTTCCGGCGGTGGGCTTCTCGAGGCCGGTCAAGCACCTGATGAGTGTCGACTTGCCCGCACCCGATCGGCCGACGATGCCGTGGATCTCACCGGCTCCGACCGACAGGTCGATGTTCTCGAGTGCCACCGTGCCGGAGAATTCCTTGCGCAGTCCGCGCAATTCGATCACGTGCTTCTCCTTGTGCAAGATGGACGGACCCGGGTCCGGGCCGCGTCCATTCTCCGCCGTGGGCCAGGACCACGAGCAACAGAATGCAACATTTCGTCACATTGCTTCATAAAAGTGGTCTTGCGCACAGTTGCGGGTCGCGGGAGGGCGGGAGCACGCCGAACCCCGGGACAGCCTCGACGAGTCGGAGGACCGCGTCCACGTCGCGTCATCACCCGGGGCACGTCCGATCTCCTGGACTACGGGCATATTCGGCTGCAGCGCTGCCGCGAGTACGGCCGCTCAATGCAGTCAAGGGCAAGAAGGCGTTCTTCACCTACGAGGACCGGAAGAACATGCTGGAGGCGATCCGCTTCGTGGACCTCGTGATCCCGGAGGAGAACTGGGAGCAGAAGCTCGCCGACGTGGAGCAGTACCACGTCGACACGTTCGTCATGGGTGACGACTGGACCGGCGAGTTCGACTTCCTCAAGGACGTGTGCGAAGTCGGGCACACGATCAGCTCCCGGCGTTCTCCTGTGATTCGTCGAATGGCCCGAACATGTCTTCCAGCTCCTCGATGAGCTTCTCCGCGCGATCCTCATCGGAGCTCGCGCTGGCGAGCGCTCTCAACTGGTCGAACAGAAGCGGTGCTGGAATCTCCCGCTGCTCGGCATCCCACGATTCGCTCCACGTGTTGCCCTCGAAGCGGCTTCCTTCAGCGAAGATCATGTATTCGACGTCGTCGATGCGAATGTCGTGCCCGAAATTCTCGTCAATCGCCTCGGCCCACTCGGTCAAGCTGTCGAGGAAGGTCTGGTAGCTCCGTGTGTCCCAATCATTGACGACGATGCGCCGGCCAGGGGCATGCGTTCCGAACCAGCGGTCGACCACCGCGTCCATGACGGGAGCGGGTTGAAGTTCAGGATGCTTAGCTGTGACGAAGTAGATGTACTTCGTGCCGAAGGCGGGACCCAGCCACTTCAGGAACTCGCGGGATTGCTGTCTACGCTCCGCTACCCGCGCAAACGCAGCAAGGCCGCCCTCTTGCTGCGCCACTTGGGCTACTTCAAGCAGCTCCGCCTTCGCTTCGGGACGATCAAGAATCCGCTTCGTTCTGAACGGGCCGTAGCCGGCTCTGCCGTAACCCCACAGCATTGCGAGCAGGAACACGCGCACTGCGGTCTCCTCGTCGACGACTTCGGGCGACTTCTCGACCGCTTGAACACGATCGAGACCTTCGGAGCCCAGGTCCTCGAAAAACTCGGCATACTCCGGGAGCCCTCGAATCCAGATCTCTGGGTTCCAGGTAGAAGCAACCTGTGTGGGTCGGCCGGCGCGGTCCCAGCGCTTGTATGTCTCGATGAGAGCTTCAGGCATCGTCGTATGTCGACCTAATCACAATCTGCCGAGTTTCGCACCGCTGGTTACCCTCGCGTTGAGGAGGCTGCGATGGTGCGAATCCACAGTGTGCCCCGGGCAGTGCCGTGACACGCCCTGCACTCGCGCCACCGCGCATTGCAGCGGGTCGCTCCGACGGCGCCAGCGCAGATCTTCCCGCCTGAAGCATCATCGCGAACAACACCGGCAGAGGCACCGGTCGCAGTGCCCAGCCCGGCTCGCGCAACAGCCCGAACGCCGGCTGCTCACCGCCGGTTTGGCACGCCCTCCCGTGCAGTCGGCCGCGCGGCCGTGCCGGTGCCGAACACAGCGGCGTGGAACTCGCCGATCACCTCGGCGTTGTAGGCGCCCCCATCGAAGGGTTCGGCTCGAACCTCGCCGCGAATGAACGACCTCATGCCTTCCGCCAGGGCTTCCACGTCCTGGCCGACGATCAGGCCTCCGCCGCCCGCCATGGCGCTGTGCACTGACCCGAAGTGCGTGGTGACCACGGGCAGCCCGAGCACCCGCGCCTCGAGGATGACGTCCGGCTGGCCCTCGTAGTTGCTCGACATCACGAAGCAGTCGCATTCGGCCATGAGCGCGAAGGGGTCGCGCAGCCAGCCCGTGAAGACCACCCATTCCGCAATGCCGAGGGACTGTGTGAGGGCGGTGAGCTCTCCTCGCAGCGGTCCGTCCCCGATGATGAGGAGCCGCGTGTTCTCGTTCTGCTCGTGCACCCGCGCGAATGCCCGGATCAGGCGCGCATGGTTCTTCTCCGGGGACAGCCACCCGACGGTGACGAAGGTCGTCCAGTTGCCGCGGGAGATGAAGGTGCTGACCAGCTGCTGGCGGGAGGCTTCCGCCACCACGGTGTCGTAGGAGTACAGGCGACCCAGCTCGGCGATGACGTCGGTGAGCCGATTCAGGCTCATGGTCGGGGCATCGGAGGCGGAGAACCTGATCTGGTCCGTCCCGGACAGTACTCGCTCCACGTCGATCGTGTTCCGGGCGCTGACGAACTTCGCGGCCGGCGCGAACTCCTGCAGGCTCTCTGCGTTGATCCGGCTGAGGCCGGGAGAGACGGACACCAGTGCGTCGAATCCGCGGTAGAGCTTGAACACACCGTAGAGATTGTCCCGGTGCGGTCGTTCGCCATCGATCTCACGTTCCGCGTCGGCCCGGAGGTCGTCGTGGAGCCAGATCGCCTTCCGGGGCGCGGAGCCGTGCAGCATGAGCCTGGTCCAGTAGTTCGAGTACCCGCTGAAGTCGATCGCGGCGTCGAAGTCCGCATCCCCGAAGAGGCGCCGCCACTCCCACTGCCACAGACCTGCGTCGGCCAGGTGTGCGTTCCGCCAGTCGTCGGGGGCCTTGACCAGCTCGTCCATGCTGGCCTGCAGCGCGTACTGCAGCAGGCCCGGATCGCGGACGACGTGCCGGACGTGGTCGGGGATCAGGGCGGCGTTGGCTCGGTAATCCGGGCTGTCGGAGCGGCAGTACAGGGCGGTGACGTCGTAGGTGTTGGGATCCAGTCGGCTCAGGAGGTTGAGCGCGGAGGAGGTGATGCCGTTGGTGATCATCCCTCCCAAATAGATCGCCAACCGGGTCCGGCCGTCGCGGAAGCCGCGCCGGACGCGGTACCCGTCCTCGTTGCCGTTGAACACCACGTCGATGATCCGTCGGCTGACGTCACCGTCGTCGTGCGGGGTGAACCGCGCGGCGAGCTGCCGGTAGCGGTGGGCGGCCGCGGGGAACGGCTCGTCCAGACCGCCCCCGGCCAGGATGCGCGTCACGTTGTCGAGCAGCTCCGTCGATGTCGTCGACACCGGTCCCGGCATCTGCTCGATGTCGAGGTAGAGTCCGCGGCTGTCGGAGTAGCTGTGCACATCCGGGATGTGCAGGGCCAGCGGCCGGCCGCTGGCGAGGTAGTCGACGAAGATGCTCGAGTAGTCGGACACGAGCAGATCGCTCAGCGCCAGCACCTCATTGGCGGGCACATCGTTTGGGACGAGCACGCTGGCCAGGTCCGGGTCGTCCTTGAGCTGCTCGTACACGACCTGGTGCGCCTTGAGCAGGATCACCCAGTCGCGCAGCTGCGGATGCCTGCGCAGGGCCCCGATCGTCTCCCGGAGCGCCTGGACGTCGACGTCGGGACGAGAGAACGATTCGCCGCGCCACGTGGGTGCGAACGTGAGCACCTTCCGGCTGCCGGCGTCGATCCCGCGGTCGCGCAGCACCTGACGGGCGTGGACCCAGGCACCGGGACCGAACATGTGGTCAGTGCGCGGGTAGCCCTCTTCGATGATCGCGCCTTCGAATACGTTGCGCAGCCGGTACGCCGACAGGTACATCTGCTCGGTCATGAAGGAGTTCTGGGCGAGGAGGTAGTCGGCGGACATGAAGTTGCGGAGGATGTTGCGGGAGTCGACGGCGCCGTCGGCGATGTCGTAGCCCATCTTCTTCAGCGGCGTGCCGTGCCAGGTGTTGAGGTAGGTCTGCTCGGGCCGCTTGATGAAGTCGGTCGGGAAGGTTGCGTTGTTGACCAGGTACTGGCTGGTCTCCAGCACGCGGTAGTACTCCGGGGTCTTGTGGTCGACGAAGTGCACGCGCGGGTGTCCGGCGAACTCGGTGAGGAAGGCGGAGTCGGAGGCCTTCCGCGACAGCACCCAGGTGTGGGTGAACTCCGCGTAGCGAGGGCCGTCGATCATGGCGCGGAAGAGCGCCTCGGGATTGCACAGTGCCCCGTTGCCGGCGAAGGATTCCCAGACCACCGTCTTCGGCCTGATCGGGGATCTCAGGGCGCTGGTGAAGGCGCGGGCGCTGAGTGCATTCGCCACGTATGACTGATTGCGGCGCAGGTGCTTCTTCCACGCCGGCAGCTCCTGGCGCAGATACGACTGGGCTGCGGACGGCAGCACCTTCTTGGCCTGCTCCCTGGCGACTCTGCCCAGATCCATCCTCGCCTGCCTTTCCCCACCGGTGGCGCTCACCGTGCGAGACGATGGTAGGCGGCCATCGTACTCCGAGATCGCGGGAAGAACCCAGGACGCCGGAAGAGCGGTTCAGTTCTCGCGCCGCCGTCACTGGTGCGCAGATATCTGAAGACGGTGTGAGCTGCTGGTGGAGGCGTGCCGCTCACCGCACGAGGGAGCGACCCGGGAACGCAGCCTTCGCTGTCGTCTCCCGTGCCGCTCCCTCGAACACAGGCCCACCGAATGGCGGCCTTGAGGTGTATCAGTGGTTGCGGACAGTTTCGCTGTCGCGTGTGTGGCTGTCGGTGCGCTCGTCGTCGTCGCCCTCGATCTCCTTGGCCAGCAAGGCAGAGCCGATGGTCCAGATCAAAGCGGAGATGAGTGCGAACCATACGCCGAACTCGACGGAGAGATCATCACCGCGCTCGAGTCCACCCATCGGGTCGATGGCGAAGGCCAAGCACTGCAGGGTGGCAGCGATGCCGACGGCCATCGAAACCAGGGTCAGTCCACGATGCTGACGCCGCCGCGCACGCGCCGCCGCATAGATCATCGCGATGAGAAGACCTACGCCGAGGTAGGCGATGAAGGGCACTAGGGAATCAGTTTCGTAGCCGGACCGGGGGTCAGAATCGCCCCCGGGATTCACCCAGTTCAGGAATGGGGCGATGTTGAACAGGACGATGCCGATTGCGGCCACGATGAGTCCTGTGGTCTTGGCCCGACGTGGTGCGTGAGCCGTAGGTGAGGCGCCGGTGTGTTCTGCGGTCATGTCTACTCCGATTCACAATGGTGCACGAGAAGTACGATGACTGCACTCCGAATCAAGCAAGGTTCCTTGTTGATCTGATCCATAGACTACAGCACGTCGCCAGGGGAGAAGTTCACCGGCGGTCGGGCATGGTGCTTCTGATTTCGGCCTCGCGGTGCGCGAGCGGATAGTTCAGCGGTTTTCCACATTTCAGCGTGAAGCCGCACGTTCCGAACCCGCCGATCATTGAGCAGGGGTCTCGCGGGCTCTTACGTTGATCCGGTGCAGCGAAAATTCCGCCCTGAGATCCAGCTCCTCCGAGCTGTCGCCGTTCTCGCGGTCGTGATCTACCACATCTATCCGGACCGGTTGCCTGGCGGCTTCGTCGGGGTGGACGTCTTCTTCGTGATCTCGGGGTTCCTCATCACCTCGCACATCCTCCGTGAGGTCGAGACCAAGGGTCGGCTGTCCCTCCTGGAGTTCTGGACGAACAGAGCCAGGAGGATCCTGCCGGCCGCGACGGTCGCGATCGTGGTGATCGCGGTGGCCGCGCCCTTCTTCCTGCCGAACACCCAATGGACCAGTACTGCAATCCAGGGGATCGCGTCTGTGTTCTATGTGCAGAACTTCCTCCTGGCCGCCGGTTCGGTGGACTATCTGCGACAGGACGCCGCCCACACGCCTTTCCAGCACTTCTGGTCACTGTCGGTCGAGGAGCAGTTCTACCTCTTCTGGCCGCTCGTGGTGGTCGCCGCCCTCGTGCTGGCTCGCCTGCTGACTGCAGGCCGTCGGGACTCCGACCGAGGCGCGCTTCCCAATCCTCGGGTGTTCCGCTATCTCGTGTTCCGACTCTTCGTGATCATTGTGGTGGCCTCGTTCGTCTACGGCGTGATCCAGGTCAACGCGGGCGATCCGCAGGCCTACTTCGTGACGCCGGCGAGGGTGTGGGAGCTGGGACTCGGCGGCCTCCTGGCGTGTGTTCTCAGTGATTCGCAGCGGTTCCCCCGTCTCCGTCGCGGACTGGCACTCGCCGGCATTGCCGCCATCGCCATCTCCTGCGTCTTCTACGACGAGAGCACTCCTTTCCCGGGTGCGTTCGCGCTCGTTCCGACTCTGGGCGCGGTGGCCGTGATCATCGCCGGCAGGACGGAGGGACCGGGATCCCTCACGCCGGTCGTCGACTGGAAGCCGGTGCAGCTGGTGGGAATGTGGTCGTATTCGCTGTATCTCTGGCACTTCCCGGTGATCACCTTCTTCGTCGCGACTCGTGGCCGGCCCGGTCTTGTCGAGGGGGTGGCACTCGCTCTGCTCTCGCTGGGATTGGCGATGGTGAGCTTCTATCTGGTCGAGGAGCCAGTCCGGAGGAACGAGCTATTCAGGAATCGACGTTGGATTGCGGTGCGGGCCAGCGCCGTCGCGATGGCCGCCGCGGCCGCGGTCGCGGTCGTGCCTCAGGTGGCCTTCGAGAGATACATGTCTGTCGAGCAGGAGCGGGTGGACAGGCTGGTCGCCCTCGCGCCGCCGAGCATGGGCGCCGGGGAGATCTCGGACTCGTCGTTCCAGACCTACGCGGATGGCCAGTCGGTCATCATCCCGCTGCCTGCGGAGGCGCGTGAAGACGAACCCGAGTACCCGGGCTGTGAGGAACCGACCGCCGCCGCTGATTCCCCGATCACCCATGAGTGCGTGGCCGCGAATCCCGAGGGGAGCAAGACCCTCGTGGTGGTGGGTGATTCCCACGCGAGTCAATGGGTCCCGGCGCTCCAGGAGATCGTCGAGGGCACGGACTGGAAAGTCGTGACCTTCCTGCACAACTCCTGTCCCTTCAACATGGAGAAGCGGCAGTTCGAGCTCGACGGGGGACTCGAATGCACTGAGCCGAACACTGCGACGCTCGAGCGGATCCTTGAGATGGAACCCGAGAAGGTATTCATGACGAATTACGCGGCCGAGGACATGGCTCCGGACAGCGATGAGGAGTACGGGGGAACCCAGGGGTACGTCGAAGTTCTGGAGCCGATGGCCGAGGCCGGCATCGAGGTGATCGCCATGCATGACACTCCGATCCCGGGTGACGAGCTTTCCGTGCCCGACTGCGTGGCCGCGAACGAGGAGAGCCTTGACGAATGCGGATTCGACCGGGAATCCAGCCGAGAGTCCGAGGAGACGAATGGTGCGCTGGAAGCAGCCGCCGACCAGGTCGAGGGAGTGCGGTTCGAGAGCCTTGTCGACGAGTTCTGCACCGAAGACATATGTCCGGCGGTGATCGGCTCGGTGCTGGTGTATCGCGATAACAATCACGTATCCGCAACGTACATGAGGACGTTGGCAGGACCGCTGTCCGAGGTGCTCGATATCGGCTGAAAATCGGACGTCCTCTGACCGGTGATGAGCGCTGTCAAGCCTCGACCCGTAGAATGGCGGAGGATTTGGAAGCCCGCGAATCGGCCGGGCCGACTTCGACTCAACTGCGAAACCGAGGACTCTGGATAAATGGTGTCGTTCAACGACAGGGGATCGCTGCGCATAGCAGCGATCGTGCCGTGCCACAACGAGGAGATCACTGTCGAGAAGGTGGTCTCTGACCTCAAGGCAGCAGTGCCGGGCATGACGGTCTACGTGTACGACAACAACAGCACCGACCGCACAGCGGAACTCGCGGCGAAGGCCGGTGCGATCGTGCGGCACGAGTCCTTCAAGGGCAAGGGCAACGTCATCAGGCGTGCGTTCGCTGACATCGATGCCGACCTCTACGTCACCATCGACGGCGATGACACCTATGAGGCCGCCGACCTCCCCGGCATGATCGATCTGCTCCTGTCCGGCCCCTACGACCACGTGCTGGGCGTCCGCCAGGACACGCAGGAGACGTCGTCGTATCGACCCGGCCACGAGGCTGGGAACAGGATGTTCAACCGGCTCACCGGGTGGCTCTTCAAGTCGAAGGTCACGGACATGCTGTCCGGTTACCGCGTGTTCTCGCGCCGATTCGTCAAGTCCTTCCCTGCCATCAGCAAGCAGTTCGAGATCGAGACCGAACTGACGGTCCACATGATGGCGCTCCGGTTGCCCAATGCCGAATATCCGATCGGCTTCCGGGATCGCCCCGAGGGCAGCGAATCGAAGCTGTCGACGTTCGGTGACGGCTTCAAGATCCTCAGTCTCATCGTGCAGCTCGTCCGGCACGAGCGGCCGACGCTGTTCTACGGGCTCCTCACAGTGTTCTTCGCACTGATCTCGCTGGCGCTCGGCATCCCGCTCGTCGTCGAGTTCTTCCAGACCGGTCTTGTCCCGCGGCTGCCGACTGCCATCCTGGCGGCAGCCTTGATGGGACTGGCAGTTCTCATGGGCTGCGTGGGCCTCGTCCTCGACGGTCTGCGCAGAGCCCGGCGCGAGGCGTCGCGCCTGCGCTACCTCTCACTCGATCCGGCCGTGGAGACGAACCCGGACCCGGTGGCCGTGTCCGCGATGCTCCCCGGCACCTTCGTGGAAACGGATGTCACCGGTCCGCGCAGCGCGGCGGTCAGCGCAGAGCCGGAGGGATCGAAGGGGCCGAAGGTCACTCCATGATCGACCGGGTGCCGGCTCGATGGCGGATCTTTGCCGTGGAGGTGTTCCGTTTCCTCACTGTCGGCGGGCTCGGCTACATCGTTGATGTCGGCTTGTCGAACCTGCTGGTGTACGGGTTCTTCGGGCTAGTCCCTGCCGTGATGCCGGGCAGCCCTCTCAAGGCCAAGATCATTTCGACGATCGCTTCGGTGGTCGTTGCTTGGCTGGGCAACCGGCTATGGACCTATGGCGACCGACATGTCGGATCGAACCTGCGCGGGATGACCCTGTTCTTCGTGGTGAACGCGATCGGCATGGTCATTGCGGTGCTGCCGTTGGGATTCACCTGGTACGTTCTCGAACTGCGCGATCCGGTCAGCTACAACATCTCGACGAACATCATCGGAATTGGACTGGCGATGATCTTCCGGTTCTACGCGTACCGGACCTGGGTCTTCAAGAAGCGGCCGCAGGTGGAGACGGTCGTATTGGAAGGACTGTCGAGCTCCAAGGCGGTAGAGCCAAAGGAAAACCTGAATTGACGATCTCTGTGGTCAACGGCAATAAGACCGAAAGGCGCTGAAGAACTTCTCCGGCTTCTCACTTTAAATCCACAGCTACGGGGCATCCGGCCGGTATATTCGGTTCTGGAAAAACAACGTACGTGTCCGGTAAGTGTGCACGTTTGTTCACCCGGCAGGCTGTGGTCTGCCCCAAGTCGGAAATGAGCCTCATTTATGGTGTCTTGGACATCAGCATTTACGATGACTTCCCTCGTAGCGGCTTCAGTACTCATCGCCCCAATGGCCCAGGCCGCTGATCCTTTGCCCAAACTGGAACTTCCGAGCTACTCGGGAAATGTTCAACCGGTCGACAATTCCGACGCCGAGGTGCACCGCTTGACCGAATCCGCGGAACTCGGCGAGACGGTGAGTGTCGATCTCGACGCGACATCGGTTGTTGGCGTCACATGGGACGGAGACGACCCGAAAAGCGAGTATCGAGTCAAGATCGGCGGCGAATGGCAGGCATGGGAACAGATGCCGGTAGAAGACGGGGCAGGTCCTGAGCCAGGATCGACTGAAGCTGAGCAGGCTAAGGACGGAACTGAGCCTCTCGCAGTTACCGACGCCGAACAGATCGAGTTTCGTGCGGAGAATGCCAAAGCCGATACGACTGACATAAGGATCGAGGTGTTCTCCACGGAGAAGACTTCGGCTGATGTAGAGATTGCACGGGATTCTGGCACTGAACCCGCTCCGACCCCTTCAGAGCCAATCCTCCCGAGTCCGGATGCGCCCACGGAAGACAATGAACTTGAAGAACGAAGAGCTCCTGAGCTTGGTTCTACTAGCAACAACTCGTATGGCGAGACTGCAGATACCCTTGCGCAGCCTGTGGCACCGGACGCCGCCTCTGTCTACACGGCCGCATCCACTACCGGCCTCGGGCGCTACACATCACGAGCGGAATGGGGCGCGAACGAGTCAAAGGTCCGCTGTAGCCCTTCGACGGCCAGTGAGAACAGGGCCGTCACAATCCACCACACGGCTGGTTCCAATAGCTATTCTGAATCCGAAGTCCCCGGCATTCTTCGTGGTTATTTGGAGTACCACACGTCGGGACGAGGCTGGTGCGATCTGGGCTACAACATGCTTGTTGACAAGTTCGGAAATATCTATGAAGGCCGAGCAGGTGGCTTCGACAAGGCAGTTGTCGGAGCTCACGCTGGCGGGTTCAACACGGGGACTTTCGGCGTATCCGTAATGGGAACTTACTCTTCCTCGCCATCCACTGCAGCGCTTGACGCACTGGAGAAGATTATCGCCTGGCAGTCGGCAACTTGGGGTTACGATCCCACCGCTAAGGTCACCCTTACCTCCGGCGGCAGCACTCGATATGCAAGTGGACAGAAGGTTTCGTTGCATCGCGTGTTCGGGCATCGCGACGTATCCACGACGGAATGTCCCGGCAATGGATTGTACGACAAGCTGTCGTCCTTGCGATCGGAGGGCAAGAAGCAGCAGGACAGCGTATTGCCGTTTGACGTCCCGGGACCGATTGGGGCTCATTACCGAGCGATCGACGGCACCAATGTATTGGGGATGCCGACGAGCAGCCAGCACGGTGGCCTCCGAAATGGAGGGCGATATCAGAGCTTTGAACGCGGTGACATCCATTGGTCTGAGAGCTTCGGCGCTCATTCGACTCAGGCTGGTCCCATTCGCAACCTCTGGAAGGCGCAGAAATTCGAGAACGGTCGACTGGGGTATCCGAAAACCGAACAGCATGGCGGATTGCGGAATGACGGCAGCTATCAGAGTTTCGAGGGTGGTGACGTTCATTGGTCGGACGCAACCGGCGCTCACGCGACGTGGGGAGACATTCGCGTTACCTGGGGAGCCCACGGCTACGAGAACGGCAAGCTCGGCTATCCCACCTCCCGTGAACATGATGGTTTGCGCAACGGAGGGGCGTACCAAAGCTTCCAAGGTGGTGACATCCACTGGACTTCTGCGACAGGTGCTCATGCGACATGGGGCGGAATTCGGACCGAGTGGGCTCGAACGGGATTCGAAAATGGGTCACTCGGGTATCCCACGTCGCGTGAGCACCAGCTGCGTGACCGAGGCGCCTACCAGAGCTTCGAGGAGGGCGATATTCACTACAGCCCTGCCACGGGTGCGAATGCCACTAGGGGGGCGATCCGCGAAACCTGGGGCGATACCGGCTACGAGAATGGCAAGCTCGGATACCCGAAGACTCGAGAGCATACTGGTTTGCACAAGGGCGGGGCATATCAGGGATTCCAGGGCGGCGATATTCACTGGTCTCCAGACACGGGAGCACATGCCACTTGGGGAGGCATTAGATCTGCCTGGGGCAAGACCGGGTGGGAGAAAGGCAAGCTTGGCTATCCGACTTCTAACGAGTACAAGAAGAACGGTGTGACCCGCCAGGATTTCCAAGGGGGATACATCGAGTGGCGCGACAGTAAAGCGCATGTCGTTTATCGGTGATTGAACTAGGGGTGTCCCGGTCCCTGGAGGAGCCGGGGCACCCCTCTCTTTATCGGTGATTAAGGAATCGCACGAGCCGACGTAACGGCTTAACAGCTGTTCGATATCCGCGCACTAATTGCGCCGGCGCCTTAGTGCGCAATTCTGCCCGCAGACGACGAAAGTCCTGTACGCGGGCGGCGCCGCGAAGATCCGGCAATTGGCGTTCGCGCGAGCGAAGTGCGAGCAGTTCGAAAGAGTCAGTCAGCTCGCAGTTGGGTTCCTGGAAATAATTCTCGACGAGCCAATTGCGGTTTGGGAAGCCGATGCGGCCATCAATCATATCGGCTAGCGACCCAGTGACACCTGACTCCTCAAAGGCGATGTTGAGCATCTCCCGGCTCACACCGAAGTCGTCGATGATAAGAGTTGGCAGCCCCCGGTCGATCGACTCTAGCGCGGCCGTCGATGAAACTGTGACCAAGGCAGTCCCGGGCGTCAGGAACAGTGACATCGCCCCCACTGCCACAGTCAACTCGCCCTTGGCAATCAACCCGTCAGCGATGAGCTGGTCAAGCAGCGAAATGTAGGTGAACTCCTCGTGATGCGTCTCCTGCTCACCGGGACGGGACCGCACCTTAATAATCACTTCGCAACCGGGGTGGCGTCTCGCGTACTCGGTCAGGGACAAAAGGATCCGGATCCGGTCTGCCCGCTCGACAGGCACCTTCGCCTGGGTCGCGAAGACGATGCGCTCTGGAGGAGTTCCCCGTGGGAACTGCGGCTGAGGCGGCGCCGTTGATTCCAACAGTGGTAGTCGCGCGACGATGAGCTCGACCGGTATCCCGAGCTTCTGCGCAACGGCCAAGTATTCGGCTCGCTCGTGCTCCGAGTGCGTTATAAATGCATCGCCGATGCGCCGGTACCGCATTCCCTTTGACGTGGCGGGTAGCCCGACACCAGGCAGTCCGGACACGAGTGCGGGCCGGCGCTCGAGGTGAGCGCCTGTGGCAAAGATTTGTTGCACCACTGGACCAGTTGCGGCCGCGAGAACGATATCCGGCGTCACGCGTTCGAGTTCGGATTCGAGCTCGGAACGATTGACTATTGGGATCTCCCGGTGCTCCCATGAAGAACCGGCGGTTGCGTGTGTGACTTGTTCGGGTGTGGGCAGGATCGGATTGTCGATGAGCCAGACGTGAGCGTCGATGTCAGGCCCGAGGGCGTCAAGGGTGCGACAAGCCCACTTGAGGTAGGACTCGCTGTCGGAAACTGACACGACGGTGTATTTGCTCACCGCGTCATTGTAGCGAGGCGCTGTCATGGTCCTATTCAGCTCCCGGCGAAGAGAATCACGAGCATGCCCCGTCCACCAGGTTCGTGGAATCTCTGTCATGGTGATTCGAGGATCGTCCATGACTAATGGCAGTGTTGCAACTGCTGTGGTCGGTAGACTGAAGATCTCCGCGCTGTGCGGAGCGTGGGCCAACCGAAGTTCTACGGGCAGTCCAGCTCGGCGAACAGTGACTGAATCCAGGGCATCGAGTTGGCACAGATCCGAATCCAATTCGCGCCGATGAGCAAAGTAAACACTAGGGGATCCAGCCGTTACGCGCGAGACCCAGTCCACATAGTCACGGCGGCGGATCAGACCGTCGGCAACCATGGCCGATCCGAGGACGATACGACCCGGCACCCGATGTTCCAGCTCGGGCAATGACTTCAACCATGAGAACTCGTGACGCCGAATCGACCCACCAGCCGCTAAGAATCTCTGCTCTGTCTTTCCGGCCGCGGCAGGAAGCGCGGTTACCCACGTCAATCGACCCGCGTGGAGTGCAGCGCGCAAGCTGATAGCAGTGGCCAGCGCGGCTGCCCTGCGAGGAGGAGACAACTGCTGCTGTCGAGCACGGCGCAGGGGAACCGGGTATTTGGCGGTCAGCTGTCGGATGACCTCCTTGGTGGCCAGTCCGTCGTCGATGAGGACCAGGTACGAATTCCTGTGGAGCCCGTCGCGCAGCATCGCTCGCTGGAACTCGCCTGAGCACGGATCTCCAACGAGAAGGCGATCAGCGCTCGCGCTGAAGAAGTGAGCTGGAACTCCGCCGGCAACTTCGATCCAGACACCCGGTGGAAGCCAACCCCAGTCCAATTGGGCGAGGAAATCCTCCATTCCCTTTGCACTGCTTCGCGCATAAATGACGAGTTCCTCGCGGGGTCGATGGGCTTCAATTGCCGATATGACCTGGAGTGGCGATTCAACCCATGCCAGGGAGCGAGTCATGCGAGCCTTCCACCGCCAAGTCTTAGAACCAATCTTTGCTTTGTGAGCCGAAGGAGACGCCCAACGTGCTTTCGCAATCGATACCTGCGACTGCGCCCGCCTTCAGGAAGGGCAGTCGTGAAGTCCATCGGGAAGTAGAGGAGGCCATTATCGAAAAGGTAGCGGCGGGAAATACCGGCCGATGCGAATGGATAGTCAACCATCGTCGTATCGCGAACTGGCAAAGTTTCGGATCGTGGAGGTAGAGCATGATTCCTGATCGCCATCAGCGCACGCCGGAGTTCGCGCTTGACCCCATCGACTTGGACGTGGTCGCAACGAACGAAATCCACTTCGAGGCGGTTCATGGAATCAGGCATGTGCCGGAGGTGATTCGGCAATAACCGGTCGTCGCCGTCGAGAAACGCAATGTACTCGCCCTCTGCTGTGTTCAGGCCGCTGTTCCTGCTGTTCGCCAGGCCGATCGTGTGTGGCATAGTAATGAAGGTCTCCTGAGGAAATTGGAACAAGCGGTATCCTACCGGCGCCTCGACCCTGCCAGTGAATCTGCGTCATCTTCGCTATTGTGTATGTGGTCGAATCGATGACTCGCATTGGAGATTTATGACGGTCTTGGTAACCGGTGGTGCTGGATATATCGGCTCACACGTCGTGCGTCTACTGGAGAATCAGGGGCGAGATGTTGTGGTTGTAGACGATCTTTCCACTGGCGTAGCAGACAGGGTTCTGAACTCGCCGCTCGTCGCGATCGACTTGGCATCGAATGACGCGGAGCATCGTTTGGTCTCCACCTTTGAGACCCACAACGTCAAGTCAGTCATACATTTCGCTGCGAAGAAGCAGGTCGGCGAGTCCGTGGAGCGACCCATTTGGTACTACCGGCAGAACGTCGGCGGCCTCGCTAATTTGCTTGCGGCGATGCAAACGTGTCAGGTGAATTCGATGGTCTTCTCCTCTTCCGCGGCGGCGTACGGTAATCCAAACCAGCGAGTCGTAGCGGAGTCCGTCGAGTGTCGGCCGATCAACCCGTACGGGCAGACGAAGCTCATCGGTGAGTGGATGATTAGCAACGCCGAGGTGGCGGGGTTGAAGGGAGCCAAACTTCGCTACTTCAACGTCGCTGGCGCAGGATGGGCCGATTTGGCCGACACAGCGATTATGAATTTGATCCCGATCGTGATCAATCAGGTGGCGAGCGGTGGAACTCCGGTGATCTTCGGAAACGACTACCCAACTCCGGACGGAACCTGCATACGTGATTATGTACACGTCAAGGACTTGGCGGAGGCACATCTGTCCGCCCTGGACTACGTAGAAGCCGGTGGGGCTAGCAACTCCGTCTTCAACGTCGGCACTGGCCGGGGAGCCTCTGTTTCCGAGGTGATCGATGTCGTCGGGCGCGTCCTAGGTGTTCCAATTCAGCCGGAAATGGGCGAGAGGCGCGCTGGCGACCCGGCAGAGCTCGTTGCCGATGTGAGTGCCATCCGCACGGAGCTCGGTTGGAAATCTGAGTATGAACTAGAGGACATCGTGAGAAGCGCTATTGAAGCGATGGGTACCCCGCGGCCGTGAAGAATCGACGACCCAAGCAGCTACCTACTGCAATGACACCCAGTACCGTGAAAAGTTACCCATGACGGAGCAAGACCGCGCAAGCGAGCGAGACTTGCCCGAACTCAGTGCTTCGTCTGCCGGTGCTGCTTCCCCGCGCATGTCATCGCGATTTGCGCCTTTGTGGCGGAGCGCCGAAACCACGCCTGCACCTGCACTCGATGCCCGCGAAAAGCGGTGGTTCGCTGCCTTGGTAGTCCTCGCTGGTCTTTTTGCAGCATTCCTCTTCCGGGCGATCGCACCTGGGGCAATGACCACCGACACCTTCTTCCAACTCGATCAGGCTCTCGGGCGAGAACCGTTCAACGACTGGCACCCCGTCGTCATGAGTCTGGTCTGGAAATGGCTGATCGCCGCTACTGGAGAAATAGGTTCGATGGCGGCTCTTCAGGTCGGATTCGCTTGGCTAGCGTCCGTTCTGACCTGCTATTACATTCTGAAGACTACTCGGAATCGATGCTTGTCGCTCCTTGGGTTCCTGATTCTCGTCCTGCCCAATTCAGCGAACATTGTGGGTGCGGTATGGAAGGACACCCACATGGCCCTTGCCATGTACTTGGCAGTGGTCTGTATCCTCGTGTTTCGTCTGCGCGGCAGATTTCAGTGGGTGTTTTTAGGCATGGCGATTCTCGCCCTGCTGTACGCGACCCTGGTGCGCAAGAACGCTGCAGTTGGAGTTGTACCGCTACTCTTCCTGGTGACGACAGTCTTGCTGGTGAACCGCAGTTCGTTCTCGGTGAAGAAGGCGGTAGCAGTGTTCGCCGTCGCGATAGCAGTCTTCGGGGGCGTGGTTCTCGTTATTGGAAAGAGCATCAACGTCGCCACCGGCGCGACCAGCAATAGTCAGGTCACTCAGATTATGCTCGATGATCTGATTTTCGCGGTGCCGCAATCCGCTATCGAATCGAGTGAGACGGCACCTCCGGCTTTGAAGAGCAAGATCGCAGATGCGCGGCAGGAGTGTGAAGATGTCGGAGCGTTCTGGGATGCCTATTGGAAGTGTTACGGGCGCGGAGCATCAGGGGAAGCCTTTACCGAGATTGCTCACCCCGATGCGGTGAAGTCTCTGTGGATCGAACAGGTTCCCAGAAACTTTCCGCGCTACCTCGACTACCGTGCGATGACCACAGCTAAGTTCTTATTTACCTCGAACCTGCAGTTTGCTTCGACCGAAGAAAAAGAAGATCTCGGAGTGTCACAGTATGCCCCAAAGCTGAACGATGCGCTGCGGTCCTATGTCGTCGACCTGGGATTGAAACAACTGCCTTGGCTATTCCACGGCTGGTTTTGGTTGGCTCTGGGCGTGGCCGGAGTAGTTGCCTCGGTACGCGGCTCCAGGCCCTCAATCACCGCGACAGCGATCTTCATTGCTGGACTACTGTATTTGGTTAGTTTCTTTCCGACGGCTCCAGCATCGGATTATCGGTACATCTACTGGTCCGCGCTTTCAGTGGTAATCGGGCTGATAACGCTCGTGGCTGAGCGAACCAGCGCACGACGACGCACGCCCGTGAAGAACAGCCGAACCGATCCCTAAGTCAGGCGCTCGACGTCGGCCGGTTGCGAAGCGCGACCAATAATCTCATTGGCCTCGGCTCAACTTGCGCGTCGAAACTCGACCCTTGATGCTTCGCGCGTATCGGAGTCCGGTGCGCATCGCTTTTTGTCTAAGGCTCGGCGCAGGAAGCTGTCCGGGCAGACGGAGTTTGGTCAACCGTCGCCGCTTGAAGTAGCGACTAACCGCCGGCCCCCTATCGGAAAGATACGCAACGGCGTCCTTGCGCAGGTGCGGGTAAACCTTGGCCTGCATGCAGTAGGAGACGGTCTTGACGAGTTGAGCGAGATCATCGGAAGATGTACCCGCGTCGGCATCCTGCCCGAAGAGATAGTCGCAGATTGTCACCGGAATACGGTTGCTGTTCTCGTACGGGGCGAATTTCTGTAGGGCTAGCTCGGTGCCGAAAGCTGAGGCAGTTGCGTCGAAAAGACGCCACGTGGTGACCATCCCCGTGGAGAAGCAACTGATGACGTGGGCAGGGCGAATAATCGATGCACAGATCTCCACCGGGAGCTTGGCCTCGATGAGTTCGAACTCCGTTCCGCTGAGCTGCGCTTGATGGGCGAGGATGCTATTCACTGACGCCGACGCTGCCGGGTGTGGCTTGAAAAAGATCTTGCTGGGATCCAGCTTGATCGCTTCTTCGAGCATGCGTTGGTACAGCGCAATCTCTTCCTCCATCGTGAAAAGCTCCACGTCGGACAGATACTGTCCGATAATCATCACCGAGTCTGGATCAGGTGCGAAAGTGCGATCGTCAAGGGCTTCGGCCGAGATCTCGACCTGCTTGCGTAGTGCCGCTGGACTGACTTTCAAGAGTGGAACGTCCTTCTCGGAAAGAAGCACTGGATCGACACCAGGGACGAGATCCATGTACAGCAAGCCCATGATCCGCTGAGAGATCATTGGTGCAATGACCGAGCGCGTAGGGCCGTACGACATCAGACCATCTGAGTGGACGAAGATATCGGCCCGGTGAAGTATCTTGGCCAGAGCAATTGCAGGATGACCCTGAAGGGACTCAACGAAAAGCTGAAGGTGGTGACCCTCTAGCCCCCACGCAACCTCAACTAGGTGGCTGATTACAGGTTGGTCATAATTCGAAGGACCCCACTGATTCGGGTGATACGGCCAAATCCACTCGTTAAGGGAGATCATGCGGTCGAAGTTGAGCAGCAACGGCCGCACCATGTCGGATTCCGCAAAAGAGGGCCCGACTTCATTAATTACTCGGTTGTCAGAGGCCACCAGAATTCGTTCGTCGGCTTCGACAATTAGCCCCTCGTCAATCGCGGCGCAGAGGTTCATCAGCTGGAGGTGGGACGACACGACGAATACTTGCTTCATTTGTTGAATCCTCTGCGGCGGTTGATCTTCGTTGTAATCGGCTTCAGAATTTCTGCCCGTGCTGGCTTGAAAGAACCGAATATTTCGCGAAGATTATCGTCAGGGATCAATTCCGAACTCTCCACAACTCGATCGACCAGAGTCTGGTAAATGTCACGACTCATCTCGTGTCTACGTTGCAAGTGGGTATCTGTAAGGGCGAAGAGGTTATGGCCTGCCTTCGCAGTAAAGCGGTGGAACCGAGGCTCAGACCGTGTCAGGCGAATCGATTTCGCACAGCTGTCGATATAGAACAGCTGTTTCGAATTGTAAACCGCAGTGATCGAAGTCTCGACTCCCCTGCGGTAGATGGGACCAGGTGAATCGACTACGGCGAACGACTCAGTTCCCAGAAATATCCGCCAGTTCCATTCGCGATCCTCAGCGCTCCAAAGCGATTCGTCGAACAGTAGGACGCCCGACTCTAGTAATTCGCGCTTATAGATGCCAGCGAAGGCGTTGGGGAAATCCACCATCGTGTGATTCCAGCCGTCCACGACGAAGTCGAGGGGATTGAGCTTCCTATCGCGTAGGGCACATGGCGCGACCATGAGTTGCCGGCGCTTCCCCGCGGCACGAATGACATCGGTTCGGACGAAATCAACGTCTAGGGATTGGATTGCATCCACCAGCACTCGTAGATGTCCGTTCGCGAACCAGTCATCGCTGTCGATAAAAGTGATGTAGCGTCCAGTGCAATTCTTCATGCCCTTGTTCCGCGCTGCAGGCAATCCAGTGGGAGACGGATTGTGAAGAAGTCGGAAGTTTGGAAACCGGTATGCGAAACGCTCTGCGATCTCCGCCGTTGAATCGGTCGACCCATCGTTGACGACCACGACTTCTAAGTCCTTTGGAGGAATCTGTTGATACAGAAGGCAATTAAGGGTTTCAGCGATATAGGGTTCGACGTCTTTAGCCGGGATTACGACGCTCAGTAGAGGCTGATTCGACAAGAAGCAGTCCTTAGTGGTTAGGCGAGGGGTACCAACAATTTGGGTGGGTTACGAGCAGAATACTCGTAACCCAGCCAAAACTGCTTTAGCGGCGCACTGCTTACTTCACGACTCGCAGGGACTCGATCTTCGACTCCTCGCCGGGCATGACGCGCTTCTTGCCGTCGCCCAGGGCGATCTCCACGGTGCGGATGTCGGCGACGAGCTTCTTGAACTCGTCAGGCTCCATGGAAGCCTTCTGATCCGAGCCCCACATGGTGTTGTCCAGCGTGATGTGGCGCTCGACGGTGACGGCTCCCAGCGCCACTGCGGCCACGGAGATGGCGGTGCCGATCTCATGTCCCGAGTAGCCCACCGGGATGTTGTACCGCTCGCGCAGCGCCGGGATGGCCAGCAGGTTGACCTCCTCCGGCGGCAGCGGGTACGTCGAGGTGGCGTGCATCATGACGAGGTTCTCGCTGCCGAGGGTCTGCACGGCCTTGTCGATCTGCTCGAGAGTGGACATCCCGGTCGACACGATGACCGGCTTGCCGGTGGCCTTGACGGCTTCGAGCAACGGGATGTCAGTGATCGAGGCGGAGGCGATCTTGTAGGTGACCGCGTCGAACCGATCGAGGAAGTTCACGGAGTCGATGTCCCACGGCGAGGCGAACCACTGCAGGCCCTTCTCCTTGGCGTAGGCGTCGATCTCGTTGTACTCGTCGTCTTCGAACTCAACCCGGAACTTGTACTCCAGGTAGGTCATCTCACCCCAGGGGGTGTCACGCGGCTTGGACTTCTGGTCCTCGGGCACCGCGACGTCGGGGTTCCGCTTCTGGAACTTGACCGCCTGTGCCCCCGCCTCGGCAGCCACGTCCATGAGCTGCTTGGCGATCGCGACATCACCGTTGTGGTTGATGCCGATCTCGCCGATCACGTAGACCGGCTGGCCGGGTCCGACGAGGATGTCGCCGATGGCCACCGGCTTGATCTCGTTCACAGTCATGCGACCTTCTTTCTGGTTTTGGGTACGGGTCAACGAACGTTTCACTTGGCCTGGATGAGGTCGCAGACCTCGCGCACAGCACCATGACCACCGCGACGGGACAATACCAGTCGTGCCGCAGAGATCACTGAGGGTTCAGCGTCGGCCACTGCGATCGGCCATCCGACCACGGAGAACGCCTCGATGTCGTTGATGTCATTGCCGACATAGGCGACTCGGTCCGGGTTCAGGCCCTTGGCGCTGATCCACTCCATGAGCACTTCCGCCTTGTTGTCGATGCCCTGGGCGACCTCGACCTTGAGCTTCTCCGCCCTGCGGGTGACCACGGGGTTGCGCTCCTTGGACAGGATGAGGAAGGGGAAGTCCGCCTGGACCAGGCGGCCGATCCCCAGGCCGTCGCCGCGGTGCACGCGCACCTGCTCCACACCGTTCTGGTCGACGAAGGTGGAGTCATCGGTGTGCACGCCGTCGAAGTCCGTGACGAGGGCGTCGACGTCGATCGGGGTCTGATGCTCACCCGTCGCGGCGATCGCGCGGATCAGGGTGAGGTCGGCCATGGTGTCGATCTCGCGGGCGTGCTCGGCGGGCACCTCCTCGATCTCGATCCGGCCGAAGAACCGGTGCCGGCTCTCGACCAGTCCGGCAGTCCGCATCACGTAGAACGCGCCGGTCTCGTTGTAGTGGATCTTGCGGTCCTGGCGCCGGGGCCGGTAGGCGGCGTCGTGGCCGACGGCCACGGCCTGCTCGGCGTCGTCGAGAGTCCACAGGAAGCTGTGGTCCTCCACGGCGGAGAAGACGACGTCCGCCTCGCCGGCGGCGACCCTGTCGATCGCGTTGTCGATGGTCTGCGGGTCGATGAACGGCGAGGTGCACTGGATGAACGCCGTGACGTCGTAGGTCTCCGGCAGCTGCTCGAGGGTGTAGAGCAGCGCGTCCTCGCTCTTGGCCTGGTCCCCGGCGAGCTCGTCGGGACGCCACACCACAGTCGCGCCGGAGCGCTCCGCTTCCTGGGCGATGCCGTCGTGGTCGGTGGAGACGACGACGAGGTCGACGCCGGTGGTCGCCTGCGCCGCTTCGACCGCTCGGGCCAGAAGCGTCTTGCCCGCGACCTTCTGGAGATTCTTGAGCGGGATGGCTTTGGATCCTCCGCGCGCCGGGATGATGGCCACCGTCCGCGGGGACTTCTGAAGAAATTGATCAGTCACAAGGCTTCCGATGCTACCCCGACCGGCTGAGCGATTCCGGTCGGACACCCGAACGCAGGACACCGTGTGGTGAATTGACGGTGAACTCCGACGGCCGCCGCCTTAGCGTTCGCGCGCTTCCCGGAGGTGACTCTGTGTCCCCACCAGGTGTGGGCAAGTTCACTCCGGCGGAGGGGAGCCATGCACAGAGATCTACACCCAGGTGGGGTTCCACATACGGCGGTGCCAGTGCTCGTAGGGGATGACTTCGCCCGTGTAGACGGGCCAGAACCAGGCGAAGGCAGCCACCGCAAGCGCCACGACGAGGCCCACGGTGAGCCGTCGGGCGAGCATCTCGGTGCCCGGCCAGGACCGGTCGCCGCGCGTCCGGCCCCACAGGAGCCCGAGGCAGTACGCCAGCCCCAGCACCACGAACGGCACCATGACGATGGTGTAGAAGGTGAAGATCGTCCGCTCCTGGTAGAAGAACCACGGCACCCACGTCGCCAGCAGGCCGGCGACGATCGCGCCGGCGCGCCAGTCCCGGCGCAGCGCCCAGGCGCCGACCAGGATGACGAGGACCACCGGGGCCAGCCCCCAGATCACCGGATTGCCCACCGAGGTGATGGCCGACGAGCACTTCTCCACAGCACAGCCCGCCTCGCCGGCGGCGTAGGACTCGTAGTAGAAGGAGGTGGGCCGCCACTGCACGATCCAGCCCCACGGGTTCGACATGTAGGGGTGCTCGGAGTCGAGGCCGACGTGGAAGCTGTAGGCGGTGTAGTGGTAGTGGGCCAGACCCACCAGCCAGTCCGGCAGGAAGTCCCACCAGCCCGAGTTCTCCGCGGCCCACTGCCGGTCCCAGCCGCCCGGAGTGAGGATCCAGCCCAACCAGCAGATCACGTAGACCACCAGCGCGACGGGCACCATGGACACGAAGGCGGGGACGGCGTCCTTGCCCAGCGCGGCCAGCCACGGCCGGCGGATCCCTGCCCGGCGCCGGGCGTTGACGTCCCACAGCACGGTGAGCAGCCCGAACACTGCCAGGGCGTAGAGGCCGGACCACTTGACGCCCGTCGCGCAGCCCAGGCTGATGCCGGCGGCGATCCGCCACGGCCGCAGGCCCAGCGAGGGCCCGAACGCGGCGGGCATGAGCCAGCCCCTCATCTGCGCGGTGATGCCGCCGGCCATCCGGTCGGCCAGCCTGCGCCTGGCCCATTCGCGGTCGAGGAGAAGGAACCCGAAGGCCAGCAGGATGAAGAACATCAGGAAGATGTCGAGCAGGCCGGTGCGGGAGTGCACGAAGTGCTCGCCGTCCACCGTGAGCAGGAGTCCGGCGATCGCGCCCAGCCACACCGAGGAGAACAGCCGGGTGGCGATGCGGGCGATGAGGAAGATCGACAGGGCGCCGATGGCCGCCGCGCCGAACCGCCAGCCGAAGGTCGAGTCGGCGCCGAAGATCTCGATGCCCGAGCCCAGCAGCCATTTGCCCAGCGGCGGGTGCACGACGTAGGAGGGGGAGTCGAGGATGATCTCGGGATTGCCCGCCTCGAACGCGCGGTTGGGGTCCTCGGGCCAGTCGCGCTCGTGGCCGAACCGGGTGAGCGAGTAGGCGTCCTTGACGTAGTAGGTCTCATCGAAGACGAGATTCGGCGGGAAGCCCAGCCGGTAGAACCTCAGTGCCCCGCCGATCACCGCGAGCACCGCCGGGATCACCCAGGCCAGCAGGGGGTGCGCCGCCCGGGGCGTCAGCAGTCGGGTCTCGAGGGTCGAAAAGCTCACACGCTCCAGGATATGCGGAAGGTGCGCAGGTGGTTGATCCACCGAGTCCGGACCCCGGAGGCGGGAGATTCGCTGAGCCGGGAGCCTGGAGGAGCCCGGAACCGGCCCATAGGGTGAGTCCATGAGGAAGCTTTCCTGGCCGGGACGCGACGGGCTCAACAGATTCTGGATGCTGCCGGCGCTATGCGTGGTTGCCGCCGCGGTGCTGGCCCAAGTGATGGTGGCCGTGGACCGGGTGCTCCCCGACGATCTCTCCTCACCCTGGATCTCGTGGATCTACACGGTGGGCATCGACGGATCCCGCTCGATGCTCTCCTCCATCGGAGCTTCGATGCTGGGGGTGGCCGCCACCGCGTTCTCGATCACGATCTCGGTGATCGCCACCACCAGCTCGACCTACGGGCCGCGGCTGGTGCGCAACTTCATGGCCGATCGCGGCAACCAGCTGGTGCTGGGCGTGCTGGTCTCCACCTTCGTCTACACCCTGCTGGTGCTGCGCACCATCCGCTCGGCGGAGGATCCCGCGGCCGTGTTCCTGCCGCACCTGGCGGTGAACTTCGCCCTGGTGCTGGCGGTGGCCGATGTGGCGGTGGTCGTGTACTTCATCCATCACATCGCCTCCTCCGTGCAGGTCGACACGCTCGTGCGCGGGGCACAGCGCCGCTTCGGCGCCGTCATCGAACGCTGGCATCCGCGTGAACCGGTGCCGACGACGGAGCCGCGCTCCGGTGGTGGTGAGGTCACCGCCGATGCGGTGGGGTACGTGGTGAGCGTGGAATTCCAGCGACTCAGTGCCCTGACCGATGAGCAGGACGTGGTCGTGGAACTGGCCCCACGAGTCGGCGACCATGTCCTGGCTTCGACGGTGCTGGCCCATGTCTGGCCGGCCGGCCGAGCTCAGGTGCTGACAGACCGGCTGCGGCAGTGCGTGAGGATTGCAGACTCTCGCTCTGCCGACCAGGACGTGCGCTTCGCCGAGCAGCAGCTCGTGGAGCTGGCCGTGCGCGCACTCTCGCCGAGTACCAACGACCCGTACACCGCGATCAACGCCGTCGAAGAAGTCGCCGAGGGCATCGCAACGGCAGTCTCCCGGCCGAGACCCGGCAACACCATCGTGGAGGGGGGCGTGCCTCGGGTGCGCTACGGGACGGTGGGGCTGGAGGAGATCGTGGACATGCCGTTCGACCATATCCGTCCATACGCCATCAACCACGTGCCCGTACTCCAGGCCCTGACCGACCTGGCCGCGCGCATCGAGATCGCCAGCATCCACCCGGAGATCACGGCGCGGGCGCGCAGGCATGTGGAGGTGCTGCTGGAGCAGCTCCGCGCCTCGGACCCGCCTCCGCACGATCAGCATCGCATCGAGCAGCACGTCGCGGCCCGACGAACCGCGGTCGACGACCACGAGCGGCAGATGACCGACGAAGGGTGATCGTCGGTCATCTGCCGGTCCGGTGCCGACCGGGTCCGGCTGACCTTGTTTTCGCGATGCGTCTCATGAAGACTGGAGGCGTCGGAAACGCTGAGATTGGCAGGCAGCATCAATGACGTACGTGATCGCCGAGCCCTGCATCGACGTCGTCGATCGGGCCTGCGTCGACGAGTGCCCGGTGGACTGCATCTATGAAGGCCGGCGGATGCTGTACATCCATCCCGACGAATGCATCGACTGCGGCGCCTGTGAACCCGTATGCCCGGTGGAAGCCATCTACTACGAGGACGACCTGCCGGAAGAGCACGTTCCGTACCTTCGGGACAATGCACTGTTCTTCTTCGACACCCTTCCTGGACGGCAGGCGCCGCTGGGGTCACCGGGTGGTGCCGCCCATCTGAGCCCACTCGGCGTCGATACAGAGCTGGTGGCTTCCCACCCACCCCAGGGCTGAACCGAGACGCCGAGGAGCACACAATGAAGAAGGCCGTTCCCCTCCGAGAAGGCGCCGTCCTCGCAACCAAGCGAATGGAGGGCACCGACGGGACAGCGTTTCCGAAGCACACGGCATCGCTTGAGTCGGCCCTGGTCATACTTGAGGGCACCTGCACCATCACGTTCCCGGATGCAGCCCACGAGCTGCGCGCCGGCGATACGTTCATCGTCCCTGCTGACGAGGTCCACCAGATCGTCGGCACTCCAGACTTCACCGCCATCCACATCATGCCGACGGACATCCGCTTCAACTTCGACGTCTGATAGGAGCTGAGCCCGGTCGCATCGCCCTGACCCCGTCACCGGTGGTGAGCGTCTCCGGCTCATGTGCCAAGTTCGTGACAAAGCGCGGTACCGGATTGCCGGTCCGGTGTCCAGGTTCTACGGTGGTCTCAGACGACACACCCAGCAGAAGGCGTGACACCCATGTCCTACCCCGGATACGGCCAGCAGAACAGCTACGGCGATCAGCCCGGCGATCTCTCAAATCCCTACGATCAGCCTGCGGACCGCTACACGCCGGCCGGTGCCTACGACCCTGCAGGCGCCTACGACCCTGCCCCCGGCTATCCGGGTGGTCAGGAGGCGGCCTCCGTCTACAGCAGCGCCCCGGGCGGCTACAGCGTTCCGGGTGGCTACGGCAGCGGACCTGCCGGCTATGCCGCACCGGTCAGCTACGGCTACGGTGCTCCGGTCGGCTATGTCCAGGCCCCGCCCACCAACACGATGGCGCTGATCTCGCTGATCATGTCGATCGTGGGCTTCATGTCGGGCGGACTGTTCTCGATCGCCGGCATCATCATGGGGCACATCGGCAGGAACCAGATCAAGCGCACGGGCGAGAGCGGCAGCGGGCTGGCCACCTGGGGACTCATCCTCGGCTACGGATCGCTCGTGGTGTGGGCGCTGTTCTGGATCGTCTACATCCTCTTCATCCTCGGGTTCCTGGCGCTCGGCATCTTCGCCGGCACCGCCGGCTACTGATCGCCTGGCCCGAGGCCGAACCCGCGACCACCTCTCCCTGAAGAATCGACTCCCGCTCAATGACGGCTGACTCCGGCTGCCTGGTGCTGGTCGGCACCCCGATCGGCAACATCCACGATGCCTCCCCGCGGATGCGCAGCGAGATCGAAGCCGCCGACCTCATCGCCGCCGAGGACACGCGCCGCTTCCTCGGCCTGGCCGACCGGCTCGGGCTGACCCACACGAACAGGATCATCAGCCTGTTCGACCACAACGAGCAGGCCAAGGCCGCTGAGATCGCCGAGGCGGTCGCCGCCGGCCAGCGCGTCGTCCTCCTCACGGACGCCGGGATGCCGGCGGTCTCCGACCCCGGTTACCGCGTCGTCAGGGAGGTGACCGGCCGGAACCTGCCGGTCACCTCGGCGCCGGGCCCGTCGGCCGTGTTCACGGCTCTCGCGCTGTCGGGCCTGCCGACGGACCGGTTCACGTTCGAGGGATTCCTGCCGCGCAAGGCGGGGGAGCGAGCGCGGATGCTCGGCGAACTCGCCCACGAGCCGCGGACCATGGTCTTCTTCGAGAGTCCCCACCGGATCGCCGACACGATGGCCGCGATCGTCGAGTCCTTCGGTGCCGACCGGCCGATGACGATCTCACGTGAGCTCACCAAGACCTACGAGGAGGTGCTGCGCGGCACGGCGGGCGAGCTCGTCGACGCGGCCCGCGCGGGGCTGCGGGGCGAGCTCACCCTGGCCATCGCGGGGCACTCGGGGCGGGCCACCTCGGCGGCGGACCACATGGCCGAGCTGGGACGGCTGGTCGACGGCGGGATGCGCGCCAAGAAGGCTGCCGCGGAGATCGCCGCGCGCCACGGGCTGTCCACTCGGGACGTCTACGAGGAGTACCTCGCGACCAAGGAGTGAGCGCGGACGCGCGCTGGCAGCGGCGTCACAGCGTGCACTCGGTGTGGGCAGCGGCGTCGCAGGGTGCAGATGCGTCACAGCGTGCAGCCGGTGGCGGCGGCGTAGACATAGGGCACCTGCACACCGAGGTTGATGACCGTCAGGGTCACCAGGGCCGTGGCGATGCCGATCGCGTGGAGCGCACCGCGGCGTGCCGGCGGAGGGCTCACGAGGTGCTTGATCCGGCTGGGTCCTGCAGCATTCAGCGCGACCACCTGGGGTGCGGGCAGATACTCGGGGTGGGCGGGGCTGCCGAGCTTGAGCAGAGCCGCGGCGAGCGCCGGCGTGCCCGTGCACGAGCGGGCGGCGTCGTCGGCGGCGACCTCGAGGTAGTGCGGGAGCGCGTCCGCCGCCGCGGCGATCAGCGGGATCCACCTCAGGTGGCGGGTCAGGGAGGCGACTGCGGCGACGATGAGGTGATGGCGCTGTCGCAGGTGTGCTGCCTCGTGCTCGAGCACCGCGACGAGCTCGTCGCGTTCCAGCTGGGCGAGGGCTGCCTCGGACAGCACGATGCCGCCGGCCCGGGACGGCAGGGCGAAGGCCAGTGGTCGGGGATCGCGGATCAGCAGCACGGGGTGACCGTGGACGGTGGCGGATTCCCCTTCGGCACGCAGCAGGTCCGCCGCCAGCCGCGTGCTCCGCGCGCGGCGCCGGAGTTCGACGATGGCGCCGGCGGCCAGCCCGATGCCTGCGGTGGCCGGGATCACCAGCAGGGAGACCGCCGGCAGCGACGTCTCCAGGACCACTTCCCCGAACGGGCTCGCCGATGCCAGGCATCTCCGGCAGACTGCCGCAGCTCCTTCGGGAAGCAGGCTGGGCCCGGAGATGAACCAGGCGAGGATCGGGCCGACGGCGAGCAGGGCGATGATCCACATCAGGATCCCGCCGAAGAGGATGACCGCGGCCAGCCGCGGTGCGCGGGCCAGCGTCGGGGCGGCTCCGCGCAGCAGCAGCGGGCCGAACAGCGCCGCGGCCAGCAGTCCGACGGTCAGCACCAACACCCAGATCACGGACGTCACCGGTCACCTCCGCTGTCGTGCTCCCGCAGGTACTCCCGGAGCAGCGCGACGTCCTCGGTAGGCATGCCGTCGACGAAGTGCAGGATGGAGGCCGCACGGTCGCGGCTGGCTTCCAGCGCCTGCTCCATGAGCACCGCGGCGTGCTGCTCGCGGCTGATGCGCGGGAAGTAGCGCACCGACCGGCCCTCGCGGGTCGAGTCCACGAGGTCCTTGCGCGTGAGGTTCGTCAGCACGGTGGCGATCGTGGTGTACGCCGGCGCGCCGCCGAGCCGGTTGATGATCTCGCGGATGGTGGATGCGCCGTCGTCCCAGAGCACATCCATGACCTGCGCCTCGAGCGCACCCAGCCGGACCGGGCCGGTGTGCCGGTTCGCTTCCGCGGCGCTCATGCGGCTGGCACCTTGACCGGACAGGAGACCTGCCCGCGCAGCCGCACCGCGAGCGCCCCGCCGGTGAGGACGAGCGCCGCGACGGCCAGCGCCGGCTGCAGGGGCGCGAACCAGGTCAGCGCTCCCGTGTAGCCCAGGGCCAGCAGCGCGATCTTGTTGCAGACCGGGCAGCCGACGGCGAACCAGGCGAGCACCGCGCCGACCATGCCGAGGCGGCCCTCCCGCCGGCCTTCCGCTGAGTCGGCAGGCGCCTCGGCGGGCGCCTCGGCGGTTGCCTCGGCAGGGGCGGCGCCGGTTGCTTCGGCCCGGGATGCGGTTGCGATGCCGGGGCCGCCTGCTGGGCGCACGTACGTCGCGATCAGCATGCCGGACAGCAGCGAGGTCAGGAGCCATACCGGATAGTTCCACCAGACCGTCGGGATGTCGCGGGCGAACAGGGAGTTGGGGATCAGCACGGTGGCGACGCCGATGAGAACGGCGATCACCAGACCGGACGCCATCGCGATCCCGATCTGGCGCGGGGTCCACAGGCGCAGCGCGCGCACGGCATGTCCGCCGGTGGTGGTCACGGAGGACAGCACTGTCGTTGACGAGCTCATGAGTCCCAGTATGCCGCACTGTCTACTATGTGTCATAGTCGACTATGCAAGATAGTAGATGGGGCCTGCCGCGGCGGATGCCGCGGGAAGTCCGTCCACGGTGTTTCACCGGGCCGCAGCGGCCCGGCGACAGGAGGATCAGGTGAAGCGAGAGAGAACCGGCAGGGCGTGGCTCTTCCCGGTGATAGTGGCAGCGGTGGTGGTCGCCCTCGTGGTGGTCGTCATCTCCCTGCAGCGCGGTTCGGGAGGCGGTTCGGAAGACGGATCCCCGCAGGCAGAGAACGCCGCAGCCGGTGGGAGCGCCGCGGAGGCCGGCGGCGAGCAGGACTCCGGTCCCGTCGAGGTGGTCGACCCCGGTGAGCAGGCGGACCTCGGCGACGTGGAGCGCCGCGACCCGGACGACCCGCTCGCCGTGGGTCCCGAGGACGCCCCGGTCGTGCTCGTCGTGTTCTCCGACTACCAGTGCCCCTTCTGCGCGCAGTGGAGCCATGAGACCCTGCCGCTGATGCTGGAGCATGTCGAGGCCGGGGACCTGCGGATCGAATGGCGCGACGTCAACGTCTTCGGCGAGGCGTCGACCCAGGCGGCACGTGGGGCGTACGCGGCGGCGCTCCAGGACGGGTTCCTGGAGTACCACGAGGCGCTGTTCGCCGACGGCCGGCCGCGGGACGCAGGTCAGCTCACGGAGGAGGGCCTGGTCGCCATCGCCGAGGAGGTCGGCCTCGACGCCGAGCAGTTCGCCTCGGACATGGTCTCGTCGTCGACGGATGACGCGGTTGCGAAGAACGAGAAGCTGGGCTTGGATATCGGGGCGTTCTCGACGCCGTCGTTCGTCCTGGGTGGCGCCCCGATCGTCGGCGCCCAGCCCTCCGAGGTGTTCACCGAGGCGTTCGACACCGCGCTGGCGGAGAGCGCGGGCTGAGCATGGAGCTCGGCCTCGTCACCGCCTTCCTCGGCGGAGTCCTCGCCCTCCTGAGCCCGTGCGGGGCATTGCTGCTGCCGGCCTTCTTCGCCTCGACGGTCGGAGCCGGGCCGAGGCTGTGGCTGCACGGCGCAGTGTTCTACGGCGGCCTCCTCGTCGTCCTGGTCCCGCTCGGGATGGGTGCGGGAGCGCTGGGGGCGCTGTTCACGGCACATCGGGAGGCGGTCATCGTCACCTCTTCGGTGCTGCTCATCGTGTTCGGGATCGTGCAGGCACTCGGGTTCGGCTTCGATCCGACCCGGATGCTGCCCGGCACCCGGAGCCTCCAGCAGCGCGCCGGCAGCAGGTCCGGTCTGGTGAAGACCGTGATGCTGGGAGCCGTCAGCGGTGTGGCCGGGTTCTGCACCGGACCGATCCTGGGTGCGGTGCTGACTCTCGCGGCGGCGCAGGGCAGTGTGCTGACCGCGGGCGTCCTGCTCGGCATCTACGGTGCGGGAATGGTCGTCCCGCTGCTGCTGGTGGCCACGCTCTGGGGCAGGATGGGCACCCGCGGTCGTGCTCTCATGCGAGGGCGGACGTTCCGGTTCCTCGGCCGCGACCTGCACACGACCTCGGTGGTCACCGGCCTGCTCATCGCCGGGGTGGGAGTGGTCTTCTGGGCGACCAACGGGTTGGTCGGCGTGCCCGAGCTCGTGCCCAGCAGCACCCAGGCCTGGCTGCAGCAGCGCAGCGGCCTGCTGGCCGGACCCGTCGTGGACGTGCTCGCCATTCTGCTCGCGGCCGGACTGGTCCTGCTGATCTGGGCCCGGGCGCGCAGGCCCCGGACCGCGGCGTCGACCGGACGCGGCGCGAATCCCGCCACCGAGATGACCGAAGGGGCCACGAGCCCCGACGGCGGAAGGAAGAACTAGCGCATGCCACATCGGAAGATCGGCCCGGTGCAGAAGCTGGCAGCCGCAGGCGTGCTGTCGGCGCTGCTGCTCGGCGGCTGCTCGCCCGGCCAGGAGCCGGACGCCGACCTGCAGCGAGCTCCTGCAGTCACCAACGAGGAGCTGCCGGAGGTCGAACTGGAGGGCTACCGCGTGCCAGGCGCGTTCGCTGACCTGCGATTCGTCGGGGCCGACTGGGACATCGCCCCGCAGGAGCGCGGCGGCGTATTCGTCGGCGCCCGCGACGAGGGCGAAGCCCTGGAATTCAGCGCGGTCGGCTCGGACGGCTCGATCCTCTGGTCCGCCGAGCGGCCCATCCTCTGCACGGGCTTCGCCCTGGTCGCGGGTGACGAGGGCCGGGACCTGGCGGTGCTGACCGACATCTCGACCTCGGAGGAGGCGATCGCCGCCACCACCGCGACCGCCTACGACCTGCACACCGGCGAGGAGGTCTGGGGACCGGTCGAGGTGCCGGGTCCGCTGCAGGGGCCCGGGCTGGTGTTCGGGGCCGCGCCGGAGGGGTACATGGGTGAGGCGGGACCGCAGACCGCGCTCGACCCCACCACGGGTGAGGTCACAGCTCAGGACGACGAGGAGGGTCGGGTCGTCGGTGAGTACGCGGGTCTCGTGGTGACGGCCGAGGACGACGCGCTCGTCGGCGAGGACGGGCAGACCGGGCAGCGGGTCTGGAGCGTCGACGCGGGAGAGCTGGGCTGGGACCCGGCTGACGCCTCGGCGGCTCCCGGGAGCGAGCCCGGCGCCGGGCTGGCGCTGGTCACCGGTGGGGAGGGCGCCTCGACGCTCATCGACACGGAATCCGGCGAGGTGGTCGCCACCGACGTGGTCGAAGCCGCGAGCGATCCGACGGCAGGTGCCCGGGTGGTCGTCGGACCGGCCGACGTGCGCGCTGTGGGCGAGGACAACGAGGAGCAGTGGGCGCAGTCGACGGGGGAGGAAGCGACGATCGAGGCGATCGGCACCGGCCTCGTGTACCTGAGGATCGGCGACACGCTGCGGGTCCACAACGTCTTCACCGGAGACGTGGCGCGCGCGTACGACCCGCAGGGGTCCGGGCGGCTGCTCGTGCCGGAGATCATCACCGACACCGGCGGGGCCGTCTTCGCGGACGAGTCGCGCTACCTCATCGCAGCGGTCTGAGGTGCGGGATTCCTCGCGACGGCTGAGGGGTGGGATGCTCGGGTGCGATGGCTCGGTGCGATGCCTGGGTGCAGTGTCTGACCGGAGCAGTGAGTGCTGCCGCACTGCCGCACGCGACGAGCGACCGGTGGCGGAGGGCCGAGGCGCTGGTCCACAATGAGCGACATGAGCAGCCAGGAGATGTGGGAGTCGCGCTATCGCGATGAGGACGGCCACCACCCGGATGGAACCGAGCCGCACCCGATCGTCCTCGAGCAGGCCGAATCGGTCGCTGCGCGCGCTCGGGATGCGGGGATTCCCGTCAGCCGCGTACGTGCTGCCGACCTGGGATCCGGTTCCGGACGGCACGCGCTGGCGCTGGCCGAGCTGGGGATGAGCGTGACTGCGATCGATTTCGCCGCCTCGGCCCACGACCTGCTGCGGCGGGAGGCCGCCCGGCGAGGCATCGTCGATCGCATCACGCCGGTAGTCGCAGACGTGTCGTCGTGGCAGCCCGCCGATAGTCCCGGATTCGATCTGATCGTGGCGGCCTATCTGCACACCGATCTGGAGGTGCTGACCCGCAGCGCGCGCCTGCTGGCACCGGGCGGGCGGCTGGTCTGGATCGGACACGCCCCGGACAGCCCGCACGGGCCGCCGCCGGAGGTTCGGCGCGACAGCCTTGTCGACTATCGTCGGCAGCTCGAACCCTTGGAAGCCGAGGGCGGGCGGGTGCTGCGCCTGGACGAGGACGCACTCTCGCCCGAGTTCCTCGACATCATCGCGGTCGTCGAGCAGCCGCTGCGCTGAGCTCCGAGCTCCGAGTCGACTGCGGGGTGATCCCCGGAGCCGGCAGCGTCGTCAGCGTGATTGCGGCGCTGTCGGGCTGACTTTGCCGCCATGCCTGCAGCGCTAGCGGGCAGCGGCGCTAGCGGGCGGCGGCGTCCAGCTCGTCGTCGATGTAGCTGCGGCGGCTGGCGCGGAAGCCGGTGGCGGCCATGGCCGCGGTCGCGACGACCAGGCCGAGGAGGATGGCGGACCAGCTGCCCGTCGCATCGTAGATCATGCCGACGAGCAGCGGACCCACGGCGGCGATGAAATAGCCCAGCGGCTGGACGAACCCGGAGAGTCGGGCGGTGACCAGCGGGGTGCGGGTGCGGGCCGGGATCAGGGCGAGCGCCGTCGGGAAGCAGAAGCCGCCCAGGCCGAGCAGGAAGGCCCACAGCAGCGGCCAGGTGTCGGCGGCGAAGCACAGCCCCAGATACCCGCCGGCGGTCAGCAGCGAGAACATCACCGGGAAGATCCCCAGATGCCGTGCCCGGTGGATGATCGACGGCATCGCCAGGCCGCCGACGATGTTGAGCGCGCCGACCATGGACAGGGCGACGGACCCCACGGTCGCGGAGGCGCCGCTGTCGAGGTAGATCTGGGGCAGCCAGCCCATCTGGACGTAGGCGTTCATCGACTGCAGCCCGAAGAACAGCATGAGGAACACCGCGGTCGGGGCTCGCCACAATGACGCGCCCCGCCGGGCGGCAGCCGTGTCCGCCGAGGTGTCACCCCGCCGGGCGGCGGCCGTGCCCGCCGAAGTGTCACCCTGCCGGTCGGCAGTCGTGGCTGCGGCGGGGAAGTCGTAGCCGGTGCGGGCGACGACGAAGATCCAGACGAGGATCTGGACGGCGGCGAAGGCGGCCCACACGGCCAGTGCCCAGCGCCACCCGTCGGCACCGTCGAAGAGCAGGGCGCTCAGCGGGCCGATCGCCCCCGACAGCCCCAGCACCGAGGTGTAGATGGTCATCAGGGCGACGATGTGGCGGCCGCCGTGATTCTTGATCCAGGCCGGCAGCAGCACATTGGCCAGCGCGATGCCTGCCACCACGCAGGCGGTCAGGACGATGAAGATCCAGATCCCGCCCACCCACGGCCGCAGCGCCAGGCCGATGAACGTGAGCACCATGCCGGCGGTGAGCGCTCCGCCGAGCCCGAGCCGCGACGCGATCGGGACCGCGGCCAGGCCCATGAGCGCGAAGAAGAGCCCGGGGATGGCGGTGACCACCCCGGCCAGCCAGCCACCGGCCCCGAACGCCTCGACGACATCGCCGAGCACCGGACCCAGGGATGCGATGCCGGCCCGGAGGTTGACCGCCGCCACGAGGACGGCGGCGAAGGCCAGCAGCACCGGCACGGTCCGGAGCCCGGGGCGCCGACCCGGCCGGACCGGAGTCGCCGGCCCCGTGCGCGAGTTCGCTGGCCCGGGGCGCGGATCCGTTGACCCGGGGCGCGGGTTCGCCGGCCCCGGGCGCGGAGTCGCTGGATCGGTCATGCTGCCTTCCTCGGACGGTCTGGCGCGGGAGGATGTGGCCTCGACGCGCGCATTCTCCGTGAGCCTAGTCGCACCTTCGACTGTCTGCTTGCGGCAGGGGAACCGGCAGGGTAGGTATGAGGTGGTGAGCAGCCAGAGTGAACCGAATATGAGCCAGGACCAGCGCCGGATCCTGGTCATCGCACTCGTCCCGCTCTTCATGTCGCTGCTCAGTGTGTCGATCGTCAACGTCGTGCTGCCGTCGATCGAGATCTCGATCGGGGCGGGACCGTCGGGACTGCAGTGGGTGCTCGCCGGCTACACCCTGGCCTTCGGAGTCATGCTGGTGCCGGCCGGGCGGGCGGGCGACCTCTTCGGCCGTGCCAAGCTGTTCGTCCTCGGTGTGGGCCTGTTCGGCCTCGCCTCCCTCGTCGCCGGGTTGGCGCCGGATGTCGTGGTGCTCAACATCGCCCGCGTCTTCATGGGATTCGGCTCCGGCTTCCTCAACCCGCAGACCGTCGGGTTCATCCAGCAGTACTTCAAGGGTGAGCAGCGAGGCCGGGCGTTCGGACTGTTCGGCTCCGTCGTGGGCATCTCCGTGGCGATCGGACCGGTGCTCGGCGGAGCGCTCATCGCCATGTTCGGGCCCGAATGGGGGTGGCGAGCATCGTTCCTCATCAACGTGCCGATCGCGGCGATCGCCATCATCACCGCTCTGCGCTGGCTGCCCGAATCGGCCTGGCACGCCCTGCCCGAGGCGCTGGAATCCGGCTCCCACCGGAAGCGGCCGGACCTGGACCCGGTGGGAATCGTGCTCCTCGCCTCGGCGACCCTGGTCATCATGCTGCCGTTCCTGCAGGGGAACGCCGGCGGCTGGATCTGGGCGCTCCTGCCCCTGGGCGCGGTGCTGCTGTTCGCCTGGCTCGGCTGGGAGTCCCGCTACAAGCGGCGCGGCGGCTTCCCGATGGTCGACCTGGCGCTGTTTCGCATCCGATCCTTCGCCAACGGCTCGCTGCTCATCGGGCTCTATTTCACCGGCATGACGAGCGTGTGGGTCGTGATCGCGATCTTCCTCCAGACCGGCCTGGGCTACACCGCCCTGCAGGCCGGGTTCGTCGGCCTGCCCTCGGCGATCTGCTCCGCGATCTCCGCCGCGATCGCGGGACGGTACGTCGTCGCGGTGGGACGGAAGCTCGTGGTGTGGGGGATCGGCGTGCTGCTGCTGGGACTGGCCGCCAGCATCGGAGTCATCGTCCTGCACGAGACCACCGGCAGCAGCATCTGGTGGCTGCTGCTCACCCTGTCGTTCGTCGGGATGGGCCAGGGCGGCGTGGTCAGCCCCAACCAGACCCTCACCCTGCGCAGGGTGCCCATGCAGCACGCGGGCGCCGCCGGCGGCATCCTGCAGACCGGGCAGCGGATCGGGACCGCGATCGGCATCGCCGTGATCACCGCGCTGTTCTTCACCGTGCAGGCCGTCTACGGGTGGACGGCCGCCGTGGTCACCGCGCTGACCACCATCGGCGTCATCATCGTGCTGTCCGGGGTGGTGGCGGTAGTGGACCTGGTCCAGGACCGCAGACACCGGGAGTAGGGCGGCGGTGCCGGTGGGCGCCGGGGGATGCCGACGAGTGCCGGGTGGCGCCCGCTCAGAACAGCTGGTGCCGGCACGGGCCGGCTGTCAGGCTCAGATCTCTGCCGCCTCAGATCTCTGTCGCCTCAGATCTCTGCAGATTCAGAACAGCTGCCGGAGATTGGTGCGGGCCAGGTCGACGAGCTCGTCGCCTCTGCCGCTGAGCACCGTGCGAATCGCGTACAGGGCGAAGCCCGAGGCCTGCGCCGCGGTGATCGTCGGCGGCATCGAGAGCTCCTGGCGTTCGGTGACCACGTCGAGCAGCGCCGGGCCGTCGTGGGCGAAGAACTCCTGCACAGCCGCCGGCAGCTGCTCGGACTTCTCCACCCGGATGCCCTTGATGCCCATCGCCTCGGCGATCTTCGAGAAGTCGGGGTTGACCAGTTCGGTGCCGAAGTTGACGAACCCCGCGGCCTTCATCTCGAGTTCGACGAAGTTGTAGGAGGAGTTGTTGTAGACGACGGTCTTCACCGGCAGCTGGTTCTGCGTCAGCGTGATCAGCTCGCCGAGCAGCATCGTCAGCCCGCCGTCGCCGGCCAGCGCGACCACCTGCCGGTCCGGCTGGTTGGCCTGCACGCCGATGCTCTGGGCGAGGGCGTTGGCCATCGAGCCGTGGGTGAAGGAGCCGAGGAGGCGCCGCCTGCCGTTCATCGTCAGGTACCGGGCGGCCCAGGTCACCGGAGAGCCGACATCGGGAATGAAGACGGCGTCCTCGGCAGCCCCCTCATCGATGAGCCGGGTCAGGTACTGCGGATGGATGGTCCGCGGGGAAGGCGTGGCCAGCTCGTCGAGGTCCTTGCGGGTCCTCCGATAGTGCTTGAGCAGCGACGTCAGGTGGGAATCGTCCGCGTGCGGGGACAGGCGGGGCAGCAGCGCCTCGATCGTGTCCTTGACGGTGCCGACCAGCCCGATGTCGACCCGGGTGCGGCGGCCCACCTGCTCGCCGCGCACATCGACCTGGATCACCGTAGCGTCCTCCGGATAGAACTGCTGATATGGCAGGTCCGTGCCCAGCATGAGCAGGGTGTCGCAGCTCTTCAGCGCGTGATAGCCGGAGGAGAACCCGAGCAGTCCGGTCATCCCGACATCGAACGGGTTGTCGTATTCGACGAACTCCTTGCCGCGCATCGCGTGGACGGTGGGCGCCTGCAGCCGCTCGGCGATCGCCAGCAGCTGGGCGTGCGCGCCCCGGGTGCCGGCGCCGGCCAGGATGGTGACCTTCCTGGCGGCGTTAAGCGCCTCGGCGGCGGCGTCGAGCTGGGATTGGGCGGGGATGACCCGCGACGGCTGGCTGCGGATCACCTCGGGTTCGGCGCGGATGTCGGTCAGCCCGATGTCGCCGGGGAGGACGAGCACGGCAACGCCGCGCTTCTCGAGGGCCTCGCGCATCGCGATCCGCAGCAGCCGGGGCATCTGCGCGGGGTCGGCGACGTGCTCGACGTAGACGCTGCACTCGCGGAAGAGCTCGGTCGGATGGGTCTCCTGGAAGTAGCCGGAGCCGATCTCGTCGCTGGGGATGTGGGCGGCGATGGCCAGCACCGGCACGCGGGAGCGCTGCGCGTCGAACAGGCCGTTGATGAGGTGCAGGTTGCCGGGCCCGCAGCTGCCGGCGCACACAGCGAGCTCGCCGGTGATCCCTGCCTCGGCGCTTGCAGCGAAGGCGGCGGCCTCCTCGTGGCGGACCTGCACCCAGTCGAGCGCACCGCATTCCCGCAGGGCGTCGGTGAAGCCGTTGAGAGAGTCACCGGGTAACCCGTAGACGCGTTTGACGCCGCTGGCGGCGAGTGTGTCGACGATGTTGCGTGCAACCGTGGGCAAGGAGATCCCCTTCCGCTCGATGAGCGATCGGGAAGGCTGTCCGACCGCAGAGGTTCGGTGGTGCTGTCCGCTTCGAGTCTACCGACGAGCCGCGCCCGGGCCAGGGGCGATCCGAGGGGCTGGAACTGATCGATGGCGGCGCTGGAGGCTGGTCGACGGCGGCGTGAGACTGCAATCGGACTTGCCAAAACACAGCGGGCACCGCAGACTGCAGGAAAATTCCACTGATCGGGAACGCGCCCGGTTCGAGTGTTCGCACCGAGTGCTCCCGATTGTCGGCACCGTCGCGGGTTCGGGGAGAGTGATTCAGCGATGACGTCAGACTACGACGCACCTCGCAAGCAGGACGAGGACCCGAGCAGCGACTCCGTCGACGAGCTCAAGGTCCAGCAGCGCCAGCCGCAGGCCGGTCTGGTGGATGAGGACGAAGCCATCGCTGCCGAGGGAATCGAGCTTCCCGGCGCCGATCTGTCCGATGAGCAGCTGACCGTTCGAGTGCTGCCCGAGCTCGACGACGAATTCACCTGCATGCAGTGCTTCCTGGTGCGGCACCGCTCCCAGCTGGCGAGCGACGAGGGTGGCTTCCTCCTCTGCACGGACTGCTCCGCCTGAACTGCGAACGAGGGACGCCTCGGCAGGTCCGGGAGTGCCGCGCCGGCCGGGCCTGGGACACCGCCTCGACAAGCCCCTGGACGCGGCCCAGCCAGGCCCGGGAGCGCCGCCCGGCCAGGCACTGACGCCGGGGAACCGTGCGGCAGGTCACACCCGACCGATGCGTAGACTTGGTGCTCATGAGCTTCTTCATCACCACTGCCATCGCGTACCCCAATGGCACCCCGCACATCGGGCACGCATATGAGTACATCGCCTCCGACGTCATCGCGCGCTTCAAGCGCCTGGACGGCCAGGACGTGTTCTTCATGACCGGCACCGATGAGCACGGGCTGAAGATGCAGCAGACGGCCGAGCGCCTCGGCGTCACCGCCCACCAGCTCGCCGACACCAACTCCGCGAAGTTTCGGGCGCTCGACGACATGCTCGGGATCTCCTACGACCGCTTCATCCGCACCACCGACGAGGACCACCACCGCTCCTCGCAGGAGCTGTGGCGCCGGATGGAGGCGAGCGGCGACATCTACCTCGACAGCTATACGGGCTGGTACTCGGTGCGCGACGAAGCGTACTTCACCGAGGACGAGACCGAGCTGGTCGACGGCGTCCGGGTGGCGAAGTCCTCCGGCGCCGAGGTGACCTGGACCGAGGAGGAGTCGTACTTCTTCCGGCTGTCGAAGTACCAGGACCGGCTGCTCGAGCACTACCGGGAGCACCCGGAGTTCATCGGCCCCGATTCCCGCCGCAACGAGGTCGCCTCCTTCGTCGCCTCCGGGCTGAAGGACCTGTCGATCTCCCGGACGACCTTCGACTGGGGCATTCCCGTGCCCGGCAACGACAAGCACGTGATGTACGTGTGGGTCGACGCCCTGACCAACTACCTGACCGGCGCCGGCTTCCCCGAGGACGACGGGGAGTCGTTCCGCAAGTGGTGGCCGGCCGACGTCCACATCATCGGCAAGGACATCGCCCGCTTCCACTGCGTGTACTGGCCGGCCTTCCTCATGAGCGCCGGAATCGAGCTGCCCCGCCGGGTCCACGTCCACGGCTTCCTGTTCAACAAGGGCGAGAAGATGTCCAAGTCGGTGGGCAACGTCGTCGACCCCTACGACCTCGTCGACGCCTACGGCCTGGACACCGTCCGGTTCTTCCTGCTCCGGGAGATCTCCTACGGCCAGGACGGCTCCTACTCCCACGACGGCATCATCACCCGCAAGAACACCGACCTCGCCAACGAGTACGGCAACCTCGCCCAGCGCTCGCTGTCCATGGTCGCCAAGAACTGCGGGGGAGCCGTCCCCGAGCACGGCGAGCTCACGCAGGAGGACGAGGCGCTGCTCGCGCAGGCCCGCGGTGTGCTCGCCCAGGCGCGATCCCACATCGACACCCAGAGCCTCCACCTCTACCTCGAGGCATGCTGGAAGGTGCTCGCCGCCGCGAACAAGTACTTCAGCGTGCAGGAGCCGTGGAAGCTCAAGAAGACCGACGAGGCGCGCATGGCCACCGTGCTGTGGGTGACCATCGAGGTGGTGCGGATGATCACGCTGCTCGTGCAGCCGGTGATGCCCACCTCGACCGGTAAGATCCTCGACCTGCTCGCCGTGCCCGCGGACGCCCGCGACCTCTCCGCGCTGGAGACCTCGCTCGTGCCCGGCACCGAGCTCCCCGCACCCGTTCCCGTGTTCCCCAAGTACCAGGAGGACTGAACCACATGGCCTCGCGTGCCGCCGGCACCTATCCCGAGGTGCCCCAGCCGCTGCCCAGCCCCGGCGTGGACACCCACACCCACCTCGACATCTGCACCGGCGCCCGCGGACCCATCAAGTCCGGTGAACCGGCCCCGGAGGTGGAGCCCGAGGCGGACGAGGAGTTCCCCGAGCTGTCCTTCTTCCATGACACCGCTCAGCAGGCAGGGGTGACCCGGATCGTGCAGATCGGCTGCGAGATGTCGGCGGCCCGGTGGACCGCGAAGGTGGTGGCCGAGGAGGCCGCCGCCGGACGCGATTGGATGCTCGGCGGGGTGGCGATCCACCCCAACGAGGCACCTCGGCTGAAGTCGGCCGGGCTGCTCGAGGAGTCCGTCACGGAGATCGAGCAGCTGACCGCCGGCGACCGGATGCGCGTGGTGGGGGAGACCGGGCTGGACTACTTCCGCACCGAGGGCGAGGGGATCGCAGCCCAGCAGGAGTCGTTCCGCTGGCACATCGAGATCGCCAAGCGGCGGGGCCTGGCGCTGCAGATCCACGACCGGAACGCCCACGAGGACGTGCTGCGGATCCTGCGCGAGGAGGGCGCCCCGGACGTCACTGTGTTCCACTGCTTCTCCGGGGATGTGGCCATGGCCCGGGAGTGCGCCGAGCATGGCTACTACATGTCGTTTGCGGGCAACATCACATTCAAGAATGCCGCCGGGCTGCGGCATGCGGCCTCGATCGTGCCGCCGCACCTGCTGCTCAGCGAGACCGATGCGCCGTTCCTCACTCCTCACCCGCACCGCGGCAAGCCGGGCGGGCCGTACCTGACCGCGGTGACGCTGCGCAAGCTCGCTGAGATCCGCGGGGAGCCGCTGGCCGAGCTGTGCAGGCAGATCACCGCGAACGCCGAGCAGGCCTTCGGGTCGTGGGCGCTGGAGCGGTCGGTGACGCCGGCCCGGTGACGCCGACCCGGCGACGCCGGTCGGGTGAGGCCGGCTCGATTATTGGGTCGGCCCGGATTCCTGGCCCGCGCCGAATGTAACGGAGAACCACGCGTTCACCAGCGCCTTCATCAACGGTTCGTTACAAGATTGCGGTCTTGGTAACGAATCGGTTACGCTGAACCCGTTCTTCTCTTCGCGCTCGGATAGCGCAGTCTCCACACCGACCCGATTGGATTCTTTTCCATGAACTCATTCCTGCGGAATCGCAAGGTGCAGATTGCCGGCCAGGCAGTGGTGATCACTGCCCTGGTGGGCGGCACCAGTGCCTTTGTCGCGATGAATAAGCCGGTGAACATGACCGTCGACGGTCAGGCCGAGCAGGTGCGGACATTCGGCGGCACCGTGGGTGACGTGCTGGAGGCCCAGGGCCTCGAGATCGACGAGCGCGACCTGGTCCAGCCGGGCGCCGGCGCTCCGATCGAGCGCGATATGAATATCGTGGTCAACACCGCCAAGGACCTCAACCTCACCGTGGACGGTGTGGCCCTCGACGAGTGGACGACCGCGAACACCGTGGGTCAGGCGCTGGCGGATCTGGGCATCGAGGCCGAGGGCGCCGAGGTGTCGCTGCCTCTCGATGAGCCGCTTTCCGAGGACGGCGCCGAGCTCGACGTCGTCACCCCCAAGGGTGTGACCGTGGTGGCCGACGGCAAGAAGCATGTCGTGGACTCCGCGACTGCAACGGTGTCGGACGTGCTGGCCGAAGCCGGTGTCGAGGTGGGCGGTGAGGACATCGTGTCGGTGCCCGTCAGCGCCCCCGTGTCCGACGGTCAGGTCGTCAACGTGCTGCGCGTGAAGAACGAGACGAAGACGGTCGAGGAGAAGATCGAGAAGAAGGTCACGGTCAAGGAGACCGCTTCGCTCGACC
>NZ_JAJTWW010000011.1 GCF_021729135.1 Brevibacterium daeguense
GGTGATGGCCGACGGCAAGAAGCACACCGTGAATGCCGCTGCGGCGACCGTGGCGGACGCGTTGGCGGAGGCCGGGGTCGAGCTCGACGGCGACGACATCGTGTCGACGCCGATGACGGCCCCGGTATCCCACGGCCAGGTCGTCGATGTCCTGCGCGTGAAGAACGAGACGAAGACGGTCGAGGAGAAGATCGAGAAGAAGGTCACGGTCAAGGAGACCGCCTCGCTCGACCGCGGCAAGACCAAGGTCGAGAAGCAGGGCCGGGACGGCAAGCGCGAGGTCGTGTACGACATCCGCGTGGTCGACGGCGACGAGGTCAAGAAGGTCAAGAAGTCGGAGAAGACCGTCGAGGAGCCGGTCGAGGAGGTCGTCCTCAAGGGCACCCGCGCCGAGGCGCCCTCGCGTTCCGATGACCGCTCCGGATCAGCCGGCGCCGGGTCAAGCGACTCCGGCGGCACCATGAGCAAGCAGGAGATCATCGACATGCTCGGCGGTCCCGGCACCCGCTGGTACAAGATCGTCAAGTGCGAGTCCGAGTTCAATCCCAAGGCCGTGAACCAGCAGAACCGCGCCCACTTCGGCCTGTTCCAGTTCAAGCTGGCGACATGGCAGTCGGTGGGCGGCTCCGGCAACCCGGTCGATGCCAGCCCGCAGGAGCAGTTCAAGCGCGCCAAGATCCTGCAGGAGCGCGCAGGCTGGAGCCAGTGGGCCTGCGCCTGATCGGGTGAGCTGACTCAGGCGATTCGGAGGCGGGCGGCAGATGATCTGCCGCCCGCTTTCGCATCCCTGGAAGCGCACCTGCTGCTTGCTTCGCCGTTGATCAGCAGAGCACGTGCGCGCGCCTCCGCGCCCCGGGCGCACTGCTTGCCCACGTGATCATATGGGAGGCGGCACCACGCTGAACAGGTCGCCGGGCTGGCAGTCGAGCGCCTGGCACAGCGCGATCAGCGTGGAGTACCGGACCGCACGTGCTCGGTTGTTCTTCAGCGATGACAGGTTCGCCAAAGTGATGCCGACTGCGTGCGAGAGCTCTGTCAGCGTCATTCCCCTGTCGACCAGCAGCGCGTCGAGGTGACAGATGACCTGCGCAGAATCGACGTCGACCTGCATCAGACCAGGCCGTCCAGTTCCTGCTCCGCCCGGCGGCCTCGATGGAGGGTCTGCCGGAGCAGCTCCAGGCCACACAGAATCCCAAGCCCGGTGAAGACCATCTGCGGGGTGACTCCGTTGGTGACGGAAAGATCCGCCAGCGCGAGATCGCGCAGGACCAGATTGGTGCCGAGGACCTTGAAGATCATGACGCCGAGCAGCGTGGCGACCAAAGTGATCAGCAGACGCCTCAGCGCGGTGAACGCCGGCTGAGCGAACGGCTCTCCGGCCGCAATGCAGCGAACGACCCCGGTCATGAACAGCCCGGCCAGTCCCAGCCCGGCGATCCAGACGATCAGGGACGCCAGCAGGAAAGCGACCGTCACCGGCGCCAGCTCGGACAGCGCCACCTCAGTCGTGAATAGCCCGGTGATCGGAAGCGTCTCCACACCGGCGAACTGTGCCTCGACGCCGTCCCTGAGATCGGCGTCGAAGGAGACGCTGACCCGCTGACTGACGAAGATGCGAATAACCTCCGCGACCGAGTTCAGAACGAGGAAGCCCACCGGAAGGATGGCCCACACCATCAGACTCGAGGTGTTCGATCTGCTGGTCTGCCGGGTGGTGGTTCGAGATCGAGGGGACTTCATGACCGCTCCTTATCGAATGTCGATATATCGATAATCAATATATCGATTGTCAATAAGGAGGTCAATGCCTGACCGATGGTGCCCGCAGCGGAGGACAGTGACTGCTGCGGAGGTGAAGGGCTCGACGGGAGGTCAAGTTCTGAGAAGGAGGAGGATCCCTGAGAAGGAGGAGGAGGAGTGCGCGGGCAGATCGTGTCTTTCGCACGGCTGGATCAGTCGGTAAAGTTGTGATATGGAGCACGCAAGCGGGGCTGCGGCCCAGGACAGAGTAGTCGTCGGGATCGACGGATCCGACCACAGCCGGCGTGCCTTCGACGTCGCGCTGTCGGTCGCCAAGCGTCAGCACTGGGCGGTCGCCGCGGTGGCAGCATTCGCTGCTCCATTCGTCGCTGACGAAGCCTACGGATGGGTGTCCGAGCGTTACCGGGAACAGGCGGCGGAATCAGCGCAGGAATTCCTGGAGACGCTCGTCGCCCAGGCGGAGCAGGCCGGTGTCCCGGTCACCACCCGGACGATCGAAGGGGACGCCGGGGGAGTGCTCGCAGCCGAGAGTCGAAGCGCTCGCCTCGTGGTCGTCGGCAAGCGCGGGCGCGGACGGTTTGCGGGCCGGCTGCTCGGCAGCGTCTCCGGTCGCCTGGCAGCTCACGCACATTGCCCCACACTGGTCGTGCCCGCGAAATGGGAGTCCGAGGAGTCGGGAGGCCTCTTCGCCCCGCAGCAGGAGCGGCCGGAGGAGAAGGAAGCGGACACGGCCCCGGGTGAGCTGGTCGCGGAGTCGGACGCCTCGGGCTCCGACCGCCGATCGTTCGAGAACGTCAAAGACGAGTTCAACTTCGACGGCGAGGTCGTCGCCGCGATCGACGTCGGCCATGCCTCCTCGACCGTCGCGGAGCATGCCGCCGAGGCCGCTCACCTCTACGGCCGGAATCTGACTCTGGTCTCCGCCGTGCCGCTCGGGGTCGCCGCCGACAGCTGGTACACCAACCCGGCGAGGGCCAACCTCGTCGACTCCGGTCGCGTGAGCGCCGCCTACTCCGAGCACATGGAGCAGATCGCAGCGGAAGTCGCCCAGAAGCACCCCGAGGTGTCGACCCGCTGGCAGCTGTTCGACGGCTCCGCCGCCGGCATCCTCTCCGAGGCGACCCGCACCGCGGCCCTGGTGGTGATCGGCACCCGTGGCCGAGGCGGCTTCACCGGCCTTCTGCTCGGCTCGGTCAGTCAATCCGTGCTCAGCCGTTCCGTGTGCCCCGTCCTCGTGATCCCGACCAAGAAGCGCCGTTCCGGGCGCGGCGGCGCCGAGCAGTCCGAGATCCCGACAGGGGTGGGTGAACTCTAGCCGTCTGCCGTTGAGCAGCCGGGGTCGGTGAACTCCAGCCCCTTCCGCCGGCCTATCCGCAGGCACCTGGTCGGCACTACTGTGAGCGGGTGGACGAAAAGCAGCAGCGAGAGCGATTGGGCAGCTCCGACTTCGACATCGAGGACGAACTGCTCCAGGAGGCGGCGACCACCGTCATCGAGGGTTCCGAGCGCCTCAACCGGACGTGGACCGAGCTCATCGTCACGGGGCTGTTCGGCGGCATCGACGTCGGCCTCGGCATCCTCGCGATGATCCTGGTCAAGCAGGCGACCGACTCCGACATCCTGGCGGGCATGGCCTTCGGGGTGGGACTGCTGGCACTCAAGCTGGCGCACTCGGAGCTCTTCACCGAGGAGTTCCTGCTGCCCATCAACGCCGTGATCGCCGGTCAGGGCACTTGGCTGCAGATCCTCCGGCTGTGGTCCGTGAGCCTCGTGACCAACCTGCTCGGCGGCCTCGTCTTCGTCTGGATCATGGTCCTCGGCCTTCCCGACTACCACCGGACGATCATCGAATCGGCGGCGAGCTATCTCGATCACTCCTCGATCATCGTGATGATCGCGCTGGCGATGCTCGCGGGGGCCACGATCACGCTGTCCACCCGGATGCAGCAGGGCACGCAGAACGACGTCGTCGCGGCTCTGACGTGCATGATCTCCGGTCTGCTGGTCATCGGGCTCGGCATGCTCCACGGAGCGCTCAACGCGATGGTGATCTTCGCGGCGATGCTGGCCGGTGCCGACATCTCGGTCCTCGACTTCCTGGGGTGGTTCGCCCTCGTCATCCCGTTCAACATGCTCGGCGGGCTGTGCATCATCACCCTGCCGCGAGTCATCAGGACGCACCGCGTCCTCAAGGCCGTGCGCACCGGTGAGCTGTCCCTCGAGAAGCTGGAGCACCAGGCGATGGGCTGAACCGACGCAGCCGGGCCCACTCCGGCAGTGGCGGTCCCACTCCGGCGCGGCCGTGCTTGAATGGGCGCATGAGCGATGAACTCTACGAACACGAGTCCACCATTCGGATCTCCCGCGAGCAGGCCGCGGCGAAGCTGCGCGAGCTCGCCGACTCGCTCGAGCGGCAGAACAGCGTCCGGGTCGCCGACGGCGACCGCGACATCGACGTCAAAGTCGCCGATGTCGTCGAGTACGAATTCGAGGTCGAGGTCGAAGAGGACAAGCACGAGATCGAGATCACCATCAGCTGGTGAACGCCGAACCCGGGAGGAACGCCCTGCCGAATTGGCGGTCTGCGCTCCTCCCGGGCCGGTGACTCCACGCTGTGCGCTCAGCCGATCGCGCGGCTGAGGTCCTTCCAGAAGGGCGCCCGCAGCACCTTCTTGTCGATCTTGCCGAACGGCGTCTGCGGGAGCTCGGTGACGAACTCGACGGTCTTCGGCCGCGCATAGTTCGCGAGCCTGCCCCTGCTGAAGTCGATGAGCTCCGCGTCCGTGAGGGAGCCGGCAGGCGCCTCGGCGGTGGCATCCCGGCACACGACGAAGGCGTGGACCGCTTCGCCCCAGTCCTCGTGCGGAATGCCGATCACGGCAGCCTGGGCGACCTGCGGGTGCGCGGTCAGCGCGTCCTCGACCTCCCGGGAGTAGACGTTGAAACCGCCGGAGATGATCATGTCGTTGCGGCGGTCCTTGAGGTAGACGTAGCCCTTGTCGTCCATCGTGCCCATGTCGCCCGTGCGGACCCACCCGTCCCAGAACTTCTCCGCGGTCGCCTCGGGGTTGCCCACGTATTCCGTGAGGGCGAAGGGTGTCTTGACCGTGATCTCGCCGAGCTCTCCCGGCGGCAGCGCGTTGCCCTCGTCGTCGGTGACCATGACCTCGGTGAACAGCGATGCGTTGCCGCAGGAGGTCAGCAGCTCGGGGCGGGCAAGGTCGTGGTCGAGCTTGGACAGGCGAGTGCAGAACTGCGGTGCCTCGGTCTGGCCGAAGAGCTGGAGGAACACCTGGCCGAAGACGCGCAGCCCGTGCTCGAGGCGGGTCGGCGACATGGGGGCCGCGCCGTAGACGACGGTGCGGAGTCTGAGATCGGGCAGGGTGTCGAGCTCGTCGATGGCGTCGAGGACCCGGTAGATCATCGTCGGCACCATGAAGGTCCAGGTGATGTCGTCGCCCACGAGCAGGTCGACGGTGCGCTGGGCGTCGAAGGAGCTGAGGATCCGGATGTTGGCCCCGCGGCCGATGCCGGCGATCGCGAACGCGCCTGCCGAGTGGGCCAGCGGCGACATCAGGAGCATGCGCTCGCCGACGCCGATCTCCGCCTCGATCATCTGGATGTAGAGCGCCGCGGCGACCGAACGGGCCGTGTGGGAAACGGCCTTCGGCTTGCCGGTCGTGCCGCCGGTGAAGTTGAGGTTCGCGCGGGCATCCGGATTGCCGCGATAGCCGGAGGAGCGGGGCTCCACCTCGGGCCCGGGCGGTGCGACGTGGGGGACCGATCCCGGGATGCGGCGGCCTGCGGGGTCGGAGAGCTGCACGATGATCGGCGCCTGCTCCGGGTCGAGGTGGGGCAGCAACGCGGATCCGAGCTCGTAGTCGGTCACCAGGACCTTGGCCTGGGCGAAGGCGAGCTGATAGGCGACGGTGTCCAGTGCCGACATGTAGTTGGCCGGGGTCTTGACGGCGCCCATTCGTGCGATCGCGGAGTCGACCACCACCCACTCCGAGCGGTTGCCGGCGAAGATGCCCACGACATCGCCCTCTGCGACGCCGAGCTCGCGCAGCTGGTCCATCGTCGCGTCGGACCAGGTCCATACCTCGCGGTAGGTGAATTCGCGATCGTCCTCGCGCAGGGCGGTGAGCGCGCTGTGGACGCGGAAGGAGTGCTCGTAGATCTCGGCAGGGGTGGCGAACATACTCGGACTCTCCAAACGTCGTTGTTCAGTGAAGTGACGCACCCGGTCACGCCCACTCGGGTATCCGGCCGCGTCGCGTTCGGCGAGGACCGGCAACCCAGAGGTCGAAAACGAGTGATCGATCAGTTGAGTTTAAAGGACGGCCGAGTGCGGCGTCCACTCTTTGTCGGCATCGGGGGTGCTCGGTGGGTTCGGGGGTGCTCGGGTTCGGCTTGCTTCTCGGGACGCCGGCGGCTTCTGGTGGTCAGAAAAGTGCGCGGCCCGGATTCCAGAGGTCACAGACGTGCGAGGATCTTCGGATTGCTCGAACTCCTTCGACCATCGGATTCGGCGGGCCGGACTTCTCTGACCTTTAGATCCGCTCGTGTGGGAGTGAGGGTGCTTCCGGCCGCCCAATGACTCACGGTTTGGCACTCGAGTTGACCGAGTGCCAGCCCCGGTTCTAGAGTCGATTTAGCACCCAGATACTTTGAGTGCTAATACTCAGCACGACGGATCCGGCCACTCGGCACCCGCGACGACGAGCGGCCCCGGACGCCCACCGCGTCCTCCGTCGACGTCATCGACAAGACCAAGAAGAAGGAGAGTGTCCGAATATGTCGGTCTCCATCAAGCCGCTCGAAGATCGGCTCGTCATCCGCCAGGTTGAGGCAGAGCAGACCACCGCTTCGGGACTGGTCATCCCCGACACCGCCAAGGAGAAGCCCCAGGAGGGTGAAGTCGTCGCCGTGGGACCGGGTCGCGTGGCCGACAACGGCAACCGCGTGCCGCTCGACGTGCAGGTCGGCGACCGCGTCATCTACTCGAAGTACGGCGGAACCGAGGTCAAGTACGAGGGTGAGGAATTCCTCGTCCTGTCCTCCCGCGACGTGCTCGCCGTCATCGGCTGACATCCTTCCGCTTTCGAATTCCATACCGCAATTCTTAGGAAGTGACGTATGCCCAAGACTCTTCAGTTCGATGACGTCGCCCGCAAGGCGCTCGAGCGTGGCGTGAATGTCCTCGCGGACACCGTCAAGGTCACCCTCGGCCCGCGCGGCCGCAATGTCGTGCTCGACAAGCAGTGGGGCGCGCCCACCATCACCAACGATGGTGTGACGATCGCCCGTGAGATCGAGCTCAACGACCCCTACGAGAACCTTGGCGCGCAGCTGGCCAAGGAAGTCGCCACCAAGACGAACGACGTCGCAGGCGACGGCACCACCACTGCAACCGTGCTGGCCCAGGCACTGGTCCGCGAAGGCCTGCGCAACGTGACCGCAGGTGCGGCTCCCAGTCAGCTCAAGCTCGGAATCGAGAAGGCCGTCGAGGTCGTCGAGGCGGAGCTCAAGAAGATCGCCCGCGAGATCGACGACTCTCGCGAGATCGCCTTCGTCGCAGCCCTGTCGGCGCAGTCGCAGGAGATCGGCGAACTCATCGCCGAGGCCTTCGACAAGGTCGGCAAGGACGGCGTCATCACCATCGATGAGAGCCAGGCGTCCTCGGTCGAGCTCGAATTCACCGAAGGCATGCAGTTCGACAAGGGATTCCTGTCGCCGTACTTCGTGACCGACGCCGACCGCCAGGAAGCCGTCCTCAGCGATCCGTACATCCTCATCAACCAGGGCAAGATCTCCAACATCCAGGAGCTCCTGCCCGTCCTCGAGAAGGTGCAGCAGGCCGGCAAGCCGCTGTTCATCATCGCCGAGGACGTCGAGGGTGAGGCCCTGTCGACCCTGGTCGTCAATAAGATCCGCGGCGTCCTCAACGTCGCCGCGGTCAAGGCACCGGGCTTCGGCGACCGCCGCAAGGCGATCCTCGAAGACCTCGCCGTCCTCACCGGCGGTCAGGTCATCACCGCGGACATGGGCATGAAGCTCGACCAGGTGACCCTGGATCAGCTGGGCTCCGCGCGCACCGTGACCATCACCAAGGACGCGACCACCGTCGTCGACGGTGCCGGGTCCGATGAGGATGTTGCCGGTCGCGTGGCGCAGATCCGCGCCGAGGTCGAGAACACCGACTCCGACTGGGACCGTGAGAAGCTGCAGGAGCGCCTGGCCAAGCTGGCCGGCGGTGTCGCAGTCATCAAGGTCGGCGCCGCCACCGAGGTGGAGCTCAAGGAGCGCAAGCACCGCGTCGAGGACGCCGTGTCCGCGACCCGCGCTGCCATCGAGGAAGGCGTCGTCGCCGGCGGCGGCTCCGCTCTGGTGCATGCCGCCAAGGCACTCGACAGCACTGACCTCGGACTGACCGGCGACGCGCTGACCGGTGCCACGATCGTGCGCCGTGCAGTGGCCGAGCCGCTGCGCTGGATCGCCGAGAACGCCGGCCAGGACGGCTACGTCGTGGCCTCCAAGGTGGCCGAGCTCGACGCCGGTCAGGGCTACAACGCCCTGACCGGCGAGTACGGCGACCTCGTGTCCGCCGGCATCATCGACCCGGTGAAGGTGACCCGTTCGGCGCTGCGCAACGCGGCATCGATCGCAGCCCTGGTGCTGACCACCGAAACCCTCGTGGTCGAGAAGCAGGAAGACGAGGACGAGGACTGATCAGCTGCTGATCGCCTCGGCTGTCGGGTGACGGTGAGACCGCCACCCGGTACGGCCCCCGGAGAGACCCACTGGTCTCCCCGGGGGCCGTTCGCGTGCCCGGTCCGTCCGCCGGTGACGGTATTCTCTTCTGAGTGGACCGGGCCTGCTCCCGCCTCGTTGACATGACAAGGCGGGCCGCCGTTAGATCGATCCAGGAGGCGAATATGCGCATCAAGAACTCGACTGTCGTCATCACCGGTGCCGACAGCGGCATCGGACGGGCAACTGCCCTCCGGTTCGCCAAGAAGGGGGCGCGGGTCGTACTGGCCTCCCGGGACGCCGCTGCCTTGGAGACTCTGGCGGCGGACTGCCGCAGGCGAGGCGCCAAAGCGCTGGCCGTGCAGACCGACGTCGCGGACCCCGAGGCGGTCGAAGAGCTGTGCGAGAGCGCGGTCGGCAATTTCGGCCGGATCGACATCTGGGTCAACAATGCCGGCACAGGCGTGTTCGGGCCCTTCCTCGACACCCCGCTCGAAGACATCCAGCGCGTGGTCGACGTCGACCTGATGGGAGTCGTGCACGGTGCCCGGGAGGCGCTCGAGCAGATGCGCGCACAGGGCGAAGGCGTCCTGATCAACGTCGCCTCCATGGCCGGGATCATCCCGCAGCCGTACACCTCGGCGTACTCGATGTCCAAGGCCGCGGTGCGCGCCCTCGGCGTGAGCCTGCGCTCGGAGCTGAGGCTGGCACGGGTGAAGGACATCCACGTCGTCACGGTGTCCCCGGGAGCGGTCGACACACCGTTCTTCGACCATGTCGCCAACTACACCGGTCAGGACACCAGGCCGATCCCTCCCACCTACAGCCCGGACAAGATCGCTGCGGCGATCGTGAACGTGGCTCGCTCGCCGCAGCGGGAGCTGACGGTGGGACTGATCCCCAAGGCGATGGTGGCGAAGCACAAGCTGTTCCCGCAGGCCGTGGAGCGCCGAATGGCGACCCTGACGCACCGGAAGCACCTCAAAGCCACGCAGCCGGCCCCGCCCACGAAGGGCAACCTCGACCGGGCGGCCGGCGACGACGCAACCGGGCGACGCGGCCGGAAGACCGGAGGCCACGGCGGTCGCACCAAGACGATGGCCCGCCGGCTCCTGGTGATCGGCGGTGCGGCCGGGGTGACGGCGTTCGCAGCATTCCGCTGGAGACAGTAGCCCGGGCGATGTGGATCGGCTGGATCGAACTGGACCTGCGCCTCGGCGAGGTGCGCTCGCTCAAGACCAAGCGCTCGGTGGTGCGCCCGATCATCGCCGAGGTGCGCAAGCGCTTCCAGGTCAGCGTGGCGGAAGTCGACCACCTCGACCTGTACCGGCGAGCCGGGATCGGCGCAGCGGTCGTCGCGCCGGACCGGGCCCATGTCGTCGACATGCTCGACAGCATCGAGCGACTGGTCGCCTACCGCCCCGACGTCGAGCTGCTCTCGGCGCGGCGGCACCTGCGCACCTCCGAAGACGAGTAGCCGACAAGCGGAGTCCGAATCCGCAGCAAGACGACAAGCCTCCTGACCATGGGCCGTAGGATGCCACCATGTCATCCCCGCACCCTGGCAGCAGGCCGAACACTCGTCATGATCGTGCGAAGATCGTCGACTCATGGATCGCCACGATCGACTCCAAGGGATTCCTCCTCATCGAGGCCAGCAAGAAGCGAATCGTGTTCGCACAGGCATTCTCCTGCTTCCTGATGCTGCTCGGGCTCGTCGCCCTGTCCCTCGGGCCCGATCCGGTCGTGGCGCTGGCTTCCGTGGCCTTCATCGTCGGCGGCATCTACCTCGGGATTGTCTGGACGAAGAAGCACAGCGGCACCGACGAGCTGGTGTTCACGCGGGACGGAGTGAGTACGCCCCAGACCGGGAAGATCCGGTGGGAGTGGATCACCGGAGCCGGCTTCGAGCGCGCGCTCGGAAATCCTGCCGTCCGGGTGCTCGTCATCCGTCTTTCTCGGGAAGGGGTGGACAGAGTGCTGTCCAATTTCGGGCACGTCGGCCCGGGGATGATACTCGGCGGCGCCGTCACGACAATCCGGAAGACTGCTTCCGGCGGCTTCGCGCCCGTGTCGACGGCGTTCCCGAAGCAGCGGCAGCTTGCAGAGCTGATCGACACTCTGCACCGACGGTACGCGGCCGAGGACGCGGACTGACGGGCGCCCCGGCAAGGGACGGTCACGCCGAGGCGGCCACCTGGGAGCGCAGTCGGTGCTTGAGCAGTTTGCCGGACGGATTGCGCGGCAGCTCCTCGGTCACGATCACCTCGCGGGGGAGCTTGTAGCGGGCCAGCTTGTCGCCGAGGTGTTCGCGCAGCTCCTCGACATCGAGCGGGTCCCCGTCGCTCGTGGTGATGAAGGCGACGATCTGCTCGCCCCACTCCGGGTCCGGCCGCCCAACCACTGCGACGTCGGCGACGCGCGGGTGGCTCGAGATGACCTCCTCGACCTCCAGCGAGTACACGTTCTCACCGCCCACGATGATGACGTCCTTGAGGCGGTCGACGATGTAGAGGTAGCCGTCTTCGTCGAGCCGGGCGATGTCGCCGGTCTTGTACCAGTCGCCCTCGAAGGCGGCAGCGGTCGCCTCGGGATTGTCGAGGTATTCGCGCATCCGGCAGTCCCCGGAGAACCAGATCTCGCCGGTCTCGCCGGGGTCGGCGTCGGTGCCGTCGGCCTTGACGATGCGCATCTGGTTGCCCCACATCGCCTCGCGCCCGACCGAACCGGCCTTGCGCAGCTGGTCCTGCGGGCGCAGCATGCAGCCGGTCGGGCCCATCTCGCTCATCCCGAACAGGTTGTAGAACTGCTCGGACTTGTAGGTCCTGATGAGCAGCTGCGCGGTCTGCTGGTCGATCGGAGCGCCGCCGTAGTTCCAGTAGCGGACCGTGGAGAAGTCGTAGTCCTCGAAGTCGAGCCCCAGCTTCCTGGCCGTCATGATCGGGGCGACGTAGGCGATCGTCGGCCCGAAGAAGGCGGTGATCTTCTCCTCGGCGATGATCTTCATCGACTCGACCGGGTGGTACTCGCGCTGCAGCACGACGGTGCCGCCGATGAAGATCATCGGCAGGAGGATGATGTTCAGCGGCGCTGAGTGCCAGATCGGCATGCACAGCAGGAAGCGCTCGTCGGGCCGGTAGCCCATATTGAGGTTGATGAGCGTGGCCACCTGGGCGATGTTCCGATGCGGATGCACGCAGCCCTTGGGCGCGCTCGTCGTGCCCGAGGTGTAGAGGATCTGGGCGACCGCCTCGTCGGTGAAGTCGGCGGGCTCGGCGGGGGCAGCGGCGGCCAGCTGCGCATCGAAGCTGCCGGGCGCATCGGATTCGGTCTCCAGCCAGGTGATGTCCGGGGCCCCGTTGCGCGCGATCGGAGCGAGTTCGGCGCTGACGACCCCGAGCACGGCTTTGGAGTGGCCGATCGTGTACTCGACCTCCGGAGCCTGCATCTTGTGGTTGACCGGGACCACGGTGGCGCCCAGGTACCACGCTCCGAACGCCGCGTAGACGAAGCCGGGGACATTGAAGGTCATGATGCCGATGACGTCGCCGGCCCGGACGCCGTTGTCGGCCAGCACGGTGGCGGCTCTGAGCGAGGTCTCCCGCAGTTGTCCGTAGCTGATGCGCTCGTCGCCGTAGACGAGAGCCTCTTTGCTCGGGTCACGGCGGACGGTGGAGTCGAGCATGGTGGTGAGCTTCATTGCTTCTCCTAGTGATGGATGCCACACTGCTCCGTATTGAACCACGATTCAGAATTTGGGGAAAGCGCTATCGGCGGCGTCCGGAACGGCCGGGAGAATCTGGAATGACCGGGGGCGTCCGGAGCGACCGGGGACGTCCGGAATGACAGGGGGCGTCCGGAATGACCCGGGAGCGTTTGGAACGGCCGGGACGCGGGGGAGGGTACGAGGGTGTATCGGCAGACTGCCAGAACGCGGGCCAACGCGGTTCAGCGCAAGGAGGGGCTCGAGCAGGCGGCACGCCAGGTCGTCGCGCGAGGCGGCTTCACGGCCGCCAGCATCAGTGCGGTGTCCGCGGCGGCCGGCTGCAGCGCCGGGCTCGTGTACTCGTACTTCGACGGGCGCGACGAGCTGCTGGCCGCGGTCTTCGCCCGTGCCTCCGCCCGTGAGCTCGCCATCGTCGAGTCGGCCGCGCAGGAGGCGCCGACGCTCGCGGAACTCGCCGATGCGGTGGTGAGCGTGTTCGTTGAGCGGGCCGTCGCCGGCCGCACGCTGGCGTACGCCCTCCTGTTCGAGCCGGTTCCCGAATCCGTGCAGCGGGAGCGGATCCGGGCGCGGGCGGCGTATGCCGCAGCCATCGCCGAGGGCTTCCGCCGGGTCGGAGCCGAGGTGTCCGGCACCGACAGCGCTGACGCGGGCGGCGCGGACACGGGACGGCTGGGGATCTGCCCGGAGATCGCAGCGCGCGGACTGATGGGTGCCGTGCTCGAGAACCTCTTCATCCTCCTCAGCGGTGACGGGCCCGCACCGTCACCCGACCAGGTCCAGCGCCTCATCTCCGAGATCTCCACCTACTCACGACGCGCATTAGGAGCGGCATGACCTTGCACACCAGCAGCACGACAACTCACACCAGCAGCACGGCACCTCAGCCGGCGATCATCGCGGGCGGCCCCGCCGTGACGCACGAGGTGCGCAACCAGTCGGCGCCTCGGCGCGACGTCGACGAATACGCGCTCGACCGGGCACTCCAGGAGGCGGTGGGCCGGTACGCGCCGGGCGCCTCGGCCGAGGAGCTGCACCGGATCGGCCGGCTCGTGGGCAGCGCGGAGTTCCAGCGCGATGCGCGCCTGGCGAACGTCCACGGGCCCGTCCTCAACACCCACGACCAGTGGGGCAACCGGGTCGACGAGGTGGAGTTCCATCCGGCTTACCACCGCATCATCGCCGACTCGCTGCAGGCGGGCACGCACTCCCTGGCCTGGACTCGGCCCGGACCGGGAGCGAACGCCGAACGTGCGGCGCGCTTCATGCTGTTCTCGCAGGTCGAGCCCGGGCACGCGTGTCCGGTGTCGATGACGCACGCGGTGGTTCCCTCGCTGCAGGCCGACCCGGCGCTCGCGGAGTTCTGGCTGCCCAAGGTCACCGCCGCCGACTACGACCCGCGGCTCGTCGATCCCGCGGAGAAGTCGGCGGTCACCTTCGGGATGGCGATGACGGAGAAGCAGGGCGGCTCGGACGTCCGGGCGAACACGACGTACGCCGTGCCGCTCGACGGCGCCTCGGCGGGCCTGGCAGAGGCGTCCGGTGCCAGCACATCGGGAAGTGGGGGCGCCTCGGCGGGCGGCCTGCACCTCATCACCGGCCACAAGTGGTTCTGCTCGGCGCCGCAGTCGGACGCCTTCCTGGTGCTCGCGCAGCTGCCCGAGGGCGTGAGCTGCTTCCTGGTGCCCCGGGTGCTGCCCGGCGGGGAGCGCAACCCGTTCCGGATCCAGCGGCTCAAGGACAAGCTCGGCAACCGGTCCAATGCCTCGTCCGAGGTGGAGTTCGCAGGCACCGTCGGCTGGCTGCTGGGGGAGCCGGGCCGGGGAGTGCGCACCATCATCGAGATGGTCTCCCGCACGCGGCTGGACTGCATCCTCGGCTCGACGGCCGGGATGCGCCAGTCCGTCGCCGAGGCGGCCTGGCACGTCCGGCACCGTGCCGCCTTCGGTGCCACGCTGGTCGACCAGCCGCTGATGCGCTCGGTGATCGCCGACCTGCAGCTCGAAGCCGAGGCCGCCACCTGGACGGCCCTCCACATCGCGGCGGCCCACGACGGCGATGACGACGACGCGGGCGATTTCCGGCGCCTGGCGACGGCGGTGGCGAAGTACTGGATCTGCAAGCGCGGCCCCGAGCACGCCTACGAGGCGCTCGAGTGCCTGGGCGGCAACGGGTACACCGAGGCGTTCCCGCTGGCCCGCCGCTACCGCGAGCAGCCGGTGATGGCCGTGTGGGAGGGGTCGGGCAACGTCATCGTGCTCGACGTGCTGCGCGCCCTCGGGCGCGAGCCGCGCAGCGCCAAGGCGTTCCTCGGCTTCCTGGAGACCGGGCTGGGCCGCTACGCCGACTTCGACCGGGCCTACGAGGCGCTCGCCGCCTCCCTGCAGGAGGCTCTGCAGGCGGTCACCGGCGGCGACCGCCAGGACATGGCGCGACTGCAGGGCGGCGGGCGGGTGCTCGTCGAGCGGATGGCGCTGCTCCTGCAGGCGGCGATCCTCATCGAATCCGCCCCCGCCGAGGTGGCCGCGAGCTTCGTCGCAGCGCGCCTGGGGCCGGAGCGGGGCAGGGAGTACGGCGCGCTGCCGGCCGGGGTCGACATCGACGCGCTGGTCGAGCGGGCGTGAGGCGGCACCCAGCCGCCGCGAATGTCACACAGTGACTTCGTGTGACGGTTTGCGACTGCTGGGGGAACGAGATCGGCGGGAAGGGCGTTAGGTGGGTGGAATCACGGTTGCGCTCAGCGCAGCGTGATCCATTTCAGCACTGCCAGCACGAAGCTCCCGCCCAGCGAAAGGAACTGGCCATGCACGTCGATCTCGCCACTGCGCCGGCCGGCACCACCGGCCGACCCGCCTCCGGATCCGGCACCGCCCCCGAATCGGGCGCCGTCTCCGCCCGTCCGGCGGCTGCCGACGACCTCAAGAACGCGTTCCGCTCCCACCCGGCCGGCGTCAACCTCATCACCGCCGATGACGGCTCCGGCCCGGTCGCGATGACCGTCACCTCGCTGATCTCGGTCAGCGCCGAGCCTCCGCTCATGGCGTTCTCCGCCTCCGCGCTGTCCTCGGCCACGCCGACGCTGCTGCAGGCGGAGACCGTCGTCGTCCACTTCCTGGCACCTGCGCAGATCGAGCTCGCCAAGCTGGGCGCCACCAGCGGAGTCGACCGATTCGCCGACCGCTCGCAGTGGACCCGGCTGGCGGACGGCACCCCGGTGTTCCACGACTGCGACTTCTGGATCCGGACCAAGGTCGTCAACAAGATGACGGCCGGTGGTTCCACCGTGTTCCTCCTGGAGGCCCTCGAATGCGCCGACTGCGAGCGCAGCGCCGAGGCGCCCGCCCTGGTGTACCGCAACCGCACCTGGCATGCCCTGGAGCAGCACAGCTCGATCGGATGAGCCGAGCAGTGAGCGCCCGGCTGACTAGACTGCCCTCATGGCAGATTTCGTCGACCGGCGCTACGCCGCCGTCCAGTCCATGGCCCAGCAGAACCTCATCAGCCCGGATCAGCCCGCGGTCGGAATCGTCGATCTCGAGGCGATCAGGGATCAGATCGAGTCCCTCAACTGGGCCTTCGCCTCGATCCCGGACACCATGCACATGGTCGCCTGCAAGTCGGTCACCCTGGTGCCGCTGCTGCGCTTCCTCGCCGACCAGGGGATGGGGTGCGAGGTCGCCAGTCCGGGCGAGTTCGCGATGGCGGAGGCGGCAGGATTCCCCGCGGATCGGATCGTCCTGGACTCGCCGGCGAAGACGCTCGCCGAGATCCGGCACTGCCTGACCGTCGGCGCTGCGATGAACATCGACTCCTATCAGGAGATGGCCCGGGTCGAGCGGCTGCGCGAGGAGATCGACACCGCCTCGGTGATCGGAGTGCGGGTCAACCCTGTGGTCGGCTCCGGCTCCATCGGGGAGATGAGCACCGCCACCACGACGACCAAGTTCGGCATCCCGCTCATCGATGAGGCCTCCCGCGAGGAGCTCGTCGACGCGATCGCGGCGCGGCCGTGGATCACCCAGCTCCACGTCCACTCCGGCTCCCAGGGAATCCCGCTCGAGCTCGCGGCCGAGGGGATCAGCCGCATCGTCGCGCTCGCCGAATCCGTCAACGAGAAGGTCGGCCGCCAGCAGATCGTGCGGCTGGACATCGGTGGGGGACTGAGCGTGAATTTCACCTCCGACGAGATCACCCCCACCTATCACGACTACGCCGACGTCATCGAGAAGACCGCGCCGGAGCTGTTCAGCGGGAAGTACACCGTGCTCACGGAGTTCGGTCGGTCGCTGCTGGCGAAGGCCGGTTCGATCGCGACGATCATCGAGTACACGAAGAAGGTCGGGCAGCGGGACTTCGCGATCGGCCACGCCGGTGCCCAGACCGCCACCCGCACCGTGTTCATGCCCAAGTCGTGGCCACTGCGCGTCAGCGCCTTCCAGGGCGACGGCACCCCCAGCCGGACCGAGAACCGGATCCAGGACCTCGCCGGGCCGTGCTGCTTCAGCGGCGACATGATCGGCCGCGAATACGTCATTCCCGAGCTCGCACCCGGAGACATCGCGCTCATCCACGACACGGGTGCGTACTACTTCTCCACCCCGTTCGCCTACAACGCGCTGCCGCGCATCCCCGTCTACGCCTACACCGTCGACGACGCGGGCGAGGTCACCTGGACCACGATCCGCCGCCAGCAGACGATCGCGGAGATCCTCGCCGAGGCCGGTGAGGACGTCCGGCTCGAGGTCCCCGCACCCGCCGGGAGCTGAGCTGCGCCGGCGACGCGGAGGAGGAGCGACCCGATGAGGATGGGAGGTGGGCTGTGCCGGTGAGCCCGCTGGCGCCTCGGGAGGGGATCTCGGCGACCCGCCTGCGGGCGCCCGGTGGGCGCCAGACGCACGCCCTCGCCGAGGCGCCCGTGCCGGATTCCGTGGGCGCGTGGCTGCGGGGAGCGTTTCCCGAGGCGACCGACTCCGACCTGCTCGATCTCGTCACCGAGGGGCAGCTGTCGACGAGCGCCGGCGACGGGGTCGACCTCACCGATCCGGTGATCCCCGGTGAGTTCTACTGGTTCCACCGCCCGGTCCCGCCGGAGGAGCGAGTGCCCTTCGAGATCGGCATCGTCCACGAGGACTCCGAGCTGCTGGTGGTCGACAAGCCCCACTTCCTGGCGAGCACGCCGAACGGGAGATTCGTCCGCGAATGCGCGGTCACCCGGCTGCGCGTCGAACGCGATGAGCCGGACCTGGTGGCGATCCACCGGCTGGACCGGGTCACTGCGGGACTGCTCGTGCTCTCCCGCCGGCCGGCGACGCGCGGGATCTACCAGCGGCTGTTCCAGGACCGGCTGATCACCAAGACCTACCGGGCGCTCGCGGAGCTGCCGGCGAAGGGACCCGGGACGGCCGCCTCGGGCCGGGAGTACCCCTTCGAATACGCGAGCCGCCTGGAGAAGACCAAGGGGGAGCGGCAGGTGCGCGAGGTGCCGGGTGCGCCGAATGCCGTGACGTGGATCGATCTCGTGCGGCGGTTCCGGCTGCGGGGCGGGGGTGGCGAGTGGTGGGGCGCGGCCGGCGAGCGCTGTGGTGATTCCGCAGCCCAGCAGCACGGCGGTCCCCGCTCGATCGGCGAATTCGAGCTGCGGCCGCTGACCGGCAAGACGCACCAGCTCCGGGCGCAGCTGAACGCGCTCGGAATGCCGATCCTGGGCGATCCGGTGTATCCGATCGATGTGGCGCCGGACCCGTACGACTTCAGCAGCCCGCTGCAGCTGCTGGCCGCACGGCTGGAGTTCCGCGATCCGCTGACCGGTGAGCTGCGCGAGTTCGAGACCGGTCTGCGGCTCGCGGCGGATGCGGAACGTGCGTGACCGGGTGCCGGCAAGGGCTGGCACCCGGCCGGCACCTCGGCGGGAGTGATGCCGGCGACGTGCCGTGTGGATCGTCACAGCGCGGAAGATCCGGCGCTGTCGTGACGTTGTAGGGGAAGGCCTAGACTTGGCTCATCTGTCGACAGCGCACACGGGGAAGAGGTATTTGATGGCTGCAATGGACGATCACTTCGAGGCCGCCGGAGATCCATTCTCCCTGACCGGGCTCACGTACGACGACGTGCTGCTGCTTCCGGGTGACACGGACGTCATCCCCTCCGAGGCCTCGACTCGAACTCGGCTGACCCGTGAGATCGACCTCAACATCCCTCTCGTCTCCGCCGCGATGGACACTGTCACGGAGTCGCGCATGGCGATCGCGATGGCCCGGATCGGCGGCATCGGAATCCTTCACCGCAACCTGAGCAAAGAGGACCAGGCGGAGCAGGCCGACTACGTCAAGCGCTCCGAGTCGGGCATGATCAACAATCCGCTGACCATCACCCCCGACCGCTCGCTGGCCGAGCTCGACGAGATCTGCGGGCAGTACCGGATCTCCGGGCTGCCGGTTGTGGACGAGAACAAGGTGCTGCTGGGCATCGTCACCAACCGTGATCTGCGGTTCGTGCCGCGGAAGGACTTCGCGACCACGACAGTCGGCGAGACGATGACCAAGATGCCGCTCGTGACCGCCCCTGTCGGCGTGTCCTCGGAGCAGGCGCTCGCGATCCTCGCCGAGCACAAGGTCGAGAAGCTGCCGCTCGTCGATGAGAACAACGTGATCCGCGGCCTCATCACCGTCAAGGACTTCGTCAAGAGCGAGGAGTTCCCGCTCGCCACCAAGGACGACGAAGGCCGCCTGCGCGTCGGTGCCGCCGTGGGCTTCTACGGCGATGCGTTCGAGCGCGCCGGACTGCTGGCCGAGGCCGGGGTCGACGTGCTCGTGGTCGACACCGCCAACGGCCACGCCCGAGGCGTCACGGACATGGTCAAGCACCTCAAGTCGGACCCGAAGTTCAAGGACGTGCAGGTGATCGGCGGCAATGTCGCCACCCGTGAAGGCGCCCAGGCTCTCATCGACGCCGGCGTGGATGCCATCAAGGTGGGCGTGGGCCCGGGCTCGATCTGCACCACCCGTGTGGTCGCCGGCGTCGGGGTCCCGCAGGTGACCGCGATCCACCTCGCCTACCAGGCCGCTCGCGAGGCGGACGTGCCGGTGATCGGTGACGGTGGTCTGCAGTACTCGGGCGACATCGGCAAGGCCCTCGTCGCAGGTGCCGACAGCGTCATGCTCGGCTCCCTGCTGGCAGGTTGCAGCGAGAGCCCCGGTGAGCTCATCTTCGTCAACGGGAAGCAGTACAAGGCCTACCGCGGTATGGGATCGCTCGGCGCGATGGCGCCGCGCAAGGGCAAGTCGTACTCGAAGGACCGGTACTTCCAGGCGGATGTCGCCACCGACACCGATCTCATTCCCGAGGGCGTCGAAGGGCGCGTCGCCTACCGCGGCGAGCTCAAGAACGTCGCCTACCAGCTCACCGGCGGTCTGCGGCAGACGATGTTCTACGTCGGCGCCCGCGACATTCCTCAGCTCAAGGCCAAGGGCCGGTTCGTCCGGCTGACCACGGCAGGGCTCAAGGAGAGCCACCCGCACGACATCCAGATGACTGTGGAGGCCCCGAACTACGGGCTTCGGTGAGCGCGCGGCACGTCGCGGTTCGAGCGGGCGGTGGTCAAGGCTGCCGGCAACGACCTCGTGGTTTGCCTGTTAGCTGCCGACGCTCATCCCGGAGGAAGGGCGATTCTCCCGCGTCGACCTGGAGCTGTGAGAGCTGACCACCTGCTTGTGTATCATGCGTTGGTCGATGCAGTTTTCGAGGTGACGACCAGGGGAGTGGCCGAATTCTCGATGATGACCCACCCTGCGGCAGGACGCTCCGGGAGCTGAACATCGGCCAGTTGTGGCGACCTTCGACCTCCGACCGGGGCGGGTGCCCCGGGCCTTCCGAGTGTGTGATCTCGATGGCGGGCTTACGTGTCGAAGTCGATTTCGACGCGGAATACATCAACGCGCAGCCACGAGACTGTGAGCTCCACCGGCTGGTGGTCCCGTGCGGCGGCGTCTGTCCGCGAGCGGATCGAGATGACTGGTGGCCGGCCGCTCAGCCCGAGGTGTTCGGCGACTGCGGGCGGCGCGGGATCGATTGAGACGCCGAACCATCCGCGAACCGGTTGGAGCGCATAGTGATCAGCCAGGGTGTCGTACAGTGAAGCGGACGGATCGAGGACCTGGGGCAGGTCCGGCACCAGCTGTGTGGCGAAGAAGGACTCGGCGAAGCCGACCAGCTCATTGTCGATGTACCGGTCGCGCGAGAGCGCAAGCACCTGCCGCCTCGGTCCCATCCTCATCCGCCGCCGCACCTCGGGCGACGGAGTCTCAAGCCGCCATCCTGTTGTTCGGAGATCGGGGGTGAGCCCGGCATCGCGGACGGCTCGACTCCACGACGGCGGATGATGGCGGCTGATCGTATAGTCGACCCGGCGGGAGACATAGGTTCCGCTGCCCTGCCGCCGGCGAACGAGGTAGCGCCTCTCCAGCTCGGCCAGCGCCGCTCGCGCGGTGAGCCGGCTGACGCCGAGCTGACCGGCGAGCTCATCTTCCGATGGAAGCCGAGTCCCGACCGGCTGGTCCGCGATCTGCTCAGCGAGTGTGTCCGCCGCGGACAGGTACAACGGGACCCGAGCGGCGGACTTCTTCGACGTGACGTTGCTGCTGATGGGACTGATCATACTGCAGGCGTCGGAACTGCGGACCCCGTGCGAGGGGGACGATTCACGGCTCCGTCGGGCACCTCGCGGGCAAGCACCTGCAGGATGGCCCTGGCAGCGTGCTCCTCGATCTGAATCCGAGCTGACGCCACAGCTGACCCGAGGTGCGGCGTGAGGAGAGTCCGGTCCGGCATCGCGACGAGATCCTCGGGGACCCCGGCAGGTCGGTCCGACCGCGAGAGGTCCTCGAACTCGAACACGTCGGCGGCGAATCCGCCGAGATGCCCGCAGCGGAGCAGCTCGGCCACGGCGGACTCGTCCACCACCGAACCGCGGCCGACGTTCACGAGCAGCGACCCCGGCCGCATCGATTCCAGTCGGCGGCGGTCGAGCAGGTGAAGGGTGTGCGCGTTCAGTGGAGCGCAGACCACGACGGAGTCACTGCGCTCCAGCAGCTCCGATAGCTCCACGCGCTCCATCTCCGGCCCCTCCTCGCCGGCGGAGGACACCGGTGCAGGGTCGCTGCAGAGTATGGTCGCCTCGAAGCCCCTGAGCAGCCGAGCCACGGCCCGGCCCAGGCGTCCCGCGCCCACGAGGCCGATCGTCGACCCCACGAGGGTCGTTCCGTAGAGCGTCGGCCGCCATCCCGCTCGTCCCGCTCGCACCGATCGGTCTCCCGCGGGGATGTTCCGTGCAAGTCCAATGAGCAGTCCGGCCGCGAGTTCGGCGGTGGGCTCGGTGAGAAGGTCCTCGACCCGCGTGACCCAGATTCCGCGTTCCGTGCATGCGTCGACGTCGATGTTGTCGTGTCCCTTGAGGGCGCCGGCGACCACTTGCAGGCGCGGGCATTCGTCGAGGAACTCTGCGGTGATCCGGTCAGGCATGAAGGCCATGAGGCCGTCGGCTCCCGCAGCTCTGCGTCGCAGCTCGGATGGAGGGAGGCTTTCGTCGCTCTGGTTCGCGATCACCTCGCAGCTGGTGCTGAGCATATCGAGTATCGGGCGATGCACGCGGTGTGTGAGGACCACGACAGGGCGACGGCCCATGTCCGCAGGCGGCACGTCAGTCGCGAGCCGGTCCATTGATGGTGCATCCATCGGGTGTGTGTCTGTCATTGGAACCTCTTTCGCAGCGCTCCGCCGAGGGCGTCGACCAGGGTGACTGTTGCAAGGATGACGAGCAGGATCGCGGCGACCTCGTCGTATTGGAGGGTGCGGAGGGCGGCGATGAGCTCGAAGCCGATGCCGCCTGCGCCGACGACGCCCACGACCACCGAGGCTCGGAAGTTGAGCTCCCAGCGGTAGACCGTAGTGTCGGCCAGCTGCGGCAGCACCTGCGGCAGGATGCCGTGCAGGATCACCTGGGCGGGGCCGGCTCCGGTTGCGCGAGCCGCCTCTACTGGGGCCTGATCGGCGTGTTCTATCGCCTCGGCGAAGAACTTGCCGACCATGCCGGCGGAGTGGATCCCCAGCGCCAGCGCGCCGGGCAGCGCCCCGAAACCGACTGCCGCGACGAAGACGATAGCCATGATCAGCTCCGGCACCGAGCGCAGCACGTTGAGGATCAGCCGGGCGACCCAGTAGACAGCCGGGTGCGGCGAGGTATTGCGCGCGCCGAGCAGCGCGAGCGGAACGGAGAGCAGCACCGCCAGCGCGGTGGCCGCGATGCTCATGGTCATCGAGTCCCACAGCGGTCCCCACCAGTTGTTGAGGTTGCTGAAGTCCGGCACCCACATCTCGCTCAGCAGATCGGCGATATCTGCCAGGCCGGTAATCATGCGCGTGCCGTCGAGCAGTCCCACGACCCACGCGCTCACCAGCACGACGACGAGGACCAGACCGGTGGAGGCAGCCGAGCGCTGCCAGCCGGACCGTGCCCGCTTGGATACCTGCAGGAACTCCTGCTCGCGCGGGTCGTCGAGCGGTCCGTCAGCCAAGCGGATGTCTGCTGTGCTGGTGCTCACTGGTAGTCCTCCAGGTCGATGTCGAGCAGCGGCGCGAGTTCGCGCACGGCGTCGTAGTCGGAGTCGGTGACCTCTTCGAATCCGGCGGCGTCGAACGCTTCGAGCACGGCGGGATCGTCGAGCTCCAGGAATGTCGTCCGCAGATTCTCCTTGAGGTCTTCGGAGAGGTTCGACTGCATGGTCCACGGATAGTTGGCGTACGGTTCGGATTCCTGGACCTTGACGACCGTCTCGGAGTCGATGAGGCCCTCCTCGGCCATGCGCTCGTAGATGGGCAGGCTCATGCCCCCTGCATCCGCGTTGCCGTTCTGGACCGCTAGGGCCACCGAGTCATGAGAGCCGACGTGCTGTTCTTCGTAGTCGCCGTGGTCCACTCGCAGGTCCGCCTCCTCGGCGAGCATCGCCTTGGGAATGAGATGACTGGACGTGCTCGCCTGGTCTCCCCACGCGACGGTCTTGCCAGCGACGTCCCCGAGAGTCTCGATCCCGGAATCGGCGTTCGCGATGAACACCGACTGGTAGGTGGGATCCTCGCCCTCGACTTCCTGCAGGGCGGCGAAGGGCTCGATGTCGGCCTTCTCCTGGGCGAGGACGTACGACAACGGACCGAAATAACCGAGTTCGAGGCGGCCATGGGCCATCGCCTCGATCATCGAGGAGTAGTCGGTCGTCACCACGAGCTCGACCTCCAGCCCCAGTTGCTCTTCCAGGTGCTCTTTGAGGGGTTCGTTGTTCTTGATGACCTCGGAGGCGTTCTCATCGGGCAGCAGCGCAACTCGAAGGGTCTCTGGGGCGGCGGCGGCATCCGAACTGGCACCGCAGCCGGAGAGGAGAAGGGCAGAGGCGGTCAGTGCTGCCGTCACGGCAGCGGTGAGGCGGGGGCGTCCGAGCATTTGCTTTTCACTCCTATTGTGTCGATCGAAGGTGATCGTGATGGGATTCTTTTCGGTTGCAGGGTGGCTGGTGGGCGGTGTCAGAGGCGTTCGGCAGCGACGCGGTCTTCTGCGAGCTCGGACTGGTCGGAAATCTGCGATTCGTCCTGGGTGCCCTCGTAGATCACACGGAGGTCGTCCTCGGTGACGTCGGCGGCGGGACCGTCGTAGACGATCTGTCCGTGCGCGAGGCCGACGATGCGGTCGGCATGCGCGAGCGCGAGATCAACCTGATGGAGGCTCGCGACAAGAGTGATTCCGCTCTCCTGGCAGACGCGGCGCAGCAGCTCCATGACACGGCGGGCAGTGGCGGGATCGAGGCTTGCGACGGGTTCATCGGCAAGGATCAAATCTGGCTGCTGGGCAAGTGCGCGGGCGATCCCCACGCGCTGCTGCATCCCGCCGCTGAGGTTGTCGACCCTGGTAAGAGCCTTGTCCAGCAGACCGACACGGTCGAGTGCCTCGAGGGCGATGCGCTCGTCGGCGCGGCCGAACGGCAGGAGGCTGCGCCAGAAGCCGTGATAACCGACCCGGCCGAGCAGCACATTGCGCAGTGCCGTGTAGCGCGGGATGAGCTGGTGGTGCTGGAACACCATGCCGGTGCGCCGGCGATGTCGTCGCAGGTCGCGGCGCGATTCGAGCGATGACACGCCGCTCGCTCGCACTGCTCCCGTGCTCGGCTTCACGAGCAGATTCATGCACCGCAGCAGCGTGGACTTCCCGGCTCCCGACGGGCCGAGGAGTACGGTGACTCTCCCGGCCTCAATCGAGAGGTCCGTGGGTGCCAAAGCCTGCACGCCGCCCTTGTAGGTCTTACTGACGTCGACGAGTTCGATCATGTGAAGTCCTCTATACGACTACCGATTTCGTCTGCAAAGGTATAGAGGAATTACGAACGTCGTGAGGGGCGCCGGGCAACGGCTCGTGAACCGAGGGCGAACAGCGCATTCTGGTGAGCTTCCGTTGACGACGCGTCCATCAGAGGGGCAAGACCGGATGGAAGGCTGGCTGTCTATGCCATCCTTCACCTCCGACCCAGTCTCCGATCTGGTGATCGGCCACGCGGTCGCTGTGCTGCCCGGCGGGGTGTCGCTCTCGATCCCTCGTTCGCCGTCGCGTCCGCGGGTGCGCGGCTTCGTGCGGCAGGCATCACCACCGCGTTCCACGGGGTGGCATTCCAGGAACGGTCGATCGTGGGAAGGCCGATCGATTCGCCCGCAGCGTCCGAGCTCTCGGGAGCACTTCGTCGCACCGACGACACTCAGGTTGATCATCAGGTTCGCGCCGTTGATCTGACGAAGACCGGGATCATCGATTACGAGATGGGCGGTGTCGTCGATTGCATCGAGCATCGAGGCGGGCAGGTGACAGGCGCAGTCGCTCAGATCCCGCTCGAGAAAGCGACGTGCTCAGCGACCTACTTCCGGACGCGGCGGTAGAGGGACTCCTGTGCGACGGAGGCGACCAGAGTCCCGTCCAGGGCGGTCATGTCGCCACCGTAGAGGCCTCTGCCGCGGGCGGCGGAGCGCGGTGCGAAGTCGGTGAGCACCCAGTCATTCATGTCGACCGGGCGATGGAACCAGATCGCGTGGTCCAAGCTCGACATCGACTTGTACTCGTCCGTGTTGTACGAGCCCAGACCGCTGCCGATGTCGGACAGATAGGTCAGCGCGCAGGTGTGCATGAGCTGCGAGTCGCCCAGCTCCTCGGTGCATCGCGCCCAGAAGCGCATCGGGTAGTCAGGCGCTGGCCGGACCTGATCGGTGCTGCGTCCCTCGAATGCGAACATGCGAGGAATGATCGTCGGTGCGCCCAGCCGGACGGCCGACTGCTGCGCCGCGGTCGGTTCGTGCAGATCCGGGCTCTCCTCGCCGATGGTGAAGGACGCCGACATGTTGAAGATCACCTGCCCGCCCTGCAGGGCGACCACCCGGCGTGCGGAGTAGGACCGGCCGTCGCGGTCCCGGAACACCTGGAACACCGTGGGCCGCGAGGCATTGCCGGGTCGAAGGAAGTAGCCGTGCAGCGAATGCGGTGCGCGGTCCTCGTCGACGGTGAGCGCTGCCGCGAGCAGAGACTGCGCCGCCACCTGTCCACCGTAGAGCGCGTAGGGCTCTTCGAACACGTATCCGGCGCGGTAGATGTTGGTGTCGATCTCCTCGAGTTCCATCATCTCCAGGAACGAGCCCTCCAGAGGCTCGGCGTTGCTGAACAGCACATCGCCCATGGCGCTTCCTTTCCCAGACACTGGAATCGAATCCTTCGCAAACACTGAACCGGCGGGCACTGCACCGGCAAACACTGAACCGGCGGACACTCAACCGGCAAACACTGAACCGATAGTAGACGGGGGATCGCCGGTGCCTGCGGGCGGTCCCGCCGTTCGCAGGCACCGGCCGGTGAGCACCCGCACCATATGACACCCATTCCAGCCCTGGTAGGGTATTCGCCAGTGACATGGGGTGCTCGGCACCCGATCGCCGCGGCATGAACATCGGAACAGCCGCAGCGAGAGGACGCCGGGCTGAGATCACACCCATCGAACCTGATCTGGTTAAATCTAGCGAAGGGATTGTCATGGCGACTCCAGATATCGTCAAGGCCCGCAACCGCGTGCGTTCGAGCCAACCGCTCATCCAGTGCATCACCAATACAGTCGTGCAGCAGTACACCGCGAACGTGCTGCTCGCCGTCGGCGCCTCGCCGGCGATGCTCGACCACGAGGCGGACGCCGCGCAGTTCGCCGCGGTGGCCTCCGGCGTGATCATCAACTTCGGCACCGCCTCCTCCCAGCAGTTCCTGGCAGCCGATGCCGCCATCGAGGTGGCCGTCAGCGCCGGCACTCCGTGGGTCCTCGACCCGGTCAGCGTGGGCGGGGTCGACTACCGCACGAGTCGTATCCGGGCCGCCGCCCGCAGGAACCCCACCGCGGTGCGCGGCAATGCCTCGGAGATCGCCGCTCTTGCCGGTATGGGCCTGGGCGGCAGGGGAGTCGACGCCACCGATTCGGTCGACGATGTCATCGGAGCCGCGGCGGCCCTCTCCTCCGCCACCGGTGCAGTGGTCGCCGTGTCCGGAGAGGTGGACGCGATCGTGCTCGCCGGCCCCGACGGCCGTTCCGCCCAGGTGGTGCGCGTCGGCGGCGGACACCCGCTGATGCCGCTGGTGATCGGCAACGGCTGCTCCCTGGCCGCGGTCACCAGCGCCTATCTCGCCGCCGCGAAGTCCGCGGGGCTGCCCATCACCGGGGCGTCCGCACTCGAAGCAGTCGTCGCGGCCCACGTCCACTTCGCCGCAGCCGGGCACACGGCGGCGCAGACCGCGCAGGCGCCCGGCAGCTTCGCGGTCGCCTTCATGGATGCGCTGTACACCGTCGGCGACGCCGAACTGGAAGCCGTGGACCTGCGCTTCGAACCGACCGAGGTGCCGGCATGACTGACACGGTCCACGGCACCGGTTCCCAGCACCCCACCGATCGCCTCGCCGGCCTCGACACCGCGCTCTACCTCGTCACCGACACCGCGCAGTGCGCATCCGCCGGACGCAGCGTCGCGCAGACCGTCGCCGAGGCGGTCGCCGGGGGAGTGGGCATCGTCCAGGTGCGCGACAAGACGGCCACGGACGCCGCCTTCCGCCGCCTCACCGAAGAGGTGCTCGAGGCAGTCGAGCGGACCCGGCAGCGGGAGGGCATCACCCGCCCGATCCCGGTATTCCTCAACGACCGCGTCGAGATCGCCCGCGATCTCCTCGCCGAGGGCACCCAGGTGCACGTCCACGTCGGCCAGACCGACACACCTGTGACCAAGGTGCGCGAACTGCTCGGCCCGGAACCGCTCATCGGACTGTCGGCAGCCGAGGACGAGGAGTTCGCCGCGGCCCGCGCCTCGGGAGTCGTCGACCTGCTGGGAGTCGGCCCCGCCTATGAGACCGCGACCAAGGCCGACGCGCCCGCCGGCCTGGGACCGCAGCGCCTGGCCGAACTCGTCGCGCGCGCCGGACTGCCGTGCGTGGGCATCGGCGGGATCACCGCCGACCGTGCCGCCGAACTGCGCGGCACCGGGATCATCGGGATCTGCGTGGTGTCCGCCATCTGCGCCGCGCCGGACCCGCGAGCGGCGGCTCGCGCCCTGAGGACGGCATTCCTGCATGGCCTGCCGGCCGCCGACGAATCGGGGGAGGACTGATGCGCCCGCCCATCGCGCTGTCCATCGCCGGCACGGACCCCTCCGGGGGTGCGGGAATCCAGGCTGACCTCAAGACCTTCACCGCGCTCGGGGTCTATGGCACCACCGTCATCACCGCGCTGGTCGCGCAGAACACCCACGGCGTGAGCCGGGTGTACGGCATCGACGACGACTTCGTCGCCGACCAGCTCGCCTCGGTCGCCGACGACATGCCGATCGACGCGACCAAGACCGGGATGCTCGGCACCCGCAGCCTCGTCGAACTCGTCAGCCGGCAGGCCCGCGAACGCGACCTCGGATACCTCGTCGTCGACCCGGTGATGGTCGCCACCTCCGGCCACCGCCTGCTCGATGAGGATGCCGTCGACGCCGTGCGCACGCTGCTCGTGCCGCAGGCGGATCTCATCACCCCCAATCTGCCGGAAGCGGCGCTGCTGCTCGGCGACGACGTGCCGGAGGCCACGAACCCCGAGCAGATGAGGCTGCAGGCGACGGAGCTCATCGGGCGCGGCGCCTCGGCGGTTCTGCTCAAGGGCGGACACCTCGACTCCGGAGAGCTCGTCGATGTGCTGGCCGTCCGCCGCGAGACCAGCACGGGCACCGGCGTCGACATCACCGAGGTCGCCCACCCCCGCCTGGACACCCGCCACACCCACGGCACCGGCTGCACGCTCGCGGCGGCCATCACCGCGCACATGGCCGCCGCCCGTCACGCCGCACCTGAGGCGCCCGCCGAGTCCCATGTCGTGTCCGCTGTCGAGAACTCGCTCGCGTATCTCAACCGGGCGATCACCTCTGCGGCCGAGTGGACCATCGCGCTGCAGCCCGAGGGCGCCCACGGCCCGGTCGACCACCTCGTCGATCTGCGCGCGGCCCACCTCTGAGCCCACCCCCGGAATTCAGCACACCTGTGAGAACAGCCGTGGTCCGGTCCCCGGAGGGCGTGTCAGGGCCCTGCGATACCCTGGTGGGGTGAGCATCGAAATCGAAATCGGCAGAGGCAAGCGCGGCCGCAGGTCCTATTCGCTGGACGACATCGCGATCGTTCCGTCCCGCCGCACGCGTGACCCGGAAGACGTCTCCCTCGACTGGCAGATCGACGCCTTCCGCTTCGATGTTCCCTTCCTCGGCGCTCCGATGGACTCGGTGACCTCCCCGGCCACCGCGATCGCGATGGGCAAGCTCGGCGGCCTGGGTGTGCTCGACCTGGAAGGTCTGTGGACCCGCTACGAGGACCCGCAGCCGTACCTCGACGAGATCTCCCGGCTGTCGACGGAGCAGGCGACTGCCCGGATGCGGCAGATCTACGCGGAGCCCGTCAAGGCCGAGCTCATCACCGCCCGGATCAACGAGATCCGGGACGCCGGCGTCACCGTCGCAGGCGCGCTCTCCCCGCAGCGGACCCAGGAGTTCTGGCGCACGGTGGTGGACGCCGGCGTCGACCTCTTCGTGATCCGGGGCACCACAGTGTCGGCGGAGCATGTGTCCTCCACGCGGGAGCCGCTCAACCTCAAGCAGTTCATCTACGAGCTCGATGTGCCGGTCATCGTCGGCGGAGCCTCGACCTACACCGCGTCGCTGCACCTCATGCGCACTGGCGCTGCCGGCGTGCTGGTCGGCTTCGGCGGCGGCGCCGCGATGACCACCCGCCGGACGCTGGGCATCCACGCCCCGATGGCCACGGCGATCGCGGACGTCCACGCGGCGCGCCGTGACTACATGGATGAGTCCGGGGGCCGCTACGTCCACGTCATCGCCGACGGCGGACTGGGTCTGTCCGGGGACATCATCAAGGCGTTCGCGATGGGTGCCGACGCCGTCATGCTCGCATCCGCCCTCGCCCGCGCCGCGGAAGCACCCGGCCGCGGCTTCCACTGGGGACCGGAAGCCCACCACACGGAGCTGCCGCGCGGGCGCCGCGTCGACATCGGCACGGTGGCGCCGCTGGAGCAGCTGCTGTTCGGCCCCGGCCACACCGCGATCGGCGAGGTCAACCTGGCCGGTGCGCTGCGCCGGGCGATGGCCACGACCGGCTACCTGGACCTCAAGGAGTTCCAGCGCGTCGAGGTGGTCGTGTCGCCGTACCAGGCTCAGATGGAGATCTGAAACTTGCTCTATACACCACCGCTGCCGCCGGCGGACGCACCGCAGGGAAGCCCCTGACATGCTGCGACTGGCACTGACCCCGCGCTGGCTGGGATTCCTCGCTCTGGTCCTGCTGCTGGCCACCGCCTTCGTCGGGCTGTCGGCCTGGCAGGTCGACCGTGCCCAGCACAAGAACGATGTGCTGTCGGGCCGCGAAGTCGACGTGGTGCAGGACTTCAACACCGTGCTGGAGGCGCAGGTCCCCACCCCGTCCTACCTGCTCGACCAGCGCGTCGAGCTCACCGGCCACTACCTGCCGGACGCGCAGGTCGTCGTCCCGGCCCGCTACCTCGACGGCGAAGAGGGCTTCTGGGTGGTGACGATGTTCGTGCCGGACGGCGCGGAGTACGGCGCTGACGCGACGTTCGCCGGGGAGCCCCGGGAGCCGATCGCCGTTCCCGTGGTCCGCGGTTGGACAGCCGACGAGAACCACGCCATGAGCTCGCAGCCCGCGGAGGGTGAGGCCACGATCGTCGGGCGCATCGGCCCGGTCGAAGGCCCGGAGAACACCTCCGGGCTGCCTGCCGGCCAGGTGCGGACGGTGTCGACCTCGCAGCTGGTCAATTACTTCGACGTCCACTCCTACTCCGCCATCGTCTTCCCCGAGAGCGACACCGGACCGGGCGCCTCGGCCGGAACCGACGGCCTGACGCGAGTGGAACTCGACAAGCAGGAGTCGGGCGGCTTCGACTGGCAGTCCGCCGCCTATGCGATCGAGTGGCTGATCTTCGCCGCCTTCGCCATCTACATCTGGTGGCGCCTGCTGCGTGATGAGCACCTCCGCGCACAAGCCGCGCAGCAGCCCGCCGGTGCGACGGAATACGTGGTGGTCAAAGCGGCGGGGGAGACCGAGCTGCACACACCCGAGGAGGCGAGCTCGCGACCGGATTCCGGAGCAGCGAGCCGGCCCGCTGGATTGACGACGAAGGACATGAACAGTGAGCACTGATCCGCAAGACGCACGTCCGGACTTCGACGAGAACGACGTCTGGTCGGTCAAGAGATTCACCTCGGCCCGCAGTGCGCTGAAGTTCTACCGGGTGATGGCGATCATCACCGGCACGATGCTGCTGATCCTGACCGTGGAGATGATCTACAAGTACCTCATCGCCCCGGACGCGTCCACGGCGCTGGTGTTCGGCAACTTCAACCTCGCCGCGGCGATCGCGATCAGCCACGGCTGGTGCTACGTCGTCTACCTCATCTCCTGCTTCTGGCTCAATCAGCAGATGCGCTGGAGCCTGCAGCGGATGCTGATCCTGGCGCTGGCCGGAGTGGTTCCCGTGATGTCCTTCATCCTCGAGCGCCGCGTCCACCGCCAGGCAGAGCAGGAGCTCGAGGACGCCGTGGTGGTGGCGCCTCGCACCATCACCTGACCGGCCCGGACGCCGGAGACAGCCCGACCGGATCAACCGAACCGAACACCCGAGGACCCGCACGAACACCCGAGGATCCGCACATAGGATGACAGCCATGAATCAGACTCCCGCGAGCCCCGGTCCTGCAGGCGCAGGCACGGCAGCTCCCGCCCCGCGCGCCCCCGAACCGAGGAGCGCGCCTGCCGGTGCCCCGGCAGCCGGCACCGACGTGCCACCCGTCCTCGTCGTCGACTTCGGCGCCCAGTACGCGCAGCTCATCGCCCGCCGCGTGCGCGAGGCCGGGCTGTACTCCGAGGTCATCCCGCACACCGCCCGCGCCGAGGAGTTCGCGGCCCGCAACCCGGTGGCCATCGTGCTCTCCGGCGGTCCGTCCTCCGTCAACGAGGAGGGGGCGCCCGCGCTCGACACCGGCGTGTTCGATCTCGACGTACCGATCTTCGGCATCTGCTACGGCTTCCAGATCATGGCCACCTCGCTCGGCGGCACGGTCGCCAGGACCGACAAGCGCGAGTACGGCTCAACTCCCGTGACCGTGCAGCAGGCCGGTTCGCTCCTGGCCGACCAGCCTGCGGAGCAGACCGTCTGGATGTCCCACGGGGACTCCGTGGCACAGGCTCCCGAGGGCTTCACGGTGCTCGCCGGCACGCCCGACACCCCGATCGCCGCCTTCGAGAACACCGAGCGGCGCTGCGCCGGGGTCCAGTGGCATCCCGAGGTGCTCCACAGCGAGCACGGTCAGCAGGTGCTGGAGAACTTCCTCTACGGCATCGCCGGGCTCAAGTCCGACTGGAGCCCTGAGTCCGTCATCGCCGAGCAGGTCGCGCGGATCCGCGAACAGGTCGGCGACAAGCAGGTCATCTGCGGGCTGTCCGGCGGAGTCGACTCCGCTGTCGCCGCTGCCCTCGTCCACGAGGCCGTCGGCGACCAGCTCACCTGCGTGTTCGTCGACCACGGCCTGCTGCGGCAGGACGAGCGCAAGCAGGTCGAGCAGGACTACGTGCAGTCGACGGGAGTCCGACTGGTCACCATCGACGCCGTCGACACCTTCCTCGGCGCCCTGGCCGGAGTCAGCGATCCGGAGACCAAGCGCAAGATCATCGGCCGCGAGTTCATCCGCGCCTTCGAGGGCGCTGGGGCGGACCTCGTCGCCGAGGCGGCTCATGGTTCCGGAGAGCCGATCGAGTTCCTCGTCCAGGGCACCCTGTACCCCGACGTGGTGGAATCCGGCGGGGGCTCGGGCACCGCGAACATCAAGAGCCACCACAACGTCGGCGGGCTGCCCGAGGATCTGACGTTCGAACTCGTCGAACCGCTGCGGACGCTGTTCAAGGACGAGGTGCGCGCGATCGGCCGGGAACTCGGACTTCCCGAGGTGATCGTCGCCCGCCAGCCGTTCCCCGGTCCCGGCCTGGCGATCCGCATCATCGGCGAAGTCACCGAGGAGCGCCTCGACATCCTCCGGCGGGCCGACGCCATCACCCGCGAGGAGCTCACCGCTGCCGGTCTGGACGACGAGATCTGGCAGTGCCCCGTTGTGCTGCTGGCAGACGTCCGGTCGGTGGGCGTGCAGGGCGACGGCCGCACCTACGGCCACCCGGTCGTGCTGCGCCCGGTGTCGAGCGAGGACGCGATGACCGCGGATTGGACGCGGGTGCCGTACGACACCCTGGCCAAGATCTCCAACCGCATCACCAACGAGGTCGACGAGATCAATCGGGTCGTCCTCGATGTCACCTCGAAGCCGCCGGGCACGATCGAGTGGGAGTGACACCGCCCGGCGAGGTGACGGCACGGCCGGGGGAAGCGAAATAGTGTCCTGAACACTGTTCAGGTATGCTGAGGCGGTATTGCCGCCCGACCCTGGAGAACCATCATGTCCGAATCCGTATCCACCGCTTCCTCGCCGGCACCTGCCGCTGCCGCGCGCAGCGCGTGGCGCGCCGTCGACCTCGCCCTCATCGCGGTGTTCGCCGCGCTCATCGCCGTGCTCGCGGCCATGCCCCCGATCCCCGTCGGCACGGTCGGCGTTCCCATCACACTGCAGACGCTCGGCATTGCGCTGTGCGGGATGGTGCTGGGACCGTGGCGCGGTCTCGCCGCCGCAGGCCTCTACGTCGTGCTCGGGCTCATCGGCCTGCCGATCTTCGCCGGTTTCAACGGCGGGCTCGGAGTGCTGGCCGGTCCGTCCGCCGGGTACCTGCTGTCCTTCCCGATCTTCGCCCTCGCCTGCGGATTCGTCGCCGCCTTCGCCGTGCGCCGGTTCGCCGGCGGCAGGCTGTGGCTCGTGCTGGCACTCGGCGGCCTGGCCGCCAGCTTCCTGACGAACCACCCCCTCGGCATCGTCGGCATGTCGATCAATGCCGACCTCACCCTGCAGCAGGCCCTGTTCGCCGATATGCCGTTCTGGCCCGGTGACATCGTCAAGAACATCGTGGCGGCCTTCCTCGCCGTGATGGTCCACCGCGCCTTCCCGCAGATCCTGCGCCGGCGCTGATCGAAAGCTGCTCCTCGATGTCCGACCGTGACCTCTCCGCTCCCGGCTCGACCGGGCCCGGCTCCGCCTCTCATCCCGCTTCCGCCATTGTGCTCGAACGCGTCTCAGTGAGTGTCGAGGAGATCGGTCCGGACAACCGGAGCACCGTCCGGCATCCCATCCTCACCGAGGTGTCGGGGGTCCTGAGCGAACCGGTGGTCAGCATCATCGGGGCCAACGGCTCCGGGAAGTCCACTCTGCTGCACCTGTGCAATGGGCTGGTGGCCCCCACCTCGGGACGGGTCACCGTGGACGGACTGGATACCGTGGGCGACGGATCGGCGGTGCGCCGCCGGGTGGGGTTCGTATTCACCGACCCGGCCGCGCAGCTCGTCATGCCGACCCCGCTCGAGGACGTCCAACTGTCCCTGCGCCGGAGTGTGCGCAACCGACGGGAGCGGCGGACGCGAGCGCTCGAGGTGCTGGCCGAACTCGGAGTGGAGGATCTGGCCGAACGCAGCGTCTACGAGCTCTCCGGCGGGCAGCGTCAGCTCGTCGCGCTGGCCGCGGTGCTCGCCGTCGACCCGGCGGTGCTGGTGCTGGACGAGCCGACCACCCTGCTCGACCTCGCCAACCGCGAGCTCCTGCGCGCGACGCTGCGCCGCCTCGTCGAGGAGAGGGGCGTGCGGATCATCATCTCCACCCATGACCTCGACGTCGCCGCCGACGCCGACCGGACTCTCCTCATCGAGGACGGCCGCCTGGCCGCCGACGGCACCCCCGCCGAGGTGATCGCCGAGTACACGGCCCGGGTCCTCGGCGCAGCGGGCGGGCAGTGATGGCCTGGCGCGAGGGGCAGCGATGAAGAAGCGCCAGCAGTTCCTCGGCCGCTACCTGCCCGGGAGCGGATGGCTGCATCGCCTGCCCACCGGGTGGAAGCTCATCGGAGTCGCGGTCCTCAGCCTGCTGGTGCTCGTGTTCCGCGATCCCCGCGTGAGCACGGTCCTCATCGCAGCAGTGCTGGCAATGGGACTCAGCGCCCGGCTGCCGATCCGCGAGATCCTCGCTCCGGTGCGCCGGATCTGGCTCATCGTCGTGATCATCATCGCGTTCCACGTCGTCATCACCGACGCGTGGACCGCCTACCGGATCGTGAGCACCCTGCTGGTGTGCGTGCTGGCTGCAGGTCTGCTCATGCTGACCTCCACCGTGGGTCAGCTGCTCGGCGTGTTCGAGAAGCTGGCAACCCCGATGCGGATCCTTGGCGTCCGGCCCGAGCGGGTCGGCCTCACCGCCGCTCTGATGGTGCGCAGCCTGCCGTTCATCGCCGACCTCTCCGGCATCGCCGCGGATTCCGCGCGGGCGAGGGGACTGGAGCGGAGCGTTCGGGCGCGGACCGTGCCGCTGGTGCTGGGAGCCGTGAAGTACGCCACCGACACCGGTCGCGCGCTCGACGCCCGCGGGCTGGGGGACTGACGTGGCGGAACGGACCGGGCCGGAGGTGCACGGCAGAGTCGTCAACGACGTCACCGGATGCGTGCACTACTCCAGCCCCGCGGACATCGTCGCCATTCGCTTCTGGTGCTGCGATCGCTTCTACCCGTGCCTGCACTGTCATCGGGAGGACTCAGATCACCCGATCGCTCCCTGGCCCGCCGAACAGCGGGGTGCCGAAGCCGTGCTGTGTGGAGTCTGCGGCCGCCTGCTGACGATCGACGAGTACCGGGACGCGCAGGAGTGCCCCGGGTGCGCATCGGCGTTCAACCCGGGCTGCTCCCTCCATTGGGACGTGTACTTCGGGTGAGCCCGGGGGTGGAGGCCGGTGCCGCTCAGCTCACCCGGTCCTGGGCCCAGCGCGGCGCGCCGGTGTAGGACCGGCCGATGACCTGCGGCGCGGGATTCTCGATCGCCGCGGCGTAGTGTCCGATGAGCTGTGAGCACACGCTCTTCCAGCTGCGGCCGAGCACCGTCGCCCGGGCCGTCGCTCCGAAGGTGAGCCGCTTCGATTCGTCGCCGGTGAGGTCGCGCACGTAGCTGCGCATCGACTCCAGGTCCCCGGGCTTGTAGAGCCAGCCGGTGTGGGACGAGCTCACCAGATCGAGCGGGCCGCCGCGCGCCGGCGCCACCACCGGCACCGCCGAGGCCATGGCCTCCTGGATCGTCTGGCAGAAGGTCTCCAGCTCCCCGGGAGACACCATGACGTCGAAGCTCGCGACCGCCTGCGCCAGGGCATCCCCGCCCAGGAAGCCGGTGAAGTGCGCATTCGGCAGCAGCTGCTGGAGACGGCGGCGCTGGGGTCCCTCGCCGACGATGACGAGCCTGGAGCCGGGCATGTCGTGGAGCACGGCGAGGTCCTCGACCTGCTTCTCCACGGCCAGCCGACCGACGAAGCCGATGATCTTCTCCCCGTGCGGGGCCACCCGTGCCCGCCACTCATCGGATCTGCGGGTGGGGTCGAAGCGGGTGGAGTCGACGCCGCGGGCCCAGAGACGGACGTCCTGGACTCCCTGGGCCGCCAGCTGGTCGATCGTGTAGCTCGACGGCGCCAGCGTCAGGGAGGCGTGCTGGTGGATGTTGCGGACGTGCGTCCACAGCATCGCCTCGATGCCGCGCATGCCGTAGCGGGCGGCATAGGCGGGGACTTCCGTCTGGTACACCGCGACGGACGGGATGCCGAGGTCCTGGCAGGCGAGCACGGCGCGCCACCCGAGGACGAACGGCGAGGCGAGGTGGACGACGTCGGGATCGAAGTCGGCCAGCAGGTTGCGGATCCGGGACACCCCGCCGGGGGCGACGCGGACTTTGCGGTACTTCGGCATTGCGAAGGACGGGACGCGGACGACGCGGGCGCCGGCGACCTCGCGGGGGGCATCGTGGCGGGAACCCGGTGAGATCACGAGCACCTCGTCCCCGCGCTCGGCCAGATGGTCGAGTACGCGGAGGAGGCTGTGGGTCACGCCGTTCATCTGGGGCAGGAAAGACTCAGCAACTATTGCTACTCTCACGCCTCCAGAATCACCCCCACGGGTGAAGGGGCGACCCGGCCGGTGGGAAATCCGGCTGAACCCGGGGTAAACTGTTGGCGGCCTGGCCTCGACCGAGCACGACAGCGTGCCGGTCGAGGCCACCTGTACGTCGGCGAGGCTGGAGGCAGTCTGCAGGACTGCCGTGATGCAACGGAGGAACCGGATTGGTGTGGCTGCTTGCGGTGATCGCGCTGGTGATCGCCCTGGTCGTCCTCGGGGGGCTGGTGACCCGCTTCAATCAGCTCAGTCTTGCTCGCGACCTCTGCGACGAGAACCGCAGGCAGGTCGATGCGGACATCGCCGACCGGCATCTGCTGCTTCCGGCCTTCCTCGAGCTGTGCGGCAAGCAGATCGGCATGACCTACGAGGTGCAGGCGCTCGGCGACGCCTTCACCGCGGCGCGGCAGGCCGACACGGCCGAGGAGATCGGGCGGGCGGAGGAGAACCTCACCGTCGCCGTCGAGGAGCTGGCGGAGACGATGCGCTGTCACCTGCAGCGGGATGCCGAGCGTGGGCAGAACCCGGACCCCGGGCAGGACACCGGCGTCACCGCGCGCTACCTCTACGTCCAGATCCGCGTGATCGAGGGGCGCATCGCCTCCGCGATCCGGTATTACAACCAGAACGTCGAACGGTACCTGGAGCGGCGCGCCCAGATCTTCTGCGTGCCCTTCCGCGCGGTCTTCGCCCGCTACGCGCCCGTGCCGTACTCCGATCTCGAATTCGATCCGGCCGTGTCATCCGAGCAGGCGCTCGAGACGCTCTCCGAGGACTACCGGCCCGGCCGCCTGAGCGAGGGCCCGTGACCCGGTTCCGGGTGGACCTCGGCTACCGCGGCACCGGATTCCACGGCTGGGCCGTCCAGCCTGGCCTGCGCACGGTGCAGGGCTGCCTCGAGTCCGCGCTGGAGACCGTGTGCGGCGAGCCGATCCGCACGATCGTCGCCGGCCGCACCGACTCCGGGGTCCATGCTCGGCGTCAGGTGGTGCACCTGGACCTGTCCGCCGAGGCGGTCGCCCGTCTCATCGGGCGCGCGGACCGGGAGCCCGGTGCCGCTCTGGTGAGCCGCCTCCGCGGGGCGCTGCGCCATCTCGGATGTCCCGACATCGTCATCCACTCCGCTCAGACCGTCTCCGCAGACTTCGATGCCCGGTTCTCCGCGATTTGGCGCGAGTACACCTACCGGGTGGCCGATGACGACACCTTCCTCGACCCCCTGGCCGTCGAGCGCACGACGATCCAGCGCGGCAGGCTCGACCACGACGCGATGGCGAAGGCGGCGGGTGAGCTGCTGGGCCTGCACGACTTCCTGCCGTTCTGCCGCCCGCGGCCGGAGGGCACGACGATCCGCACCCTGTTCGTCCTCGACGTCGACCGGGATGCCGACGCGGCGATCCTGCTCCGCCTGCGCGCCGATGCGTTCTGCCATCACATGGTCCGGGCCACGATCGGCGGTCTGGTCAAGGTCGGCGCCGGCTCGTGGCCCGTCTCCCGGCCCGCCGAGCTCATCGCGCTGGCCGAGGGAGGCGCCGCGGACGTCGGTCCCATGCACGTGATGCCCCCTCAGGGCCTGGTGCTGGAAGCGGTGGGATACCCGGATGCGGGGGAGTGGGCGCAGCGGGCGGAGCGGACCCGAGCGCGGCGCCTCGGCGTCGATGCCTGACCCGACAGTGTTCCATCCCACACTCCCGGCTGGGAGCTTCATGGGCAGTTCATGTGGATTTTCCCGATGGGAAATGGGTCCCCGCGAAGCTGAGGCGGACTCATCACTCGCCTCAGGAGACTTTCGAAAATGAAGAGAACCGCCCTTCGGTATGCGGTCGGAACAACCGCCGCTGCCGGGCTGATGCTGCCGCTGGGGCTCGCCCCCGCGCTGGCGGACGCGCCGGAAGGCACCCAGATCCAGCTGCTCGGCATCACCGACTTCCACGGCCGCCTCGCCGACAGCGGAGTCAACCTCGCCTCCGTCGTCGAGCGGGAGCGGGCCGAGAACTCGTCCATGGGCACCGCCCTGCTGTCGACCGGTGACAACATCGGCGCGTCGACCTACGAGTCCTCCTCGCAGGAGGACACCCCGACGCTGGAGTACCTCAACGCGCTCGGACTGGACGCCACCGCCACCGGGAACCACGAGTACGACCGCGGCTACGACGATCTCGTCGGCCGGGTGTCGGACACGGCGAACTTCCCGCACCTGGCCGCCAACGTCTACGAAGAGGGCACGTCCACCGTCGCCGCAGGCCTCGAGGAGTACACGATCCTCGACGTCGACGGCGTGCGCGTCGCAGTGATCGGCGTCGTCACCGAGGACACCGAATCCCTGGTGAGCCCGGACGGCATCGCGAGCATCGACTTCGGCGACCCGACCGAGGCGGTCAACCGAGTCGCCGCGGACCTCGAGGAGCTGCCCGAGGATGAGCGCCCGGACGCCACCGTCGTCCAGGCCCACCTCGGCCCCAGCGATGTCTCCTCACTGAGCGCCGCCGTCGACTCCAACGCCGAGTTCGGCACGCTCGTCACGGAGGCCGACGAGTCGATCGACGCGATGTTCTTCGGCCACTCCCACACCGGCTTCGCCTTCGAGGCCGAGGTGCCCGGCACCGACCGCACCCGCCCCGTCGTGCAGTCCGGCTACTACGGCGACCGCGTGGGCCAGGTGATCCTGAGCTCGGAGGGCGACGGCACCTGGACCACCGACGAGGCCACGACCCTCGACACCGAGGACGTCACCTACGACTCCCCGGTCGTCGCCGAGGCCGAGCGCATCATCGACGAGGCGGTCGCCGCCTCGCAGGAGATCGGCTCCGAGGTCGCCGGTGAGATCACCGAGGACATCACCCGCGCCTTCAACGAGGACGGGTCCGAGAACCGCGGCGGCGAGTCCACCCTGGGCAACCTGGTGGCCGACGCGCTCAAGGAGGGTGCGGGCTACACGCAGCTCGGCGAGGCCGACTTCGGCATCACCAACCCGGGCGGCCTGCGCACCGACCTGCTGGTCGACGGGCAGTTCGGCGACGAAGCCCCCGGCGAGGTCACGATCGGCGAGCTCAACCAGGTGCTGCCGTTCGCCAACGACCACGGCGTCGTCACGATGCTGGGCTCGGACGTCATCGGCCTGTTCGAGGAGCAGTGGCAGCCCGCAGGCGCCTCGCGCCCCTTCCTCCACCTCGGTATCTCCGAGGAGCTCGAAGTGATCTACGACTCCGAGGCCGAGGCGGGCGAGCGAGTGCTGTCCGTCGAGGTCAACGGCGAGGAGATCGATCCGAACGCCGAGTACCGGGTGGCCACGCTGAGCTTCCTGGCCGCCGGTGGAGACAACTTCGCCTCCTTCGCCAACGGTGACTTCGAGCAGTCGGGCATGACCGACTTCGAGGTCTGGGAGCGCTACTTCAACGAGAACACCCCGGTCTCCCCGGACACCGACGAGCGGCAGGCCGACGCCGCCCTCGACATCGTGCTGGGCGGCACGACCGAGGCGACGATCTCGACCGAGGACGACAACTCGGGCGAGTTCACCTTCGAGACCACCAACGAGGACGAGATCACCGGGCCGTTCCTGCTGAGCCTGGACCTGCCCGAGGGTCTGTCCGCGGACTTCGGCGAGTACGCAGTCGACGGCGGCGCACGCATCGACAGCCTCCCGGCCGGCGGCGCGGCACTGCCGTTCACCGTGACCGGCGAGCCGGGTGAGTACACCTTCACCGCCTCGGTGGTCGCCGATCCGGATGCGGAATGGTGGGACGACAACCCGATGCCGCTCGTCCACGAGACCGAGGTGACCTTCACCATCGCCGAGGACCAGGACGCGACGCCCGGTGGTGACGACGACGGCCGCGGCGCGGACGACGACGATCAGGGCTCGGACGACGACAATCAGGGGTCGGACGACGGCCGCGGAGCGGATGACGGAACCGGAGCGGACGACGATCAGCGCGGCGATGACGATCAGGCCGCGGGCGGTTCGGACCGGGGCGGCGACCTGCCGCGGACCGGCTCCGAGATCACGGCTGCCCTCGGCGCGGCGCTCCTGCTGCTGGCAGCGGGCACGACCGCGGTGATCGCGGTGCGGCGGAAGACCGGCTCCTCCGTCTGAGCCGCACCGAGCCGAGCTGCGAACAGCCCTGAGCAGGACTCCACAGTGAGCTGAGAACGCAGCCGAGACCGGCCCCCGATGCAGATGCGTCGGGGGCCGGATTCATTCATCCGAGGGATGCCGGGGCGTGAGCATGGGGGCCGGTGAGAACGGTCGGAGTGTATTCCACCAGCTGCAGCCGCCCGTCGAATGTTCGGCTGTCGATCATCTCCAGCGCGAAGTCCTGATAGCCGTCGTAGATCCGATCCTGACCGGTGCTGCCGGTGATCACCGGGAAGATCACCAGCCGGAACCGGTCCACCAGGCCGGCGGCCATGAGCGAGCGGCAGAGGCTGACGCTGCCGAGGGTGCGCAGGGAGCGGGTGCCGGTGCGCTTCATCTCGGCGACCGCCGCCACTGCGTCACCGCTGACCAGCTCGGTGTTGGGCCAGGCCAGGGGAGTGGTGAGGGTCGATGAGCAGACGATCTTCGGCACCGCCGCGAGTCCGGACAGGCTCGCCTCCTCGTCGTCGGAGAACTCCGACTGACCGCCGGCCGCTGCGCCGGACATCTCCGACATCTGCCTGTATGTGTTCGCCCCCAGCAGAAGGGTGTACGCCCCTTCGGGCTGCTCCTCGAGCCACTTCAGGTATTCCGGGCCTTCCAGGCCCCACCAGCCCGGCCAGCCGTCTGCGGTGCCGTAGCCGTCGAGCGAGACGATGAAGTCCACCAGCAGCTCCGGTGACCTCGTCCTCGGTGAGTCGATCATCGGTCTTCCTCCTTCTCTTCGTTGAGCGGTGAATCTGCCACCGAGCAGAGGTTGCGCTGAGCCGAGTGCTCGATGCGTCGCCCACGTTAGCACTTGCAAAATGCAAGTCAAGTGCTAAATTCGAACCATGCGGAAACGTGAGTACGGGCAGTTCTGCGGTCTTGCCCGAGCCGCCGAGGTGGTGGGGCAGCGATGGACGCTGCTGATCCTCCGGGACCTGTTGGTCGGCCCACGCAGATACTCCGAGCTGCGCTCCGGCCTGCCGGGCATTCCCACGAATATGCTTGCCACCCGGCTGAAGGAGATGGAGGAGGACGGCCTGGTGGTGCGCGAGGCCCTGACTGGGCCCACCAGGGCGATCGTCTATCGGCTGACGCAGCGGGGTGCGGAGATCGCCCCGGCCCTCGGGGCTCTCGCGCGCTGGGGCGCTGCGGGAATGCGCGCACCTCGCGAGGGCGAGGTCGTCACCGAGGCGTCGCTGGTCTCAGCGCTGCGCGCAGGGATCACCGGAGATGCCGCCGGCAGACCGGAGGCCGACCACGAGAGGGCGGAGACGAACTACTCCGTCACGATCGGCGACGTCGCGGTTCAGGCCACCGTCGCCCCCACCGGGATCACCGTTGAGCCGGGGGCGCATCCGAATCCCGACCTCGTGATCTCCGGAGGTCCGCGCTTCCGCGACCTGCTGGCCGGAGAGCTCGATCCGCGGACGGCGATTGCACAGGGCATCGTGGTCATCGACGGGGATCCGGCTCTGCTCGAGGACTTCGTGCGGGCCTTCTCCATTCCCTACTCGGAGTCGACGACCGGGGACGAGCGCTAGGTCGCTGCGTCGCTGCGGTCCTCTTCACGGCGATCCTGTGCAGCTCGGCCTTCCCGAGGCGATTCGCGCAGGTCCGTGCGGGCCCGCTGCACCTCGGCCTGGCCGACGAGGTGGGCGAAGGCCGGAATGACGAACAGGATGCCGACCGCGGGCACCACGATGCCCGAATCATTGATGATCGTGCCGACGGTGAGCAGCACCAGCAGCGACACCATGCCGGCGCGCAGCAGCGGGAACCGGCGATACAGCTCTGGCAGGTGCGGCACCGAGAACCGGTGTGGGTCGAGGATCACCCAGAAGACCCCGGCGATGATCACCGGCAGCAGGAGCGTCAGCCAGCTCTGCGTCAGGATATCGATGTTCATCCCGATCTTGCGCACGAGCACCGCTCCTGCCTCACCGCTGAGGATCGAGTCGAAGAAGCGGCCGAAGTGGGTGCGCTGCTCGGCGGGCCGGAGCCAGTCGATCACCAGCACAGCGAGCATCACCATGCCGGCGGTGCCGACGATGAGGACGAGGCGCTTGACGGACAGCCGGATGCCGGCGGCCGCCAGCGCGAGCACCGCCAGGCCGATGATGAGGGTCGGAACCGAGCCGAACTTGGTGCCCAATCCGGGCGTGGCCAGCAGCAGGCAGGACAGCACCAGCCCCACCAGCACCACGGTCAGCCGGGACCACCGTCCGCGGACCGCGCTGCAGGCGGCGACGAGGACGAACACCAGCGCGGTGCAGTAGAGGGCGAGTGCCGAGTTGCCGATCCCGTAGAACCGCGAGGCGATGAGCAGCGGCTCGCCCAGCAGGGTCGACATCTGCAGCTGGGAGCCGGTGATGACGTCGACGGCGAGCACGATGACGGTGATCGCTGCGACCGCTGTGATCGGACCCAGCGGGTGGCGCCGCCACGGCCCGAGCAGCCCGACGAGAGTGAGCGCCAGGGCCCAGCCGGCCAAAGCGGCGAGCATCGCGACGTCCGGGCTCGTCGAGCGCTCCCACGGCACCAGGTTGACCAGATAGGTCGATACCGGTGCGGCGGCGAAGAACAGTCCGATTGAGCGCACCGGCCCGGCGACACGACTGCGGTCACGACGCCCGACGGCATAGGCGACGACGAGCAGGACAGCCATGATCGTCGCGACGACGGGGAAGAACCAGGCGGACAGGGCGGCCTGCGTAGCGACGGCCACCTGCCGGTCGAGCATCTGCTGGTACCGGGTGGACGCCTCGCTGTCGGGGGCAGTCGCCGTGATGCGCGCCCCGGGCATGCTGCCGGTCGGCCCGGTGCCGGTGGCGGACAGGAGGGTGGGAAGGATGTCGGTCGTCTGGATCAGACCGGGCTGCTTGGTCGAGGCCGAGGTCATGACCCCGCCCTGGTGTTCCGGGCCGACGGCGGCCGCGAACTGCATCTCGGAGGAGTCGTTCCAGCCGTCGGAGATCGAGGCGACGAGCAGGGTGGGCTCGCCCTCGGCGTCCGGCAGGGAGTCGACGGCTGCGCGGATCTGACCGAGCTGCTCGTCGAGCTCGGCCAGCGAGTAGCCGGATTCGCGGGTGTTGCCGAGGTCGACGATGGTCAGCGAGTGCGGGCCCGTCGCGGCGCGGACCTGCCCGGCGAGGTCCTCCCCGGCGGAGTCGTAGGAGCCGACTCGACCACGGGGTTCGGCCGCGGCGATCGCGGCTCCGGGGCCGATCGCGTGGACGTCGGGGATCGCCTCGCGCAGCGCCCCGAGCGGGGCCTCATAGTTGTCGTCCTCGGCCTGCAGCCGGTAGACCGCCCAATCGGGGACCCATGATTCCACGGGCGAGGCGGGTCGCCGGCACGTGGGGCGCGGTTCGTCGGCTGCCCGGCTGCCGGAGCCGACGGCCAGCCAGCCGTCGACCGGGCAGCTCGTGGCGCGGACGCTGCGCGGGGTGATGGTGCCGATGGTTCCGTCCTCGACCAGCGCCCACAGGTTCGGCGTGCGGTAGGGGTCGAGATCCTCGAACGTCAGGCCGCTGACCCCGACGAACACGACTGGTCCATGGGAGTCGCCGCTCGGCGGCGCTCCCGGTGCTGCGGCGCCGACCGGCTGGGTGGTGGCGGCTGGCAGCGACGCCGCGCCGACCGGCTGCGTTGCGGCAGCCGAGGTCGGCAGGCCGAGCACCAGCACGAGGCCGGCGAACAGGACGGCGATGAGCGGTCTCATGGCTCGCGTCGCCTCTTCTGCGCGGCAGCCGAAGCCGGCGCGGCCGACGCCTGCGGAGCCTCCGAACCATGCGGATCAGCCGGAGTCTCATCGGCGCAGAGGGCGAGGAGCAGGGGCACGAGCATCATCGCCCCGCTGGCAGGCACCGCGATGCCGGAATCGGTGATGACGAGGCCGACGGCGAGTCCGATCGCGGCGGCGAGGAAGCCGGCGTGCAGGGTCGGGTCGGCCAGCACAGCGGGCAGCCGGCCGACCCAGGGGCGGGCCAGCGGAGCTGTGCGGGGGAATTTCGCCAGGTATGCCAGGAAGAACAGGGTCGCGATGACTGCCAGCGGCACGACCAGCGCCAGCGCCGGGTTGATGACCATGATGTTGAGGTTGGCGCTGAGCTTGCGCCCGATCACCGCGAACAGCTCCCCGTCGAGCAGCTGGCCGAAGAACATCCCGAAGTGCGAGCGCACCTCGGGCGGCCGGAGGTAGTCGATCCCGGCGATGCCGAGGATCGCCGCGAGCGAGATCGCGCCGATGAGCAGCAGCCGCCACAGATTGAGCCGGATGCCGAGGACGAGGGCCAGCAGCACGAGGAAGCCGACCAGGGTCGCGATGGTCCCGCCGAACTTCGCACCCCATGCGGGGTTGCCCAGCGTGCCGACCGACAGCAGTCCCGCCGCGGAGATCAGCCCGACCGCCCAGCCCCGCCTGCCCGAGCGCACGAGGTGTCCGGCGAGGAGTCCGAGCCCGAGGAAGAGCGCGACGATGAACAGCGCCGCCCCCTGGTTGCCCAGCCCGTAGAACCGGCCGCCGACGATCGGGTTGTAGCCCATGAGCGAGTTGAACTGCAGCTGCGAGCCGATCGCGATGTCGATGGCGAGCACCGCCGCGCTGGTCAGGCAGATCGCCGCCACCCGACCGCGGAACGTCCGCCGCCAGGGGCCGACGAACGCGACCGCCAGCAGCAGCGCGGAGCCGGCCGCGATCGCCAGCCACAGGCCGAGCGTGGGATCGGGCAGCCGCGCCCATGGGAACAGCCCGGACAGGAAGGACCCCATCGGGATCACGGACAGTACGAGACCCGCCCAGCCGAGGCCCCGGTGGATCCTGCGGCTGCCGGTGGAGCCGACGCGGCGGTGGACCGAGCCCAGCAGTCCGACCCCGAGCACGGCGAACAGCAGGTAGTGGACGACGTCGAGGAAGACCGAGAAGGTCTGCGCCTGGGCGTGGACGGTGCCGGCCTCGGCCGCTGCCGCCTGCAGGGTGGCCAGCGCCTCCCGGCCGGTCTGGCCCTCGGCGTCGACGGTGAACACCGCCTCCGAGGCGCCCGCCGGGCGAGCGTAGCCCTCGACCCGGGTCAGGGTCGCCGCGGCGATGTCGGTGAGCTGGGCCACGCCGTGCTGGCGGGTCGACGAGCTCGACAGGATGCCCGGCTGGTAGCTGGGACCGGCGGCCAGCAGGGCGCGCAGCCGTGAGGGGGCGATGGTGTCGCCGGGCCCGACGATCACCACGTCCGTGGTGGCGAGGTCGATCTGGTCGAGGTAGTGGCCGATCTGCCGGTCGGTCCGGCGCAGCTGCGGCTCATGGTCGAGGGGAACCTTCTCCGGCAGCCAGCTGCGCGACCCCACGGACCCGACGTCGACCAGGGCGAGCTGGCAGCGCCCGAGTTCAGCGGGGCCGGGCTGCCACTGCCGGACGCTGCCTTCCGGGGATGCTGCGGCATAGGCGGCGCCCGGCCCGATCGCCTGCGTGCACCTGTCGATGCCGTCAGGCGCTGGGGGAGCGTCCGCCTCGCCAGTGTCGCCGGCCGTCTCCGCGAGGCGGTAGGGAGCGGCGGCCATCGTGCCGAGCTCGGGCGAGTACCCCGAGGCGGCGTTGACGGTGGTGATGCGCTCGAAGCCCGGGATCGACAGGTCCTCCCCGGACTCCTCCGGCGTCCGGATCTCCGGACACGACGCCTCCGGCCGCGGCGGGACGCGGACGTAGTTGGTCGGCTGTGCCGTCGACTCCGGCGCCGCGGGCTCCTCGGCGTCCGGGGTCACGACCGGCTGTCCGGCCGGGCCGGGCGGCGGCAGCGGGGTGCTGGGCGATGCGGGCTCGTCCGGATCCGGCAGCTCGACTGCACCGGCCCGGACGCCCGCCCCGAGGGTGAGCCATCCGGAGGCGGGGCAGGTCGACGAGGTCAGGCTGCGGACGCTGAGATTGGCCATCGCGGCCTGCTCGGCGAAGGCGTGGAGGCGGGGAGTCGTCTCGGGGTCGATATCGCCCAGCGACAGCCCCGAGGCGCCGATCACGACGAGGGACTGCGCCGCGCCGTCCGAGCCGGCCGGTGCCTGGTCCGCTGCCGCTGAGCCGGCTGGCGCGGCGGCGGCCGGGGACGTGCCGGGGAGCGGAAAACCGGTGATGATGAGGAACAGCAGGATCGGCATCAGCACCCACCGGCGGCCCTGCACGACTGCCCGGCGGGCACGAGCCGGGGTCGCCTGCACTGTCCGCATCACCATCCGATCCTACCGACCCGAACCTGTGCATTTGCGCGACCGGCACCGGTCGGGGTAGATTTGTCCGTTGTTGCGTACGTCAGTACACGCTCCTCTCGAGGCCTCTATTCGCGTTGCAGGCACTGTGTGGTGGGGTCAGTCGTGGTCGACGTACCGTGCACCGAACAAGGCAGTGGCCATTCCCGGAAGATCACGACCCAAGGGAATGCGGGCACGAGCTGACATCAATAGACGAAAAGAAGGCTACTCTTGCGTACGTACACCCCCAAGCCCGGCGAAGTTCAGCGCCAGTGGCACGTCATCGACGCCACTGACGTCGTCCTCGGTCGGCTTGCCTCGCAGACGGCTCAGCTGCTGCGCGGCAAGCACAAGGTGACCTTTGCACCGAATGTCGACTCGGGTGATTTCGTGGTCATCATCAATGCCGACAAGGTTGCCCTCACCGGCGCCAAGCTGCAGAAGAAGCTCGCATGGCGCCACTCCGGCCACCCCGGCGGCATCAAGAGCATCAGCTACGCCGAGCTCCTCGCCAAGGATCCCGAGCGGGCTGTCGAGAAGGCAGTGCGGGGCATGATCCCCAAGACCCGCCTCGGCCGCGCCCAGATGCGGAAGCTCAAGGTGTACGCAGGTGCTGAGCACCCGCACGCCTCGCAGAATCCGCAGCCGTACGAGATCAGCCAGGTCGCGCAGTAAGCGACCGGGGCAGAACCGAACTTTCCGAGGAGAACCGTGGCTGAGACCGCCAACACCCCCGACGCAGACGACGTCGAACTGACCAGTTATTCCACCGAGACTCCGGCATCGGCCGGTCTGGGCGAAGCCGTGGCCGGTGGCCGTGGACAGTCGCTGACCGCTCCCGGTTCCGCTGTGGGCCGCCGCAAGCAGGCCATCGCCCGCGTCCGCCTGGTGCCCGGCACCGGCACGTGGACGATCAACGGCCGCGACCTGGAGACCTACTTCCCGAACAAGATGCACCAGCAGCTGGTGAACGAGCCGTTCCGCCTGCTCGACCTCGAGGGTCGCTTCGACGTGCATGTGCGCATCGCCGGCGGCGGACCGTCCGGTCAGGCCGGCGCCGTTCGCCTCGGCGTGGCGCGCTCGCTCAACGAGATCGACCGCGAGAACAACCGCGCCGAGCTCAAGAAGGCCGGCTTCCTGACCCGTGACGCCCGCGTCCCGGAGCGGAAGAAGGCCGGCCTCAAGAAGGCCCGCAAGGCTCCGCAGTTCTCGAAGCGCTGATCGCAGCCGCTGCACCCATGCCCGCTTCGGCATGACCTCTCAAGCCCCCGGACTTTCGAGTTCGGGGGCTTGAGTCGTGTCGCGCCCCCAACTCAACGAGGAATCCCATGTCTCGACTTTTCGGCACCGACGGCGTCCGCGGTCTGGCCAACACCGACATCACCGCACGCCTCGCCCTCGACCTCGCCGAGGCGGGCGCCCGCGTGCTCGCCGACTCACCGCGGTCCGGCCGCGACCGGCCCTTCGCCGTCGTCGGCCGTGACACCCGCGTGTCCGGCGAGTTCCTGTCCTCGGCCGTCGCCGCGGGCATCGCCGCCGCCGGCGTGGATGTGCTGCTGGTCGGCGAGCTGCCGACCCCGGGCGTCGCCCACGTCGTGCAGAGCTCCGGGGCCGACTTCGGCGTGGTGCTCTCGGCGTCCCACAATCCGATGCCGGACAACGGGATCAAGTTCTTCGGCCGCGGCGGCACCAAGCTGCCCGACGAGCTCGAGGACCGCATCGCGGGACTGCTCGGTGAGGACTGGGAGCGCCCGACCGGTGACCAGGTCGGCCGCATCGGCCGTTTCCCGGCCGCGGCCGACGACTACATCGAATACCTCGTCGAGCGGCTCAACGGCGGGCGGGAGTCGCCGTTGTCGGGCATCACCGTCGTCGCCGACTGCGCCCACGGGGCGGCCAGCGTCGTCGGCCCGGCGGCGCTGCGGCAGGCCGGTGCGGAGGTCATCGTCGTCGCCGCCGAACCCAACGGCTACAACATCAACGACGGTGTCGGCTCCACCCACGTCGACAACCTCGCCGCCGCGGTGAGGGCCAACAACGCGGACGTGGGAGTCGCCTTCGACGGCGATGCGGACCGCTGCCTGGCCGTGGACTCGCTCGGCCGGGTCGTCGACGGAGATCAGATCATGGGCATCCTCGCGCTCGGCCTCAAGGAGACCGGGGAGCTCGCCCACGACACCCTCGTCACCACCGTGATGTCGAACCTGGGCCTGCGCCTGGCGATGGAGAAGGCCGGCATCGCCACCGTGCAGACCAAGGTCGGCGACCGATATGTGCTCGAGCGGATGCTCGCCGACGGCTACACCCTCGGGGGTGAGCAGTCGGGCCACATCCTCATGCTCGACAACGGCACCACCGGCGACGGCGTGCAGACCGCGCTGCACCTGCTCGACCGGATGGCTCGCACCCGCCGCTCGCTGGCCGACCTCGCCGCGGAGATCCCCCGGCTGCCGCAGGTGCTCATCAATGTCGAGGACGTCGACAAGACCCAGGTGGGCCACCGGGCCGTGGCCGCGGAGGTGGCCGCGGTCGAGGAGGAGCTCGGGCGCACCGGCCGGGTGCTGCTGCGCGCCTCGGGAACCGAGCCGCTGATCCGCGTGATGGTCGAGGCGGAGACCCAGGAGATCGCCCAGACCCAGGCCGAGCGGCTCTCCGCGGTGGTCCGCACCGAGCTCTCCCTCTGAGCGGGCAGTCGATGCCTGACGCCGAGGCGCCCGAGCCCGGTCCTGGCCGCCCGGATCCGGCCGGCCCGGTCTTCAGCGCGTTCCGGGTGGGCCGGATCAGCGCGGCGCTCACGGCGGTCGCGGCCTTGGCGCTGGGCGGTGCGTCGCTGCTGCTCGGGTTGGCCGAGGAGCTGCCGAACGCGCTGACGTGGTTCGCGGACGCGACCCGGCTGGTCCTCGTGCTCGGGGCGGTCGCGACGCTCGCCAACCTGGTGATCGGGATCCTGGTGTGGCGGACCGAGCGCGCCGCCGCCGAGCGGGAGCACCGCCGCCTGCGCACCTGGCCGCTGGTGGCCTTCGTCGGCCTTGCCGTGCCGCTGGGCGTCTACGTGCCGACCGCGGTCTTCTCCTCCGACGCGCTGGCGCTGCTCATCGTGCTCCTGCTGGTGTGTGTCCCGGCCGCCCTGCTCCTGCTGCCGATCTCCCGCCTCTTCCGGCCCTGAGGCGGCCGGTTCCGGTTCTCCTCAGGGTCCGGCCCGCTCACTCCTGAGTGGCGAACTGGGTCTCGTAGAGCTCGGCGTAGCGGCCGTGCATCCCGAGCAGGGCGAGGTGTGAACCGCGCTCGACGACCCGCCCGTTCTCGATGACGAGGATCTCGTCGGCGCCTCGCACCGTGGACAGCCGGTGGGCGATGACGAGCGCGGTCCGGCCGCTCATCGCCTCGCTGAGCGCCTGCTGGACGGCGGCCTCGTTCGTGGAGTCCAGCGCCGAGGTGGCCTCGTCGAGGACCACCACCGGTGGGGCGGCCAGCAGCAGGCGGGCGATCGTCAGCCGCTGCCGCTCACCGCCGGACAGGCGGTAGCCGCGTTCGCCGATCACGGTGTCCAGACCGTCGGGCAGCGCGTCGATGACGTCGTCGAGCCGGGCGCGGTGGATCGCGTCGTAGAGCTCGGCGTCGGTCGCCTCGGGCTTGGCGAGCAGGAGATTGTCACGGATCGACTCGTGGAACAGGTGGCCGTCCTGGGTGACCATGCCGACCGTCTGCTTGAGTGAGGCGAAGCTGATGTCGCGGACGTCGACCCCGCCGATGAGCACCTGGCCCTCGGTCGTGTCGTAGAGGCGGGGGAGCAGAGAGGCGATCGTCGACTTGCCGGCTCCGGAGCTGCCGACCAGCGCCACCGTCTGCCCGGGTGCGATGTGGAGGTCGATGCCGTGGAGCACCTCGGTGCCGGCTCGTCGGTCGAGGGTGGCGACGTCCTCCAAACTGGCCAGCGACACCTCGGAGGCGGACGGGTAGGTGAACCGCACGTTGCGGTACTTGACGTCGACGGGCCCGGCCGGCACCGGCTCCGGGTTCTCCGACTCGGTGATCAGCGGCTCGAGGTCGAGCACCTCGAAGACCCGCTCGAAGCTCACGATCGCGCTCATGATGTCCATCCGGGCGTTCGCGAGCATGGTCAGCGGCGTGTAGAGGCGCGTGAGGAGCATCGCCAGCGTCACCACGTCACCGGCGTTGAGGTTGCCGAGCACCGCCTGCACGCCGCCGAGCCCGTACACCAGGGCCAGCGCCAGCGCCGACACCAGGGTCAGGGCGGTGACGAAGGTGGTCTGCAGCATCGCCGTCTTGACGCCGATGTCGCGCACGCGACCGGCGCGGTCGGCGAACTCCTCGGACTCGTGCTGCGGTTTTCCGAACAGCTTGACCAGGGTGGCGCCGCCGGCGGAGAACCGCTCGGTCATCCGGGTGGACATCGACGCGTTGTGGTCGGCCGCCTCGTACTGGAGGGCGGCCAGCCTGCCGCCCATCAGGCGGGCGGGGATCAGGAAGATCGGCAGCAGCAGGATCGACAGCACCGTGACCTGCCACGAGATCGTGACCATCACCCCGACGGTCAGCAGCAGGGAGACGAAGTTGGACACGACACCCGAGAGCGTGTTGGAGAAGGCGCGCTGAGCGCCGATCACGTCCGAATTGAGGCGGGAGACGAGCGCGCCGGTCCGAGTGCGGTTGAAGAAGGCGATCGGCATGGTCTGCACGTGGTCGTAGACCGCGGTGCGCAGGTCGAAGATCAGGCCTTCGCCCACTCGCGACGACAGGTAGCGGTTGACCAGGCCGAAGCCGGCATCGAGCAGCGCCAGCCCGGCCATCGCAAGAGCGATCCAGACGATCACGGAGATCGGCCCGCCGCCGGTGATCGCGTTGATGACGTCGCCGGCCAGCACCGGGGTGATGACGCCGATCACCGACACCAGCACCGAAACGATGATGAACGCGGTGAGCTTGGCGCGATGGCGCTTGGCGAAGCGGAAGATGCGCCGGATCGTGTCGCCGGAGATCTTGCCGGAGCCCTTGGCGGAGGTCTTCTGCGAGACCATGGTTCGCCGCATGATCATGTGGGGTGACGGCATGCTCATAGTGGCCTCCTGCGGCGCGGGTGATCGGTCCGAAGGAGTACAACCGCCGCGAGGAGGAGGTTTATTCCCTGCGCGTGAGCAGGTGCTGCCCGCTCAGAGCTTGCGCAGCTGGATCCGGCGGATGGAGTGGTCGGCGGCCTTGTGCACGATGAGATCGGCCCGTCCCCGGCTGGGCAGCACGTTCTCGCGCAGGTTGGGGGCGTTGATCGAGTCCCAGATCTCCGCGGCGAGAGTCCGGGCCTCCGGTTCGCTGAGCCGGCTGTAGCGGTGGAAGTACGACTCCGGATCCCGGAAGGCGCCGTTCTTGAGCTTCATGAACCGCTCGATGTACCAGTCGCGGATGTTCGGGGTCTTGGCGTCGACGAAGATCGAGAAGTCGAAGTAGTCGCTCACGGACATCCCCACTCGGCCGTCCGAGCGGGGCCGGGCCGGCTGGAGCACATTGAGGCCCTCGACGATGAGCACATCGGGGGAGCGGACGGTGATCTCCGCCCCGGGGACGATGTCGTAGGTGAGGTGGGAGTAGACGGGGGCGCGCACCTCGGGAGCACCCGACTTCACCGCCGACAGGAAGCGCAGCAGCGCTCGCCGGTCATAGGACTCCGGGAAGCCCTTGCGGCCGATCAGCCCGCGGCGCTCGAGCTCGGCGTTGGGGAACAGGAAGCCGTCGGTGGTCAGCAGCTCCACGCGCGGGGTGTCGGGCCAGCGTGCCAGCATCGCCCGCAGCACGCGGGCGGTGGTGGATTTGCCGACGGCGACGGAGCCGGCCACCCCGATGACGAACGGGGTGCGCTTGGGGGCGGGATCGCGGCCGACGTCGCGCAGCGGGGCGAAGAACTCGCGCGTGAGCTCGTGCTTCTGGCCGCGGGCGGACACATAGAGATTGAGGAGCCGGGAGACGGGCAGGTAGACGGTGGAGACCTCCTGCAGATCGATCGTCTCGCCCAAGCCGCGGAGGCGCTCGATGTCGGGGGCCGTCAGCGGCAGCGGCATCGTCTCGGCGAGCATCGCCCAGGATTCGCGGTCGAACTCCCAGAACGGCGAGGGGAACGATTCCTCGGACCTGCTGCGCGGCTGCAGCCCCGCCAGGCGTCGGGCCGGTTCGAGCCCGGCGAGCCGGCGCTCCGTTTCCAGGTCGTCCTTGACCTGCGACTTCTCCTGCGACATGGGTGCCATTGTGTCACGAATCACCGGAGCGCCTCGGCGGGGGTCCGGGAAGCGGACGCGGCTACGATGTGTGCCATCGGCGAGGCGACCCCGCCCAGAAGCGTCAGGAGTGGCAATGGCATCAGGAACGTCACCGGAACCTCGGACACACGACGTCATCGTCGTCGGCGCCGGCCTGTCCGGGCTCACCGCCGCCGCCCGCCTCGGCGAGCAGGGACTCGACGTTGTCGTCCTGGAGGCCCGCGACCGGGTCGCCGGGCGCAATGAGAACGGGCTGTTCGCCACCGGCCAGCCGATCGAGCTGGGCGGGCAGTGGGTGGGTCCCACGCAGGACGAGGTCCTGGGCCTCATCGCCGAACTGGGCCTGCAGACCTTCACCGTCCACGACGAGGGCGCCTCGCTGCTGGCCGCTCGCGGCGAGATCATCACGGGTGATCCGGACACCTTCGGCCTGCCCGCAGAATCCGCCCATGAGTTCTCCCGGCTGGTCACGCACATCGACGAGGTCGCCGCCGGCATCATGCTCGATCGGCCCTGGGCCTCTCCGGAGGCGGAGCGGCTCGATCGGATGACAGCCGCCCAGTGGCTCGACGAGAACGCCCGGGACCCGCTGGCCCGCGAATTCCTCGGCGTCATGCTCGCCTCGATCTTCGCCGCCGAATCCGAGGAGTACTCCGCACTGCACCTTCTGTTCTACCTCGCCTCCGGCGGCGGCCTGCACCGGATGATGATCACGATCGGCGGCGCCCAGGAAGCACGCGTCCGAGGCGGCACCCACCAGATCTCGGAACGCCTGGCCGCTCGGCTGGGAGACCGGGTCCGCCTCGGCAGCGAGGTCATCGCGATCGACCACGGGCCCGCGGAGGCGACGGTCCGCACCCTCACCGGCAGTCACCGGGCGCGCCGGGTGATCGTCACGCTGCCGCCCGTGCTGGCCGGCCGCCTGCGCTACGAGCCGCCGCTGCCGGCCAACCGCGACGCGCTGACCGCGCAGCTGCCCGCGGGCAATGTGCACAAGTTCCAGGTCCTGTACGAGACCCCGTTCTGGCGGGCGGCCGGCCTCAGCGGCACCGTGCTCAGCCTCGACCACGACGTCTCGCTCGTCTACGACAACTGCGTCCCCGACTCCACCGCCGGTATCCTCGTCGCCTTCGTCGAGGGCCACCACGCCAAGGCCTTCAACGAGATCTCCGAGGCGGACCGGGCCGAACGGGTGCTGGCCGACCTCACCGCCTTCTTCGGGGAGGAGGCCCGGCACCCGGTCGACCTGCTCCAGCGGAACTGGAGTGCTGAGCGGTTCACCCGCGGCTGCTACGGCGGACGGCTGGGCACCGGGCTGTGGACGCACCTCGGGCAGACGCTGCGCGCACCCGTCGGCGTGATCCACTGGGCCGGCGCGGAGACCGCCGAGGTGTGGAACGGCTACATGGACGGCGCCATCCGGTCCGGTCAGCGGGCGGCCGGGGAAGTCGCCGAACAGCTGCGCGGGAGCGCGCGCGGAGCGGCGACATGACCGGCGGGTCCATCACTCTGTAAAGTTGCGGTCATGTGCGGAATCGTAGGATTTGTATCGTCGTCCACCCCGGAGACCGCCGGACACAGTGCGCTCGACGTGGTGATGGCCGGACTTTCGCGACTGGAGTACCGCGGATACGATTCCGCCGGCGTCGCCCTGGTCCCCGAGGACGGCCCGCTGGTCAGCGCCAAGAAGGCCGGCAAGCTCACCAACCTCACCGAGGAGCTGCAGGCCAACCCGCTGCCGGAGGCGATGACCGGAATCGGCCACACCCGCTGGGCCACCCACGGTCGGCCCAATGACGAGAACGCCCACCCGCACCTGGCCGACGAGGGCCGCCTGGCGATCATCCACAACGGCATCATCGAGAACTTCGCCGCGCTCAAGGCGGATCTGCTGGACGCCGGCGTCGAGTTCAGCTCGGAGACCGACACGGAGGTCGCCGCGCACCAGCTGGCGAAGAACTACCGCGCCGTCGGCGATCTCACGGAGGCGATGCGGCTGACCGCCCGCGAACTCGAGGGCGCCTTCACCCTGCTCGCGGTCCACCAGGACCTGCCGGGCCGGGTCGTCGCCGCCCGCCGCAATTCGCCCCTGGTGATCGGGCTGGGCGAGGGGGAGAACTTCCTCGGCTCCGACGTCGCCGCCTTCATCGACTACACCCGCAAGGCGATGGAGATCGGCCAGGACGAGATCGTCACCATCACCGCCGACTCCGTGAACATCATCGACATCGACGGCACCGCGGTCGCCGGAGAGCCCTTCGAGGTCGACTGGGACACCGCCGCCGCGGAGAAGGGCGGCTTCGACTCCTTCATGGACAAGGAGATCCACGACCAGCCGCAGGCCATCGCCGACACCCTGCTGGGCCGGATGGACGCCTCGGGAAAGCTCGTCCTCGACGAGATGAACGTCGACGAGTCGGTGCTCAAGTCGATCGACAAGATCGTGGTCGTCGCCTGCGGCACCGCCGCCTACGCCGGTCAGGTCGCCAAGTACGCGATCGAGCACTGGTGCCGGATCCCCACCGAGGTCGAGCTCGCCCACGAGTTCCGCTACCGCGACCCCGTCGTCAACGAGAAGACCCTCGTCGTCGCCGTCTCCCAGTCGGGGGAGACGATGGACACCATCATGGCGGTGCGGCACGCCCGCCAGCAGGGCGCCAAGGTCATCGCGATCTGCAACACCTACGGCTCCACCATCCCGCGCGAGTCCGACGCGGCGCTCTACACCCACGCCGGGCCCGAGGTGGCAGTCGCCTCCACGAAGGCGTTCCTGTCCCAGATCGTGGCCTGCTACCTGCTGGGCCTCTACCTCGCCCAGCTGCGCGGCAACAAGTTCAGCGACGAGGTGCAGGCCATCCTCACGGAGCTGCAGGCGATCCCGGACAAGCTGGCGAAAGTGCTGGAGAACAAGCAGCAGGTCATCGACCTCGCCCACTCCCAGCAGGACACGCAGTCGGTGCTGTTCCTGGGGCGTCACGTCGGGTATCCGGTGGCGATGGAGGGTGCGCTCAAGCTCAAGGAGCTCGCGTACATCCACGCCGAGGGCTTCGCCGCCGGCGAGCTCAAGCACGGCCCGATCGCGCTCATCGACGACGGCCAACTCGTGTTCATCGTGGTCCCCACCGTGCGCGGCCGCGACTCCCTGCACGCCAAGGTGATCTCGAACATCCAGGAGGTCCGCGCCCGCGGCGCGAACACCATCGTGATCGCGGAGGAGGGCGACGAGGCGGTCCGCGAGTACGCCTCCGAGGTCATCTACGTGCCCCGGACGCCCACCCTGCTGGCCCCGCTGCTGACCACGGTGCCGCTGCAGATCTTCGCGATGGAGCTGGCCACGGCCAAGGGACTCAACGTCGACCAGCCGCGCAACCTCGCCAAATCCGTGACGGTGGAGTGAGCGGTGGGAATCATCGGCATCGGGCTCGACATCGCTGATGTGCCCCGATTCAAGGAGCACATCGAGCGGGTCCCGGAGCTGCTGCCCCGGCTGCTGACTCCGGCCGAGCAGCTCAAGCGCAACGGCAGGATCCGGACCCCGGAGTCGCTGGCGGCACGGTTCTCCGCCAAGGAGGCCCTCGTCAAGGCCATGCAGTACCCCGGCATCATCGAATGGCAGCACGCCGAGGTGGTCTCGGCCCGGTCCGGTGCCCCCTCCTTCCGGCTCACCGGGCCGGTGCTCGAGCACTTCCGGCGCATCGGCGGGCAACGGGTGCACCTGTCGATCACCCATGACGCGAACGTCACGATGACCTACGTCATCGTCGAGGGCGACGGCCCGGCGCTGTCGCCGCCCGTGGACCAGCCGGCGCCTCGGCTGCCCGGCAGCTGAGCCGGCCGTCCGTGGCGGGAGGCGCAGGGGGGCGGGGCGCAGGCGGCGCAGCGCAACGTGCGACTTCTTGTCGGACTGTACGACCGGAGAAGGTCGCACGATCCGACAGCAGGTCGCTCGGTCGGTGCGCGGTGATGCTGCCGGACCCAGTACCTCGGAGGAGCACCGAGCGCGGCCTCGGAAGATGACCTAATGTGACTGCGTGCGACGGTCGAGGCCGCCGGGTGTGTTCGACTCTTCGAGTACTCATCGAGGGAAGGAACACCACATGACAGCGACCGGCAAGCGCGAGATCCTCTTCAACGCCTTCGACATGAACTGCGTGGCCCACCAGTCGCCGGGACTGTGGCGCCACCCCGAGGACCGAGCGCGGGACTACAACACCCTCGGCTACTGGACCGGCCTGGCCCGGACGCTGGAGAAGGGCCTGTTCGACGGCCTGTTCATCGCAGACGTGCTCGGTCCCTACGATGTCTACGGCTCCTCCGACGAGGCCACCCTCAGGGCCGGCACCCAGGTTCCGGTCAACGATCCGATGCTCGTCGTCCCGCCGATGGCCGCGGTCACCGAGCACCTGACCTTCGGGGTCACGGCCGGCACCGCCTACGAGCACCCGTATCCCTTCGCCCGCCGGCTGGCGACCCTCGATCACCTCACCGAAGGCCGCGTCGGCTGGAACGTCGTCACCGGCTACCTGCCCTCCGCAGCGCGCAATCTGGGCAACGAGGACCAGATGGAGCACGACGAACGCTACGACCACGCCGACGAATATCTCGACGTCGTCTACAAGCTGCTCGAGGGCTCCTGGGAGGACGACGCGGTCGTCAACGACAAGGAATCGGGCGTGTTCATCGATCCGAGCAAGGTCCACCGGATCGAGCACGAGGGCAGGTTCTTCAGGACGCCCGGCATCGCCTTCACCGAGCCCAGCCCGCAGCGCACGCCGGTGATCTACCAGGCGGGCGCATCGACCCGCGGCCGGGCGTTCGCCGGCAAGCATGCCGAGGCGGTCTTCATCAACTCGCCCACCCAGGAGCTGATCTCCGGGACCGCGGCGAAGATCCGGCAGTCCGCCGCCGAAGCCGGCCGCGACCCCCACGACATCCGCATCTTCTCGATGCAGACCATCGTCACCGGAGCCACCGACGCCGAGGCGCGGGCCAAGTACGACGACCTCGCCCAGTACGTCGATGTCGAGGGCGGACTGGTCCTGATGAGCGGCTGGATGGGCATCGACCTGGCCCGGTTCGATCTCGACGAGCCGATCGGCGACGTCAAGTCCAACGCCATCCAGTCCGCCGTCGAGACCTTCAAGAAGGCCTCCGGCGCGGAGGGTGAGGAGTGGACGGTCCGCCGGCTCGCCGAATGGGTGGGGATCGGCGGATTCGGTCCGGTGATCGTCGGCTCCGGCGAGACAGTGGCCCGGGAGCTGGCGCGGATCCAGGACGAGACCGACGTGGACGGCTTCAACCTCGCCTACCACATCACCCCGGGCACCTTCGAGGACATCGTCGAGCACGTGGTGCCGGAGCTGCAGAAGCTCGGCCGGTACAAGACGGAGTACCGCGAGGGCACCATGCGCCACAAGCTGTTCGGCCGCGGCGACCATCTGCCGGAGAACCACTACGGCTCGCGTTTCGCCGTGCGCAGCCGGTCGCAGGTCTGAGAAGCTCCCTGCCGCGGGAGGCCGGCGCGCTCACCCGGACCGGGGCGAGCGCGCCGGCACCACCCGTTAGGCTTGGCCCATGACCTCACCCACCCACGACGACGCCCGAACTCTCCTGCCCGAACTGCGGCGATTGCGGCGCGAAC
>NZ_JAJTWW010000012.1 GCF_021729135.1 Brevibacterium daeguense
CCGTTAGGCTTGGCCCATGACCTCACCCACCCACGACGACGCCCGAACTCTCCTGCCCGAACTGCGGCGATTGCGGCGCGAACTGCACCGTGAACCGGAGACCGGACTGCAGCTGCCGGCCACTCAGCGGCGGGTCGAGCAGGCGCTGTCCGGACTGGACGTGGAGATCATCCGGGGGACGGGTCTGAGCTCGCTGACGGTGGTGCTGCGCGGTGGGCGCCGCCCCGCGACCGGGGCAGCAGCCGTGCTGCTGCGCGCCGACATGGACGCCCTGCCCGTCGCGGAGGCCACCGGCTTCGACTTCGCCTCCGAAACCGGCGCGATGCACGCCTGCGGGCATGACCTGCATACGGCCGGCCTGGTCGGTGCGCTCCGACTCCTCCACGACTGCCGGGAGGACCTCGAAGGCGATGTCGTCTTCATGTTCCAGCCCGGCGAGGAGACCGGCGACGGCGCCCCCCTCATGCTGGAGGAGGGACTGCTGGAGGCCGCCGGGTCCCAGGTGGTCGCGGCGTACGGTGTGCACGTGTCCGCGGACCAGGAGCTCGGCGTGCTCTCGACCAGGCCGGGGCCGTACATGTCCGCATTCAGCCGGATGTACATCACCATCCGGGGCAAGGGCGGCCACGCGTCCCGCCCGCACACGGGCATGGACCCCATCCAGACCGGCGCGGCGGTCGTCGGCCAGCTCCAGGAGTACGCCACCCGCAGATTCGACGTCTTCGACCCGATCGTGGTCACGGTCGGCCAGTTCAACGCGGGCACGGCCCCCAACATCATGCCCGACACCGCGCAGCTGGTCGTCGGCGTTCGCACCTTCTCCGAGGTCACCACCGCTCGAGCCGAGCAGGAGCTGCCCCGCCTCGTGTCGACGCTCGCCGCCGCCCACGGCCTGTCCGCTGACGTCGAGTACGAGAACGCGCTGCCGCCCACGGTCAACGACCCGACCGAGAACGCGTTCTACCTGGAGACCTATGGGGAGCTGTTCGGCGACGACCGGGCCCGGCGGATCGACTATCCGAAGGCAGGGTCGGAGGACTTCTCCCACATCCTGCGCGCGGTCCCCGGCTCCTACGGACACCTGGGTGTCGCCATGCCGGGCACCGTGCCGGAGGAGCAGGACTCCAACCACTCACCGCGGGCCCGCCACAGCGATGACGGCCTGGCCGATCACGCGCTCTTCCTCGCACACCTGGCCGCGCGCCGGCTCGCCCGCGAATCCTCCGCCCGCTCGGTCCAGGAAGTCGGCGCTCGGGCGGCAGCGCACTCCGCGCGGGCGGGCCGCCCCACGACGGAGGTGAGCGGATGAAGCTCGGATACACCGCCGACGCCGTCCGCGCGGCCGAGCAGCCGCTGCTCGACGCCGGTCAGCTCGACCCGCTGATGCGCACCGCGGCCGCCGGGCTCGCCCGCGTCTGCCGCGAGCTGCTCACCGGGCACCATGGGCAGATCGCAGGCCGCCGCGTGGTCGTCCTCGCCGGCTCGGGCAAGAACGGTGGGGACGCGCTGTTCGCAGGTGCCGACCTCGCCTCCCGCGGTGCCGCCGTCACCGCCGTCGACGTGTTCTCCCGTCCGTTCGCCGCCGGCGTCAGCGCGCTGCGCGCGGCCGGGGGAGAGGTCGAACCCCTCGGGCCGGCTGCCCTCGCCGCGCTGCGGGCAGCCGACCTGGTGATCGACGGCGTATTCGGCACCGGCGCCAAGCCGGGACTCCCGGAGGCACTGTCCTCGCTGATCACCGACTGGCAGGCCGCCTCGGGCACGGGATCGCGCGCCGACCAGCTGGTGGTCGCCGTCGACGTCCCGACGGGCGTCGACGCCTCGACCGGAACCACTGGGGAGGTGTCCGTGCGCGCTGATCACACCGTGACCTTCGGTGCGCACAAGGCCGGACTCCTGCTGCCCGGCGGGGCCGAGGCCGCGGGTGAGATCACGCTCATCGACATCGGCCTCGACTTCGAGGACGTGATCCCCGCCGTGGAGGCGCCCGAGCCCGCCGACCTGGTCGACCTGTGGCCGCTGCCGCAGCCGCACATGCACAAGTACTCCCGCGGAGTGCTCGGCCTGGTCGCCGGCTCCCAGCGCTATCCCGGCGCCGGAGTGCTCGCGGCGGCCGGCGCGGTGTCCGCGGGGCTGGGGATGCTGCGCCTGCTGGCGCCCGCCACCGTGGAAGCCGCCGTGCTCGAGCGGCACCCGGAGACCGTGACCGAACCCGGGCGAGTCCAGGCCTGGGCACTGGGCCCGGGAGCGCCGGACTCGCTGGAGATGCGCCGGGCACTGGTGGACGCGGAGAACCGGTCGCTGCCGGTGGTCATCGACGCCGCCGGCCTCCGACTCATCACCCGCCCGCTGGAGACGAGCACGATCGTCACGCCGCATGCCGGTGAGCTCGTCGGCCTGCTCGGCCGACTCACCACGGGCGGTCCGGACCGCGCCGCGGTCGAGGCGCAGCCGGTGACGCACGCGGTGCGGGCGGCCGAGGCGCTGGGCGCGGTCGTCGTGCTCAAGGGCAACCGGACGGTCATCGCCCGCCCCGACGGAACAGTCGTCGCGCCGCCTCCCGGTCCGGCGAATCTGGCCACCGCCGGCACCGGCGATGTGCTCACCGGCATCCTCGGCGCCCTGCTGGCGACCACCGCCGGCGACCTTGCGGAAGCGCACCGCATCGACCTGGCGCGGCTGGCCGGGCTCGCGGTCCTGCTCCACGGGCTGGCCGGGCGCCACACCACGCACGCCTCCGGACTGCCCGCGGTGATCGAGGAGCTCGTCCTGGAGCTCGGCGAGCGTCGACCGTGAGCGGCACGGTCCCACCGGTCACGTGCTATCCCGGCACCGTGGTCCGCGCGGAGATCGACTCCGCGGCCCTCGTCCACAACATCCGCACGATCGCCGCCCGGATCGCTCCGGCAGCACTGATGTGCGTGCTCAAGGCCGACGCCTACGGCCACGGGATCGCCACCGCGGTTCGCGCATGCCGAGCGGCCGGCATCACCGACCTCGGAGTCGCGACCGTGCCGGAGGCGCTCCAGCTCACCGACCTGCTCGGCACTGATCCGGCCGTCCGCCGAGAACGCGTCCTGTGCTGGCTGTTCGACTCCGACACCGATCTTCGCGAGAGCGTTCGCCGCGGCATCGAGATCGGGCTGACGAATCCGCCGGCACTCGGTCAGCTCGCCGCTGCCGCCCAGGCCGCCGGGAGAGCTGCGCGGATCCACGTCAAGGTCGACACCGGGCTCGGTCGCAACGGCTTGACTGCCCGACAGCTGCGCGCCGTGATTCCGGAGCTCGAGCGCACCGCCGCTGCCGCGCCCGGCGGCATCGAGATCGTCGGAATCATGACGCACCTGGCCACCGCCGACGTCCCCTCCGACGCCGCGACCGCGGAGCAGCTCGCGAAGTTCGACGCAGCGGTGCGGATGGTGCGCGACCTCCTCGGTCGCCGGCCGGCACTGGGCAACCCGGATGCGCTGATCGTCCATGCCGCGAACTCGCCCGCCGCGCTCTCGCTCGACCCGGTGCCCGGCAGCATGGCGCGGGTGGGGCTGAGCCTCTACGGGCTGAGCCCGTTCGAGGGCACCGCGGCCTCGGAGCTCGGCCTCCGACCGGTCATGACGGTGAGATCGCGCGTGCTCACGGTCAAGGCCGTCCCCGCCGGCCACGGCGCCTCCTATGGCCTTCAGTACCGCGCCGAACGGGACACCCGCTTCGCGCTGGTCGCCGGCGGCTACGCGGACGGCATCCCGCGCGCCGCCTCCGGGCGCGCCGAGGTCACGGTGCGCGGTCGACGTCTCCCGGTGGTCGGCCGGATCGCGATGGATCAGATGATCCTCGACATCGGCGACGCGCAGGTGGAGATCGGCGACGAGGCCGTGATTCTCGGCGATGGGATCACCGGGCCGAGCGCCGAGGAATGGGGCGCCTGGGCGAACTCGATCAACTACGAGGTCGTCACCCGCATCGGTCCGCGCGTGGCCCGCGTGCCGGTTGGAGCGCCGGCGGCAGCTGGGCAGACGGCGGGACCATCGGCGCCAGAACCACCGACGGCAGCTGAACCGACGGCGGGAGACCCGAATGCGAGCTGAGCTGCAGATCACCGATCTGGCGGCGATGGAGGACTTCGCTCGGGTGCTGGCAGCCGTGCTGCGTCCCGGTGACCTCATCATCCTCACCGGTGATCTGGGCGCGGGGAAGACGACCCTGACCCAGTTCCTCGGCAGGGCGCTGGGCGTCACCGGGCGGGTGTCGTCGCCGACGTTCGTGATCGCTCGGGAGCACCGGTCGGCCGGCGACGGACCGGGTCTCATCCATGTCGACGCGTACCGATTGGGCGACGCCGCCGAATTCGCCGATCTCGACCTCGAATCCGACCTCGCCGAATCCGTGACCGTCGTCGAATGGGGCCACGGCATGGCCGAACAGCTCTCGTCCGACCGGTTGGAGATCACCCTGCTCCGAGCATTCGAGGACGCTGCGGGGGAGCAGGCCGGCGATGGTGACCCGGACGTGCCGGAGGACGAATCACGCCGGCTCATCCTCGATGCCGCCGGCGCCGGCTGGGAGACCCGGCTGCCCGTCCTGGCCGACTGGAAGGAGCCCACATGATCATCCTGGCCCTGGACACCTCGGCCGCGGCGAGCGCTGCCCTGCTCGACGATGACATCGTGCTGGCCGACTGGACGGAATTCTCCGTGCGGAAGCACGCCGAGCACCTCGGCCCGGCGCTCGCGGAGCTGCTCGCTGGACAGCCCGCGCCGCAACTGGCCGTCGTCGGCGTGGGGCCCGGACCCTTCACCGGGCTGCGGGCGGGCATTGCAACCGCGATCGGGTACGGCCTGGGCCGGGATATCCCGGTGCACGGACTGCCCAGCCATCACGGTCTGGCCCTGCGCGCGTTCGAAGCGGATCCCACCGGGGAGGTCGTCGTCGCCACCGACGCCCGGCGCAAGGAGGTCTACTGGACCCGCTACTCCGGTCTGGATTCCGCCGGCGTCCCCGTCGTCGCGGCCGGTCCCGAGGTGTCCGCTCCCGCCGCGCTCGGAGCGCAGCGCGCGCGCCGGTACGGGCGCGGATTCGCGCTCTACCCCGAACTGCTCGGGGCACCCGTCGGCGACGAACCCGCCGACCTGGAGACCACTGCGGCAGATCTGGGCCGGGTCGCGGTAAGGATGCTGACCGCGGGCAGGGAGCTGCTGCCGACCACGCCGCTCTACCTCCGGGCACCCGACGCCAAGCCGGCCGCCCCCACCACGACGAGTCTGCGATGAGCCGGCAGCTGCGCCGGATGCGCTGGTTCGACATCCGTCAGGTGGCCGGCCTCGACGCGGAGATCTTCGGTGCCGACGCGTGGACCGAGGCGTTCTTCTGGAGTGTGATGGCCGCCCCCGGGCATGAGTTCACGGTGGTCGAGGACGAGCAGCCGGGGAGCGAGCTCCTGCGAGCCGAGCGCGGGGAAGCGCAGCCGGGCAGCGAGGACCATGAACCGGTGATCATCGGCTTCGCGGGGCTGGCGGTCTCCGGTCCGCAGTCGGACATCCTCACCATCGCCTCACACCCGGCCGTGCGCGGACAGGGAGTGGGCACGGCGCTGCTCGACCACCTGCTGGCCCGGGCGCGCCACCACGGCTGCGAGGTGATCCACCTCGACGTGCGCAGCGACAACGCCGTCGCCCTCCGCCTCTACGAGTCCTACGGCTTCACCGAGCTCGGCCGGCGTCGCGGCTACTACCACGGCGCGGACGCCGTCGTGATGCGCGCCTTCCTCACCCACGGGACCCAGGCGTGATTGATAGCCTGACGGCATGACACTCACCGCGTCGCCGGTTCACCGGCTCGTCCAGCCGACCGTCCCGTCCGTGCCGGCTGCGGGTGCTGCACGCGCAGCGGTGGCGGCCCGATGATCCAGGCGTCGATCATCACCTGGGAGAGCGGCACCGACCTCGTCCTCGACGCCCGGGTGTCGCGCACCCCGCACGAGATCTGGCAGCACATCGCCGACCCCGACGCCTGCGCCGAATGGTTCGCTCCGTTCAGCAGATCGGACGAGGACCGGATCGTCTTCGACTTCGAGGACGATGCGCTGCCTGCGGAACTCCTGGTCTGCCAGGAGGACGCCCATGTGCTGCTGGCCTTCGAGGCCCTCGGTCAGCTGGGCCTGAGCCTCAAGGAGCTCGAGGACGGGACGCGCGTCACCGTGACCCACACCTTCGCCACCGTGGAGGAGGCCGCGGACATCCTGGCCGAGGTCGGCCCGGTGTGGGAGACCCACCTGCGCCTGCTGTGCGAAGTCCTCGGAGAGCAGCAGACGGACATCCGCGAGCATGAGCTCTACGCACGCTACGAGGAGCTCGCAGCGCAGGCCAGGGACGACGCCGCCTACGGCGCCGAAACCGACACCGCCGAACCCGAAGCCGCCGTATCCGACGCCGCCGAACCGGACGCGGAGGCCGACGGCGCGGGGGAGGGAAGCCGATGACCGCCACCCGGTCCGGACCGCTGGTCCTGGGCATCGAGACGTCCTGCGACGAGACGGGAGTCGGCATCGTGCGCGGCACGAGCCTCCTGACGAACACCATCGCCTCCTCGATGGACGAGCACGTGCGCTTCGGCGGGGTGGTGCCCGAGGTCGCCAGCCGCGCCCATGTGCAGTCCATCGGGCCCGCAATCTCCCGGGCCCTGGACGAGGCCGAGGTGACGTTGCCCGACCTCGACGCGATCGCCGTGACGGCCGGGCCGGGCCTGTCCGGCGCGCTCATGGTGGGAGTCAGTGCCGCCAAGGGGTTGGCCGCAGCCACCGGCAAGCCCCTCTACGGCATCAACCACCTCGCCGCGCACGTGGCGGTCGACCTCGTGGCCCCGGACTCGCCAGGTCTCCACACCCCGACGATCGCGCTGCTCGTGTCCGGGGGGCACACGGAGATTCTCCGGATCGGCGACATCGTCGACGACATCGAACTCCTCGGCGCCACGATCGACGACGCGGCCGGCGAGGCGTTCGACAAGACCGCTCGCCTGCTCGGGCTCGACTACCCCGGCGGGCCCAACATCTCCAGGGCCGCCGCCGGACAGTTCGACGAGTCGGGAGCACCGGGCGACCCGCAGGCCGTCCGCTTCCCCCGCGGGCTGAGCACCGCCAAGGACATGCGCGACCCCGAGCGCCGCTACTCCTTCTCCTTCTCCGGGCTCAAGACCGCAGCCCTGCGCTACGTCACCGCGGCCGAGCGAAACCCCGGCAGCGCGCGGCTGGCCGATGTCGCAGCGAGCTTCGAGGAGGCCGTCGTCGACGTTCTCGTCACCAAGACGCTGCTGGCCTGCGCGGACAGCGGGATCGGCCACGTGCTGCTCGGCGGAGGAGTCGCCGCCAACTCCCGGCTGCGCCGGCGGCTCACCGAACGCTGCCAGACCGCCGGCATCACCCTGCGGATCCCGCCGCTGCAGCTGTGCACCGACAACGGCGCGATGGTCGCCGCGCTCGGCGCGGAGATCGTCCGCCGCGGGATCGCACCCTCACCGTTCGAGTTCGGTGTCACCTCATCGCTGGAGGCCCACGATGTCCTCATCGCCTGATCCCCGCACGACCGGTCTGAGCTCGGCGAGCCCTGCCGGCGGCCCGGCGGAGAGCCTGCGCCACCAGAAGCCCCCGCTCGAGGTGCTGCGCCGCAATCGCAGGTCCGGCGACGGGTGGGTGGACACCCCGGACGGCCGCTACTGGGGCCGCTACGGAGCCGCCGGACTGCTCATCCACGACCCGCAGCGCGGAGTGCTCCTTCAGCACCGGGTGCCGTGGTCGGCACAGGGAGGGACCTGGGGAGTGCCCGGCGGGGCGATCGACGCGAACGAGACCCCGCTCGAGGGCGCGATCCGGGAATGCCACGAGGAGGCGGGGGTGCCGGACCCCGACGGCGGTGGCATCGAGATCCTCGACACCCACGTGCTGCAGAAGACCGGCTGGAGCTACACCACCGTGATCGCCCGGGCCACCCGCCACCTGGAGGAGTACGTGGCCGACATCGAGAGCGTGGCACTGGAATGGGTGCCGCTGGAGAAGGTGGCGGACTACCCGCTGCACCCGGGCTTCGGCGCCGCCTGGCCGCAGCTGCGCGCGGTGCTCGAAGGCTGATCAGGCAGCGCTCGATCAGGCAGCGCTCGAAGACTGATCAGAAGCTCTCGGCGGCGAACTCGCCGACCAGCTGCCGGGCGACGGCCCGGAGGTCGCCGCCGGCGGCCAGGCAGGCGCGCTGGCGCTGGTAGCTGGCCCCCGCCTCGGCGAACCGGAGCATGTCCTCGAGCTCGGCGGCGCAGCCCAGCCGCTGCGCGACCGGCCGCAGGCGCTCGACCTCCTCGGCGAGCACCGTGGTCACCAGCCGCTCACGCGCCTCGGCGTTCTCGATGATGATCGCCTCCATCCCGTAGCGGGCGGCGCGCCACTTGTTCTCGAAGTGGAACCAGTCGGGCATCCGCGGCAGCGTCTCCCCGGCGTCGAGCCGGGCGGAGAAGTCGTCGACCAGGCACTGGACGAACGCGGTCACCGCGGCGACCTCGGCGATCGTGGGCATCCCGTCGCACACGCGAACCTCGATGGTGCCCCAATTCGGTGCCGGGCGGATGTCCCAGCGGATCTCGTTGATCTGATCGATCACGCCGGTGGTGAGCATGTCGTCGGTGTAGCGCTCGTAGTCGGCCCAGGTGTCGAACTGGTAGGGCAGCCCCGCAGTGGGCAGCTGCTGGAAGAGCATCGCGCGGTTGGAGGCGTAGCCGGTGTCGTTCGCGTCCCAGAAGGGTGAGGAGGCGCTCACGGCCTGCAGATGAGGCACATAGGCCAGCAGCGCGCTGAGGATCGGCAGCACCTTGTCGCGGTGATCGATCCCCACGTGGGTGTGGACGCCGAAGATCAGCATGTGCCGGCCCCACCACTGGGTGCGGTTGATGAGCTCGGCGTAGCGCTCCTTGTCCGTGACCTCCTGGTCGACCCAGCGCGAGAACGGGTGGGTGCCGGCGCACATCAGGGAGATGCCGAGCTGGTCGGTGATCGTGCGCAGCCGGCCGACGATGTCGAGGATCTCGCGTCGGATCCCGCTCACGGTGCGGTGGACGCCGGTGACCACCTCCACGGTGTTCGTCAGCATCTCGCCCACGACGCGGCCTTCCAGCTCCGGCATCCGGGAGACGGCGTCCAGGACCTCACCGGCCCGCGGGACCAGGTCCAGGCTCGACGAGTCCACGAGGGCGAGCTCCCACTCCACACCAAGCGTGGAGCGCTCGGAGTGAGCGAAGTCAACCATGCCGCAATCCTACGTCAGCCCCACCCACGGCTCGGTCGGTACGATGGCGGCTATGCGCTTTCCCGCCCTGCTCGCAGCCCTCGCCCTCGCGCTCACCGCCTGCACCCCCGGTGCCGGCTCCGATGCCGACGCGCGGGCCGGCGACGCCGCTTCGAGCGAGACCGCGGGCACGGTCGGCCCGGGCGCCGACCAGCCGGACCGGATCGGCCGGGTCGCGGACTTCCGGGAGCTCGCCGCCGACCTCGTCGCGCAGCTGGACGACGCGGCGCTGGCCGGGGCGGTCGTGGTCGGCTCCTACGACGGAACCGACCCCGAGCTCGGAGCCGCCATGGTCCGGGACCACCAGCTGGCCGGCGCCATCGTCATGGCCTACAACCTGCCCGAGGCGCCCACCCCGGAGGATGTCCGCGCAGTCACCCGGACGCTCGCCGATTCCGGTGCGGACCGGGGATGGCGGGTCTTCCTCGGGGTGGACCAGGAGGGCGGGCCGGTGTCGCGGCTGAGCACCGCCGCGCTCGACCTGCCGCCGCTCATGGCCCACGGCGCCGCCGACGATGCGGCGCTGACGACCTCCGTCACCCAGGCGCAGGGCGCCGACCTGCGCGCCCTCGGCTTCACCGCCGATTTCGCCCCCGTCGCCGACGTCACGATCGGGGCCGGTGATCCCGCCATCAACGTGCGCTCGGCGGGCGCGGACCCGGAGCTCGTCGCCCGCACCGTCGAGGGGGCCGTCGCCGGCTACACCGACGCAGGTCTCGCCTCCTCCGCCAAGCACTTCCCCGGACACGGCGCACTGGCCGCGGACTCCCACGAGACGCTGCCGGTCTCGGACTCCTCGATCGCCGACATGGCCGACCGCGACCTCGTCCCGTTCGCCGCCGCCGTCGAGGCGGACGTGCCGATGATCATGATGGGCCACATCGGACTGCCGGGCGCGGAGACGACTCCCGCCACCCTCAACCCGGAGGCGTACTCGGAGCTGCGCGACCGGCTGGACTACGACGGCGTGGTCGTCACCGACGCGCTCAACATGGGCGCCGTGACCACGCGAGCCGCGGGTGCGGAGACGGTCGAGGCGATCCGGGCCGGCGCCGATCTCGCGCTGCTGCCGCCGGACGCCGGCGCCTCGGTGACGGCGCTGCAGGAGGCGCTCGACTCCGGCGAGCTGCCGCGCGAACGGCTCGTCGAGGCCGCCGAACGGGTGGTGGCCATGCAGCTGTGGCAGGAAGATGCCTCCGGGCTGGCGGTGACCGTCGACGACGCCGCGCACCGGGTCTCGTCCTTCGCGGAGGAGTCGCTCACGGTGCTCGCCGGCGAGTGCTCCTTCCCGGAGCCGGTCGAGGAGATCGCGCTGAGCGGGGCGGACGCAGAGGATGTCGCCGTCTTCACCGCAGCCGCCGAGTCCGCAGGTCTGCAGATCGACCCCGATGCCGGTCTCAGCGTCGGGATCGACGGCGGGAGCAGTGATGTCCTCATCGCGACCGACGGCCCGTGGCGGGCGGCCGGCACGGGGGCGGACACGGTGCTGGTGACCTACGACGACTACGCCGCAGGGTTCGCCGCGGTGGCCCGCTACCTCCGCGGCGAGGCGGAGGCCGGCGGTTCCCTGCCGGTCGACGTCGCCGGCGCCCGGCCGCCCGGCTGCGACTGAGGCGGTTCTCAGTCGCCGGTGGCCACCGGGCGCTGCGGGTCGTTCGACCAGCCGGACCAGCTCGCCGGGTAGAGGGAGCTCTCCACGCCGAGGGTGGCCAGGGCCAGCGCGTCGTGGCAGGCGCTCACGCCCGAACCGCAGTAGACCCCGACCTCGCCGTCGAGAGCACCCAGGGCCGCGAACTGCTCGCGCAGCTCGTCCTCGGGCTTGAAGAACCCATCCCGGACATTGTCGGAGGCGGGAGCGCTCGCAGCGCCGGGAATGTGGCCGGCCTGAGGATCGAGCGGCTCGGTGTCCCCGCGGAAGCGCTCTCGGGACCGGGCGTCGAGGACGGTGCCGGTCCCCGTCAGGGCGGCGGCCGCATCGGCGTCGAGCGTGGGCAGCGAATCGGGGACGATCTCGAACTCGCTGGGGGCGGGCGCCTCGGGTGCCTCCGTGCTGACCTCGTGCCCGGCGGCCTGCCAGGCGGAGAAGCCGCCGTCGAGGACGCGCACGTTGCCCACTCCCGCCCAGCGCAGCAGCCACCAGGCGCGGGCGGCGCCCATTCCGGCGACATCGTCGTAGACCACGACCGGGGTGCCGGCGTCGATGCCCCAGCGCCGGATCGTGCGCTCGAAGTGCACGGGGTCGGGCAGCGGGTGGCGCCCGGCGGTCGGGTCGGTCGAGCTGCTGTCGGCGAGCTGTTCACCGAGGGAGACGTAGAGGGCACCGGGGATGTGGCCGGCGTCGTAGTCGTCGCGGCCGTCGGGCTTCTCCAGCGTCCAGCGGACGTCGAGGAGGACGGGAGGGGCGGCGCTCATCTGCTCCCGGGCCAGCCGTTCGACGCTGATGAGGTGGTCTTCGCGTGCCATGGGCATCCTTTCGCAGCGGTCGGTGATTCCGACGGTACTCCTGTCAGCGCAGGCGGCAACTCCCGGCAGGGAACCCTCGACGAGGTCGGCGGCCTCCGGCAGGCGCCCTTCGAGCGATGCCGCAGTCACGCCGCGTCGGTGACCTCGTCGACGAGCAGCACCACGTGATCCTCGCCCAGGCGGGTGAACACGAGCGTCGCCTGCTCGCCGGGCGGCAGCTTCAGGCGGCGGCGGACGGTGTCCGGCACGATGTCGGCGCCGCGCTTCTTGATGACGACCTTGCCGACGCCGCGCTCCACCAGTGCGCGCCGCAGCGGCTTGAGCCCCGCCGGGAGCACGTCGCGGATCCGGAAGGACCGCACCAGCGCACGACCGGCACCGCCGGGCAGCCGGTCCCCGGTGAGGTAGGCGATCGGCTTGGAGATCCGCCGCGCTCCCAGGGGCGCGCACAGGGCCGTGACGAGCCCGGCACGCACCAGCGCCCCGTCGGGTTCGAACAGGAAATCGCCCAGCTCACCGATCCGGTCCTCGTCCTCGGCCGGCACCTCGGACTCGTGGACCCGCACGGCCCGGTCCGCGCCGAGCACCAGCGCGTTGCGACCGGCCTCCTGCCGGGCTTCACCGTGATAGAGCGCGACCTCGACGACGTCGCCGTCGTGCGAGACCCACTGGGCCTCCCAGCCCGGCGGCACGAGCTCGTGGTCGAGCGCGGGGCCGAGCTTGATCCCGGTGGCCGGCACCTGCTCGGCGGCGGTGAAGGCCCAGGACAGCGAGGGGGAGAACGCCTCGGGATCGGAGATGCGGGTCGCATTGCCGCGGGCGTCCGCGCGCGAGGTGCGCCGGGCCGGGTCCAGCCACAGCGCAGAGGCGCGGGTCAGGTCGTAGTCCTCGGCCCGCCCATGGGTGACGGTGACCGTGTCCAGGCTGCGCAGGTTGAACGTCGCGATCGCGGCGGTCACCTCGTCGGCCTCCACCGCCTCGACGGTGCCGCCGAGCCCGGCGAAGGCCATCGTGTCGGCACCCAGCCCGCAGCCGAGGTCGGCGATGACCTGCGGATCGGAGGCGAGCATGCGCTGTGCGTGGTGGGCGGCGACCGGCAGCCGGGTGGCCTGCGCCAGGCCGTCGCGGGTGAAGAGCATGCCGGCGGCGAAGGGGCCGAACTTCTCCGCCGCCGCCAACCGCAGCGCCGCCTGGGACACCAGCGCCGCCGCCGTGTCGGGATCGAGTCCCGACTTGCGCAGTCGCGATGCCAGGGCCAGCTCGTCGGCCGGGCGGTACTCGATGTCGGCGAGCCGCGCGTACACCTCGGGCTCGAGGAGACGGGCGAGAGTGCTGGATTCCATCGTCTCAGGGTACGGGAACCGCAGCGCCGCACGAGTCCCGGCGAAGGCCTGGTGCTGGGCACGGTGTCGTCTAGGGTGGGGGACGTGAGCACCCTGTTGAACGCGCGCGAGATCCGCGAGCTGGCCGATGACCTCGGACTGAGGCCCACCAAGCAGCGTGGGCAGAACTTCGTCATCGACCCCAACACCGTGCGCATGATCGTGGACGCGGCGGCACTGCCGGAGGCCGGCACTGTCGCGGAGGTGGGGCCCGGACTGGGCTCGCTGACGCTGGGCCTGCTGGAGGCCGGGCATCGGGTGATCGCCGTGGAGATCGACGACCTGCTGGCCGCGCGTCTGCCCCGCACAGTCGCCGAACGCTGCGGTGACGACGCCCCGTTCGAGCTCGTCCACGCCGACGCGCTGCGCGTGTCGGAGCTGCCGGGGCGCCCGCAGGCCCTCGTCGCCAATCTCCCCTACAACGTCGCCGTGCCCGTGCTGCTGCACTTCCTGGCGACCTTCGAGTCGATCACGACCGTGCTCGTCATGGTGCAGGCCGAGGTGGCCGACCGGCTGGCCGCCGGGCCGGGATCCCGGGTCTACGGGGTGCCGAGTGTCAAGGCGCGCTGGTACGGGTCCGTCGCCCGGGTGGCCACCGTCGGCAAGAACGTGTTCTGGCCCGCCCCCAACGTCGACTCCGGGCTCGTGCGGATCGAACGCCGCCCGAACCGCTTCGATGCCGACCGGTCACAGGTGTTCGCCGTCATCGACGCCGCCTTCGCCCAGCGGCGCAAGACGCTGCGCGCCGCGCTCGCCGGCTGGGCACACGGAGCCGCCCGGGCCGAGGAGATCCTGACGGCCGCCGGAATCGATCCGCGTGCCCGAGGGGAAGTGCTCGACATCGACGACTTCGTGGCCATCGCCCGAGCGAAGGAGACTGCATGACGGGTTCGCGCAACCCCGCGACCGGCTATTCCTCCGTCACCGCCCGCGCCTACGGGAAGATCAACGTCTTCCTGGCGGTCGGCCCGCAGATGGATGATGGGTATCACGAGCTCGTCACCGTATTCCAGTCCCTCGACCTCTCCGAGACCGTCACCCTGACGGTCGCCGATTCCCATGCGGTGAGTCTCACCGGCCGGTATGCCGACACCACCGTCCCGCTGGACGAGTCCAATCTGGCCCTCGCCGCCGTCCTCGCGCTGGCCGAGGCGACGGGCACCTCGGTGCCGGTGACGGTGGCGATCGAGAAGAACGTTCCGGTCGCGGGCGGCATGGGCGGCGGCTCCGCGGACGCCGCGGCCGCGCTGCTGGCCTATGCCCACCTCATCGGGTGCACCGACCGGGAGCTCATCGGGCGGGTGGCGTCCTCGCTCGGGGCGGACGTGCCCTTCGCGCTGCGCGGCGGGACCGCGCTGGGCACCGGCCGCGGCGACGAGCTCAATCCGGTCATCCATCGGGGCCGGTTCCACTGGGTGCTCGCCACCTCGACCGGCCGGCTGTCCACGCCCGAGGTGTATCGCCGCCTCGACGAGCTGCGGGCGGATGCCCCCTCCGGACCGGGTGCAGCTGAGGAGACGGCCGATCCCGCCGAGGTGCTGCGGGCGATCAGCAGCGGTGATCCGGAGGCGCTGGCCGGTGCCCTCCACAACGACATGACTGCGGCCGCGGTCGACCTGCTGCCCGGCCTGGACCACGTGATGGAGACCGGGATGCGCGCCGGGGCCCTGGCAGCGCTGGTGTCCGGCTCCGGGCCGACGATCGGCTTCCTCGCCCGCGATCACACTCACGCCCTGGAGATCGCGGTGCTGCTCGAAGCCAGTCGCGGCGTGCGCCAGGTCGTGCGCACCACCGGGCCCGCGGGCGGTGCGCGCGTGGTCGGGATGACGAGCGCGGAGGCACCGGTCAGCCTGCGCTCCGAGGACTGACGCAGCGGGACGGGCGGCAGAGACTAGACTGGTTCGTCGAACCGCGCAATTCTCTGCCCTGCCGCATCCCTGCTGCTGACGATCGAGGAAACCACGTGCACCTTCTCGGCTGCGAGTCCATCAGCCTGTCCTATCCCAACCGCACCGTCCTGGAAGACGTCACGCTCGGCATCGACGCCGGTGACCGCATCGGCATGGTCGGCCGCAACGGCGACGGCAAATCCACGCTCATGCGGATCCTGGCCGGCATCCAGGAGCCGGACTCCGGGCGGGTGACGGTCCGCGGCGGTGTGCGCGTGGGCTTCCTCGAGCAGGCCGACGAACTGGACTCCGGTCTCGACGTCCGCACCACCGTGGTCGGCGATGCCGCCGACCACGAATGGGCGTCCAAGCCCGAGGTGCGGGACGTGATGAACGGCCTGCTCGGCGACATCGAGCTGGCCGCTCAGGTGGGCGAGCTGTCCGGCGGGCAGCGCAGACGTGTCGCGCTGGCACGGCTGCTGGCAGGGGACTGGGACATCCTGATGCTCGACGAGCCGACCAACCACCTCGACATCGACGGCGTGCAGTGGCTGGCCGAGCACATCAAGCGCCGGTGGCCGGCCGGCCAGGGCGCGCTGCTCGTCGTCACCCACGACCGCTGGTTCCTCGACGAGGTCTCGACCATGACGTGGGAGGTCCACGACGCGACGGTCGACGCCTTCGAGGGCGGCTACGCGGCGTACGTCCTGCAGCGCGTGGAGCGGGACCGGCAGGCGGCCACGGCCGAGGCGAAGCGGCAGAATCTCATGCGCAAGGAGCTGGCCTGGCTGCGCCGAGGTGCCCCGGCCCGCACCTCCAAGCCCAAGTTCCGCATCGATGCCGCCAACGAGCTGATCGCCGCGGAGCCGCCGGTGCGCGACACCGTGCAGCTGGTGTCGATGGCGACCTCGCGGCTGGGCAAGGACGTCTTCGAGCTGACGGACGTGTCGGTGAGGTATCCCGGCGCTGATCAGCCCGTGGTCGAGCACGTCGACTGGAACATCGGCCCGGGCGATCGGTTCGGCATCCTCGGCCCCAACGGCGCCGGCAAGTCGACGCTGGTCGGCACGATCACCGGGGCGGTCGAGCCGAGCAGCGGACGCGTGCGGCAGGGCAAGACGGTGAAGATCGCGGTCCTTGACCAGCAGCTGCGCGAGCTCCAGGACCTGCAGGACGACCGGGTGCGGGAGATCCTGGCGCGGAAGCGCACCGAGTACCGGACCGCCGACGGCGCGCTCACCCCCAGTCAGCTGCTGGAGAAGCTGGGGCTGGGCGATGTGCTGTCCTCGCGGGTGAAGGACCTGTCGGGCGGGCAGCAGCGTCGACTGCAGCTGCTGCTCATCCTGCTCGACGAGCCCAACGTGCTCATCCTCGACGAGCCGACCAATGACATGGACACCGACATGCTCGCCGCCATGGAGGACCTGCTCGACACGTGGCCGGGCACGCTCCTGGTCATCTCGCACGACCGGTATTTCATGGAGCGCGTCACCGATCATCAGTACGCGCTGCTGTCCGGGCGGCTGCGCCATCTGCCCGGCGGCATCGACCAGTACCTGCAGCGGGCCGCCGAGGCGCGGAAGGCCGGCGGGACGAGCGCCGGAGCCGGTGCGGGCGCCTCGGGAACGGGATCCGGTGCCGACGGCAGCACAGCAGCGGGCACCGGTGCGGGCGTCAGCGGCAGCGGCGGCGGACCCGGGGGAGCGGATGGTGGGGGCCAGGCGGCTGAGGACGGGCTCAGCCCGGCCGAGCGGCGGCGGATCACCAAGGAGGTCCAGGCGGTCGCCCGGCGGATCGACAAGCTGGAGGACCGGATCGCCAGGGTGGATGCCGACCTCGCCGCACGCGATCAGAGCGACTTCGAAGGTCTCGCGGCGCTCGCGGCCGGCCGGCAGGAGCTCGCCGAGGAGAAGGACGAACTCGAACTGGAGTGGCTGGAGCTGTCAGCGGAGCTCGAGTGAGGGCGGAGCCGGTCAGTCAGTGCCGAGCGGTGGTGGCTGAACTGGGAGCCGCCTGACCGGCGAGCTCGGCGGGGTCGGCCGACTCCAGTGCGTCGAGGAGGCGCTGATTCGCCCCCGCGAGCTCATGGAGGAAGTCGATCCGCTGGCTGATGTGCTCATCGCTGAGGGTCCCGAGCGCCAGCTCATAGCTGTCGACGACCTGCTGGTAGTAGCGCATGATGAGGGCGGCCGATTCCTCGGTGTAGTACACGGAGATGCGGCGGCGGTCGGCGGAGTCGCGTTCGCGCAGCAGGAGCCCACGGTTGGCGAGGCGCTCGAGGATCGATGTCAGGGTGGACGCGGACAGCGACAGCTGCTGGCAGATGTAGCCGGGAGTCGCAGTGTGCCCCGTGTCGCCGACGGCCACCACTGTCTGCAGCACCTGGAAGTCGATGAGATTCAGACGATTGGCGTGGGCGAAGCGGGAGGCGGCGGTGCGCGCGATCATGTGCTGGACCTGATTCGCATGGACGACCGAGGCGATCCGCGCACGACGTTCCCTCTGCTCAGGACTGAGGTCGGCAGAGTCGGCGTCGAAGAGTTCAAGAAGCGAATCAGGGAGCATGGCATACATGATAGGTCAGAGCAACCCCCGTGACTGCTGGTCCGACGTACCAGTTTCCTGTGAAGGTCGTATTGTTCCAACTTCGTGAGTTGCCGGCGTCGTAGTGTTCCGACGTCTGTTGAGTATCGTGGGAGCCGCGGCGGACTCGCCCAGCAGAACCGGCGCAGCCTCGCGCATTCCCGCAGTCACGTGCATTCCCACCGACGCGCACCAGCGAAAGGACATCATGCCGATCGAACCCCACGACGCCGTCGACATCATTCGGACCAAACGCGACAGCGGCACCCTGAACCGCGACCAGATCTCCTGGGTGATCGACGCCTACACCCGCGGTGTCGTGGCCGAGGAGCAGATGTCGGCCCTGGCGATGGCGATCTACCTCAACGGGATGAGCGAGTCCGAACTCGGGCACTGGACGCGCGCGATGATCGACTCCGGGGACCGCCTCGACTTCAGCTCCCTGTCGCGGCCGACAGTGGACAAGCACTCGACCGGTGGGGTCGGTGACAAGATCACGCTTCCGCTGACGCCGCTGGTGGCCGTGTTCGGCGCGGCCGTGCCGCAGCTGTCGGGCCGCGGGCTGGGCCACACCGGCGGCACCCTCGACAAGCTCGAGTCGATCCCGGGCTGGCGGGCGGACCTGGACACCGCGGAGGTGATGCACCAGCTCGACGCCCTCGGCGCAGTGGTGTGCGCTGCCGGCACCGGCCTGGCGCCTGCCGACCGCAAGCTGTATGCCCTGCGGGACACCACCGCGACGGTGGAGTCGATCCCGCTCATCGCCTCCTCGATCATGTCGAAGAAGATCGCCGAGGGCACCGGCGCGCTGGTCCTCGATGTCAAGGTCGGCTCGGGCGCCTTCATGAAGGACCTCGCCTCCGCTGAGCAGCTCGCCCGCACCATGGTGGCCCTCGGGCGCGACGCCGGCGTGCGGACCACCGCGCTGCTCACCGACATGTCGGCACCGCTGGGTCGGACGGTCGGGAACGCGCTCGAAGTCCGCGAGGCGGTCGAGGTGCTCGCCGGCGGCGGCCCGAGCGATGTCGTCGAGCTGACGGTGGCACTGGCGACCGAGATGCTCCGGCTGGCAGGGAAGGACGACGTCGACGTCGCCGCAGCGCTGGGCGACGGCCGCGCGATGGACGTGTGGCGGGCGATGATCACCGCGCAGGGCGGCGACCCGGACGCGGACCTGCCGCAGGCTCGCGACACCGATGTCGTCACCGCCGAGACCAGCGGAGTGCTGACCGCGCTGGACGCGGAGGTGATCGGCATCGCCTCGTGGCGGCTGGGGGCAGGCCGGGCCCGCAAGGAGGAGACCGTGCAGGCGGGCGCCGGGATCGAGCTCCATGTCAAGGCGGGAGAAGCCGTCACCGCCGGGGCGCCCCTGGTGACCCTGCACTCCGATGAGTCCGAGCGGTTCGCCCGCGCCCGCGAGGCGCTCGCGGAGGCCTTCGACATCACGCCGGCCGCAGAAGGCGCCGACGCGGACACGGCGCGCTCGGTCGTCCTGAGCCGCATCGCCGACTGACTCGCACCGCACCGCAATCCCGCCGCCCTCGATTCTCAAGGAGCACCCATGACCTCGCGCACCGATGTCGCCGCCATGATCGACCACACCCTGCTCAAGCCCGAGTCCACTCCCGCCGACGTCGCAGCCCTGGTCGCGGAGGCCCAGGCACTCGGGGTCAAGGCGATCTGCGTGTCGCCGAGCGCGCTGCCCGTTGCCGACACCGGTGACCTCGTGGTCGCGACGGTGTGCGGCTTCCCCTCCGGCGGGCACCACTCCGAGATCAAGGCCGCCGAAGCCGCCCGTGCCGTGGCTGATGGAGCCGACGAGGTCGACATGGTGATCAACCTGGGGGCCGCCAAGGCCGGCGACTTCGACGCCGTCGAGTCCGACATCCGGGCAGTCGTCGCGGCGGCCGGCAGCGCACTCGTCAAGGTCATCATCGAATCAGCGGCGCTGACGGACGAGGAGATCGTCGAGGCCTGCCGGCGCGCCGAACGAGCAGGGGCGGGCTTCGTCAAGACCTCCACGGGATTCCACCCGTCCGGCGGCGCCTCGGCGCAGGCGGTCCGACTCATGCGCGCGACGGTGGGGGGCCGGCTCGGCGTCAAGGCCTCCGGCGGGATCCGCACTGCGCAGGCAGCCGAGGAGATGATCCGGGCCGGCGCCTCCCGCTTGGGACTGTCGGGCTCGCGGGTCGTCCTCGACGGCCTGGCGTAGGCCTGGCCTCGTCGACCGAGGCGCCCGCCGGCTGCTGCCGAGACGCACCGCCGGCTGCTGCCGAGGCGCACCGCTGGCTGCTGCCAAGGCGCCCCGGTCGCCGCCGAGGCCCGCTCCGGCTGCTACAGCGCCAGATACTCCGCAACCGCGGCCCGCAGCTCGGCCATCCGGGCGTTCGCCCGGGCCAGAGCCTCCGCGTCGTCACCGCCCGGGTCCTCGACGACCTCCAGATAGCACTTGAGCTTCGGCTCGGTTCCCGAGGGGCGGATCACCACGCGATCGTCGCGGGCAGTCGAGATCACCAGTCCGTCCGTCGGCGGCAGCTCGTCCGAACCCTCGGCCAGGTCGACGACTCCGGTCACGCCAGAGCCGGCGAGCGCCTCGGGCGGGGCAGTGCGCACCGACTCCATGACCAGCGGGATTCGCGTCAGGTCCGTCATCCGGAACGTCAGGGGCGCGGTGACGAACACCCCGTCCCGGCGCCGGATCCGGGCGAGCTCATCGTGAACCGTGCGGCCTGCGAACGCCAGCTCGGAGGTCAGCGCTGCGAACTCGACTGCGGCGGAGATGCCGTCCTTGTCCTTGACCGCCTCGGGATCAACACAGTAGCCCAGCGCCTCCTCGTAGCCGAAGACCAGGTCGTGGACGCGGGAGATCCACTTGAACCCCGTGAGGGTGGTGGTGTGACGGAGCCCGTGGGCGGCGGCGACGCGCGCCAGACCGCGGGAGGAGACCACCGAGCACGCAAGGACCGCGCGGGCACGGTCGGCTTCCGCAGCCGAGTCCCAGCGGGCGGCGAGGCGCTCACCGAGCAGGATCCCCACCTCGTCGCCGGTGAGCTGGGTCCAGCCGGAGGGGTCGGGCACGGCCGCCGAGAAGCGGTCGGCATCGGGATCGTGGGCGACGATGAGATCCGCGTCGACCTCCTCGGCGAGGGCGATCGCGGCATCCAGCGCGCCCGGCTCCTCGGGGTTCGGGAATGCGACCGTCGGGAAGTCGGGGTTCGGCAGGGCCTGCGACTCGACGACGTGGACATCGGTGAAGCCGCACCGGTCGAGGGCCTGCAGCGCGGTGTAGCCGCCCACCCCGTGCAGGGAGGTCAGGACGATCCGCAGCGGGCCGGAAGCGTGGGCGCCCAGCGCCTCGATGCGCTGCAGGTACGCCTCGAGCACCTCATCGCCGAGGCGCTCCCAGCTCTCATCGGCCAGCACCGTGTCCGCCACGGAGGGCACCGCGCTGATGCGCTCGGCGATCAGCTGGTCGAACGGCGCCACGATCTGGGCGCCCGCGCCGTCGTGGGCCAGAGCGGGATCCTCGCCGAGGCGCTCGGCGACGACGGCCAGCGGTGCGTGGCCCAGGTAGACCTTGTAGCCGTTGTCCTGCTTGGGGTTGTGACTGGCCGTGACCATGATCCCGGCGTCGGCGTCGATGTAGCGGAGGGTGAACGCCAGCACCGGTGTCGGAAGCTCGGGCGGCAGCAGGAGCGCCCGGCCGCCGGCACCGGTGATCACGGCCGCCGTGTCGACGGCGAACTCGTGGGAACCGTGACGGGCGTCGGCCCCGATCGCCACGGAGAAGCCCGCTCCCACCGTGTCGTCGAGGAATGCGGCGATGCCCGCGGCAGCGCGGATGACCACCGCGCGATTCATCCGGTTCGGCCCGGCGGCGACTGCGCCGCGCAGGCCCGCGGTGCCGAACTCCAGCGGTCCGGAGAACCGGCCGGCGAGCTCGGCTGCTGCGCCTTCGTGTCCGTCCTCGGCGAGCGCGAGGAGTTCGGCGAGCTCGGAGCGGGTGAGCGGGTCGGGGTCGTCCTCGATCCAGGCGCGCACGACGGCCGGATCGAAGGAGGCCGCCGCCACGGCGGCGGCCTGGGCGGCTGCGGGTTCGGCAGCAGGGGTGGTTCCGGCTCCGGCGGCAGGGCCGGCCTGCGCGGCGGCGGCCTGGGCGGACTTGTCCTCGGGCGGCTGTGCCATCAGACGCGCTCCTCGTCGCGGGCGATCCGGCCGATGATCCGGGCAAGCAGCCCCGAGATGCGGGGGCCGGCGGCGACTCCGCTGGCGACGACCTCCTCATGCGACAGGGCCGCCGGGGTCACTCCGGCGGCGGCATTGGTGACCAGGGAGATGCCCAGGATCTCCATCCCGGCCTGCCGGGCCGCGACCGCCTCGAGCGTGGTGGACATGCCCACCAGGTCGGCGCCGAGGATGCCGGCCATCCGCACCTCGGCGGGGGTTTCGTAGTGGGGGCCGGGGAACTGGGCGTAGACGCCCTCGGGCAGGCTCGGGTCGACCTCGCGGGCGAGTCCGCGCAGCCGGCTGGAGTACAGGTCGGTGAGGTCGACGAAGTCGGGGCCCTCGATGGGCGAGACGCCGGTGAGGTTGAGGTGGTCGGAGATCAGCACGGTCGTGCCCGGCTGCCAGGCCGGGAGGAGTCCGCCGCAGCCGTTGGTGAGCACGAGGGTCGAGCAGCCGGCGGCCGCGGCGGTGCGGACGCCGTGGGCGACGGCGCGGACGCCGCGTCCCTCGTAGAGGTGGGTGCGGGCGCCGAGCACCAGGGCGTGCCTGTCGGTGTCGCGGATGCGGATGGTGCGCAACGCGCCGCTGTGACCGGCCACCGTGGGCCAGTGGAAGCCCGGCACCTGGGAGGCGGGCAGTTCGCTGATCGTCTCGCCGATGAGTTCGGCGGCGCCGGCCCAGCCGGAGCCCAGCACGAGTGCGATGTCGTGGGCCGGGATGTCGGCGGCCGCGTTGAGCATCGCGGCCGCGTCCTGGGCCTGGACGGTAGGATCGTGGAGTTCGGAGTCGGTCATAGTCCGACAGTACCGAATCGGAATATCAGCACGATGCCGACCACGTGCGCGATGTCCAAGATGCCGAGCATGTGCTCGACGAGGACGACGCGGACCGCGTGCGTGATGAGGAACAGGGAGTTCGAACGATGGCCATCCGACCATTCGCCCCCGGCGACGACCTCGCCCTCAACGATGTGTTCCACGATCCGCAGACCCCTGCGGATCTGGTGGTGCGCAATCTGTTCCGGCAGGACTCCGACTCGCCGGTCACCCGTTGCGTGGTGGCCACGCTCGAGGATTCCGAGGTGCTCGTCGGCGCGGCCGCGATCGCGGAGTCGCCGGCCCACCCGACCCGGGCATGGGTGCACGTGGAGGTCGCCGAGGCGGAGCGCCGCCGAGGCGTGGGCCGGGAGCTGTTCGACGCGGTCCGGGAGCGGGCGGCCGACACCGCGATCGCCGGGCTGCCGCTGCGGGCGCGGGTGTCGACGGGCGTCAGCGGGGAGACCGCTGCGCTCGCGCTGGGGTTCCGGCAGCTGTTCACCACCCGGGTGGTGCGCGTCGACCCGACGGCCCTGGGCGGACTGGGCGCGGACCGGGTGGAGGACTTCCAGATCACGGCGACGGGTTCGGTGGCGCTGACGCAGGCATTCGCGGAGTGGTATACCGGGGTCAACCGCGTTGACCCTGCCGCGGAGATGAGTCTGGGGCGGTTCAACCAGCGCTTCCTGTCGGAGGCCACCGGCGCCCACGGGGCCGCGCTGCTGAAGTCCGACGGCGAGATCACGACTTTCGCGGTGTCCTACGCCCAGCAGCAGCCGGGGAACCCGCCGGCAGGCCAGTCGATCGCGACGGCCGACGGGGTGAAGGCGCTGATGGCGGACGACGACGCCGTGCCGCCGACCGAGCTGACCCTGGGGTCGCTGTACGACGCGCGCCTCGACCGGGCGAGCGCCGCCCGGCAGGAGTCCCCGGAGTTCCAGCAGGCGCTCGGTGATGCCGGAGCGCTGCTCGCCCGTCTCAACGTCGACACCCCGGTGGCGCTGGAGGTCACCAGCGAGATGCCCGTGGTCAGCGCCCTGGTCGACGGGCTGCTCGAAGCCGAGAAGGCGGAGGTGCTCTACAGCTACGTGACGCTGGGTGCAGATCCGCAGTGACCGCTGATGGGAGCATCGGCTGCACGTGACCCGCAGCGGGCTTCAGAGATCGCCGACGTCGACGGGAATCGCCCGTTGTGAAGTGACGAACCAGCCGCGAGTGAGCGGTCCCGGCACCACAGGCAGGTCGCGCAATCCGATGTCGGCCAGCTCGCCCTCGGTGCGTGCCCCGATCACGAGGGTGGGCCCGAGCGAGGGGGCGCGGTGCAGGGGCGATGAATACCCCGGAGTGTGGTGCAGCGGGTAGCCGAGGATGCAGGCGCGCCCGTGCATGGCCCGGTCGAGGTGATCCGGATCGGCAAGATGCGCCTCCGGGATCACAGTGAGCGCCTGGCTCGGATCCTGACCGCCGCCCCTGGTTCTCGAGTCCGCGAGCTTCCCGAGTGTCCGTCGCACCGTCGACTCGCTTCCGCGGATGCTGAGCACAGGTCCGTCCCGGTTCGGGTGCCACGTCACCGGTTCTCCGAGCGGACCGAAGCCGAGCACCACCTCCTCACCGTGGCCGGTTGCTGCCGTGTGGTTCGCATCCGAGTCTGACCGATTCCGCACCGGCCACGGGCTGTCGCGCGGATGAGCAGCCGGTCTGAAGCTCATCGGTGCGACGCGGTTGCCGTCTTCGCCTTCGGTCTCGCCGGGAAGGTGCACGAGTTGGACATCGGCTCCCTCCGATCCCGTGGAAGCGGTCACCGGACCAACTGCGACCGCGCGACCGGACGGCCAGTCGCCCTCGAACCGGCGCGCGGACATGCCGAAGTGGACACATTCGTGCGCATCGGACGGCGGGAAGACGATGCGTGTCCGAGCGTGCGGACCGATGGGCGAATGGAGGACGCGCCGCTCTGCGGCGACGACGAATTGCAGCTGACGATGACCGTGGCCGCCGGTGAGCAGCTTCTCGAGCCGGATGAGCCGGCGACTGCCCTCGAACGAGTTCCGCAGCACCTCGTAGTCGTCGATGCAGACGGTGATCGGCGGACCGGAGGACGGCTGGTTCTCCAGCGTGCCGAGCAGGTATTCGATCGCCCAGAGATCCGAATGAGCCGAGCTGACGAGATTCGGGTGGGCGGACCGAAGACGCTCGACGCCCATGTGGGCGACGAGATGGCCCGCTTCAAGCACGGCTGAGGCGAGTGACCGCACAGCGGTGCTGGTGCCGCGCCCGCGACCCCCGGTGAGGATCACGGAGCCGTCTCGGTGCGGATCGTACAGCCAGAGTTGATTTCGGTTCTCATCGGGGAAGTCGAGGAGGCCGAGTGCTCCAGGCTGCGTCTGGGACAGTCGATCGGGCAGCGGTGGGAGGACGACGCGAGAGGTCGCGTGATCCGGGGAGTCGGCCTTCCAGGCCTGAGAGCGACGCACGAGCTCCGGCACTGTCAGCCGCGGCAGACCAGCGGGTTCCGAGTGCTGCCGGAGCACCGCAGTGCCTCGCGTGCCGTCGTGCAGTCGCGTCCAGCTCACCTGGTCGAGTCGTCCGTCCGTGGCGGGGTCGGCAAAATCGGGCACGGCGACTCTGAACAGGACCGGTGAGGCGCCTCGGCTGACGTATGCCATGCCGGGTGCGGCTGGATCAAGCGCTGCGGCCGCATCGGATTCGATGACCTCCCAGGAGTCCGGGGCATCTCGGACGCGCAGGGCGATGCGCAGGTTGATGTTCGCCTTCATCCGCGAGGTCACGATGCCTGCCGGGCGCTGCGTCGCAAGGATCAGGTGAATGCCGAGGGAGCGGCCCAGCGCGGTGAGCGATTCGACGGTCTCGGTTCCCGACGGGTTGTCCTGGATGAGTGCTTGGAATTCGTCGATGATCACGACCACCCGGGGGAGCGGGGGAGAGTGGCTGGAATTGAATTCCTCTATGGACGCTGTGCCGGCATCGGCGAAGAGTTCCTCCCGTCGGAGGATCTCTGCCTGCAGACTCCGCAGCGCCCGCATCGCGGCAGAAGGTTCGAGATTGCTCACGATGGAGTCGACGTGCACAAGCTCTGCGAAGGGCGTGAAGGCCGCACCACCCTTGAAGTCGATGAGGACGAATCGCAGATCTGCGGGCGACATCGCGGCAGCCAACGAGGCGACCCAGGTCTGCAGGAGGACGGACTTGCCGCTGCCCGTGGTTCCGGCCACCAGCGCGTGGGGACCGTCACGGACCAGGTCGATCAGCAACGGACCGGCGGGCCCTGTGCCGAGCGGTGCTCCCGCGGTGCCCCGGTCAGTTCCGTGCTGCTCCGAATCGCCGGGGAGTCGTGCGCCGAGCAGATCACTCAGCGAGCGCGGCGGAAGATCCTCGTTCGACGGACCCCGCCAGCGCTGGTTGAGGTCCAGAAAGCGCTGGGAGCGAAGCCTGCGGAGTTCGATCGGGCCGGAGACCGGCAGTGGCACCCGCGCCGGCCTGACCGGGTCAAGCACCGTCAGGTGCCCGACCGAGCTGTCCGCGGTGCATTCGATCCGCCACCGTTGACGAGAGCTGTGGGCTGAGACGTCATCGGGACTGCGGATTTCTGCGCGGGTGAGTCCTCCGTGCTCGGTCACCGCGATCCGCAGAGTCGACGGCCCCTGCGACCGACTGACGGCGCTTGCCGTCGGCGCTGCGACGGCTCGGACACGGATGTCTGCGGCGAGGAGCTCCGGGTGGTGGATGGCCGACGGCTCTTCCTCGTACTGGACCGGCATTCCGACTGCTGAAGCGCTCGCGATGACCGAGCGGACGACGTCAGCGACGACGGGTGCCGGCCCGGAGACATCGAGGTCGACTTCGTGAGGGTTGAAGAGGATGGGGCAGTCGGGCAGATATGGATGGATTCGATCCTCGAACGCGTCCCCTGCGATGTGATGGCGCTCGATCAGCCTGTCGATATCAGCGGCTTGGAGCCGCGCCCGTGCAGAGACCCGTCCGAGATCAGGCTGCTGGACCGCTGGTCGACCGTGGACGGAAATCGGCGCGACTGCGGTTCCGCAGCCCAGTACCAGGGCCTCTGAAGTGAGCGGCAGAGCCCTGGCGCGATCAAGGCATTCGCTGGCGCTGCGGTCGACCTCCGCTCGGAAGTCCCTGAGGGTCGACCGGTAGGCGCGGTACGAGGTGCGCGACTCCTCCGCGAACCGTCGCTTCTCCAGCAGCCAATTCAGACCCGCGGACAGGGGCCCGGAAAGCGTGAACAGGAGGAACCACCACATCCCGGTGAGCAGCACCAGGACTACGCCGAACACCAGAGGAAGAACGTAGTACACCCATGACGGGGGGCGAGGCGGTTCGACCGTCGGCGGGATCGGCCACTCGAACTCTCGGGCGCCGATGATGGTCGGCGCATCGACGGGAATGATGGACAGTCGAGTGCTGCCGATCGTCATCGTGCTCGGCGTGTGACCGTCGACGGGAATTGTCACCGTCTTGCCGGGCCCCCAGCATGCCGTCAGGCCTCCGGGGCTGTTGCTCATCACCAGCGGGTGTCGGCTGACGTAGGGATCGGCGAGCGGGAGGTCTGCGGCTGCGGAGCGTCCGAGAGTCCAGTCGCCCGGCGGGAGATCGAAGGCGAATCCGGAGTCGGGGCCCGTGGTGATCTCGACTGTGCCGCCGCTGCCGGCCGCTCGCATGCCGGGCGGGCGGATCTTCTGTGACCCTGATTTCGATGCCACCGCAATGGCAGCCGCCGCCCGGCTGCACCAGTCCAGCCACGAATCGTCGAGTTGGAGTTCGGCCGCGGAAGCGCCGACCGCGACGAACGGCGACACCGGCGGCGCGTCGGTCGACTCCCGGTCCGGGGGATTCCGATTCCCAACATCGAACTCTGCCCCGGTGGCATCCGAGAACCGGTCGAGAACCTCCCGCGCAGAGCGCTGACCTGGTCCTTCCACGGCGTAGGCCTGAACACCGAAGGTCGACGTGAGGAGCACGAGGAGCGAGGGCATGTGTGCAGATTAGGAGGATTCGATGCTGGGCACCTGCCCACTCCTGCGCCTGTGGACAGCACCGTGCTGTCCACAGGAACCCGGGCGCAGCGCCGAGGGAGCCGTCAGCCTTCGCGCAGGGCGCCGCGGACTCTGGCGGTGGCGATCATCCCGATTCCCTCGGGAGCGAAGGGCGAGAGGAGCGGCGGCCGATACTGCGCGTGCAGGGTGACCTCGACGCTGCGTCCGTCCGGGGATCGACCCATTGCCCGGAGCGTCCGGAAAGCCGGCGACGGCTGAGCCCGCCCGAGGTACTCCTGCGCTTCGTCGGCGACCGCCGCATCGGTGAAGAGGATTGCCGGTTCACCGCCGTATGCGGGTTCGAAGGAGTCGGCTGCGGCGAGTGCGGCGGAATCCGCCAGAGCGTAGAGCTTCCGATGCGCCAGGTAGATGTCAGTGATGACGGCTGCCAGCAGGATGAGCATGAGTGCGATCGTCGTGAAGCCGATCGCAAGGGGCATGATCGAGCCGTCGTCGCCTGCAAGTCCGAGGCGAAGCTCTCGCCGCCCCCGGAGGCAGACAGCGCGGCGCGGCTGCGAGCGAGTCACTGCTCTGCCCCGAGCGGATCGCGGCGCCGATCGTTCTGTTCGCTGCGCTCGCTCTGTCCGGTGCTGTAGGGAGAGACCACGTCTGTGTGGACAGCACGAATCGTGATGTGAGGCGCGTGCACCGCGCCGAAGATCGCGGGCAGTCCCAGCACGGGAACGCGCGCCTCGACATGAGCGGTGACAGAGCTTCCGGACCGGTCGCACGGGCCGCTGCATTCGAACCGGATCGACCAGTCCGCGTCGGTGACCCCGAAATCCTCGAACTGAAGGCGAGCGAGTGCGTCCGCCCTCGCGGGAGCGGCGTCCGGAAACCGCGCGGCAGTGCGCGCGGCGCTGATGGCGGTCGCGTTGGCCGCGTACGAACCGGCCTGCACGTATGCGAGTGACAGGACCAGGTACACGAGGGGAATGAGCAGCACCACCGAGGCGAAGATGAACTCGATCGGCGCAGAACCGCGGTCACCGGAAGGAATGATCATCCGACCAGATCTTCCGCAATCGCGCGTCCTGAGAGATTCCACGCCTCCTGCGGGCCGACAAGACCGAAGACCGGAACCGGAGTGGTGACCGTGACGGTGACGACGGTGACACCTCCGACGGTCTCCTCACGCACGTCGATCTGCTCGGCATATGCAGGTCCCACCGAGACAGTGATGAGCTCCCGGGTCAGGTCTCGACCGTCGACCGGACGCTGGTCTGCCAATGCCGCCTGCCGAGCACCGGCCACTGCGGAGTCAGTCACCGTATTGCGCACATGCAGCGCCAGACCCAGCTGCAGCACGGATGCGAAGACCAGACTCAGGAGTGCTCCGACAAGCACGAATTCGGCGACAGCGGCCCCGGAGTCAGTGCGTCTGCTGCGCGTGGGCATCGCTCACCCGGCCCTGCTGACCTTGTTCATCGAGTCCTCGAACATCGAGGTGAAGGCCTCGCCCGCAAGTGCCCACAGGGCGACGACCAACGCTGCGGTCATCATCGTGATGAGGACCCAGCCCGGAACGTCTCCGCGGTCGGTCCGCCGTGCTCGTGCGCCGGCACCGGACCCGGTGCCGGTGGTCAGAAGAGTGATGAGGAGCAGGAGCCGGAGGGAGATTCTGCTGAGCATGAGTGATGGCCTTTCGAGATTCTGACAACGGTATCCAGTGGGCTGTTCAATGAGTGAGTTCGAGGACTGCGAGGGACGGGAAGACGGCGAACAGCACGGTGACCGGAAGGACGAAGAGCACGACGGGCACGAGCATTCCGACTTCCTTCTTTCCGCTGAGCTCCATGAGTCGACGACGTCCCTCTTCCCGGACATCACCGGCTTGGGCCCGCAGCACCTCGGCGAGCGGGGTGCCCCGCGCGATGGCGACGGCGATTCCGTCGACGAACTGGACAATGCTCGGAATTCCGGTCCGCCTCCCGAGGTTGTCCAGTGCCTCGATGAGTGGGGTGCCCGTGCGTGCCTCTGCCAAGGTGCTGCGAAGCTCTTCGCTGAGTTCTCCGGTGGTGCTTCTGCATGAGCGCTCCAGCGCATCGACCGTGCCCTCACCGGCGGTGATCGACAGGGCGAGCAGCTCGGCGATCGTCGGGAACTCCGCGAGGATCCGCTCTTCGCGTCGGCGCACCCGGCGCGACAGCAGCCAATCGTTGAGGAAATGTCCGCACACTCCGCCCATCGCCGGGATGAGGACGAAGGCTGCCGGATTGAAGCCGCGGCCGATGCTGACGAGAGTCCCCAAGAGGGCACCGGAAACGATCCCGGCGGCGATCAGAAGAATCTGGTGAGCTCTGAACTTCTCGATCGTCTCGGAAGGGCCGAGGCGCGACAGCCGCGTGATGATGCTCGCGTCGGTCGTCAGCCGGGAGGAGAGCCACTCGCCGGCGCGAACGGCCAGTGATCGTGCTAGTCCCAGCACTCCGGCGTCGGCCGGCACCGGCGGGCCGTACATCTTCGCCACCCGAGGGCGATCCCGAAGATAGGGAGCGATCCGGTCATCGAGTGACGGCTTCCGGAACACCGGCAGAACAGCGACGAAGTACGCCAGCGAAAGCCCGAGCAGCAGACCGGCGCCGATCACGGCGGCCGGATTGCTGAGATCGAGGGAGTCGATGTTCATCTCAGCACGCGTGGTTCTGCCGGAAGCCTGCCGATGCGCTTCATCACTGCGTAGGCAGCGATCGAAACCCCCAGTCCCACGAGCAGCAGAGTCACTCCCTGCGGCGAGTTGTACGCGGCCGCCGTCTGCGGACGGCTCGACAGCAGCGCCAGGACCACCCAGGGTGCAGCGACCGCGAGCCGGGCGCCGGTCACTGTCCAGCTCTGACGGGCCTGCATCTCGGCCCGGGTCCGCGCGTCGTCGCGGATGAACTGGCTGAGGGTCCTGAGCATGGTGCCCAGATCGGTGCCTCCGACTTCGCGGGTGACCGCGAGGGCCGCAACGATGCGATCGGCGACGGGATCTGCGCACGCGTCCTTGAACCGGTCGAGGGACATCGAGAAAGACCCGGTGGCTCGGTACTCCTGGGCGAACACCGCGAAAAGCGGCCGGAGGGACTCCGGCCCGCGGACGCTGAGCCCGCTGATCGCCTCCGGAAGAGACAGGCCCGCGCGGATGCCGGAGTTCAGGTGGTCGATCGCCTCCGGCCATAGGGTCCGCCGCTCGACCCGTCGGCTATGTGCACGATGGCGGACGAAGGCGTAAGGCGCCAGCGCGGCGAACATCCCGAAGCAGCCGCTGATGGCTGCGGAACTGGTGAAGGCATAGGCGATGAGGAACACGACGCACCCGGCCGCGATGCAGACCAGCAGAAGATGGACTGGGCTGAACCTGGGAAAGCCCGCGGTGGTGAGCATCTCGTCGAGCTCCAGCAGGAACCGGGGGCGGGGCCGTGCTGTCGCCGGCGTCTCCCACATCGACCACCAGACGAGGAACAGCCCGCATCCGAGACCGAGACCGCACAGCGCTCCCGCCAACGAGGTGCTCATGCCGCCTCCAAGATGGCGTGGATGTCCTTTCCAACGGCCGCGAAGCGATCGCCGAGGTGGGTGAACCCGGTGCCCCGCACCAGTCTCCCGTCCCTGTCAGTATGGAAGACGGTCTCCGTCTCGACGACGTCTCCTTCCAGGCCTCCAGGGATGGCGGCGATCTCCTCGACCCGGCGGTGGCCGTCATGGTCCAGCCGCAGGTGGACGATGAGGTCGATGCTGCCTGCGACTGTCGGTGAGACGAACGACGAGCCGATGTTGGGCCCGGCCAGCAACGGCAGCGTGCAGAGTTTGGTGACTGCGGAGCGGGCGGAATTGGCGTGGATCGACCCCATCCCGGGCAGGCCGCTGTTCATCGCCACGAGGAGGTCGAAGCATTCCGCCTCGCGAACCTCACCGACGATGAGACGGCTGGGCCGCATTCGCAGTGCCTCTTTGACCAATTGCCGCAGGGTGATTTCACCGGTCCCCTCCAGAGAGGGCTGGCGACACTGCATGGCCACCCAGTCGCGTGCGGGAACGGAGAGCTCGAATACCTCTTCGCACGTGATCACGCGCTCGCGTGCGGGGATTGATCCAGTGAGGGCGTTGAGCATGGTGGTCTTGCCGGCTTGAGTTGCTCCGGAGACCACGATATTGGCTCCGGCGACAACAGCGGCGTCGAGGAACGCCGCCGCTGGGGGCGGCAGCGTTCCGTTGTCGACCAGATCGTGCAGGCTGCGTGTGCGGGTGATGAACTTCCGGATGTTGACTGCCGGATGGGTCCGCGTGATGTCGGGGAGGACGACATGCAGCCGCGACCCGTCCGGCAGGGTGGCATCGACGAACGGGCTCGACAGGTCCACCCTCCGCCCGGAGGTCCGGAGCATCCGCTCGATCAGGTCCGTGACGTCTTCCTCCGTCAAGAGAGTGGGCGTCAGCTCGCTGGTCCCGTGACGGCTGATGAATACGCCATGCGGCCCATTGATCCAGATCTCCTCGACTGCCGGATCGTCGAGGTACTTCTGAAGGACGCCGAAGCCGGACACCTCGTCGAAGATCCGTCGGCCTGTTTCCTCCGGGTTCGCCAGCAGGGGAAGCGAGCCGGCGAGCGTGCGCTCGTCGTAGTCCTGGATGACCTGGAGGACGAGCTCCCGCGTTTGGGCGGAGTCGGTACGGGGGTCGATACCGCGAGCGCGAATCAGCTCTCGCACCTCATCGGCGATGATTTCGGCAGCGTCCATAATGGTCCTGGGGATCGGGCGGGGCGGGGATGCGGGGGAGTGGTGCTTGGGTACGAAGCCAACTTACGACAACTTCTGGAGTCTGACCAGGAGCTGATAGTAAACTGTGGACAAGATGCATGCCTTGCGCCGCCGCTTGTGGACGGAGAGCGTTGAGGAGGCCCCCGTGCTGGCTCGCATGCATCACGAATACCCCGACCAGGGACTGCGGATGACCGGCAAGCATCACGAGATCTGCCCGAGCGACCCGCGCAAGGCCGCTCCCGACCGCTTGCGAACCATCCTTCGACAACCCATGCGCCCGATCGCTTCGTCCCGCTGATGGACGGTGACGGCGGCCGCCGGCGAGATCGAATGCTCCAGCGAGATCGCGAGTAGTTCCCGCATCGTGGGAAGGACACGTGCTTCATCTCAGATGATGGACGGCACCTGTGACACGCGACTCCGAACTTCTAATGTGGCGTGCACAACAGTTTCTCAAGCACTGCATAGCAACCTTCCAGAGAATTCCCGCATTGCGGGAATGAACCGACCAGGTGGAGTTCAATGACGAATGCCGCGCTCCCGACGCTCCCGGCGGCGGTCGAGATCCTCGACACGACCCTCCGCGACGGGCTGCAGATCGAGAAGACGATCGTTCCTACCGGCTCCAAGATCCGATTGGGTCGAGCCCTCGCAGCAGCCGGGCTCAAGCACCTCGAGGTGGGCGCCTTCGTCAACCCCAAGAAAGTGCCGCAGATGGCCGACACGGCAGAGGTGCTCGCCGGCCTGCAGCCGCTCGAGGCGGAGGGCGTCGAGCTCTACACGCTGGTGTTCAACCGGAAGGGCGCCCAGCGCGCCGCTGACGCGGGAGCGCGCAACGTCAAGCTCGTCATCTCCGCCTCGGAGGGGCATTCGAAGGCGAATTCGGACTCCTCGATCGCGCAGGCGTCGGAGCGGCTCCTCGAAGCCGTCGACGAGCTGCGCTCACACGGCATCCGCTACGACATCGCCACCGCGGTGAGCTTCTACTGCCCGTTCGACGGAGTCACCGATGTCGACTCCCTCATCGAGATCCTCCGGACCTTCACCACCGCAGGCGCGCGTGGCATCGGACTGGCCGACACCGTCGGAAACTCCAATCCGGGACTGGTGTCACGGACCACCGCCGCAGTGCTCGCGGAGTTCCCGGAGCACCCCGTGAACCTGCATCTGCACGACACCTACAACTTCGGCATGGCCAATGTTTTCGCTGCGCTGATCCTCGGCATCACCAGCTTCGACGCCGCGATGGGCGGCCTCGGCGGCTGCCCGTTCGCGCCCGGCGCCGCCGGGAACATCGGGACGGACGACCTCGTGCACCTGCTCCACAAGGAAGGCATCGAAACCGGGGTCGACGTCGAGCAGCTGGCGGCAGTCCGAGATCCCCTGAGCGAAGCAGTGGGACATGGGCTGACCTCCAGCCTCTCCTCGATCCCGGCCGTGCCCTCGGCCGTCGTGAGGGGAGCGGCATGATTCTGCCCCTCGACGGAGTCCGCGTCATCGAGATCAGCCACATGGTCATGGGTCCGAGCTGCGGCATGATCCTGGCCGACCTGGGTGCGGAGGTCATCAAGGTCGAACCGCGCGGGGACGGCGACAAGACGCGCTACCTGCCCGGCTCGGGCTCCGGCTTGTTCCCGAGCTTCAACCGGAACAAGAAGAGCTTCCAGGCCGACCTCGCAGATCCCGACGACCAGGAAACCGTGCGCATGCTCCTCGCCTCGGCAGACGTCGTCGTGGAGAACTTCCGGACCGGCAAGATGGAGTCGTACGGGCTCGGCTACGAGGCGCTCAAGGAGATCAACCCGGGCATCGTCTACTGCTCGCTCAAGGGCTTCCTGGGCGGCCCGTACGGCAACCGGCCGGCGCTCGACGAAGTGGTGCAGATGCTCGGCGGCCTCGGCTACATGACGGGTCCACCCGGCCGGCCGCTGCGCGCCGGCGCCTCGGTCAACGACATCATGGGCGGCATGTTCGGCGTCATCGGGATCATGTCGGCGCTCATGGTCCGCGAGCGGACGGGGGAGGGGGCGCACCTGACGAGCTCCCTGTTCGAGAACAACGTGTTCCTCGTCGGCAATCACATGGTGCAGGCCGAACTGACCGGTGAAGACGTCGAGCCGATGCCCAACAGGATGGCTGCGTGGGCCGTCTACGACATCTTCCGCTCCGCCGAGGACCAGATGATCTTCGTCGCCGCGGTGAGCGATTCTCAATGGCGCGTGCTGTGCGAGGTCTTCGGGCTGCACCGGCTGGCCGAGGACGAAGACCTGGCGACCAATCCCCAACGGGTGGCGCAGCGCGATCGGATCCACGCGGAGCTCCAGAGCGTCCTCGGCTCTCTGCCGCTGGCCCGGATCGAGGAGCTGTGCGACGGCGCAGGGCTGCCGTACGCCAAAGTCAACAAGCCCAGCGACCTGGCATCGGACCCGCACCTGCTGCAGACCGGAGCGCTCACCCCGACCAGGCTGCCCGACGGGACCGAGGTGCTCGTCCCGCTGCTTCCGCTCGCGGTCAACGGGGAGCACCTGCCCAAGCGCTCGGACATTCCGGCGCCGGGGGAGCACACGCAGGAAATACTCAACTCGCTGGAAGTCAACAGCCGACAGGCAAACACAGGAAAGAGGACACCATGAAGTCAAGGATGATTTCACGATTCACCGTCGGCACGGCTGCGGTCGCGAGCCTGGCGCTGGCCCTGACGGGTTGCGGCGACTCGGGTGGCGGCTCCGCGAGCGGTGGAGGGAACTATCCCTCCAAGCCGATCAACGTCAACGCCCCGGCCGAGCCCGGGTCCGGCTGGGACACCACTGCGAGGGCGATGGTTCAAGTCCTCGAAGAAGAAGGCATCGTCGACGTGCCCCTGCCCGTCCAGAACAAGCCCGGCGGCACCGGCTGCTCCTGGCTGACCGAGATGATCAACAACCACCAGGGCAAGGACGATCAGATCGCGATCTCCTCTCTCGCCAACCAGACCATGAACGAACGCGGGCTGTGCGAGTACGGACCCGACGACGCGACCATGATCGCCACGCTCTTCGTCGAGAACTTCATCGTCGTCGGCGCTGAGGGCGGCGACATCACCGACCTCGACGGGCTCATCCAAAGCCTGAAGGATGATCCCGCAGCCGTGCCGGTCGCCGCCGCCGGCGACGACCGACTGCCGTTCGCGCTGCTCGCGGACGCGGCAGGCATCGATCCGCAGGAGGTGAACTTCGTCGACTACGAAGGCGGTGGCGAGCAGACCACGGCCCTGCTCAACGGCGACGCAAAGGTGGCGATCGCCGGACTCAGCGAGTTCCGCGCGACCCTGGAGGCCGGCGATCTCACGCCGATCGTGTCCTTCGCACCGGAGCCGCTCGAGGCCCCCTTCGAGCAGGTGCCGACGGCCGTCGACTCCGGATACGACGTCACCCTGGGCAACTGGCGCGGAGTGTACGGACCGGCCGACATGCCCGAAGAGGCCGTGACGTACTGGGAGGAGACTCTGCAGACGATGGTCGAATCCGACGCCTGGCAGGAGACGGTGGAGAAGAACCAGTGGACACCCGAATTCCTCGTCGGCGAGGAGATGGCCGCCTACATCACCGAGGCCAATGAGACCGTGCGTGAGGGCGTCGAGAAGACGGAGATCGGCAGCTGATCATGGTTCGAGCTCGCCCTGTGGACAAGCAGGAACTCGGGGTCGGAATCGTCGTTGCGCTGGTCGGCCTCGGGTACTTCCTCGAGACACTCCGCATTCAGCGCACCGATGCAGTCGTCGGGCCCGAGACCATGCCGGCGCTCGTCGGCCTCGGTCTTCTGGTGCTCGGCGGACTGCTGGCAGTCTCGGCCTTCTTCACCCATCGGCCGACCCCGGAGGAGGTGATGGAGAAGGCGCTGGAACACGAATCCGCGCCAGGCGACGCCTCCGCATCGGGGGGTGCGACAGCGGGCGCTTCAGCCGCCGAGCCCCGCGCCGCCGAGCCCCGCGCCGCCGAGCCACGGGACGGCGCGCCGCAGGTCTTCGGACTCTCGGGGCGTCGCGTGCTCATCAACTTCGCGCTGTTCTTCGCCTACATGATCATTCTCATCCCGGTCGGCTTCCTGCTCTCCACGGCAGTGTTCTTCTTCGTGATCACCTCCCTGTATGACCGACGGAAGTGGATCCGGAACCTGATCTTCGCGGCGGCGTTCTCCGCAGTCCTCTACTACTCGTTCAAGCTCGGGCTCGGCGTCTACCTGCCGCCCGGCATCCTAGGCTGAGGAGGCCGACTCGTGGATACCCTCGTCCAGCTCGGCGGCGGCTTCGCAGAAGCCATCCAGCCGCTCAGCCTGCTCTTCGCTCTGCTCGGCGTCCTGCTCGGCACCATCGTCGGCGTCCTGCCCGGGATCGGTCCGATCACTGCGATCGCCATCCTGATTCCGGTCTCGTTCGGGATGGATCCGGTGCACGGACTCATCATGCTCTGCGGCGTCTACTACGGCTCGATGTACGGCGGATCGATCACCGCGACGCTCATCAAGACCCCGGGCGAGATCGCCAGCGCGGTGACGGCGATCGACGGCTACGAGATGGCGCGGCAGGGACGAGCCCGTGCCGCGCTGGCAACTGCGGCCATCGGCTCGTTCCTCGCGGGCACGCTGGCGATCGTCGGCCTGTCGTTCCTGTCCCCGCTGCTCGTCCAGGCTGCGAGGATATTCGGGGCTGCCGAGTACTTCCTGCTCATGCTCATGGCGCTGCTGCTGGCGTCCTCGATGTCGACGGGCTCCCGCATCAAGTCGCTCGTGTCCATTCTCATCGGGCTGGGAGTCGGCCTCATCGGGCTGGACTTCCAGACCGGTCTGCCGCGGCAGACGTTCGGCATGGACGTGCTCCGCGACGGGATCGACTTCACGATCTTCGCGATGGCGCTGTTCGCCATCCCGGAGTCGATCCGCCAGCTGTCGACCCGCCTCGATCCCGCCGCTGTGCAGGTGCAGAAGATCGACTCCGGCCCGTGGATGACGAAGGACGACTGGCGCCGTTCAGCGGGGCCGTGGGGACGCGGGTCCGTGCTCGGGTTCATCATCGGCGTGCTGCCCGGCGTCGGCCCCTCGCTGGCGTCATTCATGTCCTACATCATGGAGAAGCGGATCTCGAAGACTCCGGAGCGATTCGGCAACGGAGCGATCGAAGGCGTGGCAGGCCCCGAGGCAGCGAACAACGCCGGGGTCGGCGGCGCCATGATCCCGCTCTTCAGCCTCGGCATTCCGGGGTCGGCCACCACCGCGCTGCTGCTGTTCGTGTTCACGATGTACGGATTGCAGCCGGGTCCGCTCCTCTTCGAGCAGGAATCGACGCTGATCTGGACGATCATCGCGAGCATGTACATCGGCAACGTCGCCCTCATCGTGCTCAACCTGCCGCTCGTCGGACTCTTCGTGAAGCTCCTGAAGGTGCCGCCGGAGCTGCTTTTCGGCGCGATCCTCGTCCTGGTGGGAGTGGGAGCCTACGCCATCGAGTTCAGCCTGTCGGGAATGCTCATCCTGGCCCTGCTCGGAGTGCTCGGCTATCTCATGGAGACGTTCGACTTCCCGCTGGCCCCTGCGATCCTGGCGCTCGTCCTGGTTCCCCTGCTGGAGGACAACTTCCGGCGCGTGCTCCAGATCAGCGGCGGCAGCCTGCTGCCGTTCGTGACCAGGCCGATCTCCCTGACGCTCGTCATCCTGATCGTGCTCGGCATCCTCGGCCCGATGATCCTTCGGCGGCTGCTTCGCAAGAAGGCCGTCGAGGAACACCTGATCGAAGCGTGAGGAGGGAGCACTGGAATCGATCGGCGTCATCGACAAATGCGCGGCAATCCTCTCCCTGCTCGGCGAGTCCGCGCTCACCGGCGCCGAGATCTGCTCCCGCCTCGGGATGAGCACCTCGACCGGCTACCGGATCCTGCATTCCCTGGCGCAGCACGAATTCGTCGTCCGTCGCTCCGACGGGGCATTCTGCCTCGGTCCGTTCCCCGCCGGGCGCCGGGAGAACGATGTGCAGACCGTCCTCACCGAACTCAGGAACGTGACCGGCGAGTCGGTGCAGCTGTGGCTGCTGGACGGCGACCGTCGAGTCTGTGTGATCACGGTCGAGTCGATGAATGAGCTGCGCATCTCGAAGAGCGCGGGCACAGCCCTGCTGCTCGCCGACGGCGGGTCCGCCGCTCTCGCGCTGACCGGCAGTGTGGATGGTCAGACCGTCTACGTGACTACGGAAGCACGACGGGCGGGAATCGGCTCGGCGAGCGTCGGCTTCGAACCGATGACGAGTGCGAGGCTCGCCGTATGTGTGTCGTTCCCCCTCACCCGCATGCCCAGGAGTGTCGAGAGCTCGTACGGCCCGCACCTGCGCCGGGCGGCCCAGACCCTGCAGCGCAGCCTGCGGGAGGGGGACGCCCTGCTCGTCCTGTCCGAGGTTGCCCGAGTCGCCCACCTCGAATCATGAGCGAAGCGGCAGGACTCTCAGAACTCCGGCCCCGCCATGCACTACCCTGGAATGATTATGGCCATTGACTTTCCTTCAGAGATCGCTGCCCTGCAGCAGACCTTCGCCTCGATCCGCAACGTGTCCGACATCGACCAGCTCCGGTCCGAGGTGGCAGAGCTGACGGAAGCGGCCGCGGCGCCGGACCTGTGGGACAACCCGGACGAGGCCCAGCAGGTCACCTCGAAGCTGTCCCACCGGCAGTCCACTCTGGAGAAGCTGGAGAAGTTCGACTCCCGCATCGAGGACGTCGAGCTGCTCGTGTCGATGTCGCAGGAGGAAGGCGACCAGGAATCCCTCGCAGAGGCCGCCGCCGAGATCGAGAAGCTGCGGACGGAGCTCAGCGCCCTGGAGATCTCCACACTGCTGTCGGGCGAGTACGACGAGCGCGCCGCCGTGATCACCGTTCGCGCCGGTGCCGGCGGCGACGACGCCACCGACTTCGCACAGACGCTGGCTCGGATGTACATCCGGTGGGCGGAGAACAAGGGCTACAACGTCAAGGAGCTCGACACCTCCTACGCAGAGGGAGCGGGCGTGAAGTCCGCGACGGTCGAGATCAGCGCCCCCTACGCCTTCGGCACACTGTCCGTCGAAGCCGGCACGCATCGCCTCGTGCGGATCAGCCCCTTCGACAACCAGGGACGCCGTCAGACGTCCTTCGCCGCCGTCGAGGTCATCCCGCTCATCGAGCCGACTGACCACATCGACATCGACGAGAACGACCTGAAGATCGACGTCTACCGCTCCTCGGGTCCCGGCGGTCAGTCGGTCAACACCACCGACTCCGCCGTGCGCATCACCCACCTCCCCACCGGCACCGTGGTGAGCATGCAGAACGAGAAGTCTCAGATTCAGAACCGTGCTGCCGCGATGCGCGTCCTCCAGTCCCGGCTGCTGCAGCTGAAGCAGGAAGAGGAAGCGGCGCAGAAGAAGGATCTGGCCGGCGACATCAAGGCCAGCTGGGGCGACCAGATGCGCTCCTACGTCACCCACCCGTACCAGATGGTCAAGGACCTGCGCACCGGCCACGAGGTCAACAACCCGCAGGCGGTGTTCGACGGCGACATCGACGGCTTCCTCGAAGCCGGCATCCGCTGGCGGAAGGAAGGCCAGAAGGCCGCCGAGGCGGAGGCCCAGACTCCCTGAGGCGTCCGTCGCTCAGAGGCGGATGTCGGGGCCTCCGTCGGCCGCTTGCTGGCCGGCGGCGGTGCTGCCGGTCGAGCCGGTCGTCCGCTCCTCGTCGCCGGTGAGCGCCTCGGCCCCATCGCCGGCAGGGCTCCGGTGCCCGTCCTGATCCGGAGTGACCCGCTCCTGATCCGGAGTGACGCGCTCGACGGGAGGGGTCTGATTGCCATCGATGGTGCCGTCGTCGAGCTCCGAGCGGTCGACTTGCTCCTCCGCATGAGGAGTCGTCACATCGGTGATGCCCTGATCGTCGCTGTGGGCGGGGGAGTGGGCAGCATCGGCATCGTCGGCCACGGAGTCGGCGGCGCCCTCGACGCCCGAGGTGCTCGCGTCCAGTCGTTCGTGATCGGGAGCCGGTTTGCCCTCCCCGCCAGAGGAGGGAACCAGGTTGAAGTGCTCGTGCACCCGTGCATTCTCTTCGGGAGTCAGCTCGTCTCCCTCGACGTTGGGCGCGGACTTGATCGCGTCCCGGGTGTAGGGCACCCAGACGCCGGACTCCGTGATATGGGCGGCATCGAGCGGAACGATGGTGCTCGAACCGAGGATGCCGGTGGTGACGCTGATGCAGGTGGGTGCGCCGGCGGGATCGCGCAGCACTCGGTCGACGGTCCCGACCTTGTCGTCGGTGACGTCGAAGACGGTCGTGCCCTCGTGGACGTTGAGGGTCGGATCGTCGGTGTCGAACTTCTCACTCATCTCGGGTTCCTCTCCCTGGCATGCCACTGACCTGTTGGACTCCACTCTACGACCGGCGGTCGGTCATGGGCACGAACGAGGGGCCGGATCGCTCGCGCGAATCCGACCCCTCGAAGCAGAGCCATGGGGACCGAGGCGCCCTGCGACGCCGGTCGGTCCTCCGGCGCTGGTCAGCGACGTGCGTCGGGACCCTTGGTGTCGGCCTCGATGTCGATCTCCTCCTTGCGGACGTCACCGGACACGGTCTCCGTGTCCTGCACGGTCCGCTTGCCGACGTCGACCTTCTCGGTGGCGACGGTCTCCTTGTCGACGACAGGGCGCTCCTCGCGCAGTGTCACCGTCTCCTCGACATCACCGGTGGGATCGATCCGGCCCGCGTTGCGGGCGGCGGGATCGTTCGGGTCGAGCTTCTCGCGTTCGACCACCAGTTCCTCGCGCTGCACCGGCACTTCCACGTTCTGGTGCTCGGTGCGGACCCGCTTGCGGAGCCGCGCCCGGCCGGCCTCATGCTGCTCGGTGCCGACCTTCAGCCGCTCCTCACGAGCGACCATCTCGTCGTCAGCGGCGGTTCCGGTTCCGGCGCCCGCGGTGCCTGCCGTGCCGGTATGCCCCGTCCGGCCCTCTGCAGCGCCCTTCGCGATGCCGAACTCGTCGACGTGGTCGGTGCGCTCTTCATCAAGACGGACACCAGCGGTGCCGTGCCCCGCAGTGCCATGTCCGGCGGTTCCCTGTCCTGCTGCGGGAGCGTGGTAGTCGAGTCCGTAGTACTCGAACAGGCGACGCTCCTCGTCCGGGGTGAGGTGGCCGTCGACATCAATGTTCGGCGCATCCTTGACGAAGTCCTTGGTGAACGGGACACGAAGTCCATCAGCGGACTGGTTCGCGGCGTCGAAGGGGACGAAGGTCTCCTTGGTGCCGAAGAGGCCGGTGTTCACCGTCACGAACTTCGGATCCTGGGTCTGATCGTCCAGGTACACCTGACCGATCGAGCCGATCTTCTTGTCTTCACTGTCGTAGACGTTGGCGTTCTCAAGTGCGTCGAAGTCGATGTTTTTGGTCATCGGTTACTCACTCTCCTTCCAGATGCCACCCGAAGTTCGGGTGGCGCTGTCTTCAAATCAACAAGACACCTTGTACTTTAGTACGGCAAGCCGACTTGTCAAAGCGCGGAGCGTCACAGCTTGCTGAGAGCGACACGCCTTCCGCTTCCGCTTCGAGATCCGGCCCCCGGCGCTTCCGACTCCGTAGAGTGAGCGTGGCCTGCAGTCGACTACGGGATAGAGAAGTTCTGAGTGATCACCTTCGAATCGGTTACAAAATCGTACGATTCCAAGGCCGAACCCGCGTTGGACGATGTCTCGTTCACAGCGGAGGCCGGTGAGTTCGTCTTCCTCGTGGGCCCTTCGGGCTCCGGCAAATCGACAGTGATCCGCCTCGTGCTCCGCGAGGAGATACCCACTTCCGGCCGCATCCGCGTAGCCGGCAAATCGATCGTGAAGATGCCGACGTGGAAGGTGCCCTACCTGCGGCGCAGCATCGGCACGGTGTTCCAGGACTTCCGACTGCTGCCGAACAAGAACGTCTTCGACAATGTCGCCTTCGCGCTGCATGTGATCGGCAAGTCGTCCGCGTCGATCTCCACCCTGGTTCCGGACGTGCTGGAGACCGTCGGCCTCGAGGGCAAGCAGAAGCGGTATCCCCATGAGCTGTCCGGCGGCGAGCAGCAGCGCGTCGCCATCGCCCGCGCCGTGGTCAACAAGCCCGGAATCCTGCTCGCGGACGAGCCGACCGGCAACCTCGACCCTGCCACCAGTCAGGACATCATGGACGTCATCGACCGCATCAATCGGAACGGCACCACCGTCCTGATGGCCACTCACGACGGGGAGATCGTCAATCGGATGAATCGGCGGGTCATCGAACTGGCCGATGGAGTGATCATGCGAGACGAGGAGCGCGGCTCCTACCAGGTGGGCGCATGAAGTCCTCATTCATCCTCAGTGAGGTGTTCGGCGGTCTCAAGCGCAACTTCTCGATGGTGCTGTCCGTGGTCCTCGTGACCTTCGTGTCGCTGCTGTTCGTCGGATCGGCGATCCTGCTCCAGATGCAGATCGGCGGCATGAAGGACTACTGGTACGACCGGGTGCAGGTCGCCGTCTTCCTGTGTCCGCCCGATTCCGAGGCGCCCACCTGTGCGGAGGGTGAGGTCACCGAGGAGCAGAAGGAGTCGATCAGAGCGGACCTCGAGGGGCAGGACCTCGCCGCCTACGTCGACGAGGTGCACTTCGAGGACAAGGAGATGGCCCACCGGCTGTTCAACGAGCAGTTCGCGGGAACCTCGCTCGAGGGATCGGTTCCGCAGGATCAGATGCAGGAGTCGTTCCGCGTCAAGCTCGTCGACGCAGAGCAGTACGAGATCATCAACGAGTACTTCTCCGCCACCGCCGGCGTCGAAGAGGTCGTCGACCAGAACAAGCTGCTCGACCAGCTGTTCGCCATCATGAACGTCGCGACCGCGATCGCCGTTGCGATCGCCGCGATCATGCTCCTGTGTGCCGTCCTGCTGATCGCGACCACGATCCGGTTGTCGGCGTTCTCCAGGCGGCGGGAGACCGGCATCATGCGACTGGTGGGCGCCTCGAACGCGTTCATCCAGCTGCCCTTCGTGCTCGAGGGCGTGATCGCGGCAGCGCTCGGTGCCGCATTGGCGGGAGCGGTGCTGGCGCTCGTGGTGCACTTCGGCGTCGCCGGCTGGCTGCAGGCTCAGGCCGCCGGATTCGAGCTGGTGTCGGTGGGTGACGTGCTCATCGTGACCCCGCTTCTCATCGGCATCGGGATTATCATGGCCGGTGTGTCCTCCGTCATCACCCTGCGCAGGTACATGAAGGTCTGATGCCAATGAAGTGCACACTGATTCTGACAACCCTGGCGGCGCTGCTCGCCGTTCTCATGCCCGTCACCGCGCTGTCCGCCAATCCGCGTGAGGAGAAGGACAGGGTCGACGAGCGGGTGGAGGAGCTGACCCGCGAGTTCCAGGGCTTGGACGAAGAGCTCGCTCGGGTGATCGCGGAGAAGGAATCCGCCGAGGAGGCGATGCCCGAGGCCGAGGACGCGCTGTCGCAGGCGCAGGACGAACTCGACGAGGCTCGACGCAAGGACGAAGAGCTCGCAGCGCGCATGACCTCGGCCCAGAACGCGCAGGAGGATCTGCGTGAGCAGATCGACGACGGTGAGCAGGAGATGGAGGACAGCCAGCAGGCGGTGTCGAAGATCGGCCGGCAGGCGTATCAGAACTCCGGTGTCACCTCCGACGTCGCCCTGCTGCTGCAGATGGCGACGAGCGACTCCGGCGCCGCCGGCTTCAACCGGGTCGATTCTGCTGTTCGGTCCCAGCAGCGCACGATCACCAGACTGTCCGAGCAGCGGGCGACCAACAAGAACTATCAGGATCGGCTCGATGCGGTCGCAGAGGAGATCGAAGACCTCAAGGAGGAGGCCGCGCAGGTCGTGCTGACCAAGGCTGCGGCTGAAGAGGAGGCGAGGCGGAAGAAGTCGGATCTCGACACTCTGATCGACACCAAGGATCGAGCCTCCCGCACGATCGAGGACAACAGGGCGAAGACCGAGGAAGAGCTGCGCAAGGAGAAAGAGGAACAGGAGCGCCTGGTCAGAGAGCTCGAGAAGTGGGAGGAGGAGGCCGAGGAGAAGGGCGTCTCACTGCCCGGTTCGGGGGACCTGCGGAATCCAGTGCCCGGATTTCCGATCACGTCCCCCTTCGGCTACCGCATCCACCCGATTACGCAGAGTCGCAGACTCCACACGGGCACTGACTTCGGCACCCCGTGCGGCACTCCCATCCACTCGGCAGGCGACGGCGTCGTGGTCTCTGCCGGGTGGGCCGGGGGCTATGGCAACCGAGTGATGGTCTCTCATGGCAAGATCGGCGGAACGAGCATCGCCTCTGCGTACAGCCACAACACCAGACTCACCGTCAGCCCCGGCGACCGGGTGTCGCAGGGCGACGTGATCGCGCTGGCGGGAACAACGGGATCGTCGACGGGATGCCATCTTCACTTCGAGATCATGCAGGGCGGCGGCTACGTCAACCCCATGCCATTCATCGAATAGGGAGCGGGCGGTGCGCCGCGCCGACCGGGAATGGTCTGGCTGACCGGAAATCGCAGAGTGTCGGCAGTTGTGAACGCGGGACGCCCCCTGCCAGGCGGGCCAATGTGCAGACGGCCTCTCTGTACAATGGTGTGTCTGTGCCCTCTCGGGGCACCTGTCGGCACGGAGCGCTCGAATCGGTACGGAGGGAGGACCATGGCCAAGGAGACTGGGAAGAAGGTCATCGCGCGCAATCGAAAGGCGCGGTACGACTATCACATCGAGGAGACGTTCGAAGCTGGCCTGGTGCTCACCGGAACCGAGGTCAAGTCTCTTCGGGAAGGTCGCGCCTCGCTCACAGACGGATTCGGCCTGATCTTCCAGGGCGAGGCATGGCTCGAAGGCGTCTACATCCCCGAGTACGCGCAGGGCACCTGGACCAATCACTCCGCCCGGCGGCGGCGCAAGATGCTTCTGCACAAGGACGAGATCCTCAAGATCTCGCACAAGCTCAAGGAATCCGGACGCACGCTGGTGCCGCTCGAGCTGTACTTCGAGGGATCGCTGGTCAAGGTCGAGATCGCGATTGCTCGAGGCAAGAAGGATTGGGACAAGCGCCAGGCTCTGCGGGAGAAGCAGGACGAACGTGAGGCGCAGCGGGCCATGTCCCTGCGCCAGCACCGGTGACACTCGATCACTCTGTGGATTCTGCTGTGGACAACTGAGAAACTCACCCCTTCCACTCTCGGGGAATTTCTGCTAGCGCGCTCGTGTTAACCGCGCTGATCTGCACTGATGCCGGTCTTCCACAGTGAGCGGTCCGAGGTGTGGAGAGTGTGGGCGAATCTGTGGATAACTCTGTGTGATAGGCCGTTGAGCGAGTGCTGTCCTGCGGAGCAGTCGGACCTGGCCTCTCCGTGCTCGCGTCCGATCATCGCCGGCGATGGAATGACGGCGATCTCTGGAACAGGATCGCCGAGCGACAGCGGGCGTGGACCGATCGCGTCCCCGGGGGGTTCGAAGGACCCGGTTCCGATAACTCCTACTACACAGGGGGAATGAATGTGGACCGGCCCGCGTTGATAGGTATAGAATCAGTGCTCCGGCGTGGTTCAGCGGATGAGTTCCGAGGATCGGGCGCCGGGATTGGTAATTGAATATGGGGATGATCGGTTTCGACGTTGGACACTGCGTCGGGAGAAGCGGGCCGAGAATGCAGAGTCATCTCGTTAATGTCCTCTGCAAAACAATAGGTGCTAAATCTAATAACCGCACCGATTTCGCCCTCGCTGCCTGATAGCGCGAGTTGCGGATCCGTCAGCCTAGAGTCGCTTCCGCTCTAGTCACTGGCGTCAGCTAGGAAGCCACTGCTGCCGGCACACGTTGGGGGTGCCGGTGGGACTTTTACCCAACTCCGTCTGTTGGTCGACGTGTTCGTGCGATGACCAGGACCTAAGAAGCGTTTTCACGAACTGCGCCCGGAGAAGACCTGGCAATTTGCCGACGGACGCGGGTTCGATTCCCGCCATCTCCACGTGGTAAGAGCCCTGGCAGTCCGCAGACTGCCAGGGCTCTTCCTGTTGCTTCGTGCTCGTTCAGGTGATCCCCGCGCTCAGCGACTCCGCTCCATTCGGCTCCGGAGGGCGGCCGGCGCAGGCGCGCTGGCGAATGCCGGAATACTGCTGCCGGGGGACGACCGCGGCACCCGTTCCCCGGGCAGGAAGTCCGGGGAACGGGTGCCGCGCGACATGGTCGACCGTCAGCCGCGAGGATCTGCTCCGCGCTCGGACTGATTCGCGCCGCGTTCGCGGGCGCGCTCGGACTGGTCCGCTCCCCGCTCGGGGCCCGGCTTGGACTTGTCGGCTCCGCGCTCCGACTGGTCGGCGCCGCGTTCGCGCGCGCGCTCGGACTGTTCGGAGCCAGGGGTGCCCGGCTTCGAACCCTCGTCGGAACCGTCCTCCGGCACGGTGTAGGTGACCATGAGCTTCGGTGCCTGGTCGGAACCGCCGCCGTTGTACGACTCAGCGGTGCGGGTGCCCTCGCCGTCGAGCATCAGCGCCAGCGAGTTTCCTGCCTGCCAGTCGTCACGATCCACGACGGCTTGGATCAGCTCCGAGATGTCGGGAGTGCGCTGATCTTCGCCGGCTTCCTGGGCAGCAGTCCAGACTGGGGCGTCCGACCAGTCCACTGCCGTATCGAAGTACTCGCGGCTCGAGACGTTGTGCGCTTCGAACTCGTCGTACTCCTCGGCATGTCCCGTGCTCTCCGCGTGGATCCGAACGTTGAAGGGATCCCCGGTCTTGTCGGGTTCGTCAACGGTGAACTGCACGTAGGCACCTGTGATCTCGGCGCCTGCGGGGATGTCCAGCAGGGAGAATCGCATGCCGACGTGCTGCGGGTTGGTGTCCTGGCTGCCGGGGCTCTCGTGCACGAGTTCGAGGTCGGATGAGGTCATGTCCAGTGCGCCGCCGTTGGACAGCCCCTCCTCGACGTCGTCGTAGGCGTTGAGGATTCGGCCCTCGGCGAGATAGTCGCCGGTGTCCTCGCGGAAGATCGTCTCGACCGGATCGTCATAGGTGAGGGGGCCCTCATTGCGGAACACCGTCTGCGCCGGCTCGTCGGGGATTTCATTCTCGGCCGGCTTCTCGGCGCCCTCCGGCGCTTTCGTGAGCGAGAGCGAGTCGATGGTCTCACCATTCACCTGGTACGTGGTGACATTGAGGCGACCACCGTCGATCTCCAGATGCGAATACGCAGGGGTGCGATTCTGCGACTCCACCGCGTTGAAGGTGAAGTTCGGCCCGGACTGGATCTCGTAGTACTTGGAGCCGCTGGACGACTGGTGCGTCAGGTAGAGCACCTCGTCCTCGTACTTCATGAGCTCTTCGGGTGCAGACAGATCTCCGACAGGATGACCGGCGTTGAGCAGATGGGAGCGGTTGTACACGTGATCATGGCCGGACATGACGACGTCGAAGTCCAGTTCGCTCATCAGCGGCGGCATCCACTCCCGGCGCTCTTCGATGTCCCCGTCGGTGGCATGAGAGGCGGTGGAATACAGAGAGTGATGCCAGGTGGCGATCTTCCAGTCGACATCCTGGCCGTGCGCGGCGACGACCTCCCGCAGCCACTGCTCGTGTGCTTCCGTGTCACGTTCGTTCGAGTTCAGGGAGACGAACAGGGTGTTGTTCTGGATGTACCAGTAGTTGCCCATCTCATTGTTCCAGCCCGGGTTGGCCGTGCGGTTGGGCATGTTGAAGTGCTCGGAGTAGGAATGCTGAGCATCCGAAGCCGAACCGTCGTCGTGGTTGCCGATGTTGGTGGCAAGCGCGTTCTCACGCAGCTGATCCGGTGCCAGGTAGTCGATGTACTCCGAAGCAGAATCGTGGGTATTGACCTGATCGCCGACAGAGAGCAGGAAGTCGGGGTCCTTTACCTGAGCCAGAGCTGTGTCGAGGGTGTTCTGCCACGCCGCGCCATCGGAGGGGTCACCGCCACCGGAGCCGATCTGCGTGTCGCCGAAGACGAGGACGTCCAACTCGTCATCGGACTGGACGTTGAATTCGTACGCCTCTGACCATCCGAGTTCGTCCGAGCCTGTCTGCCAGAGATAGGTCGTTCCCGGTTCGAGACCGACGACCGAGGCGTGATGCCACGTCAGACCAGGCATATCGAGTGACGTGCCGGTGTCCGTGGCGTCGAGGTACTGGGCGGCGGCCTCGTCGCCCTGCGGATACAGCCGCACCTGAGAGCTGTCCTCCGATTCCGTGTACCAGACGAAGTTCCTGTCGTTCTGTGTCGCCCCGACATTCAGCACCATGTTGGAGGCGACGGAGCCGGACTCGGGAGAAGCGGTTTGCGCGAATGCAGGGACTGCGGCGAAAGCCAGGCTTCCGCAGATCAGGCCAGCGGTGAGAGGAGAGAGATACCGGCGTCTGTGGTTCAAGATCCATCCTAAACAGCGTGTTCGACTGAGGGCGCCCTTCGAGCACCAGAAGCACCGTAGGCTCGCCGGATCGCCTGAGTGCAAAATGCACCTGAACTTCCGGACAACCCGAGGTGAGGATGAGTCCCGGAAGATGATCGCACGGGCCGCCGGCCGGTGTGCTGTGCGGGCACATGGGTCGAAGAGCTTCCGCGAGATCACCAGGGCTTGTCGTGGTAGCTCCCCTCCGAGCGCTGGCGCGAGTTCGACTCCTCCTGGCGCTGCTGGGAGTCCTGCTGACGCTGTCTGAGCTCCTCGCGCTTCTCATCGCCGGGCGACGGCTGCTCGTCGCCGGCGGACTGCTCGTCCCTCTGGTCGCCGCCATCTGCCGGACCCGTGCCGTCATCCTCACCCTGAGAACCGTCGTCCGAGCCCTCGCCCGACCCGTCCTCGCCGCCGGGCTCGCCGGGGGAGGAGCCGCTGGCGTCCTGCGATTCCTCGTGCGGCGGAGCGTTCATCTCGTCCTGCGATTCCTGCACGCGCTCTTCCGCCTGCCGCATCGCCCGGTCCTGCGGAGTGTCGGGCGGCCGGCACTCTTGTGGAGCGTCGGCGAGCGTGGTCTTCGCGGCATCGAACTTCGCATTGGCACTGGCAGGATCCTCGTCCTGCCTGAACGCCTCGGCCTGCTGCTCGTACACGTATGCGAGGTTCTGACGCACCGCACACTCATCGCGCACCGGAGTCAGCTGAAGAGCACGCTCGAGCTGGACCTGCGCGATGTCATCATTGGATTGCTTCGCCTCGGCGGTGCCGACGTTGAAGTGCGACTTGTGCCGCTCGAGCGGGCTGAGCTGACCGAACCATTCGGCCGCCGCGATCGCGCGCGCCTGGTCGCCGCTGCTCGAGGCGTTCTGCGAGACCGCCAGCAGACCGAAGAGCAGGGCGCAATAGGCGGCGAGCGCCAGCAGCAGTGCTCCTGCGCCGAGGCTGAGGAGAACCGCCGGACGGACCCGTCGTCGCCCCCGTCGGGAACGAGGCATCGGCGCTGAACTCTCCGTCTCGGCCGAAGGGTCGGCGGTGACCACCCTGCTCATGCTGCCGCCCGGAGACCGAGGTGCAGCGACCTGATGGTGCGGATGCGATGCATGGCGAGGGCCGCCTCGGCGACCACCCAGCTGAAGACTCCCAGCAGCGGAAGCCAGAAGAATTCGTCGAATCCGCCGCGGACCTCCTCGTCAATCAGCACCTGCTCGAACACGGGAGCCGTGTACGCGGTGGCGAAGGGAGTGCCGGCGGTCCTGTGCGCATAGCTCACGCCGAGGTCGGAGGCGATCGCGCGCAGCTGATCCTCGTCAATCCTGGAGATCGCACGATTCCGAGTGGTCGGATCAGCGATGTACTGCTCACTGTCGGCCTGCGAATAGTAGGACTGAGTCTCCTTCATCGGGCCGCCCTCGGAGGTTCCATAGCCGAACACAGCACCTCCGTCGATCAGCCCGCCGAGCTCGTTCATGGATTCCGCTGGCGCCTCGGCCGTCTGCTCCCCGTCGCCGAAGTAGAACACGAGCCGGGCGTTCTCCGGGTGCTGCTCGTGCGACTTCCGAAGGCGATCGACGAGGAGCCGGTGGGCTTCGGTCACCGAGCTGCCGCCGGAGTACAGGGTGACTTCCGGACCGAGGGTCTCGATTGCGGCAGCCATCGCCGTATGGTCTGTCGTCAGGGGAACCCGCACGACAGCCGAGGAGTCGAAAGTCACCATGCTCACGCGCGCTCCCGGCAGCTGCTGGAGAAGCGCGTGCAGGTCTTCCTTGATCCCGTCCAGGCGCGGTTCGCCGTCGCCCCAGTCCTCCGCTACGACCGAGGCGGTGGTGTCGACTGCCATGAAGACGTCGACCGCGGACACTGACGACTGGCTGAACGTCTCCGCCGGGACACTGGGGCGCGCAAGAGCTGCGGTCAGCAGGATCACAGCGCCGCCGCGGACCGCCCACCGCCACCGGCGGTGCGGGGTCAGCACGGCCAGCGTCACGCATCCGCCGACGAGGAGGATGCCGAGCACGGTCAGCAGGACCCAGGGAAGGACGGGCTGGAAGATCACAGCTTGAACCTCCACATCAGGACGAGTCCGGCGATCGTCCCCAGCAGCGTCAGGGTCAGCGGCACCCCGGGTGAATCATGGACGAGGGTGACCGATTTCGCCTCGGTCTTCTTCGCCTCCTGCTCCTGGATCCCGTTGACGATGCCGTCGGTCGCCGAACCCGAGCCCAAGGCATAGTGGCGCCCACCCGTGACGCGGGCGGTTTCCTCCAACTCGTCGACCTCCGAGCCGAAGAACGGGCTGCGCGGCGCCAGGGTGTACACGCGAACCTCCTCCTGCTGGGCGATCTCGGTGGCCTCCCGCAGGCTGAAGATCGGAACGCCGGCAAGCTGATTGTCCGTCGCGAGGATGATTGACCGGGAACGCTGCTCGCCCAACTTGTCGAAGTTGTCCACGCAGGAGGTGAGTCCGTCGCCGATCAGCGATGAGCCACCGTGCTGAGGGTCGACTGTGCCGGCGAAGAAGTCGGTCCCGTGGACTCCGCCGGTTTCGAACCCGGTCTTCGCCTCTTCCAGGAACTCCCGGACCATCGCGTAGTCATCGGTCAGCGGAAACACCGAGACTGCGGTGGTGTTGAAGACCGTCATGCCGATCCGCTCGCCATCGAAGGAGTCGAGCATGTCGAGGTAGGACTGGATGATGTCGGCGTCATAGCTGACCATCGATCCGGACGCATCCAGGCACAGCATCACGTCGCGGAGCTGGCGTTCGGGGTTGATCGTCTGGATCCAGACCGGGCGGGCGATTCCGAACAGGGCGCTCAGCGCAGTCAGCACGAGAACGCTGAAGACTGCGCCGGCTCCCCACAGCAGGCGGGCCCGGCGCCGGACGAACGCGGGAAGGCGGGTGAGCCTGTCGGTGTGGGCGACCGGAACGCCTCGGTTCTGTGCCCTCCCGGGCCGCGACAGCACCCAGACCGCAAGAGCGGCGATGACGAACAGGGCCAGAGCGAGCCACCAGAATTTCAGGACCATCGACCCACCAGCTCTCGGGCCGCGAGCAGCTCGCCGGTGCAGTCGGCGGAGCCGTCACGAGAGAACTCGGCCGCGTACAGGCGGGAGACGGCCACCGCGAGGGGTTCGATGCGGTGGGACTGCAGCTCCGACAGCGTCATGTGATCGACCTTCAGACCCCAGGCGGCGCGGGCGAAGTCCCGCACGACGGTGCCGAGCTGCTGGGCGACCTCGCGGGAGTCGAGGGATGATGTCTGCCACGCCTTCTCGATCTCGTCGATGCGCTGCAGGTATTTCACCCGTGTCTGCTCCGGGACCGGCGTCAGGCGTGTGCCCCTCCGCTCGGACGCCCTCCACAGCGCAGCCAGCAGCGGCCACCCCGCAACCAGGAGGCCGAGCAGCAGGCCGGCGACTGCGACCACGGCCCACCACGGCGAGGCGGTCAGGAGCGGGTGCAGCTCAGCGACGTTCATTGCGGTGCCTCTTCATGAGCCGACGCAGCTGAGCGAGTGCCTCGGCCGAGTGGCCGACAGTCACATGCGCGACCCCGAGCTGCTTGAGCACGGAGTCGGACGCGGACCGACGGGCGGCCTCTGCGGCTTCGTACTCCCGCCGGAGGTCATCGCCGCCGAGCAGGATGTCGGGAATTCCGCTGCGGTCGGGACGGAGCACGTCGAAGGGCGTCCCGTCCTGCCCGCCCAGAGAAGTGAGATCGGCGTCCGCGATGGTGACCCACAACAGCTCGTGCTGGGCGGCGAGGCGGCGCAGCAGCTGCTGGTCGAGGTCGGTCAGCGGCGCTTCGTCGGCGATCACCATGACGAGCCTCCGGCCGCGCAGGTGATCGGCCACCCAGGCGAGCTGCGTCGTGATCCGGCTTCCCGCGGCATTCGCCCCACCTGCCAGAATGCGGCGCAGCAGCTGTTCGAGGTGGGCTTCGGTGCCCTTGCTCGCAGAAGCATGGGCAGCCCGGGAGTCGCCGTGCACGAGCATCACGTCATCACCGTGCCGGACCGCCAGATAGCCGGCCATCCCCGCCAGGAGGATCGCGAGCTCGCGTTTGGGTTCTCCCGACGCCGCGACCGCATCGAAGTTCGCTCCGGAATCGACGACGAGGGCGAGGGCATGGCGGCGGTGGGCCACGTAGCGCTTGACCAGGGGAGTGGTGTGCCGGGCGGTGGCCTTCCAATCGATGTCGCGCACCTCGTCACCCGGGCTGTATTCCCGCAGATCGTCGAAGTCGAGGCTGTGCCCCTGGAAGACCGAGGCATATTCGCCGTCGAGCAGACCGCGCATCTTCCGGTGTGCGTGGATCGTCATCCGTGCCTTGACCTTGGTCAGCAGGGCTGCCATCAGGGGGTCCGGATCGACTTGAGGAGTTCCGCGATGAGGTGTTCGACGGGAACGTTCTCCGCCACTGCCTCGAAGTTGAGAAGGATCCGGTGGCGCAGAATCCTGATCGCGAGGTCCTTGACGTCTTCTGGGATGACGTAGTTGCGGCCGCGGACCATGGCCAGCGCACGGGCGGCGTTCGTGAAGGCGATCGACGCGCGGGGTGAGGCTCCGCATTCGATGAACCTGGCCAGTGGACCGATGTAGCGGGCCGCAGACCGAGTCGCCGCGACGACCTCGACGAGATACCTGGTGATCGCGGGATCGATGTAGATGCTGCGGGCGTACTTCTGCAGCGCCCGGACATCGTCCAGGGTGCAGGCGGACGCTTCTGCGGCGCCGGAGTCGAAGACGCCGGCATCCAGCCGGCGGAGGATCTCCATCTCCTCCTCCAGGGTGGGGTAGTCCAGCACGTCCTTGATCATGAAGCGGTCGAGCTGGGCTTCGGGCAGCTGGTATGTGCCCTCCTGCTCGATGGGGTTCTGGGTGGCCATGACCAGGAAGGGTGCGGGGAGGTCGAAGCGGGCGCCGCCGATGGTCGTCTGCTTCTCCTGCATTGCTTCCAGCATGGCGCTCTGAGTCTTCGCGCTCGATCGATTGATCTCGTCGAGCAGGACGATGTTGGCGTGGACCGGTCCCAGTCGGGTTTCGAAGGTTCCCGCCGAGGCGTTGTAGATCTGGGACCCGATGATGTCGCTGGGAAGCAGGTCCGGCGTGCATTGGATGCGGGCGAACTTCCCGGCGACGGCATTGGCGAGCGCCGAGGCGGCAGTCGTCTTGGCCAGCCCCGGAACGCTTTCGAGCAGCAGGTGGCCGCCGGTGAGCAGGCCGAGTACGAGGGTCTCGCGCAGCCGTGCCTGTCCCACGACGTAGTGGTCGAGGTACTGCTGCACTTCCTTCAGGATCGACTGGGCATGGCTGATCTCCTGGGTGTTCGCGGGAGCCGAAGCCGGCTGCGCCATGTCACGTCCTTTCGAAGGGGGGATGCGGTGGGGACCGGTGCTTCCAGCCTACGTGTGCCCGCGGAGTCACCACTCGGAGAAGGTGTGTCAGTACCGGAACATACAGTGTCAGCGGACGTTCCGACAGGGCGGCAGTCGACGGTCTCCAGAGGAGACGGAGTCGCAGGAATCGGGGGACGATGAGTGGGAGCCGGGAACGACAGCGGAGGGACAGCAGGAGAACTCAATGGCGCCGAAGAAAAATTTTCTTCCGGATTTCGCTGTGGATTGCCGACGTCTTCCTGGGGACGGCCGGTGGAGAAGCGAGGGGTGCTGAAGCGAGGATCCGACAAAGGTCCTGGTCATCAAACTACACAGGTGTTGTTCACACCCTGTGGACGACTCGGAGGGGCGTTGTGCACGTCTTGTGCATGAAGGATCCGCACCAGCAAACGACACTGGTGTAACACAAGTTCTAGGGGTACGCTCAATTGCAGACACAACATCTAGTGGTTACGCGTGATTTCGCCTGTACGGGCGGCAGCGTCGGGAATCCGCCGCAGATCGTGAGCAAGAAGCAGTTTGGAAGAGCATTTCGTGGAGGACAGCAGATGATCACCGTGTACACAAAGCCGGCCTGTGTGCAGTGCAACGCCACTTATCGAGCACTGGATGCCAGAGGCATCGAATACCGCTCCGTCGATCTCACCGAGGATCCCAACGCCCTCGACGTCGTCAAGGCGATGGGATACCTGCAGGCTCCTGTCGTGGTGACCGATGATGATCACTGGTCGGGATTCCGGCCGGACAAGATCGCCGCCCTGGTGGACGGACAGGGATCGGCCTCCGTAGTGGCCTGACAATGCTCGTCGTCTACTACTCGAGCGGATCTCAGTACACGCACAGGTTCGCCGAGAAGCTCAAGCACCCCTCCCGCAGGCTCCCGCTGCTGACCAAGTCGGACACCCTGCTGATCGAAGAGCCCTTCGTCCTCATCACTCCTACCTACGGCGCCGGCGTGAACCGCGGCTCGGTGCCCAAGCAAGTCATCAAGTTCCTCAACGTCAAGGCCAACAGGGACAAGCTCGTCGGAGTCATCGGTGCGGGAAACACCAACTTCGGAGAGAACTACTGCCGGGCGGCCTACACCGTGGCTCAGAAGTGCAAGGTGCCGGTGCTCTACCGATTCGAGCTCCTCGGCACCCCGGAAGACGTCGAAAAAGTCGACAAAGGATTGGATTTACTGTGTCAACGACAGCTGAACACCGCGATCTAGAGGCGATCATCCGCGAGGAGACCGACCTTGACTACCACTCGCTCAACGCGATGCTCAACCTGTATGACTCCACAGGGCGCATCCAGTTCGAGCGTGACAAGCAGGCAGCCCGGCAGTACTTCCTGCAGCACGTCAACACGAACACCGTGTTCTTCCACGATCTCAAGGAGAAGCTCGACTACCTCGTCGAGAACGACTATTACGAGAAGGAAGTGCTCGACCAGTACTCCTTCGAGTTCATCGAGCGACTCTCCAAGGCCGCCTACGCCCATAAGTTCCGCTTCCAGACCTTCCTGGGCGCGTTCAAGTTCTACACCTCCTACACGCTCAAGACCTTTGACGGAAAGCGCTACCTCGAGCGCTTCGAGGATCGCGTCGTGATGGTGGCGCTGTTCCTGGCCCGCGGTGATGAGGCCCTGGCCACGCAGCTGATGGAGGAGATCATCACAGGCCGGTTCCAGCCTGCGACCCCCACGTTCCTCAACGCCGGCAAGAAGCAGCGCGGAGAGCTCGTGTCCTGCTTCCTGCTGCGCATCGAGGACAACATGGAGTCGATCGGGCGGTCGATCAACTCGGCGCTGCAGCTGTCCAAGCGCGGCGGGGGTGTCGCGTTCGCGCTGAGCAACATCCGCGAGGCCGGAGCACCGATCAAGAAGATCGAGAACCAGTCGTCAGGTGTGATCCCGGTGATGAAGCTGCTGGAGGATTCCTTCTCCTACGCCAATCAGCTGGGTGCGCGACAGGGAGCGGGCGCTGTGTACCTCCACGCCCACCATCCCGACATCTATCGGTTCCTCGACACCAAGCGCGAGAACGCCGACGAGAAGATCCGCATCAAGACACTGAGTCTGGGCGTGGTCATTCCGGACATCACGTTCGAACTGGCCAAGACGAACGAGGACATGTACCTCTTCAGCCCGTACGACGTCGAGAGGGTCTACGGAGTCCCCTTCACCGAGATCTCGGTGTCGGAGAAGTACCACGAGATGGTCGACGACGCCAGGATCAAGAAGACCAAGATCAATGCGCGCGAGTTCTTCCAGACGCTGGCGGAGATCCAGTTCGAATCCGGCTACCCGTACATCATGTACGAAGACACCGTGAACCGAGCCAACCCGATCGACGGCCGGATCACGATGTCGAACCTGTGCTCGGAGATCCTCCAGGTCAACGCGCCGAGCCGCTACAACGCCGACCTCAGCTACGCCGAGGTGGGCAAGGACATCTCCTGCAACCTCGGCTCGCTGAACATCGCCATGACGATGGACTCGGACAACTTCGGCCGCACCGTTGAGACCGCCATCCGCGGGCTCACCTCGGTCTCGGAGACCTCGGACATCGACTCGGTGCCGTCGATCGCTCGGGGCAACGACATGTCCCACGCCATCGGACTGGGGCAGATGAACCTGCATGGATACCTGGCCCGTGAGCGAATCCACTACGGATCCGACGAAGGTCTGGACTTCACCAACATGTACTTCTACGCCGTGACCTATCACGCGGTGCGCGCGTCGATGGAGCTGGCCAAGGAGCGCGGGCGGACCTTCGACGGATTCGAGCGGTCCAAGTATGCATCGGGAGAGTACTTCGACAAGTACACCGAGCAGGAGTGGAAGCCGCGCACGCAGCGCGTCGCTGAGCTCTTCGCCGGAGCGCAGATCCACCTGCCCACGCAGGAGGACTGGCGGGAGCTCAAGGCGCAGGTCGCCGAGCACGGCATCTACAACCAGAACCTGCAGGCGGTCCCGCCGACGGGCTCCATCTCCTACATCAACAACTCCACGGCGTCGATCCACCCGGTGCCCTCGAAGATCGAGATCCGCAAGGAGGGCAAGATCGGCCGGGTGTACTACCCCGCGCCGTTCATGATCAACGACAATCTCGACTACTACGAGGACGCGTACGAGGTCGGGTACGAGAAGATCATCGACACCTACGCCGAAGCCACGAAGCACGTGGATCAGGGGCTGTCGCTGACACTCTTCTTCAAGGACACCGCGACCACCCGCGACGTGAACAAGGCTCAGATCTATGCGTGGCGCAAGAACATCAAGACGATCTACTACATCCGAATCAGACAGCTCGCGCTGCAGGGCACCGAGGTCGAGGGCTGCGTGTCCTGCATGCTCTGATGAGCCGGACCGCGATGAGTTTCATGAGGAGAGTACATGAGTGAGAAACTCCAACTCGTGTCGCACGTCGACGCGATCAACTGGAATCGAATCGAGGACGACGTCGATCTCGAGGTGTGGGATCGGCTGACAGCCAACTTCTGGCTGCCCGAGAAGGTGCCGCTGTCCAACGATGTCCAGTCGTGGGCGACCCTCAACGAGGACGAGAAGCTGCTGACGATGCGGGTGTTCACGGGGCTGACCCTGCTCGACACCATCCAGGGCACGGTCGGTGCAGTGTCTCTGATCCCGGATGCGCTGACCCCGCACGAGGAGGCGGTGTACACCAACATCGCGTTCATGGAGAGCGTGCACGCGAAGTCCTACTCGTCGATCTTCTCCACGTTGGCATCTACCAAACGGATCGACGAAGCATTCCGCTGGTCGTCGGAGAACCACAGCCTGCAGCGCAAGGCGGAGATCATCCTCCAGTACTACCGAGGCGACGATCCGCTCAAGCGCAAGGTCGCCTCGGTCATGCTCGAGTCGTTCCTGTTCTACTCCGGCTTCTACCTGCCGATGTACTGGTCGAGCCATGCCAAGCTCACCAACACCGCCGATCTCATCCGCTTGATCATCCGGGATGAGGCAGTGCACGGGTACTACATCGGCTACAAGTACCAGAAGGGTCTGGAGCGCGTCGACGATGCCCGGCGCCAGGAGCTCAAGGACTACTCCTTCGACCTGCTCTTCGAGCTGTACGAGAACGAGGTCCAGTACACCCACGATCTCTACGATCCGGTGGGGCTGGCGGAGGACGCCAAGAAGTTCCTGCACTACAACGCCAACAAGGCGCTGATGAACCTGGGCTACGAGGCGATGTTCCCCTCCACCGTCACCGATGTGAACCCTGCCATCCTGGCGTCACTGTCACCGAACGCGGACGAGAACCACGACTTCTTCTCCGGGTCGGGCTCCTCGTACGTCATCGGCAAGGCCGAGAACACCGAGGACGAGGACTGGGACTTCTGACCTGAGTTCACCTCGGCGAGGGCTGCAGAAAACCCGCCCGGTGATGCCGATTGCTGTCAAGGGCGTTCCAGGCCGATCGTGGCCAGAAGCTCGCTCCGCCTGAATGTCTGAACGGCCCGTGCCCGCCAGAGCCCCGAACTGCTCCATGAGAGCAGCTCGGGGCTCTAACGCTGGTCACCGGCTGTGGACCGCCTGCTCCGAGAATTCCGCAGTGCGGCTCAGGAGGTCGGCCTTGGCCTGCTCGAACTGCTCGGCGAACCGGTCCACCAGCTCCGCGACGGTCAGCGACTCCTTGACCGCGCCCACGCCCTGGCCGGATCCCCAGATGTCCTTCCAGGCCTTGGCCTTGGTGTTGCCGCCGGAGCCGAAGTTCATCTTCGAAGGATCCGATTCCGGAAGATCATCGGGGTCCAACCCCGCAGCCTCGATCGAGCCGCGCAGGTAGTTGCCATGGACACCGGTGAACAGGTTCGAATAGACGATGTCGTCGGCCCCCGATTCCACGATCATGCGGCGGTAGCCCTCGGCGACATTCGCCTCGGGCGTGGAGAGGAAGGCCGAGCCGATGTAGGCGAAATCGGCGCCCGTGGCGAGCGCGGCCAGAACCGATGAGCCGTGGGCGATCGCTCCGGACAATGCGATGGGTCCATCGAACCAGTCGCGGATCTCCCGGATCAGTGCGAAGGGCGACTGCGTTCCTGCGTGGCCGCCGGCCCCGACGGCGACGGGAATCAGACCGTCAGCGCCCTTGTCGATGGCCTTGTGAGCGAAGCGATTGTTGATCACGTCGTGGAGCACGACGCCGCCGTAGGAGTGCACGGCCTCGTAGACGTCCTCGCGGGCGCCCAGAGAGGTGATGACGAGGGGCACCTGGTGCTTGACCACCAGTTCGAGATCGTCCTCGAGACGGTTGTTGGTCCGGTGGACGATGAGGTTCGCTGCGAAGGTGCCCACCGGCCGGTCCGGGTTCGCCTTGGCGAAGGTCTCGTTCGACTCCTTGATGTCATGGAACCACTCGTCGAGCATCGGCAGCGGACGAGCGTTCAGGGTGGGGAACGCACCGATGATGCCGGCCTGACACTGTGCTTTGACGAGGTCCGGGCCCGAGGCGATGAACTGCGGGGAGGCGATGATCGGAAGACGGAGCGGGCGCGAGAGCACCTCGGGTAGGGCCATGAGAACTCCTCGGAGTAGTCGACGTTGACGTTTGCCCGGCGTATCGGCCGGCACGATCAATGCAATCCTAACCGAGCACGAACAAAAGAGTCAGCTCTGACTGAAAAGCAGCCCTCTCGGACGGGTGTCGTCCGGGAGAGCTGCTTCTGTGGTGCCGGCGATCGCCGATGCCCCGCCTGCTGCGGATGCTCAGCGGACGCCTCGGCGGATCACGAGTGGGTGAACTGGGGAGCCCGCTTCTCGACGAAGGCGGCCATCCCCTCCTTCTGGTCATCGGTGGCCAGCGAGGCGTGGAAGAGACGGCGCTCGTACTTCAATCCCTGGTCGAGCGTGGTCTCGAAGGCGACGTTCACCGCCTCCTTCACCATCGCGGAGGCGACCTGCGACTTGGTCGCAATCAGCGCGGCGACCTTCTTCGCATCGTCGAGCAGCTCATCGTGCTCGACGATCCGCGCGACCAGGCCGGACCGCTCTGCTTCCTCGGCGTCCATCATCCGTCCGGTCAGGCACAGGTCCATGGCCTTGGCCTTCCCGATCGCCCGGGTCAGGCGCTGCGAGCCGCCCATCCCGGGCAGGACTCCCAGGTTGATCTCCGGCTGCCCGAACTTCGCCTTGGTCGAGGCCAGCAGGATGTCGCACATCATCGCCAGCTCGCAGCCGCCGCCGAGGGCGAAGCCATTGACGGCGGCGATGATCGGCTTGCGCACCTCCCCGAGGCGGTTCCACCCGGCGAACCAGTCGGCCTTGTACGCCGTGGCGAAATCGAGGGACTGCATCTCCTTGATGTCGGCGCCCGCGGCGAAGGCACGTTCGGCGCCAGTGAGGATGATCGCCGATACCGAGTCATCGGCGTCGAGCTCGGCGGCGGCGGTCGTGACGTCCTTGAGCACCTGCAGATTGAGAGCATTGAGCGCCTTCGGCCGGTTCAGAGTTATGATGCCGTAGCCCTCACCCTTCTCCACGAGGATCGTTTCGAAATCAGTCATTGAAGACTTTCCTCTCCTGTTGGGTGTTGAGAATGGCCGAGATCTCTTCGGTCGTGATCTCGATCAGAGTGGCAGGGTTCCACCGCGGATTGCGGTCCTTGTCGATCACCTGCGCCCGGATTCCCTCCTGCAGGTCCGGTCGCTTCCCGATCTCCGAGGCAGCGCGGAAGTCACGCTCGAGCACTTCCTTCAGCGACATCGACCCGGCGGAGCGGATCATCTCGAAGGTCACGGCGAGGGAGCGGGGGGACCGCGTCTCGATGAGGTCGGCGGTGAAGCCGGCCCTATCTCCACCGTGCGCCCGCAGTGCCGCAATGATCTCCGAAACCGAATCGCCGGCGAAGCAGGAGTTGATCCAGTCCTCGTCGGAGGCCAACTCGTTGTCAGGAGTGTCCGCTGCGAATCGAGCGATGACGCTGTCGACCGCGAACGCCTCGGCCTCCAGACCCTCGATCAGGTCATCGGTCTGATCACGCGGAACGAAGGTGTCCGCCAGTCCGTAGGCGATCGCCGCTCCCGGCCCGATCGGCTGACCGGTCAGGCCCATGTACATTCCGATCTGCCCGGGCGTCTTCGCCAGCAGATAGGTCGCACCCACGTCAGGGAACAGACCGATTCCCGTTTCCGGCATTCCGATGCTCGATGACTCGTTGACGATCCGGTGCGAGCCGTGCACCGACACGCCCACACCGCCGCCCATGGTGATGCCGTCGAGGATAGCGACATAGGGCTTGGGGTATTCCGCGATGTCGTAGTTCATCGCATACTCGTCGGCCCAGAAGTCGATCGACTCACCGGTGCCGCTGGTGAGGTCGCGGTAGATCGCCTTGATGTCGCCGCCTGCGCACAAGCCGCGGTCGCCCCGGCCCGTGATCAGGACAGCAGCCACTTCGGTGTCGGGGCGCCACTCCTTGAGCGCGTGGTCAATGGTCTGGACCATGTCGGTGCTCAAGGCGTTGATGGCCTTGGGTTTATTGAGTTCGATACGCCCGAGCGCACCGACCGTGCGCACTACGACTGTCGCCTCTTCATTGGGGGAGGTCGTCATCTATCCCACTCCTGTGCTCTTGCGGGAGATGATCACCCGCATGATCTCGTTCGTGCCTTCGAGGATCTGGTGGACGCGCAGGTCACGAACCAGCTTCTCGATTCCATACTCTGTCAGATAGCCGTACCCGCCGAACAGCTGGAGTGCGCTGTTGGCGACTTCGAAGCCCGTGTCGGTCGCCGTGAGCTTCGCCATCGCCGACAGCAGTGAGGTGTTCGGGTCTCCGGCGTCATACGCCGAGGCGGCCCTCCACAGCAGCGAGCGTGCCGATTCCAGCTTGGCCTGCATGTCGGCGAGCGTGAACCGCAGCGCTTGGAAGCCGGTGAGATCGGTGCCGAAGGCCTGCCTCTCGCCCATGTAGGTGACGGCCTTCTCAAGCGCGGCCTGGCCGCCGCCGAGCGAGCAGGCGCCGATGTTCAGCCGGCCGCCATCCAAGCCGGACATCGCGATCTTGAATCCCTGGCCTTCCTCGCCGATCAGGTTCTCAGCCGGGACCCGCACGTTCTCCATGAACACCTGCCGGGTCGGCTGGGCCCGCCATCCCATCTTCTGTTCGTTCGCGCCGAAGCTGAGTCCTTCCATTCCCTTCTCAAGGACGAAGGTCGAGATGCCACGGGAGCCCTCCTGGCCGGTGCGCGCCATCACGAGGTAGATGTCGGTCTCACCGGCTCCGGAGATGAACTGCTTGACGCCGTTGAGAACATAGTGGTCCCCGTCTCGGCGGGCAGCGGTTTTCAGCGCGGCGGCATCGGAGCCTGCATTCGGCTCCGTGAGGCAGTAGCTGCCGAGCAGGTCGAACGAGGCCAGTGGCCGCAGCCACTTCTCCTGCTGCTCCGCCGAGGCGTATTTGTCGAGCATCCACGCCACCATGTTGTGGATCGATATATAGCTCGCCACCGCCGGGTCGGCGGTCGACAGCGCCTCGAAGATGAGCGCGGCGTCCATGCGACCGAGCCCCGAGCCGCCCTTCTCCTCGCGGATATAGATGCCGCCCATCCCGAGGTCGCCCGAGCGCTTGATGACATCGATCGGGAAATGGTGTGCGGCGTCCCATTCAAGAGCATGGGGAGCAAGCTCCGCCTCGGCGAAATCTCGACTCATGCCGGCGAGCTCGATCTGGTCCTCTGTGAGCCCGAAGCTCAGTGCAGCTGCGGTGCTGCGTGCCATGGCAACTCCTTCGTGTCTTGAGCGGTGCCGATCATCGCCAGTCTAGACGCGGTTAGTAGGACGTCCAACCATTAGATTGCTTTGCGGGGAGGGGGCGGTGTGCCGACGGTGCGAGGCGGCCACAGCATTCGCAGAGCGCGTCAGGCGAGTTCTTCGATTCCTGCCCTCAGGGCCGACAGATCCACAAGAAGTCGCTCGACCGTTGTGTGTTCGACTCCGGGCTGTTCGAACACCGCGGTGTTGAGCGCTTCAGTGGCCTGTGCCACGAGCAGTCGGCCTTCATCGGTGATCTCGACCAGCGTGGTCCGTCCATCGGCAGGATGGGGGCGACGGGCTGCCAGGCTGGCGGCTTCCAGTCGATCCACCGAGTTGGTGGTCGAAGTGGCGTGAACCTGGAGCCGCTTGGTGATCTTGTTCATCGGAAGCGCGCCGCGCTTGGTGAACGACAGCAACGCCAGTACTTCGTACCGGGAGAACGTCAGGCCGAACGGCTTCAGAGTCCGGTCGACGCGAGCGAGCAGGAGCTGATGCGCCCGCATGATCGAGGTCACGAGGGTCATGCCGTCCGCAGCTTCGGTCCAGCCGCGGGAGAGCCATTGCTTGCGGGACTCATCGATCGGGTCGAACCCAGAGCGCATGTTCTGTCTCCTCTGCTGTGATCGGCAGCGAAATGTCTGCGGTGCTGCCGAGACCGCTCCTGATCCCGAGTGCGGTTGCTGTGGCGCGACCGCAGTTATCTGTCAACTGCCTCGGTTCGGGCGCCATCGGCTCTGCGCGTTGGTACGAGCGGCGATGCAGAACCTCTGCCCTGGGTTCGCAGTACCTGGTCCAAGTGTAGTGAGCATGTGACGGCCACCGCGTCGTCCCCACTCGACCTGCCTGTGCAATGCTGCTTCCCCCCATCTGGTGGCGATTCCAGACGTTCCATAGACAGGTCGAGCAGGTCGACTGAAATCCACCTGGTCGCCCGAGAGTCTTCGTCTCTCCCCGCCGCAGTTCCAGCCGGCTTCAACTCGGCTGAGCTTGACAGGTTCTACACCGATTTCTGTGCTGACGAGTTTCGGCGCCCCGGATAGAGCCCGACTGCTGGTTCTGCGGGCTGGGTGTTTTTGGGGTGTCGCGGG
>NZ_JAJTWW010000013.1 GCF_021729135.1 Brevibacterium daeguense
CCGACGCCGAAACCATCATCACCGACCGCCTCGCCGGAATGTTGACAGCTGGAGCAGTCGCCCGGGTGTGATGCCCTTTCGGCAGGTGTTCTGCCGTGCCGCGAATACTCTGCAAAGGAGCAGATGTGACCCAGGACCTCGATGTGACTCCCACGTGGAGCGACCCCTTCGTCGTGACGCACAGCGGAGACGGTGGCCCCTTCAGCACGATGATCGGTGCAATGCGCGGAGCACAGGAAGCGGTCACCCGCAGTCGACCGAGTCCGGAGGCGGCCCAACGCGTCACCGCTCTGCTGGCAGAAGTGCAGTCGGTGCTCGGCGATGGCGTCGAGGAGGACGAGCAGCTCGCCGGCCGCCTGTGGGAGGAAGCCGGTCGGGCACAGGCGCTGGCTCCGGCCCTGCATCTGGACGAGATCTCCGCGGACAGCGCGCGCGGGCGGGTGACCTTCGGTCGATTCCATGCCGGTCACGCAGCCGCCCACGGCGGCGTCATCCCGCTCGTCTTCGACGAAATCATGGGACGGCTGGCTCGGTCCCATCAGCGGCCTGTCGCCCGCACCGCGTACCTGTACACGGACTATCGGGCGAAAGTCCCGCTGGAGACCGAGATTGAAGTCCGGGCCCGGCTCGATTCCGTGAAGGGCAGGAAGGTGTTCCTGCGTTCCGAATTGGTGCTCGAAGGAACCGTGCTCACCGAATGCAGAGGACTCTGGGTGCAGCTGCGGCCGGGTGACTACTGAGAGAGCGGCGGGCGTCCGGCATCCTGGCGCACCGCCTCGACCGGGCAGACCGACTCAACGGCAGAACCGAGTGAACGGCAGACCGACCCAACGGCTCTGCGAAGGAGACCCGATGCACGACACCCAGGAGAGCGCACTGCTCGCGGAGGTCCGCGAGCGCGGCGAGCGGCACCTGCGGTCCGTGGCCGCCAGCGATCAGCAGGCGCTGATGTCCGATCTTGCACCTGATCGCTGGAAGCAGATCGTGACCTCCCTGAGGCTGCCCGCTCCGGTGACGGCCACCGAGGTCGTCGACGTCAGGATCGGCGACAGCGGTCTGCCGGAGACCGTGCTGCGCTATACCGGCGAGGACGGCGAAGTGCGGGACGTGCGGTCCCGCTGGAAACGTCACGAGGACGGTTCCCTGCGCATCATCGCTGCGCGGAACCTTCCGGTGCAGAGGCCGCTGCCGGTCGAATTCGCCGCGGCGGACTCGCTCGCCGCCGAGCACTTCGCCGGAATGAACCGCGGGCAGCTCATGATCCAGCGGTGTGCGTCCTGTCGCCGCTGGATCTGGGGACCGCGTCGGCTGTGCCCGTCGTGCCGGAGCTTCGACCTCCACTACGAGCAGGTGCCCGCCGAGGGGCGGATCTACAGCTGGACGAGGACTACTCAGCCGTTCCACCCCGGCGTGGCGGGCAACGTCCCCAACGTGATCGTGCTCGCCGAACTGCCGCACGCCGGCAACGTGCGGGTGCTGGGCCTGCTGATCGACGACGAGAGCCGGGACCCGGTGATCGGCGAGCAGGTCATCGCGCGCTATGAGGAAGTGGCACCCGGGCATCAGATGCTGCGCTGGCAGCTGACAGGACAGTCCACGAAGGCAGAACACCCGACGAAGGCAGAGCGGACAGAGCAGGCTGAGCAGATTCAGGAGACTCAGCAGGCAGGATTGTCGCGGGTCGAAGGTGGTGCAGAATGACGACAGCGCGTGAAGCACGCTTCCGAGGTGCCGCGGCCGTGGTCGGCGTCGGGGAGACCCAGCTCTACAGACGAGGCGACAGTCCGCGCTCATCCATGCAGCTGGCCGCGGAGGCCGTCATCAACGCCTGCCGTGACGCGGGGGTCGACCCGCGGCAGGTGGACGGGTTCGCCTCCTACGGCCACGACTCGAACGAGGGGCTCCTGCTCGGCGCGCACCTCGGCGTCGACGAGGTCCGCTGGTCCTCGATGGTGTGGGGCGGCGGCGGGGGAGGAGTCGGAGCTGCCATCAATGCAGCGGCAGCCGCCGTCGCGAGCGGACAGGCCGACTGCGTTGTGGTCTTCCGGAGCATCACTCAGCAGGATGACGGGCGCGGCTCGTACTATCGGGATCACATGGGCCCGCTGCTCACCTCGAACGCGGTCTTCTCGCCGGCGCAGATCTGCGGGCTGCGCTCGCAGCGCATGTTCGAGGTCGATCAGGTGCCGGTCGAGGCGATGGAGGCGATCACCCTCGCGAGCTACCATCACGCGCAGCGGAATCCCAAGGCGGTGGCCTTCGGCAAGCCGCTCGGTGCCGAGGAGTACAGGGGCTCCCGCGAGGTTTCCTCGCCGTTCCGGATCTTCGATTGCTCCCGCGAGAACGACGGTGCTGCGGCGCTGCTCGTGGTGCCGAGCGAGCACGTCGACCGGTACCGGGGAGCACCGGCCTACGTCCTCGGTGGGGTTCAGGGCAGCGGCCCGGACTGGTCGGAGTCGATCGAGAACGAGGCTGCGTACTCCAGCGCAGGCTTCCATCCCGCTCTCGTCGAACGGCTCTGGCTGTCCGCCGGCGTGACGCCGGCCGACGTCGATGTGGTTCAGGTGTACGAGAACTTCACCGGACCGTCGGTCGCATCGATGATCGACTTCGGACTGTGCCGAGCCGGACCGAATGCCACTGACGTCCTCAACTTCGAGAACCTCATCGTCGAGGGCGGGAGCCTGCCGATCAACACGGCAGGCGGCAACATCGCCGAGGGCTTCGTCCACGGCATCAACCTGGCCGTCGAGGCGGTGCGCCAGATCCGCGGGGGCTCGCCGAATCCGGTTGCCGAGGCGTCGGCCTCGCTGCTCATCGGTGGACCGATGGCCCCGTTGGTGAGTGCGACCGTCTTCGGCTCCTCACCCGACGGCGCCGCGAACCGCGGGTGATCACAGGTCGACAACCTGCAGGACGAGGAGGACGCGGGCAGCGAACCCCGAGCGGCCTCCCAGCAGAAAGAGAGAGAAGCCATGGATCTGCAGTACTCGCCGGCCGACGAGGAGTTCCGGGACGAGGTGAGGACCTTCCTCGAGGAGAACCTCACCCCCGAGCTCCGGCGTGCCGGCCGCTTGGCGACGAGCGTCTACCACGACCACGAGGCCAGCATGAAATGGCAGGAGATCCTCCGCCGGCGCGGTTGGGCCGCTCCAGGCTGGCCGGTCGAACACGGCGGATGCGGATGGACGGCCTCCCAGCACTACATCTTCAGCCGGGAATCGACCATCGCCGGGGCACCCGCCCTGTCGCCGATGGGAATCAAGATGGTCGCCCACGCGATCATCAAGTTCGGGACCGAGGAGCAGAAGGAGTACTTCCTGCCGCGGATCCTCACCGGTGAAGTGTTTTTCTGCCAGGGCTATTCCGAGCCGGAGTCGGGCTCCGACCTCGCATCGCTGGCCATGCAGGCCGTTGACGACGGCGATGATCTGGTGTGCACCGGCAGCAAGATCTGGACCACGCATGCCGGTGAGGCCAACTGGATGTTCGCGCTCGTGCGGACGACCAGGGGCCCGAAGAAGCAGCAGGGGATCACCTTCGTCCTCGTCGACATGAAGTCTCCCGGCATCGAGGTGCAGCCGCTCGTCATGACCTCCGGCGAGCAGATCCAGAACCAGGTCTTCTTCGACCAGGTCCGCATCCCCAAGAAGAACGTCATCGGCCAGATCGACGATGGCTGGACGGTGGCGAAGTACCTGCTCGAGTTCGAACGGGGAGGCAGCCCCGCCTCGGCGAAGCTGCAGGTGCAGCTCGATGAGATCGCGCAGGCGGCCGCGAACCGCCCGGGACCGAACGGACCGCTGCTCGACGATCCCCTGTTCGCGGTGAAGCTGGCGGATCTTCGCATCCGGTGCGATGTGCTCGAGGTGCTCGAGTATCGCAACCTCGCCCGGCTGTCGGAGGGCAAGAACCCGGGGACGGCATCTTCTCTGCTCAAGATCATCAACACCGAGCTGAGCCAGGACATCACCGTGCTCGCGCTGGAAGCCGCAGGACCGCAGGGCCTTGCCTACCAGCCGCACGCGACGATGCCCGGCGGGCCGGTGCACGACCACTCACCGCCTCAGGACGGTTACGTCAGCGGTGAAGCCTGGCAGGCCGTCGCACCGCTGCACTACTTCAACGATCGCGCCGGCACGATCTACGCGGGCAGCAATGAGATTCAACGGAACATCCTGGCGAAGGCAGAATTGGGGCTGTAGATGGACTTCACACTCTCTGCGGAGCAGAGCGAACTGCGCTCGACCGTGTCGAGCTTTCTCCGCAAACGCTATGAACTCGAACCCAGCCGCAGCGCGGCGCGCTCGTCCATCGGATGGCAGCCGGAGATCTGGCAGGCCTTCGCCGAGGAGATCGGCATCCTCGCCGCCACGCTGCCGGAGGAGGTCGGCGGCGACGGCGGCGGCGCTGTGGAGACGATGGTGATCGCCGAGGAGCTCGGCCGCGCGCTCGTCGTCGAACCATTCGTCAGCACTGTTGTGCTGGGGGCGGGTCTGCTCCGGCGAGCGGGAGGCTCGAAGGCACGAGCAGTGCTGGAGGGAATCGCCAGCGGGCGCGAGCGAGTGGCCCTGGCGATCGACGAGCCCGATTCCTACCCATCCGGCTACGAGGTGGCGACTTCTGCGACCCGTGCAGGTGACGAGTGGGTGCTGACGGGGACGAAGACCATGGTTGGCGATGCTCCGCTGGCCACCCGCCTGCTGGTCGTCGCCCGCACGTCCGGGGAGCGGAGAGACCCCGCAGGTCTGTCCCTCTTCCTGCTCGACTTCGACGCCTCGGACCTGCCGGCCGACGTCAAGGTGCACAGCTATCGCACGATCGACGACCGCTGGGCTGCCGACATCGAATTCCGGGACGTCCGCCTGCCCGCCGAGGCGCTCCTCGGCGAAGCCGACCACGCCGGGTCGCTGCTCGACCCCGCGATGGACGAGGCAACCGCCGCGGTGTGCGCCGAGGCAGTCGGTCTGATGCGGAAGGTCTTCGCCGACACCGTCGCCTATGCGAAGGAACGACGGCAGTTCGGACAGCCGATCGGCTCCTTCCAGGCGCTGCAGCACCGAATGGTGGATATGCACATCGAGCTCGAGCGGTCGGTGTCAGCCGCCTACCTCGCCACGCTTCGGCTCGGAGACGCTCCCGATCAGCGAGCCCGCGCAGTGTCAGCGGCGAAGGTCACCCTGAGCAGGGCCGCGAAGTTCATCGGCGAGAACGCGGTGCAGCTGCACGGCGGGATGGGGATGACCCAGGAGCTGGCCGTCGGTCACTTCTTCAAGCGCCTGACAGCCATCCAGGCGGAGTACGGAGACGCCGACTTCCATCGGGTGCGCTACGCACGACTCAGCGATCACCGGAGTCGGGCAGCCACCGGCGAGGCGGGAGTGCGCAGCGGCGCAGTCGCCGTCGGTTAATAGAACCGGCCCGCGATGTGTACGTGCTGAAGCGGGCGGTCTCGACCAATTGAAGGCGCCTCAGCGGCAGTCCGATCTGCTGCTGAGGCGCCGGGCGGTCAGGACCCGGTCCACTCCGGCTTGGTCTTGTTCGCGAAGGCGGCCACCGCGTTCGAGAAGTCCCGGCTGCCGTACACCTTGCGCACGATGTCGCTGTCGTCGACGTCTGCAGGCCGAGCAGCCGCCCGCAGCCTGCGCACTGTCTCCTTCGTGGCCCACATGGTCAAGGGCGCCTGCTGCCCGATCTGCTCGGCCAGCTGCGTGACGGTTCCGGTCACGTCGTCGGTGACCACACTCACGAATCCGGAACGGGACGCCTCCTCGGCATCCATCATGCGGGCAGTCAGCAGCAGATCAACGGTTCGCGGCTGTCCGATCAGGTCGATGAGCGCGGCGACGGTGTCAGCTGAAAGGCAGTTGCCGAGGGTCTTCGCGATCGGAACACCGAACTTGGAGCCGGGGCTGGCGATCCGGAGATCCGCCATCGTCGCGATGCCGAGCCCGCCGCCCACACAGAAGCCCTCAATGGCGGCGATCACGGGGACATCGACCGCCGCAACCTTGCCCAGGATCTCGGAGATGCTGTGTTCGTACTCGACGCCGCGGTCGCCGTCGAACTCTGAGAACTGCCGGATGTCGGTTCCCGCCACGAACGCCTTGCCGCCCGCGCCGCGGAGCACCATGACGCGGATGCCATCATCCTCGTTGGCGCGCTCGCACGCGTTCGCCAGCCCCTCGTACATCTCCCAGGTCATGGCATTCCGCTGCTGAGGGCGGTTGAAGGTCACCGTCAGAGTGTGGCCTTCCTGCTCAATCAGAATCTCGTCACTCATTGCTGTCCCTCCGCTGCGGTCGTGCCCGTCAATCGATCGAGAGCCTCTCCTGTGTACCCAAGGCTCGAGAACACCTCTTCGTTGCTTCCGCCGAGGAGCGGACCTGCTGCGCGCTGGACCGCAGGAGTTCGGGAGAACCGCATGGGCGAGCCGATCTGCTCCACCGTGCCCATGACCGGGTGCTCGCTGTCCCAGAAGAACTGTCGCTCGCTGAGGTGCTCGTCGGTGAAGACCTCGCCGTAGTCGAGAATGGGCGCACAGGGAACGCCCGCCTCATTCAGGATGCTCACGATCTCATCCGTGGTCAGCTCGCCCGTGCGCTGTTCGATCCGAGCGATCAACGGCTCCCGATTCTTCATCCGGTCGTACGAGGTGGAGTACAGAGGATCCTCGAGGAGCACTTCCAGGTCGAGGGCCCGGCAGAAGGACTCCCAGTTCCGCGGGGTGTTCGCGCCGATGGTGACGTAGCCGTCCTTGCTGACGACCGCTTGATAGGGAGCCTGGTTCTGATGGGCAGAACCGTTCGGGCCGCCGACCGAGCCGTCGGCGAAATAGGCTCCTGCCTCCCACACTGCATATGACACGCCGCTTTCGAGAAGGGACACGTCGATGAATTGGCCCTTCCCCGAAGTGTGTCGTTCGTTGAGCGCCGCCGTGACCGCCAAGGCCACATAGAGGGCGGTGGTGAGATCGCAGATCGGGACCCCGACCTTTGCCGGTGGCATGTCCGGGTAGCCGGTGATGCTCATCAGGCCGCTCCGAGCTTGGGCCATGATGTCGAGTCCGGGAAGCTTGGCGAGCGGGCCGTCCTGTCCCCAGCCCGAGGCGGATGCGTAGATCAGACCCGGGTTGTCGGTTTTCACGTCGTCGTACCCGAAGCCGAGTCGCTTGAGGGTGCCCGGGCGCAGGTTCTCAACAAGCACATCCGCGGTCGATGCCAGTCGGGTGAAGGCTTCCTTGCCGGCTTCCGACTTGAGGTCGAGCGTCACCGATTCCTTGTTGCGGTTGAGCCGAGCGAAGGGCGAGCTCTCCCCGTTGATGAAGGGGCCGGTGGACCGCGTCTGCTCGCCGCCGTCGGGATTCTCGATCTTGATGACCCGAGCGCCCAGGTCCGCGAGCTGCATCGTCGCGAACGGGCCTGCCATGAACACTCCGACTTCGAGAACGGTGACCCCGTCGAGGGGGCCGGGTGTCGCGTTCATTTCGTCTCCTTCTGTGTCGTGCGTCGGCATTGACTGCACTGTTGCGGCTCGATGTGAGGTGCGCTACATTCTGGATACTGTATACGAAGCGGGCTGAAGCCGACCAGAGGGTCTGGCGCAAGGGGAAGGAGGGGCCGCGTGGCGCAGCAACTGCGAAAGGACTCGGAGAAGATCGTCGCCGGCCCCAGCCTCGCTCAGTTGGCGAAGCAGCGGATCGAGAGCGCGATTCTCGCGGGGGATTTCTTTCCTGGCCAGCGATTGATCGAGGACCGGCTGTGCGAGGAGCTCGGGGTCTCCCGTCCTCCGATCAGGGAGGCGCTCAAAGAGCTCGAGCTGGCAGGTCTTGTCAGGCATATCCCGCGGCGAGGATCAATCGTCGCTCCGATGACTCAGCACGATGTGTATGAGATCGTGACTCTCCGCCACGAGCTCGAGCAGATGGCGCTCCGTCTCGCCCTCCCTTCTCCTGACCCGGAACGACTTGCACGCTGTGAAGCCGCTCTCGGCGTGATGGAGGGGATCGCCTCCACAGGGGACGAGGCGGGAATGGCGCGAGCGGGCTTCGAGTTCCACATCGCCATTGCGGGTCTCGCGGGTCACCAGCGGCTGGAGAACACCTATCGTGCGATGGCCATGCAGCTGCAGCTGTGCATGGCCATGAACAACAAGGCCCGCCGCGAGCTGGAGGATCTGCACGGCAACCTCGCTCGGCACCAGGAGTTGTTCGACGTCGTGTCGAGAGGGGACTACGAGGAGGCGATGGCCGCCGTCGAAGGACACGGGCATTACACCTTCCTCGTCGCAGCCGTCGACCAGCTCGATGGCGCAAGTCCGGAGTCCCGACAATGGCTGGAGCACATTCGCAACAAGGCCGCAGACCCAACTGATTGATGAGCGGCACTGCTGCTCAGTTCACCGGTATCAAAGGAGATACACCATGGAAATCCAGAAGAAGGCGAGGGTCCTGACCGCCGCTGCGACTCTGATAGCCGCAGGTGTCGCGCTCTCCGGCTGTGGAAATGGCGGCGGGGAGTCCGGCGGGGGTGGCGAGTTCAACCCCCAGGGCAACGTCACGATGATCGTTCCCTTCGCCGCCGGAGGCGGCAGCGACATTGCAGGGCGGTCCACGGCCGCCGGTCTCGAAGAGGTGACCGGCAGGACGATTTCAGTCGAGAACATCGAGGGCGGCTCCGGCGCGGTCGGGTACTCGAACTTCATGGGCAGGCAGGGCGACCCGAACTACCTGCTCGCCACGGAGACCTCCCTCGTCACGCTGCCCCTCACGCAGGACGTCGAGTACACGTATGAGGATTTCACTCCGATCATGAAGCTCGGCGAGGACTACACGCTGATCGTCGCTCAGGCCGACTCGGAGCTCGAGACCTGCACCGATCTCACCGACCAAGGTTCCGAGGGAGGTGCAAAGGTCGCGATCGCAGGAGTGGGAGGCCTGGACGACATGACATTCTCCCTCATGGAGGAAGCGACAGGATCCACCCTGGATCGCGTGCCGTTCGAGTCCGGCGCCGAGCTCATCACGGCGCTGCTCGGTGGGGAGGTGGATGCGATCTCGCTGAATCCGGGTGAGGTTGCCGGGCAGCTGGAATCCGGCGATCTCAAGGCACTCTGTGCCGCTTCCGAGGAGCGCTACGAGTACGAGATGCTCGCCGACATCCCCACTGCCAAGGAGCAGGGCTTGGACGTCGCGCTGGCGCAGTTCCGCGGGTTCATCGCGCCGGGCGGAATCAGCGAGGAAGCACGAGATTACTGGATCGAGATGGGACAGCAGTACGCGGAGACGGAGGCGTACCAGACCTATATCGAGGACAACATGCTGCAGGCCAACACGGCGTTCGGCGACGACTTCGTGAGCTACCTGGCCGAGAACCAGAAGCTGGTGGAGCCCCTCCTCACCGAGTGATCTCCAGGAGGCGGCGCTGGCAGCAGCGCCGCCTCCCGCAACCCCCTGGGCAGGCCCAGGCTTCCCGCCAACCGATCGACAGAGGTCAGAGTATGTACGACGAGACACGTGCCGAGAACGGTTCGGAGGCCTCGAACGCCACCTCGAAGTCCCGCCCCGCCGTTGCTGATGTGGTCGGCACCAGCGTCCTGGGCCTGGTCGGGCTCTTTGCCGCAGTCATGGGTCTGCGCTATGGCGTGACCGCCGAGGGCGGGCAGGTGGGCCCCGGGTTCCTCCCGCTGGTGACAGGTGGGTTCGTGGTCCTTGCCTCCCTGGCGGAGCTCGTCCGGATGTTCTTCTTCGAGACGACCACCTATGAGGGCTCCTTCATGCAGGTCGTGGAGGAGGTCGAGGAAGAGGCGCGCGAAGCCGTTGCCGAGGCCGGCGAGCACAATCCGGAGCTCGACACCTTCGGACGCACATCCGGCGAGCGTCGAAGGGCCATCCTCCTCATCTTCGGGATTCTGTTCGCAGCAGTAGTGCTGATCCCCGTGATCGGTCTGCTGCTGGCGCTGACCTTGATGGTGATGTCGATCCTGATCTTCGTTGAGCGGAAATCGATCGTCGTCGCGCTTGTTGTCGCGGCTGCTGCCTTCGCCGTCATCTACGTGATCTTCGTACTGGGTCTCAGAGTTCCGGTCCCCACCGGGATGCTGGGGCTCGTCTAGCTGAGGAGTACCTTGTGATTGACAACCTGATCCTCGGCTTCGAGACGGCGGTGACGCCGGAGAACCTGCTGTGGTGCTTCATCGGAGTCGTGCTGGGAACGGTGATCGGGATGCTCCCGGGGCTGGGTTCTGCCACCGGTGTGGCGATTCTCCTGCCCGTGACGCTGACCCTGGAGCCGGTGTCTGCACTCATCATGCTGGCCGGCATCTACTACGGAAGCCAGTACGGCGCCTCGACCAGCTCTATCCTCATCTCAACACCTGGTGACTCCTCCAGTGTCGTCCTGACCCTCGACGGTTATCAGATGGCGAGGAAGGGCAGGGCAGGAGCGGCTCTGGCGATCGCCGCCCTGTCGTCCTTCTTGGCGGCGATCCTGTCCTTGATCGGATTGATGGCGCTTGCTCAGCCGATCGCAGATCTCGCGCTGAACTTCGGCCCGCCGGAGAACTTGGCGATCATACTCTTCGGCTTGGCAACGATCGTCTCCTTCGCCGGCGAGAACGTCCTCCGAGGCATCACCATGGCCGCCGTCGGTCTCCTGGTCTCGATGGTCGGCGTCGCGGCAGGGTTTACGACCGCCCGCTTCACCTTCGGAAGCGTGAACCTTCTGAGTGGTCTGGATTTCATCGCGATCATGATCGGGCTGTTCGCCATCGGTGAGGTCCTGCACCAGATCCACCGAGGCGGCGAGGCCCCGATCCGGGCAGGTTTCAAGGATCTGCTGGTCACCAGGACCGAACTTCGACGTTCAGTGGCCCCGGCGCTTCGCGGCACGGGACTCGGGTTCGGCATTGGGGTGCTGCCCGGTGCCGGAGCGACGCTTGCAAGCTTCATGTCCTACGGCCTGGAGAAGCAGGTCAGCAAGAACAAGGCAGAGATCGGCACGGGTGCTGTCGAGGGGGTTGCGGCTCCCGAGGCGGCCAACAATGCGGCGGCGAACGCCAGCTTTGTACCCACCCTTGCCCTCGGAATCCCCGGGAGCGGCACCACTGCAGTGCTGCTCGGTGCGTTCATCCTCTTCGGCCTGCAACCGGGCCCACTGCTGTTCGAGCAGCAACCCGACCTCGTCTGGGGACTGCTGGTGTCCTTCTTCTTCGGCAACCTGCTGCTTCTGATACTGAACCTGCCCCTGGCGCCGGTTTTCGCCCAGATTCTGCGTCTGCCGTACAGCTATCTCTACCCGCTCGTGCTGTTCCTGAGCTTGGTGGGTGCCTTCGCGCTGTCGAACAATACCTTCACCATCTGGGTGGTGCTGGTGTCCGGTCTGCTCGGGTACTTCATGAAACGGTTCGACTTCCCGGCGGCTCCGTTCGTGCTGGGGTTGGTGCTGGGCCCGCTTCTCGAGCGCAGTCTGGTCCAGACGTCTGCACTCGGCCAGGGAAATCTGTTCATTGTGTTCGAGCGCCCGTTGTCCGCCGTGCTCATGATCCTGGCACTGCTCGCTCTGGCCGCTCCAGTCATCTCGTGGGTGTTCCGGAAGCTTCGGGCACAGCGAAAGCACGGGCGTGCTGCATCGCCGGCAGTGAAGAATATGAGTTGAGCCCGACCCCCTGAGCAGCCGCCTACTCGACTGCAGCCGTAACCGGCGACTCGGTCTGCCTCGTGCCGCGGACGAAGAACGCTCCGACCACGGTGATCAGCGAGATCACCGCTCCGCACAGCAGCGCATTGTGCACGCCATTCATCTGACCGGTGACCGCGCTCGCCCTCCCGCCTGCACCAGCGTCCATGCTCGCCTGGATGGACACCGCCATCACCGTGATGAACAGCGCGGTGCCGGCCGCGGCCGCGACCTGCTGCAGGGTGGACAGCATGGCCGAACCGTGCGAGTACAGTCGCGGCGGAAGCGAACCCAGCGCTGACGTCATGAGGGGTGCGAACAGCATCGACAGGCCGATGCTCAGCGCGATGTGCCAGGCCATGAGCGTCACCAGCCCTGTCTGGGCGTCGAAGGTGGTCATGCCCCACAGCCCCGCCGAGGCGATGATGGCGCCGGGAATCACCAGCGGGCGCGCGCCCACCCGGTCGAACCTCCGCCCCACGAACCAGCCGAGGATTCCCATCACAAGTCCCCCGGGAAGCAGGGCGAGACCGGTCTCCAGCGTGGAATGGCCCAGCACCTGTTGCATGTAGATCGGCAGCAGGATGAGCGTGCCGAACAGGGCCATCATCGATATCAGCATCAGCACGAGGGCGACGGTGAAGGTCGGCACGGCGAACACGCGGACGTCCAGCAGCGCGAGGTCCCCCAGCCGCAGCTGCCGGAGGGTGAAGACCAGCAGCGCGGCGGCGCCGATGGTGATCGGGATCCAGGGCGCAACCAGTGCCGTGCCGGAGGCCGCCTCCCCGATGGACGACAGTCCGTAGATGGTTCCGGAGAAGCCGACCGCGGAGAGGACGACGGAGAGCACGTCCAGCGGAATCCGGCGCGGCTCGGTCGAGCTGCGGATCATCGTTGCCCCGACCACCAGGGCGAGCACCGCGATGGGCAGCACCAGCCAGAACATCCACCGCCACGTCAGGGCGTCGAGCACGACGCCGCCCACGGTGGGTCCGACCGCCGGGGCCACGGCGATCACGATCGAGATCACTCCCATGGTGCGACCCCGCCGATCGACCGGAACCACATTGAGCACCGTGGTGATCAGCAGCGGCATCATCATCGCGGTGCCGATCGCCTGGACGACCCGGCCGGCGATCAGCAGGGAGAATGCCGGTGCCAGCGACGCCGTCGCCGTTCCGACCGTGAAGGTCGACATGGCGATGATGAACACCGTGCGCAGCTCCACGGTGGCCAGCAGCCAGCCCGTGATCGGGATGACCACCGCCATGGTCAGCATGAACGCGGTCGTCAACCATTGCGCGGTGACCGCGCTGATGTCGAAGGCGACCATGAGCTCGGGCAGGGCGACCGACATGATGGTCTCATTGAGGATGACGACGAAGGCGGCCGCCACCAGCACGGCGATCAGTCGATAGGTTCCGGTCAGCGAGGACGAGTGAGAGCTGTTGTCGAGGTCAGCAGGGGATGACACGGAGGTCCTCTCGGAGGAGTGAAGGACGGTGAGTCCCGGTGTGAGCGAGCGCCACGGTTGTCAGCAGCGGCCACGCGGGACCGGAGAATCCTATGGCAGCATGACCGAGAATCGCAAAGCCCCTCCCCGCAGAACGCGGATCCGAGTCTCCCCGGCAGGACGGTTCAGGCGGTACATTCGGAAGCAGCACGATCTTCCGGACGACAACTTCAGACGGCCCGCAGCATCAGACGGAGGGAAGCCATGTCTCACCAATTCACCGTCGCGAAGAGCCCCTGGGGCCCCGATGACGAGATGGGGGCCCTGAACCTCATCACGCCGGAGTCGCGGGCGGCCATCATGTCCCGCGTCGACGGGTCGCGCACCTTCGACCTGTCGACAGAGTATTTCGTGGGCATGCCGACCTGGAGCGCGCTGGGCGATCCGTCGTACCAGATCTACAAGACCCACGATCCCGCAGGCGACGTGGTGTCCAACCCGGCAGGCCTCGACGACGAGGCGAACCGGCTGACCAGCTATACCGGCGATGCGATCTCGCTGTACACCCACAGCGGCACCCATATCGATGCGCTCAATCACTTCGGCTGCCACGGCGAGATCTTCAACGGCTACCACGCCGACGAGCATGTCGGTAACCGCACCTGGGACAAGTGCGGCGTCGACACGATCCCGCCGGTCATCGCCCGCGGCATCATGTTCGACATCGCGGCCCTCAAGGGAGTGGACCAGCTCCCTCCCTCCTACGGCGTTGGGCCGGAGGACCTGGAGGCAGCCGCCGAACGTCAAGGCGTGACCGTGCAGGAGGGCGACGTTGTCGTCGTCCGCACCGGCCGCTACCGCGAGTGGCCGGACGTCGAGGCGTTCCTCACCGATGAGCCGGGCCTCAACCTGGAGGGCGCCACGTGGCTGGCCGAGCGGGGCGCGATGATCGTCGGCGCCGACAACGTCGCGCTGGAGCAGCTGCCCTCCGAGAGCGACCAGACGTGGTGCCCGGTCCACCTGTACCTGTTCAATGAGCGAGGCATCCCGATCATCGAGGTGGTCAACTGCGAGGAGCTGTCGGCGGAGCAGGTCTACGAGTTCGCGTTCATTGGCCTGCACCTGAAGCTGCGCGGGGCCTCCGCCTCACCCATCCGCTGCATCGCGATGGCGCTGCGGGACTGATGAGCATGCTGGAGCCGAATCACGAACGCCTGCAGAACACCCTCACGGTGCTGTCCGATGCGGACGTGGGCGGCACGCCTGGTGGCGGCGTGTCCCGGCCCGCCGCCTCGGACGCTGACAAGTCCGTACGGGATTGCTTCGTGCGGATCACCCAGGGCCTCGGCCTTCAGGTGAGAGTGGACGACATCGGCAACATCTACGCCCGCCGTGCCGGCACTGACGACTCCGCCGAGCCGGTCGTCATCGGGTCCCATCTCGACACCGTGGTGCCCGGCGGTCGCTTCGACGGCATCCTCGGAGTCGCGGTGGCCCTGGAGACAGTGGCGCTGCTCAATGACTCCGGCATCGAGACCACCCGGCCGATCGAAGTCGTGAACTGGACCGGCGAGGAGGGCGCCCGCTTCCCACCCGCGATGCTCGGCTCCGGGGTGGTCACGGGCAAGTGGAGCGCCGAATACGCTCAGTCCCGCGTCGACGCCGAGGGCCTGCGCCTGGGCGACGAGCTGTCGCGCATCGGCTACCTGGGCGAGCAGTCCAATCGGCTGACCGCCTTTCACGCGTCGCTGGAAGCTCACATCGAGCAGGGCAAGCACCTGGAAGAGGCTGGGGCGGACATCGGGATCGTCTCCCTGATCGAGCCGGTCCGCTGGTGCACGATCACCGTGACCGGCCGGGGCGGCCACGCGGGAGGGTCGGGGCCGCGCCAGCGGGCCGAGGCGATCGTCGCCGCCGGCCGGATGGTCGCGACGGCTCGCGACCTGTCGCTGGACGCGGATGACTTCACGACCACGGTCGGGACGATGAAGGTGGAGCCGGGCTCCAACAACGTCATCCCGCACCGAGTCGAGTTCAACCTCGACATCCGCAGCTCAGATGACGACACGATCGCCCGGCGGCTGACCGAGGTGACGGACCGATTCGGGCAGATCGGCCGCGAGGAGGGCGTGGAGGTGCAGGTCGAGCCGTACTGGGAGATGACGGGGCCGGAGTTCGCCGGCGAGATCCGCGGCCTCCTGCGCCGGGTGGCCGACGAGCGTGCCGTCAAGTGGGAGGAGCTGCGCGGGGTCATCGGCCACGACAGCCTCCATCTGTCGTCGATGGGTCCAGCGGCAATGCTGTTCACGCAGACGACGAACGGGCTCTCGCACTGCGAGGAGGAGTCGGCCCCATGGGAGTCGGTGCTCGCCACGGCCGGCGTCTACGCGAATGCCGTCCTCGGGCTCGCGAACTCCTGACCCCCGCCCCCGCGCCGTAGACTGACCCCGACAGGTCCTCAGCGTCGAAAGGCCCCGCCCATGGAAACGTGGAACACCGAACTCACTCCGCTGTCCTTCCTGCGCCGCTCCGCGGACGTCTTCCCGGACACGCGCGCGGTCGTCTACGGCGACCAGGCGATGACGTACCGCGAGTTCGCGGAGGCGGTCGAGCAGCGGGCGCACGCCCTGCGCGCCGCGGGAATCCAGGCGGGAGACCGGGTCGCCTACCTCATGCCCAACCTGCCCGAGATGCTCATCGCCCAGTTCGCGGTTCCGCTGGCCGGCGCAGTGCTCGTGTCGATCAACACCCGGCTGGCGCCTGAGGAGGTGCGCCACATCTGCGACCACAGCCAGGCGAAGCTCCTGGTCGTGGACTCCGCCCTGTGGCCATCGGTGGCGCCCGTCGCCGAGGCGCTCGAGACTGTCGAGAGCATCGTCCCGGTCGCCGATCCCGTCATCGCGGGCCCGGACACCTCAGCTCCCGGAGCACCGGAACCGGTCGCGGCACCCGGAGCCGAGGCGCCCTCCGCTGGCGCTGCCGAGGCGCCCGCCCCGTCCTCCCCCGGTGCCGGTCCCGCCGTGGTGACTTTCGACGATTTCCTCGCGGGCGCCTCGGCGGATGCGGACGAGCTCGTGTGGGCGGTCGAGGACGAGAACGCGACGATCACCATCAACTACACCTCGGGCACCACGGGCCAGCCGAAGGGCGTGATGTACACGCATCGCGGCGCCTATCTCAACGCGCTCAGCGAGATCTTCCACTCCGGCTTCGGTCACGACAGCGTGTACCTGTGGACTCTGCCGATGTTCCACTGCAACGGCTGGTGCACCGGATGGGCGCTCGCGGCGGCCAGCGGCACCCAGGTGTGCCTGCGCGAGGTCCGGGCGGATGTCATCTGGGACCTTTTCGACCGTCACGGGGTGACCCACCTGAACGGCGCTCCGACCGTGATGACCACCCTGGTCAACGCCCCGGAGGCGCACAAGCTCGATCCCGTGGTCACCGCCACAGTCGCCGGCGCCCCGCCGAGTCCGACGATCATCTGGCAGCTGGAGGAGATGGGCTTCCGGATCGTCCATGTCTACGGACTCACGGAGAGCTATGGGCCCTATACCGTCTGCGAGTGGCAGCAGGAGTGGGACGGCTACGAGGAGAAGTCCCGCGCTCGCCTGCTCGCGCGGCAGGGCGTCGGCATGCTCACGGCCGATCCCGTGCGGGTGGTCAAGGTCGACTCCGAGGACGAGCTGGTCGACGTGCCCGCCGACGGGAAGACGATGGGCGAGGTCGTCATGCGCGGAAACAACGTGATGAAGGGCTACTTCCGTGACGAAGCGGCGACCGAGAAGGCGTTCCGGGGCGGCTGGTTCCACACCGGCGACCTCGGGGTGATGCACCCGGACGGCTACATCGAGCTGCGCGACCGGGCCAAGGACATCATCGTCTCCGGCGGCGAGAACATCTCCACCGTCGAGGTGGAGCAGGCGATCATCTCCCACCCGGCGGTGCTCGAGGTCGCCGTCATCGGCGTGCCGGACGAGAAGTGGGGCGAGCGGCCCAAGGCCTACACCGTGCTGCGCGAGGGGCAGGAGCTGACGAAGGACGAGCTCGTCGAGCACGTCCGGTCGCAGCTGGCGGGCTACAAGACGCCGCGCGACATCGAGTTCGTCGTCGAACTGCCCAAGACCTCGACCGGCAAGATCCAGAAGTTCGAGCTGCGCGAGCGGGAGTGGGGCGAGAAGCAGTCCCGCATCCAGGGGTGAGCCGATCGCCCGGATGCGGGCGTCGTCACCGTGGACTGCGCGAGTTCGCCGGCGGCGCGAAGCCGTCTTCGCGGTGAATGTGATCGTCCTCGGCCGCATGCGCAGCCGAGGACGATCAATGCCGCCCCGCTCCGCCGGAATCGCAGGGCTCCGGCGGAGCGTGAGAACGCGTCAGGCCAGGAGCCGGGCCTTCGACTCGCGATTGCCGAACAGCACCTGGTCGACCGACACCCGGCCCGGGCCGACGAGCGCCAGCGCCAGTGCCGCGGCGCCCAGAATCAGCACGAGCTCGATGCCGTTGTTGGCGACGAACACTCCCGCAGGCAGGTGCACGAGGAGCAGAGCGCCGAACATGGTCAGCGCCAGCAGCAGGGCGACCGGCCGCGTGAGGATTCCCAGGATCAGGGCAATGCCGCCGACGAGTTCCAGGACCGCGACCGCCGGAGCGGCAGCACCGGCCAGCGGGATCCCCATCTCGACGAAGGACGCCTGGGTCCCCGCGATGGTCCATTCGGTGAACTTCTGCCAGCCGTGGGCTACGAAGAGGAAGCCGAGCGCCATCCGGAGGATCGCGCGGGCTGCGGTGTTGAGTGAAGAGCTGTTCATAGTTGATTCCTTCCCGCCGTGCGGCGGTGAGCGATAGCGAGTCGTTGACAGTGTGTGGAAATCGAGACGTCACAACCGTAAACCCTAATAGTTGAAGCGTCAACTATGTCGGTCTGGCTGAGAGACCGGCGCGCTCTCGCCGGGTTGTGAGGACTCGTGGGCGGAGCGCCTTTTCGTCCGGATCATGGTCGTGGGTGGTCGGACGGCGGGCTGGTGGCTCACACTGGATCTGCCGAGTGAATGCTCGGCAGGCTTGAACAGCAATTCGGTGGAGAAGCAGCATGTCGATGGAGATGAGTATGAGCGTGACCCCTCAGGCAGCACCTGAGATCGTTGCCAGTGCCGCGGACGTTCCGGACGGTGCGATGCCGCCGCTGCTCGTCCTCGACGTCGTCACCGGCTTCCTCGATGAGCACGGGATCGGCACGGGCCGGATCGAGGCGCAGCGGATCGGCGACGGGCAGTCGAACATCACCTACCGCATCAGGCGGGAGGGGGCGGATGTGGTGCTCCGCCGGGGACCGCGCCCGCCGCTGCCGCGCTCCGCCCACAACATGGTGCGCGAGGCGCGGGTGCAGCAGGCCGTCGCCGCCCACGACGTTCCCGTGCCCGAGGTGCTCGCGATCTGCGAGGACGAGTCGCTGCTGGGCGTGCCCTTCTATGTGATGAACTTCCTGACCGGCGATGTCATCACGGATGAGGAGCCGGCCCGCCTGGCCAACCCGGCTTCGCGCCGGCAGCTCGGTGAGAACATGGTCGACGCGCTGCTGTCCCTGCACAGCATCGACGTCTCCTCCGGCCCGCTGTCCGAACTCGGCAGGCCCTCCGGCTACCTGGAGCGGCAGGTCCGGACCTTCAGCTCGCTGTGGGGCGTCAACAGCCGGCGGGAGATCCCCGAGGTCGGCGAGCTCGCCGAACGCCTCGGCGCCCGGGTGCCCACCACCCAGCGGCACTCGGTGGTCCACGGCGACTACCGCCTCGGCAACCTCATGATCGCCGCGAGCGGGACCCCCGAGGTCAGCGCGATCCTCGACTGGGAGATGGCCACCCTGGGCGACCCGCTGGCGGACCTGGGATACCTGGTCGCGACCTACTCGGACCGAGGCGCCCCCGACTCCGTCATGGATCTGTCGCCGGTCACCCGGCTGGAGGGGTACCCGACGGCCGACGAGCTCGCGGAGCGCTACGGCGCGACCTCGACCCTCGACCTCGGCGACCTGCCCTGGTACAAGGCGCTGGCACTGTGGAAGGCGGCCATCTTCTGCGAGGCCATGTACACCCGGTATCTCGCCGGCGAACGGCCCGGCGACACCTTCGCGCCGAAGCTCGAAACCGGCGTCCCCGAGCTGCTGCACCGAGCACTCGCCGCGCTCGACGAGGGGTGAGCCCGGACCGGGCACTCGCCGTGCTTGCCGCGCTCGAGAAGGGGTGAGCCCGGACCGAGCGATAGCCTGGTCCCACAGCCGTGCGCCGGCTCCGTGGTCCGCGTGACTGCGTACGCTGGACAGCTGCGGACCCCGACAGACATCGTCGTCCACTCGACCGCGAAGGAGCGGAGATGACAGCGTCAGAGAAGATACCGACCACTTACCCGTCCGGGACCGCCCACCCCGGTTCAGCCTCCCGGCAGGCCGTTCCGGACAGGGTGTGGGCGCAGCTGTACCCGGCCGGCATCACCAATCACCCGCCCGAGGTGCCCGGCAGCCTGGTCGAGGCGTGGCGGGCTCGGGTGACGGCCGGTCCGGACGCGCCGTGCATCCGCTACTTCGACACCACGCTGTCGGCGGCCGCGGTCGATGCTGCTTCCGATGCGCTCGCCTGCGGCCTGCAGGCACGCGGGGTGGGGAAGAGCGACGTGGTCGGCGTGTACCTGCAGAACATCCCGCAGTTCGCGCTGGCCATGCTCGCGCTGTGGAAGATCGGCGGGACGGTGCTCATCCTCAACCCGATGTACCGGAATGACGAGCTCCGCCGGCTGATCGACGACTCCGGCGCCGTCGGATTCATCTGCCTGGACCGGGAACTGGCCGAGGCGTCCCGAACTCTGCAGGGCAGCTCGGTGAGCTGGATCCTCACGACCAGCGATCTCGACTTCCAGACCGAGGACGACGAGCGGATCTTCGCCGGGGTGGACCGGGTGCCGGTGGGCGAGGGCGGTGAGCCGGCGGACGGCTCTGACCACGCGAGGAGCGGTGAGCCGGCGGGCGCCTCCGGTGCGGCGGACGTCGCCGACCTCCTGACCGTGATCGAGGACAACGAGGGGCGGACTCCCGCACCCGTCGAGGTCGGCCCGGAGGACGGTGCCCTGCTGACGTACACCTCGGGCACCACCGGCACCCCGAAGGGCGCGATCAACACCCACCGCAACGTGCTGTCCGTGGCCGTGAACTTCAACCGCTGGCAGGGGATCGGCGAGGAGGACGTGGTGCTGGCGGTGGCGCCGCTGTTCCACATCACCGGTGCGGTCGCCTCGGCGGCTGCCACCCTGATGTCCCCGGCGGCGCTGGTGTTCATCAACCGGGTGCAGCCGGAGGTGCTCCTCGACAGCTTCAACCGGCACCGGGTGACGGTGACCGTCGGTGCGATCACCGTATTCAACGCCCTGCTCGCCCTCGACCGGGGCGATGCGAAGGACCTGCGCACGGTGCGCTGGCTGTACTCCGGCGGGGCGCCCATCCCGCCGTCCACCGTGGAGCGGTTCGAGCAGCGGTTCGGTCACTATATCCACAACATCTACGGGATGACGGAGACCGCCTCGGCGGTGATCGCGGTCCCACCGGGTCTGCGCGCGCCCGTCGACGAGGCCAGTGGCACCCTGTCGATCGGGGTGCCCACGCCGGGCCTGGACGCCCGTGTGATCACGCCCGACGGGACCGAGGCGTCGGCCGGGCAGGAGGGCGAGCTGCAGATGCGCGGGCCCCAGATCATGCCCGAATACCTGGGCAAGCCGGAGGAGACCGCGCAGGTGCTGTCGGACGACGGCTGGCTCAGCAGCGGTGATGTCGCGATCATCGATGCGCAGGGCTGGGTGTACCTCGTCGATCGGCTCAAGGACCAGATCAACGCGTCCGGGTTCAAGGTGTGGCCCCGCGAGGTCGAGGACGTGCTCTATCAGCATCCCGATGTGCACGAGGTCGCCGTCGTCGGCGAGCCGGACGAGTACCGGGGGGAGACGGTGGCGGCCTACATCTCGCTGCGAGCAGGCGCCTCGGCGACGGCCGATGAGCTGCAGGCGTTCGCCAAGGATCGGCTGGCGGCGTACAAGTATCCGCGGCGCATCCGCCTCATCGACGACCTGCCCAAGACCCAGACCGGCAAGATCAAGCGGCGGGAGCTGCGCGACCGGCGTTGAGTCGGGTTGTGAGGGTGCTCGCTGGCGAGGCGCGGCGCTCGCTGGCGAGGCGCGCCGCCTCCTGGCGAGGTGCTATGTGCCGAGCCCGGGCGGCTCTGTGGCAGGCCCGGACTGCTCGGCGACCGGCCCGGACTGCTGGATAACCGCTGCTCCGGCGCCACTGTTCAGCCCGGCGATGATCCCGGCGGCGAGGTCGTGCATGCGCACTTTCCGCTTGCGCGCAGTCGTGATCAGTGCGTGGAATGCCTCGTCCTGCGTGCACGCGTTCTGCCCCATGATGATGCCGAGGGCCAGCGTGACCGCGGCGCGCGACTGCAGCGCCGCGGCCATATCCGGGTCGGTGCTGCTGCGGCCGGACAGGCGGGCGGCGATCCGCAGAGCAAAGGTGGCGGCCTGGATCCGCTCCGTCACTGCTTCGAGAAGAACCCAATCGTAGGAGTACGGCTGGGTGAAGTACACGTTGAGGCAGGCTTTGGTCTCGCCGGGCAGCTCGAAGGGCACGGCGAGAACGGACCCGACCTTCTGCGCCACGGCAGTGCGGTTGAAGGTGAGCCACCGCTCCTCGGACGCAAGATCGGGAAGGCCGACGACCACTTGATCACGAACCGCTTTCACGCACGGTCCCTCGCCGGTGAGGAACTGCGCCTCGTCGAGCGTGTGCGCCTGTTCGTGGCTGAACGCGACGGTGACCGGTCGTCGATCGCGCACCACGGCCAGGCTGCACCAGGCCCGGGCAGCACCTTCCGAGAGGTCGGTGCTCAGGAGGCGGGTGAAGCGCGTGGCCACCTCGGTGAGGTCGTCGGCATCGAGCAGCAGCTCGATGACCCAGGCATCGGGGCCGCCCAGGACTCCGGATTCCGAGTGCGGGTTTTCGTGCCCCTCGCAGTCAGCCGCATCATCGGCGGGTCGAGAGAATCGGGAGTCCATGGTCTGCCTCAGCTCTCGGTGTCCTCGGTGCGATCGCATCGGTACTCCGCCAGCGCCTCGGACGGGGAGTCCCGGTACGGTGCCCGAGGCGGAGGCGGCATCTCGTCGACGAGCTCATTCGCGGCGTGGGCCAGCATGTCCCGCTCGAGTCCTGGCAGCGAGATCGCTCCCCGGACATATGCTTCCACCTCGGTCTCACCCACTGTTCCCCCGATGCTGAAGTACCGCAGCCAGAGAGCGCCGATGCTGATCCGCGAGCGATCGATCGCCAGGGCGAGCCGACGTGCCTGCTCGTTCTCATCAAGCTCCTTCATCAGCGCCTTCCTCGGGCTTGAGAGCGCCGACGAGGTCACGCGCCACCTCTGCGACCGGACGCCGCTGCCGGCGGGAGGCCTCGAGCAGCCATGACTGCGCCTCCGCCGCGCTCATCCCGCGCGTGATGAGGACGCCTTTGGCCATGTTCGTCAGGTCGCGGATTCGCAGCACTTCTGCCAGCTGGTGATTGATGCGCAGCGGGGTCTCACTGGTCTGGATGTGCGCGAGCAGTGCCGAGGCGGCCGCTGCCAACCGATTCAGGAGGCGAGTCGTCTCACCGGCGAACGCGTTCGGCTCCACCGCATAGACCTTCATTGCTCCGATGGTGTCGCGGCCATTGACGAGCGGAACGCTGACACACGACAGGACCGGCACCTCGACTGCGGCGGCCGCCCAAAGCGGCCATCGGGTTTCCGTGCGGGCGTCGACGACGTTCACGACGGAGCTCGCGGCCCATGACGTCAAGCACGGCCCTTGACCGGTCTCGTATTGAATCGCGTCGACCATCCTGACGGTGCTGTTCGTCGATCCAGTGCTGGTCGGTCTGCCGTCCCTGATCAGGGTCACGCCTGCGCCGGCTGCCTGCGGAACCAGCTCCGCGGCGACCTCGGCGAGCAGCTGAACGGCGCTCTCAGCGGTTTCGGAAGTCAGCAGCTCGCCGCGGACTCTCCCAGTGGCCTCCGCCAGTGCATTCAGTTCGAAGTCAGGTGCCATGATTCCTACAGGTTCAGGTGGGCGGCCCTGGCGAGTGCTTTCGCGGTGCCGGACAGCTGGGTCGAGTAGTTCGCTTGTGTTGATCGAAGTCTAATCTCGCGCGTTGAGCGTTACTACAGGTCGGAGCTGACTCTTGAGTGAGTATTAACCGCCTGATCGGGGATTTGAAGCCGTGGAGCGGTATGGAAGCCGTGGAGCGGTAGGAATGGCGAGCGTGCTGGATGCCGATGGCGAGGGTGCTGGATGGTGGCGTCGGGCATGTTGGATTGTGACTTCGGGCGTGCTGGATGGTGGCGTCGGGCGTACCCGACGCCGATGTCGCTGCGGCACAGCGCTCCGGTACGCTGGAAGGCCTATGACCGGAACCTCCTACAGCCCGCAGAAGGTCGAGCTCCGCGGCACTGTCGAACGCGTTCGCACCGGGACCGCGCAGCTGCGGCAGTGGTCGGGGCGCACCATCATGACCGGCGCACACAAGACGCCGCACGATGGACCGGTTCAGGCCGGAACTTACGGGCTGGACGGCGATGAGCAGGGCAATACGAAGGTCCATGGCGGGCCGGACAAGGCCATCTGCTGCTACCCGGCGGAGCACTACCCGGCGTGGGAGGCCGATGGCATCGAGATCGGCGAGGACGGATTCTTCGAGAATCTCACTCTCTCGGGCCTCCTCGAGGAGGCGGTGCACCTCGGTGACGTCTTCGAGCTCGGCTCCGCGCTGGTGCAGGTCACTCAGCCCCGCCGCCCCTGCACCACGGTGTCGGCGCGCTGGAACGTCGCCGACCTCCCGCAGCTCATGCAGACCACCGGTCGTTGCGGCTTCTACCTGCGCGTTCTCGAGCCCGGCGCGATCGCGCCGGGTGACACCATGCGGTTGAAGAGCCGGCTCTCGAATTCGTCATCGGTGGCCGAGGTCAACCGGATCATGAACGTCGACAGGTACGACCGCGAGGGGATCGAGCGAGTGCTGGAATCGCCGGAACTCCCCGAGAAATGGCGGGTCAACCTCACCCGGCGACTGGTCAGGGGAACGGTCGAGGACGATTCGGCCCGCCTCGGTCAGTAGTCCGGGGTTGCGGCCCACCGCGGTCAGCAGTCCGGGCGTGTGTCGGTCAGGTCATAATCCGCCGGTCAGCGGTCCGAGTTCGCCCGCGGCCGTGACGGCCGCCTATCGACCCCGCGGGCAGCGTTCATCCACGCCGAGGGCCCGGATCAGCGTCTCTGCGTCAGCGGCGGTGTTGTAGAGGTGGAAGCCGACCCGCACACGTCCTGCCCTGACTGCCGCGCGGATGCCGGCCGCCTCCAGTCGAGCGGCGGCGTCGACGACATCCAGTGCGACGATCGCGGAATTGGACGGCACCATGCCGACGGCCTGCCTCACCTGGTTGGCCAGGCCGACGCAGTGCTCCTCCACCGCCGCCATGTCCAACGAGGCCAGCCACGGCATCGCGATTCCTGCACCGAGGACGGTGAACCACGCCGGCGAGGTGTCGAAGCGCCGCGCGTCCGGGGCGAGATTCGTCGGGAACGCGTAGGTGTTCGACCACGCGTCCGCCGAGGAGTACCAGTTCGCCGCGTGCGGGACGAGGTGGTCGGCCAGCGGGCTGCTCACCGCCATCCACGCCGTGCCTCGTGGTGACAGCATCCATTTGTAGACCGCGCCGACGACCGCGTCGGCCCAGTGCAGGTCGAGCTCCAGCCAGCCGGCGGCCTGGGTGACGTCGAGCAGCACGAAGGTGGACCGGCCCTCGACCGAGGTGCGCAGTGCATCCAGGTCGAGCATGCGCCCGTCAGCCGACTGCACGACGCTGACCGCGACGAGGTCGAAGTCGCCGGCGCGCGCCTCGAGCTCCCCGAGCGGTAGTTCGGTGACCATCACTCCGCGGTTCGCCTGCACTGCGAAGGGGCCGGTGACGCTGGCGAATTCGCCGGGCACGGTCGCCACTCGAGTGCCGTCAGGGATCGCAGCGGCGACGAGTCCGATGAGCGCCGAGGCGCTGCCTCCCATTGCGACCGATTCCGCGGGCATGTTCACGAGGCGGGCGAACGCCTCGCGTGCTTGGGCCACCGAGGCGTCGAATTCGGGTCCCCCCAGCTCGCCCAGCTCCCAGCGCCGGAGCGCGGCGTGCAGCGCCTCCGTCTGGCGCCGAGAGGGGAGGCCGTAGGTCGCCGTGTTGAGGAAGTTCTCAGCGCCGAGGAACTCCTCATCGAACACTTCGCGCATGCCCGCAGGCTACCAGGGCAGTTCGGCCTGCCCGCCGGAAATGGTCAGTGAGGATGCCAACGCGCATCCCGATCGTTAAGATGTCCTGATGAAACCCGGCGATCGGGTTTGCGGACGAGGGAGCAGTACCCGCCAAGCGACAAGACTGACTCGAAAGGGAATGTCGTGGCGTGGTTCGTACTCGTCGTCTCCGGAATGCTCGAGGCCGTGTGGGCCTCCGCACTGTCCGCCTCGCAGGGCTTCAAGAAGATCCGGCCCACCATCGTCTTCGTGGTCGCCATGGTGGTCAGCATGCTCGGGCTGTCCTGGGCGATGACCTCCATCCCCACCGGCACGGCCTACGCCGTGTGGGTCGGCATCGGCGCGACCCTGACGGTCGTCTGGGCGATGGTCACCCGGCAGGAGAGCGCCTCGGTGGCGAAGATCGTCCTGCTCGTCCTGCTCGTCGGCTCGGTCGTGGGCCTGAAGGCGGTGAGCTGAATGCCGTGGCTCGTCCTCGTCATCAGCGCCGTGTTCGAGGCGATCTGGGCCACTGCGCTCGGATACTCCGAGAACTTCACCCGGCTCCTCCCGACGATCGTCTTCCTCATCACGGTGACCATCAGCATGCTCGGATTGGGGTGGGCCGCCAAGCACATCCCGATCGGCACGGCCTACGCGGTCTGGACGGGAATCGGGGCTGCGCTGACCGTGGGGATCGCCGTGGTGACCGGGCAGGAAGCGCTCACGGCGTGGAAGGCTGTGTTCCTCGGCGGGATCATCGTGGCGGTGATCGGACTCAAGCTGGTGCCGTCCAAGCCGGCGCAGTCCGGTCAGCCCGGTCAGCCCGGTCAGTCCGGTCAGTCCGGTCAGTCCGGGCAGTCCGCGGCGGCGCAGCCGGGTGCCAGGTCGGAGACCGGCTCGTCGTAGCCGCCTGCAGAAGTCATCTCTTCGGCCACAGGTGCCGGCGCTTGATGTCGGGCGGCGTCAGCTCGCCACTGCGGACGGGATACCTTCGAGTAGGGTGCGAATATTCCCCGCACCACGACGTCTACCGGAAGAGATGAAGGATGTCCGAGCAGTCAGCGCCGAACCGCACCAAGACCATCGTGGCCATCGGGGGAAGCACCCGGTCCGGCTCGTCGTCGGAGGTGCTCATGCTTGCCGTCGCAGAGGCGGTGGCTGAACGGACCGGAGCGCGACTGCGGACGTTCGCAGCCGAGTTCATCAGCGCGCTGCCGTTCGCGGGCACCAACTGGGGCAGCGAGACGCCGGAGCAGACGGCCTTCCTCCAGGCTGCCGGCGCCGCTGACGCCATCGTGCTCGGCACCCCTGCCTACCACGGAGGAGTCTCCGGATTGGTCAAGAACGCCCTCGATCACCTGGGCGACTTCGAGGGTTCGGGCGGCGGCCGGATCGCGCCGGTGGGTGTGGTCGTGACCGGCACGGACCCGCTGTCCGTCTTCAACACGGTGCGCGCGGCTCGGGATATCAGCGCTCGGATGCGCGGGGTGCCCACGCCGAGTGCAGTAGCCGTGCTGTCGAAGTCGGGCTACCAGGACGAGAGGGGGCGATTGCTGCCCGAGGTGCGGCAGCAGGTTGACACCGTGGTACAGGAGATCGTCGCGCTGCTGAAATAGTGCCGCACCCCGGCTCTGCGACCGCGACCCACCCGGTCGCCCGGGCATGACGTTCGGCAGCTGCTCACGCCTCTGCTCGATCAGCCCGCCGCAGCCCGCCTCCCGTGTGCTCCCAGCCTGGCCGCCAGCCAGCCGAATGCCGCGGTCAGCACCAGGGTCCCGAGAATCGTCCACCCGTAGGCGATCTGCATCGGCGCGATCTGCGCCAGCCCGGCGAACAGGGTGGACAGCACGGCAATCCCCAGGCCCAGCCCCGTCTGCTGGCCGGTGGCGACCAGTCCGCCGGTGAGGCCGGCGACATCGTCGGGCACGACGTTCATGATCACGGACACCAGCGGCCCGAGCATGAGCCCCTGTCCGCCGCCGATCAGCACCGCGGTGAATTGGAACCAGAGCACGAAGGGCGTGAGCTCGGCCAGCGCTACGACCCCCAGCCCCACCAGGCCCACTCCCTGGATCACCGAGGCGATGACGAGCACGCGGGGACCGCCGATCGCCGGTCCGCCCAAGCGCGCCACGTACCGCGGGGCGAATGCGGAGGTGATGACGAAGGCCACCGCCAGCAGCGCCGCCGCCAGCCCGGACTCGAGCGGCGTGTACCCGAATCCCAGCTGACTGAGCACCGACCAGTTGAACATGAATCCGCCGATCATCACGAACAGCAGGCAGGCCAGCGTCACCCCGATCCGCACGCCCGGCTCCCGGATGACGTGCAGCGGGAGGATCGACGGTCGCCGCGAGCGCTCGCGCGCGCGGGAGTGCACTCCCAGCAGCACGAACCCCACCGCCGAGGCGCCCAGCAGCACCGCTGTCATCACCAGCGGGTCCGCCGGGGACAGCGGCGACATGACATTGATGCTCGCCGCGTTGGTCAGCCCCGCGATGAGCAGCAGCAAGGAGGCGGCGAGGGTGATCGAGCCGCGCAGGTCGAGTCCCAGCGGTGCAGCCGAGCGCGATTCGGTGAGATACCTGGCGCCGACCCACGCGAAGAACGCAGCCACGCCCACGCTGGCGAAAGCCGCCCGCCAGCCGAACTCCTCGCCGAAGGCCGTATTGATGACCCCGCCGAGCACCTGACCGCCCACGGTGCCGGTGCCCGCGAAGACGCTGTAGAGCCCCACCGCTCGCAACCGCGATTCCCCGGTGAGGATCGCCTGGATGCTGGCCAGCACCTGCGGTGTCGTGACCGCGGCCGCGCAGCCCTGCAGCAGCCGGGCCACCACGAGGAGCTCGAGGGTCGGCGCACAGGCGGTCAGCAGCGCGGTGACGGCCAGCGCGGCCGTGCCGATCCGGAACATCCGGCGTCTGCCCCACCGGTCGCCCAGCCGACCGGAGACGATGAGCCCGGCGGCGAAGGTCGCCGAGTATGCGCCGACGACGAGTGAGGTCCGGGATTCGGGAATGGCGAGCGAGAGCTGGATGCCGGGCGCGGAGATGCTGGCCACCGCGACCGTGTAGGTCGACAGGAAGGTGACGACGTACAGCGGCCAGACGGTCGAGCTCGGGGAGGATCCTCGGAACACCTCGATCACCGACGAATTCTGCAGGGCCGAGTGCAGCTTGCGGCGCGCGGCTGCTGCTGCAGCCCCAGCCCTGTGAGGGAGGACGAATCGGTGGTCATGCCAAGCTCCTTCGCTTGCGACCGAGGGGTGTGCTCGGTGCCGGATTCAACACTCGACCGATCGAGCGTTCAGCATCTCTCCAACATAACCACACCATGGTCTGCGACGCACCGCCCACCCTCGATAACCACACCGCTGACCCGCGGCACGTTCACCTGACACGGGCCGAGTTCACCAAGCGCCGAATCAGCGGCCGGGCAGCTCCGCGCTGTCGACCGCCACGATCGAGTGCGCCAGCGCTGTCACCCCCGCGGTCACCTCGGCGTGGTCGGTCCACTCCTCGGGGCAGTGGCTGCGGCCGCCCTGCGAGGGGACGAACAGCATGACCGCGGGAACCTGCGTGGCGATGATCGCCGCGTCGTGCTCGGCCCCGCTGAACAGCGTGGTGCGGGACAGTCCCAGGCCGTCGACCGACTCGGCGCACAGGCCCATGAGGGCGCTGTCCATCGTCACCGGCTGCTGGGTGGGCAGGAACTCGAAGTCGACGTCCACTCCGCGTGAGCTCGCCTCGGTTCCGGCGGCGGCCAGGATCTCCGAGCGGGCGTAGTCGAGCCACTCGCCCTGCGGGCTGCGGAACTCGCCGGACATCTCCGCCTGCTCGGTCACCACGTTGACCGCGGTGGGCGTGAATGTCAGCGTGCCGGCGGTGCCGCGCGAACTCTCCTCCTGCGAGGCGATGCGCTCGACGGCGAGCACCGTGCCGGCCGCGGCACAGCCGGCATCCCGCCGACGGTTCATGGGCGTGGTGCCGCCGTGGTCGCGCTGCCCGCGGAACAGCGCCTTGAACCGGGACAGGCCCGTGATGCGCTCGACGAGCCCGATCTGGCTGCCGTGCTCCTCCAGGTAGGGGCCCTGCTCGATGTGGAGTTCGATGAACGCGTCGACGCGGCTGAAGTCCATTCGGGCGCCGGTGATCCGGGCGGCGTCGATCCCCGCCGCCGCCAGAGCGTCCCCGAACCGCCCGCCCTCGGCGTCGGTGAGCGCGAGCGTGTCCGCGGTGATCTGACCGACGAGGGCGCGCGAGCCCACGCAGCTGAGGCCGAACCGGTTGGGCTCCTCGCTGAAGAAGTCGACGACGAGCAGGTCGTGGTTGAGCACCGTCCCCGATTCGCGCAGGCACCGGACCACCTCGATCGCGGCGACAACGCCGACCATGCCGTCGAAGCGCCCGCCGCCCGGGACGGTGTCGGTGTGGGAGCCGACCATGATCGTGCGGCCGCCCGACCTCGGACTGGTCAGCCGACCGAGGACATTGCCGGCTGCGTCGATCGTGGTCTCCAGGCCGGCCTGGTCCATGAGCCGCTTGGCGTGGTGCCGTCCCGCGATGTCGACCTCGGTGAGAGCGACCCGGGACCAACCGGGCAGGTCCGGGTCGACGAGGGCGGCGAGGTCCTCGAGGTCGGTGCGGATTCGGTCCGAAGCGGGAGTGAGGGTGGTCATCGTGGACTCCAATCGAGATCACCGCTGCCCAGCTCCTGTGCCATATCGAGCAGGAATCGGATCACCACTTCGCGCTCGTCGGCACTCAACCGGGCGGCGGAGTGGAACCGGCGCGCGTGCTGGGCGCCCACCGTTTCCATCGCAGACTTGCGGGTCTCCTGGGTGATCCGCAGCACCTGCGCCCTGCGGTCGGTGGGGTGGGGGCTGCGCGTGAGGTGACCGCCGCGCTCCAGCCGGTCGACGAGTTTGGTCGTCGAGGCCGAAGAGATCCCCAGGTGCACCGCCAGCGCCGAGGCGGTCGCCACCTGACCCGAGTTCTCCGCGACGATGAGGAAGTGGATGGCCCGCATGTCGGTCTGGCCGAGTTTCATGTACTCCAGGGAGGCGTCCCGCAGCCGGTTCTCCGCCTCCCGCAGCTCGCCGAGCGCCTGCATCACGGCGCTGATCTGCGCGATCTCCTCCTTGGAGAAGTGCGCGCGGTCGATGAGCCGGCCGTCCGGGTCGTTCGAATCGACGTCGTAGACAGCGGGTCCGGTCGGGGGAGCAGCGTCCTGCGGTGCGGAATGGGACCCACCGGAAGAGCCGGCGGTGTCCACGGGGTCACCGACAGGATGAGCGAAGGTCATCTGCAGATTGTACCGCGGAGAAAGGATGCTAGGCTGATTGCTAGCTAAGCTAGGTATTTATCCGAAAGGTCCCTGTCATGTTCACTCGCGTGCCGCGCTGGCTGCGCATCCTGCTTCCGGCACTCCTCATCCTCGGGTGGCTGGCGGGCGCCTCGGTCGGAGGGCCACTCTTCGGACGGGTCGACGAGGTGTCCTCCAACGATCAGACCCTGTATCTGCCGGAATCGGCCGACGCCTCGGGGGTCCAGCAGAAGCTCGATGAGTTCACCGACAGCGACGCCCTGCCGGCGGTGGTGGTCTTCGTCAGCGACGAGGAGCTCACCGACAGCCAGCTGGAGGTGATCGGCGAGCGGGTCGCCGCTGCCGCGGACCTGCCCGTGGTCGTCGACGACGTCTCCCCGCCCATCCCCTCGGAGGACGGGCTGGCGGCGCAGTCGTTCGTCCCGCTCGACGCGGACGTAGACACCGGCGAGGCGGTCGAGACCCTGAGTGCCGAGCTGCGGGACGGCCTGCCCGGGGACATCACCGTCTACGTCACCGGACCGGCCGGCTTCTCCGCCGACCTGGCTGCCGGGTTCGCCGGCATCGACGGGCTGCTGCTCGCAGTGGCGCTCGCGGCGGTGTTCATCATCCTCATCATCGTCTACCGGTCCTTCCTGCTGCCGCTGGCGGTGCTGAGCACCAGCGTGTTCGCCCTGTGCGTGGCCCTGCTGACCGTGTGGTCGCTGGCCAAGGCCGGGGTCCTGCTGCTGAGCGGACAGACCCAGGGGATCCTGTTCATCCTCGTGATCGGCGCCGCCACCGACTACTCCCTCCTCTACGTCGCCAGATACCGCGAGGAACTGCGGCACACCCCGAACAAGTGGGACGCGACGGGGAAGGCGATCCGCGGATCGTTCGAGCCGATCCTTGCCTCTGGCGGCACCGTGATCGCCGGCCTGCTGTGCCTGCTGCTCAGCGACCTAAAGTCGAACTCCACCCTGGGCCCCATCGCCTCGATCGGTATCGTGTTCGCGATGCTGTCGGCGCTGACCTTCCTGCCGGCGCTGCTGTATGCGCTCGGCCGTGCGGCATTCTGGCCGCGCCGCCCGCTCTACGACCCCGAGGCGGGTGACGCCGCCGCTCCGACCCGCGGGCTGTGGGCCGGGGTGGCGCGGTTCGTGCGGCGCGCTCCTCGTGCGATCTGGATCGTGACGACGATCGTGCTGCTGGGCGGTGCCCTCGCCGCCACCCAGCTCCAGGCCAGCGGCGTTCCGCAGTCCGAGCTGGTGCTCGGCGAGTCCGAGGCGCGGGACGGCCAGGAGGCCCTCGGCGAGCACTTCCCCGGCGGGGCCGGGTCTCCGGTGTACGTCCTCGTCGATGAGGACCAGTTGCCGGATGCCGCGCAGGTCCTGTGGGACACCGGCGAGATCGAGTCCGTGACCGTCAGTGCCGAGGACTCACCGTCCGGCACCCTGCCGGTGAGCGAGGACGGCGACATCGAGCAGCCGGGATTCCCGGGTGGTGCGAGCGGGGTTGATCCGCAGGGCGCCGCTGGACCGGACGGCGCGGCTGCGCCTGAGGTGCCCGAGATCGCCCCGACCGTCGTCGACGGTCAGGTGCTGCTCCAGGGAACCCTCGCCTCGACGGCGGATTCGCTGGAGGCCGAGGAGACGGTGCGCGACCTGCGGGCCGCACTCGCAGACGTCCCCGGCGAGGCGCTGGTCGGCGGCGTGACCGCGACCGCCGTGGACACGAACGACTCCGCCATCCACGACCGGAACCTCATCATCCCGATCGTGCTCGTGGTGATCCTGCTGATCCTCATGGTGCTCCTGCGAGCGATCGTCGCGCCGGTGCTGCTGATCCTCACCACCGTGCTGTCCTTCGGCACGGCGATGGGTGTCGCGGCACTCGTGTTCAACTACATCCTCGACTTCCCGGGCGCCGATCCCGCGGTGCCGCTGTACGGGTTCGTGTTCCTCGTGGCGCTCGGCATCGACTACAACATCTTCCTCATGACGCGGGTCCGGGAGGAGTCGCTCGGCTGGGGCACTCGCGCCGGAGTGCTGCGCGGCCTGGCGATCACCGGCGGGGTGATCACCTCGGCGGGCGTGGTGCTGGCGGCGACCTTCGCGGCGCTGTCGGTCATCCCGATCCTGTTCCTCGTGCAGCTGGCATTCATCGTGGCCTTCGGCGTGCTGCTCGACACCTTCATCGTGCGTTCGCTGCTGGTGCCGGCGCTCGTGTACGACATCGGACCGAAGGTGTGGTGGCCATCGAAGCTCGGCCGCTCCGCCCGGCCGGGTGATGCGCGAGGCGCCGGCCTGACGACGGGTGTCGATCTGGCGACGGGTGGTGATGACGGCAGTGGCGCGCAGGAAGGGCCCGTGCGCCTCCTCGCACGCCGCCGCTGACCGAAGCGGCAGCGCACTCCATCCCTTGCCCACACTGAAGGCGGGACATAACTGCGGTTACTGATCGTCGACGACAGCAGAATTTTCGACGATCGGTAACCGCAGTATGACGTCCGCCCCCGTCTGCGCGCACGCGGGTGGGCGCCTGCGGCCGTCTATGCACGCGCGCGAGTTGGTGGCAGGGTTCCTGGGAGAAGCACCAGCGCGCGCTGGGGACGTCGACACACAGCTGAAAGGTGATCGCGATGCGCAACGGCGAGATCTCCCACTGGATGGCCGAGGCGCCGCGCTCGTCGGTCCGCCCCATACCCGGGGCAGGCGGCGCGGACGGAGGCGCGGACGAGGCCGTGTCCGGACTCGGACCCCCGGGCGGTGCCTCGGAGGCAGGCGCGGACGCGGCGGCATCCCGAACCGGCGCCTCGGTCTTCGACCGCAGCGCTCCTGCGCCCCTTCCCCAAGAGGCGCAGGACCTCGTGATCGTCGGCGGCGGGCTCACCGGGCTGTGGCTGGCCTACTATGCAGCGCTGGAGCACCCCGACTGGGCGATCACGATCCTCGAGGCAAAGGAGGTCGGCTATGGCGCCAGCGGCCGCAACGGGGGATGGCTCTCGACCCTGATCCCCGGCAACCGAGCCGTCTACGCCCGGGCTGCGGAGAAGGCCGGGGAAGACGGCATCGCCGCGGTCAGCGCGTTCCAGCTCGCGTTGTTCACCACCATCGAGGACACGCTCGCGGTGCTGCGGCGCGAGGGCATCGACGCCCGTCACGCCCAGGGCGGGAACCTCACCGTCGCCCAGACGCGGGCGGGCCTGGAACGGCTCCGCGCGGCCTATGACGCCGATCTCAAGTACGGCTACTCGCCGGAGGACGTGCGGCTCCTCTCCGCCGAGGAAACCCGTGCGCGGGTCAACGTCAGCGGGGCGCTCGGCGGTCTCTTCCACGAGCACACGACCGCGATCGATCCCGCCCGCCTCACTCGCGGCCTGGCCCGGGCGGTGGCGGCGCGTGGCGTCCGGATCTGCGAGGTCACTCGGGTGAGCCGGATCGACCCCGGGATGGCGCTGACCCAGCGCGGCCCGGTCCAGGGCCGGGCGATCATCTCCTGCGCCGAGGCGTATTCGGGTCGCATCGCCGGTCCCGTTCCCGGTCTGGGTCCTCGCAGCCTCATTCCCGTGAACTCGGCGATGATCATCACCGAGCCGCTGCCCGACAGCACCTGGGAGCAGATCGGCTGGACCGAGCGGGAATGCCTCAACGATGCTGCCCACGGCTTCATCTACGCCCAGCGCACCGCCGACGGCCGGATTGCGATCGGCGGACGCGGCGCGCCCTATGCTTTCGGGTCCGGCACCCCGGGCGACGGGGCGGTCGATCCTGCGACGATCACCAGGCTCCGGCAGAAGCTGCAGTCCCTGTTCCCCGGGCACGACTTCCCGATCGCCCACTCGTGGCGCGGAGTCATCGGCGTCACCCGCGACTGGTGCACGGGAGTCCACTTCGATTCCCGGACGCGGCTGGGCGCGGTGCGGGGCTACGCCGGTCACGGTGTCGCCGCGACCCAGCTGGCCGCTCGCACTCTGCTCGACCGGATCGACGGAAAGTCGACCGTGCGCACCTCGCTGCCCTGGAACGACCATGACTCCGGCACCTGGGAACCGGAACCGGTGCGCTGGCTCGGGGTGCACGGGATGTACCGGCTGTTCGGGCTGGCGGACCGTTGGGAGGAATCCCGCGGGGCCGAGCAGACATCGCTCCTCGCACGCTTCGGATCCCGGCTGGCGGGAATGCACGAGTAGAGCGGCTGGATCCGGCACGGGCGAGGTGTGCCGCGGCGGGAGTAGGGCGACGGTTCTGCACGGGTGACGGTTCTGCACGGGTGACGGGATGGGCGAGGCGAGGAGAAGCATGGACAGCGAGGCGCTCACGGATTTCGATCGGGAGATGCTCGATCTGGAGAGGTCGGAGCCGACCTCTGCGCAGCGCCGAGAGTTCTGCACCGGGCACGGTATCGCGATTGAACGGTACCCCGCCATGCTCGACGGGCTCGCCGATACCTCGGGGGCGATGACATTCGCGCCCCAGGTTGTCGCCCGCGTACGGGCCGCGCGCACGGAGGCCTTCCGGTACCAGCGCTATCGCCGGGCGCGGAGCGGCGGCGGCAGCAGCGTCGACTCGGCCGACCTGCGCTGGGTCGGCCTCTTCTGAACTGCGCGTTCCGCTGACGATTGCCGTGCCGCTCTCGTGCGCCTGCGGCACGGCTCACTTGAGAACGGGCTCCGGGTGAGACGCGCGTCGGGTGAGGACGGGCGAAACGGTTCTTCCATTTCCGGCGGAATTCCGATGTCGGCCGATAGAGTGCACGGAGAGCGACGGCTCAACCCGATTGACGCCTTCAAGCAGCGAGAATCCGCGGTGCCGAAGCTCAGATGTACAGCACTCGATGAGGAGGAGCTATGAAGTCTATTAATTCCCGGAAGCTGGTGTCCGTCATCGCGATCGTTGCGGCCGCTGGCTTGGTGACCAGCGCGTGCGCCGGAAGTGCCGGCAGCGCCGGAGGAGGCGGCGAGGGCGGTGAGGGATTCGAGTTCGGAGCATCGCAGGAAGAGGTCGACGCTGTTCTGCAGGAGCTCGATCCAGTGGAGATCACGTACCAGGCCGGTGCGCAGTCACCGAACTCGATCTCTGCGCTGAGCGCCGAGTCCTTCAAGAACTACGTGGAAGAGCGATCCGGCGGCAAGATCACGGTCGATGTCGTCTGGGGTCAGGCGATCGCGGGGTACGCGGAAATCGACGATGCACTCGCGGATGGCCGGGTTGATGTCTCTTATGCGCTCCCGATCTACAAGCCGACCGAGTACCCGGCTTTCGACGCACTGGCGACAGCGACGGCAGGAATGCCCAATTCGCCGGTGCTCGGCGAGATGGTCGGAAACGCTGCGGTCGTCGACATGGCATGGAACTCGGAAGAGCTGCTTTCCCAGTACGAGGAGAAGGGAATCAGCCCGCTGACGCCGATGATCAGCACCGGAACCTATCTGTCGGTCTGTACCGATGCGGGTACTTCCCTTGAGGATTGGAAAGGGCGTCAGGTCCGCGTTGCGAGCGTCGCGCACGAGCAGCAGGCGGTGAACCTGGGAGCGTCACCGGTGTCGATGGAGTATGTCGAGGTCTTCGAAGCGCTCCAGCGCGGGACTGTCGACTGCACGCTGGCGCAGCTTCTGCCATCGGAAGAAGCGGGTCTGCTCGAAGTCGCGAAGAATGTTGCGTACACCTCCGAGGAGAACAGCCTGTCCGGCCGTTCTGCTGGAGCGAACCTGGCGGGTGTCGGCTATCAGCAGCTGCCGCTTGCGTACCAGCAAATCATCTTCGATTCCGGTCTGGACGGCTTTGCGGCGAGCAACGAGGTCATCACCCGGGGCAATGCCGCAGGAGTGAAGCAGCTCAAGGAGGCGGGCGGAGAGATCGGTCCGATGGCCGACGACTCCGATCAGCAGATCGGCGACACCAATGAGGAGCTGCTGTCGGCGATCGAGGAATCCGGCGTGATCGGCAGTGATGTTGCGCAGAGATCAGCTGAAAGTGTGGAGAAGTGGAAGCAGGTTGCGGAAGAGCTCGGGTACACGGAGGAGGGCGGCTTCGAGGACTTGGACGAGTGGTTCGATCCGGACGAGTACGACTTCCAGCCGTTTGCCGAGCGCCTGTTCGATGAAGTGGTTCTTCCGCACAGACCGAACTGACGCAGGTCAAACAGCTGGCCCACCCTGCTCGGCCAGCTGTTCGACCTGCCGCTGGAGGATCGGCGGCTTGGCGGCAAGGTGATCTGAAGCGACGCCGGCCCCGCTGATTCCCCGTCCGGGCGCGTCAGATCATGTCCCTGCCCTCGCGCTTCGCCTCGCGGGCCTCCTTGGAAAAGGCCCGGATGATGCCGAACAGCACGCCGGCGACGATCACCGGCCAGATGAGCACGTAGACGGTGAGCATTTCAGGTGAGAACTCCATGATGTCCTTTCAGAAGTGATGGTTGGGCCCAAGCCGGCGGTTCCGGCTCGGCCGGCGCTCCCGAACCAGAGGTTCCGAACCAGAGGTTCCGAACCAGAGCCTCCGGCCCAGTCAGCGCTTCCGGCCGAGGTCCGCGGGGCCTTCGACGCCCAAGGCGGCTGCTTCCGCCTCGGCGACGATGGCGACCTCCTCCTCGCGCTCATCGAAGTCACCGGTCCGCCTCGCGATGAGCGAGAAGTCGAAGTCGACGTTGCTGCGCACCGACAGGATGGTGCAGACGAGTGCGCTGACTGCGTAGGCCACGAGAGAGGCCGAGAGCACGTTGTAGTCGTGCAGGAAGCCGATCACGAACGGCGCCGAGACCACAGCGGCGACACCGCCCACGACCACCGCTGCCCGCAGGCCGAAGAACCCGAAGGCCATGAGGCCCAGCACCACGCCGATGCCCACCACGGACAGCAGGTCGACGACGAACCCGACCGGTCCCGTCATCGGGATCAGCTCGAAGCGCACTGGCAGGAAGCACGCCATCGCTGCCAGGACCGAGGCGGTGAACGCGAGGTTGCTGACCTTCTTCCAGTAGAAGCTCGCGATCACCGGGAACACCAGGGTGCCCCACAGCGCGCCGACGAACACGAGCATGTCGAGGATGTTCATCTGCCCGCTCGCGAAGTAGAGGGCGATGGCAGTCGCGACGATCATGGTGATGCGGCCGATCCACACCATCTTCCGCGGGTCGGCCTTCGCCTTGCCGGCAACGTTCTGTCCGTAGACGTCGGCCATCATGATCGCCGACAGCGCCGTCAGGTCGGAGTCCGCGGTCGAGGACATCGAACCGATGATCATGATGAAGAAGACGGCGACCAGCGCGCCCGGCAGGTAGGTCGCTGCCATCTGCGGGATGAGATTGTTGACGTCACCGCCCATCGGCTCGATCCCGGCGTAGAGTGCCACCACTCCGAGCATGCCGATCCCGATGATCGTTGCGCCGTAGCCGATCGTGGCGGTGATGAAGGTCTTCTTGATGAGATCCTCGCGCACGGCGAACAGGCGCTGGGCGATAGTCTGGTTGCCGATCGCGTAGGCGAGCACTGCCGCGATGTAGGGCGCCCCCTGGTGGAGGAACGCCTCGGAGGAGAAGAAGTTCGCCTGCTCAGGGGTGACGTTCGCGGCGCCGGTGACGAACACCTGCGGCCCCCCGGCGGCGAAGAACACGACGGGCACGATCACGACGACCGCGCCGAGCATCGCGCACACCTGGGCGAAGTCGGTCATCACCGAGGCGCGGAAGCCGGACCACAGCGTGTACAGCAGCACGCCTGCGGCGATCGTGACGATTCCCTGTGTGAAGGTGAAGGGGGAGAGCATTGCGACGAGCGCTCCGCCGGCGATGAGATTCGAGGTCAGGCTGATGACGCTGCCGAGCACATTGGAGCCGGCGAGCATCAGCTGGCTGGACCGGCCATGGCGGGCGTACATCACCTCGGCGATGGTGTGGGCCCGAGGCGCCACCGCTCGGATCCGGCGCCCGAAAGGGTAGATCAGCAGGATCATGAGGGCGCCCCAGAGTCCGTAGTGGATGGGGCCGGAGATGCCGTAGGTGTAGCCCGAGGTCGCCGAGGCGTACATCGAGGAGGCCCAGATCCAGGTGGCGGTCATGGAGGCGGCGGCGATGCCGAACCCGATGCGCCCACCGCCGGTCATGTAGCCGTCGGCGTTCTCCTCCTTGCGGCTGATCCTGCTGGAGATATACAGGCTGCCGCCGAAGAAGATCACGATGAGCGCGACCGTCACCGGCGCGGAGAGCTGATGGAGTTCTTCCATATCTGGTTTCGCCTCTTCTCGTCTGGTTTCGAATGTTCGTTTACGTGGTGCGCTCGGGCTCCCGCCGGTGCTGGTGTTCGCAGCGGTGCCGAGCTCGCGGCATGGCGCGCGAGGGTTTTCGGGCACGGGTCAGCGCTTCCGGATTGCTCCGGAGCTGCTGCATGCGGCTCCCCGGCCGGACTTCGTGCGCGGATTGCATCAGCAGAGTCGAATGCACCCGTGGTCAGCACAGAAGCGGCCGCCCCGGCGCTGTGCAGCGGGACTGTGCACTCGTCCCAGCGGCCGGAAGGCGGCGACCTCATGAACATACCAAGACTCGGCGATCTCACCAGTTGGGAGGACGTGTTTCACATGCTGCGAAGGTGCGCAGCGGGCGCCGCTCGGCCAGGAGTGGCCTAGGCGACAGTGAAGTTACCGAACTGTTACTTCTGGCGCCCGGTCCTGTTCCCCTGCACCGGGTAATGGAGGCTGTTCCCGGCTTTCGGCTGATCCGATAGCCAGCCCGATGGCCTGCGCTTCTGTCTTCTCGGAGCCCTGCGGGGCATGATCGCTGTCATTTTGAGACCCCGATCACGCGCTTCGCGGGTATCGTCTAAGTAAGACGCCCCAGTGAGGAGGGTCCCGTGGACACGAACATCAGCCGCACTTCCGCACGTGATGCACAGAGCCCAGTCTTCGAGTTCCCCGATATCGTCGTCGTCGGGTCGATCAACGCCGACCTCGTCACGCGAGTGCCCAAGCATCCGGAGCCCGGGGAGACGGTGATCGCGACCGGCAGCCTGTACGCCGGCGGTGGCAAGGGCGCGAACCAGGCGGTCGCGGCGTCCCTGCTGGGCGCCCGGGTCAGCTTCGTCGGTGCGGTCGGCCGAGACGCGAGGGCAGACGTCGCCCTCGTGGGCCTGCGGGAAGCCGGAGTCGACATCTCGCGGGTGACTGTCGTCGAAGGCGAGACCGGGCTGGCCGTGGTCGCGGTCGACGCGACCGGCGAGAACGAGATCATCGTCATTCCCGGAGCGAATGCCCGGGTGACCCCGGCGGACGTCGCCGCCGCGAAGGAGCGGGTCGAGTACACCCCGATCGTGCTCACCCAGGGTGAGCTCTCCGTCGAGGTGATCGATCAGGTTGCGCGCCTGACCGAGGGCCGGTTCGTCTTCAACGCCGCACCGGCGCTGGACGTGTCCGAGGAGACGCTCGCCAAGGCGGATCCGCTGGTGGTCAACGAGCGCGAGGCGCGGGTGCTGGCCAGCCGCCTGCTCGGCTCGGACATGTCGCACAAGTCGGCGCATGCCCTCACCGGATATCTGGCGCCCGACTACGTGCGCAGCGTCGTCATCACCGAGGGCGCTCGCGGCTGCACCTTCAAGGTCGGCGACGAGGACCCGTCGACCCTCGGGCAGGACTACCGGGTCATCGAGGAGAACGTCGTCGACACGACGGGAGCCGGGGATATGTTCGTCGCCGCCCTGTGCGTGGCACTGGGCCGGAGCTCGGAGATGGGGGAGGCCTGCGACTTCGCGAACTCCGCGGCCGCCCAGACCGTGGTGCACGCCGGGGCTCAGTCCTCGTACTTCCTGGCCAAGCGAGTCAATGAGGCGTCCGGAACGTCCACCGGACGCGAGGCCGAGCACCCGGCGTGACAGAGCACCCGGCGTGACGAGCACCCGACGTGACCGAGCAGCCCCTGCAGTACTGAGTCGAGGAGAACACAGTGAACGGCACAGCGCGACCTTCGGCAAAACTCATCGTCGGCGGACTGGCCCTGGCGGCCGTCGCCGGCCCACTTCTGATGGCGATCGCATGGCTCATCATGCTCGCTTCCCTGGCCAATGCCGCCGCTGCCGGATTCATGGGCGGCATGGGCGGCGGCTACGGCCCGGACGGCGGGGGCGGTGCGGGGGGAGCGACCTTCGCGATCGTGCTGTCGGTCCTCGGACTCCTCGTCATGCTGGGCGGCGCTGTGATGCTGATCCTCGGCACGTACAACTTCCTGTCCACCTTCGACGCCGTCGGCGCCAGGATCCTCGGCCCCGGTCCTACCCTCGGTTCGGGCATGGACCTGACGCATTCCTCACATGCGGAGGACCAGCACCGGCCGTACACCGAACAGCCCGCCCCGCCCGAGCAGCCCGGCCGGCCGTATGCGCAGGGCACCTCGGGCTATCCGGGACAGACGTACTCCGGGCCCGCCGGTACCGCGTACCCGCCGCAGTCGTCCGCCTCGGACGGCTCGACGCAGGCGTACGATCCCTCGCCTCCCAGGGACGACCGCAATCCGCAGTGAGGGCCCGCTGCTGTCTCAGAGAGTGATGACGAGGGAACCGGAGGCTCTCCCGCTGCGCAGGTCAGCCAGCGCGGCAGCGGCCTGCTCGAACCCATAGGTGGTGGTCTCCGCGGCCAGGTCGAGGCGCTCGGCCAGCCGGAGGAACTCGATGCCGTCGGCGCGGGTGTTGGCGGTCACCGTGCGCAGGTCGCGCTCGTAGAACAGGTGCTCTTCGTAGGTCATGGCGGGCACGTCGGTCATGTGAATGCCGGCGAGTGCGACGGTTCCGCCCCGGGTGGTCGCCCTGAGCGCCGCCGGCACGATCTCCCCGGCGGGTGCGAAGACGATCGCGGAGTCCAGTGGCTCAGGGGGCATGTCATAGGCGTCCCCGACGAAGGCGGCGCCAAGATCCCGTGCCAGCTGCCGGTTGCCCTCGCCCCGTGTCATCACATGGATCTCCGCCCCGGCGGACGCGGCCAGCTGGGCAGTGATGTGCCCGCTGGAGCCGAAGCCGTAGATGCCCAGCCGCCCGCCCGGCGGCAGTGCAGCCCGCGTGAGCGCCCGATAGCCGATGATCCCGGCACACAGCATGGGAGCCGTCCGCACGGCATCGGCGGCCGCGGACAGCCGGTAGGCGAACGCCTCGGGAACGGTGATGTACTCGGCGTAGCCGCCGTCGGCGTCCCAGCCGGTGAACGCCGAGGCGGGGCACAGGTTCTCCCGGCCCGTCCGGCACCATGGGCAGACTCCGCAGGTGCGGCGCAGCCAGGCGATGCCCACCCGGTCCCCGGGCCGCAGCCGGAGCACCGCAGGGCCGACAGCCTCCACGGTGCCGACCACCTGATGGCCCGGGATCACGCCCGGGCGGTGCACCGGCAGCTCCTGGTCGATGACATGCAGGTCGGTGCGGCAGACTCCGCAGACTTCGACTCCGACCAGGACTTCGTCGGGGGCCGGCTCGGGGACGGGCGCATCTGTCAGCTCAAGCTGTCCGGGTGCGGCACCGGTCTTCCACGCTCTCATGGTTCCACTATCGCCTCGGCCGCTCGGCGTCGACAAGGCCTGCTGGGAGCGGGAGATCTCACGGGTTGCCCACGACGATCTTCGGCGAATCTTCACGCCGACCGGCTGACTTCCCGGCAGGGAGAAGGGAAGATGGACGGAAGAACCGAAGGGGGAGAACCATGTCATACACGCACGCCGTCACCGTCGCCCTGTCTTATCCGGATGCCGTCGAACGCACGCGCCAAGCATTGGCGGAGCAGGGGTTCGGCGTTCTCACGGAGATCGACATCAAGGCCACTTTTGAGAAGAAGCTCGGTGCCGAGGCCGCCGAGGCGGTCGGCGACTATGTGATCCTCGGCGCCTGCAACCCGGGACTCGCCAGCAGGGCGTTGGCCGCGGAGCCCGAGCTGGGCGCGCTGCTGCCGTGCAATGTGGTAGTTCGCCGGGGCGCCGAAGACACCGAGACCACCGTGGAGGCGATCGATCCGCAGACGATGGTCAAGCTCGGCGACAGCCCATAGGTGGGTGAGGTCGCCGACGACGCCGACGTCAGACTGCAGGCGGCCCTGAAGGCGATCGGCAGCTCCGGCGACACGTGACGGTCGTTTCGTCCTCCGACAACTCGCGGCAGGAGCAGTCGAAACATGCTATAACTCACAGGGTTGGCAGTCCCTACCGAACATTTGTTCTGTTTCAAAGGAGAAGCATGTCCCCGAGGAGATTCCGGCCCTTCGCTGCTGCCGGCGCCGTCACCGCCGTTCTTGCTCTCGTCACCGGCTGTGCCGGGTCCGCCGGCTCCGGGGGCGGTGACGGCTCCTCAGCGGAAGGCTTCGATTACGGCGCCGACCAGGAAGCGGTGGATGCCGCGCTCGCCGAGCTCGAGCCAGTCACCCTGACCATTCAGCCCTACGCCGCCTCGCCGGACGCAGCAGCCGCTGTCGCCGAGAAGGCCTTCATGGAAGCCGTCGAAGAGCGGTCCGGGGGCAAGATCAATTTCGAGGTCGCGTGGGGTCAGTCGATCGCCGCCTACCCGGAGGTCGACGACGCGTTGGCCGACGGCCGCCTGGACATCGCCTACTCCGTCCCCGTGTACTTCCCCGCCGAGTACCCCCTCACCGACGCGTACAACAAGCTCAGCCACTACACGAGTGCCGCGCCGCTGACCGGTGAAGCCGCGATCCAGGCGCAGATGAACGAGGCCGGCTGGAACCATCCGGAGGTCCTCGAGCAGTACACGGAGAAGGGGCTGACCCCGCTCAACCCGCTTGTCACCTCGGGCAACTACTGGGCCGCGTGCAACGCGGAGGGCACCTCGGCCGACGACTGGAAGGGACGGCAGGTCCGGATCGGCGGCTCCGTGCAGACGACGATCTCCGAGAACATCGGCGCGTCCCCCGTGTCCATGGAGTACGGCGAGGCCTTCGAGGCGCTGCAGCGCAGCACCGTCGACTGCACCTTCATCCAGGGCATGGTCGCCGGCTCAACCGGCCTGCTGGAAGCGGCGCCGCATGTGTCGACCTTCGGCGAGGAGCGGATGACGGGCGCGGTGACCGCAGGCCACGTGGCCGGCTCGAGCTTCGAGCAGCTGCCGCTGCCGTACCAGCAGATCATCTTCGACGCGGCCAACATCGACTGGTTCCACGGCCAGATCGCCGCCATCGTGGGCTCCTCTGCAGACGCTGTGGCAGACGTGCGCGACGCCGGCGGCACCTTCGCCGAATTCGATCAGGACGTGGAGGAGAACATCCTGGCCACCCAGGAAGAGGTCGTCGACGGTCTCATCGCCGAGGGTGTCATCGACGCCGAGGTCCGCGAGCAGCTCAAGGAGAGCGCGGGCAAGTGGGCCGGCATCGTCGAGGAGCTCGGCTACAGCGACGGCGGAGAGCTCTCCGAGCTCGACCAGTGGTACGACGCGGAGAACACCGATTTCCGTCCGCTGGGCGAACGGGCCTACGAGGCTGGTGGACTCGAGCATCGCCCCGCCTGATCAGGACCAGGGCGGCGCCCCACCAGACCAGGGCGGGGCGGCGGCCCACCCCTCACACGCACATGTCTTCCCGACTGCTGAAGGAGCATCATGACAGCCGGCGCCATCGACACTGAAGCCCTCGGATCCATCACCGTCACCATGACGATCGACGGCGCCGCCGTGGCGGGTGCCGCGACCATCCCGGTCATCAACCCGGCGACCGAGGAGGTGGTGGCGCAGGCGCCTCGGGCATCCCGCGAGCAGCTGGACGCGGCGATCGCTGCAGCCCGACGCGCGTTCCCCGCCTGGCGGGCCACTCCGCTCGACAAGCGCCGGGCCGCGGTCCGGGCGATCGCCGAGGTGCTGCGCGCCAATGCGGACGAGCTCGCCGCCCTGCTCACCACGGAGCAGGGCAAGCCTCTCGCGGTCGCCCGCGGGGAAGTCGATCGTGCCGCCATGTGGGCCGAGGGCATCGCGGGCATCGAGTGGGACGAGCGGGTGGCGGAGGACACCGACCAGCACCGCGTCGTCGTCCGACGGATGCCGCTGGGCGTGGTCGGCGCGATCGTGCCCTGGAACTTCCCGGTCACCCTGGCCGTCTGGAAGATCGCCCCGGCACTGCTCACCGGCAACACCCTGGTCCTCAAGCCGTCCCCCAACACTCCGCTGACGGCCCTGCGCATCGGCGAGCTGCTGCGGAACGCCCTGCCCGCCGGAGTGCTCAACGTGATCAGCGGCGGCGACGAGCTGGGGCCGTGGATGACCAGCCACCCCAGCTTCGACAAGATCGCCTTCACCGGATCCTCCGCCACCGGCAAGAAGGTCATGGCCTCCGCTGCCGAGCACCTCACCCGAGTGACGCTGGAGCTGGGCGGCAACGATGCGGCGGTCGTGCTCCCGGACGTCGACATCGCCGAGGTCGCGCCCAAGCTCTACTGGGCCTGCTTCTCCAACAGCGCCCAGTACTGCCTGGCCACCAAGCGGCTCTACGTCCACGCCGACATCTACGACGAACTCGCCGAGGCGCTCGCCGAGTACGGCCGGTCCGTCACCGTGGGCAACGGGATGGAGGAGGGCGTCCAGCTCGGGCCCATCCAGAACCGCGCACAGTACGAGAAGGTCCGGGGCTTCGTCGAGGAGTCCCGCGCCGCCGGGCATCGGTTCGTCCTCGAGACCCCGGTCGACCAGGAGCGCGGCTACTTCATCGGACCGATGATCGTCGACAACCCGCCGGAGGATTCGCGGATCGTGACCGAGGAGCCCTTCGGGCCGGTCGTGCCCATGCTGTCGTTCACCGACGCCGACGATGTGATCGAGCGGGTCAACGCGAGCCCCTACGGGCTCGGCGGCTCCGTCTGGGGCACCGACGTCGAGGCGGCGGTCGCCGTCGCCGAGCGCATCGAGTCCGGAGTCGTCTGGGTCAACGAGGTGCAGGCCCTGTCGCCGCACATCCCGATGGGTGGGCACAGGGAATCGGGCATCGGGCGGGAGAACGGCGTCGAGGGCGTGCTGGAGTACACCGCGACCCAGTCCCTGGCCGTGCGCAAGTAGACCACCGTGCGCAAGTAGACCACCGTGCGCAAGTAGAACATCGTCGCGTTCAGGCGGACCATCGCCGAGCACGTGAACATCTGCCGAAAGGACAGCTCGTGAAGACCTTTGCAGTACCGGCCCAGAATGCCTCCGTCGTCGAGCGGGAGGTCGAATCGCCCGCACCTGAAGGCGGTCAGGTGCTCCTGCGCGTCCTGCACGCCGGGGTGTGCCACACCGACACGCATGTGCAGGAAGGCGGCTACGACCTGGGAGGCCGCGGCTTCCTTGAGATGACCACCCGCGGTCTGGAGTACCCGGCCGTTATGGGCCACGAGACCGTGGGCGAAGTGATCGCCGTCGGTGACCAGGTGACGGGCGTGGCACCCGGTGATGTGCGCCTGATCTACCCGTGGATCGGCTGCGGGGAGTGCGTCCGCTGCCAGCAGGGCGAGGAGAACTACTGCGCCGCCAGCCGGGCGCTGGGGATCTTCACCCCCGGCGGCTTCGCCGAGGAGATCCTGGTCCCGCACGAGCGATACCTCGTCGACATCGACGGACTCGACCCCGCATGGGCGGCGACGCTGGCGTGCTCGGGACTGACGGCGTACTCCTCGGCGCGGAAGGCGCTGGCCCACGTGTCCGCGGACGAGACCGTCGCTGTGATCGGTGCCGGAGGTGTCGGGCTGATGGCGATCGCCGTGCTCGGCGCTCTCGGCCACCGCTCGATCGCCGCCGTCGACGTGCGGGACGAGAACCTCACGGTCGCCCGGGAGCTCGGGGCGACGATCACGGTGAACTCCTCGAACGGCAATGGCGTCGAAGCGCTCACGAGCGCTGCCGGTGGGCCGATCGCCTCCGTCATCGACTTCGTCAACACCGGGGCGACGGTCGGTTTGGGCTTCGACGCGCTCGCCAAGGGCGGCACCTTCGTCCACGTCGGACTGTTCGGCGGCGAGTTCGCGCTGCCGACCGCGCTGATGGCCATCAAGGCCTTGGTGCTGCAGGGGAACTACGTCGGTTCGCTGCAGGAGCTCAGGGAAGTCGTCGACATCGCCAAGCAGGGCCGGCTGCCGAAGATCCCGATCCTCTCCGGGCCGCTGAGCGCTGACGGTGTCAACGCGGGACTGACGGGCCTGCGGGACGGCACGGTCGCCGGCCGGACGGTGCTGTCGCGGGTGTGACCGTCCCTGCTCGCGGGGAAGGATCGGGACCGTCGTTCCATCATCCACGGCATCTGGCGGACTCGTCCCGCAATCGCCCTGCTCCTGTTCAGAAAACTGAGTCTTTCCGCTGACATCGGAATGTACATATAATCTGAACATGACAGTTGATCGAACGCCCCCGCCGCCTCAGAGCGAGAGCGACCTCGTTGATCGCGTCGCTGAAATGCTGCGCGCTCGATTGCCAGAAGACTGGGAGTTGAAGCAGTTCCTCAACTTAGACCTGAATGGTAGAAGCACATTCGACGCTGCATTCGCGGTAAGTGCGCCCGACGGTCGAGAGATCGAGCTGGTGATAGAAGCCAGACGCTTGTTGGCTGTGCGCGATGTCCCTCGAATCGCTGAACAGCTGAGGGTCACCGGAGCAGGCCGCGTGGGCTTGGTGGCTGCACGATATCTTGCCGCCTCAGTGCGCAAGGAGTTGTCAGACGCGGGCCTGTCCTTTGCTGATGCCACCGGAAACATGTTGGTGCGTGCATCTTCGCCGGCCCTCTTCATCTCTGACAGGGGTGCTGACAATGACCCGTGGCGCGGTCCCGGGCGTCCTCGGGGGACATTGAAGGGCGAACCTGCAGCCAAGGTGGTCCGTGCGCTCGTGGATTTCCCGGGTCCCTGGAAAGTGCGAAACCTGATCGAGAAGTCCAAGGCGTCGACGGGCTCGGTCTATCGAGTCCTGGACTTTCTCGAAGAGGAGGCGTTGTTGCAGAGGGACCGTGAGGGCCTCATCCAAGTCAGTGATTGGGCCAAGTTGCTCAGACGATGGAGCAACGACTATCAGTTCCTGAACTCGAACGCGGTTTCGCGGTGGATAGCGCCACGAGGATTCGATGCACTTGCTGAGCGGATTGCAGCAGCCAGCTTGCCCGAGTTCGCGATCACCGGCTCTATGGCGGCTGCCACCTGGGCTGAATACGCCCCCCTAAGAGCAGTCGCGATCTACACTGCAGATCGTGCGAGCGCTGCGAAAGAGTGGGGACTTCGAGCCACCGACACCGGCGCAAACGTGCTTCTTGCTGAACCGGCTTACTCGGTGGTCTTCGAGCGCACGACGGTGCGGGAGGACGGACTGAGAGTTGCAGCGCCTGCTCAGGTAGCGGTCGACTTGATGACCGGACCAGGGCGTGCACCTGCAGAAGCCGACCATCTCCTCGAATGGATGCAAGAGAATGAAGACACCTGGCGGTAGGAACCAAAACCTTCTGGTCCGTGCGAGATCAGTACTCATTGACGCTCTAGAAGCACTTCACGATCATCGAGACGCAGTCATCGTAGTCGGCGCACAGGCCGTCTACCTTCGGACTGACCGCATCAGGATCGCCCTCGCAGAGGCAACTAAGGACAGCGATGTCGTTCTCGACCCTGGTCTACTTAGCGACGACCCTCTCCTTGAAGAGGCGATGAAAGGCGCGGGATTTCTTCCATCGAGTCAACCCGGTTCTTGGTTGACCGTTGAAGGCATTCCTGTCGATCTCATGGTTCCCGACAGTCTTGCTGGCCGTGGCCGAAGAAGTGCACAGATTCCTCCGCACGATAAAGAATTCAGCTCGACGAGCACGTGGCTTAGAAGGATGCCTAGTCGACTTTGATGAGATGACCGTTTCAGCTCTCGACCCAAACGACAATCGATCTTTGACGGTCAAAGTTGCGGGACCGGCGGCATTGTTGGTCGCTAAGCTCCACAAGATTGCGGAGAGAGCTGACGATGCTCCTCACCGGCTGAACGACAAGGACGCTCACGACGCGTACAGAATTCTGTTGACTTACGAATCAGCTGTCCTCGTTCAGGGTTTCAGGCTTATGGCGAGCACTGACACCAGTCGCGAGGTAACTGTTGAAGCAGCAGGCTATCTTGCTCGCCTCTTTTCAGATGGACCTCACTCAATAGGGGCGATCATGGCCGGACGCGCGGAGGAAGGGGTTGGAGAACCCGAGCAGGTTTCAGCCGCGGTTTCGTTTCTCGCAGCCGACCTTCTCGATGAACTCAACTGGGCCGTATGAAATGTTCGAGCCTGCCGGAGCGGTGGATAAGTGACCGGCACCGGCGGCAGTTGTGGAGATTTTCAAGGGTTCAGCCCGTACTCTCCCGCTGGTGCTGCACCGTCTCCGCGAAGTACTCGGCCAGCGCCCGTCCCGAGGACAGGATGTTGGCGCTCGCCGCCTCCCGTGCCGCCTCCACGTCCCGTGCCTCGATCGCCGCCAGCAGCCTTTCCTGCCCGGTCCGGGTGATCTCGGGCCAGCCCTCGATGTCCGAGTAGAGGGCCTGCGGGACGTACTTGAGGAACAGCGAGGTCAGCCACCACAGCTTCGGAGCAGGAGCGGCGCGGTTGATCTGGCGGTGGAAGGCACGGCTCTTCTCGGGCAGCAGATGCCGGTGGCTGCGCTCGAGCACCGCGACCGTCTCGTGATGGATCGCGCGGAGCTCGCGGATGTCCGCGTCGGTCAGGAGCGGGGTGGCCCGTGCTGCCAGCTCCCCGGCGACGAAGGCGTGGGTCAGGAACACGTCCTCGATGTCCTGCGGGGTGAGCGGGTGCACCGTGAAGCCCGATCCCGCGCTGCGGTCCAGGAAGCCCTCGACGACCAGCGTCTGCAGTGCCTCGCGGACAGGGGTTGTCGACACGGCGAAATGCGCCGCGACGGTGTCCACGCGCAGCTGTTCGTCCGGCAGGAGATGCCCGGAGACGATGAATTCCCGCAGGTGGGCGGCGACGTAGGTGCTGCGCGACCCGTAGGCGGGCACGACGTCCCCGCGGTCGAACTGGATCAGGGGCATGCGGGTCCTCGAGTTCGGGGTCAGAGACGGGGGAGCAGGGTCAGAGCCGGAGAGCTGGGCATCAGAGCCGGATGATCACGGTCTTCGTCGCGGTGTAGGCGTCGAGCGACTCGTAGCCCTTCTCGCGGCCGTAGCCGGACTTCCGGAAGCCTCCGAAAGGATACTCGACCCCGCCGCCGGCGCCGTACGCGTTGACGTAGACCTGCCCGGCCCGGACCCTCCGCGCGAGTCGGTGCACCCGGGAGACGTCCGTGGTCCAGATCGCGGCCATGAGCGCGTAGTCGGTCCCGTTGGCCAGCCCCACCGCCTCGTCCTCGTCCGAGAACTCCATCGACGCCAGTACCGGACCGAAGACCTCCTGCTGGGCGATCTCGGACTGCGGATCGACACCTGTGATGATCGTCGGCGCGAAGTAGGCGCCCTCGTCCAGACCCTCGGGCACGCTGCCGCCGGTGAGCAATGTGCCGTCGGCGCCCTCGACCATGCCCTGGACCCGCGACTGCTGCTTGGCCGACACCAGCGGCCCCAGGTCGAGGTCCTCACGCCCCGGCCCGATCGTCACATTCTCGAACTCCGCCTTGAGCCGGGCGTGGAGGTCCCCGGCGACGTCCGAGTGGACGAGCAGCCGGGATCCGGCCGAGCAGGTCTGGCCCGCGTTCTGCAGGATCCCCTTGGTCACGAACGGCACCACCTGGTCGAGGTCCGCGTCGGGGAAGACAATGTGCGGGGACTTGCCGCCGAGCTCGAGCACCGCCGGGGTGACATTGGTCGCCGCGCTCTGGGCGATCGACACCCCCACCTGGGTCGACCCGACGAACCCGACGTGATCGATGCCGGGGTGAGCCGCCAGGGCCGCTCCCGCCTCGGCCCCGATGCCGGGCACCACGTTGATGACACCGCTGGGGAAGCCCGCCTCGACGGCCAGCTGAGCCAGGCGGACCGCGGTCCGAGGGGTCTCGTCCGCGGGTTTGACGACGATGGTGTTGCCGGTGACGACCGCCGGTGCGACAGCGCGTCCGAAAAGCTGCATGGGGTAGTTCCAGGCGATGACGCTGCCGCACACTCCGAGGGGTTCGCGCCGCGTGTAGGTGTGGAACGCCTCGTCGACCGGCAGCTGGAGGCCGTAGTACGACTCGATCGCCCGCCCGTAGAAGGTGAAGTACCGTGCGAGGACGACGGCATCCGCGCGCGCCTGCGACAGCGGCTTGCCGGTGTCCTCGGATTCCAGCTGGGTCAGCTCCTCGGTGTGCGCGAGGATCACGGCGGCGTAGGCCTCCATGATGTCCGCGCGTACTTCCGGCTTGGTCGCCGCCCACCCCTCCTGCGCAGCGCGCGCCGATGTCACCGCGCTGTCGATGAGCTCGGCATCACCTCGGGTGACGGAGCCGAGCACGGACCCGTCGGCGGGGTCGATGTTGTCGTAAGCGGCGCCGTTCTCGACGCTCTCGCCGCCGATGAAGGCTGGGACGTGCTTCACGGTGCTCCCCTCATGGTGTGCGGTTGATTGCGCGCAGTCTTGTGGCTCGTCTGCGAGGCCGGTCGCGCAGACGAGGTCTCACGACTCGCCGTCGTTGATGACGATGCCCGCCCGGGTGACCTCTTTCGCCTCGGCGGCGGCGACCGCCTCGGGGACCTGGTCGACGGTGAAGTCCCGGTCGACGAGGGACTCCCAGGGCAGGTGGGCGGTGTCGGCCATGAAGGTCAGGGCACGGCCCAGCACCTCGACCGGGTAGCGGATGGCGGCGCGGATCTGAACGCCTGTGCGGGTGAACAGGCCGGGATCGAACTCGGTGTACTTGTTCGGGGAGATGTTGCCGATCTCCACCATGATCCCGCCGCTGCGCGTCGAGCGCACCGATTCCGAGAACGCCGACGGGACACCGGTGAGGTCGATGACGACGTCGGCGCCGCCGCCGGTCGCCTCGCGGAGCAGCTCCACCCGGCCGTCGCCGTCGTCGGCCTGTGTCAGGTCGATGGCGTGATGGGCGCCGAACTCCTGGGCCTTCGCCAGCCGGCCGGGCACCATCTCGGCGACGAACACCTCGGCCCCCATCGCCGAGGCGACCGCCGAGGCGCACACCCCGAGCCCGCCGGCCCCGAGGACGACGACCTTGTCCCCGTAGGACACCTCGCCCAGCCGGCACCCGAAGTAGACCTGGGACAGGGCGCAGTTGGCGGCCGCCGCGGCCTTGCTCGACACCGCCTCCGGCACCTTGTACACGCCCTGCTGCGCGCCGACCGCGTAATGCGTGCCGAACGTGCCGTAGAAGTGCTGGCCCTCCTCTGCGGGGGTGGACCAGCCGGTGTAGGCGTTGCGGCAGATGTTCGGGTGGCCATTGTTGCACTCCGGGCAGCGGTGGCAGGCCTGGAAGTAGGTCGCGACGATCCGGTCGCCCTCCGCCAGCGGCTGACCCGCCCAGTCGGTGCTCACGCTGGCAGAGAGCCGCGCGACCCGCCCGATCCCCTCGTGCCCCATCACCCGGCCCGGCCGCACGAGCGGGTGGTGGCCGTGCAGGATGTGGACGTCCGAGCCGCAGACGTTGGCCCGGATCATCTCCATGATCAGGCCGCCCTCGACGGGTTCGGGCACGGGGTACTCGCGTACCTCCAAGGAGTCGACATCGGCGAGGACCGTGAGGGATCCGGTGGCGCTCATGTGGTGCGTCCTTTCGTGCTCGTCGTGCGCTGCTGGGAGGTGTTGGAGGCGTCCGAGGTGCGCGGCGCCTCGGCGGCTGTCGTCGCGGGCTCGCGCCCAGCCCGCCCGCCGGCCGCAGCCGAGCTGTTCAGCGCATCCTTGACGGAGGCGCCGATGTCGTCGCCGGCGCGCAGCGGGCGGTCACGGAAGATCCCCTCATGGGCGAGCACCGGCCGGCGGTCCCCGCCGAGCTCGGGGTATCTGTCCTCGAGCTTCTCGCGCTTCTCGATGGCCGAACGCCAGTGGCGCACGGCGTCCGGGTGTCCGCCCCCGATGCTCTTCCAGCTGCGCGGCATCTGCTCCCTGCTGGGACCCGCCGAGGCGGTGCCGCCGACTTGCACGCTGGTGAGTGCGCGAGAGGTGGCGGCACCGCAGGCAGGGCAGTCCGGATTCGGCGACGTCATCGAGGCGACGCCCGCCTCGAAGCGGTGGCCGGCGGCGCACTTGTAGTCGTAGAGGATCATGAGTAGAAGTCCTCCGGCGCCCACTTGAGACCTTTGGCCTGCTCCTCGTCGTGGCCGAAGATCATCTCTGCTCCGGTCTCCTGCTGGATCCTGCGGAGCTTCTCCACGGATTCGAGCCATGCGAGGTTGTTCCAGACGATGGCGGCTCCGACGGCCGGCGGACCGTAGGAGTCCTCGAGGTAGACCGCGTCCGAGGTGAAGATCTTGGTGCCGTCATTGGGCAGGTCGAGGCGCAGCGACATCGTGCCCCACGTGTGCCCGGGCGTCTGGATCACGCTGACACCTGGCACGATCTCGTCGTCCCCGGTGATCGCGGCGATGTCGAGTCCCTTGAAGTCGTCCGGGATGTGCGCGCCCTGGCTGTAGCCGGTGATGGTCGCAACCCCGTCGAGCTCGGCCTGGCTGGTCATGATGCGGGTCTTGCCGTTGTCGAACATCTTCGCATTCGCCGCGTGGTCGAAGTGCAGGTGCGAGAGCACGAGGATGTCGATGTCGTCGGGGGTGAGCTCCATCTGCTTGAGGCTCGCGTCGAGGAATCCCGAATCGCCCTCCGGGTCATCCAGCACGGGGAAGAACTCGTCGAAGCCGGTGGGCGCCCAGTGCTGCTGCCAGTTCCGCGGGACTCCGGTGTCCCACAGGATCTTCCCGTCGGGGTGGTCGATGAGGACGGCGTGGGTGGGAACCTTGCCCCAGGCACGAGGGGCGTCCTTGTCCGCGCGGGTCTTGATCACTCGTCCGGGCTTGAGGAGCAGCCAGGTGAGGTCCGCTTCCATGGTGCCTGATTCGAGCAGGTGAACTTTCATCTCCGGGGCCATGAGATCTCCTTCGATTCTTTCGCCTCCGAGTGGATCACCCCGACGCACAATCATGCCGTGGTGATCTTTCAAATATATTTCACTTCTGCGGAAGGTCAACCCCTGCCGGTGCGCGCGGGGTCCGCCGTGTTGCTGCGAGCAGAACCGCCTGTCGATCCGGACAGAGAGTGCAGATTTCCCTTGTCATGCGAATTCTCATCTGCCTACGATTCAGGGAACGTGCCCAGCGCGGTGCTCGTCGGTCGGCGAGCCGCAAATATTTTCTGTTGCCCAGCCACTTCCTATCCGCTTTCCCACCTGCTTTCCCAACCGCTCCGGTCACGCGCACCATCCGTCTTCCCTCCCACCGTCGATCGGCAAAGGAGCCACCATGAAGATCACCGGCGCAGTCCTGGACGAGATCGGAGCCTCCCGTCCCTACGCACAGACGGAGCCGCTGAAGATCCGCGAGCTCGAACTCGACGATCCGGGTCCGGACGAGGTGCTGATCCGCGTCCGGGCGGCGGGCCTGTGCCACTCCGACCTGTCCGTGGTGGATGGGAACCGTCCACGGCCCACCCCCATGCTCCTCGGACATGAGGCGTCCGGCCTGGTCGAGAAGGTCGGAGAGAACGTCACCGATCTGGAGCCCGGCCAGCAGGTCAGCACGGTCTTCCTGCCCAGGTGCGGGGAATGCGCCCACTGCAGGACCGACGGGAAGCTGCCATGCATCCCCGGCACCAAGGTCAACAACGAGGGAGTGCTGGTCGGCGAGCACATCCGGCTCCACGACGGCGAGAACGACGTATTCCACCACGTCGGTGTCTCCGGGTTCGCCACGCACGCGGTGCTGCACCGGTCGTCGGTGGTCCCGGTGGGCAGCGACGTCCCGCCGGAGATCGCGGCGGTGCTCGGCTGCGCGGTGCTCACCGGCGGGGGAGCGGTGATCAACGCGGGTGACCCGCAGGACGGCGACGACGTCATGATCGTCGGTCTGGGCGGAGTCGGCATGGCCGCCCTGCTCACCGCGGTGTCGCTGGGCAAGGGCAAGGTGATCGGCGTCGACGCGAACCCCGACAAGCTGACCCGCGCCCGCGAGCTCGGAGCGCACGAGGTCTACAGCCCGGCCGAGGCGGAGGAGCAGGGCATCAAGGCTCCCGTGGTGATCGAGGCTGCCGGGCACCCCAAGGCCTTCGAGACAGCAGTGGCAGTCACCGGAGTGGGAGGCACGACGGTGACGGTCGGACTGCCGTCGCCGGATGCCCGGTCGACGATCCCGCCGCTGACCCTGACCGCAGAGGCGCGCACGATCCGCGGCTCCTATCTGGGCTCGGCAGTGCCCTCCCGCGACATCCCGGTGTACGAGAAGCTGTGGCGCGACGGGAAGCTGCCGGTGCAGGAGCTGATCTCCGGGCGGATCAAGCTGTCCGAGATCAATGAGTCGCTCGACCTGCTCGCCGACGGCAAGGCGGTCCGCCAGGTGATCCTGTTCGACGACTGATCAGAAGAGACGACTGATCAGCGGACTCAAGACCGGTCCCCGCGCAAGAATGTCGACCGGCCCCACACCGCACCCGAGGCGCCCGCTCAGCTGACTGTTCACGGGCGCCTCGTGCGGCTGGTCCAGGCCCCGGGACGGGCGGGTGTTCTAGGCTGAGGCGAGAGTCACTGGTCGGGCCGGCTGCCGCCGGGCCGCACCTCCGCGCGAGCAAAGGAACGATGATGTCCCAGTCCGCCCCCGGCCCCTCCGGCTCCTCCGCCGGCCCCGGCTCCTCCGCCGGAACCTCTACCACCGACACCGCACCTGTTCGGATGTCCGACACCGTCGCCCTCCACTTCGACGGGACCACCGCGGTCATCACCCTCGACAATCCACCGGTCAACGGGCTCGGCGACACGATCCGGCAGGGACTCAGCGCCGCCCTGGACGCGATCGTCGACCGCCCGGAGACCACGGCCGTCGTCCTGACCGGAGCCGGTCGCGCGTTCTCCGGAGGCGCCGATGTGCGCCAGCTCGGCACCCCCGCCTTCACCGCGGGCCCGCCGATGAGCGAGCTGCTCGCCCGGATGCTCGAACTGAAGATCCCGGTCATCGCCGCCATCCACGGCTTCGCCCTGGGCGGCGGACTCGAGCTCAGCATGGGCTGCCACTACCGCATCGCCGAACGCACCGCCAAGCTCGGCCTGCCCGAGGTCAACCTCGGCCTCATCCCCGGCGGCGGCGGAACCCAGCGCCTGCCCCGACTCATCGGCGCGGGTCCCGCGCTCGACCTCATCATCAGCGCCGAGCACATCGACGCCGAACGCGCGCTCGAGCTCGGAATCGTCGACGCGCTGTTCGAGGGCGACCCGGTGCAGGCCGCCATCCATTTCGTCGACGGCTGCGCCGACGACGGCACTGCGCACCGTGTCATCGACGGCATCGAGCGCGCCGAACCCGCCGGCGCAGACTTCGATGCCGCTCGCGCCGCAGCCCGGCGCAACCGTCGCAACTCGCGCGCCCAGCTGGCCGCGATCACCGCCGTCGAGGCGTCCGTCACCTCGGACATCAGCACCGGGCTCGGCGTCGAGCGGGCCGAGTTCGAGCAGCTCGTCGGCAGTCCGGAGGCCACGGCGCTGAGCTACCTCTTCTTCGCCGAGCGCACCGCCGCCCGCATCGATTCGATTCCCAAGGACACCCCGCTGCGCGACATCCGCTCGGCCGCAGTGATCGGCTCCGGGACGATGGGTGTGGGCATCGCGATGTCCTTCGCGGACGCCGGAATCCCGGTCGGCCTGGTCGACCGGAGCCAGGAGGCGCTGGAGCGCGCCCGGTCCACCGTCGCCCGCACTTATGAGCGCTCCGTGGTCAAGGGCCGGATCACCGCGGCCGAGGCGGATCAGCGCCGTGGCCTCATCACCCCGGCCACCTCCTATGACGCCGCAGCGCAGGTCGACATCATCGTCGAGGCGGTGTTCGAGGACCTCGAGGTGAAGAAGGAGGTCTTCGCGGAACTGGACCGGATCCGCCGGCCCGGGTCCATCCTCGCGACCAACACCTCGCGGCTGGACGTCAACGAGATCGCGGCGGCCACCTCGGCGCCGGCCGACGTCATCGGACTCCACTTCTTCAGCCCGGCCCACGTCATGCGACTCCTCGAGGTGGTGCAGGGCGCGCAGACCGCCGACGATGTGCTCGCCACCTCGATGGCGCTCGCTCAGCGGATCGGCAAACTGCCCGTGCTCGCCCAGGTGTGCGACGGGTTCATCGGCAACCGGATGCTCTCGCCGTACCGGCGCGAGGCCGAGCAGCTGCTGGAGCAGGGCGCGAGCCCGCGTCAGGTCGACGCCGCGCTGCAGGACTTCGGGATGGCGATGGGCCCGTTCGCGATGTCCGACCTCGCGGGGATCGACGTCGGCGAGGCGGGACGCCGCCGCTTCCGGGAGACCGCCGACCCTGTGCTGCTCGCCTCCCAGTCCGACATCTCCACCAGGCTGTTCGAGGCCGGCCGCTATGGCCAGAAGACCGGCGCCGGCTTCTACCGCTACGAGGACGGCGATCGCACTCCGCACGAGGACCCGGTCGTCGAGGAGATCATCGCGGCCTGTGCTGCCGAGCGCGGCGTGACCAGGCGCGAGGTCGCCGATGAGGAGATCGTCGAACGCTGCATGCTCGCGCTCGTCAACGAGGGCGCCACGCTGCTCGATGAGGGCATCGCCCAGCGCGCCTCGGACATCGACGTGGTGTGGGCCAATGGCTACGGCTTCCCCGCCTACCGCGGCGGGCCCATGCACTACGCGACGACCCTCGGCCTGGCGACCGTCGTCGAGCGGATGCGTGAGCTCCAGCAGACCGTGGGCGAGTACTGGAAGCCGGCGGAGCTGCTCGAACGGCTGGTCGCGGCCGGGCGCACCGACTTCAGTGAGGTGGGCGGACGATGAGCGCGGACCGCAGCGCTGCCCCGTCGCAGGACACCTCGTCGTCATTCCTGGGCCCGGTCGACCTGACGGGGCTGGACGGACTGTTCTCCGCGGAGGAGAAGCAGCGCGCTCTCGACGTGCGCGCCTTCGTCGACGAGCACATCCGGCCGCACATCGCGGACTGGTACGAGCGCGCCATCTTCCCGCAGGAGATCATCGCCGGGTTCGGCAGGCTCGGCGTGCTGGGCATGCACCTGGACGGCTACGGCTGCCCCGGCCGCTCGGCGGTGGAGTACGGGCTGGCCAATCAGGAGCTGGAGGCAGGCGACTCCGGCCTGCGGACCATCGTCTCCGTGCAGGGTTCGCTGGCGATGTCGGCGATCCACAAGCACGGCTCCGAGGACCAGAAGAACGAATGGCTGCAGAAGATGGCTTCCGGCGAGGCGGTCGGCTGCTTCGGGCTGACCGAGCCCGCCGCCGGCTCGGACCCGGCGGCCATGACCACCACCGCCCGGCAGGAGCCGGGCGGGGACTGGGTGCTGGGCGGTGCCAAGCGGTGGATCGGGCTGGCCACCTTGGCCGATGTCGCGGTGATCTGGGCGCAGACCGGCGAGCACGGCGATGGCCGCGGGGTGCGCGGCTTCGTCGTGCCGACCGACACTCCCGGGTTCTCCGCGGAGGCGATCAGCCAGAAGCTGTCGATGCGAGCGTCCGTGCAGTGCGAGATTCGCCTGGAGGATGTGCGCCTGCCGGCCGACGCGATCCTGCCGGCGGATTCCGCTGTCGGTCTCAAAGGCCCGTTCCAGTGCCTCAACGAGGCGCGGTTCGGGATCATCTGGGGCGTGATGGGCGCGGCGCGGGACGCGTTCAACGCCGTGCTCGACTACACCGCGGACCGCGAGCAGTTCGGCGCACCGCTGGCGTCCTACCAGCTGACGCAGGCCAAGCTCGCCGACATGGCAGTCGCGATCAACAGGGGATACCTGCTGGCCCACCAGATCGGCCGGGTCAAGGATGCCGACGCCGAGGCGGTGACCCCGGCGATGATCTCCGCCGGCAAGCTCGACAACTGCCGGGTCGCGATCGAGATCGCTCGCGAGGCCCGGGAGATGCTCGGCGGCAACGGGATCACACTTGAGCACTCGCCGCTGCGCCACGCCAACAACCTCGAGTCGGTGCGCACCTACGAGGGCACCGACGAGGTCCACCAGCTCACGATCGGCCGCACCCTCACCGGGATCGGCGCCTTCACCAGCCGGGGCTGAACGGGCCGAGGCTGAACCGGCCGGGGTGGATCCTGTCAGGACTCCAGGGGGAGAACGTCGGGGCTGAACCAGCCGCCACCCAACCCGCGCGTCCTCAGGGGCTGGTGCTGTCGCGCCCGGCCAGCCGCTCGGGGTCGTAGCGCGGCCGCGGCACGGTGAAGGTGTCGGTGGTGCGGACGTAGTTCCCGGACCCGTGGAGGCGCCCCACCAGGCGCATCGCCGGCGTGTCCAGGTACAGGCGCTCGGGATCGGTGACGAACTCGTCGGCGACGTGGGTGACCAGCACCTCGCCGATGACGACCGACTGTCGGGTGCCGATGTCGAGCGCCTCCACGAGCCGGCATTCGAAGCTCACCGGCGACGTCGCGATGAGCGGCGGGGCCACCTCGAGCGCGGGGGCGGTGGCGATGCCCGCGTACTCGATCTCGCTGACGTCGCGGGGCACGTCGGCGCAGGAGAGGTTCATCTGCTCGATGTCGTCCTCGCGCACCAGGTTGACGACGAACTCGCCGCCGGCCTTGATGTTGGTCGCGGTGTCCTTGTCGGCGCCCTCGCCGTCGTGGAGCAGGCCGAGCACGAGCAGCGCCGGCGAATCGCCGAACGCATTGAAGAAGCTGTACGGGGCCGCGTTGACGACTCCGTTGGCCCCGATCGTCGTCACCCAGGCGATCGGCCGCGGCGTGACACTCGAGATCAGCAGCTTGTAGCGCTCGCGCGGAGTCAGGTCCTTCATCTGAAAGTGCACTGCGGGCTTCCTTCCTGCGGGGATGCGCAGTCAGTATGACACCCCGCCCACTACGATTGGTGCCATGTCCATTCCTTCTGCTGCCCCGGGCGCTGACATCCGCATCGCCGTGCTCATCGACTGCGACAACGTGTCGTCCGCCCATGCCGGAGCGGTGCTGGAGGAGCTGGCGGCGTACGGCACGCCGACGATCAAGCGGGCCTACGGGGACTGGACGACCAACCAGCTCGCCGGGTGGAAGAAGGAGCTCAACCGCCGCGCCATCCAGCCGGTGCAGCAGTTCGCCTACACGACCGGCAAGAACTCCACCGACTCCGCGCTCATCATCGACGCGATGGACCTGCTGTGGATGGGCAACGTCGAGGCCTTCGCCATCGTGTCCTCGGACTCCGACTTCACCCGCCTGGCCACGCGCCTGCGGGAATCCGGCAAGAAGGTCATCGGCCTGGGACGCCGCAGGACGCCCGCCTCCCTGCGCAACGCGGTGGATCAGTTCATCTACCTCGAGCTGCTGGGCCGGGGCGACGACGAGGGTGACGCCGACGGTGACTTCGGAGCGGGAGACGATGCCGGGGGCGAGGGCGTGGCTGCCGCCGGCACCAGCGCCGAGGCGGACACCCGTACCAGCGAGCAGGCACCCGCCCATGGTGCGGCCCCTGCTCATGGCGCAGGCGATGCGGACGGACCCGCCTCGCGTCAGCACTCGGTGACGTTCATCGACGGCCGAGGCGCCGCCCGGGAGCCCGAGGACTCGCCGGGCGGGCATGGCAGCGGGTCCGGGTTCGATGGGGACTCGGCATCCTCCGATGGGGGAGGGACCGCCGACGGCGGTCGGGGCGCGTCGGACGGCAACGGCAGCGCCGAGGACGAGCAGGCACCGCGCATCAACCTGCAGAGCGCGCTCACCAAGGCGATCAATGCGACGAGCGACGATGACGGCTGGGCCACACTGAGCCTGCTGGGTCAGCATCTCAACCGCACGCACGCCGACTTCGACCCGCGGGACTTCGGGCACCGCAAGCTCAGCACCCTCGTCGCGGAGCAGCCCTACCTGGACCATCGCCGCGAGGGGAGCAACCTGCAGGTCCGGCTCAAGCAGCGCTCGACCGGAAGGAACCGGCGCCGCTCCTCCTCCTCGAACTAGCTCACGGATGCATCAGGCGAGCGAGAGGAACAGCTTCTCGAGGTCCTTCTTGTCCATGCTCTCGTCAGGGTTGGTCAGGCACTGCTCGAGCCCGCTGGCGATGATCGCGAAGCCCGCGCGGTCCAGGGCTTTGGAGACCGCGGAGAGCTGAGTCACCACGTCTTTGCAGTCGCGGCCCTCCTCCAGCATGCGCACAACCGCGGTGAGCTGCCCTTGGGCACGCTTGAGCCGGTTGAGCACAGGGGTCAATTCGGTGGTATCGAGTTGCATGGTCATCTCCTACTGGTGGTCTGGTGCAGCTGACGATCAGCTCAGTATATACCCCTCGGGGTGTTTGCGTACCCCTAGGGGTATAGGTCATACTGTTCTCATGACTGTGACTCTCGTGCTGACTCTGCTGTTGTCCGTGCTGATCGGAGTGTCGTTGGGCCTGCTGGGCGGCGGCGGCTCCATTCTCACTGTGCCGATCCTCACATATGTGGCGGGGATGGATGCCAAGGAGGCCATCGCCGCCTCGCTGTTCGTCGTCGGCGTCACCTCGGCGTTCAGCGCCATCAGTCACGCTCGCAACAATCGTGTGAGATGGCGGACCGGATTGATCTTCGGCGTTGCCAGCATGGCGGGAGCGTTCCTCGGCGGAATCCTCGGCGGCTTCATTCCCGGGACGCTGCTGATGATCGCGTTCGCCCTGATGATGCTGGCGACCTCGATCGCCATGATCCGCGGCCGCAAGAGCACCGGTGACCCGGACAAGGCAGGCGAGCGCAAGCTGCCGCTGGTCAAGGTCCTGGCCGAGGGTCTGGTCGTCGGCCTGGTCACCGGACTGGTCGGGGCGGGCGGCGGGTTCCTCGTCGTGCCCGCCCTGGCGCTGCTGGGCGGCCTGCCCATGCCGGTCGCCATCGGCACTTCCCTGGTCGTCATCGCGATGAAGTCGTTCGCGGGCCTGGCGGGATACCTGACCACGGTGTCCCTCGACTGGGTGCTCGTCGGGTCCGTGACGCTTGCGGCGATCGTGGGTTCGGTGATCGGGGCGAAGCTGGCCGGCCGGATCCCGGAGACTGCGCTGCGCAAGGGCTTCGGGGTCTTCGTCCTCGTGATGGGCGTGTTCGTGCTCGTCCAGGAGCTGCCCGGTCCCTTCGGCCTGATCGTGGCCGGTGCGGCCGCTGTCGCCGCGGTTGCCGCCGCCATCTGCTGGTTCGCCGTCCCGAGCTGTCCGCTCAGGCCCCGGACGCCCGCCCGCGCTTCGACAGATGCAGCCGGCGCGCCCTGATCCCACCCTCGGAACACATTCCATTCCACGCATAATCCAGACAAGGAGATCCATATGACCACCGTCAATCTCACCGACCAGGACTTCGCCCGAACCATCGCCGACAACGACATCGTGCTCGTCGACTTCTGGGCGTCCTGGTGCGGCCCCTGCCGGATGTTCGCGCCGACCTATGAGGCGGCGTCGGCGGAGCATCCCGACATCGTCTTCGCCAAGGTCGATACCGAGGCGGAGCGGGCCCTGGCTGCCGCGGCGAAGATCAGCTCCATTCCAACTCTGATGGCCTTCCGCGAGGGCGTGCTCGTGTTCTCCCAGCCGGGTGCTCTGCCGGCCTCCGGCCTGAAGCAGGTCATCACTGCTGTCGAGGAGCTGGACATGGACCAGGTCCGCGGGCAGCTCGCAGCCGCTCAGGACGAGAAGGCCTGAGCGGGAAGTCGATTCCCTGCCCGGCGTACACGGGTTTACATACCCCCGGGGGTATGATGTACACTGGAACCAACAGCGGTCCTCCGGGATCCGCTTCCACCACCACAAGGAGGAAACATGCTTCTCGAACGCATCTACGACGAGGACCTGTCACAGGCCAGCTACCTGATCGGCTGCCAGGCCACCGGTGAGGCGATTGTCATCGATCCGCGTCGCGACGTCCAGGAATTCCTGGATCTGGCCGACCATCACGGGATGAGGATCAGCAAGGTCGCCGAGACCCACATCCACGCCGACTTCCTGTCCGGCACCCGGGAGCTGGCCGCCGCAACCGGCGCCACCGCCTATGTCTCCGGTGAGGGCGGCGAGGACTGGCAGTACGGCTTCGACGCCGAGCTGCTGCACGATGGCGACACGATCCAGCTGGGCAACATCACCATCACCGCCCGCCACACTCCCGGTCACACGCCTGAGCACCTGTCCTACCTGGTCACCGACGGTGCCTTCGCCGACGAGCCCGGCTACTACCTCACCGGGGACTTCGTCTTCTCCGGCGACGTGGGCCGCCCGGACCTGCTCGATGAGGCCGCCGGCTTCCAGGACACCCGCTTCGCCGGGGCCAAGCAGCTGTTCGCCTCGCTGAAGAGCTCGTTCCTGACCCTGCCGGACCACGTGCAGGTCTACCCCGGGCACGGGGCAGGCTCGGCCTGCGGCAAGGCACTTGGTGCGCTGCCGTCGACCACCGTCGGGTACGAGCGCACGTTCGCCTGGTGGGCCAAGTACCTGGCCAACGACGATGAGCAGGGCTTCATCGACGAGCTGCTGGAAGGCCAGCCCGACGCGCACGCCTACTTCGCCCGGATGAAGCGCCAGAACAAGCAGGGTCCCGCTCTGCTGTCCGAGCGGCCGGAGCTGCGGGAGTTCAGCACCGAGGAAGTCGCCGCCGGCCTGGCCGACGGTTCGCTGGCCCTGGTCGACACCCGCCCGGTCGACGCTGTCCACAGCGGGACCGTGACCGGTGCGCTGTCCATCCCGTCGCTGGGCAAGGCCGCCACCCACATCGGGTGGGCCTTCGACCCGGAGTCCGACGACGCCGGTCTGGTGGTGCTGGCCGACGACCTGGAAACCGCCGCCGAGTACGACGACCACTTCGTGCGGGTCGGCGTCGACGAGCTGGTCGGGTACGTGCAGAGCATCGAGGGGCTGCCGCAGACCGTGCCGGCCGTGGTCTCGCCCGCGAAGCTCCAGGATCTGCTGGACCGGGAGCCCGACGCGATGCTGCTCGACGTGCGCAACCGCACCGAGCACGCTGACGGCACCATCCCCGGTGCCGAGCAGCTGTCGGCCGGCAAGGTGCTGTTCCACCAGGATCAGCTGCCGACCAAGGACTCCGGACCGCTGGTGACCTTCTGCCAGTCCGGACTGCGCAACTCCGTTGCCGCCGGCAGCCTCCGCCGTGCCGGGTACGACGTGATCGAACTCGCCGGCAGCTACGCCGGCTGGTCCACCTGGAACAGCCAGAACCAGACTCAGAACCAGACCTCAGGAGCCGCCCGATGACAGCACCCGCACCTGCCCTCCGCACCGTCGACCCGACCGAGCTGCAGCGCAGACTCACCGCCGACCCCGACCTGATGGTCATCGATGTGCGCACCCCCGGTGAGTTCGAGACCGTCCACATCCGCGGTTCCTACAACGTGCCGCTGGACCAGCTCGCCGAGCACACCGACGAACTCGCCCAGAAGCTGGACGGCCACGTGGTGCTCGTCTGCCAGTCCGGAAACCGCGCCGGCCAGGCGTGCCGGAAGCTCACCGCGGCCGGGTTCGACTCGGCGGACGTCCTCGACGGCGGCATCGTCGACTACGAGGCGACCGGCGGGGAGGTCGTGCGTCAGGGCAACCGATGGGCGATGGACCGCCAGGTCCGCATGACGGCCGGCACGCTGGTCCTCGCCGGAACCCTCGCCGGCCAGCTCATCCACCCCCGGCTGGGCCTGCTGGCCGGGGCGATCGGTGCGGGACTGACCTACTCGGCACTCAGCGACTCCTGCGCGATGGCCTCGGTGCTGTCCCGCATGCCCTGGAACCGGGCGAAGGCCGACCCGTCGCTGGCCGCCCTGTTCGAACAGGCGCCGGTCGAACAGGCGCCGGCCGCAGCATCGGCGGCCTGAAGGCCTGAACCCACCGATCCACCCATCACCTGAAAGGGAATGCACCATGTGCAGAGCAGCAACCTGCAAAGTCTGCGGCAAGACCACCTGGGCCGGCTGTGGCAACCACATCGATGACGTCAAGCGCGGTGTGCCCGCCGGACAGTGGTGCCCAGGTCACGAGAAGGGCAGCAAGGCCACTGCCGCGGCAGGGTCGAAATCGGGCTCCGAGCCGCAGCGGGGCTTCTTTGCTCGGCTGTTCGGAGGCTGAGAGCCGATTCGGCGCCGGGGGTCCGTTCGTCTCCGAGGCGATTCGGAGGCTCAAGAGCATTCGGAACATGAGGGCCGTTGGCCACTGAGCCGCTTCGGATCCCACGCAGCTGCGCCGCACATCTTCTGTGCGGTGCAGCTGCGTTTTCACGTGCCGCGCCCGGCTACGTGAACAGCAGCCTCCTCGCGTCGCTGCCGCTGACGAGCGCGACGGCGTACCCCTTCTCCCGGAGCTCGGCGGCCCTCTTCTCCTTGCCGGTCCCGGCCATCGGGTCGTAGTCGCCGGGAATGAACTGCCGATCCGCGAGGATGAGCGCCGTCGTCCTCCGGGTGACGTTCTGCTGCACCGTCGCTCCGCGGTGGGCAAGCGCCTCGAACACCTCCCAGCGCGTCCTGCCCTCGAGGTCGCCGGTGATCACCACGTGCTGGCCGAAGAGGGGATGGCTGCGGTCGGCGGCAGGGTTGGGCTGCGGCAGCTCCGCCTTGCGCTGGCTGTAGCCGCGCTCGTAGAACCGCCGCCGCCCATACCCGCCCGGTGAGGCCGGTCGCAGCGGCCACAGCTCCTCGAAGCTGCGCAGGGCGCTCTGGGTGCCGATGCCCAGCGCGATCTGCGCGCACACCCGAGCATCCGCGGTCGCGTCGTGATGGTCGAACGCGGCGAGTCCCAGATGCGCGGCCACGGTGGGCAGCTTGTAGTTCGGCAGGGTGAGGTGGCGCCGCGACAGATCGACCGTGCACTCCCAGCGACGGGTGGTGACAGCGGCGCCGATGTGCCTGGTCGCCTCCTCGTAGACGGAGCGGTCGAAGGCGGAGTTGTGCGCGACCAGGGGCAGGTCCCCGATGAAGTCGGCGCACCGGTCGAGGGAATCTCCCCAGGACAGGCCGCGTGCGGCGGTCACGGTGGCGCCGGTGATCCCGTGGATGCCGATGTTGAACGGGTCGAACGAGTCGAGGCCGGTGGGCGGCACGACGTACCAGGAATCGGTCGCCTCGATGCGGCCGTCGCGCACCTTCGCCAGGCCCACCTGGCACACCGAGGCGCGCCGGCGGTTGGCGGTCTCGAAATCGATCGATACGAAATTCATCGGTGCCCTCTTCCTTCCAGTCTCCGATTCCCAGTTATATCGCCAGGGTCGGACACACCTCGGAACCGGCCGGGCCGTGTCGCGGTGTCAAGCCGCGGGGCAGCCCTGCCTCAGACCGCCTCGGACTCGGCCATCGCCTCCTCGGCGGCGCCCGGGCGGATCCGCCCGCGGATCACCGCGAAGTAGGCGATCGTGAGCACGGCGATGAACGGCAGGCCGACGGCGGCGGCGAGCTGCATGTCCGGGACGACGATGACGGTCGCGAACACCGCGGCGACACCAACGAGCCCGGCCGCGGCAGTGTACGGTCCGCCCCACACCTGGAAGGGCGCCCGGTCGTCGCGCCTGCGCCAGTAGGCGATGTAGGTGACCAGGATCAGCGCCCACACCACGAGGACGACGAAGGTGACGATCGAGATCATGATGATGAAGACGTTGCCCACTCCGGTGGCGGCCATCGCGGCGGCGGCGATGATGCCGACGCTCGACACCAGGACGGCGCGCCTCGGGACGTGATGGGCGGAGGTGCGGGCCAGCGGTGCCGGCGCCATCCGGTCGGCCGCCAGCGAGTGGAGCAGCCGCCCGCCGGCGTAGAGGTTCGCATTGGCGGCGCTGAGGGCGGCGATGAGCACGATGAAGTTCGTGACGCCCGCGGCGGCAGGGATGCCGATCTGCTCGAACACCAGGACGAACGGGCTGTGCTCGACGTCGCGGCCCTGCGCGGCCGTCTGCCACGGGACCAGGCACACGATGATGGTGATCGCGGCGACGTAGAAGAGCGCCAGGCGGACCATGGTGCTGCGCGCGGCCGTGCGCACGGAGCGGCCCGGGTCCTTCGCCTCGGCGGCGGTGACGGAGATGAGCTCGATCCCGCCGAACGAGAACATCACGATCGACAGCGCGACCCAGACCGCGGAGAAGCCGTTCGGCAGGAATCCGCCGTCGTTGACGAGGTTCGCCACGCCCGCGGGCTCCTGTCCGGGCAGGCCGAACACGATGAGCAGCACGCCGATGAAGATGAAGACGACAACCGCGATGACCTTGATCGAGGACAGGACGAACTCGACGATCCCGAAGCTCTTCACACTGACGAGATTGAGGGTGAGGATCAGCGCCGCGAAGACGACGATCCCCAGCCAGACGGGGACCTGCGGCCACCAGAAGGTCAGGTACTTCGCGACGGCGACGAGCTCGGATCCGGTGACGGCCACGGTGACGAACCAGTAGCACCAGCGGACGAGGTAGCCCCAGAACGGGGTGAGGAAGTGGGAGGCCATCGTCCCGAAACCGCCTCGGGCGGGGTAGCGGGAGGCCATCTCGCCCATGCAGGCGGCGATGCACGCGGCGATCAGCGCGCCGATGGCGTACGTGATGATCACGCCCGGCCCGGCGACGCCGATCGCGGCGCCCGAACCCAGGAACAGCCCGGTGCCCAGCGCCGAGCCCATGGCGATCATCGCCATCTGACCGTGGGTCAGCCCGCGTTCGAGCGATTGCGAGGGACCGGCGGACGCCGTCGTCGATTCAGTCTGAGAAGTCACCCCATCAAGGGTAGTCGCGATCGGCGCAGCGGTGTGGCTATGCTGAGTGGCAGCCACGCGGGGTGCCCATCCGGGCTGAGAGGGACATCGGTCCCGACCCGTCGAACCTGATCTCGATCATGCGAGCGGAGGGATCGTGGCAGTGTCCTTCGGGGCACCCCTTTGTGCTCGCGGAGGACTCCCATGAGCTCTTTCGCCCAGCAATTGCGCAGCCGACACGACGACCTCTTCGAAGCGTTCTACGCACATCCGTTCCTGCGCTCCCTGGCCGATGGCACTGCCGGCCGCGAGAGCGTGCTGCACTACGTCGGGCAGGATAACCAGTACCTGACCGCCTACATGCGCTGCTACGGCGCGGGGATCGCGATGAGCCCGGACCGTGAGTGGGTCACATGGTTCCGTGACAGCATCAACTTCCTGCTGGAGGACGAGGTGCACCCGCATCACGTGATGTGCGAGGCCTTCGGCGTGGACTACGAGGACGCGCAGGTCGACCGCCTGCAGCCGCCGGCGCAGGCCTACATCGACCACATGATGCGCGCGGCCGGCGACACGCTCGGGGTGCTGATCGCGGCGCTGCTGCCCTGCCCCTGGACTTACATCTGGGCCGCGCAGCGGCAGGAGGCCGAGGCGCCGGTCGCCGACGACAACCCGTTCCGCGGCTGGTGGGAGTTCTACGCCGGTGACTCCTCGACCGCGATGCTCGACGACTACATCGCCCGCTTCGACGCGCTGGCCGAGCAGGCGAGCCCCGCCGAGCGGGAGAGGATGGCCCGGGCCTTCGAGGACAGCTGCCATCACGAGATCCGCTTCTGGCAGATGGCGTGGACTCAGGAGACCTGGGAATCCCAGCTCGCCTCGCGACTGCCGGCCTGATCAGTCCCGCATCGGACCGACGCCGAGGCGCCCGCCCACCTGGCATCCCGGGTGGGCGGGCGCATCGGCCCGTTCGGGTGCTGGCGGTCGAGGGCGGGCGCCTCGGCCGGTTCGGGTGCTGGCCGGCGAGAGCGACCGCGACGACAATGGGAGCGGCGGCGGCTCGGGCGACCCTCCGGGAAACCGCGACGCCTCGGGCGCGGGCCCGAGGTCACTTCGGGGCAGTCTTCTTCTGCCACGGCCAGCGGCCGGTGATCTCCAGTTCAAGGGACAGGCTGAGGAAG
>NZ_JAJTWW010000014.1 GCF_021729135.1 Brevibacterium daeguense
CTCGGCCGGTTCGGGTGCTGGCCGGCGAGAGCGACCGCGACGACAATGGGAGCGGCGGCGGCTCGGGCGACCCTCCGGGAAACCGCGACGCCTCGGGCGCGGGCCCGAGGTCACTTCGGGGCAGTCTTCTTCTGCCACGGCCAGCGGCCGGTGATCTCCAGTTCAAGGGACAGGCTGAGGAAGGTCCGGATGAGCACGATCGCGGCCAGCACCCCGACGGACTGGAACGTCGGTGCGATCGCGACGGTCCGGATGATGTCGGCCGCGACCAGCAGCTCCAGTCCCAGGAGAATGGAACGGCCCAGATGTCGCCGGTACCGGTGGTAGACATCCGTGTCCCCGGCCCTCTTTCTGATCAGCGCCGCCGCGGCGATGCTGGTCGCCACGAGGGCGCCGATGACGATCGCCGCCACACCTGCGACGTCCACGGCCTTGCCGACCGTCTCGATGCTGTGCTGAAACACTGGAGCTGCCTCCCTGCCTGCTGATCAATCTTCGGACCTGGGCGAGGCATCCGGAAAGCCGTCGTGGCCGGCGGCGGACAGGAGACGAGCCCGAACCGGCTGCTGCGTCACTCCGGACACCTGTCCGTGAGGCTCCGGGTCATCGCGCTGAGGAACGCGGCGACAGTCGCCCGCTCGTCCGGGCTCATCTCATTGACCACCTGGTACATCCTGTCGTGCATGTTGCGCAGGGTCTCCCGGACCTCGCGGTCTCCCTGATCGGTCGCCTCCACCGCCACCGATCGCCGGTCGCCCGGATGGGGGACTCGGCGCGCGAAGCCGTGGCGGACCAGCCGGTCGACGAGGGAGCTCGCCGAGGCGTTGGTGATGTCGAGCCGCGCGGCGAGGTCCTTCTGGCGCAGCACCGCGTTCCGGGTCCTGGCCTCGAGGAGGTAGCGCAGTGCGACTATGTCCTTCTCACCCATGCCCATGTCGCCGCGCACGCGGCCGCGCATTGCCGTTTCCGCCTCGCGGTACCTGCGCAGCAGGTTGAGGACATCCACAGCCGAGGCATCGCTGCCATCGGGCCCGTACCAGTACCCCGACGCCCGTTCACCGCCTCCCGACACGGAACTCTTCACCTCCGGCATTGCGCAACTCTCGTTTCATTGTTAGGTTGTCTAACTATTAATGATCCTACTTCACTTCCCCTCTGAGAGGCGCATTCGATGACCGCCATTCTGCCGACTGACGAGAGCGCCCGCTACCCATCCCCACCCCGGGCCGAGCATCTGGCACGCGCCGTCTCCCGCGGTCTTGCCATCAACCCCGATGTTGCCGATGTGGATACTACGATCCTCCGGGAGGGTTCCGAGTGGTCCCTGTCGATGACGATCTCGCTGCAGAACCCTCAGGCACTTGAGCGGGTGGTCGACACGGTGACGCGGGAGATCGTGCCCAGCGTGTCCCAGCTGTTGGGTGACTTTCCGCTGCGGCAGGATGTATCGTTCACAGTTGCTGATGAGAAGGGGGAGTCGCTTGCGCTCGCCGGATGATCAAGAGGGACGCTCGAAGTCGGAGGTCGTCGACCTCGTTCGCAGCGCGAGAGACCTGATGCTCCATCGCGTCGACGAAGATCTGTGTGTGGACTCGGTGCCGGCGACGCTGATCGATGTCGATCCGGGGGGCCGCTTCTGGTTCCGTCACTGGGTGAACTCCGGCGATTTCGACGGAGAGCTTGACCCCAGGCCGGGAACGCTGACCTTGAACGCCGACCGGGCCAGGGTCGTGGTGCACGGCCAGGTGACTCCGGATATCGAGGCGTCCGAGACGGAGGGCGTTGACACCGAGTGGCGGGCGACTGCTGAGATCGGATGCCTCCGGCCAGTAATCCTTAAGTTCGTGCCCCGGGTCGCCCAGATCTGGGACTGCGCGAGCCTGCCGCCCGTCGTGGTGGCCTGGGACGCTGAGCCGGCCGCGGGATCGGTGATCGAGGTGGACTTCGTCAAGCGCCGGGCGAACAGACGGGTGGTGTGAGCCGGGTGGTTCAACTGGTTGGCTCGTTAGGTCGGCTCAGGCGGTCGGCTGAGCTGGTCGGCTCGTTCGGTTCATGCGTTCGGTTCGGCCGGCGTCTCCCCGCGAGTGCGGATGAGTGAATCGTTCTCAATCGAGAACATCAGCCGGCCGCGGTCGTCGACCAGCGTCCCGGTCGAGGTGAACGCGGCGCGGCCGGGACCGGCAGGCGTGACGGAATTGATCAGCACTTCGCCGCGCAGCACTGCACCCGGGAAGACCGGGCGTTTGAACTGGAGCTCGGAGACCTTTCGACCGGCGATGATGTCGAAGCGGCTGAAGAAATTCTCCACGCACAGGCGCTGGAAGATCGCCACGGTGTGAATGCCGCTGGCGATGATCCCGCCGAAGTCGCTGGCCGCGGCGGCCTCGCGGTCGACGTGGAAGTACTGCGGGTCCCACTGCTGGGCAAAGGCGATGATCTCCTCCTCGGTGACCGTGTAGGAGCCGAGTTCGAGGGTTTCGCCGATCGGGAGATCTTCCGCCTTGAGGCGCTGCGCCGATTGGGAGACGGCTTCTTGCGAGGTCACGAGCGCGCCTCCTGCTGGTGCTTGAGCTCGGCACCCATGGCGCTGACGATGGCCTGCAGACCCTTGAGCGGCCGGACCATCACGGTGAACTCGGTGATCCTGCCCTCGGCGTTCCATTCGATGATGTCGACTCCGCTGACCTCGAAGCCGTCGATCGTCGCGGAGAACTGGAGCACCGCGGAGGAGTCGTCGTACCACTCGTGCTGGTACTCGATCGTCGGCCGGAGGACGCGGACGGCGGCCCAGAGGTAGGCGAACGTCTTCTCGGCGCCTTCCTGCGGGGTGTGCACGGCGGGGGAGCGGAAGGTGACGTCGGGAGCGAGAAGTTCTCGCAGCGCCTCGGGTGAGGGGGAGCGGACAAGCTCGTGCCAGGCGCTGATGAGCGGGGGAGCCGGTGCGGACGGCGATGATGCGGTCGACATGACAATCTCCTCGTTGAGAGCGGTGCGTGCTTCTTCGACAGCTTAGCCGGGCAGTGCTGGCCGCGCGCCCCACGGCAGCGCCACCGCCGACGGCACAGGATGGGGCTGGGGCCGCTGGTGGTGGCAGCAGTGCGGAGGTGATAGGGATTGCCTCTCACCCGCAAGCCGGTGACCTCTTCCCTCTTCGGTCCTCGGCAGGTCTACTGAGAGAATGGCCGCCGGCGGGCTCGCGGACGGTCAGGCGCACTGACTACCCGAAGGACGAGGATGACCACTGAGGCGACAACGCTCCCGAAGATGCTCGACGGCTACACCGTCATCGACCTCACTCAATTTCTCTCCGGGCCGCTGTGCAGCTCGACGCTGGCAGCGTTCGGCGCCGAGGTCATCAAGGTCGAATCGCCGGCCGGCGACGGTAACCGGAAGCTGCCCCCATTCATCGAGCAGCCCGTGACGGGCACGTCCGAGTCCGGGACGGGGACTTCCGAGCCCGGTGCCGCCTCCGGCGAGGAGTTGCCGGACCACGACCGCAGCCTCGTGCACTTCAAGCGCAACCAGGGCAAGAAGAGCATCGTGCTCGACCTCAAGACCGAGGACGGCCGCAGGGTCCTGCAGCAGCTGATCGCGCACGCCGACGTGGTGCTCCACAACTTCCGCGAGGGTGTGGCCGAGCGCGTCGGCGCCGACTACGACGCCGCGAAAGCCGCCAACCCGGACATCATCTACTGCGCGATCACCGGCATGAGCGCCCCGATCGGTGACGACCCGGAGGAACCGCTTCCTCCCGGCGGTGTCATCGACCTCGTCGCCCAGGCCCTCAGCGGCTTCCTCGGCGCAACCGGGCCGCACGGTGGAGAACCCGTCCGCAGCCGTTCCCCGATCGCCGACCAGACCTCCGGCCTCTACGCCACGGTCGCGGTCCTGTCCGCCATCATCGAGCGCGACATCCAGAACGGCGGACGCGGTTCGCGCCGCCTGCGGGTGCCGATGGTGGAGACCCTCGGCTCACTGCTGTGGGACGAGAGCCTCGACACCTCCCAGCAGCAGGGCGCGGAGAAGCGGATCGGAAACCGCTCCGGCCGCCTGTGCCCCTACAACACCTACCGGTCCCGCGACGGCAAATATGTGGCGATCGCCGCGGCCTCTCCCGGCGAATGGCGCCGGCTGCTCGACGCGCTCGACATCCCCGAGCTGCGCAAGCCCGAGTGGCAGCAGCCCGCCCTTCGGACCCGGGACGGCGACATCGTCGACGGCATCATCAGCGACTGGACCGCCCAGCACGACCGCGACGAGGTCATCGCCCGCCTCCGGGCGCACGGCGTCACCACCGGAGCCGTCCTCGAGGTCGACGACATGCTCGCTCCCGGCCCCTACCGCGACTCCGTGCTCTACGAGGCGGGCAGCTCGGTTGACGGCCCGGCCCATGCACCGCGCTTCCCCGTGGAAGTCGACGGGCACCGACCGGCGGGGCCGACGGGAATCGTGCCGCGCCTCGGCGAGCACAGCCGGGAGATCCTCGCCGAGGTCGCCGGGCTGAGCGAGGCGGAGATCGCCGGGCTCGTCGAGTCCGGGGTCGTCGCCGAGGCGGTCGGCGGCGCGGCACCGGGAGCAGCAGCACCCGGTTCCGCAGACCCCGCTCCCAGTCCCGCGACCACCGCGTCCGCCGAGCCACGATGACAGCCAGCATCGCGAACCAGACGGCGATCATCGGCATCGGCGCGACCGCCTTCACCCGCAGCAGCGGAGTCGCCGTCGATCGACTGGCAGCCGATGCCGCCTCGGCGGCGATGGACGACGCTAGGCTGGATCCGGCGGACATCGACGGAGTCATCGCCTACGCCTCGGGCGCGCGTGCGGAGGATCTCATCGTGCCGCTGGGACTGCCGAACGTCGGCTACTCAGCGACCGTGCAGCTGGGTGGGGCGAGCGGCGTGTCCGCTCTCCAGGTGGCGGCCGGCGCCATCGTCAGCGGGCTGGCCCGGCACGTGCTCGTCTTCATCGCCCGCAACGGCAGCACCGAGTCGCGGATCGGCGCTCGCATCTCCTCGATCCTGCCCAGCCCCCAGCTGCGCACCGCCTTCGAGCATCCGGTGGGCCTCTTCAGCCCCGCGCAGCACTATTCGATGATCTGCCGCCGACACATGCACGAGTACGGGACCCGGCGGGAGGACCTCGCCGAGGTCGCGCTGACCATGCGCGCCCACGCGCAGCTCAACCCGAAAGCCCAGATGTTCGGCCGCGAGCTGACGATGGAGAAGTACCTGTCCTCCCGCCCGATCGCGGAACCGTACCTGCTGGCCGACTGCTGCCTGGAGACCGATGGCGCGGTCGCCGTGATCCTCAGCGCCGCCGCCGAGGCGCCCGCCGGCCGGCCGCGCGTGCTCGTCTCCGGGGCAGCGGAGGGGAGGCCGCCGTCCGGCGACGACCTGTCCAACCGCGATCCGTTCTTCGACATCGGGCTCACCTATGCGGCGCCTCGGGCGTTCGAGATGGCCGGGCTGCGGCCGGAGGATCTGGATATCGCGATGATCTACGACTGCTTCACCTTCGAGGTCATCCATCAGCTCGAGGAGCTGGGCGTGTGCCCGCGCGGGGAGGGCGGGCCGTTCGTGCGCAGCGGCGCGATCCGCCTGGGCGGAAGGCTGCCGGTCAACCCGCACGGGGGCCTGATGTCGGAAGGCCACCTGGGCGGGATGGGACATATCGCTGAGGCAGTCCGCCAGTTGCGCGGCGACGCCGGTGAACGTCAGGTCGACGGCACCGAGGCGGTCGCGGTCACCGGGTGGGGCGACTTCGGCGATGGCTCGGTCGCGATCCTCATGCGCGGGTGAGGTGTGACGAACGGGCTGCCGCCGGGTATGGCGCTGCGTGATGGTGCTGACTGCAGCCGAACCGAACTGATCGAGGAGAGATGACAGCATGATCGACAGCCAGGAGCTCGAACAGACCCTCGGCGCAGGCTTCGGGGCACTGTTCCACCCCTACTTCGATGGACTGGCGCGCGGGCAGCTGGCGATCCCGAGGTGCACGGCATGCGGGCGGCACCAGTTCCCGCCCCGATCGGTCTGCGTGCACTGTCGAGGCCACGACTTCGCGTGGGACGTGGCGGACGACCCGCGGGGAACACTCTTCACCTGGACGGTGGTGCATCACGCGAAGGGCACCGAGTTCGAGGCGCTCGCGCCCTACGCCGTCGCGCTCATCTCGCTGGCGCAGTTCGACGTCCGCCTGTACGGGCTGATTCCGGAGCCGGAGGGGTTGGAGGTCGGCGCGTCGGTTCGGCTGGTATTCCCGTCGCCCGATGGCGAGGTGCCCGCCGGGAGTTCGACCGTCGGCCGACCGCATTGGGTGCACGCGAACCCCGACTGAGCGCTCCGATCTCTTACCGGTGCCCGGTCGGCTGATCCCCCACGGGAACTGGTCGGATCAGGAGCCTCTCCTCAGCGCGGACGATCAGAGGCGGGCAGCTTCGAAGTCCAGGCGCTTGGGACGAAAGGCGACGAACACCGCGAGGATCACGCCGGCCGTGACGAGAAGGGCGGCGGTCAGGGACACGGCGTCGGCAAGGATCCCTTCGAGGATCGATGCCAGGGGGCGGGAGCCGACGAAGCCGACCATCCACAATGCCATCACCCGTCCGCGCATCACGGGTGGGACGCGCAGCTGGACGAGGTTCATCGCGGTGGTGTTGGCAATCATGAACCCCGCGCCAGTCACAGCGAATGCGCTCAACGCCGTGATCGCAGTGGGTGCCAGCGCCACGAGCGTCGTGCCCAGGATCATCGCGGCAAGACCGATCTGGAGGACGTGTGGTTGGCGAATCGGCCGGCTGAGGAGCCGGTACCCGAAGAATCCCGCGACCGCCCCGAGGCCGAATGCGCCGGTGAGCTGCCCGACCAGATGGGTTCCGCCGCCGAGATCCACGGCGATGATCGGCGCGAGGGTGATCGAGGGCTCGGAGCCGAACCCCACCGCGGCCACCACGATCAGCAGGAGGAACATCGTGCGATCGCGCCGCACATAGCTCAATGCGGCACGGACCCGGAAGTCGGTATTGGCTGCATGCTCAGTTCCTCCGGGCAGCGCAGCAAGCAGAACCATGACAACGAACAGCGCATGGGCCAGGGCGGCGAGTGCAAACGCGAGCGCCGGACTGGCTTGAGCGGCGATGAAGGTCCCTCCCGCGGGACCGGCCACTCGGGCGAGGGTCATGGGAAGGGAGTTCAAAGCCATCGCGGTCGGAAACTCGCTGCGGCGAACGAGCAGGGGGATGATGGCCTGCTGTGCCGGTCCTCCCACCACGAAGCCCAACCCGGTGGTGAGGGTCGCCGCGAGAACGATGGCGGCATCGAGGTGACCTTCGAGGTCACCGCGGAGGTAGCAGAATACTGCCGTCGAACCCGACCCCACAGTGCAGAGCACCCGTCCCACCACGATCTGCCGCACGATATTGCCCCGATCGGCCCAGGTGCCGCTGATGGGTGTCAGAAAGATCTGCGGCGCGAACTGGACAACGGAGACGAGACCGACCCACAGCGCCGATCCGGTGGCAGCATAGACCACGACCGCGGCCACGATGCTGTGGATCCAGATTCCGACCCCGCTGATGAGTTTGCCCCAGAAGAGCGCCCCGAACTGCCTGTCGAGAGTCAAGCGCACTGCGCCGCGCGCAGGAACCTGTTCCTCAGCGGTGGAGGTTTCGGGGTCGCCTGTCATGCCTGGGCGAACCGTTCGTCGATACTGGTGCTGAGCCGGTGCAGCAGCTCCGCGAGCTTCGTGACATCCGGATCGTCCCAGCCGGCAACGGCCTCCTGGATGATTTGGCGGCGGCGGGAGGTCGCCTGCTCGAGGATTGCATTGCCCTGCTCGGTGAGGCTGAGCCGTGCTTGGCGCTTGTCGTCACCACACGTCACCTTCACCAGCAGTGAGTCCTTGACCATGCTGTCGATCAATCGGCTCGCCGTCGAATGCTTGACGCCGAGTTCCGTTGCGACGTGCCCGATCGATGGACCGCGATCGCCGGTTGTCAGCCGTGCTACTGCGCGCAGGACTCGCACCGACGCCACTCCACCATCGAAACCGAGGCCGTCCAGGATGAACCGGCGGTACGACGGGCGCTGCGTCGCTATCCGAAAGCCATGGATCGCGTCGTCAAGCGCATGCAGATCCTGCTCGCTCATATATGTATGTGTAGCACATACATATCTTTTACGGGATGCTGAGCACGTGGTCGTGGGGGTTGCGCCGTGGCTTCAGACAGCGGTGAAGCCGGCCGGCCAGGCGATGGCCGACCGCTGCTCGCGCAGCCAGCGGACGACGGCGCCCGTCGTGCGGGTCGATTGCTCGCCGTCGCGCAGCGCGATCGACAGCACGAGCGGGGTCACCGGATCCACGACCGGGCGGTGCACGAGGGGGTGTGCGTGCGCGGGACTCGTGAAGTCGGTTGCGGTGGAGAACGCGAGGCTGTCGGCGCCTGCGATGAGGCGGTGAGTCGAGGGCCCGGAATCGGCCACGCTCTGGACTTTCAGCTCATAGGGTTCGCGGAACGTCTCGAACACGGTGCGCAGGAAGGTCTGCGGAGCGTGGGTGATCATCCGCCGGCCCCGCAGCCGTTCCATCGGCACCGCATCGAGAGCCGCGAGAGGGCTGTCCGCGGTGAGGGTGACGTGAAGCGTGCCTGCTGCGAGGTCGACGAACCTGACGCCATCGTGCTCAAACGGGATCTCCGGGCTGCGGACCACCAGACCGAGGTCGAGCTCGCGAGCGGCGACCAGCTGCACGATGCGCACGGTGCCGGCTTCGACGATCTCGACGGTCGCCTCGGCGGAACGGTCCTGGATCTCGCCGACCAGACGCGGCACGAGCGAGAGCATGAATAGCGAGACGGCGCCGATCGTCAGGCGCGGCTGCTCCGCTGTCCTGAGCTCCTCGGCGCGCCGGGTCAGGGCGCTCTCGGCGCCGAGGAGGTCGGCGATCAGCGGGAGGAGGTCCTCGCCCTCTGCGGTGAGTCGGACGCCGCTGGCAGTGCGGGTGAGGAGGATCAGGTCGAGGTCCTCCTCGAGGCGCCGGATCTGCTCGCCGAGCGCCGGTTGCGAGATCCCGAGCGACGCTGCGGCTCGGCGGAGCGAGCCGTGTTCGACGGCCGCCTCGAGGTAGCGGAACCGCTTGATGTTCATGGGTCCATTGTGGCCCACCTGCTACGCTCCAGAACTGATGCAACGGTGCATGTGAACGAGAGGCTTCCCGAGGACGATGACTACCCAACTCCCCAGCGAGCAGATTGCCAGTTCTCTGTCCGAGGAATCGAAGGAGATCCTCTCGCAGAGCGTCGACCTCGGCGGTCTGCGATCGAGGAACCGCTTTGCCATGGCACCGATGACGCGCACGAACTCGGCAGACGGAGTTCCCCCGGAAGGCACCGGCGAGTACTACGCCGAGCGCGTGCGGGGAGGGGTCGGACTCATCATCACGGAGGGCATTCTGGTGCCCGACGCAGTCGCCGGTTTCAGCGCTCGGTCTCCCGTGATCGCCGATCCGGCCGCGCAGGAACGTTGGAGAGATGTCGTTGCGACCGTGCACGACAGCGGCGGTGCGATCGTGAGTCAGCTCTGGCACACGGGAATCCAGCGGCGACGGCCAAAGCGATTCCACCCGGAACTCGCCCCTGCCAGTCCCTCGGGAATCAACCTCGCCGGCGAGGCGGTCGAGGAACCACTGTCGATCGCGCGAGTCGACGAGATCATCGCCGCATATGCCGAGGCCGCACGAATCGCGCAGAACGTCGGGTTCGACGGGATCGAGCTCCACGGCGCCCACGGATACCTGATCGACGAGTTCTTCTGGAGCACGACGAACACGCGCAGCGACCGGTTCAAAGCAGGTCCGCAGTTCGCGGTGGAGATCCTCAACGCTATTCGAGGCGAAGTGGGGGAAGAGTTCCCCATCATCTTCCGGTACTCGCAGTGGAAGGCCGATCAGTACTCGGCACAGATCGCGGAAACACCGCATGACCTCGAGCGCTTGCTGTCGGCTCTGGCGGCAGCAGGTGTGGACTGCTTCCATCCGTCGACCCGTCGGTACTGGACCAGCGCTTTCCCGGACCACGGAGAGCTGAGCCTCGCCGGCTGGACGAAGAAGCTCACAGGCCTTCCGACTATCGCAGTGGGCTCGGTGGGCATCGACACGCCCTTCAGCGCCGAGAACATCATGGCCGGTTCACTTGCCCCGGAGAACCTCGACTTGGTCGCGGAATTCGTCGTTCGTGGGGAATTCGACGTCATCGCACTGGGGAGGGCACTGCTGGCAGACCCACAGTGGGTCGACAAGGTCCTCTCCGCGGGCGCCTCGGACGTGGTGAAGTTCGATCGCGACATGGTCGAGGAGAACGGCGAGCGCCTGTACTGACGCGGGCGGCCGCGGCAGTCTATAGTTCTTCGCACAGTCGTCAGTTCTTCGCACAGTTGTCGAAGAGCTGAGCGACGCGCCCCTGCCCGAAGGAGGGTGCGATGGTCGACGCACATGTCGCCAGCGTGTCCGACCCGCGCGCCCTCCGGCGAGCACGGATCGATGCAGCTGCCGCTGTTGTGGGATCCGCGGTATTCGGCGCGGTGCTGACATCGCGGGCCCCGGCGGAGCTGCCGGCACGGGTCTTCGCCGGAGCGGCGGGGCTCGCCTTCGTTGCGAGTGCGGCCCTGAGCATTCTGCGCCGGCAACCCTCCTTCTCGACCATCGCCGATCGGGTCACGCTCTTCCGCTGCGTGCTCGCCGGAGGATGTACCACCCTGGTCGCCCTCTCGTTCCTCGGAGCATTGCCGATGCGCTCATGGCCGCTGGTGTTCGTCGCGGTACCGACGTTGCTGCTCGACGCAGTCGACGGGCGAGTGGCACGCAGAAAGAGGTGCGCCTCGGTGCAGGGGGCTCAACTCGACATGGAGGTCGATGCCGCGCTCCTGCTGGTGCTGTCGGTGCCGGCTGCGGCCACTGTCGGACCGTGGGTCCTGGTGATCGGAGCGATGCGGTATCTGTTCATCGCCGCGACGTGGTGGCGGCCGGCGCTGCGTCAGCCGCTGCGCTTCAGCAGGTTCCGCAAGGCGGTGGGCGGCGTCCAAGGGGCAGCGCTGGTCTTCGGGCTGGCTCCAGTGGTGCCGCTGGCAGCGGCGACGGGGGTGCTGCTCGGGGCACTTGCTCTGCTGGTGTTCTCATTCGGTCGAGATATCTGGGAGCTGGAGCGTAAGTACAGAGGCGCCGCGGCGGCTCATTCGTCGAATCGGCCGCCGCACCAGCATGAGTCTCCCGAGCCCGGATAGACCCGGGCACCGCTACCCGATCAGGCTTATCCCTGCCTCGAACAGCACCGGCCGCGACGACGCCAGCGACTCGTAGATCGGGTCGATCCGTTTGCCGGTGACGTGGAGGTAGTGGTTGAAGCTCAGGATCGCGCCGTACTTGAAGCAGGCGTAGGCCTTGTACCAGTCGAAGTCGCCGATTAGCACAGTCGCTGCGGAACCAGAGCCAGAAGGAACCGATGCCGCTGCCCCTCTCGAATGTCGCTCGTACGCCTGAACCACGAAGTCAGGACCCAGTCGCACAGGAAATTTCTCCGCCCATTCCGGTGCCCACACCTCGGGGTCAAGCATCATCGCCAGCCATCCGAGGTCGCGGCCGACCGGTCCGATGCTGGCGAGCTCCCAGTCCACGACTGCCTGCACCGTTCCTGTGTCGGCCGTGCAGGAGCCGATGCCTGGGAGGTTGTCGGCCTCCCCAGTGCCGTCACCAGCCTCAGCACCCCCAGAGTCTCCGGCGGCCAGCGCATCAATGTCGAACAGCACGTTGTTCGTCTGGAAGTCGCCATGGGTCAGCCCGATCCTATGCTCCTGCGGCTCGCTCGCGAGCAGCGCATCGCGTAATGCCCTGCCCTGCTCAAGGACCTCACCCTCGGCGGACTTCTCGAGCAGCCGCGACCACAGCGCCGCTTCCTCCGCGACCGACCGTTGCACCTCCCAGTCCGGCAGCGCCTCGACCGCAGGCGCCGAGTGGATCGTGTGAAGAACACCGACAGCGGCCTCCACGGCCTGTTCGACCACGTGCTGCTGGGCCGACCACTTCGGATCGCGGAACCCCAGCGACGAGCCGTCGAGGTATTCCTGCACGATCGCATCCGTGCCGAACCAGGCCGGGTCGGACGTGGACCACACGAGTTCGGCGACGGGTACCTCGGTCGTGGCGAGGAACTCCAGCAGCGGCACCTGGCGCAGGACGTCCGTGTTTCCCTTCCTGCGGACGCCGGGCGGGGCGAACCGGATCACGTAGCCGGCTCGCCCCGAGGCGCGTCGGCCCCGGGTCCTTTCGTGCCGGGCCTGGCCGTCGGCATGGATGACCTCGAACCCGAACGACAAGCCCGCGTTACCGGGCATGCGGTGCAGCCTGGTGATGCCCTCAGCATCCGACCACAGAGCGTGCGCCCAGCGCCCGAGGCGCCCCGCCAGTTCCCCGTTCAGATCATCGAAGTCCACTGCCATGCTGCTCACTTCCGTCCTCCGTTTCCGCCGATTCGAAGCGGTCAATCGACCCGACCTGCTAGCCGACGATTCCCCGCCCACGGGATTGGGTGCCGTCAGGCCCGCGGGTCGAGGACGATCTTGCACACTCCCTCGGCGCGGCTGTCCATGAGCTCGTAGGCCTCTGCTCCCTCGGACAGCGGAATGCAGTGCGTGATGACCGCCTCGGGCTTCAGGCGGCCCGTACGGGTGAGCTCGATGAGGGTGGGCAGCTCGAACTGCACGGAGCACAGCCCGATCGCGAACTCCAGCTCTTTCACCTGGGCGCGCTCCATGTGGAAGGAGTACTTCTTGTTCTGGTTGACGCCGACCACGCTGACCCGGCCGGTGCGACGGACGATCCGCTGGGCGGTCTCGATGGTGACATCGGCGCCCACGGCCTCGACGGCGACGTGCGATCCGAGGCCACCGGTCCACTCGCGCACCTGGGCGACCGGGTCCTCGGCCTCGACAACGCGGACTCCCTGCGCGGCGGCCATCTGCCTGCGCTCGGGGACGGGATCGATGCCGAACACCTCGGCGGCGCCCATCAGCAGGGCGTGCTGGGCGGCGAGCTGGCCGATCGGGCCCAGACCGATGACGGTGACCGATTCGCAGGGGGAGATGCGGGCTCGCCGGGCCCCGTACCAGGCGGTCGACGCTGCATCGGTGAGGACGACGGCGGCGTCGTCGCTGAGCTCGTCCGGGATGGTGAATAGGTTCCGGTCGGCGTCGGGCACCGCGACGAACTGTGCCTGCGAGCCCTGCAGGCGGGAGCCCAGGCCGTAGCACTTCTCCAGCGCACCGCTGCGGGTGCGGCACATGCTGGTCCGGCCTTCTCCGCACTCGGGGCAACGGGTGCAGCCGACCGAGGCGGGAATGAGGACCCGGTCACCCGCCCGGTGGCGGTCGACGGCTGAGCCTGCCTCGACGACGACGCCGACCGCCTCGTGCCCCACGCAGAAGCCGAGGTCCTCGCTGAAGCCCTCGCCGTGGTAGATGTGCAGGTCGCTGCCGCAGATGCTGACCCGGGTCACCTCGATGATCGCTGCGCGGTCGTCCTGCAGCTGCGGATCGGGCACCTCCGAGTAGCGGATGTCGCGGGGGCCGTGGAAGGTCAGGGCTTTCATGCAGGGACCGCCTGGAGATGGCGCATCTCGGTCACATCCTTGTGATCGGAGGGCGGGGGTATTCAGGTATCGGGGAGCCCGTTCAGTTGCAGTGAACGATTGTTCAGGATGTTAACAAACTAAAGGCCGTGGGGACAAGGCTACGCAAGCTACTCGCGGGTAACGGCATGCTCTCGTTGTTCCTCGTTCGAACATCCGTTAAGTTCAACTCAAGGCTCCCAACGACGAGGTGCGGGGCCCCGAACTCAGCCTTGAGCGGATGAGAAAGACGAGGGTGTCTGATGAAGAGAATCATGGTGTCGATCGCTGCGGCAGCCAGTGCCGCGCTGGCGCTGAGCGCGTGTGCGGGGTCCGCCGGCTCGGCCGGGGGTTCGAACGCCGCCGGCGGTGAAGGCTTCGACTACGGCGCGTCCCAGGAGGACGTCGACGCGCTGCTGGCAGACCTCGAGCCGGTCAAGCTCAAGTACCAGCCGTCGGCGAACTCGCCGGAGTCGACCGGCGCGCCCTCCGCGGAGATGTTCAAGGAGTACATCGAGGAGCGCTCCGGCGGGAAGATCGAGATCGAGATCATCTGGGGACAGGCGATCGCGCCCTACACGGAGATCGACGATGCGCTCACCGACGGACGCCTCGACCTCGCCTACACCATCCCCGCGTATTCCCCTGCCGAGTACCCGGCGTTCAACGCGCTCATGGCATACTCGCAGTTCGGGCCGACCTCGCCCATGGAGGCAGAGCTGGCGACCGGCGCGATGATGGCCGAGCTCGCCTGGTCGAACGAGGCGGTGATGGCCGAGTTCGAGGACCAGGGTCTGACCGTGCTGTCGTCGATGATCATCGGCGGCGAGTACTACATGATGTGCAACCCGGACAACACCGGTGTCGAGGCGCAGGACTGGGACGGGCGCTCGGTGCGAGCGGGCAGCACGATGAACGAGCTCGTGATCCGCGGCGCGGGTGCCTCGCCGGTGTCGCTGGAATACGGCGAGATCTTCGAAGCGCTGCAGCGGAACACCATCGGCTGTGCTTTCGTGCAGTTCGCCGCCGCGACGAACTTCGGCATTCCCGAGGTGGCACCCAACATCAGCTACCTCACCGAAGGGTCGGTGGCCGGCCGGGTGTCGAACGTCCAGCTGGCCGGCAGCAGCTTCCAGAATCTGCCGCTGGCCTACCAGCAGATCGTCTTTGACGCCGAGCAGTATTCCTGGGGCGGCTGGCAGCGCAACGTTGTCGACTCCAAGGCGCTCGGCATCGAGCAGGCGATCGGCGCAAATGGGGAGATCGGGCCGATCGCCGAGGACGTGCAGCAGGACATGATCGACGCGCAGCTCGAAGCTGTCCGGAACGCCGAGGATCAGGGGCTGATGGCTCCCGAGGTCGAGGACCAGGCCAAGGAGCTCGCGGAGAAGTGGGCCGGAGTTCCTGAGGAACTCGGTTACGAGGACGGTGGCGACCTGCTCGACATCCACGAGTGGTACACGCCGGGTGAGGTCGACTTCATGCCATTCGCGACGAAGCTCTACGAGGACGTAGTGCTGCCGCACCGTCCGGAGTAAGTGGCCGGCGAGCGTCGAAGACAGCAAGGGAACGCTACCCACCCAACTATCCCGGCTCAACAGGCCGGGAGCGGCGATGAGGCCGCACACCACAACGGAAGGTGACGCATGAAGAAGAAGTTGCTGACGACTCTCGCTCTGGCAACCAGCGTGGGATTGGCGGTGAGCGGCTGCGCCGGCTCGGCGGGATCAGCAGGAGCGGCCGGCGGCGGCGAGGGAGGCTTCGACTACGGCGCTTCCCAGGCGGAGGTCGATGCCGCACTCGCCGACCTCGAACCGGTGACGCTCAAGTACCAGCCCTCGGCCGCCTCGCCGAACTCCGTGATGGCGACGAGTGCCCATGCCTACAAGGAAGCCGTTGAAGAACGGTCCGGCGGGAAGATCACTCTCGAGCTTGTGTGGGGGCAGGCGATCGCCGGCTACGCCGAGATCGACGATGCGCTCGCCGACGGGCGCCTCGACCTCGCGTACAATCTGCCGATCTACAACCCGAGCGAGTATCCGTCTTTCGACGCGGCAGTGACGGCGATGTCCGGACTGCCGACCTCACCGGTGGTCGGTGAGTTGGTGAGCAACGCGGTGTCTGGGGAGATCGGCTGGCAGGCCGAGAGCCTGCTGGGGGAGTACGAGGCGCAGGGCGTCGTCCCCTTGACGCCGATCATCGCCTCCGGGACCTACTACGGAGTCTGCAATCAGGAGGGCAATACCCTCGATGATTGGAATGGTCGGCAGGTTCGGGTCGCCAGTACCTCTCACCACACGGTCGCCGAGAACCTGGGCGCTTCCCCCGTTTCCATGGAGTATGTCGAGGTGTTCGAGGCGCTCCAGCGCGGAACGGTCGACTGCACTTTGGCACAGCTCATCTCGTCTGCGGAAGCAGGCGTACTCGAGGTGGCACCGCATATCTCCTACACCACCGACGAGAACAGCATGTCCTCGCGTGCGGTTGGTGCGGAGTTGGCTGGAGCCAGTTTCGAAACGCTTCCGCTTGCGTATAAGCAGATCATCTTTGACGCCGCGAACGAGGTGCGCCCTGCTGCGGGTGCGACGTCCATCGTTAACGGTACGGCGTTGGCAGTGACTCAGGCGAAGGAGGCCGGCGGCACTATCACTCCGTTCGGCCCTGAGGCCGACGAGGCGATCGGGAAGACGAACGAGGAGCTCATCGCCGGCGTGGTCGACACAGGGCTGCTCGGGGACGACATCGAGCAGCGCATCCGGGAGTCGTCCGACAAGTGGGTCGCCAAGGCTGAGGAGCTCGGGTACCGGGACGAAGGCACGATCGAAGACCTCGACGAGTGGTGGGACGGCGAAGCAGTCGACTTCTCCGATTGGTCGACCGCGGTGTACCAGGAGAGCATGCTGGCGCACAGGCCGGAGTAGTGGAGTCGCCCTGCTCCCCGCCGGCCACACAGTGCTCGCAAACGCGGAGGTCCCTGCTTCCAGAAGAAGCAGGGACCTCCGCGTTTGACGACGAACTAGACGAACAGAGTTTCGATCCACCGGCGCGTGTCCGCAGGATCGATGACATCGTCGATGTCGAAGAGCATTGCGGCCTTAATTGCCCGGCCCTGGTCGTATGATTTTGCAACCAGTTCCTCGTACAGCTCCTGCCGGGCTGCAGGATCTTCGATCGCCTCGAGTTCTTTCGAGAAGCCGAGGCGAACCGCGCCTTCCAGACCCATTGAACCGATTTCACCGCTGGGCCACGCAATCGTGAACTGGTTCTCGACGAAGCTTCCGCCGGTCATTGCCATGGCACCCAGGCCGTATCCCTTGCGCACGATGATTGCACCGAGGGGAGTGGTGAGGTTTGCGCCGATGCTGAAGAACTTGCCGAAGACTCGGACGCCGGGTTCGGTTTCCGCCTCAGGACCGACAATGAATCCGGGAGTATCGACGAAGGACACGACTGGCAGCCGGTGGCGCTCCGCCAATGTCAACATGTCGTTGAAGGACAGCGCTGCATCGACGTCGATCGCACCCCCGAGATGATGGTTGTCGTTCGCGATGACTACGAAAGGATTGTTTTCGACGCGCGCAAATCCGACGATCGCGCCAGGGGCAAATCCTCGGCGCAGCTCTACGAAGCTGCCGAGATCGACAACGTTGCGGATCGCATCCCGGATCTCGAACGCTCGCAAGCGGTCGCTCGGGATCACCGTGCGGGAATCGTCCGGTTGAGGTGCCCCGGTCTCGCCCCCGGCGAGTTCCGAACAGCCGGTCAGATACCCCAGCACAGTTTTGGTTGCGGCGACAGCGGCTGCATCATCGCGAACCAGAAGATCGATTACGCCGTTTGCAGCATGGACCTTTGCGGGACCAATTTCCTCTGCTCGGAACTTGCCCAGCCCGCCACCTTCCACCATGGCGGGACCGCCCAGACCGATGCTGGCGTCCTCGGTTGCGATCAGCACGTCGGCGAGTCCCGCAATCGCGGCATTGCCTGCAAAGCAGCGCCCGGAGACTACGGCGATCATCGGAACAACACCGGTCAGTCGAGCCATGAGCGCGAAGGTTTCACCGTTGAGATGCGCACCTGGGAGTCTGTCGGTTTCCCCCGGCCGCCCGCCCCCTCCTTCGGCAAAGAAGACGATTGGAAGCTTCCTCGATCCGGCGATGCGTAGCAGCCGCTGAATCTTGGCGTGGCCTCGGGTGCCCTGCGTGCCGGCCATGACCATGTAGTCATAGCTCAGTACAGCGGCGTCGACTACCCCTGCACCGGTATTGATCTTGCCGATCCCGCAGAGGAGCCCGTCGCCGCTGGTGTTCTCGATCAGATCGTCGAGGGAGCGGCGAGCCGCCTGGGCGGCAATGGCTAGTGGCGCATACTCGACAAAGCTGCCCGGGATGACGAGGTCGGCGAGATTCTCCCGTGCAGTTCGGCGATTGCGCTGGTGGATCTTGGCAACGGCGTGCGGGCGATGCTCATCCCGAACATTCTCGTGAAGCTTGATGACTTCCTCGAGTTGTGGATGTGGTGTGCGCGATTGGTCCTGAGCTTCCCGCTCAACCGAGTCCGTTCTTTGGATGATGAAGACGGGATCGCCCTTCATCACCGGGTCACCAATATCGACCAGCGCTACTGCACTTTCGTGCGGCGGGGCAGAAATGGGGTGATGCATCTTCATCGCCTCGATCAGACCGAGTTCTCCCGGCCGTCCGTCGAGGGACACGACTGTGCCAGACAGCGGCGCAACCACGAGTTCGTCGCGGGGGCCGAGATCTAGAGCTCGACCTTCACGGCTCCGTGGGGCGTCAGCTTCAGGCAGAGCAGCAGAACCGCGTGCAGCACTCCCGTCTGCGGTGATCGCGCTCGAAATTCGTGCTTCGGATCGTCGGACCAGGGAACCGGCATTCTCGTCGATCCACCCCGTGGACAGGTGTTCGGGGTCGATCTCGCTGAGGACTTCAAGGAGGAACTCGCGGGTAGTTTGCACTCCTTCGATCCGGAATTGCTGAAGAGCGGTTACGAGGCGTTTTCGGGCACCCTCGAACGTATCCGAGGAGCAGATGACTTTCGCCAGCAACGTGTCATAGAGCGCCCCGATTTTGACGGACGCTCCTGCCCAGGTGTCGACTCGCACTGCCGGACCGGACGGCAGATCGAATACCTGCAACACACCGGTGGAGGGCTGCGGTTCGCCGTCCACGGACAAGGATTCTGAATTCACTCGCGCCTCGATCGCGAAGCCCGACGTGGTTCCCGCCCACTCCGAGTGCAAGGCATAGCCGGCCAGATCGTCGCCCCTGGCGATCGCAATCTGCAGTTCGACAAGATCCAGACCGGTGACGGCCTCGGTGATGGTGTGTTCCACCTGGATGCGGGGGTTCACTTCCATGAAGACCCATTCGTCTTCGCGCACGAGGAACTCGACGGTAGCCAGTGACTGGTAATCCATCGATTTCAGCAGACTGACGGCAGCGGAGTGAAGCGCAGCGCGAAGTTCGGCCCGAAGTCCAGGTGCAGGAGCGATCTCGATCACTTTCTGTCGTCGGCGCTGAAGCGAGCAGTCGCGGTCTCCGATTGCGTAGACGTCGCCGTCTGCTGCCACACACTGCACCTCGACGTGGCGCGCTCCGTGCCACCACTTCTCGGCGAATACTCGGTTGTCGCCGAACCCGAATTCCGCCTCCTTGGAGCACTGGATGATTGCGGATTCTACGTCGTCGGGAGCATGGACAACTCGGATCCCCCTGCCGCCGCCGCCGGCGAGGGCCTTGATTGCGATTCCGCCGGTCGAGCGAGAAAGCAGATCCAGAGCGGGTTCCGGTTCAGCGAGCACATCCGTGGACTCGGAAACCGGGATTCCGACTGCTTGGGCCAGCCTTTTGGACTCGGCCTTGTCCGCAGCCTTACGCAGTACATCGGACGCCGGGCCCAGAAACTGGATCGAAGCCTCCTCGCACGCTTGGGCAAGCGCCGCGGATTCCGCGAGAAACCCGTAACCCGGATGTATGAAATCGGCACCTTGCTCGCGGGCGACCGAGATCAGCTCGTTGATGTTCAGGTACGCCTGAGGCCCGATACCGGAGAGTTCGACGGCGATATCAGCATGGCGGACGTGGAAGCTGTCGACATCGTCCTTCGGGTGCACACTCACCGTCCGCAAGCCCATCGCTGACGCTGTACGAATGATCCGTGTTGCAATCTCGCCGCGGTTTGCAACCAAAAGGGTTTCCATTGATGCCTTTCCTGAATGATGTCTGAAGTTCCTGCTGAAACGCGAAGGGCGAGTGGAGCCGGAAAAGGGAGTCGGGTCATTTCCGGCCCCGCACGCTTGTCTATTTGCTCGTCAGCTGAACCAGGCCCTCACGCTTGACCCGGAACCCTGTTTCGTTCAGGTCCCAGGTGGAGCCCCCTACGCCTCGTGCACGCAGTTCGACCTTCTGCACCTTGTGCGTCGGGGTCTTGGGCAGCTCGTCAACGATTTCGATGTACCGGGGCACCGTGAAGTAGGGCATTCTCGGAACCAGGAAGCGAATCAGTTCGATCGGGTCAAGGGACTGGCCCTCGCGCAATACGATGAATGCTTTGATCTCCTGTTCGGACAGTTCGGAATCGACTCCCACTACCGCTGACTCAAGCACCTGGGGGTGTTCATTGATGGTGGTCTCCACCTCGAAGCTGGAGATGTTCTCCCCTCGTCTCCTCAGTGCATCCTTTGCTCGATCCAGGAAGTAGAAGTGCCCGTCGACATCGACCTTGAAGATGTCTCCGGTGTGCACCCAGCCGTCCTGGTCGATCATGTCTGCGGTCTTCTCCGGAAGGTTGTGATATCCGGACATCACCATCAGGGGATGTTCCGGTTTCACCAGCAGCTCGCCGGGTGTGTTCGGTGCAACTTCTCGGCCGTCGTCCCCGACGACCTTGAGAAGGTAGCTCGGCCGCCGTTTCCCGGCCTCGCCCGGACGGACATCATCAGGATCCTCGCCCCTCAGGACGGAACCTACTTCGCTCATGCCGTACACCGGCTTCGCTTGCACTCCGAAGCGCCGGCAGAACGCCTCCGCGTTCGTGGGCAATGGTGCCATCGCTGCTTCGAGCAACGTGTTCTCCGAATCGCCGGCCGTTGGAGCCTGTTGCTGGAGCATCTCCGCCTGGGCCCCGAGCAACACTGTCCTAGTCACCTTGTTGTCGTTGACGACATTCCAGAACCTACTGACCGAGAACCCCGGTTCCAATACGCACGTGACGCGGCTGATGAGACAGCCGTAAACTCCCGCCCATTGACCAGCGAGGTGGAACAGCGGCAACGTCACGAGGATGCACTCATCAGCGGTGGGTTCGTACGAATCTTCTTGGGAACAATAGGTGTAGGCATGCACCTGCGACGATTTCACCCCCTTGGAGGGCCCTGTCGTGCCGGACGTGTACATGTAACCGATGATGTCGTCGGGCTTGCATGCTCCGGGGAGTGCCGGCTTTGCCACGCGAATCTCGTCGTACCGCCGGAAGTCCAGCGTAGTGTTCGTTGGAGTTCCTTGCGTCGAGTTGCGGACGACGATCGTCCTGAGGCTGGAGAGCTGATCCGCGACCGCGAGAATCCTCTCGACGTAGTGTTCCTCGACCACCAGCACCTCGGCAGCGGAGTCGTTGAGCACGTGGGCCAGGAACCTTCCGCGCAGGGCGGTGTTGATGGGAACCTCAATGAGGCGCTGAAGCGCTACGCCCATCCAGGCAAAGACGAAATCACTAGAATTGTCGAGCAGGAATGCGATCGGCACTTGAGGGCGTTCGACCAACTCCCGAATACCTTGTCCGATGGCGAGGGCTTCCTCGAATGTCTGCTCAAATGTCCAGGACTTGCCCTGATACCTGAGGAATTCCTTCGACGGACATTCGTCCCGCGCTCGTTCGAATGCGTTGCTGATCGTGCGCGCGGCGATGGGTGGCAATGCGCCGGGGGTCATGTCATGTCTCCAATTCGTGAGAGGGGTATGGCGTGGAGGAAGCGTTCTTGCAGGAGAACCCGGTGCATCTCGGGTGCTGGGTAGCGGGTCTGCTCACTGAGAGAACATGGAGTCGCCGACCTCGTCGAAGTAGGCCTCTATACCTTCTATGTCCTCGGCGATCTGCACATAGGCGTCCCGGTACTCCTGATCCGTTGGCGGGATCTCCCTCGATGCTGGGGTGTTGTTCTCGAAGGCCGAGGCGTGGCGCTCGTGAAGTTCCCTGTATGCCGCGACTATTGTCTCGGCATCTTGGACTGATTCGGGCGCCTTGTCGGCATGCTCGGCGAGCATGGTTCGGTGCAACTCGTCAAGAGCGTCATTGATTTCGTCCGATGCCTCGATGCTGACGTTGGCATCTTTACCCGCCTCACCAGTAGTCAGAATCTCCGCTTCTTCTTCGACTCCGACCTTTGCGTAGTGTTCTAGGAACGCTCTGCTGCCTGTTGTTCGAAAGAGTTCGACGAGCTCGGGCGGCAGCTCTTCCGTCAGCCCCTGGTTCATGACGATGACCTGCGCGGCGGCCGAGAAGGACGTCGGGGTGATGTATTCCACCTGCTCGAAGTGGCCGAGGTCCCTGGCGCCCGTGAGCACTCCGACCGTGCAGTCGATGGCTCCTCGCTGGAGGCCTTCGTACGACTCGTCGTTGGACATTGAGACGGGGGTGAGTCCGACCGCCTCTGCTTCGCGGATGTGTGCGGGAGACGCCGCTCGAACCAGTGTCCCCTTGGCATCTTCGATGCCTTCAATCGGTTCCTTGCACTGCAGGCTGTACGCGCCGGTGGAAGCCACGACCAGAGGTTCGGCGCCGTGCTCGGCGTACTCGTCGAGAATGACCTGCTGTCTGAACAGCTCGCTCAGTGCGCTGCTTGACACGGGAGCGTGGAAACCGGGCGCTGCCGGCGTCAGAATTGATAGCTGCTCGCCCCAGGTGGCGACGGGCAACTCGCTGGGGTAGTAGGCCGTCGGCGCCATTGCGATGTCGACCATGCCTGAGCCCAGTGCGTCCAGGACTTGATCTCCAGGCACCAGCGCGCTGGACCAGAAGTATTCGACTTCGAGGTTGCCCTCGTACTCTTCATCCACCGCTTCAAACATTGCGATAGCTGCCTGGCTGACGGGTGAATCCTGCGAGGTCATGTTGGAGAAGCTCAGTTTGACTGTGTCCGCTGTTTCGCCCGTACTGACACCACCCGCGCAGGCGGATAGTGAAAGAGCGGCAATTGAGCCGGCGAGGATCAAGGCTGATTTCTTCATAACATCCACTTTCGAGAGTTCGAGTGTGAAGACGGCGTCCGGGAGGTATGCCTTGCGATCGCTGCAGCCCCTTCCGACGAGAGCAGAACGCCCTTCCCGCGCAGGCCACCCAAGACTTGAACGAAGCCCGCAGGGGAAGGAGCCTCTTCGACCACAGTTATAACAACGGTGTTAATCGGCAGTCGAATGAACAGTCACTTAGACTAAATTTGACATTCGTGCCGACCGTTGTCAATACCCGTGGAGGGGTCATTGGCCCAGCAGAGTCCGAAAGCGTAGAGGTTGTTGACAAGCCCCACTCGACGAGGGAAGGTTTTAGACAAACCGATTGTTCACTAGGTGATAGAGCTTTCGGTCTTTCACCTCAGTGCGGAGGTGACAGCAATCGCGTCGTCGGCGCGAACAATCGAATAGGAACAACAATGAAGCATACAAAGAAGTTGCTTTTTAGTTCTCTGACAGCCATCGGAATAGCCTCCCTTGTGGGTTGCGCTGGATCAGCGGGTGGCAACATGGCTTCAGCTGACGAAGGCGATGCAGTGCCTTGGGGGGCGACAAAGGGAGAATTTGTCGAGGCGATGTCGGCCATGGAACCGGTGAAGATCTCCTATCAAACGGTGTCCGCTGGCCCGGGTCCATACGGGGGCCCTGAAACATTCAAGGAGCACGTTGAGGAGTGGTCGGGGGGAAAGATTGAGGTGGAACTGGTCTACAGCCAGGCAGTGAGTCCATTTGGGGAAGTCGTCGAGGCGGTAGCAGACGGTCGATTAGATATCGGAACTGAAGTTCCGACTTATACACCTGACAAGTACCCCGCAACCAACGACTTAGTCAGTTTGACAGTAACTACGCCCGGCTCTCCGTACTTCGGTGAGATGGTTTCGCAGGCAGCTTTGCTCGATTTGGCCTGGGAGTCAGAACCTCTTCGGGAGGAGTTTGAGAGCAAGGGCGTAGATCTCTTAGTTCCGACGGAGTTTGGGCAAGCCGGCGCTTTGATGTGCACCGATCCAATAACGAGCCTCGACTCACTTCGAGGGAAGCAAATCCGCGTCGCCTCGGAGGCCGATCGAAAGATTGTAGAAGGGTTTGGGGCGACTCCCGTCTCGTTTCCGTCTCCCGAGTTGTACGACGCCCTTGCTCGCAACGTGGTCGACTGTGGGATTGGACGACCCGACCAAGCGATTGGATTCGGAACTATCGAGCACGCGCCGAATATGATTTTTGGGAGCGAGCGCGCATTTGTTCGCACGCCTGTAACGGTCGTCGCGGGTCCCACAATTCAGAAGTTGCCTTTGGCGGCACGCCAGCTGATTTTTGATACCGCGACGGTGCACTCATTCATTAATAACAACACCTCGAACATGGGCTACCTTGCTGATGTGTTTGACCGTTCTTCTGAATATGGCGGCGCCATACATGTATTAGAGCGCGATGCTGAGGATTCTCTCAAGGAGAGCACTAACGATCTAGTGGAGCAGTTCAGAAGTTCTGAAGCTATCGATGGCGAAGCAGCTGCTCAAGCGTATGAAACTGCTTTTGAAGAATGGTCGACGATTGCTGTCGATAAAGGCTACTCGGACATTTCTGACTTCGAAGAATTTGTCGCAACCCATAAGGTCAATCCCGTGAACGTCGAGGGGTTCGCTAACGCAGTGTTTGAAGAGATCTACCTGCCGCATCGCCCGTCTTAAACTCCTCTGACGAGGTGGGTGGGATCGAGCCCGTGCACGAGCTCGGCGTGGATCCGCCGCACCCCGTAGCGGCCCCGCGACGCGCGGTGGATGTTGGCGATCGTCGGTCAGCATCGCGTGGCGGATTCTGCGCTGGCTCAGCGGTCGGTCCCGCCAGGCCCGGTAGCCGCGTTCGGTCACCCGTAGTACGCGGCATGCGGTCTTAGTGCTGATGCCCTGCCCGGTTAGGGCCTTCACGACTGGGAATCGCCGTTTGGGCGAATGCCCTGGTCCTTGAGCATCGAGGCGGCCAGCTTTGTTGGTTACGGCTCTTCTTCGAGGTGCCGGGTCCGTCGTCTGGCGTCAGCGAGCTCTGCTGCTTCCGCGCTGGTCGTTCCCGGCCGCTCGCCGGCGTTGATGAGCGCTTGCTGGTGCCAGCGATACAGCGTGGCCGGCGCGATCCCGAGCCGTTTGGCCAGCTCGGTGAGGCTGCGTCCTTCGTCGAGCAACGCGAGGGCACGCGTTCGGCATTGGGATGAGTACTGGCGCGGCATGAGATGGGTTCCTCTCTGGTCAGTGCGCCCACATTCTCGCAATCGAGGGGAACGAGACTCAGGACAGGTCACCCGGCGCACCCTCCGCACGAACATCGGAAACGCGGTGGTTCCTGCTTGTCCGGGAAGCAGGAACCACCGCGTCTGATCTTGCCTTCAGTGTCGGGGCCAAATCCTGGGCTGATCGCAGCTCTCGTTCATCCCCAACAGGGACAGATGAATTTGGACGAGGTCGTCAGCCAGCTGCTCGAAGTCCGATTCGCTGTCGCTGAGGAGTTGGGCGTAGCGCATCACGATTCCGTTGACAGCATTGGCAATGGAATTCAGAGGCGCGACTGGTTTGGCGACTCCCCGTTGTCTCAAGCGTTCCATGAACCGGATGTGAGCGCCATTGATCCGCGAATGCATGTCTTCCCATAGGGAACTCATTGTTGACTCTGCTAGGGACTGATGCTGAATGATGGTGAGCAGCCCAATGTTGTCCACGTAGTTCCGCAAGTACCGGGTATCTGCAGTGCGAATGATCTGATCCGGTGCGAGCTCTGTAGGCATCACCTGGCCGGAGGAGAAGGTCTCGCTCACCTGCTCCGCAAGGTGTCGGAAGATGTCTTCCTTCGAGGAGAAGTAGGAATAGACAGTTGGACGAGTACTGCCTGCCTCGGCGGCAATGTCTGCAATTGTTGTTCTCGTATACCCGAGCCTCGTGAAGACACGGGCAGCTGCCGCCAGGATCGTTTCATCCGTGCCGGTGCCGCTCGCTGCGGGGCTCTTTCCCCGCTCATGCCTCATCCGGCCTCCCGAAATATAAGGGCTTATGGCTGGCAACCATACTGCGATGCCGATTTGTCAAAGAAATCACTCCGCTCAGTTATGAGAGCGAGCTCTCGTAGTCGCGGCCACTCAAAGGATCCGAAACGCCCGCCAGCTTTCCAGCTGGCGGGCGTAACCGCAGCAACAGAGTTATTAGCTGAAATGCCACACGAGTGGCAGTTACTCCTGCGATGGACGGTGAGGTTCGGCGAGATCCTGGTAAACCTTCTCTGCGAACGGGCGGTAATTGATGGAGCTGTCGTACCACTCGGGCAGATTCGCGAACTCGCCGTCGTCGGCGATGCCTGACTCCTTGGCGGCGGCCGTCCACTTGGATTCTGCGTCAGTGAGCGTCGTCAGCGGATCATCGCCCAGTACCCCTGAGCTTTCGATCTCGGCTACAAGATCCTTGTTCGCACCCGCGATCTTGGTATCGACTTCCTCGGAGAACTGCTGCACTTCACCGTCGTGCTCCAGGGCGGAGCGGATGCCGATGGCGTTTCCAACTGACTCCTGCATGCTCGCTGCGAAGAAGGCGATCTGTGCATCGAAGATGATCTGCTGATAGGCAAGCGGAAGCTGGCTGACGTTGCGGCCGAACACGATTGCAGAAGGGGCCTTCGCGTAGCTGACCGTACTCGGGTAACTCAGATGAGGTGCCACTTCCAAGACTCCGGTTTCTGCCAAGGACGCGAGCTTTCCGACGGTGCAGTCGATAGTGCCCCGCTGCAGGCCTTCGTAGATCTCGGGGTAGTCCATTGACACCGGTGTCGCTCCCATGGCGGTGACCTGATCAGAGATCGCCGCACTCGCGACGCGAATCTGTCTTCCCTCGAAGTCCTCTGCAGAAGTGCCAGGCTGACTGCACGCCATATAATTGCCGGCCTGGGCGAAGACGGGGATGATCGGCGTCAGCTGCTTGTCCTCGTATTCGGCCATCAGCTTCTCGGAGCCCCATCCGAGTTCCAAGCCCACAGCGTTCGCGGCGACCTCCGACACATGCGGCGAGCTCTCTAGGTTCGCGAGCATCGTGTCGATGGCGGAAAACGCCGGGTACTGCTGAGGATGGTAGCTGGGAATCGTTCGTCCGATGTCAAGGCGGCCGTCCGCCAGCGCATCGTCGATGTCGTCGTATCCAGCGATCGCCTGAGCCCACGCGATCTCGACGGTAATTTTCCCATTGGAGCGTTCCTCGATTTCATCTGCAAAGCTCGTGTCCACATGGGCGGAGGTCGAGTTGGGGCCAGATGTCGTCGGTTGGTAAGTGATAGTTACTGGCTCCAGGTCTGCTACGGCCGCGTCGACCTCTTCCTGTGCTGCGCCGAAGGAGAATCCGCTTCCCGATTCCTCGCCACCGCCCTGCGCAGTGACTCCACCGGCGCACCCTGAGATGGTCAAAGCGGTCGCGCCGATGACGCCCAAAACAGGGCCGAGCTTATTCTTCACGGTTTTCACGTACACCTCGTCGTGTATCGCGTTCTGCGCGGCGAGCGCTGCAGAACAAACTTGATGGAATTTTGCGCATATCAACTTGAACTACTAACGAACAATCGCTTAGCGTTATCGACATTAGGGGTGACTTGACACGAGCGTCAAGCAAAATTTCCGACGACTGCTCAATGGGGAGAGATCGTGAGTACTAAAAGCAGCGCGATGACGTCCGCGCGCGAATCCGCCGAGCTGGTGAACGGGCGGAGAGGTCAGTTCGGCCCTCAGAACTCGAATCCCGGCGGGATAACACTGCTACGTGAACGATTCAGCTGCCGCGCCTTTCTCGATGAGCCCGTCTCGGAGGAAGCTCTGAAGCGAATCTTGGACCTGGCCAATCGCAGTCCCTCCTGGTGCAATACCCAGCCCTGGACAGTGACGCTGGTGCAGGGTGAATCACGCGAAGCGCTGGTCAGCGAGCTTCTCGCGGCGGCGCGCGACAGCCAGCCTGCTCCGGAGATCGCGGTCCCGGAGCGCTATGAGGGGGTGCATCAGGAGCGCAGGCGCGGGGCCGGTTACGCCCTGTACGAGAGTGCTGGAATTGAGCGTTCTGACACAGATGCACGGGCAGCGCAGGCACTGAGAAATCTCGAGCTGTTCGGCGCTCCCTGTGCTCTCCTGATCACAGTGCCGCGGTATTTGGGGCCATATGCCCTAGTCGATGTCGGCGCCTATCTGTCATACCTTCAGCTTGCGGCGCAGTCGTTCGGTGTGGCGACAATTCTCCAAGCCGCTCTAGCAATGCATCCGGAGGCTGTTCGGAAGGTGGTTCCGCTGCCGGCCGACGAAGCGCTGGTGTGCGGCATCTCGCTGGGTTACCCCGACCTCGACCACCCCGCCAACTCGTTCGAAACCGAGCGGAACCAGTGGTCTATGGGACCCGGCGGTGAATGGCCGCTTCAATAGGCGAATTCGAAGTACAAGTACATCAACACACGAATGACCAACGCCGATAGCGGTTGCGGGTAACCTCACCATCCGCGGTGTCAACGCCGCAACCGATTCGGGTCCGAGAACAGGGAGATTGGCAATGACGTCAGCACAGGGACTGCCCGCAATCGAGGAGCGCACTCTGCGCCATGCTTTCGACAGAGTATTGGCAACTGCAGAGAACAAGGAATACCTTCGGTTCCAGAACCAGTCGTGGTCATTCCGCGAAGCCTTCGAGAAGGCGAAGAGCTTCGGAGCAGGTCTGCGCGAGCGGGGAGTTGAGTCTCAGCAACCGGTCGGCCTGCTGTTGGACAACTCCAGCGACTTCGTCTTCGCGTGGCTGGGCATTGCCCTGCACCGCATGATCGAGGTGCCCGTAAACACGGCTCTGCGAGGAAGGTTCCTCGCGCACGTGATCAACGACTCGGGCGTCGAAGTCCTGGTCATCGAGAGTGAGTACGTGGAGCGTCTGCTGCTGATTGAGCACGAGGTCCCCAACCTCAAGCAATTGGTGATTCGAGGAGGTGGATACTCCGAACAGGCTGCCCGCCGCTTTGCTATCAGCGCCTTCGAGGACGTCTTCACCGACTCTGAGCAACCGCTCGAGGCGACACGTCCCAACGACATCATCGGCTACATGTACACCTCGGGGACCACTGGGCCGTCCAAAGGCGTTGCAACCTCGCACGTCCACGCCTACACCTACTCCTCGCAGGAGGACTCGTCGTTCGTTACTTCCGATGACGTGATCCTGGTGACCTTGCCGATCTTCCACCTTGCCGGTCAATGGGGCGGAACTTATGCCTCGCTGATTCACCAGACAACATGCGTTCTCGAACCCCGGTTCTCGGCCACTTCGTTCTGGCCGACAGTAGTGGAGAACGGCATTACGAGCACAGTGCTGCTCGGAGCGCAGGCGGAAATCCTCCAGCAGCAGGCTCCTGGCGAAGCGGACTCACGTCATAGTCTCAAGATCGCATCCATGGCACCGCTGCCATCGAACCTGTCAGCCTTCACCGGGCGGTTTGGCATTGCAGCACGTCCGGTGTATGGCATGAGTGAGATTGGGCGCGTCCTCGAAGGGCGCGACACCTCCGACACTCGTCCTGGTGAAGCGGGAATGACTCGGGCGGGCTACCAATTGCGAATCGTCGACGAGAATGGGCGCGACGTCGAAGCCGGCGTGCCGGGTGAGCTCCTGGTTAAGCCGGAGCATCCGCTCATGGTGATGTCCGGATACCACAATCTGCCGCAGAAGACTGCCGAGATGATCGATTCAGATGGTTGGGTGCACACCGGGGACGTATTCCGGATGGATGAGGACGGGCACTTTTACTTCCTCGACCGGATGAAGGACGCCCTCCGCCGCCGCGGCGAGAACATTTCAAGCTTCGAGGTCGAGAGCTCGGTCAACGAGCACCCCGCAGTCCTCGAATCGGCTGTGGTGGGAGTGCCGTCGGAGATGTCCGAGGATGAGATCAAGGCGTTTATCGTGCTGCGCGAGGGCGAGGAGGTCGACCCGGTCGAGCTCACGCGATTCCTCGCTGAGCGGATGCCGTACTTCATGGTGCCGCGGTACCTCGAATTTGTTGCCGAGCTGCCGAAGACGCCCACGCACAAGATCCAAAAAGCAGTCCTCCGCAACCTCGGAATCAACGACGGCACTTGGGACAGGGAACAAGCTGGGATCACCGTGACCCGGGAGGGAGTCCGTTGAGAACACTCCTCGTCGCCAACCGCGGTGAGATCGCCGTCCGGATCATCCGCAGCGCCAAGCTGATGGGATTTCGCACGGTGGCCGTCCACAGCTCGGATGAAGCCACGGCCCTGCACGTGCAGCTTGCCGACGAAGCCCACGCTCTCGACCAGTCCGGGCCCAAGGCATACCTCGACATCGAGCGCATCATCGAGATCGCGCGGCAGAGCCAGGCCGATTTCCTCCACCCAGGCTACGGATTCCTGGCGGAGAATCCGGAGTTCAGCAGGGCATGTGAACGGGCCGGAGTGACTTTCGTCGGTCCGTCGGCCGAGATGCTGAAGCTGTTTGGCGACAAGGCGTCGGCCCGGCAGCATGCGACTGCACTCGGTGTTCCCGTGCCCCGCGGCACTGGTGTCATTGACGGTGGTGCCGAGGCGGGCACCTTCTTCGACGCGATCAGCGTCGAAGCGGGAGCCACCGGAATCATGGTCAAGGCGGTGGCCGGCGGTGGAGGCCGTGGATCCGCCCCGGTCCGGGACAGAGTCGAACTGGAGCGGACGCTCCGCCGGTGTTCCCGCGAGGCCGAAGCCGCCTTCGGGAACGGGGAGCTGTTTCTCGAGGAGCTGCTGGAGACCTACCGGCACATCGAAGTCCAGGTGCTCGCCGATCAGCACGGGAACGTCGTCGCCCTGGGCGACCGGGACTGCTCGATCCAGCGCCGGCGGCAGAAGCTGCTTGAGATCGCGCCGGCTCCGGAGCTGAGGGACGACGTGCGGCAGCGGCTGCAGGAGCACGCGGTCACCCTCCTTTCGGATACGCCCTACGTCGGACTCGCCACAGTGGAATTCCTGGTGCATGAAGATCGGGTCGTGTTCCTGGAGGTCAACCCGCGTATCCAAGTCGAGCACACCGTCACCGAGGAGATCTTCAACATCGACCTGGTGCGGCTGAGCCTCGAACTGGCGGCAGGCACCTCGGTGGTGGACCTGGGTCTGACAACTCATGCTCCGCCTCGGCCGGGGTTCGCCATTCAGGCGCGCATCAACGGGGAGACCGTGTTGACGACGGGAGAGATCGGGCCGGCTTCGGGCGCCATCAGCGAGCTGAACCTGCCGGCCGGACCGCGCGTGCGCGTCGACACCCACGCCCGCGAGGGCATGCGGGTCTCTGGGGAGTTTGACTCTCTGCTGGCGAAGGTCATCGCAGGGGGAAGCACATTCGCCGAGGCGCTCGAACGCCTCAGGCTGGCGATCGAGGAACTGACGATCGACGGGGTCGACCACAACGGCGCCCTCCACCTCCTGCTCATCGAGTCCCTGGGCGACGCTGCGGCGGTGCCCACCGTGTCCTACTTCGAACAGTGGTTCGAGGAGAACGCGATCGGGCAGCAGCTCAGTGTCTCCGAGGATCTCGGGCCGGTCGACGACAGCGTCCTGGTCGCCCCGGTGCCGGGCACCATCGTCGGGGTGCAGCACCAGCCGGGAGAGACAGTCAGAGCCGGGAGCGACGTCCTCGTCATCGAGTCCATGAAGATGGAGTACTCCGTTCAGGTTCACGCCACAGCAGTGCTGACCTCCGTGCACTGCTCCGTCGGGGAGCAGGTGACAGCGGGACAGGTCCTGGGCCAGATCGAGCCGATCGCCGATTCGTCAGCAGGAGCGGTGGATTTAGACCACGCCGCCGAGGAACGCGTCCGCCAGGATCTGCAGGACGTGCTCGCTCGCCAGGAGAAGGCGCTCGACCGAGGGCGGCCGGAAGTCGTCGAGGCGCGACATGCCGGTGGTCGAATGACTGCGCGCGAGCACATCGCTAGCGTCATCGACCCTGATTCGTTCGTCGAGATGGGCTCGCTGGCACTCGCTGCTCAACGCCGCCGAAGGTCAGCCGAGGAGCTGGTGGAGAAATCCCCTGCGGACGGAATCATCACGGGCACCGCCACCATTCGCGGGGTGAAGACGGCCATCGCGGCCTATGACTACACGGTCATGGCGGGGACACAGGGCTACATCAATCACCAGAAGACTGACCGGCTGCTTGAGCTGGCGATCAAGCACGAGCTGCCGTTGGTGCTCTTCGCTGAAGGCGGGGGCGGCCGGCCCGGTGACACCGACATCCCGGAGGGCGTCGGGCTGATCAGTCGGACGTTCGAGCTCGCCGCCGAGTTGTCAGGGTTGACCCTGACCGTCGCCGTCGTCTCCGGATACTGCTTTGCGGGCAATGCTGCACTGGTGGGTGCCTGCGACTTCGTAGTTGCGACCAAGGGTTCCAACATCGGCATGGGCGGTCCCGCGATGATCGAAGGGGGAGGCCTGGGCCGATTCAAGCCCACGGATATCGGGCCTGCGGACGAACAGGCCGCGATCGGTGTGGTCGACGTCCTGGTCGACGACGACCACCAGGCGGGCAGAGCAGTCAGGGACATCTTCGGCCTGGTGCACTCGCAGCCGTCCTTCGAGGTGTCTCCGAACCCCAGGCTGCGGACGACTGTCCCGGAGAGCCGCCTGCGGGCATACGACATGCGCCCGCTCATCGAGGAGCTCGTCGATCCCGGATCGTTCCTCGAGCTCGGTGCAGATTTCGCTCCGACCATGGTGACCGGCATTTGCAGCGTGGGCGGAAGACCGTTCGGGCTGCTGGCCAACAACCCGTTGCACATGGGTGGAGCAATCGTTGTGGACGGGGCGGACAAGGCCTCGCGCCTGCTCCGCATCTGCAACACCCTGGGGCTTCCGGTGCTCAGCCTCTGCGACACCCCGGGGTTCATGGTGGGACCCGAGTCCGACGGGCAGGGGGCGGTGCGGCGCTTCGGCAGCTTCTTCGTTGCCGGCGCACAGCTGACCGTGCCGCTGATTACCGTGGTGACGCGCAAGGGCTACGGACTTGGCGCGATGGCGATGGCCGGCGGCTCGTTCCGGCGGCCGGACTACCTGGTGGCGTGGCCGTCGGGCGAGTTCGGCGGCATGGGACTGGAAGGCGCGGTGCGCCTGGGATACAAGCGCGAGTTGGAGGCCGAGACCGACCCGGTCAAGCGTCAGGCGTTGTACGACTCGCTCTTGGGTAAGCTCTACGACGCGGGGAAGGCACTCAACGTCGCTGGCACGTTCGATATCGACGACGTCATCGACCCCGCAGACACTCCGGTGCTGATCAGCCGGTTCGCTGCCGATCTCGGGAGGGCCAAATGATCACCTATGCCGATCATCCATCGCTGCCGGAGCCGCGGGGGTACCACCACGCGGCTCGGGCGCAGGGCCCGTTCATCTTCACCGCGGGGCAGACGTGGTCCTCGCCGGAGGGAGCAGAGAGTAGTGAGGCTGACGCCGGGTTGCTGGCGCAGGTTCAAAGTTCGGTGAGCAACGCCATTGCAGCGCTTGAAGGGGCAGGCGGAGGGGCAACTGGGGTGGTCTCCCTCGAATTGTTCGTTGTCGGACTCACTCCGGAGTCGGTGAATGATGTGTATCGAGGCATCGGCAGGGCTTCGAGGGACCTGGGGTTCGGTGACGTTCCGATCACGGTCCTCGGAGTCGCAGCCCTTGCGATTTCAGGAGCGCTCGCTGAAACGCGCGCGATCGGCGTGCCGATCGAACGCTGAGAGCCGGCACGGATGGCTGACGCGTGCGAAAGATAAACCGGGTGCGTCAGGTGTTTCACCAGCGGGCAAGGAGCTTGGTCAAGTTCCCACCCACGAGCGCCGAACTGCGCCTCACGTCCTCCCCGCGAGGTACACGGTATGAGGTGCAATCCAATGCGCTGAGAGCGCCGCCTCCGAAGGCGGCGCTCATAGGTCATGAAGTTGCCGACAGTCTAGGTTGCAGAAATTGCGGTAGAAATAGGGACACCGAGCTGAGTCGCTATCGGTGTGTACAGGTCCACCCCTTGTTCCTTCGTTTGAAGCGATAGAAGAAGTGCGTAACGCACTGGAAGATCGCGTCGGTCCCTGCGGCTGTTGTTCTTCCACCAGCCACCCACCGGGTAAACAGCCACGTTGTTGCAGTGCGCCAGCTCCGCGCCCGTACCGGTCCACTCATCCTGATGCAGCGACCCCAGGTGCCGGGCATTTTCCCCCAGGAACCAGCGGGCCGATTCGGTCGGGCGTGAGCCGTCCTCCTCACTCTGCGCTTCCCGGTTGACTCGCTGGACGAACTCGGCCTGAGTCTCCGTCCGGCCTTGGAGATCGAATCGCAATCCGTGCGATCGGTAAGAGTACTTGTTGCGCCAACCACGGCGTGATGCGGAGGGTTCAATGAAGTAGGACAGAGTGATTCGAAGACGTACTTCGGCGGGCCCGAGGTCCCGCAGGACGTCGGCGGGCCACGGTAATGGATGGAGGCGGAAGTGCCTCATTGAATACTTTTCGCCACTGAACGGCACAAAGCTGTCTTGTGCAACCATAGTCACAGCCCCACGCGCCGAGTTCAATACTGCTTCTTCGGAGGGAACGCCCCACCCAAATTGGCGAAGCAGGGTGTGGCGAGCGCCCTTGCTTTTGTCATTGTTGAGTTGCTGCAGCATCGGCTCCGTCCACTCTGCGGAGTGGGTCAGCAATCCACGCACAGTCTCTGGCCAGTACGAGGGATAACGCTCCATCGCGAGCGTCGCGAGACGCGACGCCTGTGCCGTCGCAGCGCTCGTAGCATTCGCCGAGGTGAGTGCCACGTCATTCCGATGCCCAGTTGATCGCAAGGAGAGTGTCGGGAGCCGATCTTCGTAGAGCCCTGCACCATCACTCAGTACGTTGCCGCCCTCCATGCAGATGTCCGGTTTTATCGGCCATCGGGTTCTGCTGAAATAGAGCGAAGTAGTTGTGTGAGGTGAGATGTCCCCAGCCTGAGCAACCACCTGCCAGCCAGCGTACTGCGGGTGCGAAGGTACTCGTGACAGGTCGGTGAACGCACCAACCGTAATAGCGTTCCATGCTTGTGCAGGGTCTTGAATCGGTGAGTTCACAGAGTTTGTGCGGTGATCCATTTCGTAGTTGGAGGCGTTGCCTGCGGCAACGACGATCAGACGAGCTGAGTCTGGTTCTGGTACGGAGAGCAACTGAAGCTCATTTCCGTCGCGAACGATATCTGTTCCTGCGGCCAAAGCGTCGACAGCCGCGGACCACAGCGTGGGTTCGCCGGGCTGATCCGGCTCGGTGCTCAGAGTCAAGCAGAATGTACGACGGCGATCGCGCCGCACGGCTTCTGGGAGCGCGACCGCTGAGACTGTTGCTGTGCCGTAATCGAGAGGCTCTACTTGCCGCTCACCGCGCGCTGGATACATCCGGACCGATTCCAGCCGATGTCGGAGACCAATTTTCTTGCTATTCGTCAGCAACGGTTCTAAATCACCGTACAGCGCAAGACCGGCCATCGAAGTGCCGTGCCCCCTCGGATGCACGTCGGCCCCAGTGCCACCCAATGCGGAGTGCAGGTCAGCAGATGATAACGATCCTTCGATGAGCGTGTGCGTCCTCAATACCCCCGTGTCCAGATGACACACGGACGGTGCGTCATCGGGTGCGTGCCTGACGCGGGCGGCGAGGTCATCGACGAACTCAGTCTGCTCTTCCAGGCTGAGATCCTCAACATTGTCGATAAACTCGGGACGTCGAATCTCCATCAACGGCACCGAGGTAAACGGCAGCGCCTGGAGCTGGTCCCAGGCTGCCTGGATCCAGACAACGAGTCGATCACCAATGCGGAACGAGCCCTTGCGCGCTTGAAGCCGGTAGGCCGCCACAAAGTGATCAATATGATTGGCTTGTGAACTATTGCCATCAAGCCAAAGCTCCCACCAATGGACACCTCGTCGCGGTGGCTCACCGTCCGATGTCCAAAGGTCATCGATGAATGCCTGACGGATGCGTGAAATGTTGGCGACGAGCAGTTGGTTGCGGGGACGCCCCTTCGGTGAGTTCTTCTCTTCGTCGAGGTAGTCCTCGAATATCTTGAGGAACTGTCCGCGATATGAGTCTGATACCCAAACGACCGCTGTCTCTGGTTCTTGTTTTTCGCCCCCTCGAACGGACAATAACAGCCATTTGGGTCTTCTGACTCGTCCGCCCGTATAGCTGTTGAGCGAATCGATCTTCAGCGGAAATGCGGCACCCTCACCTTCTAGCACAATGAAGGTGCCCGTAGCACGTAGCTCCTCATTGGTGGGAATCGCGGAAACGACTTGCTCGTCGATGCGCTTAAAGATGTCCTCGACCGACCGCTTAAGTCCCGATCCGTGTGCACGACGGTCAACCTCACGAGGAGGCTTACCGGGACCGCCCCCTCCTCGATGGAAGTTTGCATTTTCAACATAGCCCAGGACGTAAAGGTGATCGAGGCTGCGTCCGGCCTCAGCCAAGGCTTGCCGTTCGCCTAGCAGTTAAAGCAAGGACGACGTCATCCCGAGTCACAGTAATGTCACCTCGCATAATTACAGTCTTTGCTGCAGTTTCTGCTGCTTTGACGAGCTCCGCATGACTAAGCCCAAGAGTGTACTCGCCGAGCTTGGCCATGCTAGTGCCGCTCGCAAGAGACCCAAGGCGAGCCTTGATAACAGCAGCGGCCTGGCGAGCGTCGGGCAAAGAATAAGTGAGCACCGCATCGAATCGCCGAAACAGTGCCTTGTCTAGTATCGTTCGATGATTTGTCGCAGCGATCACGAGGGATTCGGAGCTCGCTTCTTCAAGGAAAACCAGAAAGGAGTTCAGGATGCGCCGGGCTTCGCCAACATCATTGCCGGATCGATCAGCGCCGAGTGCATCAAATTCGTCGAATAAATACACCGCTCTCCGCTGAGCCACGGAGTCAAAGACAAGGCGGAGTTTGCTCGCAGTCTCCCCCATAAACTTACTGAGAAGACTGTCTAACCTGATCGTAAACATCGGTAGGGCCAGCTCAGTCGCAAGGACAGCTGCCGTCATAGTCTTGCCAGTCCCAGGTGGTCCTTCGAGCAGTAGCCGGTGCGCGGGATCAAAGCCATGCTCGAGCAGGTTCTTGCGCTGGCGCTGTTCGGCGAGGACTTGTTTGATCTGCGTGACCAGTTCAGCTGGGGCGATCAGTTCCCGCAGATGGACGTCAGGATGTGTGGCTTCAACAAGTTCAGCCAGCTCGCCCCGCGGTTGCGCGAGCGTTGTGACCTTGCCGACTTGGGTACGCTCACGCGACGCGTCAACGGCCTTCTTAATATCGTTTGCGAGCAGGTGGTGTCCAGCTTTAGCCTCACGAGCAGCGACCTGCAGCGCTACAGAATAGAAATTGTCGTCATCACCGGCTGCGTGGCTACGCACCATCGCAGTAATGTGTTGCCCAAGCCCAGCCATAATGCACCCCGCTTCCCGCGCTCGATCCTGACATCCATTTCGTCAATCCTACTCGGCTAGAGTCCTGCCATTCTGCACCGCGCCCAACAGCACGGGGCGGTCACCGCCGCTTTCAGCTCCAGCCATTCGAAGCGCCGAGATACACAATGCCGCTGGCCACCGGTGCGGTCGGCAACTTCCGCTCTTCTGGTGCCCTTGCAGATAGCAGGCGTTTATCCGGGGTAAGTTGGCGCCAGCAAAACAGTAGCTCGGCGAGATCCTTGAGCAGGACTTTGTAGGCATATGTTCACGCAACAGCGCGAGCTTCAAGAAACAGATCCGGCGGCATAGCCCGATCGAGTTCCCACGTGATCTGCATCGGCCGCGAACCCTGGTGGGAGCGATAGTGCACGATGCCGAGGCACGTGTAGGGCTCAATTCCGATGTCACCGTTCTTCGCGCGTCGCACGAAGAGAACAACCTGCGATCCCTCTTGGTCATGGGAGATGTAGCGGCGCCCCGTGCGGCTCTCCGCCCGGGTGGTGCTCTGTGACTCCCAGTGGAAGAGCCTCTCGTTGATAGCGAAGTCCCGATAGAGGGTCGTGGGGGAGTAGTCGGCCTCCGACTTCTGCAGGGTGACCAACAGCACGTCAGTCCGCGCCGCCTCTATCCACTTCACGCCTTCGCGGACTGATCTTGGCGTGCCGTTCTCCACAGTTCCGATTCCCAAACCCGCGAGAAGCTCCTCCCGTGAATACCTTGCATGGGACTTCAGCGGGTAGTGCTCAAGATGGCCTGAAAGAGGCCGTGGCAGATTTCGAGCCGAAGCTTCGAGGACGTCGAGGAGCCCGAGGAGCTCCTCTCGCATAGCCTTTGAGCCAGCAATCTCGTTCATCCCTTCGACCAGGCGATCACGCGACCCGTCGACGTACAGCGAGTAATAGAGCATCGCCGCGAACGGGTCACGCAATACCGACGAGTCGAACCGCGGTGTGGTCAGCAGTCGCCGGTACGCGGCGATTCGCGCCGGATCATCGACGTGAGTCAGAGACCGTGCCCGGCGAAGAAGCAGGTCTTCTGTCGAGTAGTCGATTCGGGCGTTCTGCGGGAACGCCCAGTCCCGCACGGCCAACCATGTGGCCGCGCGTTTGTCTCCTGCAAACGTCCTGTTGCTGGGGGAGTAGATGTCAGGAAGTGAGCGGTCCGACTCGTGAAGGTAGTCCGCCAATTGGTAGTCCGCCACGGAGACGTTCGGCGGCTTGTGCTCCCGAATGTCGCTGATCAGGCTCTTGGTCGTTAGCTGCAGATGGCTCTTGAGGTTGCCCAGCACTTCCTCGCGCGCGACCCGGTCCAGAACGATCTGTGATCCCGGTGGGAGAAACGGAAAGCCCTGCTCAGTAGCGTGGACAAGACGTCGGCGGGACAGCCCGGTAAGCGCTCGAAGCTTGATGTCGAAGCGGAAGTCCTTATGTTGATGCCCCACGAAGTCCAGCACTGTGAGCACTGACTTATTCAGTGCCTTTCTCAGTCCCCGGCCCAGCTGCTGGAGGAAGATCGTGGCTGATTGCGTGGGACGCAGCATGATCACGGTGTCGACTTCTGGAATGTCAACGCCCTCATTGAAGAGATCAACGGTGAAGATGCACGCCACCTCACCGCGTTTCAGCTTCTGGAGGCCCTCAGTCCGATCACGATCGGTCGATTCGCCAGACAGCGCTACCGACGCGATGCCGGCTCGGGTGAACTGCTGCGCCATGTAATGGGCGTGATCCACGCTGACGCAGAAGCCCAAGGCTCGCATCTTCGTGGGATCGACGACTTTGTCCGCGAGCGCGGCCAGGATTTTCGCCGTCCGAGCAGTGTTTCCGGTGTACAGGTTGCTCAGCTCGTTGACGTCGTAGCGACCTCTCTGAAACCGGAGCGCTCGCAGATCGGTCCCGTCTGAGAGGCCAAAGTAGTGGAAGGGAGCCAGAAGCTGGGATTCGAGAGCCTCCCACAGCCGGAGCTCGCTCGCGATTTTCCCATCGAAGAAGTCGACGGCGACGTTGCGGCCGTCTGCTCTTTCCGGGGTGGCGGTCAGCCCGAGGAGTTCCTCGGGATCGAAATGATTGAGGATCCGCCGGTACGTTGGAGCTGAAGCGTGATGAAACTCGTCGATGACAACGACGTCGAAGTGCTTCGGATCCCATTGGTCGAGGGTGTTCTCGCGCGACAGCGAGGCGACCGAGGCGAAAACATGGTCCCTCACCTGAGGAACGGCGCCGTCGACCATGAGCTCACCGAAGCTCCCATCTTTGAGCACATCGCAGTACGTGCGCCGAGCCTGATCGAGGATCTCTTTGCGATGAGCGACGAACAGCAGCCGCGGCGGCTTGCCTGCTTCCAGCGCAAAGCGCTGGTAATCCAAAGCGGCGACAACCGTCTTTCCCGTTCCGGTCGCAGCGACCAGCAGATTCTTGTGTCGCCCGTGGATGACTCGTTCGGCCTCAAGCTCATCCAGCATCTTCTTCTGGTGCGGAAATGGGCGGACATCAAGGTTAGAAATCGAGATCTCGGCCGAGGCCGTCGAGCCGCTTCCCAGAGCCAAGGCCCGATCAAGTCGCTCGCCGTCGCGATCCGGGCGGTACTCATCAAAGTTCTCCGACGCCCAGTACGAATCGAAGGTGTTCTGGAACTTGTCCATGAGCGCCGGAGTCGCGACCTGAGATATCCGCACGTTCCACTCCAGCCCGTCGAGGAGCGCGGCGCGACTCAGGTTGGAGCTGCCCACGTACGCGGTGTCATAGCCCGTCTTTCGATGGAAAAGCCATGCTTTGGCATGCAGGTGGGTAGTTGTGAAGTCGTAGTTGACCTTCACTTCTGCGTTGAACTCTCGCACGAGGCGATCCAGAGCCTTGCGTTCAGTTGCCCCGATGTATGTCGTTGTGAGGACTCGGATGGGGACGTTGCGTCGTCGGGCTTCGTTGAGGCTCTCTTCGATCAGCCGAATGCCGCTCCACTTCACAAATGAGCACAGGAGCTCAATCCTGTCGGCGCTCGCCATCTCCAGCCGGAGCTCCGAGGCGAGCTGGGGATCGTGCGGGGAGTTCGTCAGCAGTGCCACGTCCGACAGCGGGGTCGAGGGACGCCGAGGAGGGAGAGTGTCGAGTTCGAAGACGTCGGTCAGCAGTTGAGGGCCCTCGACGAGTTCATCCCGCGGATCTGCCTCAGGAAGTTGCGCAAGTAGCCGGTTGGCCAGTCCAACGCGCTGCTCTGGCCGGAGCGCCTCGAGTGACTGAGCGATCCTCGAAGTAAGATGAACCGCCAGGGAGTGAGGCGAATCTGCAGAGTCGACCTCCGACGTTCTGCTGTTGAGCGCAGGATGGTGCCGCAGCACGTCGTTGAGGCCCTGGTCGATCAGGGTCTCGTGCAGGCCCGGAACAAGTTCGTTCATGAGGCGGACATCGGAGAGCTGATCGGAAGAGAGCGACGGTACTCCACGTCAATTATGCCGAGAATCGTTCGAGTTCCCATTCCTGCAGCATAACTTCGATTCCGCGTCCCTGTGGCGAACCCAACTCGTCCCTCAGCGCCAAGTTCAAGTTCGCAGTGGTCGCCGGCTCCCCAAGGCACACATCCAGAATGCTCTCGATCCTCCCCAGCGCATGCCCTCGGAGACCAGGTTCGGATTGTCCTTCCGCGCGACGAACGATGTGATCTTGTCCAGCTCAGCACTGGCGAGCCCTCGTCCCTGCACTGCCGTCGCGCATCAAGGTGAGTGGCATCCGGCCATGATGTCGCTGGAGGCACAATTGGACAATGGATTGGATTTCTCTTTTAGCGGTGGTAGTCGCTCCTGTCGCTTCAATATTGACACTGTCACTCGCCAATCGACATGCCGCGCGGATGGCTGAAAAAGCGAAAGAAACCGCGGAGCATGATCGAGAGTTTGCCGCGAGCGAGAAGAGGTACGAAGACCGTCGCGACGCGGTTGTTGCTTTTCAAAAAGCCGCACTCGACGAGCAGGACGCAATAGTGAGGTATGAGTACGACTATGATAACCGCGGCTTCTCGCCTGGGGATATTCATGACGATTACCAGTTCGACGCCCTGAATGAAGCTCTCGCCGCAGTTGAATTGCTGGCGACTGACGATGTTATTGATGCGGCAAATGCCGTCCGAGACGCTGTCGTGAAGCGCTTCTCCGATCCGCGTGCTCAGCCTGTGTTGCGTGACTCGCTGGCGGCTTACAAGCGGGCGAGCCGACTAATGCTTGGTACTGCTGGGACACCGACCTCCGCGATTAGTTCCGACTGATCAAATCTGGAGTCTGGGAGGATCGGTGTGGTGTGCAGGATGCCCGATCGAAGTTGAGACTGGGCATTCGTTGCCTGGCGGGCGCCCCTGGCGGTTGAACAGCGTGCTCAGCCCACGCGCGGCGACGACAGCGGCTTCTCGCACCCGCGGATCGGTCATCTGCTTGCCCGAGGCGTCCCTCGTCATCGCCCGGAGCACGCAGACTCCCGGCGCGGCCACTGCCATAAGCCCAAGCACCCGTACGAGATCCTCGGGAGGCGGCCGAAGTTCTTCTGTGATGCTGCTCGGCCTCCAGTTGACGTGGTCGGCAAGGTGGGAGTTGGCATCGCGTTCGCCCCAGACCGCACGGGACAGGCCGTTCGACCTCTCCTCTTCCGTAATGGGAGTGATCCGCGCTGACGGAGAATCCCAGGACTCTTCGTGGGATTGACGACTTTGTCCGGTGTACAGGTTGCTCAGCTCGTTGACGTCGTAGCGTCTTCCTCTCTGGAACCGGAGCGCTCCCAGCTCGGTCCAAGCACTGACGTGTCCTACCGGCGCGGACCAGGACAACGGCCGCGCGCGGATTGTTAGCTCCCGCCCGATCGCTCGCCGCCTGCCGGCTGAGGTGCTCCCGCGAAAAGGACGGGCGCCGAGCTCCTGATGAGCGAGAGTGACGGGTCTGGCACCCGCCAACTCGACGATTGTTTCCCGCGGTGAGGTTCGAGCTGGACGATGGGATCCAGAAGTCCGGAAAAGTGTCGGCGCCGCGCGAGTAGCTCTACATCGCTAAGGCGAAACTCCTAGACCAGGATCAGTCACTTTTGTCCGAGGCGATTTCTACTAACGTCTGATACAAGCACGCAAGTTGTCGAAAGCGACTACGGACGGCGTCATGTCGCTTTCGATTGACCATTGGTTTCTAACACCTCAAGGAACGGACGGTACCCAATGATCAAGTCCGCCAATCAGTACCCGGTGCACACGTTGTTCAGTCACGAGGGCAACGTGCTGTACCGGATACCTCCTTATCAGCGCGAGTACTCCTGGCACAAAGCGCAGTGGGAAGACCTCTTTGAGGACCTGGTGGAGGCAGACGGTTCACACTTCCTGGGCACGATCATCACGCTCGATCAGACCACCGACACGCTCGAGGGCAATATCCTTCACGTTATCGACGGGCAACAGCGGCTGACGACACTCACGTGTCTATTCCGTGCTCAAGAGCAATATCGCCGAGCTCGACGACGACACGCGAACTGACTTGACTAATCTTGGCCGCCAGCTGGTGCGCAAGTCCGACAAGCAACCCAGGGTCACGCCGCAGAGGCAGGGCCATAACCTCGCCGACTTCCGGAAGGTGCTCGAGACGGCCGGCCTGCCGATCGAGGGGGAGTGGAAGCCGTACTTCCCGAGCCGCAAAATTTCCAAGTGTTACCACTACTTCCGCTCGGCCATCATCAAGCTCGCTGAGACCGAGGGACTCTCGGAACCGGAGGCCGCGTTAAGAGTGCACGAGGCCGCGTTGCAGGCGGTCATTGTGAAGATCGAGGTCGCCAATCACGCTGACGCTTTCGTGCTCTTCGAGTCGCTGAACAACCGAGGCGTGCCCCTTTCGCCTGTCGATTTGATCAAGAACCACCTTCTCGCCGAGTCTGAGAAGAGGAATGTTATGAAGGTAGACGAGGCGTTCAAGCACTGGAATGACGTGCTGGCTAGCCTCGGTGACAGCTATTCCACCCATGAGCGTTTCCTGCGGCATTACTACAACGCGTTCAAGTCAGAGCTGCCCGATGTCCCGAACGCTACGGTTGCTACGAAGTCCCGTCTCATTCGAATCTACGAGACCCTCCTTGAGCGGGATCTCGAACGGGTTGTCGACTCCTTGGTAGGAGCAAGCAAGATCTATGGACGCATCAACTGCGTGGTCGAGCTCGATCAGCCCACGTCGTTGGACCTGGCTTTTCAGCGACTGATGCGTGCACAGGGCGCGCCCTCTTACGTGCTGATTATGTGGCTGATGTCGAAGCAAACTGGACTCGAACTGAGTGAAAAGCACGTTGAGAAGGTAGTCGACCTCCTGACGAGCTTCTTTGTCCGCCGCAACTTGACAGGCTATCCACCAACATACGCCCTCGCAAAACTGTTCATGACGACTATCGACGCAGTGGGTGATGCACGTGGTGACGAGGTGCTGTCGGTGGTCAGGGAACGTCTGAGTTCAGCCTCAGCGTCCGACGACGAGTTCCGTTCGCGCCTGGTTGGGCGGATTTACCAGGAGAACACCGACGTCACCAGGTTCGTTCTTGCAACATTGGCCGAGGACTCCATGACCAGGGAAACGAAGGTGGATCTATGGCGGCAGGAGAAGAACCACTTCGTATGGACGATCGAACACATCCTTCCGCAGGGCGAGAATTTGCCACAGGCCTGGCAAGAGATGCTCGGCAGCCCAGAGGCTGCTGCTCAGGCTCAAGAGGAGCACCGACACCGACTCGGTAACCTCACCATCACCGCTTACAACAGCAACCTTGGAAACAAGTCGTTCGTGGAGAAGCGTGATCGTCAGGATTCCAAGGGAAGGTTCATCGGATACCGCAACGGCCTGTCCCTTAACACCGAACTTTCCTCGCGCGATTCTTGGCCCGCTGATGACATTGAGAGGCGCACGTCTGCGCTGGCTGACAAGGTGATCGAGCGGTTTCCCCTCGCCTGACTAATTCTCCGCAGCGCTGTTTTATCCTGCACGCGTTGACCATCTAGGTCAGGACCAGGTGGATGGGGCTGTGGCTCCTATGGCGCTATTTGACAAGGACGCTAGCGGCCCGCTCTGCCAAAAGCTCGGGGGCGCTTCACCACCTAAATCTGCTCGCGTGGAAGCGCCACCCACGGAGGGTGGGCGAATACCAGAGACCTGTGGCCTCTCTGCGGCGGGCTGAGACCCGCATCCGCTTGCCGCTCCCCGAACTCTTGGCACCACTGAGCCGGCCGGCGAGGAGGCGAGGCGGGCGGCGAGTAAGCACCTTCGGTCGCCCCGCGAGGAATGGCTGAAGGAGGAACCTGCAGCGGTTACGGAGCGGCGGAGGTCAGGAGAGGTGGCAGTTACGGCGCCCTGCGCCGTAGGCGGTCATTTTCGGCTGGGGACCGACGAGCTGCCGGCGAAGTCGAGCGGGCAGTATGAGAGGCGATGCAGCGGCTATCGTGAGCGAGCTGAGGAGGTCCGGCAAGTTCTTGAACGTGCAGCCCCTCTTCGATGTCTCGATTTAGCTCGAGCCACGCAGGCTTTTCGAGCCGACCACGGAACTCGTGGTCAGTTCAACCGATTCACGAACTATAGTGAAGAGTTATTAGACTGTCTGGTGAGCACGCGAGCCTGCGAGCCCCAGCCCAGAACGTAGACCGGAGCACCATTCACTGATGAAGGCTGACTCACCGAACTGGAAGGTCATGGGACCGCCGGCGACGCCCGAGGAGGCTGCCGCTCTGGAGGCCTTCCGAGAGGTCCTTCCCGACGACGGGCGCACCACTGCATGGGTCAACCTGACCTTTATTGACACGAACAACCGAACGGCCGAGGTTGACGTCCTGCTCCTGACCCCAGTCGGTCTATTCTGCGTAGAGCTCAAGGGCTGGCACGGCACGATCACCGGCAACTCGCAGCGCTGGTACCAGCCGGGCAAGACGCACCCCAACCCGTTCCTCGTGACGGACCGCAAGGGTAAGCGCCTGGCATCGCTACTCAAGTCGTACGCGAGCACCTCACGCATGGAGCACGCGGTCCCGTGGGTGAACGCGTTGGTCGTTTTGCACGGCCAAGGTTCGACTCTTGCAGTCGACGAGTCCGGTCGCGCCGGTGTCATCAAGCTCGATGGCTACCATGTCGCATCGAAGCCGCCCCTGCAGCGCCTCAGCGAATTCTTGGCGACTCCGCCAGAGAACCCGAAGGACAACATCGACCCGCAGGGTGCGCGGCTGGTTCGGCACCTCTGCGAGAAGGCCGACTTCCGTCCCACGCCGAAAACTCGCATGGTCGGTGACTATGCAGTAGCCGAGTCTGACCCGGTGGCCGAGGGCGTCGACTGGCAAGACGTCGTTGTCACGCACCCGAACCTGCCGAAAATCAAGCAGCGGCTCCGCTTGTACGACGTGCCACCAAAGGCTTCGGCATCGGAGCGTAAGCGCATCGAGCAGCTCGCCCAGCGCGAGTTCCAGCTCACCTACGGCATCAAGCACGAGGGCATCGCAGTCCCGCACCAATTCCTTACCACCGACGACGGCCCCGCCCTGCTCTTCGAGTACGACGACGCCGAGCGACCCCTGGACGCGTTCCTCGCTGACGAGGGCGCCGCGTTTACGATTGACGACCGGATCGCAATGGTCGAACAGCTCGGCGATATCCTCCGGTACGCGCACAATCGCCATTTGATCCATCGCGCACTGTCTCCGCAGCGCGTGTGGGTCCGGCCTTCGTCCGAGGGGCCGCGCTTGGAAGTGCGGGATTGGTACTCGGCCCAGAAGGACCGCGAGACGGCGGCCACGACCCGGTGGACGGTGATCAGTCGCGGCGTCACTGACCTAATCGGGGTCGCCAGCCACCAGGACTTGATGTGGCTCGCACCCGAAGCCCGCCAGTCCGTCACGGACGTCCCCGGCGCCCCGCTGGATGTGTTCGGTTTTGGCGCCTTGGCATTTCTGATCCTTACGGGCAAGGCGCCGGCGGCCACTATCGCCGAGCTCCAGGAGATCCAGCAGCGGGCCGGCCGCTTCGACCCGCGCGCCGTAACCGCGGGCCTTCCCGACACACTGGCCGAGGTTGTCGCCGACCTGACGGCTGTCGACGAGGCGGAGCGCCCTGCGTCCATTGCGGACGCACTCGAACTAGTCCGAATGGCGTGGGACGAGTTCCGCCGTCCCGGCGAGCAGGCCATACCCGAGGAGGTCGAGGATCCGCTCGACGCCCAGACCGGCGACATGATCGGTGGTCGCTTCCTCGTCGCGGGCAAGCGTGGCGAAGGCTCGTCGGGCGTCGCCCTCGCCGTCCTCGATGACACCGCCAAGCACGACAGGGAGCTCATACTCAAGATCGCTCGCGATGACGCCGCCGGACGCCGGCTCGACGCCGAAGCCGAGGTCCTTGCCGGCCTCGACCACCCCCGCATCGTGCGCATCGTGGAGTCACTCGATCTCGGTGGGCGTCATGTGCTGCTGATGTCCGATGCCGGCAGGGAGACACTCGCGACCCGGCTGGTCAAGGAGGGTCAATCGACGCTGGAGCAGCTGCAGCGCTGGGGTACCGACCTGCTGGAGGCGATGGCCTACTTGGTTGATGTCAAGGGGGTCTTCCACCGTGACATCAAGCCTGCCAACCTTGGCATCGCTCCCGACCCGAAATACCGCAAGCCGCATCTGACGCTGTTCGACTTTTCCCTCGCGCGCGAGCCGCTGGAGAGCATCGCCTCGGGCACTCCTGGCTACCTGGACCCGTACCTTGGCAGTGGCCGCCGGACACGCTACGACCGGGCCGCCGAGCTGTGGGCGGTCTCCGTGACGCTGTTCGAGATGGCCACCGGCGTGCTCCCGTGGTGGCCCAATGGCGCGAGTATTCCTGCGAACCCGACCGACTGGCCGGTCGTCGAGCCGGCGTCGTTCGACCCAGCCGTCGCAGCACCCCTGGCCGAGCTGTTCCGCAATGCACTCGCACCGGACGCGAAGGACCGCTTCGGCAACATCGAGGACCTGCTGCACGCCTGGACCGAGGTGTTCGCCGGCCTCGCCCTCGACGAGGACGCGCGGAAGAAGGACGACGAGCTCGCCTCTAAGGTCACCCTGGAGACGCCGCTTGAGCAATCCGGCCTCTCGGCACACGCGCTCTCGGCGTTGCGCCGGCTTGACGGCGTGGTCACCGTCGGCGACGTGCTCGGCGTGCACCCGGTTAAGATCAACGGAATTCGCGGGCTGGGGGAGACTTACCGCAAGGAGATCCAGGCTCGCATCGGGCAGTGGCGCACGGCGCTGCGCCCGGCAGAACCTTCCTCCGGGCTTGAGGTAGCACTCGGTGTCGACCGCGTGGTGAACAACCTCGTGAACTTCTTGCCCGCAGGCGACAAGCCACTCGCTCGCGCCCTGCTCGGTCTCGGCGACGGTCAAGCGTGGCCCACAGCTTCCGAGGTCGCAACCGACTTTCAGACTACGCGCGAGCGCGTTACTTCGGTGGTTGACGAAGCCGTCGCCGAATGGTCGAAGCACCAGCCGTTCCTCGCAGCGCGCAACGAGCTGAGCGATATCCTGCGGAACGCCGGCCGCGTCATGACCGTCCCGGAGGCCGTCGCCGCACTGATCACGTTGCGCGGATCGACGCTGGACGGCGACGCACGCACGATCCACGGAACCGCGCTGGTGCGCGCGATCGTTGAGTTCGACGCACGCGACCCCGAGTCCGTGTTCGTCCTGCGTCGTCGCGTCGGGACGAAGGCGGACCTGCTCGCCTTGAGCGAGAATGCACCCGGGACCGACGGCGGCGAGGCAATCCCGCCCGCGGACCTCCTCACCGAGCTCGCCGGCGAGCTGGGTGCCACGGCCGACGACCTCGTCACCGGCGGCGTCGTCACCGCCAGCACCGCGATCAGCACCCTGCGCGGCGTGGTCGACGAACTCGACAGCGCCCGCCAGCTGCAGGTTTCAGAAGCGCGCTTGCTGCGGCTGGCTGCTGCCGCGAGTCAGAACGCAGCAGTCTCAGGCTTCCAGGAGCTGTATCGGAGGGACCTTCCAATCAAGACCGCTCTGGAGCACGCGATGCGCGGCAAGCCGGGCCGCTCCATCAACCAGACGGCGGTTCGCCGAACGGTCAACGCGCGCTTTCCGCGCCTGTCCGACCCACTTCCGGCCGGATCGAACAAGCTCGATGCGCTCATGAGCGAGCTGTTCCCAGACCTGGTGAACCGTAAGGGTGTATACGAGCGCAAGAGCACCGCGCTGTTCACGACAGGTACGGTTTCAACCACGCAGTTCGCACCGACTCCGGCCGCGGAGGTCACGCGCAAGCTCACCGACTCCCTGGACCGCCGCTCGGCGCTGACCCTCACCGTTGCGCCGAAGCGATACACCGCCGCCGTACGCGCACTCTCCGCAATGTTCGACGTCGACGTGCTCGACGTCGCTGAGCTCGTGGTCACGAGAACTAAGGAGCAGATCGAAAAGGCTCGCGGCATGTGGTCGGGACTGCTCGCCTACGACGCACTCGACCGAGACAGCAAGAAGTGGAGGGCCCTTGAAAGCGTCGTCCAGCAATCCCTAGAACCCGCATGGGCGGAGCGCATCAGCACATCACGCCCGCTGCTGCTGACGAACGCCGGCCCGCTGGTCCGATACGGCATGACGTCGCGGCTAGCGACCCTGCTGGACACCGGAACCAAGCGACCGGCAGCACGTTGGCTCCTTGTCGCCAAGGCCGGCGATGCCCGTGCTCCGCTCCTGGAGGGTCGTTCTGTTCCCCTCGGTCCGAGTGGCTGGGTGGATCTACCTCGCGATCTCGCTCAGCTTGCTGATGACGACAAGGCACTACACGCCGTTACTTCGACCGGGGAGCATGCATGATTGACTCTTTAGCACTTCTTGCTGATCTCAAGGCCCAGTTGCGGATCCTGCAGGCTGATTTGAGGGAGCGCGCCGACGACCCCACCATCGGATGGGGTGCTGCCCTGCAGCGGGAGCATGCCGAGGCGCTGCGGCGCGAGCGCACGGGGCTGTCGTGGTCTGCGTGGCGGGACAACGAGGTCGATCAGGCGGCGGTCGCATGGATTGTTGCGACCACGTTCATCCGGTTCTGCGAGGACAACGACCTTCTCGTGGGCGCAACTCGCGACGGGATGCCCGTGCCCGTGGGTTGGATTGCTGGTCCGGGCGACCGTACCGCTCGGGCTCGGGAGAACCAGACAGCTTACTTCCGTGTCAATACCAGTCACCACGACCGTGACTGGCTCCAGCAGGCCTTCCGCGTGCTCGCGGCCCAGCCTGCCGGCGCCGGCCTGGTGGACCCGAAGCACAACCCCGTGTGGACCGCGGAGATCAGTGCCGAAGCCGCTACTGGTCTGCTGAGCTTTTGGCGCCGCACCGACGACGATAGCTCCCTAGTCCACGACTTCACGGACCCTTGCCTGGACACCCGCTTCCTCGGTGACCTTTACCAGGATCTGTCTGAGCATGCGAAGAAGACCTATGCCCTGCTGCAGACACCGGTCTTCGTCGAGCAGTTCATTCTCGACCGGACCCTGACTCCGGCGATCGCCGAGTTCGGCATCGACGGCCTCAAGCTCATCGACCCCACCTGCGGGTCCGGGCACTTCCTGCTCGGCGCGTTCGAGCGACTCAACGAGCAGTGGGCCGTGGAAGCGCCCGGCATGGACCCGAAGCAGCGTGTCCGTAAGGCCATGGACTCCATCTACGGTGTGGACCTCAACCCCTTCGCGGTCGCGATCGCCCGCTTTAGGCTCACTGTCGCCGGTATCCGCGCAGCAGGTGAGAAGTCACTTGTCGGCGTGCCCGAGCTTGGCTTCCACCTGGCCATCGGTGACTCGCTGCTCGGCGAGCAGGGCGTCGCTAGAGGACTATTTGACGAAGACTCCTACACCTACATTACCGAAGACGTCCGGGAGTACACCGATATTCTCAAACCTGGCCGGTATCACGTAGTCGTCGGCAACCCGCCCTACATCACGGTGAAGGACAGAGCACTGAACGCGGCTTATCGGAAAGCGTACGCGACGTGTAAGGGCAAATATGCCCTGTCGGTTCCGTTCGCTGAGTTGTTCTTCCGGCTCGCGATTCGCGGCGAACACAGTTTGCCGGCGGGTTATGTTGGCCAGATTACGTCCAACTCGTTCATGAAGCGCGAGTTCGGCAAGAAGGTCATCGAGGATTTTTTTGCAGGCAAGGACCCGGGACTTGCGATCGAAAACCCCGTTGACCTTACTCACGTTCTCGATATCGCAGGCGCCTGGATTCCCGGGCACAACCACGACGGTACCCCGACTGTCATTCTTATTGGACGTCGACGTCGACCCGTTTCTTCAACTGTTCGAGTTGTTCAGGGCGTGCGCGACGACCCTGGAAAGCGGCGCGACCCCGAAAACGGGCCCGTGTGGTGCGAGATGATGAACCATCTTGAAGAGCCGGGCTTCGAGGGCTCCTTTATTTCGGTTGTGGACCTCAAACGCTCGAAATTCGCAACACATCCGTGGTCACTAAGCGGGGGAGGAGCGGGGGATGTCAAGTCGGCAGTGGACGCTGCTGGCGTGCAGGCGCTTAGCGCAGCCGCGGATTCCATCGGTATCACTTGTTTCACTCTCGAAGATGAAGTTTATATTCGTGACCCACGCGCGCTGGAACGAATAGGAGTACAGGACCATCGCCCAATGGTACTTGGGGATTCATTGCGGGATTGGACATTTTTAGGGCAAACGTGTGCGCTGTTCCCGTATAACGAAAACCTCGATCCGGTCGAAGTCGACGACAATTCTGCGTTGGGTCGCGCAATGTGGCCATTCAGAACGAACTTGTCGAATAGCACAATGTTCAGCGGGAGATCGAAGATTGAGGACGGACTTAGATGGACCGAATATGGCAGGCTAACTAAAAGCAAGCTCCGCATTCGGCTCTCGATCGCGTTTGCGGAGGTGGCGACCCATAATCACTTCATTTTGGACCGCGGTGGGAAGGTTTTCAAGCAAACTGCTCCTGTGATCAAGCTGCCTGCCGGGGCTACAGTACAAGACCACCTTGACCTGCTGGGCATACTCAACTCGTCTACGGCGTGCTTTTGGCTCAAGGAGGTCTGCAAGAAAAAGGGTGGCGACGCCGACACACCGTGGTTGCGTACATATCAGTTCAACTCCACAAGAGTTGGAGGGATTCCTCTCCCGGGAGTACTTCCGGGCAGGCACGCAAGGGTGCTGGATGAACTGTCGCGTGCGGCGGCGGCTGCATCGCCTCACGCGGTCATTGAAAAGTTCACCCGGGAATCGACTCGATGTGACGGGCCGTCCCGGAAGCGTTCATTCATAGACCTACAGTCGCGTCTCGCGGACGCCGAAGCGGAGTGGCGTCGGACCCGCGAAAGGCTAATTTTCGCGCAGGAGGAGCTGGACTGGGAAGTCTATAAGCTCTATGGGCTTTTGGATGAAGATCTGACCTACGCTGGGTCGTTCGACAGGGTCGACCCCTCCGAACGGGCGTTTGCTATCCGTATGGCTCGCGAGGTGGGCGCGGACTCCGCCACGGCGCAGTGGTTCAACTATGATGATCCTCGAACTGGGCAGAGCCAGCACTTTCCACGGGTGCCTGACCTTCCCGATGAGTGGCCAAAGGACTATCGAGAATTAGTGGTCCGACGGCTTGCTACCCTGGATACGAATTCATCGCTCAGGTTAATCGAACGGCCCGAATTTAAGCGCCGGTGGGCGGTCGTGCCATGGGAGCGCCAACTCGACGATGTTCTCAAGGATGGGATCCTCGATCGGTTGGAGGTCGACGAACTTTTTACTGATTCCATGGGCCCGGCAACGCGGTCTGTAGTTCAGCTGGTCGAGCTGATCCGGAACGACGAGGTTTTTTTGGAGTTGGTGCGCGCGCTAACTAGCTCGACGGAACCCAATATTGCCGCAGTGTTGACGTCTCTGTGCCTCGGCGAAGCGGTACCGTATCTCGCCGCCCACAGGTACAAAGCGTCAGGCCTGGAGAAGTTCCGGGAATGGCAATTAGTCTGGGATCTCCAGCGACGGCAGGACAAGCAGGAACGCGTCAAATCGGTCCCTGTACCGCCGCGCTACGACAGCGCCGACTTTGCATCGCCCGAGTATTGGAGGGCGCGTGGAAAGCTTGACGTGCCCAAGGAGCGCTTCATCCTGTATCCGGGTGTCGGCCGCGAGGGCGACACAAGCCCGGTGCTCGGCTGGGCTGGGTGGAATCACAGGGATAGGGCGATTGCCCTTGTGCGCGAGATCTTGAATCAGCAGGCTCTTGGCGCTACGGACAGCGTGCTTGTGCCGATGGTGGCCGGTTTGGTCGAGTTGGAGCCGTGGCTGCACCAGTGGCACACGGACCTGGAGCCGAAGTTTGGGTCAAGCGCTGCGCAGACGGTCACAAGCCAAATCGACCAATTCCTTACCCAGCTCCAGCTGACCCGCGACGACGTGAATGCGTGGCGGCCGCCGGCCCCGACGCGCGGGCGCCGTCCCCAGTCGTGATGGGCGGCTGGTGAACGACTCGATAGCCGGTGAACGACTCGATAGAAGTAGTAGTGACGTATTCGATGAACGGAAGATCCCACTGATGAGCACCTCGACCGCAAGCTCCTTGACGATGATGCTGCGCGACGCGATCCACGTGCCCGAGGCTGTCCACGATGACGACTTCGTCATGCGGATCCACGAGGGCGTTCCTGCCGCTGAGCAGACCCTCAAGGACTACGTCGTCACCGATAAGATCGCCGAGGCGTTCGACGAAGGGCTGACCCTGGTGAAGTCGTCGCTGTTGCGAGGCAACGCCAAGGGTGCTTTCATCCACGGCTCGTTCGGTGCCGGTAAGTCGCACTACATGGCGGTGATGCACCTGCTGCTGACCGGAAACCCGCACGCGAGGGCGCTACCGGGTCTGCAGTCGGTGGTGGCTGGGCACGCGGATGTGTTGTCGCGGAAGTTCCTGGCTGTCGACTACCACCTGATCGGCGCGGAGTCGTTCGAGGGTGCCCTGTTCCAGGGGTACGTCAATACTGTCAAGGACAAGCACCCGGACGCTGTGGCGCCGGTGCTGCACCAGAGCGATCTGCTATTCCAGAATGCACAGGAATTGCGGACGCAGATGGGCGATGACCTGTTCTTCTCGAAGTTCGCCGCCGACTTTGATCCCGTCCTCGGCACGCTCAGCGGGGGCGGGCTCTCCGCAGCCGAGCTCGACGCCGCCGCCGCCGGAACGGCGAGCGAGCGCGATCGACAGGCCGTTGCGGCCAAGCTGGTGGAGACGTACTTCCCGGCCTACACCTCGACGTCGGCGTGGTTGCCGATCGACCAGGGTTTGCGGATCATGACCGCCCACGCCAAGGGCTTGGGGTACGACGGCTTGGTGCTTTTCCTTGACGAGCTGGTGTTGTGGCTGGCCAATCACTTGCGGGACTCGGCGTTCATCCAGAACGAGACGTCCAAGGTCGCCAAGCTCGTCGAGACCGGTTCGGGGAGGATGGCGATCCCGATGGTCTCCTTCGTCGCCCGCCAGCGCGCACTCAAGGAGTTCCTCGGCGGCGGAAACGTGGGCGCGGAGCAGGTGGCACTGGAGGATTCGTTCCAGTGGTGGGAGGACCGCTTCGACAAGATTACGCTCGCTGCCGCGGATCTTCCGGAGATCGTTAACAAGCGTCTGCTGACGCCTGCCTCGGAGGCGGGCAAGAACGCGCTTGCGTCCGCCGTTGCACGGGTGCGGGCGAACCCGACGGACTGGAAGCATCTGCTTACCGACTCCGTTGGTTCCGGGGCAGTCGACTTCGAGAAGGTCTACCCGTTCTCCCCGGCGCTGGTGGACGCCATGGTCGCGCTATCGGCGATCATGCAGCGCGAACGCACCGCGCTGAAGATCATGAGTGAGCTGCTTTACCGCGGCCGCGACGAACTCACCGTGGGTGACGTAATTCCCGTTGGCGACCTGTTCGACGTCGTTGTTCTGGGCGATGCCAAACCTCTGACCGACGACATGGTCAAGGTCTTCGAGGCCGCAGCATCCTTCTATCGCGGCAAAATGCGCCCGTACCTGCTGGACAAGCACAATGTCACGGACGCCGAGGCGCGCGCGCTCGACAGGAATCACCCGTTCCGCCGCGAAGACCGCCTCGCCAAGACCCTGCTTGTGGCGGCGATCGCCCCTGGCGCAACCTCACTCAAAGACCTGACGGCGTCCAAGCTGGCAGCGCTGAATTTTGGCTCCGTCGTGTCGATGTTCGGTGGCAACGTTTCCGGTCAAGTGGTCACGCTTGCCGCTGAATGGCAGGGCAAGTTCTCCGAAATAACAGTCGGATCCACCGCCGACCCCGTGATCAGCCTCCAGCTGACCGGCGTTGACTTTGACGCGATCCTCGCACATGTCACCCAGGAGGACTCCCACCCCAATCGACGAAAGCTCATCCGCGACACTCTCGTCGATGAGATCGGCGCAGTCGCCACCGGCTCGTACGCGGGGGAGTACGCTTTTGATCACGTGTGGCGCGGGCAGAAGCGAACGGTTGATGTTGTCTTCGGCAACGTGCGCGACAAGGCTGCGATGCCGGTCGAGGCGCTCAAGGCATCGTACGGGCGGTGGAAGCTCGTTGTCGACTACCCCTTCGATGACGAGGAGGGAAGGAATCCATCCGATGACGTGGCGCGTATTTACGACTTGAAGCAAGACAACGTGGTCTCGGACACTGTCATCTGGGTGCCACACTTCCTGACGGCACAGCGCATGGACGACGTCGGCAAGCTCGTCCAACTCGAGTACCTGTTGACCGGCGACCGATTCGACCAGTATTCCGCGAACCTTCCGGTCAACGACCGCGAGCCGGCTCGCCGCCTACTGACAAACCAGCGAGACTCCTTGCGCAGCCAGCTCGTCGCATTGCTGCGGCAGGCGTACGGCGTCGACTCCTCTGCGAACGACGACAACCTCGGCACGCGGCTTCCCGGCACGAATTTCGTGACTCTTGCCGATGGGTTCACGCCCGCACAGCCGTCGGCGGCAACGCTTCACGATGCCGTCATGGGCGTGCTCGGCTCGGCGCTGACGGCCCGATACCCCAAGCACCCGGAGATCGAGCGAGGCACCGAGGAGGTGCGTCGCGCCGAGCTCAATGCTGTGCTCAGCCTCGCGCGTCGAGCTGTTGATGCCGGTGGACGCTTGGCAGACGTCGACCGGGCGACCAGCAGCAAGGTCCGCCGCGTCGTGACTGCATACGGTGTGGGATTGCTGCGGGAGACTACATACGCCCTGGACGCCCAGCACTTCGCGTTCTTCGATGACTTCACCCGCGCTGCGGGTACCGGCGACGTCACCGTCGGGACCCTGCGCGAGGTGCTCGCAGAACGTGGTATGACCGTTGACACCATGGATCTTCTCGTCCTGACCTGGGCCAAGATCACTGACCGTGAGTGGTACCGCGCTGGCGCACGGACATCAGAACCTGGGATCGGATCGCTTGCCCCGGACATGCTGTTGCGCGAGCCCGTGCTGCCCTCCGAGGAGGAATGGCAGGTCGCGTTAACCCGAGCCAAGGCCCTCTTTGGCGTCGCTGCGGACGAGTACCACCTGTCAACCAAGGCAGTGGAGCGCGTCAGCGACGCACTCCTGGGCAAGGTGCGCCCGGCAGTGAGTACGACGTCGGAAGCCGCGACGGAGCTTTCCGAGCACCGCGCACTGCTCGGATTGGATGAGACGTCCCCGCGCTGGCAGTCCGTCACCAGGGGCCGTGACTTGGTCGCCGTCCTCGCAACGGCTGACAACGCCGTCGCGCGGATCAAGGCGCTGGCACAGTTCGACCTGCCCGCCGAGGCGCAGGCGATCAGCCGCTCAATCGCCGCATCCGGCCACGTCGTCGCGGCGCTGCGCGGGGCGAGCTGGAGCTTGATCGACAGGTTGCCCACCCTGGGTGGCGACCGGGCTGCGAGGGCGCTGGCCGCTCTGCGCGACGTCGCCCGTCAGGCAGAGCTCCATGCACCGCTCAAGCCGGCGCTGGACGCCGCGGCGCAAGAGGCGGTTGACGTGATCGCAAACGACCCCGTCGAAGTCGCGCAGCGCCGGCGGGAAGAGGAGGAGGCCCGCCGTCTGCGAGAGGAGGCCGAACGCAAGGCCGCCGAAGAGCGAGCTGCACGGGAGGCTGAGTACGCCAGGCAGCAGGCCGAAATCGAGACCAAGCGGCTCGAGCAGGCCGAACGCGACGCCGAGATTGCCCGCCAGAGGGCCGAGCTGGACCGCATCCGCCTGGAGCTGGAGGAGCGTGAACGAGCTCGCCTCGCGGAGAACAGCCGAGTCATTTCGCGCGCTGCCGAGGTCCAGGAGATCGGGCGGAAGATCACCGAGGAGCTGGCCAACCCGGTGAAGGGCAAGACGCTGCGGATCAGCTGGAGGTGGGAGTGACCAACGCCGCGACCGAGGCACCAAGAACTGTCGCTGTTTCTGAGGCGCTCGTGCGGTCACGCGCCGCCGCGCTCATTGCCAAGGGCGGTGATGCCCGCGTGCTCGTAATGCGCGCTCAGCCCCGCTGGAATGGCGGCGACCTGACCATTGACGGACAGCGAGTCCGCGTTATCGAAGGCATCTCTCAGCTCGCCATCCTCGACGCCTACGCCCAACAGACCGACGACGAGTACCTGGTCGTGCTGACCGACCGGCCGCGCGCCGACCTCAACGACACCGTGCTCGTCCGCGCCTACGGTCAGCGGATCGAGGAGCCGGACGAGTGGGGGAGCGTCCCAGCGCTCTTCGGCGGTGCTCGGGAAGTCAGCCGTGACCTCCGGAAACTCGACTGGGCGGCAACGGCGCTGCTCGACCATCAACCGGCCGGAGGCTGGGCGCCCTCTACCGATCTGGCAGTCACCGCCGAGCCCGCCATTGGTGGCTTGCTCGCCCACCTGATCAACCTCGGCTCGACTGACCTCGATGGCGTCGTACTCTTGGCCGCGCTGAGCGACGGATCACGCTCGTCGTGGGCGAGTGTGGATCCCGAGCTGCAGGACCACCTCGTCGAGTGGGCGGAAGAACAGTACGGGACCGCCGCCGGGTTCGCGCTGCGCACCACCGCCAAGCCCGGCGGGCTGGTGAAGCCGCTCGCGCTTGGACTGGCGATCGACGTGCTCTGGCCCAGCCCAGCCGGCGACCTCACTGAGGATCAGATCGCCGCGCGGACGCGGCTCCTGGAACGGTATGTAGGCGGCCGCTCCATCACACCCCTTCAAGCCCGCGAGATCGCCGACGCTTCCGTGTCCGCCGTGCTCCGACTCTCCCGCGAGAACGACCCTGAAGGCCGGCTTGGCGTCGTGCTAGACCAGGCCGAGGCGCTGTTGCGCGACAACCTCGGCTGGCCCGCCGGCGCAGAGCGTTCGGCCATCCTTCGACCCGGCTTCACTGCCCGCCTTCGGAGGCTCGGCGCGGCCCTGGACTCGGGGACGGACGTGGAGGAGGCTCTGGTCGGCGTTCTTGACCACCGGGAATCCACCCTGGCCGGCCAGGACCTCGCGCCGCGCATGGCCGTGCGGCTGTCACGCTGGCTCGCGACGACGGAGGTCACGATGCACAGTCTGGGGGCGGACTTGCAACGCCAGCTCGACGACGGAGCCTGGGTCGATGCGGCACTCGGTGTGATCTGGAACGGCTCCTCTGACTCCGAGGTTGGCGCCGCCTACGGGCGTCTCATCGAACGCGTCCGTGCGCGCCGCCGTGGACGAGACGAGATCGCCGCGGCGCACCTCGGCGACACAGTTGCCATGCGGTCTCTGGCGGAACTGTTGGACGGTCCGGCGCTGGGCATCGAGAACATCCTGCGCACTGTCGTTGACCCGTGGAAGGCCCATGGCGGAGTACTGCTCGTCGTTCTCGACGGTATGAGCGGAGCAACGGCCATTGACCTCGCTGGGGAGGTCGGACGGTCCGGTCTTGTCGAATGGGTGCCCTCGGCGTCGAAGCACCGGCTTGCAGCAGTCGCGGCACTGCCGTCGATGACAGAGACTTCTCGCACGAGTCTGTTCTGCGGAGAGATCCGCATCGGCAACTCCTCGACCGAGAAGTCGGGCCTGGCCGCGACCTTCCCCGGCGCTAAAGTTTTCCACAAGGGTGAGCTACGCGCTCCGGGTGGCGCTCAACTCGCCGATGGCGTCGCCTCAGCCATCGCCGACCCTGCGATCCCAGTCGTCGGCGTGGTCATCAATGCCATCGACGACGCTGCGCACAAGAACGACACCTCGGCGAGGACGTGGACGATGGGGGACCTCGAGCCGCTCCGCGCGCTCTTGAACGCCGCATCCATCGCAGGTCGCGTCGTCGTCCTTACCTCCGACCACGGCCATGTCGTTGAGCGCTCGACTGAGATGCTCCCTGCGGTGTCGGGCGGGGACTCCCGCTGGCGGCCCGCGTCGTCTGGGCCCGCCAGGGAGGGCGAGGTGCTCGTCGATGGGTCACGGGTGGCAATAGACGCTGGCCAGGTAGTCATGCTCTGGCGCGACGACGCTCGATACGGCGCCGCACGGGGCGGGTACCACGGAGGCGCATCTTTGGCAGAGCTGACGGTGCCGGTACTCGTGTACCAGCGGTCGCTCGCGCAAGACGCTCCTGAAGGGTGGTTGCCCGCACCGCCTCAGGCGCCGACGTGGTGGAACGATCCGATCATCGAGACCACAGCCCGGGAGGTCGCGGCCGCGCCCGTGAAGAAGACTCGGAAGAGGCCAGACGTCCACAGGGAATCTCCGTCGCTGTTCGAGCTCGAGACGGAACCGGCTCCACCACCGCCGAGCGACAATCTGGTCGATCAAGTCCTCGCGTCCACCGTTGCCGAAGACCAGCTGAAGCTTGCCGGACGTGCCGCATCCAAGTCGCTGGTCGAGGCCGTGCTCCGCGCCCTGATCGAACGTGGCGGCCGGGCCCACCGGGACACCGTCGCCTCCGCAGCGGACATGCCCTATACCGCCATCGGACAGCGCCTCGCCGTGGTCAAGCGCGTCTTGAACGTCGAGGGTTACGACATCCTGTCCTTCGACAGCGACGGTGAGACTCTGCGACTCGACGTTGACCTGCTCAAGGAGCAATTCGAGGTCAGATGATGGTGGACGTTCCGATAAGCCCCCGACGGCGCAGGGAGATCATTGACGCCCTGCGGCGCGGCACCGTGCCCCAGCAAGGGCTCGATGTGATGGCCGTCGGCCTTGGGAAATTCGAGTCAGCGATCGACGACGAGCTCGACGCTGTTCGGCAGGGCGGAGCGCAGTTCAAAGCTGTGCGAGGCGACTACGGGTCCGGCAAGACCTTCTTCTCCCGCTGGCTGACGGAGCGAGCCAAGAAGAAGAACTTCGCCACGTCCGAGGTCCAGATTTCGGAGACCGAGACCCCGCTGTACAAGCTGGAGAAGGTCTATCGGCGCATCGTCGAGAGCCTCGCGACACCTGGGGTGTCGAGCGGTGCGTTCAGGGACGTTGTCGATGGCTGGTTGTACGTGCTAGGTCAGGACGTGCAAAACGCTGGGCCAGCCGACGCGGCTGAGCTCGAGGTGCGGACCGATGGGCTGCTCGAGAAGCGGCTCGCCGCGGTCTCGAAGGAAGCACCGGCCTTCGCGATGGCGCTTCGCGCCTACCGGCAGATGAGCGCCTCTGGGCAGACCGCGGAAGCCGACGCGCTCCTGGCATGGCTCAGCGGTCAACCCCATGTATCGGCAAGTGCACGACGATCCGCCGGTGTCCGCGGCGAGCTCGACCACTTCGGTGCGCTGGGGTTCCTGCAGGGTTTGCTGACCGTGCTGCGGGACTCCGACTATGCCGGTCTTGTGATCGTCCTGGACGAGGTCGAGACCCTGCAACGCATGCGCTCCGACGTTCGGGAGAAGGCACTCAATGCGCTACGTCAGCTCATGGACGAGGTCGACAGCGGACGGTTCCCCGGTCTCTACCTGTTGCTGACCGGCACGCCTGCCTTTTACGACGGACAGCAGGGCGTGCAGCGACTTGCACCGCTCGCCCAGCGGCTTCAGACCGACTTCGGCACCGACGCACGATTCGACAACCCTCGGGCCCCCCAGATTCGGCTTCACGGTTTCGCACCCGAGTCCCTGGTCGAACTCGGTAGTCGAGTTCGCGACATTTATGCGGTCGGAGCCGAGACCGCCGACCGCATCCACTCCGTCGTCGATGATGCCTACATTGCCGACCTCGCGGGGGCTATCGCAGGCGAGCTGGGTGGTCGCACCGGTGTCGCGCCCCGAGTGTTCCTCAAGAAGCTCGTCGCCGACGTCCTCGACCGCGTAGACCAGTTCAGCGACTTCGACCCGCGCGAGCATTACGAGCTCACCCTCAGCGTCACCGAACTGACCGACGTTGAGCGCGAAGCCCAGACCCGGGGTGACTTGCGGGCAGCGTCGTCCGTTGATGACGTCGACCTCGGGTTCTGACCTATGACCGGCGAGACCGGCCTGGAAGAGGCCATTGAGTACCACGTCGTCAACTCCCTCGGATGGAACAGTCTGCGGCCGCTGCAGTCAGCCTCGGTTGAACCGGTGCGCTCAGGAGCGGACTGCGTGCTGATCGCTCCGACGGCTGGAGGCAAGACCGAGGCTGCCGTCTTTCCGCTGTTGTCGTCTATGGTGCAGGAGAACTGGAGCGGTTTCTCCCTCCTGTACGTGACGCCGCTGCGCGCGTTGCTCAACAACCTCCACCCGCGCATCACGAGATATGGCGACTGGCTTGGTCGGCGGGTGGGGCTTTGGCACGGTGACGTCGGTGATACCGAACGAAAGCGAATGCTCGCTGAGCCGCCCGACATCCTTCTGACGACTCCCGAATCGCTTGAAGCGATGCTCGTCTCACGACGTGTCGACCACGACCGGTTCTTCTCAGGGCTACGAGCAATTGTGGTCGACGAACTGCACTCGTTTGCCGCGTCTGACCGCGGTTGGCACCTGCTTGGGGTGCTCGCACGCTTGGAGCGCATCGCAGGTCGACCGATCCAGCGTGTCGGATTGTCTGCGACTATTGGCAACCCCGAGGAGATCGGTCGCTGGCTGCAGGGCGGGCAGGGTCCTGGTTCACCAGAGGAGCGGGAGCTGCACGTGGTCTCGGAGGAGGCCTCCGCGGCTGCCCCCGACCCCGAAGTCATGCTCGACTACGTCGGGTCTGTGGAGAACGCCGCGAAGGTGATCTCCGCGCTCCACCGCGGCGAGAAACGCCTTGTGTTCTGCGAATCACGCAGAGTGAGCGAACAGCTCGCATTCGAGCTGCGAGAACTCGGCGTGGAGACGTTCGTCTCGCACTCGTCATTGTCCGCCGAAGAGCGAAGACGCTCTGAACAAGCGTTTGCCGAAGGACAGAACACGGTTATAGTCGCAACTTCCACACTTGAGCTCGGCATTGACATCGGCGACCTCGATCGCGTTATTCAGATCGATGCTCCGCGGACCGTTGCATCATTTCTCCAGCGGCTGGGGAGGACCGGACGCAGACCCGGTACCCGTCGAAACACGCTTTTCCTCGCCACTTCCTCCGACTCGTTCCTTGAGGCTGCTGGCCTGCTACTCCTCTGGCGGCGCGGCTTCGTAGAGCCGATCACGCCTCCACCCCACCCGCGGCACCTTACTGCCCAACAACTCCTTGCGCTCGCGCTGCAAGAGGGCGCTTATGGGGCGAACCTCTGGAAGAAGTGGTGGGGGGACCTCGCGTTGATGGACGATGGCGACGAGGTCCTCACCTACCTGCGGGACGGGGGCTTCCTCGTTGAAGACAGCGGACTGCTGCTGATTGGACCAGCGGCAGAAAAAGCGTTCGGCCGTCGACACTTTATGGACTTGCTGAGCTCGTTCGACGCCGAGAAAGAGCTGAGGGTCGTTGCGGGGACCAAGGAAATCGGGTCCATCTCTCCCCTCGCACTTCCCCGTGAGGGGTCCGAGAAACTCGGGTCGAAGCCCCTCCTCATCAACGGCCGAGCCTGGAAGGTCGAGCAAGTCAGTTGGGAGCGGTTCGAGATCCTCGTCAGCCCAGTAGGGCGCAAGGGCGACGTCCGCTGGCAAAGCGGCGCCATCGCACTGTCCTTCGAGATGATGCGCGCTCAGCGCGACGTCCTCCTCGGCGAGACGCCGGACGTGCCGTTCTCCCGGCGTGCCGTAGACCGATTGGGCCTTGTTCGAGAAATGCGTGCGGGCCAGGTGTCGGCTGACGGCCTCGTTGCTGAGAGTTCCGGACAAGATCTTCGCCTGTGGACCTGGGCTGGGCTCAAAGCCAACGAGACCCTTCGAACCGGCCTCGGTGGCGCGGAGGGGCAGTCGTACAACGACGTCATGATGTTGCGAGGGGTGGGGGCCAGCGACGTAGGCCGACTCGCAGGCGCCTCCTTCGAGAACGTCGCACCGCGCATTCCCATAGAGATGGTCGACAACTTGAAGTTCTCGGCGGCGCTCCCCGAGGTTGTAGCGATCAAAACGCTTGCTGAGCGCTTCGCTGATCGTCGGGGTGCTTCAGTCACCGCTGCCTCTCTGCTTCCCGTGGTGGCCGGTTCGAACGAAACCACTAGCGAAGGAACGACGTGACCGCAGGAGAGCCACGGCACCGTCGTCGCTGACAGCCCCCACTGAACCGCGGGGGGTCCGCTCGGGCGATAGGCAGTTTTGGGACGTTCCGTTCTAAGTGACGCTCTTACAGGACCTTCTCCCTTTTCGCCTTTGAGCGAGGATGAAACTGCTTGTAATTGAGCAGCGCTGACGAATCTCCTTCGATGAACATCGCGAGTGCAGTCATCGCCTTGCTCTCAATCTGTCGAATGCGTTCCCGTGTCACCCCGAACCGTTGACCGATGACGTCGAGGGTCTCAGGCTCGTCTGTGTACCAGCCGTGGCGTCTGCGAACGATTTCGGAGTCACGGTGGGGCAGCAGATATACAAGATCCTCGACGGCCTGGCGGCGTTCGTGCTCAAGCACCGCGAGTTCCGGATGCGGCAGCACGTGATCCGAGCGCTCGGTGCATTCGTCGAGGAGGGAATGCCCGTCGTTGAACATGCCCTTGAAAGTGTCGAGCTCCATCAGGCGGTCGAGCGCGAACGGTTCGAGACGCAGAATGCGCTCAGCTTCCTTGGCGAAGTCCCTATTGTGCTCTGGATCCAGCCGCCACTTGCTGAGGCTCTCGGTGACGTGAACCGGCAACCGAATCGTTCGACTCCTGTCCGCGATTGCACGAGTGATCGCCTGCCGAATCCACCACGTGGCATAGGTCGAGAACTTGAAGCCCCGTTTGAAGTCGAACTTCTCCACCGCGCGAACGAGACCGAGGTTCCCTTCCTGAATAATGTCGAGGAAGTCGAGCTTCAGGCTCGGGCTCACGTAGCGCTTGGCGATGCTCACCACCAGGCGGAGGTTGCAGGCGATGAACCGCTCCCGTGCTCGGATCCCGTCACGGACCACCCATTCGAGCTCGCGGACTTCCGATCGAGTGGAAAAGCGCTGCGTGTTGAGGACATGCTGAGCATAGAGCCCCGCCTCGATCATCTTTGCGAGCTCGACCTCTTCTTGGGCGGTGAGAAGCCCCGGTTCCCCGATCTGCTCTAGGTACTGCTTGACCGGGTCGTCAAATACCGGAGTGTCTCGGAGCCGCTCAGGGGGAGCATCGTCTTCATCCTCATCGATGAGAAGCACGATCTCGGCAGGGGTCAGAGAGGGGCTCTCCGGAGCAGGAACATCTTCGATGAGCGCTGCAGGCGAAGGAGCAGCTGCCGGGCTCCCTTCGGCGGGTATATCCGAGCGAGAAGCACCAGAGGGGTCGCCTCCAGCTGGCGGTCGCTCGTCCGCCGTGAGCACCAGGCGCTCCGGCGCGGGTTGGGGTTCTGCCGCTGGAGATTCCGGCTCGGCCAGGAGGAACTGCCGCAACTCGCGGACTTGATGCTCCTGGAAGTAGCCCGTGCGTGCCGCCGGTTCCAGGATAGGTTCGAGGTGATCCGCTTTCCCCTGCTTGAGGTCCTCGATCGTGTCCATCGCGTACAGGTGCACGTATCTGCCCGGTCCGCCGTCCTGCTTCCGTCGGATGACACGCCCCAGACGCTGCACGATCTGCCGCGACTGCCGGCTGGCCGACACCACTATGGCGAGGTCGGCCTCAGGAACGTCGATGCCCTCGTCCAGAATCCTCGGAGCACACAGCGCCTGCGCATGTCCGAGAGCGAACCGCTGCAGGGCGCCTCGGCGTTCCTGGGGCTTCGACTCGCTGCTGATGACCTCAGTCGGGATTCCCGTCCGGGCCAGGGTCTGGCCGGCTTCGGACGAGGTGCCGATCGTCTCCGAGAACACCAACGTTCCAGCGGATTTCTTGATGACTGGAGCGAGCTCGGCGAGGAGTTTCTGCTTCGCGGCGGAGTTCGAGAGCACCCGCTGGCGGCGGGCCACGGCATCCATGTAACGGCGCGCCATGATGGCCTCGGGGGAGTGGTCGTTCTCGCGTCCTGCCAGTTGCTGGATCTTTTTGAAGAACGCGTTTCCACGGGCACCCTGGAGGTTGAGCCTGACCGAGAGAGCTCTGCCCGCCTTGGTGATCGTCTGCGTCACCTGGTCGTACTCGGACCTCTCCTCGGGATTGAGCGAGACCCCGACGAAGGCGAGGTGGAACGGCGCAATGACATTGTCCTGAAGCGCGCGGTCGTACCAGAGGCGGAACACCACCCCGCCGAAGTAGGGATCCAGTTCCGCAGTATGAGCCTGATCCGGCCTGGCGTACGTTGCGGTGAGGCCCAGCCGGTACTCGAATCGGCGGCTCAGCGCCTTGAAGAATGTCGGCGCCGCATAGCGGTGGCATTCGTCAGCGATAAGGAGGCCCTGCTGGTGCTCGGCAAGCAGGGTGCGCCTGGCGGCGGAGTTGATGATTGACACGAGAATGTCGCAGTCCGCGAGGCCGTCATGGCGGCCGTTGCCCAACGTGCCGATGTCCGCTTGCGGGATTGTTTCGGACAGCCGTCGCTGCCATTGTGCCTGCAGCTCCGTTGTCGGAACGAGCACGAGTGTCTTGATGCCGTTCTTGAAGGCTTCGAATGCAGCGGTGACCCCGAGCATCGTCTTGCCGGCACCCGTGACGGCTTCGATGACTCCTCGGGCATCTGACTGGTGCCACGTGTCGAGTGCTTCCCGCTGCCATTGCCAGAGGTGCGGGTTGACCTCGCTGACTGGACGCGACTTCAGGATCCGGAGGAACTCGTCCTTGCCAGAGTTTGCTTCCGGCGCTGCCAGGACGATCTCGTTCACCGTAGAGTCGCCGGAATCAGTCGCTGGTGGAAACCGGGGCGGGTGCGCCGGCTTGGGCGGAATGTGGATATTGGGCGGGTACACGCGCGTGGCCATCTTTGGTCCTTCGCTTACCGAAAAGTTCGTTGAAAATGAGAGTAACTCCACTCGCGGACACAGGCCTCTCCGACCGCCGAGTGAGACAACCAGTAGCTCAGCATCCCGCCGCTCATTTCTTGCCCGGGCTGCGACTGCCCTCTGCATGAACGAAATTCGCACTACCTCCGCTAGAGTTCGTGCCAACAGCGTGGTTTCGACGCGTCACAGCGGGGAACGACCGAGCGGTTCGAGGGAAGGCGAAGATCGCATGGTGAACCTGACACCGGCAGAGCGGATCAATCGGGCTGGGGCCTTGATCGGCGAGGCGGTCGCTCCGTTCGTTGCGGCAAACGCTCCTTCCGAGGGTGATCTCGATTCGTGGCTCCCCGTGCTTGCTGCCAAAGACAAGACCGACGGGAAACCGCCGTTGCAGCGCAGCATGAGGGACGTCCGTGTCCTGCTGCTGGTGCAGAGCCGCTATTGGAGGAACTTCCGCTACCCGACCAAGCCGAGCCAGACTGCGTGGGCCAACGAGCTGCTCGGAACCCTGAATCGGGTCGCTCACGTGCCCCATGAGATCACCTTCGTCGATCTCATCACCTTCCTCGGCATCGCCCAGAAGCTCCTCGTCAGCCTCAACGCGGACCCCGGGATCCTGGGGGGCCTGCAGCAGCAGACGCACGAGGCGATGCGGGACAGCCTGCAGCACGACGGAGTGCTGCCGATTGCAGAAGCACCGCTGCCGCCGGCGACCCAGGAACCACCGAATCCCGGGACTCCGGGCCCCGCGGCGACCGCAACTCCAGCTCTGGTGCAGGCCGCATCTCTGACTCCACCACCAGTTCCGCCCGAAGTGGCCGCGGATACCGAGGACCTCCCACCCGCACCAGCCCCCGAACCGAGCGAGCCCAGCGGCCCTGAGTCCGCGACCAACCGAAAGAATGACCTCGCCGGCACGGAAGCCAAGGACGAAGAAGCTCGGCTGATCGAACTCTTCTTCCCCCGTATCCCTGGCAGCGACGTCGGCCTCGACGACGAGTTCATCGCATTCCGCGACCTCCGGATGGCCGTGTTCTACCGGAAGGACCTCAACTTCGCGCTGGCTCACAACCGCGTCAGCGTGTTCGCCGGAATCGGCGTCGTCGCGGGCGCCGCTGATTCGGACGGTGCCGACAACGAAACCGCTGTCCACGAGATCACCGGACTCACCGCGCGCCTCGGCTCCCTCAAGAATGACGAGAGCGCCGGCTGGACCGGCCCGAATATCGAGCTCAACCATGGAGAGAGCTGGTGGGCCGAGCCCGCCGATCTCAACTGGGCACTGCCGCACGGGCACTTCATCGGAGTCGACGAGGCAACTGCGGACACGCTGGAGCTCGAGTTCGACTACGACGGGGTCCGCATCCAGCGCTCCATTCCGCTGCGGATCCTCGCCCACGACCAGTGGACACCCGCCACGGTGCCGGAGATCGTCGCCGCATTCGTCCGACCCCGCGCTGAAGCCGTCGGCAGGGTCCTGTCCAAGACCTCCGACCTCCTGGCGGAGCGGACCGGCGACCCCTCGCTCGTCGGCTACCAGGACAGCCCGGAGCGCGTGCTGGAGACCGCGAGGGCGATCTACGACGCCGTCCGCAGCTTCGACATCCGCTACTCGGAGCCGCCCGCATCGTTCGAGACTGACGGCCAGAAGATCCGCACCTCCGACGTCGTCCTCAAAGAGCGCTTCGGCACCTGCCTGGATACCGCGGTGCTGTTCGCCGCGGTGCTGGAGGAAGCCGGTATCCAGCCGTACATCGTCCTGCTCAAGGGTCATGCCGTGGTCGGCTTCACGCTCAAGGAGATCGTCACGGAGATGGTGATCGCCGACTCCGATCAGCTCAGCAATCTGTTCGGCAGCGACTTCTTCATCCCTATCGAGACCACGCTGTGCGTGGCCGGCAGGGACGCGAGCTTCGAGGACGCAGTGTCCTCGGCGTTCTCGACCTGCAAGAACGGCCGAGCCGTGCAACTGGCCGTCAACGTTCAGGCCGCCCATCGCCGGATCAAACCCCTGCCCACCGTCGTCGACATGGGCGGGGAGCGGACCATCGTCGTCGTCGAGAACCGGGCGGGCAGCGAACGCGGACTGCCTGGTGCCTCGGCGACGTCGACCGACGGGGCCGGCCCGACCGTGCAGCTGACCGGATCCAGCTACCCATACAGAGTGCAGCGCTGGCGCTCGGACCTGCTCGATCTGTCGTTCCGGAACCCACTCCTCAAGCTCTCCGATTCGCGCGGCATCAAGTTTCTGGTGCCCGGCGACGACCTGGGTGAACTCGAGAACCGCCTCGCCGAGAACCAGTCCGTCCAGCTGACACCGCACGAGAACGTCGAGCACCTCGACCTCGAACAGGGAGTCCAGACGGCGTCGCAGTACGACGACGTCACGCTCTCGCGCCTGTTCCAGGAGGAGGGACGGACCTACGTCAGCGCGCAGCGAGGCCGCACGATCAACAAATTAACCAGCCTCCGCCGGGATGCCAAGTCGATCAAGGAGGACACCGGCGCCACGGCCCTGTTCGTCAGCCTCGGCCTGCTCAAGTGGAAGTCGGCCGGTCGCCGGAGCAAGGCGCAGGAAGGGCGCAGCCCGCTGTTCCTGCTCCCGGTCGAACTCACCGGCAGCACCACCCGCCCCTACTCCATCCGCATGGAGCCCAACGCGGAGGTCCAGCCGAACTACTGCCTCATCGAGAAGCTGCGGCAGGAGTACAACCTGACTCTGCCGCAGCTGGAGAGTCCGCCCGCGGACGAATCGGGCATCGACCTGCCGCGGGTGTTCCGGGAGCTGCGCGAGCTCTTCCTGGAGCGCGGCCTGGACTTCGCGGTCGAGGACCGTGCCCACCTGGCCATCCTGCAGTTCGCGAGCCTCGACATGTGGCGAGACGTGGGCGACAACTGGAAGGCGCTCACTGCCAGCCCGGTGGTCGACCATTTCGTCCACCACCCCAGTGAGCTGTTCCGGGACTCGGTCGAACCGGCGGCGGTGAAGCCCGCCGACGAGGTCGACACCTTCCTGCCGCTGCCCGCGGACGGCAGTCAGCTCGCTGCGGTCAAGGCCGCCTCGGCAGGCTGCAGCTTCGTGCTCGAGGGTCCTCCCGGCACGGGCAAGTCCCAGACCATCACCAACATGATCGCCGACGGGATCGCCCAGGGACGCACCATCCTGTTCGTCGCGGAGAAGCAGGCCGCGCTGACCGTCGTGCACGACCGCCTCAAGAACGTCGGGCTGGAGCCGCTGGTGCTCAACGTGCACGGCAAGGACCAGTCGATCAACCTCGTCCGGGACCAGATCAAGAAGTCGCTGCTCGCGAGCGCGAAGGGCAACGCCAGTGTCTTCGACACGCTCCGGAACCAGCTGCGCCATCACATCGAGGACCTGGAGAGCTACCCGACCGTCATCCACGACGGTGCCGACGGGCAATCGGTCTGGGACCGCTACCAGCGCTGCCTCCTGCTGGAGCGGAACTACCCGGCTGACGCCGGGTGGACGCCGGAGGAGATCACCGTCACTCCCGAGGTGCTGAACCTGGACCAGGACGACATCCGCCGGCTGGCACAGGCCGTCAACCTCGCCGCCAGGCGGGCACGAGGACAACGACTCTCGCAGGAGTGGACGTTCATCGGGCCGCACGCCGAGGCGCCCTCCGGGGAGAACGACACCGGCGCCATCCTCGGGGTGGCGGCGACAATCGCCGAGGCGGCACACCGTCTGGCAGCAGCGCTTGCCGAGGTCCCGCAGCCCCTGGCTGAGCTGCTCGACCGCTTGGATGCGCGCCAGCAGGGGGCATTGGACGCGTGGCTGGAGGACCTCCCGACCAACCAGGCAGTCCTCCCACGGGACCTCGATGCGCCGCGGCTGACACCCGTCGTGCTCAACCAGCGCGTCAACGAACTCCAGCGGTTCCGCCAGCGCTGGATGGGCGAGCACGCAGGCTTCGGCCCAGCGGCAGCAGACGCGGATACTGCGGCTCTGCAGGCGGAGTACGAGGAAGCCCAGCGTGCCGGGATTCTGCAGCGCAGGCGCCTGACCAAGCTCGCGTTGAGCAAGATCACCGCCGTCGCCACCCCGCAGGCCGTAGCAGCTGTCGAGCAGGATCCGCTGCGCTTCCTCGCCTCGCTGCGAGCGTTCCAGCAGGAACACGCAGAAACCCGGGCACGCCTGGCGGAGGGGCTGCCGGAACTGGCCCGGCTTCCCCTCTTCAGCGATGAGGCCGTTCGCCTGTTGATGCACGAGGAGCAGCGCGCGCGGAACTGGGAAGGGCACGCCGCGATCACTCGCGCACTCCTGGCCGCCGTTCCCGAGGCAGGCCCAATCGTCGACGCGATGGTCCGACAGGACCCGAGAGCTGCACAGCAGGGCCGATTCGGCACTGCCGTGCAGCAGTTCCGGACAGCGTGGGACGAGCTGCGTCAGGCCGCTGGGGCGACCGACGCCTCGGTCACCGCCTGGCTGCAGAACCGCACCCTGGTCGCGCGCATCCGCGAATGCGCCGCCGAGTGGAACCGCGTTGCAGCTGACCGGTCGGCGCAGGCGGACTTCATGCGGCAGGTCGAGCTGCAGCGCGTGCTGAGCGAGCTGGCGGAGAAGGGCCTGGCCGCCGAGGCGGAGGTGATCCAGCACGGGCACGCGACCGATCACCTCGCCGAGGCAATCGAGCTGGCGGCCGAACGAGAGCGGCTGGAAATCCAGCTGCGCGGCAGCGACCTCGACATCTTCGACTCCCGGAAGCGCGGCGCGCAGGTGCGCGAGTACGTCCGGCTGTCCAGGGAGCTCAAGCGGCAGCTGTGGAGCGAACTGCCCGCACGACTGCTGGCGGAACGGGGTGAACGACCCAACGTCAGCGTCGGGCTGCGCAAAGAGATCGACCGCAAGCGTGGTGGATCGATCCGGCGGTTGTTCGAGAACTACGGCGAGGAGATCCTCGGCCTCACGCCGGTGATCCTCATGAGCCCGTCCTCGGTCGCCCGCTTCCTCCCCGTGAACTCGATCCGCTTCGACACGGTGATCTTCGACGAAGCTTCCCAGGTCAAGGTCGCCGACGCGGTCGGTTCCCTGGGACGCGCGAACTCCGCGGTGATCGTGGGCGACTCCAAGCAGATGCCGCCGACGAACGTCTTCGGCACGGCTTCCACCAGCGAGGACGACGAAGACGTCGACGCGACCAACGCTGCCGAGCTGGTGAGTAGCATGCGCGGCAAACCGGAAGGCCAGGGCGACGGATCCGACCAGGGGCGGGGCGCCTCGGCGGTGGGTGATCTTGCGGGCGGTGACGGCGTCGGTGGCCGGCCGGATGGTGCCTCGGCAGCAGGTGAACAGGGGAAGGACCAAGGCTTCGCGCTCGCGGCGGCCGACCAGGAATCGATCCTCTCCGAGGCGGTCGGGTCGGGCCTGGAGCAGCGCTGGCTGTCGTGGCACTACCGCTCCAAGCACGAGAGCCTCATCAGCTTCTCCAACGTCAAGTACTACAACGGGAACCTGCAGGTGTTCCCCGGCCCGCCCGAGGCGCGCGAGGGGTTGGGCATCAGTGTCAAGCACGTCGGCGGACGTTTCGACCGCGGCAAGACTCGCACGAACGAGGACGAAGCCCGCGCTATCGTCGCCGAGATCACCGAGCGGCTGCAGGCGAACCCGATGGCTTCGATCGGCGTGGTCACGTTCAACACGCAGCAGCGCGACCTGATCCTCGACCTGCTCGAACAGTCGGAGTCGGTGGAGGTGCGGAGGTCGCTGGAGCGGGACGACGAAGCGGTGTTCGTCAAGAACCTGGAGAACGTCCAGGGCGACGAGCGCGACGTGATCCTGTTCTCCATCGCGTTCGCCAAAAACCCGGAGACCGGGGTCCTCAGCCACAACTTCGGGCCGTTGAACCAAAGCGGCGGTGAACGGCGCCTCAACGTCGCCATCACGCGTGCCCGCGAGGAGGTTGTCCTGTTCTCCTCGATCCGCTCCGGCGACATCGACCCCGCCAAGACGCGGGCGGAGGGCCTGCTTCATCTCAAGGAGTACCTCGCCTACGCGGAGCACGGCGGCTTGGCCGGTCCGGGTGGGGCGCTGCAGTTCAATGCCGACGACCTCTACCGGGAAGAACTGGCCGAGGCGCTGCGGACAGCGGGCCTGGAAGTGGTCACCGATGTCGGCACATCGAAGTTCCGGGTGGACCTGGCAGTGCGTGCCGGGGACGATTACGGATGGCTGGCGATCGTGCTCGACACCCCGGAATGGGCCAAGCGGCAGACGACCGCGGACCGGGAGTCGCTGCCGTCGGAGATCCTGCAGGGAGTGATGGGCTGGCAGGACACCGTCCAGGTGCTGCTGCCGGCATGGATCCAGGGGCGCGAGGTGATAGTCGAGGACATCGTTGCCCGTGCTGAAGCGCTCGCTCCCGGTTCGGCGGATGTGGTTGGCGATGAGGAGCCGGGAGAGCACCGGGGTGACAAGTTGGAGGACTGCCCTGGTCGGGAGCCGGGGGAGAGCACCGGCACAGGGGCAGAATCGCTCTTCTCGGAAGAGCCGTGGGACGAGGACGTCGACCCGGTGCTTGAGCTCGAGTTCAGCGGTGACTTCACGGAACCGGCCGGAGCGGAAGGACACCGCGAGGATGCACTGAGCGGTGGCGCGGGCAGGGAAACAGCTCAAGAGCTGGACCCACTTGCACCGATGCGATCAGCGGTCCAGGTCGAAGAAACTGCCGCTATGCCGCGGGAACTCGACGTCTCCGGCGAGTATCCCTTCGTCGAGGCGTCCGATGAGCAGATTGGCGAACCGGACGTGCTCGACGGGCTGTCGGATCGGCATAACAAGGTGCTGGTGCAGGAGCAGCTGACGGAGATCATCGAGACTGAGGGGCCCATCGAGGCGCAGCGCTTGGCCCGGGTTCTCGGTAGTCGGTTCGGTTTTTCACGGATGAGCAAGCCGCGCGCGGTTCAGATCCTGGGGAGCTCACCGATCAAGCCGGAGAAGAACCGCAAGTTCGGCGACTTCTACTGGCCGTCCGGCATAGTCCCTGGCGAGTACACCGGCTACCGCTCCCGCTACGATGCGGAACTCACGCTCTCGGTCAACGAGATCAGCCACCGGGAGTTGGCCAACGCTATGGCGGCAGTGCTGCACGACTCCGATCCGCTGCCGGAGGAGGCGCTGCTCCGGGAGACCATGGGGGTCTTCGGCTGGTCGCGGATGGGACGTCAGATTCGCGAGCGGTTGGAGGACGTCGCCGACTGGGCCGTGAAGGAGGGGCGGTTCGAGAAGGATCCGAATGGGGATTACCGGGCCGATGGTGACTACGGCGGTGTTGAGGCGGAGGCTGGCGTACCTGAGGTCGCCGTGGTGGAAGACACTGGAACGGACACTGATCAGCGAGCGAGAACTCCCCACGAAGCTTTCGCAAGCGGACATTTTGGTGCCTGGGTACTCACGTGCAACCCCAGCGTTTTCGACCCGAGGGACCTCGTCGAAACCGACTATTCGGAGGGCGGTTGGACTGTCAATCCCCGCGCTACGTCCCGGACTGCCCTGATGGAACCGGGGCAACGAGTGCTGATGTGGATGACGAATGGCTCGGACGAGTTCCCACGAGGCTTCTGGGGAGCGGGCTCCTTGACGTCATCCGTCTTCGCCGACGCCGCCGACTACTCCCAAGGTTGGTTGGTCGAGCGCGATCGCGAGCAGGAGATGTTCATCGAGTTCGAGATGGACATGTTCCGAGAACCTGTCCGAGCTGAACAGCTCGTCGCGGACGAGCTGCTCGCCGGGATTGAACCGTTGCAGGCGCCGCAGGTGACCCCGGCATTCCTGACACTTGCCGAGCTCGAGCACCTCAACCAACTCATGGAGGTTTCCTATGAGAAGTTGCTCGTCGATCCGCTTCCGCAGAACTGGCGGAAGATCGAAAAGCATGAGGCGCCGCATTTCGAGCACCGCCGCAGAACCGAGATGATCGCTATGGACATCGTGACGCAGCACTACGAATCGCTCGGGTACGAAGCGCGAGATGTGTCGCGAGACCGTGTTGGATGGGATATCAGCTTCGTCACTGAGAGCGGCGCGAGGAAGAACGTCGAGGTCAAGGGACTGTCACGAAGCCAACCAGTAGTCAGCCTCACGCGCAACGAACTCCGGAAGGCAGGAAGCAACCCGCACTGGGAGCTGGCAATCATCACCGATGCCCACAGTGACGTCAGACGCACAGCACGGTTCTTCTCACGCGAAGCAGTGCGCGCTGCGCGGAGTGAAAAGCGATTCCGTCACCAGTCGAAAGCGTTAGTGCTCGACTTCTCCTCGGTCGAACCCGACCTGGAGATCCGTCTCTAGCGAATCCACACACGAAAGAAGGCAACACATGGCAGTTCCCGGAATCTGGGTCACCGAGGGTTACTGGTCCTCAGATGTGTCCGATTCGCTATCGGTCAGACCGATGATGCAGGTGCTAGCGGCGTCGAAAACCGCGGACCACGTGCACCGGCATATCAATGATCCCGACGATCTGGTCAAGGCGTTGACCCTATTGGGGCAACGGCGACAGGACCGATTTTCGATTGCATATATTGCTTGTCATGGTTCCCCCGGTGTGATCTCCTTCGGAGACGACCAGATCAGCCTTGAGGAGCTTGCGGATGCGCTGCCGTCGGGCGCGCTGGAGTCGAAGACGCTTCACTTCGGCGCATGCTCGGTTCTCCAGGACGAGGCAGCGTGCCGGACTCTTCTCGAAGCCACCGGAGCGAAAGCGATCACCGGCTTCACCCAGGAAGTCGACTGGCTGGAATCCATGGCCCTCGATCTCCTGATGTTCAACTTGTTCTTCCAGTACGAGCGCATCGGCTTCTTTGAACGAGCGATGAAGCGGAACTACGGAGAACTCGTGGACAAGACTGGCTTCACGGTTTTCCGCTGACCAGCCGATTCGCGAACCGCAGCACCTGCTCGTCAGCACCCGGTTGGCCGACGATCTGCACCGACAGCGGCGTTCCGACGGTCGCACTCCGGGGAACCGGAATCGTGATTGCGGGCCAGCCGAGCACGTTGAACGGGGCCGTGTACCTCATGAACCGGGCCGCCGATCCGCTGTCGAGATCCGCCCAGCGCACGACCTCGCCCGCAATCGCGGGTGTGACCAGCAGGTCGGTCTCCTCGAAGATCGCCAGCGCGGATTCGCGGAGCTGCTCCAGGTCCTGCACTGCTGACTCGTATTGGTCCTCGGTCACCTCCGCGCCGGACAGGATCTTGCCCAGTACGCCGGGCTGATAGCGCTCCCGCTGGTCCGCGACGAGTTCGCGGTGGATCCGGTAGGCCTCGACTCGGCGGATTATGTCGTACAGATCGAGTGTGTGATCGAGGACTTGGACGACGTCGGTGCGGCTGACGGTCGCCTCGACAGGGCTGACATCGAGGGACGGGAACTTGCGCCGGAGGGATACGAACTCGCGGGCGGCCGATGGCGCCTCGGCGTCGTTCAGCAGGAGGCTCGTGTCCACGCTAAGCCGGCCACCCTGGCCGGCGCCAGGTGCGGCGCCCAGGCCCTCCTCATCTCCGGCGAACAACCCGTAGGCTCGCTCGATCAGCGCGATGTCCTTCGCGAAGAACCCGACCGTGTCGAAAGACGGCGCCAGCGGGAAGACGCCATCGATCGGCACAGTGCCGGGAGTTGGCTTGAACCCGATGACCCCGGTGCACGCGGCGGGCACCCGCACGGATCCGGCGGTGTCGGTGCCGACCGCCAGCGGCACGACGTCCGCGGCGACCAGGGCGGCCGACCCCGAACTCGACCCGCCCGTGCACAGCTCCGGATCCACCGGGTTGACCACCCGGCCGAACGCGCTCTCCTCACCGAGGATGCCGTAGGAGAACTCCTGACAGTTCGTCTTCGCGACCGGCAGCCCGCCCGCCTCCTCGAGCACGGTGATCACCGGCGCGGACGCCTCGGCGGTCCCGCCCACTCTCACATCCGACCCCATGAGGGTGGGGTAGCCGGCGACGTCGACGACGTCCTTGATGACGAAGGGAACGCCCTCCAACGGCCGAGGCGGCCGGCCGGACCCGACACGATCGTCAGCGACCCGTGCCAGTGCCTCGGCCCGTTCCCGAGTCACGGTCACAACCGCATTGAGGTCCCGCCCGGTCGTCTCCAGACGGTGGAACACGTCCTGCAGGTCCCGAGAAGACTGACCCATCCCTCACACCTTCCTGTCGGCCAACGTGCAGAACGCCGCGGCGATGAGGTTGGCGGCGGCGAGGTACAGCGCCACGGCTACCCAGGACCCGAACTGGGCGTACAGCAGCGTGGAGATGATCGGGGCCGGCGCGGAGGAGATCAGCCCGCAGACCTGGTAGGAGATCGAGGCGCCCGTGTAGCGGACGTTCGGTTGGAAGAGCCCCGCGATGAAGCCTGAGGACGTCGCATAGGTGAAGGAGTGGGCGATGGGGAACGCGATCACCATCGCCAGCACCGCTCCGAGGAAGGTGCCGGTGTTCATCGCCATGAAGATCGGGATCGCAGCGAGCGCCGTGAGTACGTTGCCGACGATCATCATCGTCCTCTTGCCGTGCCTGTCCGCGAGGATCGCCACCAGCGGGATCGCGAAGATGTCGAGGGAGGCGCCGATCGCGATCGCGAGCAGCACATCGCCTCGGGTGAGCGCGGTGGCCTCCGGGGCGTAGGCGAGCAGGTAGACCGTCGCGACGTAGAACAGGGTGTTGGAGCCGACCAGGCAGAAGATGCCGATGAGCAGCGACTTCTTCGAGGTGCGCAGCACCTCCGCGACCGGCACCTTGACGTCCTTCTTCTCCTCTTTCACCCGGTCGAACTCCGGGGACTCGGCCAGGCGCAGGCGGATGAACAGGCCGATGACGACGAGCACCGCCGAGAGCAGGAATGGGATCCGCCAGCCCCAGGACAGGAACTGCTCGTTGGGCATGAGCTGGACGACGAAGAAGACCAGGCTCGATAGCACGGACCCGGCAGGCACTCCCGCCTGTGGCCAGGCCCCGTAGAACGCCTTCTTGGCAGGAGGCGCGTGCTCAACGGCCATGAGGACCGCACCGCCCCATTCGCCGCCGACGGCGAAGCCCTGGATCACGCGCAGGACGACCAGCAGGATGGGCGCCGCAACGCCGATCTGGGCGTAGCCGGGCAGCACGCCGATGAGGAACGTCGCCGCGCCCATCAGCATGAGCGTCAGGACGAGCATGGACTTGCGGCTGAGCCGGTCCCCGAAGTGCCCGAAGATCAGTCCGCCGAGAGGACGCGCGACGAAGGCGACCGCGAAGGTGCTCAGCGCGGCCAGCTGGCCTGCCAGCGGGTCGAGCTGCGGGAAGAACTGCTCGTTGAGGACGAGCACGGCCGCCGTGCCGAATAGGAAATAGTCGTACCATTCGACCGTCGTGCCGATGAAGCTGGCGAAGGCGACCTTGGCGGGGTTGTGGGTGAGCGGCGGGGCCGAGGCGCTCGCGGCTGCCGGATGTTCGGGACCGCCGGGTGTGGGCGTGTGATGCGTCATGACTCCGACTCCTATGTCTGATCAGACCTGCTGCCAAGGCTCACCATAACTGTGACCGTCAGAGTCGAGCGAGGGAAGAGGTCGACCGAGAAAAATCATGCGTTGTTGATCGCGGCAGCCGGCCGCTGCCCTTTCAGCGCCTCCCGAATAGCCGCCAACGCCTGGACTCCGGCCGCTTTGAACGCCTCGGCCGTCTGCCCGGCGACATGAGGAGTGACGATGAGGTTCGGCACCTCGGAATGGTCGATGGGCGAATGGGCAAGAGGGTTCCTCATGTCCACGGACTCGCCCTCGATCACGTCGAGCGCTGCCGCTGCCAGCCGCCCTTGCCGCAGAGCCTCCACCAGAGCCCGTTCATCCACCACGCCTCCTCGCGAGGTGTTGATGAGCACCGAGCCCGGCTTCACGGCTGCCAGCGCATCAGAGTCGATGAGATGGGCAGTGCCAGAGGTGAGCGGCAGGTGCAGGCTGATCACGTCGGCTCTGGTCAGCACCTCACTCAGTGTCGCGGACTCGGCCGCGAGCGCCTGGACCTGAGCGTCATCGACGAAGGGATCGTGAACGATCACCTGCATGCCGAAGCCGCGAGCAATTCCGGTGACCATGCGGGAGATGCTGCCGAAGCCGACCAGTCCGAGGGTGCGGCCGTGCAACTCGAAACCGACCAACTCGGGCTTTGCCTCAGTCCAGTGACCGGCCGCAGTGCTGGCGGCAGCGAACGGAACCCTGCGCGCAAGCGAGAGCAGGAGGGCGAACACGTGCTCGGCTACGGCACGGCTGTTGCTGCCCGGCGCAGTGGTGACCCACACCCCGGAAGCGGTGGCAGCATCGATGTCGACGTTGTCGGTACCCACTCCGTGACGGGCGATGATGCGCAGCTTCGGTGACATCTCGATCTTGGCGCGGTCGAAGTTCTCCGCCCGCAGCAGAACCGCGTCGACCTCTGCAGCGACGTCCCGGTAGTCCACTGCGCTGTCGCCGAAGCCGAGGTGAACATGGCCCATCCTGGAAAGTTCGCCCAGCACCTCTGGGTGAATCGGGTCGGAGACATAGAACGTCCGCGGCGCGCTCTGTGCCATCACCTTTGGTGCCATCGCGTTACGACTGCAGCGATCGCAGCTCGGCCGCCGCGGCATCGCAGAGGTGGTTGACATCATTGGCAATCGTCACGTTCGTGTAGCCCACGGCGCGGCGCTGCCGGGCCACCTCGGCGGACGAGGTGTGGAACACGACGAACTTTCCCGCATCGTTCGCGGCGGTGAGGATCCGATCGACAGCTTGGGAGAACTCTGCCTCGATTGCCGGGTCGTCGACGCCGTATCCGCCCAGCCCGATGCTGAGATCGCCCGGCCCGATGTACAGGCCATCGAGGTTGGGCGTGCGCACGATGCTTTCGACATTGTCCAGCCCCGAACGGGTCTCGATCATGCCCAGAATCAACGTCTTCTCGTTGATCTCCTCAAGAGTTCCCTGCAGGGACGGTGATTTCCGCGCCGGCCCACGAGATCTGCTGCCGAGCGGGGGGAACTTCGCGGCCCTCGCGATCAGCTCAGCGTCGGTCGCGGTGTCGAGCAGCGGCACGATGACCCCTGTCGCGCCGGCATCCAGCGCTTTCCCGATGATCCCTACCCCCGCCTCGGGCACCCGGATGAAGCCCGTGCCGCCGCCGGCTTCGATCGCCTGCATGCAGCCCAGCCACTCGTTCTCCGAGTAGGTCCCGTGCTGGCCGTCGATGACGATGTAGTCATACCCGATCTCTGCCAGCCGCTCGAGGGTCAGGGGGGTAGAGGACAGGCAGAAATACCCGGTCGTGGGCTCTGCCGACAGCAACCTCTGTCTGAGATCAGTCATGTGTATCTTCTCCAACTCTCTGCGCTTCATTCGACGTTGCATCTGCGCAACGCCGACGTTCTCTCTGTGAACACCGCCGCGACGTTCGCCGCGGTCTGCGGACATCGCCGCTGACCTCGGGTCACGAACACCGCGTGCTCGCCTTCGTTTACCAGATCTCCGGCTCCGGATTCCCGACCCCAGCCAGGAAGTCGAAGTCGCAGCCCAAATGTGCCTGCTCCACATGGGTTCGATACAACTTCACGAACCCACGATCAGCCGAAAAGTCTGGAGCCACGAGTTGCTGCCGCCTCGCCTCCATCTCCGATTCGCTGAGTACGACATCCAGCGTCCCGTTGGGGATGTCCAGTGAGATCTCGTCTCCCGTGCGCACAACCGCCAGCGGCCCGCCTACTGCGGATTCCGGGGAGACGTGAAGGACGCAGGTGCCGTAGCTGGTGCCGCTCATCCTCGCATCAGAGATTCTCACCATGTCGCGCACGCCTGCTTCGAGGAGCTTCTTGGGAATCGGCAGCATTCCCCACTCCGGCATTCCGGGCGCGCCGACCGGTCCGGCCCCGCGCAGCACCAGCACTGTGGTCTCGTCGACGTCGAGGTCCGGGTCGTCGATCCGCGCCTTGAGGTCTGCGTAGTTGTCGAAGACGAGGGCCCTTCCGCGGTGCACCATCCTCTGAGGGTTGACCGTGGAGGGCTTGACGATGGCCCCGTCCGGGCACAGGTTGCCCTTCAGGACCTTCAGGGCAGGAACACTGGTGACAGGGTCGTCCATCGTCCTGATGACGTCGGTGTCGCAGTGGTCGCTGACCTCGATGTTCTCCCCAAGAGTTCTGCCGTTGATCGTCAGGGCGTCCGTGTTCAGCAGCGACCGCAGGTTCTTCAACTGCGCGAGCAGACCCCCGGCGTCATAGTAGTCCTCCATCAGGTGCGTACCCGCTGGGCGGATGTTGGCCAGCAGCGGCACCCGCGCGGCGAACTCCTCGAAGTCCTCGGCGGAGAACGCGATGCCCGCACGTCTGGCAATCGCGATGAGATGGATGATGGCGTTCGTCGAGCCGCCCAGGGAGAGCACGGTCACCGCCGCGTTCTCGACGGCTTCCCGCGTGAGAATCGAGGACGGTCGGCGGTCGGCCCAGACGGCGTCGACGATCGTCCGCCCGCACTCGGCCGCCATGCGCGAATGATCCGCCATCGTCGCCGGGATGGACGCCGCGCCCGGCAAGCACAATCCGAGGGCCTCGACTGCGGATGTCATCGTCGAGGCGGTGCCCATCGTCATGCAGTGGCCGGGAGTGCGAGCGATGCCGTTCTCGATATCGCGCCAATCGCATTCGGTGATGTTCCCCGCCCGCAGTTCGTCCCAATACTTCCAGGTATCGGAACCGCTGCCCAGCACGTTGCCCTTCCAGCAGCCCTTCATCATGGGGCCGGCGGGGAAGAAGATCGCGGGGTAGTCGGCACTGGTCGCTCCCATCACCAGTGCCGGGGAGGTCTTGTCGCAGCCGCCCATCAGCACGGCGCCGTCGATCGGGTACGACCGCAGCAGTTCCTCGGTCTCCATCGACAGGAAGTTGCGGTACATCATGGTGCTGGGCTTCTGGAAGTTCTCGGCCAACGCGATCGCCGGCAGCTCGAGCGGGAATCCGCCGGCCTGGATGACGCCGCGCTTGATGGCCTCGACGCGGTCCTTGAAGTGGAAGTGACACGGGTTGATGTCGCTCCACGTATTGATGATGGCGATGACCGGCTTGCCGGCGAAGTCCTCCTCCGAGTAGCCGATCTGCTTGATCCGGGAACGGTGTCCGAAGGATCGGAGATCATCAGCACCGAACCACCGGTGACTGCGCAGCTGTTCCGGGGTGAGTCGTGTCGACATGGTTTTCCTTTTTCGAATCGCTGGTTGGGCCGGCGGTCTGGGCTCGTCGATGAGCAACGTCCACTGCAGGTCAAGGGGAGCCTAACCGCGGGCAGGAGCGGCCAGAAATGCCGTTTCGGCATGAGCTGATCCAGGAGCCACTGTTCGCTGCTGATGTCTGCGGCGAGTTGCGGGATAGAGGCTGTCGGACGCTTCTTATGCTTGTTGGGCATCTGATAATGCGAAATGCGTATTGGACGCTGTGGGCCCCGTTCCCTAGCTTTAGGGAGAGCCATCTCGGAGTCTCGTCCGTTCAACAATGAAGTTGGGAGATAGCACATGCTGTCAGTCACTCGAGAATCGAACGCCATCCGCCGTCGGAAGTCGTACGCGATGCCGGTCGTGGGCGCAATCGGCGCCGCTGCCCTGGTGCTGTCCGGTTGCGGGGCAGTCCAGGGAGGAACGGGGAGCGCGGAGGAGGACTATCCGACACGTGAACTCACGCTGACGGTGCCGTTCGCCCCGGGCGGCAGCAGCGATCTGACCGGACGCGCGTTGTCCCAGGCGCTCGAAGAGCCTCTCGGTCAGAGCGTGGTCGTCGAGAACAAGGAGGGCGCCAACGGCGCAGTGGGCACCGACGAGGCGCTGAACGCGGCTCCCGACGGCTACCAGCTCCTGTTCTCCTCCCAGTCGCTCTTCTCTGTGACACCGCTGTTCGTCGAGGACGCCACTGCGGTGACTCTCGACGACATGGAGATCGTCGCGCCCCTCACGGAGGAGGGCTACGTGCTCGTGACGAGCACCGAATCAGAGTACGAGGACCTCGATTCCCTGATCGAAGCCGAGCGAGTGCGGTTCGCGACCTCGGGCGTGGGCAGCGGCTCCCAGTTCGCGCCCACTGCGCTGTTCGCGATTGCGGGTGCCAACGCGGAGGACGTTCCCCATGACGGAGGAAACCCGGCCGTCACTTCGCTGCTGGGAGGGCACACGGATGCAACCACGGTGCAGATCGCGGAGGCGATGCCTCGGATCGAGGACGGCTCCTTCCGGCCGCTCGCAGTCTTCTCCGAGGAGCGGAATGTGAATCTGCCGGATGTGCCCACGGCAAAGGAACTGGGGTACGACCTCAATGTCAGCCAGCGCCGCTGGCTCGCCGTGCCGGCCGAAACCCCGGACGAGGTCGTGACGACGTTGGCTGATGCCGTTGCCGAGGCAAAGGCCTCCGACGAATTCCAGCAGTTCCTCGAGGACAACTACATCGACAACTGGGATGCGGAACCGGCCGACGTGCAGGAGATCGTCGCCACCGACAGCGAGCGGTATCGTGCGATCGCCGAGGAGCACGGAATCGGACTTGCAGGGGAATGATGTCAGCGACCGATAGCCGCGACGTCGAGGAATTCAACGGCGCAGCTCCTTCTACGGCAGCCGAGGCGGACAGGCCGCCCCGCGGGGGGCTTGCGACTGCGCTCTTCGCCGTGGCAGGGCCGCTGGCGCTGGGGCTGTTCGGAATCGTGCTCTCGCTTCAGCTGGGACTCGGAGAGCTCAACTCTCCGGGTCCCGGCCTGTGGCCACTGATCATCTCGGTTTTCCTCACTGTGATGTCCGCGGCAGGTGTTTTCAGCTTCAAGCGCGACACCGATGTCGAGGCGTGGGGGTCCGGATACCTCCGGATCGGCCTCGGACTCGTCAGCCTCGTCGCCTACGCCCTGCTGTTCGAGCGGATCGGCTTCGAGATCCCCACCCTGCTCCTGCTGTTCTTCTGGATCAAGGTGCTCGGCCGCGAGGGTTGGCGGACCGCGATCGTCGTGTCGACTGTCGCGACCGCAGCCGCCTACGGGCTGTTCATCCTCGCGCTCCGGGTCAATATTCCGCACTTGTTCTGATCTGAGGTTTTCATGGAATTCCTGGAACCGGCCCTGGCCGGATTCGGAGTCGTCTTCCAGCCGGCGAATCTGCTGTTCTGTCTGATCGGTGTCACCGTCGGCATGGCGGTCGGGGTGCTTCCCGGGCTCGGCCCGGCCGCATCGATCGCCGTCCTGCTGCCGATCACCTACGCGCTCGAGCCCGAGAGCGCCATCATCCTGCTCGCCGGAATCTTCTACGGTGCCCAGTACGGCGGGACGATCACCTCGGTCCTGCTGCGGCTGCCCGGCGAATCCTCGACCGTCGTCACCGCGATCGACGGTTACCAGATGGCCAGGAAGGGCCGCGCGGGTGCGGCCCTGGGAATCTCCGCGGTCGGCTCCTTCATCGGCGGAACGGTCGCTATCCTGGCGCTGACCTTCGTCGCACCGCTCGTCGCCTCCTTCGCCCTTGCCTTCGGACCGGCGGAGTACACGCTGCTCGCGGTCCTCGGCATCCTGCTGGTCTCAGCGCTGGGCGAGGGGTCGGTCCGCAAGGCGGGCGTCTCCGCTGCGATCGGGCTGCTCCTGGCGACCATCGGGCGTGACCCGCTCACGGGCGTGGACCGCTTCACCTTCGGGTCGAACAACATGGCCGACGGCATCGACTTCGTGATCATCGCGATGGGGATCTTCGGCGTGGGGGAGATCCTCTACAACATGACGCTGCGCAGCGGGCCCAGCCCTTCGACGCCGTCATTCAAGCGCGCACTGCCCTCGCGGGAGGACATGCGCGAATCCGGCGGGGCGATCGCTCGCGGCTCAGTCCTCGGGTTCATCCTCGGCGTCCTGCCCGGAGGTGGAGCGGCCGTGTCCTCGCTGGTCGCCTACGCCACCGAGAAGCGGATCTCCCGCAACCCGGAGCAATTCGGCAAGGGCGACATCAAGGGCGTGGCGGGTCCGGAGACCGCCAACAACGCAGCGGCCACATCGTCCTTCATTCCGCTGCTGTCGCTGGGCATCCCGGCCAACGCGACGATGGCTGTCATGCTCGGTGCGCTGCTGCTGCAGGGGATCACTCCCGGACCCACGCTCATCACCGATGAGCCTGCAGTGTTCTGGGGCGTCATCAATTCGATGTACATCGGAAATCTGTTCCTGCTGCTGCTCGCCATTCCGCTCATCGGCGTGTTCATCAAGCTTCTCAAGGTGCGCGAGTCGATTCTCTACCCCCTGACGCTGCTGATCACGATGATCGGGGTCTACACCGTCCGGACGAATGTGTTCGACATGTTCCTGATCCTCGTGTTCGGCGTGCTGGGGTTCCTCATGAAGAAGCTCGGGCTGCCGCAGGGTCCGCTCGTCCTGGCCTTCATCCTCGGTGCCCTGATCGAAACGAACTTCCGTCAGTCGATGATCCTCTCCGACGGAAGCTTCGACATCTTCATCGGAAGCCCCATCGCGATCACCCTCAGCGCAGTCATCGTCATCGTGCTGGTGCTCGCGCCGGCAGTCAGCTGGCTGCTGGCTCGCCGCAGCAAGGGCACCCGTGCTGAGAGGAAGGACACCCCTGCGGAGAAGAAGGGTGTCCAGGCGGAGAAGGACACCGTTGCGGAGAAGCCGGAGAGCGCTCACTCCCAGAAACCAGTCCACGTGAATGGAACGAACGAAGGACAGAGATGAGAACAGTCGTCGGCTACGTACCCAACGACCGCGGCCGAGCCGCGTTTGCCCAGGGTCTGGACCTGGCAACCCAGTTGGGGGACACCCTGGTCGTCATGAATGTCAGCAACCGGACTTCCCTGGTCGACCCCAAGCTCGCCTCGGACGACGAGCTCAGCTCGCTCTCCGCGGACGCGGAGGCGGCGAACGTCCCGTTCGAGACCGTTCGACGCACTGACATCGACGGCCTCGACGCGCTGCTGGAGGAATCCGAGTCGCCCGACACCCGCATGCTCGTGATCGGCATCCGCCAACGATCCAGCGTTGGCAAGCTCATTATGGGCAGCACTGCGCAGCAAGTGCTGCTGCAGGCGCAGTGCCCGGTTCTGGCGGTGAAGGCATGACGATGTCTCAGCGCACAGACACTGTCAGGGCGGACGTCACATCCCTGACCGCACGCGCTGCGGCGTGCCTGCAGCAGGCCGGCAGCGAGGCGGACGAGGCGCGACTTGTGGCCGAATCGCTCATCGAGGCCGACAGGCGCGGCATCTACTCGCATGGGCTCATCCGCCTGCCGATCTACGCCGAGGCGGCAGTCGCCGGCGGAATTGTCGTCAACGCTCCGATGGAGTGGACCCGGGAGACGGGCGCGACGGCTGTGCTCGACGCTCAGTGCGGCTTCGGCCAGACCGCGATGGCCCGGGCGCTTGAAAAGGCGCGCGAACTCGTCGACCGGTTCGGCACTGCATGCGTGGCCGTCAACAACAGCTCCCACTACGGCGCCGGCGCGATCTGGACCGACCAGCTCGCGGCGGCCGGATTGGTCTCGCTCCTGTGCTCGACCACCGGCCCCCTGGTAGCCCCGTACGGTGCGCGCGAACGAGTCTTCGGCTCCAATCCCCTGTCCGTGTCCGTCCCGACCCCCGGCGCACCGGTCACCGTCGACATGGCGACCAGTGCCGCCGCGTTCGGCAAGATCAAAGAGGCCTACGCGGCGGGCCAGTCGATCCCCGAGGACTGGGCCCTCGACAGCGCAGGTCACGCGACGACAGACGCTGCCGCCGCAATGACCGGTGCTCTGATGCCGTTCGGCGGGCACAAGGGATCGGGCATCGCCGTTGTCGTCGAACTCCTGGCCGGTGCGGTGGCCGGAGGACGATTCGCCTCGGAAACCACCGACCTGTGGACCGACCGGTCGGCGAACACGCGAACGGGACACCTGCTGTGGGTGCTCGACCCAGTCAAGCTGCTCGGCGACGACTCCGGGATTGCCCGGGCGGGAGAGCTCCAGGATCGAATTCGCTCCAGCGCGCCGGCCGCCGGGTTCGAACGCGTCCAAGCCCCCGGCGACCCGGAGCGTGCTCACCTGCGAGCCGGCACCGTTGAGGTCGACATTCCGAGTCACATTCTCGCCGGGTTGGACAAGCTCGAGGCCGACCTCGGCGTCAGTCCCTGAGAGTGCGGTGGTCGTGCGGTGGCGAGGTCCTCCGGAGCAGCTGAAAGTGAACCTGCGGCCCGCCGGCAGGATCTGGTCGTTGGATACGATGACTCGGTGTCCTCCATCGACTTCACCTTCGAACAGCTCCGGTGCTTCGTCGCGGTGGCCGAGGAGTTGAATTTCGGTCGGGCGGCCAATCGGCTGTCCATGACCCAGCCGCCGCTCAGTCGCCAGATTCAGCGACTGGAGAAGACGCTGGGCGTCGAGCTCCTCATCCGCGATCGGCGCACCGTGCAGCTGACACCGTCGGGAGAGACCTTCCTCGCGGACTGCTACGCAACCCTGGCGATGGTCCGGACCTCGGTGGAGCGCCTGCACACCCTCGACGATGAGTATGCCGGTACGATCCGCTCCGGTTTCACCGGTGTCGGCACGTATCGGGTGCTGCCGGACCTGATGCGCGCGGTCGCCACGGAGCTTCCGAAAGTCAAGCTCGAAGTCGCAGAGCGCGTCTCCCCGATCCAGACCGAGCTGATCCGGCAGGGAACCCTCGACATCGGCTACATCCGCCCCCAGGAACTGCCCGAAGGGGTGGAGCATCGCGTGATGAGCGATGAGCCGCTCGTCGCGGTCATGGCCGAGGACCACCCGCTGGCCTGCGCGCAGGGTCCGCTGACGCCCGAGGTGATCGCCCGGACCCCGGTGATTCGCTACGAAGAGGAAGGCGCCCCGTACCTTTCGCGTGTCTTCGACGGTGTGTTCGACCAGTTCCGGCCCGAAGTCAATGTCGAGATCTCGCAGGCGATGTCCGGGGCGGCGCTGGCAGCTGCGGGATTCGGCTGCGTGCTGGCCCCGGTCTCCGTGCTCAAGCTCGGCTTCGAAGGCTTGGTCGCCCGTCGGGTGCGGCTGCCTGAGGAACATTCGACTCTGCCGTTGTGGACCATCTTCTCGTCCCGCCGCGCCGGTCCGCTGATGTTCAAGCTTCTGGAGATCTCCGATCGGGTCGCCAGACACGTCGACGACGAGAATCGAGAGCTCATCGAACACGTCCGATGAGAAGTCATGGGATTTGATATTTGGTATACTGAATCGCAGATCCGCACCAGATGCGGCCGCGACGTGCCAGCGATGCGAGGAGCAAAGATGCCCCAGATGCAGACAACCCAAGACCCGACCGGCAGGAAGCAGGTCTCCCAGGAGGCGCTCGATGCGCTGCGCCGAACCAGCACCGCGACATTGTCGACGCAGCTGTTCAAGCGCGGCCTGCGCAATGTCTTCCTCCATGGGATCACCGCGTACAACGACTACGGCACCAGAATGGTGGGCGAGGCGTTCACGATGCGCTGCATTCCGTCGCGCGAGGACTTGGATCCCCTGTCGGTCTTCGAGGACTACGATCACCCGCAACGTGCAGGCGTGGAGAGCGTCGGGCAGGGACAGGTGCTGGTCATCGATGCCCGGCGCCAGACCCAGGCGGCCTCGCTCGGTCACATTCTCGCCACGCGCTTGAAGATGCGCGGGGCAGCCGGCATCGTCACCGATGGTGCGATCCGCGACTCGGGCGACTTCGCATCGCTCGACCTGCCGACCTTCACCGCCGGCTCCTCCCCGGTGACCAACCTCCTCCAGCACCATGTCGTGGAGTCGCAGGTGCCGATCGGCTGCGCCGAGGTGGCTGTCTACCCTGGCGACTACATCGTCGGAGATGCCGACGGCGTGGTGTGCATTCCCCGGCATCTAGTCGAGGAGGTCGCCCGCGACGGCGCCGAGCAGGAACGGCTCGAGGATTTCATCCTCGGCAAGATCGAATCGGGACGGGCACTGCGCAACACATATCCCGCGAGCCCCGAATTGCTCGCAGAGTACGAGAACCAGTGAAAGCAGGACGGTTGCAGCCTCCGGTGACGGAGCGCGAGCGGCCTCGGCAGGAGCAGGAGTACGACATGGCAGATCCGAAGACCTTCGACAACTACATCAACGGTCGATGGGTGTCAGCCCAGGACTACACCGACAACATCAATCCCTCTGACACCTCCGACATCGTCGGCTGCTACGCGGCCGGTTCTGCAAGTGACGTCGCGAAGGCAGTCGAGGCTGCGCGTGCCGCGCAGCCGAAGTGGGCGGACGCCGGGGTGCAGACCCGATTCCAGGTCCTGAGCGCGGCCGCGCGACTCATCGAAGAGCGTGCCGGAGAGCTCGGCGACTTGCTCGCGCGTGAGGAGGGAAAGCCGCTCGGCGAGGCAACAGCAGAAGTGAAGCGCGCTGCCCAGCTCTTCCACTTCTTCGCCGGTGAGGCCGTTCGCAACACGGGTGAGATCACCGAATCCGTTCGCCCTGGACTCGTCGTCGAGACGACCCGCGAACCCATGGGCGTCGTCGGAATCATCACGCCGTGGAACTTCCCGATCGCAATCCCGGCATGGAAGATCGCACCTGCGCTGGCCTTCGGCAACGCGGTGGTCTTCAAGCCGGCAGCGCTGACGCCCGGCTGCGCCTGGGAGCTCGTGAACATCCTGGCCGAGGCCGGTTTGCCTGCCGGAGTGCTCAACCTCGTCATGGGTTCGGGTTCGACGGTGGGCAACGCGATCACCTCTGCTCCCATCGATGCGCTGAGCTTCACGGGATCCGCGCAGGTGGGACGCGGAATCGCAACGACCTGTGCAGAGAACGGAATCAAGGTGCAGTGCGAGATGGGCGGGAAGAACCCGCTGGTCGTGCTCGAAGACGCGGACATCGACCAGGCGGTGGAGCACGCGATCAACGGTGCGTACTACTCCACCGGTCAGCGTTGCACCGCGTCATCGCGACTCGTCGTCGTCGCTGACGTCCACGACGAGTTTGTCGAGAAGATGAAGGCCCGGATGGCCGACCTGGCCGTCGGTGACGCCCGAGCGGCGGGCACTGTCATCGGACCGGCGGTCAGCGCCCAGGAGCTGGAGGGCAACCTGGAGTACGTCGAAATCGCGCGCGGCGAAGGCGGCGAGGTGTTCGGCGGTGAGAAGGTCTCGGTGGACGCCGACGGCTTCTACATGACGCCGGCCCTCATCACCGGCACGACCAACGCCATGCGGATCAACCGCGAAGAGGTCTTCGGCCCGGTCGCCTCGGTGATCAAGGTTGCCGACTACGAGGAGGCCCTGCAGGTCGCCAATGACACCGATTACGGACTGACCTCCGGTATCTGCACCACGAACCTGACGAAGGCGAACGACTTCAAGCGCCGCTCCCAGGCGGGCATGGTGATGGTGAACGCACCGACGGCCGGCGTGGACCCACATGTGTCCTTCGGCGGTCGCAAGGCGTCGAGCTATGGGCCCAGGGAACAGGGAGCCGCCGCCCGCGAGTTCTACACCCAGTACAAGACGTCGTACACGAACGCCGGATAGCCGGCGGCGCTGGGTGGCTGGCGGCTCCGGATAGCCGGGAGCACAGAACTGGCTCCGACCTCACGAGGTCGGAGCCAGTGTCGTGTTCGAGCAGTATGCCCGGGCCCAGGAGTGAGGGCCGCGGGATCAGCTGCTGCCGGTACTGTCGTCGGCCGCAGCCAGATGCTCGCGCGCGCTGGTGATCGATCGCCGGATGTGCGCTTCGAGGAGAGAACCGGCTTCATCCTGGTTCCCACTCAGTGCCGTGCGGAGGATCTCCCGGTGCTCGTCGTGCTCGAGATCGGCGCTTCCCCAGTTCTGCCAGACCACAGTGGCGGTTGCCAGCGCGGTGAGATCCTGCAGCCCGTCGAGGGAGCGGACAATCAGCGGATTGCTGCACGAGGCGTACAGCGCCCGGTGGAACGCACGGTTGGCCAGTGCCGCCTCGGCGCCGTTGTCCTCCGCCCGAGCGCGAGTGGCGCGGTCGAGGGCTTCTTCGGCCAGGCGAACGCTGTCCTCGGTGAGATCAGCCTTCCGCACTGCCCACGGTTCCAGCAGCGCGCGTTCCTCGTAGATGTGCACGACGTCCTCGAACGTCAGGGAGGCGACCGTCATGCGACGATTCGCCGCAGAGGTGACCAGACCCGACTGCTGGAGCATGATCAGGGCCTCCCGCACCGGCGTCTTGGACACACCGAGATCCTCGGCAATGCGGCGCTCGACAAGCGTGTCGCCCGGACGCATGCGCTGCGAAAGGATGGCCTCACGGATCGCGGCGGCGACGACTTCGGAACGGCTTTGAACCTTTGGCAGCGGATCAAGGATGGTGCTCGACTCCGTCACGGCGCTTCCCCTTTCGGTCCCGGTGGTCCTGTCGGTCGTCACCCGCTCAGTCGCGGCGCAGCAGCATACGCGGATTTTGGTGTACCAAGTATCGCACGGGCACAGTTCATGAGGCGGCGCGCTCGTGCGCATGGACGAGAGTGGGAACATCGGCGCGCAGCACGTCCGCGAACAGCTGCGGGTCCTCGATCACCTCTTCGGCCGTGTGATAGCGGAAGCCGAATGCCGTCGCATAGGATTCGAAATCCGGGTTGACCAGGTCAGTGCCGCTGACTCGTCCCGGGAACTCCCGCTCCTGGTGATTCCGGATCGTGCCCAGCCGGCCGTTGTCGACGACCACCACGACGATTCCTGCACCGCACCTCTTTGCGGTCGCCAGCTCCTGACCGTTCATGAGGAAATCACCGTCGCCGGAGAATGCGATGACTGCGGCATTGGGACGAGCAAGCTTCGCGGCGACGGCCGCGGGCACTCCGAAGCCCATCGAGCCATTGCGAGTGCCGAGCGCTCCTCTGTGGCAGGTTGCAGGCAGGAGAGTCTGCGGAACGCCGGTGAAGCTTCCGGCGCCGTACGTGATGATCGTATCCGCCGGCAGGACGTCCCGGATTGCGCCGGCCAGCAGTGCAGAGGTCCTGTAGGCCGCCAGCCGCTCCCCGGGCGCCGCGGCCGCGGCGGCGTCGGTGGATTGCTCATAGGCGGCGCGCCCGCGTCGCAGCCATTCCGACCGCGCCGTCCCTCGCGCGGCCGCCGGCGGGTTGCCGGACAGCGCGCAGCACAGGGCGTCAGGAGAGATATCGACGAGCAGATCGAGGCGTCCGCAGTGGAACGGCAGGAGCTCTGGCGGCCCGACCACGACGGTCGGCCGATCGAAGGCAGGACTGAGATGGTCGCTGTTGATGTCCGAGCGTACGCACCCGAGGTAGACGAGGAGGTCCGCTTCCGCCGCCCATTCGGTGACGTTCCATCCCTTGCCGACGCCGAGTGCGCCGACAAAGCAGTCCGAGGAATTGTCCACCTGGCCATAGGTCCGGAAATCAGCGACCAGAGGCACCTGGTGGGCACTCGCAAACGTCGTCAGCCGGCGGGACCCCTCCTCGTCGATCCCATCGCCGACCACAATCAGAGGACGCTTCGCCTCGGAGACAAGCCGTTCCACGGCATCGACTTCCGGGCGGGCCGCGGCCATCGCCGCTTCCCCCATGACTGCGCTCAGCATTGATGAGGTCTGCTCGATGGCAGGAAAGTTCCGCTCGATAGCTGGCCAGCTCCGCTCGGGCACCTCGGCGATGAGGACGTCTTCCGGCAGCCCGATGATCACCGGTCCGGGCCGACCCGCACGGGCGGTCGCGAGAGCGGTATCGACTGCGGCTGTCGCGTGGCGCGGTTCATCGATGACGACCACCGACTTCGCCGTCGCATTGAACCACTGCTGGAACTCGAACTCCTGGAACGCGCGGGCACCGCGGGAGGACAGCGGCGGGAGGCCGACCAGCACCACCATCGCCACGCCCTCCTCGTATGCGCAGTGGATGCCGATCATCGCGTTGGCTGGTCCGGGGCCGCGGGTGACCAGCAGGAGCCCGGGCACTCCCGTCAGGCGGCCCTCGGCCATCGCCATGTAGGCGGCCCCGCCCTCCTGCCGGCAGGTGATGGTTGAGATGTCGGACGAATAGAGAGCGTCGAGCACCGCGAGATAGCTCTCTCCGGGGACGCAGTAGCCGCGGGTGATGCCATGGCGTTCGAGCAGGTCCACGATGGTGGTCGCAACGGTTGAGGACATCTGGTCTCCTAGTGCTTCAGTCCGGCGATCACGGCGCTGGTTGACGGGGATCGAGGGCGCCCCGATCGTCGAACGCGAGGACGGGGACGGGACGGCGACTGCGGTGTCGCGTGACGCGGGCACGCCTGCTCCTTCGCCGGTGCGTGACTCAGTACTTGCGCTTGAGGTCTATCTGCGCTTCCAGGGGCTCGCCCGCCGCGAAGCGACGCAGGTTCTCCCCGGCATGAGCAGCGAAGTGCGGTTCCATATTGCGCAGAGGATTGGCCACATGCGGAGTGATGAGGACATTCGGCAGCACCCAGAGCGGGTGATTGTCGGGCAACGGCTCTGGTTCTGTCACGTCGAGAGCCGCGCCGCCCAGCCCGCCGGACTGCAGGGCAGCGACGAGGGCGTCGGTGTCCACCAGATCTCCGCGGGCGATGTTGACGAGGAACCCGTCAGGACCGAGCTGGGCCAGCTGTCCGGCGCCGATCAGGTGGCGCGTCTGCTCCGTCGAGGCGCCGGCGATGATCGCGTCATCGGCCAGCCCGAGCGCTTCGTCGAGGTTCTCCGACGTCAGAGTCCGGATCGCCCCTTCAACATCCCGGCCGGATCTGTTGACCGCGACCACCTCGGCGCCGAACGCAGTCAGCAGCGGGATGCAGGCTCGGCCGATGGACCCGGCACCGACAATAGCGATGCGGCGACCTCGAAGTGAGGCGACCCGCTTCCAGTTCTCCTGTTTCGTCCATGTCGTCTGCCGGGCGAACAGCGGGAATTGTCGGAGACAGGCGATGAGCTGCCCCACGGCATGCTCGGCGACATCCAGGGAGTACGCGCCCACCGCGGAAGTCCATTGGCGGCGCTCATCGACCGTGCCGGCCGTGATCCATTGCTGAACCCCGGCTGACTTGAGCTGCACCCAGCGGATTCCCTCCGGAAGCGACGATGGGAACCCGGCCGGGGACGATTCGGTCCAGATGAGCGCCTGGGCCTTGGAGAGATCGGTGATCACGGCGCCGGCGTCCTTGATGACGGCAGTCAATGGTTCAGTGGTCTTGGGCAGGACGGCAACTTTCACAGGTTCCGGCATTGCAGCTCCTCGTTCGACTCCGGGCAGTGGCCACGTCGTCGTGAGGTGGCCCGGAGATTGTCTTCAAAAGATATCGTATACCAAGCCCTAGGCTCAGTAAGTGCCCGCGCGGCGCACAAGGAGGCTCGTCGCGTCACGAGATCGGGAGCACAGTAAGCGGGAAGAGTTCACAAAGAACGGAAGGACCCAGGCTGAGAGCTGAACGCCGGGGTCGAGGAGTCCGGCGTGATCGGCACCGGAATCGCCGAACGCACAGCGGAGATTGGAGCCAAGTGGGCCGCTGCGTCCGAGGAGCTCGGCTGCGCGGACGAGGGCGGCTTCGAGGACGTGGACGACTGGTTCAGCCCGGATGAAACACCGCCGGCTCTGCAATGAACCCTCGATAGTCGTATCAGCAGAACCGGCGGCGAGTATGGAAGAGGGAGCGGCGATCGCTTCCTCAGTCGGGCAGATCTCTTTCGTTCGACGGGTCCTTGCGAGATTCTCGAATCTGTCGGAGAACGCCGAGATGGTAATCGGGTCTCTCGAACTCTCCGAGGCTCACTCGGGTATTCGACTGATAGATCTTCGTCTGCCCTTCGATGAGCTTCTCGAACAGGACCTCGTTGAGGTGTTCCCTGTCGCGGACGTTGATCTTGATCAGCAGGTCGTGCGCCCCTGTGGTGAGGATGACCTTCTCCACCTCGTCGATCTCCGACAGCTGCCGCGACTGCTCCCGGTGTTCTGGTCCGAGTTCACAGGAGATCTCGGCAAAGACCGTCATGGAATAGCCGAGCTTGGCCAGGTTGATCTTCGTCGTGTAGCCCTCGATCACACCCGCTTCCTCGAGCTGGGCGATCCTGTCGGCGATCGCCGGCGGGGACAGGCCGATGTCCTTGGCGAGAGACCTCTGAGATCGCCGGGGATCCTGCACGAGAAGCTCCAGGATTTGGAGATCGATGTCATCGATCTCCTTGCGTGCCGAGCGATGCGCCCCAGCGTCGGGCCTGCGGGTGTTCACTGCCATCCCCTATGTGTCCATCACGATGACCGAGCGCGCGCCCTCCGACCTGCCCATCCTGGCGAAGCCGTCTGCGAGCTCGTCGAGCCCGAGTCTATGCGAGATCATGGGTTCCAGATCGAGCTGGCCGGCGACAATGCGGTCGACCATCGCGGGAATGTCCCGCTCCGGATCGCTTGAGCCGAACACGGACGAGCGCAGCGTGCGATTGAAGTGGAAGATCTCCATTGCGCTCAGGGAGAGCTCATCGTCCTTGCGCCCGACTCCGACCACCGTGCAGGCGCCGCCTCGCCGAGTGGCCTTCCACGCAGTCTTCATAGTCGTCGACAGTCCGACGCATTCGAACGCATGATCAGCGCCTCTCCCGTCGGTGAGAGCACGAACCTCCTTCGGCAGGCTGCCGGTGGAGATCACGAAATCGGTCGCACCCATCGCCATGGCGAAACCACGCTTCGCGTCCGACACATCCGCGGCGATGATCTTCGAGGCCCCTGCCAGTCGCGCGCCGGCAATGGCGGAGAGCCCGATCCCGCCGAGACCGACGACGAGAACGGTTTCATCCGCTTTGACCTGTGCGGTGTTGACAGCTGCGCCGACCCCCGTCAGCACGGCGCAGCCGAGCAGAGCCGCGTGACTCGGATCCATCCCGTCCGGAATGGGAACCACCGCATGGGCTGGAAGCACGACTTCCTCGGCGAATGCCCCGACTCCGAGAGCCTGATGGACCGTCCTGCCGTCCGCGGTCTTGGTGTAGGGCGCAGAGGTGCCAACCCTCTCGACGGTCGAGCACAACCAGGGCTCCCCATTCGCACAGAACCAGCACTCGCGACACGGCGGAGCCCAGTTGAGCACGACCGGGTCTCCCACCTTCAAGCCGGTGACATACTCTCCCGCCTCCGCGATGCGGCCGGAAGCCTCATGCCCCAGCACCACCGGAAGCTCCGACACGACGGTGCCGTTGATGAAGGACAGGTCGGAATGGCACACCCCTGCAGCCGCCACTCGGACCCGCACATCGTTCGGCCCCACCTCGGGAAGCTCGAGATCGAGGATCGAGAGCGGAGCCCCGACCTCTTCGAGAACTGCCATCTTGACCATGACTTGCCTTTCTGTTCGAGCAGTAATAATGCTCTGACGCTGCTGATCGGAGGAGAGCGGAGAATCTCAGCCGGGGAGCGCGACGTATTGAGCAGCCGCGTCCTGGACCATCTCGGACAGGGTCGGATGAGGGTGGATGGTGAACGACAGATCGTCCGGAGTGGCCGCCATCTCGATGGCGAGGGTCATCTCCCCGACGAGTTCGGACACATGCGGACCGACCAGGACTGCGCCGACGACGGCATTGGTGGCTCGGTCGACCACGAGCTCGACAGCTCCCTCAGTGCTCTCCATCGTGGCGGCCCGTCCCGAGGCGCCGAACGGCAATCGAAGAACAGCGGTCTCCATTCCGGACGCCTCGGCTGCGGCCGCGTCGAGGCCGACAACCGCGATCTCGGGATCGCTGAAGACAACGAGCGGAATGGCGGTGGAGACGAGCGCGGCAGGTTGACCGCAGAGGGCTCGAGCAGCGACCTTGGCCTCGGCGATCGCCTTATGGGCAAGAGCCGGCCCTGCCACCGCATCGCCGACGGCGGCGATATGGCTGCTTGCGCGGAAGCCTGCGTCCACAGGGATGAGTCCCTGCTCGTCCACCCTGATCCCGGCTGCCGCCAGGCCCAGGTGCTTCGTCGCGGGGCGCCGGCCGACTGCCACGAGGACGGCATCAGCGGGGAGAGTCCGCGAGGCGCCATCGGGACCGACCACTTCGATCCCCTCGTCGCCCACACCCTGTGCCGCATGCCCGGTGAGGATCTCGATGCCCAGCTTCCGCGCGCGGCGCACCACGTGCTTCACCGCGGAGGGCGGCATCCCGGGCAGGATCGTGTCCATCGCCTCGACGACGACCACCAAGCTCCCGAGTTTCTGTGCTGCTGTTCCGATCTCCATGCCGATGTATCCGCCGCCGACCACCACCAAATGCTGAGGCAGCTCTTCGAGATCGAGGATTCCGGCGGCGTCGAACACCTTCGCGCCATCGAAGGGCAGTGACGGAACCTGCACGGCCGTGGACCCGACAGCAATGACGGCGTCTTCGAACTCGACATGCTGAGGTGGGCTGTCGCCGCCGATCTCGATCACTCCGCGGTTGGCACCCGTGAACGAGAAAGTGCCGCCGATGACGTTGACGCCACCGGATCGAAGCTTGCCGTGGACGCCCTTCGACAGTCGCGTCACAATGTCGTTCTTCCACGCCTGGAACTTCGGCATGTCCACGCAGGCGGCTTGGAATCCGAGCGCGGATCCTGCGAATTCGAGCGCTCGGGAGCGCAGCTCTGCGGTCTCGATGAGAGCCTTGCTCGGGATGCACCCCTCGAGCAGGCAGGTGCCTCCCACGCCCTCCGCTCCGGCTCGATCGACGATCGTCACGCTCCGGCCGAGGGCGGCAGCTTCGAGGGCTGCAGTGTAGCCGCCCGGTCCTGCGCCGATGACGAGGAAATCGAGCCCCTCGGGCATCTCGCCGACGACCATCAGAACTCCTCCGCCATCATCCGCACCGGGTCTTCCAGCAGCGTGGTGAGCAGTGCCAGGAACTGTCCCATGTCCGCACCATCGATCAGCCGGTGGTCGGCCGACACGGCAAGCGGCAGGATCGGGCGCACTGCCGGAACCCCATCGACGGGTACGACGCGATCTGCGATCCTGCCGAATCCCGCGATCGCAGATTCGGGCGGGCGGATGATCGGCGTGCCCAGCCATCCGCCGTATGATCCGAAGTTCGTGATCGTGAAGGTGCCCCCCGACATCTCCTGGCTGGTGATCGACCGCTCCCTCGCCTTGTCGGCCAGCTCCTGGGCAGCACGGGAGATCTGCACCAGGGACATCGACTCGGAGTCCTTGAGCACGGGTACGAACAGGCCCGCATCAGTGGACACCGCCAGTCCGATGCCGCGCGAGCCGAAGTAGGTGATCTGCTCGTTGCCCATGTCGAGAGAGGCGTTGAACTTGGGGCAGCGCGCGAGCGCGATGGACACCGCGCGGACCAGGAACGGCAGATAGGTGATCTTCTCCGCCCGTCCCGTCGACTGGAGATGTTCGTTGACTGCTGCGCGAGCTGCAACCAGTTTGGTCGCGTCGACCTCGCGGAAGTCGGTGATGTGCGGGACCTGCTGCCACGACTCCACCATGTTCTTCGCGATCTGCCTGCGCAGACCGCGGAGCGGCACCACCTCGTCCTCTCGACTCGCAGCAGCCACCCGAGGCGCCGCGGGAGCGGGTTCGGCAGGCGCCGGGCTCTCCGCTGTGCTGGTCTCGCCGCGGGCGGCGCTTTCGACGTCTTCCTTGGTGACGCGACCGGCGGGACCCGACCCGGGCACGGTCTGCAGGTCGACGCCGAGCTCCAGCGCGAGCTTGCGAGTGGCCGGTGAAGCGAGGACCCGTTGTGGACGGTCGTCCCCAGAAGCAGAGGCAGGGGCAGCCGCGGGCGCCTGCTCCGCCTCGGGCTTCTCGCCCTGGCCTGCCGGACCAGCGTTCGCGGCACCCCCGCCTGCAGGTCCGCCGTGGTCGCTGTCCGCTCTCGCACCGGGCGCTCCGTCGGTCAGCGCGATCTCGACGAAGGTGGCTCCGACTTCGATGATGTCACCCGGGTCACCGGCGAGTGACGTGATCGTGCCCGTCACCGGCGAGGGCACCTCGACGACCGACTTGTCGGTCTCCACCTCGGCGAGGACCTGGTCGGGGACGACGGGGGATCCGACCTCGACCTTCCACGAGATGATCTCCGCCTCGTCGAGTCCTTCGCCGACGTCCGGCAGCCGATATGCGAACGTGCTGCTCATCGAGTATTCACCGCCTTCAGGGCTGCGGCGACCACACGGTCGACCTGGGGGAGGAACGTCTCCTCGATGCCGATGTTCGGATACGGCACGTCCGGGGCGGCGACTCGGGCGACAGGTGCTTCGAGGGAGAAGAAGGCCTCCTCCTGGATGGTGGACACCACCTCTGCGCCGAAGCCTGACGTCAGCGGGGCCTCGTGGACGACCACGGCGCGTCCGGTGCCGGCGACTGCGTCGCGGATCCCATCGACGTCCAGGGGGACCAGTGTCCGCAGATCGACAACCTGGGCGGAGACCCCCTGCTCTGCGAGCCTGTCAGCGGCCTTTTCGGCGAGCTGCACGGCCGCGCTCCATGCGAAGAGGGTCACGTCCGTCCCCTCACGCGCGACTCGCAGCTCGCCGAAGGGAATCGCGTAGTCGTCGTCGGGCACCTCGCCCTTGACCAGCCGGTAACCCTTCAGCGGTTCGCAGAACAGCACTGGATCCTCGCCTCGGACGGCCGTGGTCAGGAGTCCCTTCGCCTCCGCGGGTGTGGAGGGCATGACCACCCGAAGCCCGGGCACGTTGGTGAACTGGGATTCGATCGCATCGGAGTGCAATTCCGGTGCTCGCACTCCGCCTCCGAAGGGCGCCCGGATTGTGACGGGGGTCGCGTACCGGCCCTGTGAGCGGTACCGGAACCGCGCCAGCTGCGGCACGATCTGGTGATAGGCCTGCTGGGTGAAGCCGAGGAACTGGATCTCCGCGATGGGATTCATTCCCGACAGTGAGAGGCCGATCGCCGATCCGACGATCGACGCTTCCGCCAGGGGCATGTCGACGATCCGGTGCTCGCCGAACTCCGCCTGCAGGCCTTCGGTGGCACGGAAGACGCCTCCGAGCTTTCCGACGTCCTGTCCGAGCACCATGACCTTGTCGTCACGGAGCATCTCCTGGCGGATCGTCGAGCGGATAGCCTCGATCATGGTCATCACCGTCATCGGTCTGCACCTTTCAGAATGTCGTCGCGCTGTCTGCACAGCCGGGGATCCATCTGCGAGTACACGTGTTGGAACAGTGACTCGGCCGGAGGCGGGCCGACTTCGTCGAGTGCCTCCACGGCGCGATCCACCTCGGCGCGGTTGCGCGCTTCGATGTCGGCGACAGCGTCATCCGTGATGGCGCCCTGCTGCTTGAGGTAGGAGATGACGCGCGGGATCGGGTCGAGTTCCTCCCAGGTGAGCTTCTCCTCGGTGTCGACATACTTCGTGGGGTCATCCGCCGTGTTGTGAGCGCCGAGTCGGTAGGTCTGAGTCTCGATCAGGGTCGGGCCGCCACCGCTCTGTGCCCGATCCACCGCTTCGGCCGCCGCCTGGTGCACCGCGAACAGATCGTTGCCGTCGACGAGAATCGACGGAACACCGTATCCGGGTCCGCGAGCCGCGAAGGACTCTGCAGCAGTCTGCTTGGAGCGCGGTGTGGAGATCGCCCAGCCGTTGTTCTGCAGGACGAACACGACCGGGGCCTTCATCACGCCGGCCAGGTTGAGCGCCTCGTGGAAGTCGCCCTCGGAGGAACCGCCGTCGCCGATGAACGTCATGACGACGCCGGGATCGTTCTGCAGCTTCAGCCCCCATGCCAAGCCAACGGCGTGCGGAAGCTGAGCCGCCAGCCCGATCTGCGGCGGCAGCACCTTCACGCCCTCGGGGATTCGGCCGGCAATCGAATTGCCTTTCCAGTAGGACAGGAAGCCCTCAATGGTCACGCCATGCCGAAGAAGCGCCGGCAGCTCGCGGTACTGGGGGACGATCCAATCCCTTGCGGGGTCCAGGGCCAAGCAACTGCCGATGACGGAGGCCTCTTGTCCACGGACGGCGGAGTACGTGCCCATGCGCCCTTGGCGCTGGAGGCTGAATGCTCTTTCGTCGACGTGCTTCGAGAGCAGCATCCGTTCGAGTGCCTCGACCGTCTGTTCGATGTCGAGGGTGGGGCACTGACCGTCAAGCAGCTTGCCGTGGGGGTCGAGTATTTCTCTGCGTTTCATTGATTACTGCTCCCTTGCAGACGAAGAAGGTGGGGTGTTGTGGCAGCGGGACGAAGACGTGAGGTGGACTTGGCGCGCACTGCTCGTCAGCCGCGGATCAGGTTGGGCAGCCAGGTCACCAGCTCGGGGAAGGTGAAGAGGATGAGAACGATCACGATCTCCATGGGGATGAACCAGATGATTCCCCTGAACGCGTCCTCCAACGTCACCCCCTTGGTGCCGGCGAGCACGAACACATTCATCCCGACCGGGGGAGTGATGAGACCGAGCTCGACGAGCTTGATCATGAGGATTCCGAACCAGATGCCGTCGAAGCCCAACCCTGTGACCACCGGGTAGGCAAGCGGCACCACGATGAGCAGGATGGACAGCGAATCTAGGAACATGCCCAGAGGAATCATGAGCGCCAACAGCAGCAGGACCACGAGGTGCGGTGGCGGATCGAGGCCGATCACCCACGCTGCGAACTCTCGGGGAGCCCCGGCACTCACGAGGAAGAAGGTGAAGATGCTCGCCCCGATGAGGATCGCGAAGATGAAGCTCGACACGGAGGCCGCTTCGGCGAAGGAGTCCCGGATCGTCCGGAGCAGTTCTCGTCTTCCCAGCTTGAAACCGTCAAGCAGCAGCATGATGAGGGCTACGGTTGCACCGATCGCAGCGGATTCGGTGGCGGTCAGGATTCCGGTGTAGATGCCGCCGATCACCACTGTGAAGAGGATGGCGATCTTGAACGCCCCTGCATAGCCCTTGCGCTTCTGGGCCAGCTGATCGAAGAGCTGGTCATCGGCGTCGAGTTGATGCTCGTTGTCGGTTCCGGCCGAGGTGGCGGGATCTCCGGGTGCCGTCCCTCGGGATGAGCCTGCGGCGGCACCTACCATCGCCGGGACACGCGCGGCTCGCTGTTCTCTTGGTGGCAGTCCGACGAGTTCCGGCTTGAGCATTGCCCGTCCGATGATGAGGATGCCGAAGACAATGACAGTGATGATGCCCGGGATGATGCCGGCCGTCAGCATCCTGCCCACTGATTCTCCGGTCAGCAGGGCATAGACCACCAGGACGATGCTCGGCGGAATCAGGAAGCTCAGGGTGCCGCCGGCCGCGACTACTCCGGCGGCGAAAGAGGTGCTGTATCCGTACTTCTGCATCTGCCCGATGGACATACGCCCGATAGTGGCAGTGGTGGCCACGCTCGACCCCGACACCGCCCCGAACGCTGCACATGCGAAGAGTGAAGCCAGTGCCAGGCCGCCGGGAAAGCGATGGAGCAGCCTGTGACCAAGGACGAATACGTCCTCAGCGATCCGGGCTTTCTCCGCCAGCACACCCATCAGCACGAACATCGGGATGATGACCAGTGTCACCTTCGCGGTCGACTGGTAGGGAAGGTTTCCGAGAGTCGAGGCTGCGATGTCGGAGCCGGAGAGTACGAACAGGCCGAGCGAACCGGATGTCGCCAGTGCGAAGGCGACGGGGATGCCAGTGGCCAAGAGGGCCAGCAGGATGAGGACTGCTCCCGCTATCACTATGAGGACGATTGGTTCCATGGTCACAGCCCCTGTGGCGGTTGAAGTTCGAGCTCGGCCTCGGTCTCCGGGTCGCCCGAAGCGGTGGAGTCACCGGCGACGACCCGTCCCATGGTCACCAGGCACTCGAGAATCAGCGCGAGCAGACCGAGGGGAATCGCCAGTTTCGCGGGCCACACGGGCACCTTGATGATTCCGTACCGGAACTCGTTGACGGCGATCGAGTGCATAGCGGTGCCGACGGTCTCGAAGGTCATCCAGACCAGAATGACGATGCCGATCGTCAGTCCGGTGACCTGCACGATCTTGGCTGCCCTCGGCTTGAGCCTCATGAGGACGAGATCGACGCCCACGTGGGCGCCGGTCCTCATGGCGTAGGCCAGGCCGAAGTACACTGCGACGACGAGGAACACCTCGCTGAACTCAGCGGTGCCAGGAATCGATGAACCGGTGAAGAACCGCTTGATAACGTCGGCTGTCGTCATGATCATGATGACGGCGATCACGCTGGCGGCCAGAACCGCGAGAGTCAGTGATACGGACTTGGAAACTCTGTCGAGAGTCTGCATGTTCTCTCCCTCTGGAGAATTCGCTGCGCTGGGGCGACCCGTTGGGCTCAACCCGCCTGTTCGATGCAGGGGCGGACGGACAGGTCCTTCTCGGACTCCGCCTCGTACTTCTCAATGCCCGCCTGCAGCGCTTCGAGGAAGTTGTCGACGTCGCCTTCTTCGACTCCGGCCTTCACGGCCTCCGACTTCCAGGACTCGATGAGCGAGTCGCCGACCGTGTCCTTGAACTTCTTGATCTCGTCGTCAGGCAGAGCCGCAGGCGTGCCGCCGGCTTCGAGGAACGTTCCGCAGAGGCTCTCGAGATCATCGGCGACCATCTGAGCCGCTGAATCCGCGAACGTGCGCGAATTCTCGTCCAGCGCCGTGCGCTGCTCGTCGGTCAAAGCGTCCCAGTCACCCTTGTTCATCAAGATCGCGCCGACGCTGTAGACCCCGGTTCCGGGATCGATGGCCACCGGGGCGACTTCGTGGAGGCTGTTGGAGACCGCGATATCGAACGGGTAGGACGTGTATCCGTCGATGACTCCCTGCTCCATGGACTGGTAGATCTCACCGGCCGGCATCGACACCGGGTTTGCGCCGACCTCGGACATCGCGTTGGACAGCAGTCCGACCGACCGGATCTTCTTCCCCTTGAAGTCGTCGAGGCTGTTCATCTCGTCCTTGGCGCCGAGGATGGTGGTCGCCACTGGCACGAAGGTGATGAGTTCGACCCCGGCCTTCTCGTATTCGGCCTTGAGCTGCTCGCTGTTGTCGTATACCTCGTTGAGTGCAGTGGTGTGAGCCCACGGGTCCTGGGACATGAACGGAACACTGGCCACGTTCGTCAGCGGAAGCTCGCCGGGGTAGTAGAAGGGGTTGATGATGCCCATGTTGGCTCGACCGTCGGCGATGCCGGGCAGGATGTCGGATGCACCGAGCAGTGATTCCTGATGGAAGACTTCGACCTGAGCGATTTCCTGCTCCTCGATGAAGTCTGCGACTTCCACGACGGCGCGGCTGAACGAATTCTGCTCGGGCATGTAATTCGCGCCCTGCCACGCTGCGAGTTCCCCCTCCGCGGCACCGCTGACGCCTCCGCACGCGGTCAGGGACAATGCCAGGCCCGCTGCGGCGGCTGCTCCGACGGCTGTTCTTACTCGATTGCTCATGAAAATCTCCTTTGATCTCCAGAATTCGGCTGGAACGAGCGCTCCGGCCAGCGGGCCAGGCTAATCGCTCATTGACAAGCGAAAAGCGTCTCACACGCGTCATATGCATCTCGTTCTCGTTCGAAAGTAGTCAAATGTAGACTCAGAGTCAAGAAGCACTTGGCAAACTACAATTCGGTTTGCGGACAGATGGGCGTACTCCGACGTCGTACGGACAAGGGGGCCAACTTCTCTGGTTGCTCGTCTATTGACGTCCCAGTTCATGTGCCTTTCAGGGGCGGCCTCGGGTGCTGGGAAGAGTGGTCGGCGGACGGAGATCAGCGGGGATTGCAGTAGCCGTACCAACATTTATGGCCGTAAATGTTGGTATCATTGGGGACATGCCAACGCTGAGCTCGGACGGCGGTTCGCCCATCCCGGTCGAAGCCGTCTCCTGGGAGTCCTACTCGTGGGAACCGCGGTTCCCACAGGTGTACTTCCGCGCCGAGGTGAAGCGGCAGACCGGACCCTACGAGGCCTCGGTTCCGCCATCGATCGCGATGCAGGAGTTCATGATCTCCGCCTCCGACATCGCCGATGTCGAGGATGCGACGCGGGCGCTCGTCGCGTTCGATTCCCACGCACGCGCAACTCTGGGAGCGGGCAGCGCCGCTTTGAGCCCGATGTCGGCGATTCTTCTGCGCACCGAGAGCGCCTCGAGTTCACAGATCGAGCGGTTGACAACGAGTGCGCGGCAGCTGGCACTCGCCGAGATCGAGGCGGGCGCGACTGCGAACGCGAACACCGTTCTCGGAAACGTCCGCGCCATGGAAGCAGCCGTGAGGCTGTCCGATGACATCAGCGTCCACTCTGTGCTGGCGATGCACCGCGAGCTGATGCGCTCTCAACACGGCATGAAAGGCGAGGCCGGTCGGTTCCGGAACGAACAGGTGTGGATCGGGCCGGGAGATGCTGGGCCGCGCACCGCCGACTTCGTCCCGCCGCACCACGAGCGAGTCGAAACCGGAGTCACCGATGTACTCGAGTTCGCTCGGAGAGACGATCTGCCGGTCCTCGTCCAAGTCGCAGTCGCTCACGCCCAGTTCGAGACGATGCATCCGTTCTCGGACGGCAACGGCCGGACGGGTCGTGCGTTGGCACAGTCGATGATCCGAAACAAGGGCTTGGTCACCAGCGGCACGGTCCCGATCTCCGCCGGTCTGCTGGTGAGTACCGATCGATATTTCTCCGCGCTGGGCGACTACCGCAATGGGGATGGAGGGCCGATCATCCGGCGCTTTGCGGAAGCTGCACGCGTCGCGGCCGTCACCGGAAAGAAACTCGTCAACGAGCTCTTCTCCGCGCTCGCCGATTCGAACGAGCTGCTCCACGGCATACGCTCAGACGCCACTGCCCGGAAGCTGCTTCCGCATCTCATCGCCCAACCCGTCATCAATACGAACTACCTGGTGTCGGTGCTCGGCGTCGGAGAGATGGCGGCGCTGCGAGCTCTGGACACGCTGACCGACCGTGGTGTCCTCGTGGAGAAGACCGGTCGCCTGCGCGACCGCGTCTGGGAGCACCCCGGCATCCTGGATGTGCTCGATGACTACGCCGAGGCAATCCGACGAATGGCTCGCTGATCCTCCGGGAAAGCGCCGAGGCGCCCGCCGGCAGGAGCCGGCGGACGCCTCGGCGGACAGCAGCCGGGAGCAGAGGGCGCCTCGGCGACTGATGGAGCGTCACCGTTCGATCGGCGAATCCTCGTGCAATACCCCGCCGTCGCTAGCAGATCCATCAGCCGCAGCCCGGGCATCGATTGCAGCCGAGGCTTCCGTCGAATCCACCGCCGCCGAACCAGCCGCGGCCCGATCAGCCTTCGCCGCGTCCTTCGCGAAGATCCCGTCATTCTCACCGCGGAAGAAGTTCGTGGTGTAGATCAGGGCGCACAGCAGGATGCCCGCGACGAAGCCCCAGGTCGCGCCGCTGGTGGCCAGGATCGCGCCGGTGACGCCGGCGATGCCGAGGTCGGTCTTGGAGGTGGCCTCCATGATGCCGACCCGGATCGACACGAAGCCCTGGATCAGCAGCGTCAGCGCGAGCGCCACGCCGAGGACCGGCTCCATGAGGGACACGATCGGCAGCAGCCACAGGCCGGTGTTCGTTCCCCAGCAGAAGGATCCCGCGCCGGAGAAGATCGACTGCATGGCCTTGGGGCCCTTCTTGTACCGCTCCGAGGTGGTCACGTGCATCGCGGCCCAGAGCGGGCCGCACATCGCGGTGTCCGGTCCGAAGATGCTCATGATCGCGTTGCGCCCGCCGAAGATCAGGTGCGCGCGGTTCTCGTTGTACTGGACGTTCTCGTCCTTGCGGACCTCGTTCGCCTCGTCGAGCACCGCCCGGGCCTGCAGGACGTCGCCGAAGACGACGATGTAGGCCGCGAGCACGGTCGGGATCGCGGTGAGGAACATTATGAGCGGCGGGAAGCCCAGCCCGAACACCGTGTACTCGGCGAACAATGTCGCGAAGTCCGGGGTGCTGATGCCCCACTCGATCTTGGGCCACGGGGCCTCGCCGAAGATCGGCGCGACGATCACTGCGGCGAGCATCGCCGGCAGGATGCCCAGGCTGCCGATGAACGCGAGCGTGCGGTTCTTCAGCTGCCACGCCTGGAACTGCTTGGAGTACAGCAGGAAGAAGGCCAGTCCCACACAGATGGTGATCGTCCACGGGAACGATTCGAAGCGGCCGCCGGCGGCGAAGATCCCCTGCACGGCGGCGATGCCGGCACCCATCACGATGCCGGCCCGCAGCGCGTTCGGGATCACTCTGACGACCTTGCTCGCCAGGCCCGTCGCCCCCAGGAAGATGGCGAACACTCCGAGCATCAGCTGGAACGCCACCAGCGCGTGCACGCGCTCCTCCACGGGGAAGTCCTGGAGATAGAGCGCCAGCAGCGGGATGGCCGGGGTGATCCAGCCGGGGATCACCGGATCGCCCAGCAGGTGGTGGAACAGGTAGAGGATCCCGTTGAGGATGACGATCGCCAGCGCCGCCTCGAACGGCATGCCCAGCAGCTCCATCATCAGCGGGATCGCCGACAGGTCAACCGCACACATGATCAGGCCCTGCGTGTAGTCCTGCCACTCCAGGCGGTAGTGGTAGAAGGGAAGGCGGACCTCGAACGGGCCCGCCTTCCACGGCTTCGCGTATGTCCGGGCCACCCTCAGATCTCCTCGTCGCCGAACACGATGACCTGGCGCACGGCCTTGCCGTCGGCGAGCTCGTCCATCGCCTGGTTGATCTCGTTGAGGCGGATCCGGCGGGTGATCAGCCGGTCGACCGGCAGCCGCCCGGCCCGCCACCAGTCGGCGAACTTCGGATGTCGCGCGAGGGGACGGCCGATCCCAGGTAGGACCCGATGATCGTGCGCGCCTCACCCGTGATGACCTGGGGCGAGATCTCCGACTTCGCCTTCGGGTCGGGCAGGCCGACGGTGACGGTCCGGCCGCCGGGCTTGGTCGCCTCGAACGCGGTCTCGAAGGCGCGCGGATGACCCGCGCACTCGATCGCGTGGTCGGCCTTGATGCCCTGCTCGGCCACCTGCTGCGGGGTGTAGACCGCCGAGGCGCCCAGCTCCCGGGCGAGCTCGAGCTTCTCTTCCAGCGCGTCGACGGCGATGACCTCGCCCTTGCCCTCCGCGACCGCGGAGATCAGGGCGGACATGCCGACGCCGCCCAGGCCGACGACCATGACGGATTCCCCGTCGGCCGGCTGGACCGCGTTGAGCAGGGCGCCACCGCCGGTGAGCACGGCGCAGCCGAGCACGGCGGCGACCTCGGGCGGGACGTCGTTGCCGACCGGCACCAGCGAGGCACGGTCGACGACCGCGTAGGTCGCGAACCCGGAGACGCCGAGGTGGTGCTTGACGTTCTCGCCATCGCGGGTCAGGTGCTCCGAGCCGTGGAGCAGCGTGCCGGCGGTGTTCGACTCGGTGCCGCGGGTGCAGGGGAGGCGGCCGTCGGTGGCGCACGCCGCGCACTCTCCGCAGCGGGGGAGGAAGGTCATGGTGACCCGCTGGCCTTCCTCGAGGTCCTCGACCTGGTCGCCCCAGCTGACGACTACTCCCGCGGCCTCGTGGCCCAGGAGCATGGGGACGGGACGGGGACGGTTGCCGTCGACCACGGACAGGTCGGAGTGGCATACGCCCGCGGCCTCGATGCGGACGAGGACCTCGGTGGGGCCGGGTGCGCTGAGCTCGAGCTCGCTGATGGTGATGGGCTGCGAGTCGGCGTAGGGCCGCTCGCGGCCGATCTCTTCCAGGACTGCGCCGGTGATGCGCACGATTCCTCCTCAGTTGTATTCGGAGGCACCGCGCGTGTCTTGGCTTGCCCGCAGGAAGACGGTCGACTCGGCCACGGGGTCGGGTCGTTGTCAGCAGGTGTACGGCGGTGCCGTCCGGTCGCCAATGATCGCGCGGCCAGTCTAGGTCATACGAATTCGACTGATCCGTTGAAGTGATCAATGCCTCTACTACTGCTGTCTGTTCTGCCGGAACTCAGCTACTCCCGAGTAGTTCTGGAATCGGCGTGTTCACCCTGTTGACGCTGATCACGCAACGGATTAAAGTCCCACTCAAGCGATCACTCGTTTTTAGTTAACGAAGGCACCACCGCTGTCGCCTTCAATTCGGGCCTCTTTCGGAGGTCCGGTTCCCGTCTCAGTCCCTCGCCCCGTCCGGGCGAAAACCTTGGGCCAGCAGTCGGCCCGAAAGGAACGGCAATGGATTTCCGCATTCCGGAGAAGCTCCAGAATCTCCTCAACGATCTCGACGCCTTCATCGAGCGGGAGATCCGCCCGCTCGAGCAGCAGGACGACAACATCCGGTTCTTCGACCACCGCCGTGAGTGGGCGCGCACCGACTGGGACAACGGCGGAGTGCCGCACCCGGACTGGGAGGCGCTGCTGAGCGAGGCCAAGCGCCGGGCCGACAAGGCCGGCTTCTACCGTGCCCAGCTGCCGGAGCACCTCGGCGGGATGGGGCTGGGCAACCTCGACATGGCCGTCATCCGCGACCACTTCGCCTCCCAGGGGCTGGGCCTGCACAACGACCTGCAGAACGAGCACTCCGTGGTGGGCAACAACGTCGGCCTGATGCTGCTGATGAACTACGGCTCCGACGCTCAGATCGCGGAGTGGAAGGAGAAGGTGGGCGCGGGAGAGGCGCACTTCGGCTTCGGCATCACCGAACCCAACCACGGCTCGGACGCCACCCACATGGACACCAAGGCCACCAAGACCGACACCGGCTGGGTGATCAACGGCGAGAAGATGTGGAACTCCGGCGTCCACACCGCCGACTGCGACATCGTCTTCGCGCGCACTCACGGTGAGGCCGGCGACGCCGAGGGCATCACCGCGTTCCTCGTGCCGATGGACGCCCCCGGGGTTGAGGTGCTGGAGTACGTGTGGACTTTCAACATGCCCACCGATCACGCCCATGTCCGGTTCAGCAACGTCGAGGTCGACGAGTCCCACGTGTTCGGCGAGTTCGGTCGCGGGCTGGCGATCGTGCAGCACTTCTTCAACGAGAACCGGATCCGGCAGGCGGCCTCCAGCCTGGGTGCGGCCCAGTACTGCATCGATCAGTCCGTGCAGTACGCCAAGGAGCGCAAGCCCTTCGGCAAGCCACTGGCCGTCAATCAGGGCATCCAGTTCCCGCTGGTCGACCTGCAGGCACGCGCGTCGATGCTGCGCTCCTTCGTCCGGGAGACGGCGTGGCTGATGGACCAGGACGGCGCGTTCTCCGTGTCCGATCGGGTGTCGATGGCCAACTACCAGGGCAACCGGCTGGCCTGCGACGCCGCGGACCAGGCGATGCAGGTCCACGGCGGGATGGGCTACTCGCGGAAGAAGCCGTTCGAGCACATCTACCGCCACCACCGCCGCTACCGCATCACCGAAGGATCGGATGAGATCCAGATGCGCCGCGTGGCCGGCTACATGTTCGGCTTCATGAGCCAGCGCGCCCCCAAGGGCGTGAGCTCCGCAAGCTACAAGACCCAGAGCCAGGCTGTCTCTCAGGGACAGGCCTGATCCAGTTCTCACCAAGGACGGTGAACCTATGAATGCATCAACCCTGTTCGGTCGGTCCTCGCGGCGAGCACGTCTGCTTGCCACGGGCACCGCTGCCGCAGCCGCGCTGGCGCTCACCGGCTGCGCCGGCAGCGCCGGGGACGCCGACGCCTCCGAAGGCGGCGGCGACGGCTTCGCATATGGCGCCTCGCAGGAGGAGGTCGACGCGGCGATCGCGGACCTTGAACCGGTCAACCTCGTGTTCCAGGCCTCGGCAACCTCGCCGAACTCGGAGATCGCCACCTCGAACATCGCCTTCGCCGAGGAAGTCGAGAAGCGCTCCGGCGGCAAGATCACCGTCGACATCCAGTACGGCCACCCGATTGCCGGCTACGACGAGATCTACGACGCCCTGGTCGACGGTCGTGTCGACATCTCCTACACCAACCCCGCGTACGACCCGGACAAATTCGACGGGTTCGACGCGCTGGTGGGAATCACCAGCTCCCTGCCGGAATCTCCGATGGCCGGTGAGCTGGTTGCCATCGCCGCTCTCACCGAGCTGGCGTGGACGTCCGAGGAGATCACCCAGGACTTCGCGGACCAGGGCCTCGTCCCGCTCGTCCCGGTCAATCCGCCCGGTGCCTACTTCTCCCTGTGCAACGAGCCGGGCAACACGCTCGACGACTGGCAGGGCAGGCAGGTCCGGATCGGCAGCACCACCCACTCCGAGCTGGTGACGTCGATGGGCGGTTCACCGGTATCGCTGGAGTACGTGGAGACCTACGAGGCGCTGCAGCGCAAGACGATCGACTGCACGATGATCGTCATGAGCGCCGCGCTGGAAGCCGGCTACTTCGAGATCGCTCCGAACATGCAGTACACGGGCGGCATGGCGCTGCCGCGGATCTTCGGATCCATGCTCGCCGGGTCCAAGGTCGATCAGATGCCGACGGCCTACAAGCAGATCGTGTTCGACTCCTGGCAGGTGTCGCACTACGACGGGCTCAAGCGCGTGCCGACCGACAACATGCGTGCCGTGGAAGCTGCCAATGAGAAGGGCGGCGAGATCACCCAGTTCGGTGATGACGTCAAGGAGCTCATCGAGGAGAACCGGCAGACGTCCATGGACGACGCAGTGGAGAGCGGTCTGCTCGGTGACGACATCGACACCCGCATGGCCGACACGGTCGAGAAGTGGGAAGGCATCGTGGCCGAGCTCGGCTACGAGGACGGCGGAACGCTGACGGACATGGACGAGTGGTTCAGCGAGGAGGAGTTCGACACCAAGCCCTACGTCGACCGCCTCTATGAAGAAGTCATCTCGAAGCACCGTCCGAGTTGATCTGACCCTTCGGGTGCCGCGTCCGGACCGGGCGCGGCACCCGAACCGTCCAAGGAGAATTCCGTGAACCCCGATCTCGCAGCCAGACTGCAGTCCCGCATCCACGCCCTCGGCCACTCGGACGTCGACATCACCGAGATGAAGATTCTTACCGGCGGGGCCAGTCGGCAGATGTGGAAGGTCACCACCACCGGCAGCGGCGACTGGCAGACGTTCATCCTGCGGATGGACCACCCCAGCGACCCGCAGCCCCAGGCGAACGCCCGCGAAGCCGAGGTGCTCATCGCCGCGCACGCCGCCGGCGTCCCCTGTCCTGCCGTGCTCGACTACTCATCCGACGCCGAGGTGCTGGGCACCCCGTTCCTGATTCTGGCCTTCGTCGAAGGCCAGACGATCGCGCGCAAGATCCTGCGCGACGACGAGTTCGCGGTGGCGCGCACTCGGTTGCCTGCCCAGCTGGGCAGGGCGATCGGGCTGATCCATCAGGTCGACCCCACCGGGCTGGACCTCGAGGATCTGCAGGATCCCGTCGGCAGTCTGGTCGCCGACTATGACGAACTCGGCTTCGATCGCCCGGCCCTGCTGCTGGGGCTGCGCGAGCTCGAACGCCGCCGGCCGGAACCCGCGCCGAGGCGCACCCTCGTCCACGGAGACTTCCGCCTGGGCAACCTCATGGTCGACCAGGACGGCCTCGCGGCCGTGCTCGACTGGGAGATCCCGCACTTCGGGGACCCCTTCGGGGACTTGGGCTACGTGTGCATGCGGGCCTGGCGCTTCGGCGGACCCGGTCGCGTGGCCGGGGTGGGCGACGAAGCGGATTTCCTCGCAGCCTACGAGGCGGAGACCGGGTTCCGGCCGAGTCCTGAGCAGCTGACCTGGTGGGAGGCGAAGGCAACCGCGCAGTGGGGAGTCGGTTGCCTCAAGCAGATGCAACGCTCGGTTCCCGGCCACGCCAACGAGCTCGAACTGCTGGCGATCGGCAGGCGCACCGCGGAGCAGGAGTACGACCTGCTCAATCTGCTGTATCCCGAGGTGGAGCCGGCTCCGTACGAGCCTCCCGACACCCGCGTCGGGACGGCTGGCTCCGCGGAGGCGCCCGGGGCGACACTATTCAGCGAACCGAGCGCCGAGGTGCTCCTCGCCGCGCTGGAGAGCTACCTCGACACAGATTTGATCCACGGCACCGGCGAACCGAACCGGTTCAAGGCGCGAGTGGCGAAGAACGCGCTGAGCCTGCTCCGCCGTGAACGGACCTTCGGGCCGAATGCCGACCGCTGGTACGCCGAGCAGCTGTCGAAGCTGGGCGCGAGGAGCGAGCGGGAGCTCACCGAGCGGGTACGCGGCCTCCCCGACACGTCGGCGGCGGACCCGCAGATCCGCGCCCTCGTCGCCGTCTTCAAGACCGCCTCCCGACTGCGGCTGGAGGTATCGAACCCGAAGTACCTGCAGGAACCGGCGGCTGCCGCCGCGAAGAACAGGACGGCCGTCACCAACAGCTAGCCCGGGCGGTGTCGGCGCTCGCTGTGCTCCCCGGCCGCACCTGACCGACCCTCAGCCGGGTTCGCCTCGGGCCGGAGGGCGCGCTCTTGTCGCCTCCATCCGGTTCCCGCTTCCAGAGTTTCCACCCGCGACACATTCAGGAGAAGCACATGTTGCTTGGGCACGTCATCTCCAACACCGCGCTGAGGCATCCCGAGCGGGATGCGATCATCTTCGGCGAGCAGCACACCCGCTTCTCCGAGCTCGACGATCGCATGAACCGGATCGCCAACGGGCTGCGGCAGATCGCCGAGGACGGGGCCCGGATCGCCGTGCTGTCGCGGAACCGCCCGGAGGTCATCGAGCTGCAGCACGCAGTGCCGATGGCTGGGATGGGCTGCGTCTTCGTCAACTACCGGCTCACCCCGCGGGAGGTCGCCTACATCCTGCAGAACTCCGGGGCCGCCGTGATCGCCGTGTCGCAGGAGTTCGAGAATGCCATCCGCGGCCTGCGTGACCAGCTGCCGGATCTGCGCACAGTGATCACGCTGGACGAGCCGCAGGCCGGAACCGCCGGTCAGGCACCGGACGGAGCGTTCGGCGAGGACGGCATCCTGTCCTACTCGCAGCTGGCGACATTCGAGGACGACACCCCGGCAGGGGCAGGCGTCGACCCGAACTCGCTTGCCTGGCTCGTGTACACCTCGGGCACCACCGGCCGGCCGAAGGGCGCCATGCTCAGCCACGCGAACATCATCGCCGCGGTCGCGAACTCCCTGGGAGGCGCGCCGTCCCAGCCTTTCGGCCGCTACATCAACCCGTTCCCGCTGTGCCACATCGCCGCCTACGGGATGCCGACCCAGTTCGCCGACAAATCGACGGTCGTCCTGCAGGAGGCGTTCGAGGCCGAGGACTACATGCGGACGATCCAGGACCTCGAGATCACCGCATCCTCGATCGCCCCGGTCATGCTCGGGCTGATCCTGAGCAGGCCGGAGCTGGACTCCTACGACGTGACCAGCTTGCGCCACATCAGCTACGGAGCCTCCAGCATCTCGCCCGATCTGCTCCGGAAGTCACTGAAACGGTTCTCCAATGCGGAGTTCTTCCAGGCCTTCGGCATGACGGAGCTGGCCGGCAATGTCGCCTGGATGAGCCACGAGTGGCACCTCAAGGGACTGGAACAGCCGGAGATCCTCTCAGCGGCGGGAGTGACCGCACCCTTCGCAGGCATCCGGATCGCTGACCCCCTCGACCAGCCGGTCGCCAACGGTGAGGTGGGCGAGATCCAGGTGCGCGCCGACCAGGCGATGATCGGGTACTGGCAGAACGAGGAAGCCACCCGCGAGGCGTTCGCCGGCGAGTGGTACAAGACCGGGGACCTGGGCCGAATGACCGACGAGGGACTGCTCTACGTGGTCGACCGGAAGAAGGACATGATCCTCACCGGCGGGCTCAACGTGTACAGCCGCGAGGTCGAGGACGTCCTCGCCGAGCATCCCGACATCCAGGACGTCGCGGTGATCGGCGTTCCGGAGGAGATCTGGGGCGAGTCGGTGTGCGCCGTCATCGTGCGGCGGCCGGGCAGCCAGCTCACCGCCGCCGAGGTGACCGCTTTCGTCAAGGAGAACCTCGCCTCCTTCAAGAAGCCCAAGTACGTGGAGTTCGTCGACGAACTGCCGCGCAATCACACCGGGAAGGTCCTCAAGCGCCAGCTGCGCCAATCGTACGAGCACATCGCCGCGACTGCGGCCGAAACGAAGGGAGCGTCGCTGTGAACGACGCACAGACGGAAGTCCGCGCAGGGCTGAGCCTGGAGGTCCGGGACGGCGGGGTCGCGGTGCTGCGATTCAACCGGCCGGAGAAGAGGAACGCCCTGCGCTACATCGACCTCGACGCGTTCGAGGAGCTGATCGAGCAGGCCGCCGCCTCACCCGACATCCGAGCCCTCGTCGTCACCGGCAGCGGCGGCTCGTTCTGCGCCGGCATCGACCTGCAGGACCTGGCCTCCCGCGATCCGGACGACCGCGGCCGCGGCGAGAACCGCACCCAGTCGGTCGACCGCTGGAAGCTGATCGCGTGCCCGCTGCCGGTCGTCGCCGCAGTCGACGGCCCGGCCGTGGGCATGGGAGTGGAGATCTCGTGCCAGGCCGACATCCGCATCGGCTCCCCGAACGCCGTGTTCGCCTGGAACTTCGGCGCTCGCGGCCTCGTCCCGGACATGGGCCTGAGCTCGCTGGTGCTGCCGACGATCGTCGGCCTGCCCACGGCACTCGACCTCATGTACTCCGGGCGGAAGATGCTCGCTCAGGAGGCAGCCGAACGCGGCTATGTGTCCGAGATCGCCGACGACCCGGTCGAGGGAGCGGTCGAGGTCGCCCGGCAATTGGCGCAGAACTCGCCGTTCGCGCTCAAGGAGACCAAGCAGCTGGTCTACGGCAGCCTGCTCGACTCCCAGTCCCACCTGAGCCGCCACGACGCGGCGATGGCCGCCTGCTTCGCCTCCGACGACCACCGCGAGGGAGTCGCCTCCTTCGTGGAGAAGCGCGCACCCCGGTACGCGCCGCCGGTGTTCCCGGTCGGATCGCAGCAGCCGGCGGGCGGAACCCATGTCTGAGATCAAGGAAGCCGTGTATCAGGACATCACCTACGAGGAGTCCGACCACGTCGGGGTCCTCACGATCAACCGCCCGGAGAAGCACAACGCGCTGCGGTTCACCACCTACGACGAGATCGAGGAGGTCGTCCGCACCACGACCGCCCGGGCGCTGATCATCACCGGCGCCGGTCGCTCGTTCTGCTCCGGGGACGATCTGCAGGAAGTCATGATGGGGACGGAGGCGCCCCGCAAGTACGCCGACATGACGCCACTGGGCAAGGCCCTGCTCGAGGCTGACGTCCCGATCATCGCCGCCGTCAACGGCGCCGCCGTCGGGTGGGGCATGGAACTGTGCCTGCTGGCCGACCTGCGCATCGCCTCGGCCCGTGCCCGGTTCGGCGAGATCTTCGTCAAACGCGGCCTGGTCCCCGATGTCGGCGGGATGACCCGGCTGGAGAGCATCGTCGGCCGGCAGCAGGCGATGCGCCTGCTGCTCACCGGCGACATCATCGACGCCGCGGAGGCGCAGCGGATCGGGCTCGTGCTCGACGTCGTGGAGCCCGAGGCGCTGCTCGACTCCGCCCGGGCGCTCGCCGGATCCATTGCGGCCAATCCGCCGCTGGCAGTCCGCCGTACCAAAGCCGGACTGCGGCTGGCGGGGGAGAAGCGGGAGTACGAGGAGTTCGGCCGCTGGTTCTCCGCCGCGATCCGCGACCTCAAGGGGACGCGCGATCACAAGGAATCCGTCGCGGCGTTCCTGGAGAAGCGGGAGCCCCACTACACGGGGGAGTGAGTTCCGCCTCGCGCCCGGTGACCCCGACGCCGTCGGCGTTTGCCTCACATGCATACTGAACGCGGGATCCCCGCTCACCGACGAACAGGACCACTCATGACTCGCAATCCCCTCGACCGCTTCCGACTCGACGACAAGGTCGTCGTCATCACCGGCGCCAGCTCCGGCCTGGGCGCCGGATTCGCGCGTGCCACTGCAGCCGCCGGAGCCACGCTGGTTCTCGCAGCCCGGCGCGAGGACCGGCTCAACGGGCTCGCCGAGGAGCTGCGCGCCGGCGGAACTCAGGTGCTGACCAAGCGCACCGACGTGGTCGAGCAGTCCGACTGCGAGGCGCTCGCCGCCGCGGCCGTCGAGGAGTTCGGCAGGATCGACGTGCTCGTGAACAACGCCGGGATGGGCCCTGCCGGGGTGGCGCTGCGGGAGGACCCGGAGGTCTTCCGGAACGTCATCGACGTCAACCTCAACGGCAGCTACTGGATGGCACGTGCCTGCGCCCCGCACATGCCGGAGGGTTCGTCCATCGTCAACATCTCCAGCGTTCACGGCCATGCGTCCTCCCGCTACCCGCAGGCGCACTACGCGGCGAGCAAGGCCGGCGTCCTCGGGCTCACCCGCGACCTGGCCCAGCAGTGGTCCGCACGCAAGGGAATCCGCGTCAACGCGCTGTGCCCCGGCTACTTCGAGAGCGAGATGACCCTCGCCGACGGCGCCGATCTGCTGCAGGAGATGGTCGCCGACAACTCGATCCTCGGCCGCTTCGGGGAGCAGCACGAGCTCGACTCCGCCCTGCTGTTCCTCGCCAGCCCCGCCTCGTCGTACATGACCGGCGGCTCGCTGATCATCGACGGCGGGCTGAGCGCGATCGTCTGACCCCCACTGGGCACTGGTTCGGGAACCGGACCGGCCCTGGACGCGACTGTCTGCACCACGGAAGGATGCTGTCATGACTGATCTCAACCAACATCTCCACGAACGCCTCGCGGGCAGCGCGACCACCTCGGGCCTGGTGAACCTGCGCGACCTCGGCGGCCTGCCGACCATCGACGGGACGCGAACCCGGCACGGTGTCCTCTACCGCAGCGACGCGCCCTACCCGGACGACGAGGACCCCGCGACTGTCGACGTCTGGCCGCCGGCGGCCGTGCTCGACCTCCGGGCGCAGGCGGAGCGCGACGCCGTCGGCCATGAGTGGGCCGAAGGTTCGGTCCTCCACCACTGGCCGCTCTACGACGCCGCCGCTCCGATCTCCCGCGACGCCCCCGACCTGGTCGAGCTCTACCGCAACATCCTCGAGGCCGTTCCCCACCGGGTCGCGGCGGTGGTGGGAGTGGCCGCGCAGGCCGAGGCGCCCCTGCTGGTGCATTGCGCCGCGGGCAAGGACCGGACGGGGATCACGGTCGCGGCACTGCTGCTGGCCGCCGACGTCGACCCCGACGCGGTGATCGCGGACTACCTGGCCACAGCCGCCAACATGACGTCGCTGCGGAACCGCTGGACCGTCAAGGGCAAGGAGGTGACCATCGCCGAGGAGTGGCTGCTCACCCCGCAGGAGGCCATCGAGTTCGTCCTCGACCGGTTCCTCTCCGCGCCGGGTGGGGTCACCGGCTGGCTGCGCGAGCACGGTGCTGAGCAGTCCGACATCGACAGGTGGCGCGTCCAGATCCGGGAGTGACGCTCCTGCGGAGGCGTGCTCGACCCGCGACGGAGGCTCCCGTGGCGCCGTCTTCGATCCGGGACCGAGGCGGCGCCGGCTTCCGCTACCGGCCCGCCAGTGCCTTGCGCACTTGCGGCAGCACCTCGGTCGCGAGCAGCTCGATCGACCGCAGCGTCTCCGCCTGGGGGAGTCCGCCCAGGCCGACCTGGGCGAGGAAGCGGGAGTGCCCGAACATCTCGTGCTCCCAGAGGATCTTCTCGACGATCTCGGCCGGACTGCCCACGAACAGGGCGCCTCGGGCACTGCCCCATGCATCGAAGCTCGCCCGGTCGAGGTGACCGGCCTGCGGCATGTTCTGGCCGATGTAGGACGCGTAGTACGGGTAGAACGTGTCGCGTGCCTGCTGGGAGGTCTCGGCCACGTAGAAGTGCGAGGTAACGCCCAGGCGGTCCGGCTGGACCCCCGCCTCGGCGGCGGACGCGCGATACAGCTGCGCGAGCCGCTGGAAGCGTTCGGGTGCGCCGAGGATGGCGAAGTAGGTCGGCAGGCCCAACCGGCCGGCGCGCACCACCGAGGCGGGCGTGCCACCCACGGCGATCCAGACGGGCAGCTTCTCCTGCAGCGGGCGCGGCCAGACGCCCGCCGCATCGAGCGGTTCGCGGGTGCTGCCCTGCCAGGTCACCGGGTTCTGCTCGCGGATCTTGCGCAGCAGGTCGAGGCGATCGTCGAAGTACTCGTCGTATCGGGAGAGGTCCTGGCCGAACAGCGGGAAGGACTCCGTGTAGGCACCGCGGCCGGCGGTCAGCTCCGCGCGCCCGTGGCTGAGCAGGTCGACCATGGCGAAGTCCTCGTGGATCCGCACCGGGTCGGAGCTCGACAGCACCGTGACGGTGCTGGTCAGCCTGATCCGCTCGGTCTGCACCGCGGCGGCGGAGAGCAGGAGCTGGGGCGAGGAGATCGCGAAATCGGGGCGGTGGTGCTCGCCGACGCCGAACACGTCGAGGCCGCTCTGGTCGGCCACGCGGGCCCACTCGAGGACATCGGCCAGCCGCTTCTCCGGTGGGACGAGGGCACCGTCGACGCTGCGGGTGAGCTCGCCGAAGGTGAAGATGCCGATCTCGAACGGGCCGGCGGCGGTGCCGGCCGGCTGGCGTTCGGGCGTCGAGGCCGAGGCGGTGTCGGTCACGCCGGCACCTCGGTATCCAACGCGGTGCGGAGGAAGGCGGCGAGGTCGCCGGCCTCCTCGGCGCTGATCCCGTGCGCCAGGCCCGGGTACACGCGCGACGTCAGGGTCGAATGGGCGGGCAGCCAGGCAGCGGTCCGCTGGACGGCGGCTGGACTGATCACCCGGTCGGCGTCGCCGCGGCCCCAGAACACCTGCGGCCGGAGGTCTTCGAGCTCGGCATCGGCCGGCTGCGGATGCTGCAGCACGAACCCGCTGAGGACCGCCGTGCCGGCAACGCGGTCCGGGCGGGTGCGGAGCAGCTGGCTGGCCATCAGCCCGCCCTGGGAGAAGCCGACGGGAACGACCCGGGTTTCAGGGGCCAGCTGCGAGTCGACCCAGGCCCAGATCTGCGCGGTCGCCGCTTCCACTGGCGCGGCGTCCGGCAGGCCGGGCGTGGTGATGGGGAACCAGGCGGCGCCGCCATTGCCGGCGTCGAACGGGGCGCGCAGCGACGCCCACTCCACCCCGTCGGGCAGCACCGGCGCGAGGCCGGTCAGGTCGTGCTCGTTCGAGCCGAAGCCGTGGAGGAACAGCGCGATGACAGGGCCGGTCGGGCGGCCGGAGGTCACGGAAGTCAAGGAGCTCACAGTGTCAGCAGCTCCTCGGCGGTGGTCACGGGCAGCGACACGGTGACCCGGGTGCCCCACGGATCGGACGCGGTGATGGCGCGGCCGTCGTCGGCGAACTGGACCTTGCGGGCGGTGAGCCGGGCGGCCAGGGCGTCGAGGTCGTCCCGCCCCGGCACCGTCACGGCGACGTTCCCCAGGCCCAGGCCCGCCGCGCGCGGGCCGGCGCCGGCGCTGTTCCAGGTGTTCATGGCGACGTGGTGGTGGTATCCGCCGGCCGAGGTGAACAGGGCGCCGGTGTACTCGCGCAGCGTGGTCTCGAAGCCGATCGCGCCGACGTAGAAGTCCTCGGCGGTGGTGAGATCGCCGACCTGGAGGTGGACGTGGCCCACGCGGCCCGCCCGGCCCGGTCCGGCTGCGAGGGACTCCGGTGTGATGTGCGTGCGCAGATAGGCATTGGGGTCGAGGTGGACCGTGGTCATCATGATCTGTCCGCGCTGCCGGTCCCACTTCTCGCGGGGCCGGTCCGTGTACAGCTCGATCCCGTTGCCCTCGGGGTCGGTGAAGTAGAACGCCTCGGATACCCCGTGGTCGCTGGAGCCGACGAACCGGCTCAGCGGGTTCTGGGCGGCGCGCAGCACGGTCGCGGCGAGGCTCTCCTGGTCGTCGAAGAGGAAGGCGGTGTGGAACAGTCCGGCCTGTCGAGGGTTCACCGGGGGCAGGCCCGGGGTGTGGATGAGGCGCACCATGGGCGTGATGCCGCGGCCGAGCACGCGGCTGACCTCACGGCCGGCGCTGCGCTCCTCCAGCGGTTCGAGGGCGAAGGCATCGGAGTAGTAGGCGCTGATCGTCTCCAGGTCACCCACCCGGAGGGTGACAGCGTCCATGGATGCGGCGGGGTTGATGACTGTTTCGTCCGCGGGCGGCGTATTCGACATCGTGAAGTCGGGCATCGGTTCGTGTCCTCTCATCGGCGATCGCTCGACGTGTCTCGGCTCGCGTCATCCGGCGGTCCGGCTGCTGGGGTCCAAGCGATATGAGCCCAGCTTAGACCGATGCAGTTGAAAGTTCAACTACTAAGTGTGAGGGAAGGCGGCGGGTGCTGTTCGGCGCCCGCCGCCTCGGCGTCCTGGATCTCACCGCTTCGCGGCCGGCCCGCGGCCGGTCGGCTCGCCCGCTCGTGACGATCTCGACTAGTGCAAGCTGGAGGTGACAGGAGACTGCTCGGTCCCGCCACCTCCAGCTTGAGCTGATTCGATTCCTAGTCGCTGAGCACCTTCTCCAGCACCGGCATCAAATAGGTCTTGAATTTCTCCGGGTTCTCCGACATGGGAAAATGCCCGACTTCCTCCATCAGGGTGTACGTCGAACCTTCGACCTCCTTGTGGAGCGCCTCGCACTTCTCCGGCGTGGCCGACCAGTCATAGGTACCACTGAGAACATGGAGCGCGACCTTGCTCGTGTCGATGTTCTTTGCGGTTTCCGTGGTGTCGTAGTCAACGCCGTAGTAGTTGAGGTCGCCGAAGAAGACTGGCGGAGCGCCCTGACTGTACATCCAGATGGTCTCGTTCTTCCGCTGTTCAGGACTTTGCGGAGCCATCATGGTGTACATCAGGCTCGGCTTGGAGTCGTTGCTGAGACGAGGGTGGTTCCACCAGGGCATGATGTCCTGGATGTCGTGGCTCTCCAGGGCACCCTCCAGAGCGATGCACGCCTTGAAGTGATCAGGGTGGTTCAGCGCCAGATCCGCGGCCAGATGCCCGCCCATCGAGCACCCCATGAATACCGGGTCTTCGAGCTCGAGAGCCTCTGTCAGCTTGATGACGAACTCCCTGAAGAAGACGTCAGTGAGTTTGTATTCCTCCTGCCACCACTTCTTGCCCTCGGGCGGCAGCGACTTGCCGTGGTAGGGCAGGTCGTAGGCGATGACGCGGAAGTTCTTGGTGATATCAGGGTCGTCGAGGATGTGCCGATACTGTCGACCGTCGCTGCCCGCGGTGTGCTGGCACACCAGAGGTATTCCGCTGCCGTTCTCCTCGAAATAGACGCGATACTCAATACCGTCGACTTCCACGTAGACGTACTTGCCGGTGATTTCGCTGATTCTGCTCATGTCGATCGCCTCCCTTGGCTACTTTCCGGTCCGGAGGATCTGCTGAAGGCGGCGAAGCGCCATATGGAATGCAAAAAACTGCTCCAAGTCTCCATCGACGGAAAACCCGTGGTGCAACCACGCGGAGTAAATATCCTGGTAGAACGGCTCAGGAGTCTCCTGTAGAAGTTTCTCCCATTCAGCTTCCGAGGCTGTGATCTGGAAATCGGAGTGCGTGAAGAGGCTGGGATTCAGCTCGATGCGCTCGACTGCCCCTTCATGCATCTGAAAGACGGCCACGGTTTCCCCGTGAACGATCTTGAACCGTCCCTCCCACTTGCGAGCTTTGAGTCGAAACTCCTGATCGGAGTTCAGGCGCTCCTGTGCTTCGTCGACGGTCTCGCCAAGACCGAGAATCGTATTCATCGTGTCTCCTTAGTCACCGCTGTCCCAGCGCGACGTCTGTGTCTGCTGGCGTAGCCAGAATAGGAACACACGACCTCTCGGACTATCCGCGGAGTGCGGGAGCCAGTCCGGTTTGTGCAAGTTCGCCAACCGCGAGGACAAGGGAGATTTGGTTGTGATCGCCTCCTGTGCAGTCCTCTCCGCACTGGGCAGAGCGGCCGCCGCCCACTACCATTCAAAGTCATGCGCTGGCCAATGGAGGCATGGCATGGAGAAGCTGAAAGCATACCCACTAGTGAAGACCGGAGATCTGGATCGCGCGCGGGAAGCAGTCGCGGACACATATCTTCCCAATCTCCTGACGCAAGTCGGGCGTGCTCCGATGTCAATGACCCTGAATGCGTTCGAGGACATCGATGTGACGGTCGGTTACCTCACCTACTCAACGCTCACAGTTCTGCAGATGCCGCCGTGCGAAGACTTCTACCACGTCAATCTCACGACACGAGGATTCACCGAGGCCCGTCGTGAAGACAGGCAGACCACTCAATCGTCAGGTGGGGCCAGTGGAGTGGTGCTGCTGCCGCATCTCGCGTCCCGCGTGAAGTGGTCCGATGACGCCGAGCAAGTCATCCTCCGGTTCTCCAGACGGCGACTTGAAGGCCACCTCGCGAAGCTGCTCGGTTATCAGACCGGCGAACCTATTCGCTTCGAGCTCGGGCTGGACCTCACTACTGAAGCCGGCCACAGCTTGCTCGCCACCGCCGACAACTTCGCTGAGGACCTGGACCGGTTGAAGAATATGCCTCACCTGAACATTGCCAGGCGTTCCTGGGAAGATCTCGTCATGACGCAGCTGCTATTCGCTGCCCGCCACAATTTTCGCGATGAACTCGCCGCTGCAACTGGTCGGCACCTCGGGAGTGAGCTGCGTCTACTCCTCGAATACATCGAACAGCATCTTCGCCACGACATTTCCATCGAAGACCTGGCTGTCGTTTCAGGGAGAAGTATCAGAACCGTTTACACGATGTTCCGGGAGCAGCTGGACATGACCCCGAGGGAATTCATCCGTCAGCAGCGCCTGCACAAGGTGCGAGATGAACTCCAACGTCCTGACGGTGAAGCCACTGTCAGCGCCGCCGCGTACCGATGGGGCTTCACGCACCTGGGCCGGTTTTCTGGGGCCTACAAGAAACAGTTCCGCGAGACTCCCAGCATGACCCTGTCGACCGCCCGCGGCCGGGCGCGCTGATCGGGGATGCACCGTCTCCAGCCTGTACCGAGTGGTGTTTCCCCACGACCGAGGCGACGGGCACTGTTCGGCGCCCGCCGCCTCGGTGTGGGTCAGTGCGTCAGCTCAGTTCCCGGCGGCCACCGCGCTGCCGAGCTCGGACTTGACGTCGCGCTTGAGGATCTTGCCGGCGGCGTTGCGCGGCAGTTCCTTGCCCTGCATGTGGATGTGCGCGGGGATCTTGAACTTCGCGATCCGCGCGGCCAGGAACTCCCGGAGCTCATCCGCCGTCAGGTTCGACCCCTCGGCCAGCTGCACAACGGCACCGACCTCTTCGCCGAGCAGTTCGTGCGGCAGGCCGATCACCGCGCAGTCGGCGACCTCGGGATGCTGATGGATCGCGGCCTCCACCTCGGCGGAGTAGATGTTCTCGCCACCGCGGATGATCATGTCCTTGGCACGGTCGACGATGTAGACGAAGCCCTCCTCGTCGATCCGGGCGAGGTCACCGGAGTGCAGCCACCCGTCGACGATCGCGTCCGCCGTCGCGTCGGGTCGGTTCCAGTAGCCGGTGACCACGTTGGCGCCGCGGATCTTCAGCTCGCCCACCTCGCCGGTCGGCAGGCTCTCGCCGCTGACCGGATCGATGACCTCGACGTCGCAGATCGCCACCGGCAGCCCGACACTGTCCGGCTTGGCGATGTAGTCGGGGCCGCGGTTGGCCGTGGTCATCGACGAGGTCTCGGTGAGCCCGTAGCCGTTGCCCACCGTTGCCGCGGGCAGGCTCGAAGCCGCGCGGGCGACGAGTGCGGGCGGGGCCGAGGCGCCGCCGGACCCGAGCGTGGTCAGGCTGCTGAGATCCCGCCGGGCGAAGTCCGGGTGGGCGAGCAACTGGGCGACCATCGTCGGCACCCCGGTGAGCTGATTGACCCGCTCCTTCTCGATGAGTTCGAGGGCGACGCCCGGATCCCACTTGTACATGAGGACCAGTGTGATTCCGCGCTGAAAGGAGGCGAGCAGCACCGAATGGCAGCCGGTCCCGTGGAACAGCGGCACCGCGACGAGCCCGGTGGCGGGTTCCCCCGCCACGGCCGCGATCTGCTCGAGGGTCCAGTCCCGCCGCAGCAGGTCGCGCGCGGCGGAGTAGCCCACGCTGGTGACGTTGCCGCAGATGTTGCGATGGGTGCCGAACGCCCCCTTGGGCGTCCCGGTCGTGCCCGAGGTGTAGAAGATCGTGGCGTCGTCCTCCGGTTCCAGCTCGACGGGCGGGAGCTCGTCCGCGGCAGGGACGTCGTTGATGTCGCGGGCACCCGCAGGCAGGGGCTGCTCGGGACGCGCGATGAGCAGGGGGAGTCCCAACTCGGGGAGTACGTCGGTCAGGTTGTCGGCCCGCTCCTGATCGGCGATGAGCAGCTTCGAGCCGGAGTCGCGCAGGCCGAAGCTCAGCTCACTGGCCGTCCACCAGGCGTTGAGCGGAACCACGATGGCTCCCGCGCAGGCGGCGGCGAAGAAGGCGACCGACCATTCCGGGTAGTTCCGCATCGCGATCGCCACCCGGTCGCCCTTGGCGATCCCGTACTCGTCGATGAGCTCGCGGGTCAGGCCCGCCACGCGCCGGTAGTGCTCGCCGTAGGTCATCCGCTCGTCGCCGTAGACGAGGAAGTCCCGGTCGGCGAACTCGCGCGACGCCTCGACCATGTCGCGCAGGCTCGGCGGGGCGTTCTTCCAGGCGCGCACATGCCTGCCCCTGGCCTCGATCTCGACCATCTCGAATGGTGCTCCGGGAGCAGTGAGCTCCGCCTGGATGTCCTCGTGCGACCTCATCGTCTTCACGTCCTTCATCGTTGTTGTGGCAGCTGTTTCAGCGACTCCTCCATCCTGCCCTAAAGCCGCTCATAATTGAACGTTCGGTCATTCCTAATGCTCTGCGGAGCGGTTCGCGCTATCCTGGGACGAACTAAACGAACAATCACTCAGGAGTCAGCGTTGACGATCCGCGGCAAGGCGCTCATCGCGGGTGCCTACGAGCACCCCTTGCGCAAGATCCCCGACAAGTCCGTCCAGCAGGTGCACGCGGAGGTCGCCGCCGGCGCGCTCGCCGACGCAGGCCTGAGCTTCAGCGACGTGGACGGCTACTTCTGTGCCGGTGACGCTCCCGGCTTCGGGCCGCTGTCGATGGCCGACTACATGGGCCTGTCGCTGAGCTACGTCGACTCCACCGACATCGGCGGCTCGTCCTATGTCGCCCACATCGGCCACGCCGCCGCAGCGATCGCGGCCGGCAAGTGCTCGGTCGCGCTCGTGACCCTGGCCGGCCTGCCGGTGTCCGGCACGGTTCCCACGGCGGTCAACGACCGCGCTCCCGAGTTCGGGTTCGAGAACGTCTTCGGCACCTCGACCCCGTCGATGTATGCGCTCGCCGCGCAGCGGCACATACACGAGTTCGGCACGACCAGCGAGCAGCTCGCCGAGGTCAAGGTCGCCGCCTCCATGCACGCGCATTACAACCCGAACGCGCTGCTGCGCAAGGTGGTGACCGTCGAGGACGTCATCAACTCCCCGCTCATCGCCGACCCCCTCCACCGCCTCGACTGCTGCGTCATCACCGACGGCGGCGGCGCGGTCGTCGTGGTCAGCCCCGAGGTCGCCAAGCGCCTGGACCGCCACTCCGTCGCGGTGCTCGGCCACGGCGAAGCGCCCAAGACCGCCGCCGCCGGCCGCATCGACCTCACCCACACCGGTGCCGTGTGGTCGGGTCCCCCGGCATTCGCCGAGGCGGGCGTCACCCACGCCGACATCGACTACGCCTCGATCTACGACTCCTTCACCATCACCGTGGTCGAGACGATCGAGGACCTCGGCTTCTGCCCCAAGGGGCAGGGAGGCGCGTTCGTCGCATCGGGCGCACTGCGCGCTCCCGATGGCGGCCTGCCGTTCAACACCGACGGCGGTGGGCTGTGCAACAACCACCCCGCCAACCGCGGCGGCATGACCAAGATTCTCGAGGCCGTGCGCCAGCTGCGCGGCGAAGCGCACCCGGCTGTGCAGGTGCCCGACTGCGAGATCGCACTCGCCCACGGCACCGGCGGCTCGCTCGGCACGCGCATGGGAAGCGCGACACTGATCCTCGGACGGGAGGCATGATGACCGAGAACACCACGAGCGCCGCGCGCATTGGCAGCGACCTGCCGGCACCCACCCCGCCGATCAGCGTCGAGACCCAGACTTTCTGGACGGCGACCACCGAGGGCACCCTGCTCCTCTCGCGGTGCCTGTCCTGCCGCGAATACGCGTGGTACCCGCGCGGATTCTGCCCGCACTGCGGCCACCTCGACGTCGAATGGGTCCCGGCAGCGGGCACCGGCACCGTCTACAGCTATTCGATCGTCCGCCGAGGCGGCCTGGGCGACTACCGGGGCGCGGAACCTTATGTTCTCGCCTATGTGGAGCTCGACGAGGGCGTGCGCATGATGACGAACATCGTCGACGTCGACGAGGACGAGCTGCGGATCGGGCTTCCCGTGTCGGTGGTGTTCCACCGGACCGCGGGCGAGGCTGCGCTGCCAAGGTTCACGCCGGCACGCTGAGCCTGCTCGGTGAAGCTGCTCGCTGGGCTGCTCGCCCGGGAGCGGGAGTCCGGCGGCAGCTGCGCGGCCTGAGCGCCGCAGCTCAGACCGCCGTCACCTTCCCGCTTCGCCCCGCGCCACTCCAAGATCGCCGGGGTGGGCCCGGGCCGAATGCGAGGTGCCCGGCTGCGACGCCGCGAGAGCCTCCCGCCGCCGTCGTCGGGCCTCCCGGTGCATGGATACCGGCGTCGTATCGAGGACTCTGTTCACCATCAGCCGGAGGAAGCGCGCGGGCGAGAGCTCCTGCGGAATCGATTCGTGCTGGACCCGCACCCGTGGAAGCATCGCGGTGCTCACGGATGCTTCTGCCATGGAACCCGTCGCGTCCTCATCTCCGGGTCGGTCGATTCCGGGCAGCGGCGGGGGCTCGTCCAGCAATGCTTCACCGTCAGACGACGGCGAAGCATCCATCGACTCTTCGGCAGCAGAGGGCGGAGTGTCGATGAACGCTTCTCCGGCAGCTGCCGGGGGACCGGCGCCGGCCGCATCTCCGCCGGGCTGAGCGCTGTCACCGAAGGCGTCGTCGCCGTATTCGATCATCACCAGGCAGGTCGCGTGGTAGGCGTCCTCTTCCTCCCCGAGCTTCCCCAGCAGGTCGATCAGCCACTCCGCGGTGTCCGGCTCCGATTGCAGGATGTCCGAGCGCAACCCGAAGACGAAGCCGAGGGCCGCGAGCGGATGCCGCAGGCGGAGGTTCTTCGCGTCGCCGTAGGATTCCTCGACGCGATTTGCGGCGTTCTTCCCGTACGAGGAGTCCATGCGCTTGGTCGAGATCAGCAGCTCCGGCCCGGTCGCCCAGTCCGTCATGATCACGTCGACCTGCTTGAGGTAGTTCTTCCCGAGGATGTTCGCACTCGCCGAGGTGACCCCGGGAATCGCCGCCTTCCGGGTCAGCCGGTCCGAGACCTGTCGCCGCAGGTCCGCCGGGAGGTCCTGGAGCAGCTTGGCGACGGGACCGGGGAGGATGCGCGGGTGTGTGGGGCGCGGCCAGGTGGCGTCGGGATCGAAACCTGCCCGCCGGAGTTCGTAGCTGAGCCAGACGTCCAGGGAGAGTGCCGGCACCCCGCTCTGGGTATTGGCGTCCAGGTGCAGCGGGACGCCGAGGAGCTTCTCCAGCACCGCGAAGTCCGGCTCGTAATGCGGACGGCCGTCTGCAGAGGCGCGCCACGGGTTGGAGTGCTCGCCGCCCGGTGCGGCCTCGGCGACGATGCGATCGAAGATCGACCATGCCCGGGTCTTCGTGCTGGGTTCAGCGGCCACTGGCACCCCTGACGCGCCGCCGCTCCGACAGGGCCGCGTGCGCCTGCCGCACCCCGTGCAGCTGGTCAGGGGTGAGGCCCGCATCTGCAGAGCCCGAATCTGAAGCGAAGCCCGAATCCGCCTGGAACTCGTCTGCCGTGAACATGATCGAATCAACGACGTGCACCGCGTCGAGCACGCGGCCCTGCCGGAGCAGCCGTGCCACCTGATCCTTGACCGCGTGCAGCTCCTGAGCGAGGGAGGCGACCAACCCCGGTGACGGCAGGAGCCATTGGTCCGCCTCCTTGGGCTCGATCTTGAGGATTCCCCCGCCATAGGCGCGTCCCACCATCTCCGCGTTGAGGAGCGTCACCGAGTTGAGACTCGCCACCGGAAGCACATCCCGGCCCAGCTCACGGTGGTCAGCGCGGAGATAGACACCGTGGACCGAGTTGAGGTGATGGACTCCTGCCAGGTTGCTCGTGAGGCGAGGAGTGTCCGCGTTCATGTACGTCAGCAGCAGGTCGGCCGGCGGCACGATCGGCACCCGATACCAGGTCTTCCGCACCCGGCACTTGTACGCCGAGTCCACTCCGGTGCGCTCACCGTCACGGATGTATGCCAGCGCCTCTGCCGACGGCCGGTCCGGCGGATAGAACAGGTAGGTCGACCGGCCCTGCGAGCCCAGCCGGGAGAGATCGCTCTTCGTCAGGGACAGCCCGCGCAGGTGCGCGCTCCCCGGCGGTGAAAGCCTGAGCAGCTCGCTGCGGCGCAGACCCAGCTGCCGGACTCGCGCGGGGGAGAGCGTGAAGTACTTGTTGTTCCCGGTGACGATGCCCAGGGTCGTCTCTCCCCACGTCTGCAGGGGCGCGAAAGTTCCCGAGGACGCCAGGGTGCGCACCGCATCCGCCACGTCGCCGCCGATCAGACTGCCGGTCCACTTGCCTTCCGGAGAGTCCGGCGTCCAGCTCAGCCCCTCATCGGCGAGTTCTGCGAGCTGCCCGGCATTGCGCGACTGCCGGAACGTCGCGTGCACGGCGGGACCCTGCCGGTACCCGTCGGCGAGCAGCAGGACGACATCCGCCTCGGCCTCCGGGAAGACCTGCTCCTCGAAGAGGACCAGCTCCACGGTCCGGAAGCTGTCGAAGAGGAACCGCCTGACGGGAGCGGCGTAGTTGACGCTGAGGAGCTCCGCCGGGAGCACCAGCCCGAGCCGGCCTCCCTCTCTGAGGAACAGCGCGGAATGCACGGTGAATGCCGCCCAGCTCGAGGCCAGTCCGGTCAGCGTCACTCCTGCCCGCAGGGCGGCCGCGCGGGCAAGAGTGCGGGCCTCGCCGGAGAAGTCCTGGTAACGGATGTAGGGCGGGTTGCCGATGACGGCGTCGTACGTGCCGGACGGGGGTACAAGGAAGAAGTCCCGGACGCTGATCCGGGCGGACCCACCCGCCTCTTCGACCCGGGTGCGGCCGAGCTGCGCGCTGTGGGCATGGATCTCGACCCCGTCGACCTGCGGTGCGAAACCCGGGTCCCCGCTGAGCTCCCGCAAGCGCCGAACGGCTGCGACCAGGAACGCCGCATCGCCCGCGGACGGCTCCATCACCCGGTCCTCGGCCGAGCGGATCGCCCACGCGGACAGGAATTCGGTGATGGGAGCAGGGGTGAAGAATGCCCCGCGCCGCTTGCGCAGATCAGGGGTGTCCGCAGGGGCAGGGACGGTCGAGGTCACAGGCTTCACTCCTCCATTCTGGGGTGGAGCTCTGAGACTATCGGTCGCCACGGACTCGACACGATGAAGCGGCCCAGGCAGGGCTCCACAGGTCTTGTTCTGGCCCAGCAGAGCAGATCAGGCATTCTTGGAGTATGGCCCCCACCACACCCGGCCGCTGGCGGCTGCGACTCCTCATCCTCAGCCACGTCGTCGACGACTTCTACCAGGGAGCCGTCCCGGCGCTCGTGCCGTTCTTCGTCGCCGAACGCCACTACGGGTACGTCGCCGCGGCCGGGATCACGCTTGCGGCAACGCTGCTGTCCTCGGTCGTGCAGCCCCTGTTCGGAATCCTCACGGACCGGAGGCCCATGCCGTGGCTCGTCCCCGCAGGACTGACCGTCGCCGGAGTGGGGATCGGGCTGTCGGGCCTGAGCGAGTCCTACCTGTGGACCTGGCTGGCGATCGCCCTGTCGGGAGTCGGGGTTGCCGCCTACCACCCCGAGGCAGCCCGCCTGGCCCGCTCCGCCTCGGCCGGCAGCCACGTCGGCATGAGCTGGTTCTCCCTCGGCGGCAACATCGGCTTCGCGCTCGGCCCGATCATCGTCGCGCCCGTGATGACGGCGGTGGGATTGGGCGGGAGCCCGCTGCTGTTCATCCCGGCGGCCCTCGTCGGCCTGCTGCTGGCAGTCCTGCTACGGCACCTCGGGCCTCCCGCTGTGTCGGCGACCGCGGCAGGGCGCGCGGCACTCGTCGACCGCTGGGGCCAGTTCGCCCGCCTGACCTCGGTCGTCATCCTGCGGTCCGTCGCGACGTTCTCCCTGCACACCTTCCTGGCGCTGTGGGTGGCCCAGCGGCTGGACGCCTCCGGGCAGCTCGCGGGACAGGCCGCGCTGGTGCTGCTGTTCACCGCCGGGGCGGCCGGAACCCTGCTGGGCGGACTGCTCGCGGGGCGCCTCGGGCGCGTGCGCACCGTCCGCTGGGCGTGCCTGCTCACCATCCCGGTGCTCGCCGGGGTCGCCCTGGTGCCTGGGCCGGCGGTCTACGTGTTCGTCGTGGCGGCCGGGCTGGGCCTCAATGTCCCGTTCTCGCTGCACATGACCCTCGGCCAGGACTACCTGCCCAGCCGGATCGGCACCGCCAGCGGCGTCACGCTGGGGCTTGCGATGAGCATCGGCGGACTGGTCGCACCGCTGGTCGGCCTCATCGCCGAGGCGGTCGGCCTGCAGGCGGCCATCCTCACCCTGGTGCTCGCCCCGCTGGCGTCCTGGGTGATCGCCCTCGGCATGGAGGAGCCGGTGCAGGTGGTGGGCTCGGTGAAGTGAGCCGGGCTGATCCGAGACTCCGCCTCGGGGCGCACGCGCAGATGGCCGGCCGGCTCCGCCTCAGGTGGTCGCACTCCGCAGCTGGTCCGCCAGGGACGGCAGATCCGGGACCTGGATGTCGGGCGCGGCGAAGTACCCGGGATACGCCGCGCCATCCCGGTTGAGCCATGCCGTTTGCATCCCGGCTCGCTGTGCCCCGTGGATGTCCCAGGGGTGCACCGCGACGAGCATCATCCGGGACGGGTCCCTGCCGCACTCGACGGCCGCGTATTCGTAGGCGGACCGCAGGGGCTTCCAGGCCGGAGCATCCTCGACACTGAGCAGGCGGGAGAAATGGTGGCGGATGCCTGCGGAACCGAGGAGTCCTTCGGCCACCGATGCGGGACCGTTGCTCAACGTCACCTGCTCGGCCAACTCGGCCAGCGCCTCGACTCCGGGGACGATGTCCGGGTGGACGGCGAGGTTCGTGAACACCGCCATGATCCTCTCGAGTGCCGCGCCCGGGTCCGCGGGGTCGTTCTCCCCGAGCAGACGCCCCAGGCTGTCGCGGGCGATTTCGGCGAAGCCGACATTGTCCCCGGCGGCGCTGGCCGCGAACCCGTCGCGCAGAATTCCGGCGAACCACGTGCGGGCCAGGTGCCCCGGCACACCCGCCTCGGTGAAGGCCCGACCCAGCGGGCGCATGTCGGACACGGTCTCGTTGACGTCGAACACGATCACTTCCGGACGGTCCACCGTGTGCTCCTCGCTCGGGTCCTGTCGATTCGCTCTGGTCAGCTCGATCCGCGCAGTGCAGTCTCAGATCCCGCCGGCCGGCTTGACGACGAGGGTAGCACCGGACCCGGGCGCTCCACGAGGCCGCCGACTGGAACGAGGCCCACCAACGGAAGCACCGCCGAGGCCGGAACTCCGGCCTCGGCGGTGTCGTCAGGGTCTCAGTCCAGTCCGATCATGCTCCCGGCCGGTGCGGGACGACGACGTCCTCGAACAGCCGCTGGCTGATCGGGGCGAAGTCGACCTCGCCCTCGGTGTACCACTCGTCCATCTCCGAGGTCTCGCCGCCGTCGACGTACTCCAGCTCCTCGACGACGCCGGTCCACTTCTCCAGGGACGCGGCCATCCGGCCTTCGAGGTCGTCGCCGAGGGTGCCGGATTCGACGACCTGCTGCATGAGGTCCTCGTTGCTCGTGGCGATCACGTCCTTGGCCTCCGGCCCGAACTCCGCGACCTCTCCGCCCTTGGCCTTCGCCTCCTCGATCACCATGGCGTTGGTGTCGACGGCGAGGGCGAGCCCCTGCTCGACGACCTGGTAGAGGGAATCGAAGACGATCTGCTGGTACGGCAGCGGCAGCGACTGGAACTTCGTGCCCGCCGCGTAGGCGCCCCAGCCGCGCGGCAGGCCCTGATCGGTGGCGTAGCCGATGTGCGGGGCCACATCGTGGAACTTGCCCTGGATGCTGGCGTTGAACGGCGTGAACGTGCAGTCGAGGGTGTTGCGCTGCAGTGCCTCGAACGTCTCGACGTACTCCAGCGACACCGGTGACGCCCCCAGGTCCTGCGCCAGTTCGCCGTGCGCCGAGGCGCCGATGCGCACCTGCCGCCCGTCGTAGTCGGCGAGCTCCGTGCCCGGCTCCGTGCACAGCGAGTAGTAGCCGTTGTTGGCAGTCGAGGGAAGCAGCCGGGTGAGCCCGCGGTCCTCGAACTCGGACTTCATCGTCTCGCTCTGGAAGGCGATGTCGGAGATGACGCTGTTGGAGATCAGCTCGCCGGCCATCGGCGACTGCGGCAGCCCGCCGGAGACCGCGATCAGGCTGTCGTAGGCGGTGTAGTGGGACGGGTCGTACATCGGCTGGGTGTAGGAGATGTCGACGCGGCCGTCGGCCAGCGCGTCGTCGACCTCCGCATAGCCCGCGATCGCCTGCCCCCACACCACGTCGAGCTTGATCTTGCCGCCCGAGCGCTCCTCGACCGCCTCGATGAAGGCGGTATTCGACTTGGCCACCACCGACTCCGGCGAGGCGGAGGACGCCTGGAAGACGAGCTCGACCGGGTCGAGGTCGGCGATCGCGGCGTCGACGTCCTCCTGCGAGGCGCCGTAGTCGAAGCCCGCGGTGTCGCCGGCACCCGAGTTCCCTCCGGTTGCTCCGACGGAACCGCCGCAGGCGGTGACGACGAGGGCGGTTCCGACCGCCAGCGGCGCCGTGAGCCAGGTTCGCGGACTGCGCAGATGATGGGCACGTGTCATAGGTATCGACATCCTCTTTGATGAGCCGGGTGTGAGCGACCGAATGGGGCCGGTCCTGCTGGATCGATTCGCCACGTCGTCGCAGTGATGATCCTGCAACGCTTGGTGATCGATCGATAAGTTAACTTTAGCAAAGCATTCTCGGAGGTGAGCGCGCCGCCTCGGCTCCTGCGTGCGTGTGGACGTCCCGCCGGTCGTTGGCTCGGGCGCGGGCGCCAAGTCCGTCATTAGCCTCGATCTTTCGTCGTGGTCTCGGTTCGGGTGCGTGT